>NZ_BOMM01000028.1 GCF_016862195.1 Paractinoplanes ferrugineus | reverse complement strand
GGAACTCGACGATCAACCGGATCGAGACCGCGATCGGCCGCAACGCCGCGAAGCCGAACCTGAACGCCGAGGGCCTCAAGACCTGCGCCGTGCAGAAGTAGCAGCTCTGCCCTGAACGGATCTCCGGGTGCCCCCGATCGGCGGTGGGGTGCCCGGAGATCTTCGTTACGCCCTCAGTTTCCGCGCAGAACCGAGCGCTACCTTTGCGCTCATGCCCGCCGATGCGCCGAAGTCACCCACCCGCCACCCGTGGCGGGTCGAGGGTGCGCCGCCCACCGCGCCCGAGCCGGACGGCTCGCGCAAGCCCCGCAACAACTGGCTGCGCTTCGGCTGGATGCTGGTGGTGCTGCTGGCGATCAACTGGATCGTCTCGTCGTTCCTGCTGGCGCCGCCCGAGCGCACCTCGGTGTCGTACACGTACTTCCTGACCCAGGTGCAGTCGGCGAACGTCAAGGAGATCACCTCGACCGGCGACACGATCGAGGGCGAGTTCACCAGGAAGGCGTCCTACACGCCGGCCGGCGAGACCAAGGCCGAGGAGGTCGACCGCTTCACCACCCAGCGGCCCTCGTTCGCCGACGACGACCTGTTCGCCAAGCTGCAGGCCGGCAACGTGCCGGTCAACGCCAACTCGCCGGACAAGTCGGCGCCGGTCTGGCAGCAACTGCTCGTCGGCTTCGGGCCCACCATCCTGCTCGTCGGCCTGCTCGTCTGGTTCAGCCGGCGGGCCGCGGCCGGGCTCGGCGGCGGTGGGCTCGGCGGGTTCGGCCGTTCCCGGGCCAAGCTCTACCAGCCCGAGGGCGGGCCGCGCACCACCTTCGCCGACGTGGCCGGCATCGAGGAGGTCGAGCAGGAGGTCACCGAGATCGTCGACTTCCTGCGCGAGCCCGAGAGATACCGCAAGCTCGGCGCCCAGATCCCGCACGGCGTGCTGCTGTCCGGGCCACCCGGCACCGGCAAGACCCTGCTGGCCCGGGCCGTCGCCGGCGAGGCCCGGGTGCCGTTCTTCTCGATCTCCGCGTCCGAGTTCATCGAGATGATCGTCGGGGTCGGCGCCTCCCGGGTGCGCGACCTGTTCGACCAGGCCAAGAAGGTGGCCCCGGCGATCATCTTCATCGACGAGCTCGACGCGATCGGGCGGGCCCGCGGTGGTTCGCAGTCGCTCGGCGGCAACGACGAGCGCGAGCAGACGCTCAACCAGATCCTCACCGAGATGGACGGCTTCACCGGCGCCGAGGGCGTGGTCGTGCTGGCCGCGACCAACCGGTCCGAGGTCCTCGACTCCGCGCTGCTGCGGCCGGGCCGCTTCGACCGGCGGGTCACGGTCAGCCCGCCCGACCTGGCCGGCCGCCGCGCCATCCTCGAGGTGCACACCCGGGGTGTGCCGGTCGCGCCCGGCGTCGACCTCGGCGCGCTCGCCTCCTCGACCCCGGGCATGGTCGGCGCCGACCTGAAGAACCTGGTCAACGAGGCCGCGCTGCTGGCCGCCCGGCGCGGACACGAGCAGGTGCGGACGCCCGACTTCACCGACGCCCTCGAGAAGATCATGCTCGGCACGGTGCGCGGCATCATGCTCACCCCGGAGGAGAAGGAGCGCACCGCGTTCCACGAGTCCGGGCACGCGCTGCTGGGCATGCTCACCCCGGGCGCCGACCCGGTCCGCAAGATCTCGATCATTCCGCGTGGTCAGGCTCTCGGCGTGACGTTCCAGAGCCCGTCCGCCGACCGCTACGGCTACTCGGCGAAATACCTGCGCGGCCGCATCATCGGCGCGCTCGGCGGCCGGGCCGCGGAGGAGGTCGTCTACGGCGACATGACCACCGGCGCCGAGTCCGACCTCGACCAGGTGAGCAACATCGCCCGGCAGATGGTCGGCCGGTGGGGCATGTCCGACGCGATCGGCCCGGTCACCGTGCTGCCGCCGCCCGGGCAGGAGTCGCCGCTCGGCCTCGACGGCGTCGCCCCCGCGACCAAGGAGCTGATCGACGCCGAGGTCCGCAAGATCGTCGACGAGTGCTACGCCGACGCGCTGCGCCTGCTCCGTGCGCACCGCCCGCAGCTCGACCAGCTGGCGCACCGGCTCCTCGAGAACGAGACCCTCGACGAGGGCGACGCGTACGCCGCGGCCGGCATCGACCGCAGGACGGCGCCCGGCGCGGTGGCCCGTGGTGAGACCCCCGGCACAGTCCCGGCACCCGGCATCACCGCAGCTCCCAGCCCTGCGTGAAGAGATGGTCACGCAGCGCGAGAGTTCCTTAAGTGCCAGCGAACGGCCTCAGCCGCAGGGTTGAGATCACGAACCGTTCCACCGGTCCCGAGCTCGACCGATCGCCGGAAGCATGGCAAAAGTGCCCGGCCGTCGTACCTCTGGAGGGGTTGGTTTTGCTTAAGCGGGTTGCCGCGACCGGTGTGGGGCTTGTTCTTCTCGGCGTCGTCGCTGTGGCGTGCGGGACGGACTCGGAGGGTGCGGCAGCCCTCGAGGAGCGCCACCAGATCCCAGCTACCGCCAGTCCGACGCCGTCGGTCTCCGGCGCGCCGTCGTCCAGCGCGCCGGCCGAACAACGGCTCGGTGCCGCCACCTATCTGACCGCCCCGGCGTCCCCGGCCCCGTCGTCGGCCGCGCCGAAGGCGGCCGCCGCCGCGGCGCCGCCGAACCCGGCCGGCTGGGGCAGTCCGGTGCTGTTCGAGGACTTCGCCGGCCCGCTCTCCGGCAAGTGGGGCGTCTACGACAGCCCGAACGGCACCCCGGCCCGCGCCAACGACCTGGTGTCGGTCTCCGGCGGCATGCTGCACCTGGCCGGGGGAGTGAGCCCGAAGTACGGCAAGGACATCGGCAGCGGGGTGATGTACCTGCCGGCCCAGAAGTACGGCCGGTACGAGGTGCGGTTCCGCACCATGGCCGGCTCCGGCTACGGCGCGGTGGTGCTGCTCTGGCCGCAGAACAACGACGACTGGCCGACCGTCGGCGAGATCGACCTGGCCGAGGTGACCACGGCCGACCGGCGGGAGTTCGGCACTTTCCTGCACCACGGCTCGGCGAACCATCAGGTCGGTACGACCTCGGCGGTCGACTTCACGAAGTTCCACACCATCGCGGTCGAATGGTTGCCGAACCGGGTCACCTATTTCCTGGACGGCAAGAAGTTCTTCAACGTCACCGCCGACAAGATCGAGACGGGTCTGCCGGACGAGTCGGCGATGAACCTGGCGCTCCAGCTCGACCAGGGCTGCGGCGACTACGCGGGGTGTCGCAACGCATCGACTCCCTCACGTGTTGTGATGGACGTCGACTGGGTCCGGATCTACCAGGCACCCTGACCGAACGCACATACTTGCTACGGCCGGGTTACTGATGGGCAGCAGGTCGGGACCTCGGGCCTAATAGGAATGGTTGGCAACTGTTTCCCGATCACCTAGCGTGCACGGGACCTGAACGGAATTCACGGGACTGCGGGAGGGGTTTTGCTCAAGCGGTTGGCCGTGGCGGGGGCCGGGGTCGTCCTCGCGTGCACCGTCGCGGCTTGCGGGGGGACCGGCGAACAGGCCGGCGCCGGCGCGTCGCCGTCCACCGAGTGGGTCGGCAAGACGCCTTCGGGCGGGTCGACCAACCCGGGCAAACAGCTCAGCTCGCCCACCTACCAGACCAGCCCGAAACCGGGCAGTGCGGTCGACTGGGGCGACCCGTTCGTGGTGGAGAACTTCAACGCGCCGCTGGACGACGACTGGGGTGTCTACGACAGCCCCAACGGCAAGCCGCCGCGCAGCTCCGACATGGTGGCGGTGGCCGACGGCATGCTTCAGCTCTCCGGCGGGGTGAGCAAGAAGTCGGGCAAGGACGTCGGCGCGGGCGCGGCCTACTACCGCGACCAGAAGTTCGGCAAGTGGGAGGTCCGCTTCCGGGTCCAGGCCGGCGCCGGGTACGCCCCGGCGGTGCTGCTGTGGCCCGAGGACAACGCGGACTGGCCCAAGAACGGCGAGATCGACATGATGGAGGTCATCGACCCTAAGCGGCAGGGCGGTGGCACCTACCTGCACCACGGCAAGAACAACGAGCACGTGGGCGTCGACTACACCAAGGCCGACTTCACCAGGTTCCACACCGTCGGCGTCGAGTGGCTGCCCTCCCGGGTGACCTATTACCTGGACGGCAAGCCCTACTTCAACGTGACCCCGGACCAGATGGACACCGGCCTGCCCGACGAGGGGCCGATGCACCTGGCGCTCCAGCTCGACCAGGGGTGCGGTTACCCGATCCCGTGCCGCAACGCGCAGACCCCGGAGCGGGTCGTGATGGACGTCGACTGGATCAAGATCTGGAAGTACCGGGGCAAGTCCTGATCGGGCCGCCGCTCAGGAGCCGGGGGCGGCCTCGGCGGGGCGGTGCGACCACGAGCGCAGCGCCCACCACCAGCGCACCGTCTCCAGCACCGGCAGGCCCTCGGCGGGGGTGCCGAAACCGGTGAGGTCCTGCAGCCGCCGCAGGCGGTAGCGGACCGTGTTGGGGTGCAGGTGCAGGGCGCCCGCGGTCAGGTCGAGACGCTGGCCGTGGTCGAGGTACGCCAGCGCGGTGGCGACCAGTTCGCGGTGGAAGTCCTCGGCCGGGGAGAGGGCGCCGAGCAGGCCGTCGGAGAGGAACGCGGCGAGCATCGGCTGTGCTTCCAGGGCCGTCTCGCCGGCCAGTTCGACCACGTCGCAGATGCCGGTGGACTCGCGGGACCGGGCCGCGTGCAGGGCCGTGCGGCACAGCTTGTAGGCGGCGCGGGCGGCGTCGAGCGGGACCGGCGGGGTGGTCACGACGAGCACGGCCGGGTCGAGGGCGCGGCCCGCGGGCAGGCGCGGGGTGAGGCCGGACAGCCGGCCGCCGACCGGGGCCAGCACGCCGCCGCACCGGGCGAACGCCTGCTCGAGCGCGCGCACCCGGGTCGGGTCGGCCACGTCGGAGACCACGCAGTGGTAGCCGCCGCCGTGGTGCAGGCCGAAGCGGGCCGGGTCCTCCTCGGGGCCGGCCGGGCCGCCGTCGTCGTCGAGGAGCAGCCGGCGCAGCACCCGGATGCGGGCGGTGCGGTCGTCGCGGTTGAGGTCACGTTCGGCCTGCCGGTAGCCGTCCATCACGTGGCGTTCCAGGTCGGTGCCGTACCGGTCGAGCTTGAGCAGGGCCTGGAGCAGCTCGTCGTACGGGATGCCGGCGTCGCGCCCGCGGTTGATGGCGATCTCCAGCAGGCGGCTGCGCCCGCCGTGCACCCCGGCGAGCAGCCCCGCCACCGGCACGCCGAGGGCGGCCCGCTCGGCCCCGAACCGCTGGGCCTCGCTGAAGTCGAGGTCGGGGCCGAAGTCGCCGTCGGCCAGCGCGCGGGCGAACGCGGTGAAGCCGGCGTCGAGCAGGGCGGCCACGTGCCGGCGGCTCTCCGCCCAGGGCAGCCGGGCCACCTCGGGGAAGTGCTCGCGCGCCGAGGTCACGACGTCCTCGACCAGGTCGGTGTCGGTGGCCAGTTCGGCCACGAGGGCCGCGACCGTGCCGTTCAGGGAGGATTCAACGGGCATGGGTGCCGCCCTCATCGACGTGAGCCGTTCTCTTGTTCCCGGTACGTTACCGGAAGGTAACAGCGGGGGCAGCTCGCAAAGGCTACAAAAATCGGGCGGACCGCTCCCGGGCCGGATCGACGTTATCCGCCGCCCCGACGGGGAAAACCGGGTTGAATCACACTGGTCCCGACAATTCCTGTGAGGACCACCACGGTCGGTTCCGGACCGGATTGGTCCGTCCCTGTCTAAGCTGGTCCGCATGGCGCGTCCGACGAAGCAACAGATCGAGGACGACATCCTGGAGACCGCCGCCGCGCTCTTCGCCCGGCACGGCTTCAAGGAGACGTCGATCCAGCGCGTGGCCGACGCGGTCGGCTATTCCAAGACCGGCCTGCTGCACCGCTTCCCGACCAAGGAGGCCCTGCAGGAGGCGGTCACCGAGCGGACCCTCGCCGACCTGCTCGCGGTCGCCGGCCAGGCCGCCGATCTGCCGGTCGGGCCGGCGCGCGACCGGGTCGTGATCACCGGGGTGGCCCGGCTCGCGAGCGAGCGCCCGGGAGCGGTCGCGCTGCTGCTCAGCGGCCTGACCAACGCCCCCGAGGACGGCCCGTTGCACGAGTTCGGCGAAGCCGTCTTCGCCGCTTTCGGCGTGGCCGACCCCGACTGCGTCATGGACAGCGACCTGCCACGTCTGGTGCGCATCGTCGGAGCCCTCGGCGCGCTGGCCGTCACCACCGTGGCGATGCACGACAAGCTCACCCCCGCCGCCCTCGCCGACATCGTCGAGGTCAGCTACGACGCGCTCGGCCACGAGCGCCCGAAGAACTAGGCAAGGGACTCCCCTTATGGCAACCCTGCTGCACCGCCTCGGCCTCTCCGCCGTGCGGCACCGGATCCTGGTCACCGTCGTGTGGCTGGCGGCCCTGGTCGCGGTCGGCGTCGGCGCGGCGACCCTGTCCGGGCCGACCGTCAACACGTTCTCGATTCCCGGCCAGGAGTCGACGACCGCGCTCAACCTGATGAAGGAGCGCTTCGGCGCCGCTTCCGGGGGTGCCACCGCGCAGGTGGTCTTCGAGGCCCCGGCCGGTGGCAAGATCACCGACCAGGCGAACGCGGCCCAGGTCGCGCAGACCGTCGCGGTGCTGGGCAAGCTGCCCGGTGTGCTCGCGGCGAGCAACCCGCTCGACCCCAAGCAGCCGATCGTCTCGCGCGACCAGACGGCGGCATACAGCACACTCAGTTACGGCGTGCAGGCCTCGGAGCTCACCGTCGAGCAGCGCGACGCCCTTCTGCAAGCCGTCGACCAGGCGAAGGCCGGCGGGCTGACGGTGGAGGTGCGCGGCGAAGCCTCCAAGGAGTCCGGCGCCGACGTGGGCGGCCCGGCCGAGGGCCTCGGTGTGGTCGTCGCTCTGCTGGTGCTGGCCCTGACGTACGGCTCGCTGGTGGCGGCCGGGATGAACCTGCTGACCGCGATCGTCGGCGTCGGCATCGGCGCGGCCGGCATCTTCACCCTGACCGGCTTCGTCGAGCTCCAGTCGACCACCTCGATCCTGGCGGTGATGCTCGGCCTCGCCGTCGGCATCGACTACGCGCTGTTCATCGTCACCCGGTTCCGCCAGGAGCTGCGCCGGGGCCTGGCGGTGACCGACGCGGCGGCGATGGCGGTCGGCACGGCGGGCTCGGCGGTCGTCACCGCCGGCCTGACCGTGGTGATCGCGCTCGCCGGTCTCTCGGTGGCCGGCATCCCGTTCCTCACCCAGATGGGCCTGGCCGCGGCGGCCACCGTGGTGATCGCCGTCCTGGTCGCGATCACCCTGGTGCCGGCGATCCTCGGGATGATCGGCAAGCGGGCGCTGCCGAAGAAACTGCGCGACGTCCCGCCGGTCGAGCAGACCGACGACGAGCCCGGCCGCGGCTTCTTCAAGGGCTGGGCCAACCTGGTCGCGCACAAGCGCTGGGCCAGCCTGATCATCGCGGTGGCGGCGCTCGCCGTGATCGCCGTCCCGGTCACCAAGATGCAGACCTCGCTGATCCTCAAGGAGGTCCCGGGCAGCACCCAGGCCAAGGCCGACGCGATCATCGCGGATCGGTTCGGCCCGGGCTTCGCCGGGCCGCTGCTGGTCCTGGTGGACGGGTCCGGTTCGGCTTCCTACGCGACCTCGGTACGTCAGCAGGTGAGCACCCTGCCCGGCGTGCTCGTCGCGACCGCCCCCGCCCCGGACGCCAAGGGTGACGCGGCCCTCATCACGATCATCCCGAAGAGCGGCCCGGAGGACACCGAGACCGTCGACCTGGTGCACGCCATCCGCGACAAGGTCGGCGACGGCCCGGACGCCAAGGTCTACGTCACCGGCCAGACGGCGGTCAGCATCGACGTGTCGCAGAAGCTCGACGACGCCCTGCCGATCTATCTGATCCTGGTCGTCGGCCTCGCGTTCGTGCTGCTCGTGCTGGTCTTCCGGTCGATCCTGGTGCCGGTCGCCGGCGTGCTGGGCTTCCTGCTCACGGTCGGGGCCGCGTTCGGCGCCACGGTCGCGGTCTTCCAGTGGGGCTGGCTCGACTTCATCGTCAACGCCAAGGTCAACGGTCCGCTGCTGAGCCTCTCGCCGATCATCATCGTCGGCATCCTGTTCGGCCTGGCGATGGACTACATGGTGTTCATGGTGTCCCGCATGCACGAGGCGCACGCCCACGGCGCCGCCCCCCGCCAGGCGGTGATCAGCGGGTTCCGGCACGCCGCCCCGGTGGTGGTGGCGGCCGCGACGATCATGTTCTCGGTGTTCGCCGGTTTCGTGCCGCAGGGCAACGACACGATCAAGCCGATCGCGTTCGCCCTGGCCATGGGCATCCTGTTCGACGCCCTGGTGGTTCGCATGATCGCCATTCCGGCCGCGATCGCGCTCATGGGCCGGGCCGCGTGGTGGTTCCCGAAGTGGCTGTCGAAGCTCCCGGAGCTCGACGTGGAGGGCATCGCGCTGGAGCGCCGCCCGGCTCAGCGGGCCGACGAGGAGCCCGTCGCGGCACGCTGATCCAAGATCGCCCGCTTCCGATACGGCGAATATCCGGACGGAAGCGGGCGAACTTGCTGGAATTAGGGTTATGCGGCCGGATCATGCAGCGGAACTGAGCGGGCAACCCGACGGCGTGGTCCGGGCCGCGCTCGAAACGTGGCGCTCGGGACTCGTCGACCTGACCGACGCCAACCGCCTGTTGAACTTCGGGCGGACCCCCTCCGACGCGGTGGAGATCACCGGGCCGTCGCCCAAGAGCATCCTGCGGGTGCTCCAGGAGGACGGCGCGTTCGGCTTCCCGGGCGACGACGACGAGCACCGGCAGATCCTGCGCACCCCGATGACCGAGCACGACCTCGGGGCGATGCTGCACAAGTTCTACCGCCGCTCCCGGCAGCAGCTGATCGACCGCGGGGTGAGCTCGCTCTACCTGGCGCTCGGCATGCTGCACTGGACCGACGAGCGCAACACCCCGCACGAGAGCCCGATCCTGCTCGTGCCGGTGGAGATCGACCCGGTCGGGCCGGTGCTGCGGGCCCGCCCCGACGACCCGATCGTCAACCCCGCCCTCGCCCTGCGGATGGAACCGCAGGACATCGAGCTGCCCGAGGTGACCTCGCTGGCCGAGCTCGACGTCACGGTCCTGTGGGCGCACATCGACGTGGCGATCGGCGAACGGCCCGGCTGGTACGCCGACGAGACCGTCCTGCTGTCCATGTTCGGCGTGCACCGCGAGTTCATCCACGCCGACCTGGTCGAGAGCGAACCGCACATCGCCGAGCACCCGCTCGTGCGGGCCCTCGCCACCCGGGACGCGGACCGGGCGTTCGCCTTCGACCCGATCGACGCCGCCGTGATCGACGAGGCCGCCCCGGCCGAGGAGCAGCCGCTGCTGCTCGACGCGGACGCCTCCCAGCGCGCCTGCGTGGCCGCCGCCCTGGCCGGGCACAGTTTCGTGCTCGACGGCGCGCCGGGCAGCGGCAAGTCGCAGACCATCGCCAACATCGTCGGCTGCCTGCTGCACGCCGGCAAACGGGTGCTGGTGGTCTCGGAGAAGGCGGCCGCGCTCGACACCGTGCACCGGCGGTTGTCCGAGGCCGGGCTCGGCAACTACCTGCTGCCGCTGCACAGCGACCTGACCGGGCGGCGGGAGGTGGCGGCCGCGCTGTCCGAGGCGATCGACACCGACCCGGTGCCGCTGGCCGCGATGGACCCGATCGACCGGCGCGCGGTGCGGGAGCGGCGGGAGCGGCTCACCTCGTACGCCGAAAGTCTCAACCGCGTGCGGCCGCCGCTCGGCCGGAGCCTGCACGAGATCATCGGGGTGATCGCCACCCGGCCGGACGTTCCCGCCGCGCCGGTGCCCGCCGACATCCCCGCCGAGCTGACCCCGGACGCCCTGCTCGCCATCCGCGACGCCGTCGGCCGGCTCGGCCGGCTGCGCAGCGCGACCTACCTGTGGCGCGACGCCGTCGAGCGCGAGCCGATGGAGGGCCGGCTGCGCGCCGCCCTGGCCGCCCTCGGTCAGCTGGCCGAGACGGTGATCGCCAACTCGGCCCTCGCCGACGCCTTCGACCTGCACGAACCGGCCGGGGCGAGCACCCTCGCCGCGCTGAGCACACACGCCGGGCTCCGCCCCGCCACGATCGTGCCGGAATGGCTCACCGCGACCAGCCTCGCGCCGGTCCGGGAAGCCGCCGACGACCTCACCAGACACCTGGCCGCGCTGCGCTACGGCGGGATCCCGTGGGCCGAGCTGCCGTCCGCGGCCGACCTCACCTCGGTGCCCGACCTCTCGCACCTGACCCCGCCGCCGCTCGACCTGCGCCCGCTCAACTCCGCCCAGGCCGAGCACCTGGCCAACAAGTTCGCCGAGGAGGCCGACCGGCTCGAGACCCGGCAGGAGAGCCTCGACCGGGTCACCGCCCGTCTCGGCCTGCCGAATGTCGTCACCTTCCCGGACTCCGCCCGGGTGGTGACGATCGCCCAGCTGATCTCCCGGGACAACAAGCCGGAGGCCGCCTGGTTCAAGGACGGCGGGATGGCGGCCGCGCACGCCGCCGTGCGCTCGCTGCGGCTCGCCGTCGAAGCCGTGCAGGCCGCCGAGGCGCAGGCCCGCCGGCACTTCGACGAGGGCGTGCTCAACGAGCCGATCGAGGAGATGGCCGACCGGCTCAACAACCGGCGTGGCGCCCGCAAGCTGATGCGCACCTACCGGCGGGACAAGAAGGCCGCGATCGACGCGGCGCTGCCCGAGGTGAAGCCGGAGGACGCGGTCGCCAACGTCGAGGACGCGGCGAACTGGAAAGCCGCCCTCGACCACCTCGAGGAGATGGCCGACGAGCACGCCGACATCCTCGGCCGGCACTGGGACGGCCTCGACACCGACTTCACCGCCGTCCAGGAGGCCCTGCACAACGCCGACGAGGTTATCCTGCACACGCCGCCGGAGGCGCTCGCCGCCGTCGTCGTGCACGTCACCGCGCCCCGCCCGAACAGCGCCCTGCTGCGCATCGTCAACGAGGCCCGCGACGAGTTCGAACGCTTCCGCACCACGCTGCGCGAGCCACCCGCCCGCGCGCCCCGTCCCGAACTGGGCGAGGGCGCCGTGCAGGACGCCGTCATCTGGATGCGCGCGCACATCGGCCCGCTGCGCGCCGCCGCCGAGATGCTGCGCGCCTACGGCGGCCCCACCGGGCGCGGCGACCTCACCCTCGCCGAGGCGGTGGAGATCGCCGAGCAACGGCAGGCGGCGGTCGACGCCGAAGCCGCGATCTGGTCGGCGGCCGGCCCGCACGCCGCCGTGCTCGGCTCGATCTACCGCGGCACCAAGACCAACGACGAGCTGATGAACCAGATAGTCGAGTGGACCGCCGCGGCCCGCCGCATCCACACCGGGCAGGACGGGGCCCTCACCACCGAGCAGGCGCTGGCCCTCGCCGAGGCGAAACCCAGCGACGGGCTGTCGGCCGCGGTGGCCGGCTGGGAGAACGCCCGCGAGCAGGTGCTCGCCGCGTTCGGGCCGGACCGCCGGGCCGAGCTGAACACCCACCTCGGCGACTACGACAGCGCCCGGGACCTGCTGATGGACCTGATCCACGACACCGCGGGGCAGCCCGAGTGGTTCGTCCACTCCGACGCCCGCGACATCATCCTGTCCTTCGGGCTCGCCGCCGCCCTCGACTACTGCGCCGACCAGGACGTCGAGGCCGAGCAGATCTGGCCCGTACTCGAGAAGGCTCTCTATCGGGGTTGGGCCGACGCGGTCATCCGGGACGACGGCGGGCTGCTGCCGACCGACGCCGAGGAACGGGAGCATCTGGTCGAGGTGTTCCGGCTGCTCGACACCGAGCTGAACGGGGCCGCGCTGGCCGACATCGTCTACGCGGTGGAGGCCCGCCGGCCGTCCGCGGCCACCACCGGCGAGCCCGCCCTGATCCGCCGCGAGGGCAACAAACGCACCGGGCACCTGGCCGTCCGGGATCTGATCGCCCAGGCCCGGCACGCGGTGCAGGCCCTCAAGCCGTGCTTCCTGATGTCGCCGCTGTCGGTGAGCCGCCTGCTGCCGCCGGAGATCGAGTTCGACGTCGTGATCATCGACGAGGCGTCGCAGGTCACCACGGCCGACGCGATCAACTGCGTCTACCGCGGCGACGCGCTGATCGTGGCCGGCGACGAACGGCAGCTGCCCCCGACCACCTTCTACGACCGGGTCGAGGACGACGTCACCGACTTCCCGTCGATCCTCGACCTCGCCAAGCTGACGTTCCCGACCCTCGAACTGGACTGGCACCACCGCAGCCGGCACGAGGCGCTGTTCGCCTTCGCCAACCTCGCCTACTACGGCGGGCGCGTGGTCAGCCTGCCCCGCGCCTACGCCCGCGAACCCGACCACGGCGTGCAGCTCTACCACGTCGACGGCGTCTACCACCGGCTCACCACCTCGGACAACACGATCGAGGCGGACGCGGTCGCGGCCCGGGTGCTGCACCACTTCACCCACCGGCCGGGCCGCTCACTGGGCGTGGTGACGCTGTCGGTGGCGCAGGCCGACGCCATCGAGGAGGCCGTCCAGCGGGTGATCTCCGAACGGCCCGACCTCGAACACCTCATGGACGACTCGGACCGGCTCAACGGCTTCTTCGTCAAGAGCCTGGAGGCGGTGCAGGGCGACGTGCGCGACGTGGTGATCCTGTCGGTCGGTTACGGCTACGACGAGACCGACAAGATCAGTACGAACTTCGGGGTGCTCAACCGGCCGAAGGGCTGGCGCCGGCTCAACGTCGCGATCACCCGCGCCCGGCAGCGTCTCGAGGTCGTCTCGTCGATCCACGCGTCCGACGTGCCGGACATGGGCAACGAGAGCATCCGGCACCTCAAGGCCTTCCTCGAGTACGCCGAACGCGACGCCGCCACGCTCGGGCGCGACAGCACCGACCGCGACGGCATCACCGATTTCGAGGAGTCGGTGCTGTCCACGATCACCGGCTGGGGTTTCCAGGTGCGGCGGCGGATCGGGGCCTCCGGGCACTGGATCGACCTCGGCGTCCTGCACCCCGAGCACCCCGACGAGGTGTACGCGCTGGGCATCGAGTTCGACGGCCCCGGTTACCGCAAGGTCGCCGCCGCCCGCGACCGGGACCGCCTGCGCGAGCAGGAACTCCGCGAGCTCGGCTGGCACATGCACCGGGTCTGGTCGACCGCCTGGTATGCCAACCAGGCCCAGGAGGCGGGCCGGCTGCTCGGCGCGATCCAGCGGGCCCTGGCCGACCCGGCGCCCGGCTTCGACCGGCTGCCCGGCCGCGCGTGGGGCGGGGTGGCCCACCGGCCGATCGGGCACGTGCTCGTCGAGCCGTCGGTCGAGGACATCTCAGCGGTGCCGGGGGGCGACGAGGCCTGACTCGTACGCCCAGACCACCAGCTGGGCCCGGTCGCGGCAGTGCAGTTTGCTCATCGCCCGGTTGATGTGGGTCTTCACGGTCAGCGGGCTGATCACCATGCGCGCGGCCAGCTCGTCGTTGCTCAGCCCGCGCGCCACCAGCTGGACGATCTCCTGCTCGCGGGCGGTCAGCGCGTCCCGCCCGGCGGCCGGGTCGGCCGGGGCCGGACGGGTGACGAACTCGCTGATCAGCGTGCGGGTCACGGCCGGGGCGAGCAGCGCGTCACCACGGGCCACCACCCCGATCGCCGACAACAGGTCGGCCGGGTCGGCGTCCTTGAGCAGGAACCCGCTGGCCCCGGCCCGCAACGCGGCGAAGACGTAGGAGTCCAGGCCGTAGTTGGTGAGGACCAGCACCCGTACGCCGTCGAGCTGCGGGTCGGCGGCGATCCGCCGGGTCGCCTCGATGCCGTCGAGCCCCGGCATCTGCACGTCCATCAGCACCACGTCGGGCCGCAACCGGCGGGTCAGCTCGACCGCGGCGGCGCCGTCGGCGGCCTCACCCACGACGGTCATCCGTTCCTCGGCGTCGATCAGCGACCGGAACCCGACACGCATCAGCGCCTGGTCGTCGACGAGCAGAACGCCGATCACCGCACACCCTCGGCGTCCAGCGGGATCGCGGCTCGCACCTCGAAGCCGCCGCCGGCGCGGTGGGCGGTGCGCAACGTGCCGCCGAGCCCGGTGACCCGCTCGCGCATCCCGCGCAGGCCGACACCCGGCGTCAGCGGTCCGCCCGGCCGCCGGCCGTCGTCCGTCACCGAGACGGTGAGCAGCGCCGGGGCATAGTCGACGTGCACCTCGGCGGTGGCCGGCCCGGCATGCCGGGCGACGTTGGTCAGCGCCTCCTGGACCACCCGGTAACCGGCCTCGTCCACCTCGTCGGGCAGGCTCGGCGGCTGGCCCGAGACGCGCACCCGCACCGGCACCCCGGCCGCCTCGGTGCGCTCGGCCAGCTCACCGACCCGGGCCAGGCCGAGCCGGTCGGCGTCGGGCGAGCGCAGCACGTCGAGCGTGGCCCGCAGCTCGCGCATCGCGGCCCCGCTGGCCTCCTGGATCGCCAGCAGCGCGGCGGACGGCTCGGCCCCGGCCTTGCGGGCCAGGTGCACCGCGATCCCGGCCTGCACCTTGACCACCGAGATGCTGTGGGTCAGCGAGTCGTGCAGATCGCGGGCGATCCGCAGCCGCTCCTCCCCGGCCCGGCGCAACGCCGTCTCCTCCCGGGTGCGCTCGGCCTCGGCCGCCCGCTCCTCGGCCTGGCGCAGGTAGGCCCGATGCTGCCGGGCCACCAGCGCCGCCACGTTCACCGCCACGAACCAGCCCAGCAGCAGGGAGGTGCGCTCGAACAGGACCTGGCCGGGGCGGCCGGGCGGCGCCGCCGAGATGTCGCGGGCCAGGAAACCGGTCAGGAACAGCACACTCGCCAGGCGCGCGGGCCACCGGAAGTCCCGCCACGCGGCCAGACACACCATGCCGAGCACCGGGAAGGCGGCGGTCACCCCGGCGTGCACCCGGATGTGCACGGCAAGCATGGTCGCCGTGACCACGGCCAGGGCCGGCACCGGGAACCGCCGGGCCACCGCCACGGCCGCCACCATGAGCAGCACCAGCAGGACGTCGGCGAGGCGCACCGGGCCGGCGTCGGGGGCGAACGCCGCGTTGCCGAGCAGCACGGCGCCGAGGGTGACGCCGGCGAGGGCGTAGGGCAGATCCGGACGCATGACGGCACTTTAGGACGGACGACCACCGCGGGACATCCAACCTGGGTAGTACCCGACCGTACCTCCACAGTGGTGCCGGAGCGCGACCAGATGCCTGCGCCGGCTGGACGCCTTCCCGGCGCCCCGCGACGAGCATCGAGGCATGACATACCGCTTCTTCACGCCGTCCCCGGCCCGGACGGCGACCGGCCTCCTGGCCGACGTCCACCGGCAGATGCGCGAGGAATACCACGGGCCGATGCCCACCTTCCAGGCACTGTCCCCGGCTCCCGAGCTGCTGGCCGCGACCTGGACGCTGACCCGGGCGGCCCGGCTGGCCGGCGACACCGACCGGGCCGGCCGCGAGGTCGTCGCGTTCGCGGTGTCCCGGGCCAACCGCTGCCGGTTCTGCGCCGCCGTCCACGTGTCCGAACTGCACACGCTCGGCGAGCACGACCTGGCCGAGACCATCGCCGCGGGCGGCACCCCGCCCGACCCGTGGCACGCCGGGCTGATGGCCTGGGCCTCGGCCAGCCGCAAGCCGCGGGCCGGTTGGTGGATCGGCCAGTACCGCCCCGAGATCGTCGGCACCCTGCTGACCGTCCACTTCGTCAACCGCGTCGTCCGCGCCCTGCTCGTGCCGGGCCTGCTGCCGGGCGGGCGGCCGGGCGGGCGGTCCCCGGGCGGGCGGGCGGCGGCGCCGATCGGGGGCGACGCGGTCGGGCCGGCGGCGGCCTACGCGGCGCTGCGTGCCGCCGCCGCCCGGGGTGGTGACCAGCTGAGCGAACTCGCCCGGGACACCGTGCGCGGCACGGTCGGCTGGGAGAGCGGACAGCACCCCGAGGAGCCCGCCGCCTGGGCCACCGACCTGGTGCGCGACCTGCCCCCGGCGGATCGGGTGGGCGCCCGGATCGCGCTGCTCGCGGCCTTCGCGCCGGCGGCGATCAGCCGCGGCGACGTCGGCCTGTGGCGGCTGTCCCGCCCGGCCGACGCCGACCTCGTCCGGCTCGTCGCCTACGGCGCGATCACCGCCACCGACCACGTCGCCGGGGCGCTCGCCCCGGCCCGCCACTGAGGACGGTCACCATGCGTAGAGCGTTCGTCATCGCCGGCGGCCTGCTTCTGCTGGCCCTCTCCCTGCAGTTCGTGTTCGCCGCCGTCGGCGCGTTCACCCGGCCCGCCGCCGACGGCTCGTACGTGCTGCACACCGTCAACGGCTCCGCGGTGATCCCGGCCCTGACCGTCCTCACCGTCCTGCTCGCCGCTCTGGCCAGGGCGCCCGGCCGGCTGATCGCGCTGGCCGCCCTGCCCCTCGGCCTGGTGATCCTGCAGATGCTGCTCGCCGCCATGGCCAAGGGACTCACCGACGACGCCGGCGGCAGCACCACGGTCGGCCTGATCATCGGTGGCTTGCACGCGGTCAACGGCATCGTCGCGGTGCACGTCGTGCTCGGCGTGACCCGAGCGGCGCGGCGCCTGGAGCTGTCGGCCGCGTCCCCGGCCGCGGGTGCTGAGCCGGCCGCGGGTGCGGCGAACAATGCCGGCGTGGACCGGCCCGCATGAGCACCGGCCCGCTGCTCGTCACCGATCTGCTGGTGGCCGTCGTCGCGGCGGCCGGTTGGCTCGGCGCCGGTGGGGCGGCCGCGGCCGGCTCCCGCCGGGTGGCGCTGGGCGTGGCGGCCGGTGCGCTGGTCGCCACCCTCACCCGGCTGGTCACGGTGGTGGCGCTGGCCCGCGCCGGGTGGTGGTTCGCGGCGGAGAAGGTGCTCATCGCCGAGCCGCTGTCGCTGGCCGGGACCGTCGGCGCCGGGGCGTGGCTGAGCCGGCCCGCACGCGAGACCGGGGCCGTCGACGCCGGGGCGTGGCGGATCCGGCTGCCGCGCGAGATCGGCGGCGCCGCGGTCGGGTTTCTCCTCGCCGGGTACGCCTCGACGGCCGGCCTTCTGGTCACAGTGCTGCACGGCTACCCGGCGTCGGCCGGGACCGGCCTGCTCGCCATCGCCGCCGTGGCCGCGGCGACCGCCGTCACCTGGCGCCTCCTCGGGCCGCGGCCGGCCCCGGTGGTGTCCCGGGCGGTTCTGGCGGTGGCGGCCGCGGCCCTGGTGGCCGGGGTGGGGCTCAGTGCCGCGCCGGGGGCGGCGGCCGGCGTACACGATCATCGGGGTTATCCGGCCGCCCTGGCCGTCGGCGAGCCGACCAGGCGGTTCACCCTCACCGCCGGGGTGCGGGGCGCGGCGTGGGCGTTCAACGGGCAGGTGCCCGGCCCCGAACTGGCGGTGACCGTCGGCGACGTCGTCGAGGTGACCCTGCGCAACCGGGACATCGAGCAGGGCGTCACCCTGCACTGGCACGGTTACGACGTGCCGAACGCCCAGGACGGGGTGCCCGGCGTGACCCAGGACGCGGTGCGCCCCGGCCAGGAGTTCGTCTACCGTTTCCGCGCCGACCAACCCGGCACGTACTGGTACCACACGCACGAGGCGTCCTCCCTCGGCGTACGCAAAGGACTGTTCGGGGTGTTCGTGGTCCGCCCCGCCGCCGTGACCGGAGTGGATCGCGTCGTCGGCGGCCCGTTCGTCGAACGGGTGCGCCCCGGCACCCCCGTCCGCCTGCGCCTGGTCAACACCGGCAACACCACCCACCGGTACGCGCCGGCCGGCGCACCCTTCCGCGTCGCCGCCATCGACGGCGTGGACCTGCGCGGACCCACCGACCTGACCGACACCGCCGTGGCCATCCCGGCCGGCGGCCGCTACGACCTGACCCTGACCGCGCCCGCCACCCCGATCACCCTGTTCGTCGACGGCAAGGCCACCTATTCCACGGTCGCCGCCACCGCCACCGCCACCGCCGCCTCGGCCGCGCCGATCGCCGCCGCTTCGACCCGGACCTGGCCGGTGCTGGACCCGCTCACCTACGGCTCGGCCGCACCCGCGCCCTGGCCGCGCGCCGACCGCGAATTCACCCTCGTCCTGGACCGCGGCATCGACCTGCGCCGCCTCGTCCCGCGTTACGCCCACACGGTCGGCGGGGCCGCCTACCCGCACATCCCGAACCAGACCGTCCGCCGGGGGGAGACCGTCGAGTTCACCGTCGTGAACCGTGCCCTGGTCGTCCACCCCTGGCACCTGCACGGTTTCCACGTGCTCGTCCTGTCCCGCAACGGAGTCCGGGCGACCGGCAGTCCACTGTGGCTGGACTCGTTCGACGTCCGCCCGGGTGAGGTGTGGGAGGTGACCTTCCGCGCCGACAACCCGGGCGTGTGGGCCAACCACTGCCACAACCTGCCCCACGCCGACGCGGGCATGATGCTGCACCTCACGGTCGGAGGCTAGGGGTGGGGCTGCCGGGGTGCCGGGTCAGTCCTTCTGGACGGCGGCTTCGATGCGGGCTCGTTCGAACGGGTCGCCGTACTCGTGGATGGCCCGGCGGGCGAAGGCCTGCTGGATCGTCGACACCCGTTCGGAGCGGCCGCGGCCGACGAAGCTCACGGCCCAGTGCATGACCGCGGTGACGCGGTTCTTGAAGCCGACCAGGTAGAGCAGGTGGACCGCGACCCAGATGACCCAGGCGGGAAAGCCGTCCAGCCGGATCCGGCCGATGCTGGCCACGGCGGAGAAGCGGGAGATGGTGGCGAGGCTGCCCTTGTCGAAGTACTTGAAGGGCTTGGGGGCGGGCTTGCCGGCCAGCCGGTTCTTGATGGTCGACGCGGCGTAGCGGCCGCCCTGGATGGCCACCTGGGCGACGCCGGGGAGCTGGTCGCCGTGCTCGTCGTTCAGGTTCATCATGTCGCCGAGCACGAAGATCTCGGGGTGGCCGGGGACGGTCAGGTCCTTCTCGACGAACAGGCGGCCGGCGCGGTCGGTCCGGGCGCCGGTCACCTCGGCGATCTTGCGGGCCAGCGGGGGAGCGGCGACGCCGGCCGCCCAGACCTTGGTCATCGAGCCGATCCGCTGGTGGCCCCGTTCGCTGTCGACCTCGATGCCGGTGGTGTCGACGTCGACGACCTTGGTGTTCAGTTCCACCTCGACGCCGAGCAGGTGCAGCTGGCGCAGGGCGCGGGTGGACAGGTGGTCGCCGAACGTGTTGAGCACCGCGGGCAGGGCGTCGACCAGGATGATGCGGGCCTCGCGCGGGTCGATGTGCTTGTACTGACCGGGCAGGGTGCGGTGGGCGAGCTCGGCGATCTGGCCGGCCATCTCGACGCCGGTGGGGCCGGCGCCGACGACCACGAAGGTGAGCCAGCGCTCGATCTCCTGCGGATCGGTCTGCAGGTCGGCGATCTCGAACGCGCCGAAGATGCGGGCGCGCAGTTCGAGGGCGTCGTCGATGCTCTTCATGCCGGGCGCGTTGTCGGCGAAGCCGTCGTTGCCGAAGTAGGACTGGGCGGCGCCGGCGGCGACGATCAGGGTGTCGTACGCGACCTCGTAGTCGATGCCGGGCCCGGACACCTTGACGACGCGGGCCGAGGCGTCGATCTCGCGGGCCCAGCCGAGGCGTACGTCGACGTTCTTCTGCTTCTTGAGCACCTCGCGGATCGGCGGTGCGATCTCGCCCTCGGAGAGGATCCCGGTCGCCACCTGGTAGAGCAGCGGCTGGAAGAGGTGGTAGGACGTACCGTTGATGAGGGTGATCTCGACCGGGGCGTCACGCAGTGCCTTGATCGCGAAAAGACCACCGAAACCCGCGCCGATGACGACTACACGATGCATTTTCGCTCCCATCTCGTGCGCTCAGTAGAGTGCCCCGATCCGGGTGATTATGCCGTGACCCTCGGCACGTTCGCCCGACCGGCGAGAAACATCACGCCGAGCTGGGCATTGCGGGGTGCTCGCCGGTCGCGGCGAGCACCCCGCGGCGCCGCGGTCAGGGAGTCCAGACGATGTTGGGGTTCACGTGGCCGGTCCAGTCGAAGGCCGCCATGTTGTCCCAGCCGTCGCCGCTTCCGTTGATGTTGGCCGGGTCCCAGCCGTTGCCCGGGATCGCGTACCAGGTCGGTTCCCAGTAGAAGACGCCCACCGCGCCGGCGTTGCGGGCGGTGTTCTGCACGTAGGTGAACTGGGTCGCCTGCCCGGTCCAGGTCGCCGGTTGGCCGTCGCAGGTGGTGGTGCCGGGGATCGAGTTGGCCGTGCCGTCGGCGTCGGCCTTGGTGAACATGTACGCCGTCTCGGCGATCACCACCGGCTTGCCGTAGCGGGACTTGACGTCGGCGATGACGTTGTAGAGGTTCGCCAGCGTGCCGTGCCACATGCAGTAGTAGGACAGCGCCGTCACGTCCCAGGGCACGCCCTGGGCCCGGATGCCGTCGTAGAACCAGCGGGCGTTCGCGTCACTGTCCGCGTCGGCCGTGTGGATCCACACCTGGGTCCCCGCGTTGCACGCCTTGGTGGCGTTGTAACCCTGCTTGAGCAGCGCGGCGAGGGGCGCGAAGTTGTTGTTCGTGACCTTGCCGGTGGGCCACAGCATGCCGACGTTGATCTCGTTGCCGATCTGCACGCTGTCCGGCGTGGTGCCCTGCGCCTTGAGCGAGGTGCACACGTCGTAGGTGTAGTTGTAGACGTCGGTCTGCATCTGTGCCAGGGAGTGCGTCGACCAGGCCGCCGGCGGATACTGCTTGCCCGGGTCGGCCCAGGTGTCGGAGTAGTGGAAGTCGATCAGCAGGCGCAGCCCCTTGGCCTTGATCGCCCGTGCCTGCTGCAGGACCTTGGCCTTGTTGTTGTAGCCGCTGGCGGGGTTGTTCCAGATGCGCAGCCGGGTGTAGTTGACGCCCGCCGACCTGAGGATGTCGTAGGGGTCGGCGGCCGTGCCCGACTTGTTGTAGTACTTCGCCCCGAGGTCGAGGCTGCGCTGCAGGGTGGACACGTCGGCGCCGAGGTAGCTGAGCGTGTTGGCGGCGTGGGCGGGGACCGCGGTGAGTGCGAGCGGGGCCGCGACAGCGAGGACTGCTGTCGCGATTACTGCTCGGAGGGACCGTTTCATGACACTCCTTCACCGGAACTGGGACAGGGGTGTTGCCTCACGATCCGGAGGTCCGGCGGCCGGACGGTGGCGCGGCCACCGGACATCCGGGGATCTGGGTGGTCAGGCGGGTGCGGAGGCCCGGACGACCAGGGAGGTGGGCACGGTGATCGAGAGCGGGGTACGCCCGTTGACGACGTCGCTGAGGAGCCGGACCATCTCCTCGCTGATCCGGTCGAGCGGATGCCGCACGGTCGTCAGCGGCGGGTCGAGCGTCGCCGCGAGCCCGGAGTCGTCGAAGCCGACGACCTGTACGTCGCCGGGCACCGCGCGGCCGGCCTCGCGCAGCACCGGCAGCGCCCCGGCGGCCATCGCGTCCGAGGCGGCGAAGACCGCGTCCAGGTCCGGAGCCTGCTCGAGCAGCCGGCGCATGGCGGCCGCCCCGCTGGCCCGGCCCCAGTCGCCGCTCACGACGAGCGCCGGCTCGACCGGGATGCCGTGCGACAGCAGCGCGTCGCGGTAGCCCTGGAGCCGGTCGACCCCGCCGACCATGTCCTGCGGCCCGGCGATGGTGGCGATCCGCCGGCAGCCCCGTGACACCAGATGCTCGACCGCGGAGCGCCCGCCCGACCGGTCGTCGGCCATCACCGAGCTGATCTGCTGCTCGTAGCCGAGCACCCGGCCGCACGCCACGATCGGCACCTCGGCCCGCACCAGGTGCGACAGCAGCGGGTCGCCGGAGTGCGGGGAGACGAGCAGAACGCCGTCGACGTGGCCGCCGGACAGGTACGCGATGGTGCGGGTGCGCTCCTCCGGGGTGGACGCGATCATCAGGATCAGGGTCAGCTCGCGGTCGCTCAGCGCCTGCGCCACCCCGCGGAGCAGGACCGAGAAGTTCGGGTCCTCGAAGAGCAGGTGCTGCGGTTCGGTGAGCAGGAACGCGATCGACCCCGATTTGCCGGTCGCGAGGGACCGGGCGTGCGGGTTGGCGGTGTAGCCGGTGCGGGCGATCGCCTCGCGCACCGAGCGCACGGCCTCGGGGCTGACCCACTCCCGGCCGTTCAGCACGCGGGAGACGGTCGCGTAGGAGACCCCGGCCTCGCGTGCCACATCACGGATGGTGGGCCGCTTACGCACGTTCGGGATCATAGACGCCGGCATCAGGCCTTCACCGCCCCGGCGCCGAGGTCCACCCGCCAGTAGCGCTGGAGGCCGAGGAACAGCGCGACCAGCGGAATGATGGAGATCAATGCCCCGGTGACCACCGTGATGTACATCGCCGGCTGGCTGGCGCCCTGGTTCAGCAGGCCGTTCAAGCCGACCGTGAGCGGGTAGAGGTGGTCGTCGCCGAGCATGATGTAGGGAAGCATGAAATTGTTCCAGATCGCTACGAACTGGAACAGGAACACGGTGACCAGCCCGGCTCGCATCATCGGCAGCACCACGCGGGCCAAGGTGCGCCAGTCGCCGGCCCCGTCGATCCGGGCGGCCTCCAGCACCTCGGTCGGCACGGCGGCGGCCGCGAAGATCCGGCAGAGATAGATCCCGTACGGGGTGATCATGCTCGGCAGCAGCACCGACCAGTACGTGTTGGTCAGGCCGACCTTGGCCAGCAGCAGGTACTGCGGGATGGCCAGGATGACGCCCGGCACCAGCACCCCGGCCAGGATCACGTTGAACACGAACCGCTTGCCCGGGAAGTCGTACTTGGCGAGGGCGAACCCGGCCATCGCCGAGACGACCGTGGAGGCGGCGCCGCCGACCCCGGCGTACAGGGCGGTGTTGGCCATCCAGCGCCAGTAGAGCCCGTCGCGATAGGCGGACAGATCGCCGATGTTGTCGAGCAGGTGGGTGCTGGGGGCGAGGGTGAAGGTGGAGAACAGCTCACCGGAGCTCTTCGACGCGGCGATCAGCACCCAGACCACCGGGAACAGGGCGTACACCGCGCCGAGGAGCAGCAGGACGGTGGCGAGCGGGCTGCTCCGGCGCTTCCCGCGGACCGTCGGCGGGGGTGCGGCGGTGACCGGCGCGACCGGCCGGGCGGTCGAGACGCTCATGCGTCCTCCTGGTTGAAGGCGCGGTTCCCGACGAGCTTGAGGAAACCGAAGGACACGGCGAAGGTGGCCACGGCGATGACCACGCTGGTGGCGGCGGCCGAGTAGACGTCGTTGCGGACGAACGCGTCGCGGTAGACCTTCATCAGCGGCGTCCACGTGCTGGAGATCGTGTTGGACAGCGGCTTGAGCGTCATCGGCTCGGCGAAGACCTGCAGCGTCGCGATGAGCGAGAAGACGAAGGTCATGATCAGCGACGGGGTCACGATCGGGATCTTGATGCGGAACGCGATCTGCTTGTCGCTCGCCCCGTCGAGCCGGGCCGCCTCGAACAGGTCGGTCGGGATGGCCCGCAGCGAGGTGTAGATGACGATCATGTTGAAGCCGGTGCCACCCCAGACCGCGATGTTCGCGACCGCCCACAGCGTCCAGTTGCCGGTGAGCACGTCCGGGGCGGTCACGCCGAGCTTGCCGAGCACGTCGGTGACCGGGCTGACCCGCGGCAGGTAGAGAAAGCCCCACAGCAGCGACCCGACGACGGCGGGCACGGCATAGGGCAGGAAGATCGACGTACGCGAGAAGGTGCCGACCCTCGTGCGTCCGGCGTCGAGCAGCAGCGCCATCAGCAGCGCGAGCCCGAGCATGGCCGGCACGACGATGAGTCCGTACAGGCCCACCCGGTAGACGCTGGGCAGGAAGTCCGGGTCGGACAGCGAGCGGGCGTAGTTGCTCAGCCCGGCCCACACCTCGGTGCGGGCGCCGGCCCCCAGGCCGAGCCCGGAGATCTTGACGCGGCGCAGGCTCAGGTAGCCGGCGTAGGCGATCGGCGCGGCCATGAACAGCGTGAACAGGATCAGTGCCGGGGCGAGGAACGAATACGGCGCCCCGGCGCGCCGGCCACGGCGCGAGGCCGTCCGGGGCGTACGTGTGGAGACCGTCACGGCCCTCACCTCTCTCGGGTGATGCGGCGCGGCCCGGCCGCGCCGCATCGGGGGGTGGTCAGCCGGCGATCTTGAAGCCGGTGTTCTTCATGTCGTCGACCGTGGTCTGCTGCATGGTGGCGAGGGCCGCCGGGAAGTCCGCGGACTTCTTCGACGCGGCCGCCTTGCCGAACGCGTCGTTGTAGGCGGAGTAGGCCACGTTGACGTCCGGGCCGTAGGTGAACGGCTTGGTGATCTTGGCGGCCTCGGCGGCGACCGTGTAGAAGTCGCTCTGGTCGGACAGGAACGCGGGCGGTGCGGTCAGTGCGGCCGACGAGTCGACCGCGGCCGGGTAGACGTTCGCGGTGCCGGCCAGGGCCTTGATGCCGGCCGGGTCGGTGTTGAGCCAGGCGATGAACTCGGCGGCCTGAGCCTTGTGCTTGCTCTGGGTGGTGACGCTGGTGGCCGAGCCGCCCCAGTTGCCGTTGGCCGGCGCCGCCGCGTCCCACTGCGGGAGCAGGGCGGCCTTCCACTTGCCCTTGGTGCTCGCCGCGTTGCCTTCGAGCACGCCCGGGCCCCACACCGAGCTGAGCCAGCCGACCTGGGTGCCGTCGTTGAGCGCGGCGTTCCACTCGGGGGTGTACATCGGCTTGTTGTCGATGGCGCCCTCCTGCACCAGGCCACCCCAGTAGTTCGCGACCTTCTGGGTGGCGGCGTCGTTGATCGCGACCGACCAGGTGTCGCCGTCGACGCCCCACCAGGACGCGCCGGCCTGCTGGGCGAGGCCCGCGAACCAGCCCGGGTCGTTCGCCGAGAACGTACCCAGATATTGCTTCTGGTCGGCGGTGTGGATCCTGCGGGCGGCGGCCGCGTAGTCGTCCCAGGTCTTCGGGGCCGACAGGCCCAGCTTCGCGAAGACGTCGGTGCGGTAGTAGAACATCATCGGGCCGGAATCCTGCGGTACGCCGTAGAGCGCCTCGCCACCCAGGGTGACCGCGGTCCACGCCGACTCGGGGAACTTCGACTTGAGGCCGCCCGACTCCTTGGCGATGTCGGCCAGGGCGTTCGCCGAGACCAGGGTCGGGATCTTCTGGTATTCCGCCTGCATCACGTCGGGGGCGCCGGAGCCGGCCTTGATCGCGGTGAGCAGCTTGGTGACGGCCGGGTCGCCGCCGTCCTGCTTGTTGACGGTCACGTGGATGTCGGGGTGCGCGGTGTTCCAGCCGTCCACCACCTTGTCCATGTTCGGCGCCCAGGTCCAGTAGGTCAGCTCGACCTTCTCGCCGGGTTTGGGGGTGCCGCCGTCGCTGTCGTCGGAGCTGGAGCAGGCGGCGCCGGTCATCAGAAGCGCGGTGGCGAGAACGCCCGCGAATGTCTTTTTCATCGATCCTCCTCGATCGTCGGCCGGGTAGGAGGCGCGGCCGGGGTCCTGGTCGGGTGGTGCTCGGGGTTTGCCCGGGGGGAGACGTGCGTCACCGAACAGGACCTGTGACCGGTTACAGTGCTGCTCGTTTTCGCGATTGTCAAGAGCTTGCTTCTGGCCGGTTAAGGCGCGGTATCGTGCGGAGCGCCACGCCTGTGACCGGTTACAGTCGGTCGCTTTCGGGGGTCGCTCGTTGAGCAAGCGGCCCGCTGGAACCGTTCGTCCCTGAGGAGTCTCTGTGCCTGTCGACCCGCTCGCCGTTCGGCACCACCCCTGGTCGCAGCCGCTGCGCCGGCCCCGGATGAGCAACGACGAGGACGCCCGGCCGGGGGTCTCGCTGACCAGCCGCTACCTGATCCGCGACGGCGTCCCGGTCGTCCCGGTCTCCGGGGAGATCCACTACAGCCGGATCCCGCGGAACCGGTGGCGTCGCCGGCTGCGCCAGATGCGCGCCGGCGGCGTGACGGTCGCCGCCAGCTACCTCTTCTGGCTGCACCACGTCTCGCGGCGCGGTGCCCCGAGCTTCGCGGGCAACCTCGACGTGGCCGCGTTCGTCGACCTGGCCGCCGCCGAGGGGCTCGACGTGATCCTGCGGATCGGCCCGTGGTGCCACGGCGAATCCCGCAACGGCGGGTTCCCCGACTGGGTCCAGCAGGCGCCGGTGCGGCACCGCACCGACGACCCGGGCTACCTCGAGCTGGTCGCCGAGTGGTTCGCGCAGATCGCCACCGCGCTCGACGGCCGCTGCGGCCCGGGCGGCCCGGTGCTCGGCATCCAGCTCGAGAACGAGCTCTACGACCAGCCCGGCCACCTCGTCACGCTCAAACGCCTGGCCCGCGAGGCCGGCCTGTCGGCGCCGCTGTGGACCGCCACCGCGTGGGGCGGCGCCGACCTGCCGGCGGAGGAGGTGCTGCCGCTCTACGGCGGGTACGGCGACGGTTTCTGGGTCGACGCCGACGCCCCCTGGGACCCGACGTTCCGCGACCACTACTTCTTCTCGCACGTCTGGGACGATCCCGGTATCGGCGCGGACGTGCGGCGCATGCAGTTGCGGGGCACGGCTCATCCGCGTACCCCGTCGGACCTCTTCCCGCCCGCCACCTGCGAGCTCGGCGGCGGCATGGCCACCGCCTACCACCGCCGCCCGCGGCCGTCGGCGCTGGACGTCGCCACCGTCGCCCTTTGCAAGATCGGCAACGGTTCGGCCTGGCAGGGCTACTACATGTACGCCGGTGGCACCAACCCGCCCGGCGGTCTGCAGGAGTCACACGCCACCGGCTACCCGAACGACATGCCGGCCCTGGGCTACGACTTCGGCGCCCCGATCGGCGAAGCCGGCCTGCTGTCCGCCTCGCACGCCGCCCTGCGCGAGCAGCACGCCTTCCTCGCTGCTTTCGGCCCGGCGCTGGCGGAGATGCCGTCGAGCCTGCCCGAGGTGCGCCCGGCCGGGGTCGAGGACGCCACCACCCTGCGCTGGGCGTTGCGCAGCGACGGGACGAGCGGTTTCCTGTTCCTCGCCTGGCACCAGCCGCACGTGCCGCTCCAGGTCTACAAGGGTGCTCAGTTCCGGGTGGAACTCGCCACCTCGGAGCTGGTGCTCCCGGCGCAACCGCTCGACATCCCGGCCGGCACCCTCGCCCGCTGGCCGCTGCGCCTGACCCTCGGCGGCGTACTCCTGGACTGGGCCACCGCGTCCGCGCTCACCGTCCTGCCGGGTGAGATCCCCACCCTGGTGCTGATCGCGTCGCCCGGCGTCGGCACCAGCTGTTCGGTCGCCGGCGAACCGGTCACCGTCGTCCCGTCGAGGTCGCCGATCCGGCTGCGCTCAGCCGGCGGCGGCGAACTCGACCTGCTGATCCTGCCCGCCGACACGGCCCCGGACGTCTGGGTGTGCGAGGCCGGCCCGGCCCGCCGGCTGCTGCTCTCGCCGGCCGAGCTGACCTGGGACCCGGACGGCCGGATCGAGTCCACCGCCCCCGAGGTCCGGGTCTACGACCCCGCCCGGCGCGCCTTCGTCCCCCTGCCCCTGGAACCCGCTCCCGGC
This sequence comes from Paractinoplanes ferrugineus, assembly GCF_016862195.1. GTDB lineage: Bacteria > Actinomycetota > Actinomycetes > Mycobacteriales > Micromonosporaceae > Actinoplanes > Actinoplanes ferrugineus. Next base: position 178,256 of record NZ_BOMM01000028.1, on the reverse strand, counting down.
CCCCGGCCCGCCGCCGGGCGGCCCGGCTCCCCGGGGCTCGAGGTGGTCCCGGAGCTGGTGCGGGCGGCCGGGACCGCGGTTCCGGTGGCCTACGCGAAGTTCGAGGGACGGCAGTCGGCGCCCGCGGCGGAAACCTTCGACGAGCTCGCCGCGGTGTGGCGGGTCGGGGTGCCGGGCTGGGTGCTGGCCCCGGAGGTGGACAGCTGTCTGCGGATCCGCTGGGCGGGGGACGTCGGGCAGGTCCGGGTCGACGGGCGGGTGGTCACCGACCGGTTCTGGGACGGCTCCGACTGGACCGTCAGCCTGCGCGACATCGGGGCCGAGGACGGCGCCGAGGTCACTGTGCACCTGTTGCCGCTGGCGGCGGGCTCCACGATCTCGCTGCCGGGGGACGCGGCGGACCGGCTGGCGGGGGTGGACGGTCAGCTCCTCGCCCTCGACTCGGTCCGGATCGAGACGCGGGAGGTCTGGCGGGAGCGCTGACGGACCGGTGGTCCGTCGATGGATGACGACGGCGGGTCAGGGTAGTCGAATGACTATCCCTCGTTCGGTCGCCCGGCCGCACCTGCTGCCGCTGCTGCGGTCCGCGCTGGTCGGTGAGATCCTCGCCTGGATCTACCTGCACCCGGAGCTCAACTACTCGGTCGCGGAGCTGGCCCAGCGGTTCGGCGCGTCGCACCGCTCGGTCGGGCGGGAGGTGGACCAGCTGGCCGAGGCCGGGCTCGTCCGGTGCGAGCTGCGCGGCAACATCCGGCTGCTGCGGGCGGAACTCGCCACGCCGTTGACCCGGCCGCTCACCGAGGTGCTGGAGCTGACCTACGGGCCGATCGCGGTGCTGACCGACGTGATCCCGCCGGTGCCGGGGGTCGACGAGGCGTACCTGTTCGGTTCGTGGGCGGCGCGCTACGCCGGTGTGGGCGGTCCGCCGCCCCGAGACGTCGACGTGCTGGTGGTCGGCGAGGCCGACGACGGTGCGCTGGGCGGGGCGGCGCGGGTCGCCGAGCGCCAGCTGGGGCGGCAGGTGAACATCCACCGGGTGCCGCTCGGCCACTGGCGTTCGGCGAGCCGTGATCCGTTCCTCGAGTCGGTGCGGGCCCGGCCGATCTGCGCGCTGGTCACCCGCCGCTACTGAGCCGCCAGGCCGTCGGCGATCATCCGGCGCAGGAGGGCGGTGGCGTCCGCACCGCGCCGGACCGGATCGTCGTAGAGGCCGGCGGAGCCGGGATTCTCGCGCAGGCGCAGGGCCTCCCGGGCGATCCGGTGCCAGCGCCGGTCCGGGCCGGCCAGCAGGTAACGGCCGGCGCCGCTCTTCGAGGTCAGTTCGCCGGTGGTCAGCAGGTGGTGCAGGCGCGCCGGGCCGAGGCCGAGGAAGGCCACCGAGTCGTCGTGCTTGCCCAGCGCCTCCAGGTCACCGTCGCCGATCTGGTCGGCGATGAGCCGCCAGTAGGTGTCCAGGTTGTTGCGGGTGAACTCGCGCAGCTCGGACCGGCTGGTGTAGACACTCGGCAGCACACCCCGGATCGTGACGGCTCGTTCGGCCAGCTCGTGCCACGTCACCAGGTTGAGGTCGAGGGTCCCGTCCGGGTCGAACTCGTCGCGGAACCACACCGGGCGGTGCCCGGCCGCCTCGGCCGGCGGCGCGGCCAGGTCGGCGGCCGTGCAGTGGAAGCCGTCGAAGGCCCGCTCCGGGAAGCGGGCCTTGGTCGCCTGGTGGGCCGCCGCCAGCTCGGCGGCCGGCGGGAGTTCCGCCCAGACGGCCACGAAATCGATGTCGCTCATCGGGAAGAACTCGCCCCAGCAGAGCGAGCCGTGCAGGAACAGGCCCGTCAACCGGCCCGGGACCCGCTCGTCGACCTCGGCGAGGAAGGCGGCGGTCAGCTCGGTCACGGGTGCCGGCAAGGTCATGCCCGCGACCCTAGCGAGGCGATGCCACGGGTCACTGCCAGCCGGTCAGCTCGACGGTCTCGCGGGCCGGGCGGCGGGGGGACGGCGGTGGCGCCGCACCCGAGTCCACATAGCCGAGCCGCACGATCAGGTAGGGCTCGCCGGCGTCCGCGAGCAGCCTGCGCAGCAGCCGGCGCGGCCACGGCACCTCGACGGCCTCGCTGCTCGGGCAGGTCGAGATCTGCTGGTCGGTGGCGTACAGCAGAACCGCCGAGAGGGCCTCGCCGCCGCGCAGCAGGTGCAGCGGCGACGAGTCGTGGCCGTGCAGCACGGCGTACACCGCTCCCTCGTCGCCGCCCGGCCCGGCGGGCAGCCCGGCCGTTCCGCCCGGCAGGTGGTTGCGCGCCGGCACCCGCCGCAGGCTCGGCCGCACCGCCGTCGACGGGGGCACGCCGTCACCGGTCCAGGCGGGCCGGTGCGTCCAGCGGTTGAGCTCGCCGCGGTAGGCCGGATCGAAGTACTCGACGTCGGCCGCCTCGTCCACCGCGACGGCCAGCTCCGGCACCCGCTCGTCGGGCACCACGTGCAGGTGCGCGCCCTCCGCCTCGACCAGGAAGGCGAGCCGGGTGAGGGTCTGCGGCGGGACCCGCCGTTCGCCGTACGCCCGCCGGTCGGTCCGCCGCCGGATGATCGCGTCGGCGAGCCGCACCGCGAACGGGTCGGCGTCGCCGCGCCCGGTCATCCGGATCCGGGCGAGCACGTCCGGTTGCCGGGCGTCGGGCAGGCGCTCCACGTCGGCGGTCCAGCCGGCCGCGGCCAGCGCGACCCGGGCGTGGTGGAGCGCCGTGCCGCAGCTGAGCAGCAGCAGCCGGCTCTCCGGGTCGGTCACCGCGAGCCGGCGGGTGCGGTCGCCGCGCAGTTCCATGAACCGGCCGTCGACCCGCCACGACCACGGCTGGGTGTTGAACACCGAGGGTGCGCGCAGCGACGCCCGGGCGGCGGCCTCGAGAGCGTCACGAACTTGGCCATCCATGCCACGACCTTCGCAGCCAGGTGTTCGACACACCCAGGGCCGGAGGTCCCGGAACCGGAGCGGGCGCCGCGCGAGCCTGGTTAGATCGAGTGGGTGACTCAGGAGAGGAACGCCATGACCGCCGAGATCGACCGCCGTCCGGCCCTCCGGGATGCCGCGGACGCCGCCCGGTACGCCCCCTCCATCCACAACACCCAGCCCTGGAAGTGGACCGTTCATCCGGACCGGCTGGAGTTGCACGCGGTGACCGGCCGCCAGCTCGCGGTGCAGGACCCGGACGGGCACATGTTGCTGCTGAGCTGTGGTGCGGCCCTGCACCACGCCCGGGTCGCGCTGGCCGCGGCGGGCTGGCAGGTGCGGGTCGAGCGGCCCGCCGGCGACCCGCTCGCGGTGCTGCACGCCGACCGGCAGGGCGCCGCCGACCCCGCCGCCGTCGAGCTTTTCGAGCAGGTCAAGGCCAGACATACCGATCGGCGTACGGTCGGGGACACCCCGCTGGCCCCGGCGGTGCTCGACGACCTCGTCGCGGCCACCGAGCGCGCGGGGGCCCGGCTGCACCTGGTCGGCCGGGACCAGCTCATCGACCTCGCGGTGATCGTCGAACGGGCGCAGAAGACCGAGAGCGCCGACGAGCGCCTGCAGGAGGAGATCGCCGAGTGGGTCGGCGGGGAACGCTCCGGCGGCACCGGCATCCCGGCCGCCAACCTGCCCGCCGGCCTGCCGCTGACCACCGTGCAGGAGCGTGACTTCGGCACGGCCGGCACGCTCCCGGTGGGCGAGGGGCACGACTCGGCGGCGACCTACGCGGTTCTCTACGGCACCGGCGACGACCGCGTCGAGTGGTTGAGGGCGGGGGAGGCGCTCAACGCGCTCTGGGTGGCCGCGACCGCGCACGGCGCCGGGGTGTTGCCGCTGAGCAGCCCGATCGAGGTCGGTTACACCCGGCTCGAGCTGCGCCGCCTGATCGGCGACCTCGGCGCTCCCTATCTGGTGCTGCGTCTCGGCGTGCTCAACGAGGCGAGCACGAAGCCGTCGGGCACCCCGCGCCTGCCGGTCGACCAGGTCATCGACGAGGCACCCTAGCTGCCGGAGGTCATCCGGAGCAGGGCGTTGCCGCCGAGCATCAGCACGTCTGCCCCGGCGACCAGCGCCATGCTCAGGTGCAGGCGCCGGGCCGCCACCTCCGGCTCCGCCGAGCCGGTCATCCCGCGGCCGGCCAGGACAAGCGCGGCGAGCACGAGCGGGATGCCACCGATCAGCAGGAAACCGACCTGTCCCGGGGTGTCACCCCGCGCCACCAGCAGGGTCAGCATGGTGGCGGGGATGAGGCCGAAGAAGAGAACGGCCAGTCCGGCGTACCAACGAAGCGGGCGAAGCGGGTTCATCGCTGAGATCTTAGGCGCCCCGGCGGCTGGCGATCGCCTCGAGGAAGATCTCGCCGATCTTGGCCGGGTCGGTGGCGATGAAGACCCCGCCGGAACCGGCCGCCCTGGCGATCGACTCGAGCTCGTTGCGGTCGATGGCCGTGCCCATCCCGATAATGATCATGCGGACCGGGCGTCCGGGGTCGCGCGCCTTGGTCATCTTCGCCACCAGCTGCTCGATGGTCAGACCGCCGGGGTTGTCGTTGCGGCCGTCGGTGTAGATCACCACCGAGTTCGAGACGCCCGGCTGCCAGCCCTGCTGGACCCGCTCGTAGGCGGCGAGCGCGGTGTCGAACAGCCCGGTGTCGCCGCCGGCCCGCGGCACGATCCGGTCGATGGCGGCGAGCATGGCCGGCCGCTCGGTGGCGCACGGCGAGATCGGCAGGTTCTCGACCCACGGCCGGTTGCCCACCATGTCGGTGGAGAACGTCCAGTTGCCCACCGACCAGCGGTCGTCGAGCAGCGCCAGGCCCTGCCGCGCGACACCCTGGGTGAGCTGGGCCCGGGTCAGGCCACCGGCGGTCGGCACCTTCGCCTTCATCGACTCGGACACGTCGAAGACCGCGAGCATCCGGCCCGGCTGGGTGATCGCGGTCCAGCTGCCGAGCAGCTGGGCGATCGCCGCCGGATCCTTGGGCACCAGCGACGCGACGGCGGCGGGGGCGCCCGGCGGGGCCGCGAACCCGGCGCCGGGCTCCCCGGCCGCGCCGCGGACCCCGGCCTTGGCCAGCTCGTCGGTGAACTCGGTGCGGCGCAGCGCGGCCCGCAGCTCGACCGCCGCGCCGGCTTTCTGCGGGTCGACGCCCGGCATCACCGCGAACGGATAGTCGAGCACCACCGACGCCGGGTCCGGGTAGAGCGCGGCCAGCCGGGTCGGTGGCCCGCCCGCGTTGTAGGCGAGCACGTCCGCCTCGGACATCGGGGCGAGGCCCACCGTCGTACCGAACTTCTGCTCCAGGTCGGTGCGGATGCTGGAGCTGTTGGCCGCGAGCGCGCGCATCACCCCGACCTTGAGGGCGGCGTCGGTGCCGGCCGCGCCGGCCAGCGCGAGCAGGCCGGCGAGCCCGGCCGCGTCGCGCGCCGGATCGACGATCCCCGCGCGCAGGGCGCGATCGGTGGCGATCCGCCGGACGAGGTCCTTCATCCGCGGGGTACGGGCGGGCCAGCCGAGCGCCTTCGCCGCCGGTTCGGGCGCGGCCAGCACGAGCGGGCTGCGCGCGATCGAACCGAGGTCGGTGGGCTGGAACCCGGGTGCCTCGGAGGCGATCCGCACCAGCCAGGTGCTGGAGTCGGGAATCCACACGTCGACGTCCGGGTCGGGTTTGCCGGCGCCGACCCCGCCCAGGTTGACCCCGTGCCGGCCGCCGATGGCCGCGGCCGTGCCGGCCGGGTCGGTGGCGAGCACCGTCACGGCCACGCAGGTGCCCTCCTGGTTCGACCAGGCGGCGGCGGTGGCGCTGACGGCGGGGGCGATCTCGGCGGCGGCGGCGATCCGCAGCCTGCTCGTCGCCGGGCAGTCCGCACCGGACAGCTCCTGATAGCCGGCCCACGCCCCACCGGCGAGCACGGCGACGGAGAGCGCCGCGGCGGTGGCCACGAGGCCGGTGCGCTGAAGTTGACGATGGCGTCCGGGCACCGACCCATCCTGGTCGGTGCCGGCGCGGTTGACCACGACCGAACGGCTGATATTCACACCGGTACTGCAAATATATAGGCCTCGATGGAGCGGGACGGCGACCGGCATCGCGCATAGCATTCGCACGTGGCAGGACGGGTCGCGTTGGCGTTGGGGTCCGGTGGGGCGCGCGGATTCGCGCACATCGGCGTGATCGAGGTGCTCGCCGAGCGGGGCTTCGAGGTCGCGGCGGTCGCCGGTTCCTCGATGGGCGCGCTGGTCGGCGGGGTGACCGCGGCCGGGCGGCTGGCCGAGTTCACCGAGTGGGCGGTCGGGCTCAAGCAGCGAGACGTGCTGTTCCTGCTCGATCCGAAGTGGGCGCTGCCGGGGGTGCTGGCGGCCGACCGGCTGATCGACCACCTGGACGGCTTCCTCGCCGAGGCGATGATCGAGGAACTGCCCGTTCCGTACACCGCGGTGGCCACCGACATCACCAGCCGGCGCGAGGTGTGGTTCCAGAAAGGGCTGCTGCGATCGGCGATCCGGGCCTCGATCGCCATCCCTGGGCTGATCACGCCGGTGGTGGCGGACGGCCGGGTGCTGGCCGACGGTGGCCTGCTCAACCCGGTGCCGATCGAGCCGACCGCGGCGGTGCCGACCGATCTCACCGTGGCGGTGTCGCTTGTCGGGCGCCGACCCGGGCACGAGTCCGCCGCACCGATCCGCACCGTCGCGCACCGCCGGCTGCGCCGCAGGAAGGCGGAGGCCGAGCTGCGCCTCAGCGACGTGCTGGTCAGCTCGCTCGACGCGATGCAGGACATGATCGCCCGCTACCGGATGGCCGGACTGCCGCCGGACGTGCACATCTCGGTGCCGGTGACCGCGTGCGGGGCGCTGGAGTTCCACCGGGCGGGGGAGATGGTCGCGCTCGGCCGGGAGCTGGCCGCCCGGGCGCTCGACGACGCGGGCATCGGATGAGATCCAGATCAACGGTTGCCGGGGGGTGACCGCAGTACTGTGACGGCGTGCCGTTGAAAACCGAACTCACCAGGGCCGATCTCACCGAGATCCGGCGTTCCGCGCTGGGCGCGGCCGACCCGCTGGGCGTCGCGGCCGAGCTCGCCGACGCCGTCGATGCCAAACACCTCGCCGACGAGCAGGAGGCGGGCTACGCGTTCGCCCTCGCCGCCGAGATCGCCGAGAGCCGTGGCAAGCTCGACGCCGCGCTTCGTTACGCCGACCGCGCCGTCGAGGCCAACGGCGACCGGGACGACAGCGAGGCCGGTGCCGCCCGCGCGCTGCGGGCCCGCGTCCTGTTCCGGGTCGGTCGCGCCGACGAGGCGATGGCCGAGCTGGAGGCGCTGCGCCCGCTGCTCACCCAGCACGCCGACGCCGCCGCCTACATCGGTGCCGGCCTCGCCGTCGGCGGCCGCAACCAGGTGGCCGAGCAGTGGCTGACCGAGGCGGTCAAGGAGACGCTCGGCACCCGCGACGGGGAGCCGCGCGACGCCGACGACGCCGGGCTGCTCTTCTTCCTGCTCCAGCAACGGCACCGGCTGCGGCACGTGCTCGGGCTGCCGCACGACTCGCACGACAACCTGGCCGAACGGCTCGAGACCCGGCTGGCCGACACCGCCGAGCAGCCCGCCCTCGCCGATCTCGTGTTCTACCCGCGGGCCGAGTTCGACGAGGCGAAGGCGTCCCGGCCGGAGCTCGGCGAGAACTGGGACGAGCACCGCGCCGTCCTGGAGAAGGGCGCGGTGGCCGGACGGGAGCTGCACACCGCCTCGGGCGCGCGGATCAGCTGGCCGCCGGAGCGCAACGCGGCCTGCTGGTGCGGTTCCGGCCTCAAATACAAGAAGTGCTGCCTGCCGCGCTCGCGCGGCTGAGCCGGCGGGCGAACCCGCCGGCCCGGCGGCCCCGATCGAGGCCGCCGGGCAGCGCCGGCGCCCGGTGATCTTCTATGCTGCCCGCCATGCGGGGAGACGGGGGATCGAGCCGGGCGCCGGCTGTCCTGCCGTTACGCGTGACGACCGTGGGCGAGTCGCTGGACTGCGCGGTCGTGCTGTTGCGACAGCGTGCCGTGCCGCTGCTCGTCGTCTCGGCGGTGCTGGCAGCGGGGGAGCAGTGGCTGCTCGGCGTGCTGCGCGCGGGGGCCGGCCTCCTCCCGCCCTACTACGAACCACACGCCCGACTCCACCAATGGGGTGACTGGTGGCAGATCCTCGCCACCGGGTTCGCCCTCGAGGTCGGCATCGTCGCGGTGCTCGGCGCCTACGCCGGCGCGGCCGCCGGGCCCGCCCTGCTCGGCCGGCCGGCCGGGGGCTGGTCGCTGTGGCGGCGCGCCCGGCTCGGCCGCACCCTGCCGGTGGCGCTGCTGCTGGCCGTCGCCGCCTGGCCGCTCGCCTGGGGCGGCGTGGTCGGGCTGCTCGCACTGTGCGCGCTGTTCGGCCTCGCCACCCCGATCCTGGCGATGGAGCGGACCGGCAACCCGCTGCGGGCGCTCGGCCGCTCCGCCGCGCTGTCCGTGCGGGGTGGCCTGCGGGTCGCCCGGGTCCGCTTCCTCGGCTACCTGACCTGGCTGGCGATCCGGTTCGCCCTCGGCGCCGCGTGGCTCGCGGTCGCCGACACCGTCCTCGGCCTCGCCGGCGCCGGTTCCGGGTGGGTGCGGTGGGCGACCCCGGTCGCGTGGGGCCTCGCCAACACGGTCGCCTACGCGGCGCTGGCCTGCCTCGACGCGGTGCTGCTGGTGGAGTCGCGGATCCGCACCGAAGGGCTGGACATCGGGGTGCGCCGGAGCCGGGCGCGTGGCGAGGACGAGACGGCGATGCTGGGGGCCGGTCGATGACCCGCGCGTACGACGAGTTCGTGGCCGCCGTGTTCGAGCGGGTCGGTGCGGGGACCGTACTCCTGCTGCTCCTTCTCCTGACCGCGCTGATCGCCGCCCTGTGGTACTGGTTCCCGGCCTGGGTCCCGCGGCGGATGCCGCGTCTGCGTTTTCCCCGCCTGCGGTTCCGGTGGCCGCGGTGGCGGTTCCCGAAGGTCAGGCTGCCGCGCCGGCGCCGCTCGCCGGACAAGCCCGACCCGGCACCCGCCGACCTCGGGGACGACGACCTGGTGCAGCCGGACGCGGCGGTCGACCCGACGCTTGCCGACCGGCTCGCCGCCGAGGGCCGGTACGCCGAGGCGATCCGCCAGCGGCTGCGGGACACCGTGACCGACCTGACCCGGGCCGGGGTGATCGCGCCGGTGCCGGGCAGCACCGCGGACGAGATCAGCCGCGCCGCCGCGGCCCGGCAGCCGGTCATCGGCGGACCGCTGAGCGGAGCCACCGAGATCTTCTCCGAGATCTGGTACGGCCGGCGGGAGGCGTCACCCGGCCACGACGAGCGGATGCGGGCGCTGACCACCGAGGTCCGGGCGACCCTGGGACGGCCGTCATGAGGAGCCGGCGGTGGCTGCGCGCGGCCGTACCCTTCGCCGCCCTTCTCGCCCTGATCACCGGGACCCTGATCGTGCACGCGATCGAGTCGCCCGACCCCGGCGACGACGCCTACCTCTCCCCGGTCAGCGACGCAGGCATCGGCTCCGCCACCCTCGCCGGACGGCTGCGCGGGCAGGGCGTGACCGTCACCCGGGTGACCAGCTCCGACGACGCGCTCACCGCGCTGCGCGGCGGTTCCGGCACGCTGCTCGTCACCACCCCCGGACTGGTCGACACGGACAAACTCGACTCCGTCCCGGCCGGCACCCGGATCGTCCTGGTCGCCCCCGACCGGGCGGCGCTGACCCGCTCGGACTGGCCGATCGCCGTGCGGTCGGACCGCTGGGCGCCGGCCACCGCCGACCCCGGCTGCGCCGACGCCACCGCGACCGCCGCCGGCCCGGCCGCCGTCCGCGACCTCACCTACATGCCGGACGACGGCAGCTGCTACGACGGCGCCCTGATCACCGTCGCGTCGGGCGCAGCCACCGTGACCGTCGTCGGCGCCGCCGACCCGTTCCGCAACGACCGGATCGCCGAACACGGCAACGCCGCCCTGGCCACCGGCCTGCTCAGCGCCACCAAGCAGCTGGTCTGGCTCGACGTGCACGAGCGTGAGAAGCCGCCGGCTCCGCCGTCGCGGCCGCCCACCACCCGGCCGACCCTGCCGCCCCAGCAGGACGGCGGTGGCCGGTCCGACGCCGGCCGCGCCAACCCGCTGGCCGACGCGTTCCCGGCCGCGCTGTGGGCCACCCTCGCCCTGCTGGCCCTCGCCCTGCTGGCGCTGGCCGGCGCGGCCGCCCGCCGGCTCGGCACCCCGGTGCCCGAGCCGCTGCCGTCCCGGGTGCCGGCGTTCGAGACGGTGCTCGGCCACGCCCGCCTCTATCAGCGCGCCGGGGCCCGCGGCGAGTCCCTCGACCTCCTGCGCGCGGCCGCGACGCGCCGGATCGCCGACCATCTCGGCCTGCCGCCCGGCGCGGGCGTCGACGACATCGCCGCCGCCACCGGCTACCCCTCGGCGGACATCTACCAGATCCTCGGCCCCGGCCACCCGGACGACGACGACGAGCTGGTCGCCGCGGCCGCCGCCGTGCAAGCCCTGGAACGTGCGATCAAAGGAGAGCAGCCGTGACCACCGACGCCCATGAAGCCCGCCTCGCGCTGGGCCGGCTGCGCACCGAGGTCGGCAAGGCCGTCGTCGGCCAGGACGCGGTGATCGGCGGGGTGCTCGTCGCCCTGCTCTGCGGCGGCCACGTGCTGCTCGAGGGTGTGCCCGGGGTGGCCAAGACGCTGCTGGTCCGGGCCCTCGCCGCCGCCCTCGACCTGGACACCAGACGGGTGCAGTTCACCCCCGACCTGATGCCCGGCGACGTCACCGGCTCGCTGGTGCACGACGCCCGGACCGCCGCCTTCAACTTCCGCCCCGGCCCGGTCTTCACCAACCTGCTGCTCGCCGACGAGATCAACCGCACGCCCCCGAAGACCCAGGCGGCACTGCTCGAGGCGATGGAGGAACGACAGGTGAGCGTGGACGGCACGCCCCGCCCGCTGCCGGTGCCGTTCCTGGTCGCCGCCACCCAGAACCCGATCGAGTACGAGGGCACCTACCCGCTGCCCGAGGCCCAGCTCGACCGGTTCCTGCTGAAACTGAGCGTCCCGCTGCCCGAACGCGACGCCGAGCTGAACGTGTTGCGCGCCCACCACCGCGGCTTCGACCCCCGCGACCTCAAGGCGGCCGGTATCACCCCCGTCGCCGGGGCCGCCGACCTGGCCGCGGGCAAGGCCGCGGTGCAACGCGTCGAGGTCACCGAACCGGTCCTGGCCTACATCGTGGACCTGTGCCGGGCCACCCGCGTCGCCCCCGCCCTGGAACTGGGCGCCTCCCCGCGCGGCGCGACCGCCCTGCTCGCCACGTCCAAGGCGTTCGCCTGGCTGTCCGGCCGTGACTACGTGGTGCCCGACGACGTGAAGGGCTACGTCCTCGCCACCCTGCGCCACCGCGTCCGGCTGCGCGCCGACGCCGAACTCGACGGCGTCACCGTCGAGTCGGTGCTCGGCGCGGTCCTGGCCTCGGTGCCGGCGCCGCGATGATCACTCGGCGGTTCGCCGCGCTGCTCGCCGTGGGCCTGCCGCTGCCCGCGCTGCTGCCGGCCCCGTGGCTCGCGGCGGGCGGCGTCGTCGGCGTCGTCGTGCTGCTCGCGCTGATCGACCTGGCCGCGGCCGGCCCGCTGACCGGCCTGCGGCTGCGCCGCGCCGGCGACCGCCAGGTGTGGCTCGGGCAGACCGCGACGGTCACCCTCACCGTCACCAACACCGCGGACCGGGAGGTACGCCTGCGGCTGCGCGACAGCTGGGTCCCGTCGGCCGGGGCCACGCCCCTCTCGCACGACGCCGTGCTCCCGCCCGACACCTCGCACGACCTCAGCACCACCCTGGTCCCGACCCGCCACGGCGACCGGCCGGCCGTCCGGGTGACCCTGCGCTCCCTCGGCCCGCTCGGGCTCGCCTACCGGCAGCGCCGCCGCACCTTCGACGACCAGCTCACGCCCGCCTGGAACCTGCGCGTGCTGCCTCGCTTCCCGTCCCGGCGGATCCTGCCCGAGAAACTGTCCCGCATCCGGGTCCTCGACGGTGCCGTGGTCACCCGCGGCCGTGGCCACGGCACCGAGTTCGACGTGCTCCGCGAATATGTGATCGGCGACGACGTACGCTCCATCGACTGGCGCGCCAGCGCCCGCCACCACGACGTGGTCGTGCGAACCTGGCGCCCGGAACGCGACCGCCGGGTCCTCTGCGTGCTCGACACCGGCCGCACCTCGGCCGCCCGGATCGGCGACGTGCCCCGCCTGGACGCCGCCATCGACGCCGCCCTGCTGCTGTCGGTGCTGGCCACCCGGGCCGGCGACCGCGTCGACCTGCTCGGCCTGGACAGCGAGGTGCGGGTCCGGGCCGGCGGCGGCAGCCACCACACCCAGCTGCCCCTCGTGATCGACGGGATGGCCTCCCTGCAGCCGGCCCTGGCCGAGACCGACTTCTCGCTGCTGGCCCGCGAACTGCTACGCCGGGACCGGAAACGATCCTTGGTGGTCATCTTCACCGCCCTCGACATCGCCCCCATGCTCGAAGGCCTGCTGCCGGTCCTGCCCCGCTTGGCCGCCCGCCACAAGGTGCTCGTGGCCAGCGTCCGAGACCCCCAACTGGCCCACCTGACCGCCCTGCCACCCCGGCCCACCGCCACCGACGTGCACACCGCCGCCGCCGTCGAGCGGGTCCTCACCCAGCGCGACCGCCTGCGCGAACTGCTGACCCGCTCCGGCGCCACCGTGATCGACGCCGACCTGCCCGACTTCGCCGGCCGCGTCAGCGACGTGTACCTGCTGCTCAAGGCAGCCGGCCGCCTCTAGACCTCGGTCCGCCGCCGGCGCCGCCCCGGCCGCCCGCGCCGCGCGAGACCACAACTTCAGCGAAGGTGCGGTCTCGCGCGCGGAAGCTCCGCGTCTACGCCTTCGTAGCAGCAGGGTGGCCGCCCTTTTTCGGGACGGAGGGCGCTCCACGGCCGGGTCGCGGGGACCGATCTGCTGGGAAAGTACTTCTCGGCCATATGCGACGTCACTCCGTTGAGCCCGCCCTCCGCCGAGGGCCCTCTTTCCTCGGCGAAGGGGTCTCCGCCGCCGGCTGAGACCCCGCTTTTCTCGAAAGAGGGGGCACTCGAGCGCTTGTCCTCTCCAAGGCGACCCGCTCGCCGCGTCGAGGGCGGCCGGGCGGGTGGGAAAGGGCGGGCGCGACGGGCGGGTCAGGCGGTGGGGACGTCGGCGTCGTCGCGGGTCGGCGGGCGGCGGGCGTCGGCCACTTTGCCCCAGCTCAGCGCGTACGCAAGGAAGGCCAGCCAGACCGCGGCGCCGATGCCCACGCGGAACGGCGCCGGCAGCGGCGACGGGGTTATGAAGGCCTCGAGCAGGCCGGCGACGGCGAGGGCGACCACCAGGCCGACGGCGATCACCATGCCTTCGCGGACCCACGCCACCAAGGACTCGCGGCGGGTGCGCAAGGGGCCGGGGGCGATCCAGGCCCAGCCGAGGCGCAGGCCCACGCCGGCGCCGATGAACAGGCAGGTCAGCTCGAGCAGGCCGTGCGGGGCGAGGTAGGTCAGGAGGGTGTCGGTGGCGCCGTCGCGGACCATGGCGCCGCCGACCACGCCGGTGTTGAGCAGGTTGCCGGCGAGGAGGTAGATCACCGGCAGGATCAGTACGCCGGAGGCGAGGCACTGGGCGGTCAGGACGGCGTTGTTGGTCCACACCTCGAGGGCGAAGTTCTGCGCCCGGTATTCGCTGTAGTAGCCGACGAACTCCTTGTCGACCAGCTCCCGCATCTGGTCCTCGGAGAGGAACGCGTTGAGGGCGGCGGGCTCGTTCGACAGGTACCAGACCAGGGCCACCCCGGCCGCGACCATCAGCAGCGCGAGGATCCCCCACCAGCGGCGTGTCCGATAAAGAGCACCCGGCAGGCCGTACGCGAAGAAGTCCTTCACCGGTTGCCAGGAGAAGTGGCCGCTGCGCCGGGTGACCGCCGCCCGCCCGGTCAGCACCAGCTGCGACAGGTCGGCCAGCAGCACCGGGTCGGTGTGGCGGCCGCGCAGGGCGGACAAGTGGGTGGACGCCCGCTGGTAGAGCAGGACCAGTTCGTCGGCCTCGGCCGCGGTCAGTTTCGACCGCCTGGCCAGCATGCGCAGCCGCTGCCATTCGCCACCGCGCTCGGCGATGTACGCGTCGAGATCGATCACCCCGCTGCCCCCCTGTCGAGCGCAGCTTAGTGGAGACTGTCCGGGTGAACGTGCCCTCCACTGGCCTGGTGACCGCCGAGGCGGTCGCTCTGGACGTGCGCCCGGCCCGGCTCGGGTCCCGCGCGGTGGCCCTGCTGATCGACATCGTGCTCGAGGTCGTGCTCGCCGGCATCCTGCTGATCCTGCTGCTGGTGGTCCTGCCGCTGCTGCCCGGTGACCTGGTCGACTCGGCCCTGTTCGAGGCGCTGCGGATCATCCTGTTCGCGGTGGTGCTGCTGGCGTACCCGATGATCGTCGAGACCTGGACGAACGGCCGGAGCGCGGGCAAGGCGGCGATGGGCCTGCGGGTGATCCGCGAGGACGGCGGGCCGATCCGGTTGCGGCACGCGTTCACCCGTTCGCTGGTCGGCTTCGCGGTGGAGTGGCCGGGCCTGCTCCTGCCGTTCCTGACCTGGGCCGGGAGCCTGACCACGATGATCGCCTCGGAGCGCGGCCGCCGGCTCGGTGACCTGGCCGCGGGCACGCTGGTGATCCACGAGCGGCGCCCGGTCGAGCCGCGGCCGCTGCCCGGCACCCCGATGGACCTGGCCCGCTGGGCGGCGGCGGCCGACCTGTCGGCGATCGACGAGGAGTTGGCCGGGGCCGTCGGTCAGTTCCTGACCCGGGCGCCCCGGTTCAGCGAACCGCAGGCCGGATCATTGCACCGCATGCTGTACGCCGAGGTGGCCGCCCGGGTGGCCCCGCCCCCGCCGCCCGGCGCCCCGCCCTGGCTGGTCCTGTCGGCCGTCCTGGCCGAGCGCCGCCGCCGGTCGACGGCCCGGCTGGTGGCCGACCGGGTGCTGACCGACCGGTTGCTGCCCGGGTTCGGCCGGCCGGTGATCCGCCGCTGAGCGACCCTGGCGGTGATGTTTTCCGGGCGGTTGGTTCCGATCGCCGCTGAGCGGGCAAACTGGGGAAGCAAAGATCACCAGCTGTCCCCGGAGGAAATCATTCTCACCGTCAACGCTGTCGCGGCGACCTCGGCCACCGATCCGCTCGTGCGCACCACAGTCGAGCGCCGGGATGTCGGGCCGCGCGACGTCCTGATCGAGATCCGGTACGCCGGGATCTGCCACTCCGACATCCACACCGTGCGGGGAGAATGGGGGAAAGTCCCCTACCCCCTGACGGTCGGCCACGAAATCGTCGGAGTCGTCACCGAGGTAGGCGCCTCGGTGACCCGGCACCAGACAGGCGACCGGGTGGGTGTCGGCTGCATGGTCAACTCGTGCCGGGAGTGCGACAACTGCAAGGCCGGCCAGGAGCAGTACTGCCTGACGGGCAACACCGGAACGTACGCCTCGGTCGACCGGGACGGCACGGTCACGCAGGGTGGTTATTCGACGCACGTGGTCGTGGACGAGGACTTCGTGCTGCGGGTGCCGGAGTCGATCCCGTACGAGAAGGCCGCTCCGCTGCTGTGTGCGGGGATCACGACGTACTCTCCGCTCTCGCACTGGAAAGCGGGTCCGGGCACCAAGGTCGCGGTGGTCGGCATGGGCGGCCTCGGGCACATGGCCGTCAAGATCGCCGCGGCGATGGGCGCCGACGTGACGGTGCTGTCGCAGACGCTCAGCAAGAAGGACGACGGACTCGCCTTCGGTGCCGAGAGCTACTACGCGACCAGTGACAAGGAGACGTTCAAGACCCTGGCGAACACCTTCGACCTGATCGTCAACACGGTGAGCGCCCCCATCGACATGGCCGCCTACCTGGGCATGCTGCGCCTCGACGGCACCTTCGTCAGCGTGGGCGCGCCGCCCGAGCCGCTGCCGGTGCAGGTGTTCTCGCTGTTCAACAACCGGCGCTCGTTCGCCGGCTCGAGCATCGGCGGCATCGCGGAGACCCAGGAGATGCTCGACTTCTGCGCCGAGCGCGGCATCGCTTCGGAGGTCGAGGTCATCACCGCCGACCAGGTCGACGAGGCCTACGAGCGGGTGCTGAAGTCCGACGTGCGCTACCGCTTCGTCATCGACATCGACACCCTGCGCTGACCCGCCCGATCTGAGGCCGGCGCGATCCACCGCCGGCCTCAGGCCGAGTCCCTTTTCCGGCGCGCGCCGGCCGGCCTGGGATACCGCTCGATCGGCCGACCGCCGAAGTCATCGCGGGGCAGCGTGACCTACGCGGAGATGGGCCGTCAGTCTCGTCGAGGGCGCGCTGCGCATCGGCGGTCTCGTCGTCCTGATCGGTGGAGCGCTGCTGGTGCGCTCCCGGCTGGGTGCCGTGACCGGTCGCCCCGACCTCGGCGCCCGGCCGGAACTGATCACCGGCGACGACTGGGACGCGAGCACGTGAGACCCGGAGGTCCTGTGCGACATCGACCGCCGCCGGGGCGCTCAGTCCAGTCCGGTGTAGGTCCAGCGCAACGTGTTCGTGCCGGTCTTCCTGCCGTCGTCGTACACGGTCCGGGTCACCCGGATGCGGAAGCCGCCGTCCGCACCGCTCGCACTGCGCGGCCCGGTCTCCGAGACGACCTTGCGGTTGCCGGTGCTGCCGTAGAGCGCGACCGTCACCGACGTGCCGGTGGTCGCGACCCGGATCACCACCGGCGCGTCGGTGTCGTTGCGGATGACCTGGTCGATGTTGCCCCAGTCGAGCGTCGCCTCGCGGCCGGGCGGGTACCGCGAGATGTACTTGCTGTGCGGCTGGTGCTCCAGGATCGGCAGCCCCGCGAACCACGCCGAGTTGAACAGTGTGGTCGAGAACTGCGAGATCCCGCCGCCGAGCTGATCCTCGAGCTCGCCGCCGACGATGGCCGGCGCGGCGACGAAGCCGCGCTCCCGGGTGCGTTCGCCGACCTTCTCGTTGAGCGAGAACTTGGTGCCGGGCGCGATCACGGCGCCGTCCACGATCTTCGCGATCAGGTGGATATTTGGTCACCCGCGGCGCACAACATGGATGGTACGTGGTGAATGTCCCGATCAGCTGGTCCACCCCGGCCAGCGCGCCACCCGGCTTCGACGTCGTACCCTCCAAGGTCACCGCCGCCTGCCCGGACGCCACCGCCGCCACCAGCGCGGGTCCCGCCGTCCCGGCGTCGATCGCCCACCCGGCCTTACCCTCGCTCCGCGTGACGCCCGCGGTCGAGGCAGTGAACGACGTGTCCCCCTTGGCCTCGAGGCGGGGGACCGGCGTGGCCAGCTTCACCACAGTGTCGGAAGCCGCCCGCTGGTGTGCCGCCAGCGCTGCCGCGAGCTTCGCGTCATCAGTCGCGATGACCGCTTTCGATCCTCCGTCGAAGGCCGCCCGAACCGTCGCGTCGACATCGAGCGTCAGGCCCGCCTCGGCCGGTACCAGAGCGAACGTGGCGTCGGCCCCGCGCACGGTCACGTTCATCGGTTGCTCCACCCGGGCCCGCACCGCCCCGGAAACCGCCGCCCGCACCTGCTTCTCGTCCATCCCGCCGACCGCCACCCCGGCGATGCTGCGCCCCGCCGGGGTCGACGCCGGCCGCCGCGCCATCTGCACCGCCACCACAGCCCCCACCGCGACCACCACGACGGCAAGGATCAGGAGCATCAGTTTCCCGTACGGCCGGCGCCGCGCAACCGGGTAAATGCCGCTAATGGGTCGACTCCGTACGCTAGATGCTTGACGATTCAATGAATCATGCCATCCGTCGACGTCCCCGCCCCACCCCTGCGTCCCCCATCACAGCCCGCCCTGGGCCTGCCCTGGGTCCGCCCTGGGCCCGCCCTTCGCCCTCGCCCGGGGGAGCGCCGGCGGGTGCGACGCCGGCTCGGCCGTGGCGGCGCCGGCCAGGTTTGGCGCGGCACGCGAGGTGTTGCCAGGCGCACGGGCGACCGCAGGTCTGGCGAGGCCCGCGGCCAGGCCTGGCGAGGCCCGCGCCGGCCAGGTCTGGCGAGGCCCGCGCCGGCCAGGTTTGGCGAGGCCCGCGCCGGCCAGGTTTGGCGCGGCGCGCGAGGGGCTGGTGTGGGGCGGCGCGCGAAGGGCTGGTGTGGCGCGCGGTACGCGAGGGCCCGGTCGGGTGCGGCGCGGGGGCTGGCGTGGCGCAACGGGCAGCTGTCGATCTCCGTGGCGCGGTGATCCTGGGGTTGCCGGACCTTTGTGGCGGGCGCGCCGGAGGGCTTGACCCATGGCCGGATGCAAGAGCGCCGGGATCGGGCCACGGCGGGCCCGAGTCAGCGCATTTTGCTTGAAGAAGGGGTCTGGCGGGCGCGGCTTGGCCGATCATGGCGACTCGGTCCGCCTCGGGAGCCTCAGATCGCCGAGAATCCAGCGCCGGACGCGGCCCGGCAGGAGGGGAAATGACCTTTTCGTGGCGAATCGCGGCGTGCACATGAAGCCGGAGAACGCGGCGCGGCCGTCTCGGGAGCCCGACCCTCTCCGACAGCACCGGCACCGGCACCGGCACCAGCACCGGCACCGGCACCAGCACCGGCACCGGCACCGGCACCGGCACCGGCACCGGCAGGGGCGGCGGCAGGGGCGGCGGCAGGGGCAGGGGCAGGGGGAAGGCACCGGCAGGGGGAGGGGCGGTGGCAGGAGGAAGGCACCGGCAGGGGGAGGGGGCAGGGGCGGTGGCAGAAGGTCAGGGTGGCGGCAGGGGAAGGGCAGCGGACGGGCGGCGGCAGGAAAGGGTGCCGGTCGGCGGCAAAGGGGCGGGGGGGAAGTCGGGCGGGGGTCGGGAGGAGTGGAGCGGGGCTGGGAGGAGTGGAGCGGGGGCGGTCAGGAGGGGGCGGTCAGGAGGGCGGTCATCTCCGGGAGTTTGAAGAACTCGGCGGTGGCGATGGCGGAGGGGGAGCCGCCGTGCGGGTCGGCGCCGGCGGTCAGCAGGGAGCGGACGGAGTCCGGGTTCTGGCGGAAGACGGCGGCGGACAGGGCGGACTGGCCACGGTCGTTGACGCGGCCGGGGTCGGCGCCGTGGGCCAGGAGGGCGGCGACGGTGGCGGGATGGTTGCGGTAGGCGGCGAGGATCAGGAGGGTGTCGCCCCTGTCGTTCGTCAGGTTGGGTGGCAGGCCGGCCGCTACGTTGGCGATCAGCTCGTCGGTGTCGCCGGCGCGGGCCAGGTCGAACATCCGGTGCGCGTACGCGATCGTCTCTTCATCCAGGTCGGTCACGCGCAAGAGGATGCCCCGTGGGGCCGCGGTTAAGCCGCACCGGCCGGCGTGAAGTGCCGGCCGGTGCGGTCGGCGGTCAGCCCGCCGCGGTGCCGAAGCTGTAGGAGATCGACGTGGCGGTCGTCGTTCCGTCGGCCCGGCGGCCGGTCACGTTGACGGTGTACCAGGTGTAGTTCTGCGGCGGGGTGAAGACGACGTCGGCGGCGCCGGTCGCGTCGGCGGCCACGGTGCCCGTGACCAGGGTGCCGGTGACGTTGTCACCGAACCGGTAGTCGTACGAGACGATCCCGGCGGTCCCGCCGCTGAAGTGGAAGGTGCCGGGCACGCCGGCGCCGCCCGACCACAGGCCCTTCGGGTATTCGGCCGATCGCACGGCCGGCTCGGTGCCGACCATCAGCTGGAACTGACGGACCGGCGAGAGCACGCCGTCGGTGAACTGGCGCTGCACGTAGAGGGTGTTCGCGCCGCTGCGCTCGGGGGTGTACGGGGTGTAGGTGACCAGGGTGTCCTCGATGCGGGTGGTCTCCTGGACCGGGCCGCCGTCGACGTGCCACAGGTATTTCACCGTCGCGTCGAGCATGCCGCCCCGGTCGGCGAAGAAGCCGAGTTGGCCGGCCACCCCGATGCCGCCACTGGGCGTTCCGGCGGTCCAGGTGCCGGTGTAGTCGACCACCGGGTCGTAGGTCTCGACATAGATCTGGCGCAGGTCGGACTCGGTGCCGTCCCGGGAGACCGCGCGCACGTTGAGGATGTCGGTGCCCTCCTCGGTGGGCGTCCAGGTGACCGTGGCCGAACCGTTCGCGGCGGCGTCGACCGTCCGGGCCGTCTCCGGCTCGAAGCCCCAGTAGTAGCGGTAGCCGACCACGTCGGGCGTCTCAGGCTTGAAGGTGAGCGTGGACTCCCGGCCGAGCACGGCGTAATCCGCGTATGGCCCCTTGGTGGTGACCAGCGGCGCGTTGGTGATGTAGATGTCGATGGTGGTGGCCGGCGACTTCGTGCCGTCGGCGCGGACGGCACGGGCCGTGAAGGAGCTGTTGCCGACGTGCGTCGGCGTGACCGTGACGCTCAACGACTGGCCCTGGTCGCTGGTCTGCTCGGGGCCGCCGTCGAAGCTGTAGACGAAGTGGTCGACGTCGGGCAGGTCGCTGCTGAGCCAGACGGTCAGCGGGCGGCCCACCGCGTCGAGCACCGGGCAGCACGTGCCGGCCTCGGAGTAGACGTACGGCCGGGTGTCGGTGACCCAGAACTGCTCGACGTCGGCCGACGACCGGGTGCCGTCGGCGGTCACCGAGACGACCGTGAGGCCGTGGTAGCCGGGTGTCTCGGCGGTCCACCGCAGCGTGGCCGTGCCGTCGGCGGCGGCCTCCACCCGCTGCTCCGCACCGCTGCCGGTCTCGTCGGCGAACCGGTAGAGATAGCCGACGACACCGGTGGTGCGCGGGGCGAAGGCGAACGTGCCCTCGGTGCCGAGCAGCGGTTGGGGCGAGGACAGGAACTCGGGTGAGGTGACCTTCGGGGCGTCGTCGACGGTGAACGTCCTGGAGCCCGAGCCGATCATCTTGGTGCCGGCGTAGCTGCGGCTGACGACGGTCTTGACGCCCTTGCTGGTGAACACGATGTGGCTGGTGCCCACGCCGGCGACGGCCGGCACCCGGGTCTCGGCCCCGCCGTCGACGGTGTAGCCGAACGAGGTGACCTCGGCCGCCGGTGCGGTCAGCGTGATCGTGCTCGTCGTGCCGACTCCGGTCACGTCGACCTCGAGGGCGGGCGCGGTGTCCCGGACGTAGAACGTGTAGGTCTGCCAGGGGCTGCCGTTGCCGGCCCGGTCGAGCGACCGGACCTTGAGCTGGAAGGGACCGGAGGCCTGCGGAGTCACACTGATCTTCGCGTGGCCGCCCGGGTGGCCGGCCTTGACCCGGGTCGGGATCGACCGGCCCTGCTCGGTGTATTCGAAGCCGACGACGTCCTGGTCGCCCTGCGCGTCGAGGATGAACGCGCCGGCCACGCCCGGGCCGCCGGCCCCCGGGTAGGACGTCTCGGTGTATTTGCGCGGGACGATCAGCGGCGCGGCGGCCGGTGCGGTGTTGTCGACGGTCAGGTAACACGTCTTGGCCCACGCGCCGACGTCGTCGTGGTCGGCGGGCTGGACGCTCCAGCCGAGGACCGTGCCGTCGGCGAAGGACCGCAGATAGGTGGAGGCCACCGGTTCGGCGCCGCCGCCGGTCCCGATCCGGGTGCGCTGGTCGGGCCGGTCGACCGGCCACAGCTCGAAGGTCGCGCCGGGGTACGAGTTCGGGTCGGCGTCGGTCGTGGTGGCCGTGAAGTAGGTGAGGTCGCCGGCGGTCGGGTGCTCGGTGAGCGTGCCGCAGGGCCGGTCCGGGTTCTTCAGGTGCGGGCCGCGCACCGTCGGCACGTGGTTGGTCGACATGCTCAGGCGCGCCGGCTGCAGGGTACGGGCAGCCCGTGGGTCGCTCTCGGCGGCGGGCGAGACGCGTATGCCGAAGGTTATCGTCTTCTCCTTGCGCGCCAGCGCCTCGGTGACGTAGCGGGCCACGTCGACGTCGAGGTGCGCCGGGCAGGTGGACCCGTTGCCCAGGGTGCGCCGGTCGACGAGCTCCAGGTCCTTCGGCGGCGTGCGCCAGGTCGACTTGGCGGTGACCTTGCCGGTGCGCCAGACCTCGATCGGGGCGGCGGTGGCACAGTCGGCGACCTTGGCCTCGCTCGTCCACAGGCCGGCGACGTGGACCGCCTGACCCCGGTAGGCCGAGACGTCGAAGGTGAAGTAGGCACGGTTGGTGTGCCGGGTGCCGGCGGCGTCGACCGTGGTGCCGAGCGGAACGTCGCCGGCCGGCTGGACCGAGGGCGTGGTGGGCGTGGCCGAGTCGGTGACGGTCCACGTGCTGAGGGTGGCGGCCGTGTAGTTCATCGCCTGGGCGGGCTGCGCGAGCCCGACGGCCGAGGCGGCGCCCAGCGAGAGGGCGGTCAAGACACTGTGGACACGACGAAATCTGTTGTGCGGCATGGTGTTCCCCCCGTTCCTCGACTCTGCCGAGCCGAGCTCCAGGAGGTTAACATCGGCCGCCGACATTTCTCGTCCCCTTCGGCCGGCACCGCATCGGTGCCGGCCGAAGGGGACGGTCGCCGATCAGAAGCCGGGGAAGACCGCCCGCAGGTCGTCGAGGGTGACGTTGCCGGTCACCCCGACGGTGGCCGGGGTGTGGCCCGGACCCAGGCGGCCCACCAGCAGCCGCAGCGCGGCCTCGAGCGGGCCTTCGAAGGTCGCGGTGGGGGTGCCGGCGTCGGCGGTGAAGCTGTTCTTCTCGCCGAGGACGACGGCGTACGGGGTGCCGCTGATCGCGACGACGGCCGGTTCCTTGATCGCCTCGGCCTTGGTGATGAAGCCGAGGAAGAAGCTCAGCCCGCCGGCGAGGTGCTCGGCGAGCACCTCCGCGGTGGCGGCCGGCAGTCCGGCGGCGGGGTCGGCGGCGACGCGGATGTCCCAGCTGTGGTGGGTGACCTCGCTGAGCCGCAGGGCCGCGAACGCCTCCAGCGACAGCGGCATCGGGAAGATCCCGGTGATCTCGACCGAGTCGCGTTGCTCCGGGGTCAGGGCCTCGAACGCGGCCACCAGCGCGGCGTCCGACTCGATCGCGCCGCTTGCCTGGTCCTGCGGGCTCAGCGCGTTCCAGCGGTCCCACACGCTCTCGTTGAAGCCGGGTTCCGGCGCGGCCGCCTCGCCGGTTCCGGCGCGCAGGCCGGCCAGCATGATCTCGGCGCCGCTGCCCAGGTGGGAGTAGACCTGCGCGACGGTCCAGTCGGCGGCGCCGGACGGGCCGGTCAACTGCTCGGCGGAGAGGGCGGGCAGCGCGTCGTGCTCGGCGCGCAGGGCCGCGATCGTACGGTCAGCAAGGGTTGTCATAACCCCTAAGTTTGCGACATATGTCATCGTCGATGGTCGCAACCACGCCGAAACGGCTGGTCAACATGCCGGTAATCAGAGTGATCGTCCGGTTACCCAAGATTACCTGTCCACAAACCACGCCGCCGCCCCGTCTAACCGGGTGTGCTGGTGAAAATTCCGCAGAAGCGAACCGTCCGATGGCGCCGGGCGGCGGCCACCGTCCTGGTCCTGCTGACGTTCTGGTCCTGTGCCGGGGTCGGCGCCGCCGAGGCGTACGTCGAATCGGTGCCGGTGCCCGGGGCGGCCCGCCAGCCGCAGGCGTCGGTCCTCTACTACCGCGACGGCCGCACCATCCTGGCCCGCCTCGGCGCGACCGACCACAGCGACGTACCCCTCTCGGCGGTCTCCCCGGACCTTCGCCGGGCCGTGCTGGCCGCCGAGGACCGGGACTTCTACGACCATGCCGGGGTGTCGCTGCGCGGGGTGGCGCGGGCGATCGTGGCCGACGCGTCCGGCGAGCACCAGGGTGCTTCGACGATCACCCAGCAGTACGTCCGCAACGCGTTCCTCGACCGGGAGGTGACCGTCGACCGGAAGATGCACGAGCTGGCCCTCGCGGTGAACCTGGAACGCCAGTACACCAAGGACGTCATCCTCGAGCGGTACCTGAACACGATCTACTACGGGCGCGGCGCGTACGGGATCGCGGCCGCCGCGAACGCCTACTTCGGAGTCACGCCGGACCGGCTGGACTTCGCCCAGAGCGCGGTCATCGCCGCCGCCGTCAAGGACCCGTGGGGGTTCGACCCGGCGCACGACGCCACCGCCGCCCGGCGCCGCTGGAACTGGATCGTCGCCGCGGCCGACCGGCGCGGGCTGGCCTACCCGAAGGTGCAGCCGGCCGGCTCGCCGATCGGCGGCCCGCTCGGCCTCGTCGTCGACCAGGTCGAGCGGGAGCTGTCCGGCCGGGGCATCACCTCGCAGCAACTGCACACCGCGGGCCTGACGGTGGTCACCACCCTGGACGCCACCGCGCAGCGGGCCGCCGAGACCACCGTGGCGGCGCAGCTGCGCGGCCAGCCGGCCGGGTTGCAGGCGGCGCTCGTCGCGCTCGACCCGGCGACCGGCGGGGTACGCGCCTACTACGGCGGGGAGCACGGCAGCGGCTACTTCGACGACGCCGACGCGCTGCACCCGGCCGCGTCCACGTTCAAGCCGATAGTGCTCGCCGCCGCGCTGCGCCAGGGGATCTCCTACCGCTCGCGCTGGGACGGCAGCTCGCCCCGGCTGTTCCCGGACCGCGGGGTGCCGCTGCGCAACCACGACGGCCTGCACTGCGCCGACTGCACGCTGCAGCAGGCGATGGTCGACTCGCTGAACACCCCGTTCTACGCGGTGACCGCGGAGATCGGCGCCGATCGGGTGCGGGACATGGCGGTCCGTCTGGGGGTGCCGGACAAGTACGACGGCCGGCGGTCGCTGGTCGACGTCAAGGGCGACCCGGCGCCCGGCCGCACCCGGGGCGACATCGCCCTCGGGCGCTACCCGGTCACCCCGTCCGACCTGGCCACGGTCTATGCGACGCTGGCGGCCGGAGGCGTACGTCATGAGCGGCATTTCGTGCAGTCGGTGACCGGGGCGACCGTGGCCGTCGGGGGCACCACCGCACTCGACCCGAGGATCGCCGCCGACGTCACCACGGTGCTGCAGAGCGTCGTGTCGGAGAACGGCTTCACCCCGGGCCGCCCGGCCGCCGGCAAGACCGGCACCCAGCAGTGGCGCGACACCCCGGAGAACCAGGACGCGTGGATGGCCGGTTACACCCCCGAGCTGGCCAGCGTCATCTGGATCGGCAAGGCGAAACCCGGGCCGCTTCGCGACGCCCATGGCGTACGCATCGAAGGCGACACCATGCCCGCCCACCTCTGGCAGAGCTTCACCCGGTCGGCCCTGACCGGGCAGCCGGTCCGGAAGTTGCCCGCGCCGGCCCACGTGGGACGGGTCGACACCGGCGACGCCGGACGCTCGCACGACACCGGCAAGAACCCGGACAAGGCCGCCGGCCTGCAGGCCCCCGCCGCCGGGTACGAGCCGGTGGTGCACACCGAGCACACCGGCAAGCGGCTCGCGCTGACCTTCGACGACGGCCCGTCCGACGACACCCCGGCGGTCCTCGACCTGCTGGCGAAATACCACGTCAAGGCCACCTTCTGCATGGTCGGCGAGAACGTGACCTGGTACCCGCAGCTGGTGCGGCGGATCGTCGCCGACGGCCACCGCCTGTGCAACCACTCGATGCACCACGACGACCTCGGCATCGTGTCGGAGGCGAGGAGCCGGGCCGACATCGCCGAGACCGACACCGCCATCGCGGCCGCCGCACCGGGGTCGACGGTCACCTACTACCGCGCCCCGTACGGCGACTTCGGCCCGTCGGCGAAGGTGGGTGCGCTGGCCGGGCACACGCCGCTGGGCTGGGTGGTCGACCCGGACGACTGGATG
This sequence comes from Paractinoplanes ferrugineus, assembly GCF_016862195.1. GTDB lineage: Bacteria > Actinomycetota > Actinomycetes > Mycobacteriales > Micromonosporaceae > Actinoplanes > Actinoplanes ferrugineus. The sequence continues at coordinate 152,509 of NZ_BOMM01000028.1, read as the reverse complement.
CTGCCCGGCGCCGACACCATCGCGACCCGGATCCACCAGCAGCTCACGCCGCGGGCGGTGGTACTGGTGCACGACGGCGGCGGGGTGCGCAAGCAGACCGTCCAGGCCCTCGAGAAGCTGATCCCGCAGCTGCTCGCCGAGGGCTGGACCTTCGACTTCCCGGAGACGACCAGCAAGGCGAAACCGGCGGCCGGGCCGTCGGTCCCGCCTTCGCCGGCGGGCTCCCCGACGCCGTCGCCGGCCGGGTCGGCGGGGGCGTCGCCGGAGTCCACGCCGACCCCGTCGGGCTCCACCGGGGCGCCGTCCCCCGGCGCCGGCGAACCCTCCGGCCCGGGCGTCGCTCCCTCCAGCGGGAAGGGGGAGACGTCGGGCACCGGCGGCGCGTAGGAGGGCGGCGGCGAGCTACGAGCGGTACGACTTCGCGCCCTCGAACCGCTCGACCAGCGCCGGGTCGACGAACGACACGCAACGCCGGATCAGGCCGCCCGCCACCTCGAAGAGCTGGACCGAGTGCGGCCGCATCCCGGGGGCGTAGGCGGCCAGGGCCGGACCCCCGTTGGCCGGCACCGGCAGCAGGCGCCAGCCGACGCCACGCATGGCGAACACCCGCTCGATGAACTCGCGGTAGTGGGCGCGACCGGCGAGCCACAGGTCGACCGGCGGCATCTCCAGGGCCACGTCGTCGGCCAGCAGGCGGGTCAGGCCCGCGATGTCGGCCGCCTCGAACGCCACCAGGTAACGCTCGACGACCGCGCGCTCGCCCGGATCGGCCGGCTCGCGCAGCTCCTCGACCGACGGACCGCTCTCGCGCAGGGTCGCGCGGGCGCGCTGGAGGCTGCTGTTCACCGAGGCCACCGTGCTGTCGAGGGCGTAGGCCACCTCGGTGGCGGGCAGCTGAAGCACCTCGCGGAGCACGAGCGCGGCCCGTTGCCGGGCGGGCAGCGTCTGCAGGGCGGCGATCAGGGCCAGCCGCAGCCCGGCGCGCTGCTCGACGGTGGCGGCGGGATCGCCGAGGCGGGCGTCCGGGAACGGCTGGAGCCACGGGATGTCGAGGCTCGGCGTCAGCGGTGCCCCCGGATCGCCGCCGGCCGGGCCGAGGCCGCTGGGCAGCGGACGGCGGGCCCGCCCGCGCAGCGCGGTCAGGCAGACGTTCGTCGCGATCCGGTGCAGCCACGTGCGGACCGAGGCCAGGGCCGGATCGTAGCGGTCGGCCGCCCGCCAGGCCCGCAGGAACGTCTCCTGCACGAGGTCCTCGGCCTCGTCGAACGAGCCGAGCAGGCGATAGCAGTGGGCGAGCAGGTCGGCGCGGTAGATCTCGTGCCGCTCGTCCCACTCCGGAGTGGTCACCGGAGAAGATTAGCCCCGCACCGATGAGTTCACGGCCCGCCGGCGGTAGGTGTCCGCGAAGTCAACGTGGAGAGGAGCCCACCATGGGCGACGTCATTGTCATCCAGTTCAGCACGCTCGACGGCGTGGTCTCGGACCCGAACAGCTGGGCGTTCGGCGCCGGGCCGGTCACCGAGGACAAGTTCCGGCTGGGGGAGCGGATGGCGACGGGCGTTCAGCTGTACGGGCGGCACACCTGGGAGCAGTTCGCAAAACTGTGGCCGGGCCGGGACAGCGATTACGCCCGGCTGATGAACACCGTGCCGAAGCGGGTCGCCACCCGGACCGGCGTCGACACGACCGCGTGGGCCAACTCGGCCGCCGTCGAGGGCGATCTCGCCGGCTGGGTGACGGCGGAGCGCGAACGGCGCGACATCGTCGTGATCGGCAGCCTGAGCGTGGTGCGGGCGCTGGCCGCGGCCGACCTCGTCGACGAGTACCGGGTGATCACCTTCCCGGCCGTGGTCGGCGCGGGCGACCGCCTGTTCGCCGCCGGCCCGCCCGCCGAGTTCCGCTTCACCGTGGCCGAGCCGGTGGGCACGACGGTGCTGACGATGTTCCGCCGTTCGGTGGATCGCACGCCGTAGCGCGGGCGAGGTCGGCGCTGGGCTGTTCCCAGATGCGGGTCGGGTCGTACAGCGGGTCCACGTGCCACATCCGCACGGCGATCGTCGGCGTCAGCAGGCGACCGCCGTGCACCGCGGCCACCTTGCCGGCGGCCAGTGTGATCGAGGGGATGTCCAGGTCGGCCAGCGGGCCCCCGGGCAGGGCGTCGGCGATCATCACCGCGTCGTAGGCCGGGACCAGGAACGAGCCGAGGTCGTTGGCGGCGCACGGGCGGCTCGTCTGTTTGGCGGCGGCGTCGAGGGTGCAGGCGCGCAGCAGCTCGCCCGCGCTTGCGCTCTCGGCGCGGTCGGCACAGGCGAAGTCCGCGGGGAGCCTGAGCAGGCCGGCCGACTCCCGCGCCTGGGCGGTCAGAACTCCGTACGCCCCGGGGGTGAGATCGGCGCAAGCCGGTCCGCTCGCGTAGTAGTCGACCGGCCAGTTCGCGTTGGTGACCGCCCGCAGCTGGTAATCGGCCATGAACCGGCTCACCGAGCTGTCCGCGACGACCAGGCCCGGCCTGCGGTGGCCGCACAGGTCGTCGACCCGCTGGACGAACTCGCCGAACCGCGTCCACCGGTCGGCGAAGAACAGCACCGTGGGCGGCCCGGCGGTCGGCGCCGCACAGATCGAGTCGTCCAGCCCGGCGAGGTCGGGCACCCGCCGCCCGCTCGCCCCCGGAGTGCTCCGAAGCGCCGTGAGCAGGTCGTTGACCAGCGATGTCGTGTACTGATCGGTGGGGTCGGGATGCTGGTAGATGTCGAGCCGGAACCCCTTGGGGAACCGCCCGGTCAGCCGGGCCGCGGCGTCGGTGGCGAAATCCATGTTCGGCGCGCCCAGTTGGAGGTAACCGGGACGGTCGACGAACGGCCGGCCGGCGGCGCCGAGGTCGGCGAGCAGGTTCGGGGCGATGAACGGCAGACCGGCGTCGAGCAGTTTGTTGATGGCCCGCTGGGTGCTGTCCCGGCTGTCGCCGCCGCCGATGACGACGACCCGGTGCAGCGAACCCCGCCGGGCGATGATCATCCGGGCGACGTCCTCGATATGGCGGACGTCCTGGGCCGCGTCCCCGATGACCACGTGCAGGCGGTGACCGCTGCGGACGGCGGCGAGCTGGGTCTGGGCGAACAGCAGCCCGCGGAGCTGGTCGCGTTCGGCCGGGTAGTCGCGTCCGTCGGCGCACCGGTTGGGGTCGGCCGGCACGGTGTCGCAGGACAGCGAGCCCAGCCAGACGACGGTGAGATCACCGTCGCGGAACGGCCGGTTGTTGCGCAGCAGCCGTTGCTGCAGACCGCGGGTGACCGGGTCGATGCCGAACGCGTCGGGCGTGAACACCCCGGTGCCGCTGTCGTCGAGCAGCCCGTAACAACGGCCCTGCGCGTCGGTGCGCAGCATCGTGATGCCGCCGGCCCGGGGAAGCGTGTAACAGCCGTGCACGACGCCGGGCAGCCAGGTGGCGCGGGCCACGCCGAGCGTGCCGAGCAGGAGCGTCAGGACCACGAGTACGGCCTGGTGCCGCAGCGTGAGCTCGGCGCCGCGGTCGTCCTTCTTGGTGAACACCCGCTCGTTGAGCTGCTTGAACAGCGGATTGGAGATCACCACCGGCAGCACCACGGCGGCCGCCGAGATGGCCAGGCTGCGCGCGTCCGACCCGCCCCGGAACATGTCGGCGGCGAAGACGGTGACCACCGCCAGGACGACCGCGAGCCCGCAGACGATCAGCCAAGCCACCGAATCCTTGCTGGTCAGCGCCCCGAACAGGCCGAGCAGGGCGGCCACCGCGGCGACCCCCAGGGTGAACCGGCCGGTGACCGCGATGTGGATCACCACCACCAGCAGGGCCAGGAGGGTGGTCAGCGCCGCGTGCTTGGCCAGCGACGACGCCCACCGGGCGACCCACCCGATCCGGGCGGACCGGTCGACCCGGTCCCGGGTCCAGGCCCGCCCGCGCGTCAGCCGAGCCTTCAAGGAGTCGCGCCGACGGTGGATCCCCCAGGTCACCGCCGCGACGGCGGCGACGCCCCCGATCGTGACGGCGCCCGCGACCAGCCCGCCCAGCAGGACGGTGAGCAGGCCGGCGGCGACCAGGACGAAGGCGATCACGTTGAACGCGGGACGTAGCCGTTCACCCAGCCTCGGCTTCGGCTGATCTTTACCCTCGGTCATGAGTTCCTCACGGTGCGGTGGCGGGTGTCCATGATGGTAGGACGCCCGTGCTGCCCGAGGTTGTCGCTGCGCCGCCGGCCGAGGTGACCGCCGCTGTGCTGCCGGGCAAGCGCGGCGCTCGAACCCGACGGCGCCGAGGCTGCTGCCGGGGAACGGCCCGGCCGGTTACGGACGGATGGAACGGGGTTTCGGCTCGGCCGGCTCGGTGGGTTAGGCGTGGCGCAACGGTGGCCCCGATCGGTGGGTGCACGGCCCGATGCCCGACCAGCGTCCGTTCCGGGCCCGGTTCGACCGGATCGCGCTCACCTGTTGAGAAACGACGTTACCGCCGAGTAACCTGATCGATCGGCATCGATCACTTGGGCGCCTCCCCGCGGTCAACGACTGCCGATGGACTGTCACCGGCTCGTCCGTCCGCATCCTCGAGGGGAACACCCATGCGTACCGTAATCCTGCGCGGCCTCATGCTCGCCGCCGCCGGCTCCGCACTCGCCACCGGCGTCGCCGCCGCGCCCGCGAACGCGGCCCCGGTCAGCGCAAAACCGGTCAGCGCTGTCGCGGCGCCGGCGCTCCCGTCGTACGAGACCTGGCTCGCCGACGTCAAGACCGTGACCGACCAGGCGTCGGCCTACCTCGGCACCCGGCTGCCGGCGAGCGGCAGCAAGCCGGCCCTCGTGCTCGACATCGACAACACGGCGTTGCAGAGCAAGTACAAGCCCTACGACGCCACCCCGACCGTGCTGGCGCTGGCCAGGCAGGCCAAGGCGGCGGGTGCGGCGATCTTCTTCGTGACCGCCCGGCCCGGCATCATCGAGGGCGTCACCGCCGTCAACCTCAGCGCGGTCGGCTACACCTGGACCGACATCTACACCCGGCCCACGTTCGACTTCAGCGACAATCAGACGCTGAAGACCAAGGCCCGCACCGACATCGAACGCCGCGGCTACACGATCGTCGCGAACGTCGGCAACAGCGCGAGCGACCTGGGCGGCGGCCACGCCGAGCGGACGTTCAAGCTCCCCGACTACGACGGCCGGCTGGACTGAGCCCGGCCCCGCGGAACCGGGCCGCCGGAGTGGTTTCCGGCGCCTCTGTCAATTCGGTTTGCTGTCCCGTCGGTGCTCCGCAGGGTGACTTGCGGTCAACACGCGGGGGTGGCGTCAGCATGCCGATCGTCGAGGCGCACGGCCTCACCAAGGTCTTCCGGCGGCCGGACAAGGGCGCCGGGCTCAAGGGGTCGGTGCGGCAGCTGTTCGCCCGGCGCTACACCGACAAGGTGGCGGTCGACCACATCGATCTGTTCATCGAGGCCGGTGAGGCGGTGGCCTACGTCGGGCCCAACGGGGCCGGCAAGTCAGCACGCTCGCCTGTTTCTGGACGCAGAACTTCATGGGTGTGCAGTGGGCCCGGCTGGCGGTGGTCAACCTGCTGTCCGGGGCGCTCATCCCGCTGGCCTACCTGCCGGGCCGGCTCGCGACGGCGGCGCAGTGGTCGCCGTTCGCCGGGCTCACCTCCACCCCGGCGCTGATCTTCCTGGGCCGGGTCGGCGGGCGCGAGGCGCTGGTCCTGGTGGCGGTGCAGCTGGGCTGGGTGCTCGCGCTGTGGTTCGGCGCCCGCGGACTGTGGGGCGTGGCGGTCCGGCGGCTCACCGTGAACGGCGGCTGACGTGCGTACGCTCCGGCTCTACCCGCGGCTGCTGGGTGCCCACGTCCGGTCGATGCTCGAGTACGAGGCCGACTTCGCGATCCTGGCCGCCGCCACCGTGCTGATGCGGGTCGTCAACGTCGTGTTCCTGGCCGCCCTGTTCGCGAAGGTGCCGCACCTCAACGGCTGGACGTTCTGGTCGGTGGTGCTGATGTTCGGCATCGTCGCGCTGGCCGAGGGGGTCGGCTCGTTGTTCTTCGACGGCATGGCGAGTTTCTGGCTGGCCAGCCCGAGCCCGATGTTCGCCTTCGCCCTGCACCAGGTCGGCGACCTGGCCCGCTTCCCGCTGTCGATCTACCCGATCGCCCCTCAAGGCGGTGCTGGGCCTGGCCCTGCCGTTCGCGTTCATCAGCTTCTTCCCGATCGCCTACCTGCTGGACACCGGGCCGTCCCGTCGGCTGGGACTGCTGACCCCGCTGGTGGCGGTGTACTGCGCGGGCACGGCAATTTGGATCTTCCAGCGTGGCCTGCGTCGCTACGAGAGCGCCGGCAACTGAGAGCCGGATATGCTCGTAATCGTATGGAAACTTCACCCCTGAACGACCGGCTCCCTGTTCACCGCCTTCTCGACCTCCGCCGCGTCCGGTACGCGTTCTGACGTGCGTACCGTTGAACTGCTGCTCGACCCGGAGCTCGAGCACGACGTACGCGAGGTGTGGGGCCGCCTGCGCGCCGCCGGCCTGCCCAGCCTGGCCGGCCACCCGCACCCGACCAACCGGCCGCACCTGACGGTGGTCACCGCCGCCTCGATCGACGGTCTGCCGCCACTGCCGCTGCCGGTGCCGATCGAGCTCGGCGTGGTGCGGTTCCTCGGCCGCGCCCTGATCTGGGCGGTCACCCCGACCGCCGCGCTGCGCGACATCCACGCCACCGCCTGGTCGGCGCTGCGCAATCCGTGGCCGTCCCCGGCCGACTGGATGCCGCACGTCAGCCTCGCCCTGAAGGTCCCGCCCGGGCACCGCCCGGCCCTGCTCGAGGCCTTGACCGGCCTGGCGCCGGCGGCCGGGCGGTGCGAATCCGCGCGCAGCTACGACTCGCTGACCCGGACCGTCGTGGATCTTCAGTAGACGGTGCCGTTGTCGTCGGTGGATACAGTCGTAGTCTCCACCGACGGGCGGGGACGTGCATGAGCATCATCCGGGACATGCAGCGCGAGCAGGCCCGACTGGCCGCCGACGACCAGCGGGCCGACAACGCGGCGCGGCGGTGGGCACTGAATCGCCGCAACGCCGACCTGGCCATCGCCGCCGCGCACCACGCCGCCTCCGAGGCGGACCGGCAGCGCGAGCACCGCCGGTTGTACGCGCAGGCCCGCACCGCCGACGCGGCCGCGGCCAACGCCGAGATCCAGGCCCGGCTCGCCGACCTCGACGCGCTGCTGCTGTCCACCCTGGACGTCGACGACCACATCGACCTGCAGTTGTTCAAGAAGCCGCTGACCGTGCCGCCGTTCGACCCGGGGCCGCTCGGCCGGGCCCATCCGCGCCCCAGCTGGGACAGCTTCCTGCCGCCGCTGCCGCGCGGCGTCGGCAAGATCCTCGGCCGGGAGCGGCTGCACCAGCAGCACACGGCAAGCGCCCGGCGGGCCTTCGAGGACGCGGTCAGCCGGTGGGAACAGGCCGAGGAGCGGCGCAAGCGGCAACTGGCGCAGCGCCGCCGGGCGTACGACGAGCGGGTCGGCAAGCACGAGGCCAAGGTGGCCGCCTACAACGCCGAGGTCGACCGGTTCGCGGCCGCGGTCGCCGCCGCCGAACCGGCGTCGGTGGTGGAGTACTTCGCGATGGTGCTCGGCAACTCCGTCTATCCCGACGACTTCCCGCAGCACTTCCGGCTGGCCTACCTGCCCCACCAGAAGCATCTGCTGGTCGAGTACCACCTGCCGCCGGTCGAGGTGATCCCGGTGGTCAGGGAGTACCGCTACGACCGGGCCCGCGACGACCTGGCCGTGGTGCCGCGCGAGGAGGCCGAGATCCGCCGCCGCTACTGCGGGGTGATCGCCCAGGTCGCCCTGCGGACGGTGCACGAGATCATCGAGGCCGACCGGGGCGGGCTCGTGCGGCGGGTGTCGTTGAACGGCATCGTCGAGGCGGTCGACCGGCGCACCGGCCGGTTCGTGCGGCCGGTGCTCGTCTCGGTGCAGACCGACCGGGACACGTTCGCCGGCATCAAGCTGCGCCGGGTCGACCCGGTGGCCTGCCTGACCTACCTGCACGGCGCGCTGTCGCCGGCCCCCGACGAGCTGATCGCGGTCGACGCGAAGATCGACTTCGACCGGGAGGCCGACCTCGACTTCGCCGAGGAGTTCAACGTCCTCGCCGACCTCGACGAGCGGCCCAACCTGATGACGATCAGCGACGAGGCGTGGGAGCGGCAGCTCAGCGACCTGTTCGGGGTGATGGGCCTGGAGATGGAGGCGGCCACCCGCACCGCTGCCGGCACGACGTGGCGGGCCACCGACCCACGGCCGATCTTCGGCGGCCCGGTGGTGGTCCACGCGACGCGCACGCTGCCCGCCGGCCCCCGGGCGGTCCGCCGGTTGGCCGCCGCGGTCGCCGCCGCCGGCGCCACCAAGGGCATCCTGATCTCGCTGGGCGGCATCGAGCCGGAGGCCTACGAGGCGACCGCCGGCCAGCCGCTCGAGCTGATCGACGCCCCCGCGCTGATCTCCCTGCTCGCCACCTACAGCGGGATCAAGGTGCGGGTCGAGCCGCCGGTGACGGTCGGCGGCCTGGCCTACGCCGCCCCGCCCGACGAGGCGATTCCGCCGGAGTCGACCCCCGGCACCACGGTTCTCGAGCCGGCCGTCACCGGCGGCGGGGCCGAGCCGGAGCGGCAAGCCGATCCGCATCGGGTGCTCGTCGGCCAGATGCCGGCCCAGGTGCGCGAGGACACCGAGGTCAGCCTGATCGTCTACGTCGCGCTGGCCGCCCCGGCCGACGAGGCTACCCGGAGCGCGCCGATGAAGCCGTGGCCGATCCCGGCCGACGGCTCCCCGGTGACGATCGTCGCGCACGCCTCCACCGGCCTGGTCCCGCTCGGGCCGGAGCAGCAGGTGCTCCGGGTCCCGGCGGCGGCCGACTCGGAACCGGTGCGGTTCGTGTTCCGGGCGACCGGCGTCGACGTCCGTACCGTCCAGGTCACGGCCTGGGCCGGGGGAACGTACCTCGGCAAGCTCGTCTTCGAGGTGTCGGTCACCGACCGGGGACCCAACCTGGGGGCGGCGACCAAGTCGGCCGGTCTCGACGGCGTGCGACCCGACGACGGCGCGGTGACCCTGCAGGTGCGGCGCTCGGAGGGGCGCTACAGCTTCCAGCTGCACAACAACCAATGCGTGTACGACCCGGTGACGGTGACCGTGGCCGCCGACGCGAGCGGCGTCCTCGAGCGGGCGCTGAGCATGTTGCGGCGCTTCGCCCGGGACGCGTCGCCGCCCGCGTACACCCCGCCGATCGCCCGCGAGTGGCTGCGCAGCGTGGGGGTCTCGCTGTGGCTGGGTATCGTGCCCGAGGCGATCCGGGAGCAGTACCTCCGCCTGCACGGCACCATCCGGACGTTCTCGATCGCCACCGGCAACGACAACCTGCCGTGGGAGCTGCTCTACCCGATGACCCGCGACCACGACGCCGGCTTCCTGGTCAGCCAGTTCCCGGTGACCCGTACCGTGTTCAACACCGACCGCTCCCGCGAGATCAACCTCGGGCACGCCCGGTTCGTGCAGGGCAACCGGGCGCCGGCCAACGCCGACGCCGAGTTCCGGGCCATCCACCGGATCGTGTCGGCGCAGGCCGAGCCGCTGCTGGTGACCGACATCGGCGACCTGCTCGACCTGCTCGACAGCGGGCAGGCCGGGCTGACCCACTTCGCCTGCCACGCCACCTACCGCGACGACGGCTCGGGCGGCGCCATCCCGATGCTCGGCGGCGAGTTCTCGCCGCTCATGCTCGAGGCGGTGAAGGCCAAGGAACTGCTGGCCGCGAACCGCCCGCTGGTCTTCATCAACGCGTGCCAGTCGGCCGGTGCGGTGCCCCACTTCACCCAGATGATGGGCTGGGCGCAACAGTTCCTGCCGGCCGGGGCGGGCGCGTTCGTGGGCACCCTCTGGGACGTCCGCAGCAGCACCGCCCAGGCGTTCGCCGAGGAGTTCTACGCCGGGCTGATGGCGGGCGAGACCCTCGGCCAGGCCACCCTGGCCGCCCGCCAGGCCATCCAGGACGACATGGACCCGACGTGGCTCGCCTATACCGTGTACGGCGATCCGAACGCCCACGCGTACCTCGGTTGAGAGAGGCCGACCATGAAGATCACCGACGACGGCGTACGCATCGCCGACCTGATCGGCGCCGTCAAGGACGCGGTCCGCGAGGCCGGCATCTCGCAGGTGGACGCCGACCGGGACATCCGGGTGAGCCGGATCGACCTCACCCTGTCGGTCGTGGCGTCCCACGGCGGCGGCGCCGGCCTGGAGATGAAGGTCCCGGTCATCGGCCTGAAACTGGGCGGCCGGTACAGGCACGGCACGTCGTCGACCCAGACCGTCCAGGTGACCCTGGTCCCGCCCGGCGCGGCGGGCGCCGAGGTGCGCTCCGGCGACGTCGAGGAGTCGCTTGTCGACGCGATCCGCACGGTCCGGGCGGCGGTGGCCGCCGGCCTCGGCGGGGACGACCCGTTCGTGCTGGAGCAGAGCACCGTGACACTGGTGTTCGCGATCACCGACACCGGCTCGATCACCCTGCTCGGCGAGGGCGACCTGTCCGACGCCGAGACGAGCACGCTGATGCTGACCCTGGTCCCGGCCGACGCCGCGCCCTGACCCGTCACCTGTCCGGTGAATGTGGAACGTTCGGGGGAGATCAACCACTGATCAAGACCGATAGTGTCGGGCCCGTGACGCGGACGGTCGATCGGTTCACGGATGGCCCCCTGGGCCGGTGCGTGCTGGCCACCGCCGCTGTCGCGCTCGTGGGCACGCTGTGGTGCGTGGCGTACCTGACCGTCGGCGCGGGCACCGAGGCCATCGCGTACGTCTTCGTGCCGATCGGTGGGGTGCTCGCCGGCGCCGCCATCTTCCGGTTGTGCCGCGGCGGCCTCGCCCCCGACGCCCGGTGGTTCTGGCGGTCGCTGCTCGTCGCCGTCGCGGCGGCCACCGTCGGCTACACCTGGCTGGCCGTCGACATGTTCGGGCACGAGGCCGAGGCCCGCACCCGCAGCATGCCGGTGCCGGCGGCGGTCTGGGTGGCGCTCGGCTTCCTGCTCGCCATCTGGACGCTGGGGCGGGTGCCGGTGGCCACGGCGAGCGGAGCCGAGCGATGGCGGGTCCGGCTCGACCGGACGATCGCGTTCCTCGGCTGCGGCGCCCTGTTGTGGTACGTCGGGCTGGCCCCGATGCTGTCCGCCCGCGAGCCCTGGAGCCGGCAGGCCATGGTGCTCGTCGGGCTGTGCCTGCTGGGCGCGGCCGGGTCGGCGGCGAAGGTGTCGTACATCCTGGGCGGACCGGTCGACCGGACGGCGATCCGGTTCGTCGCGGCCGGCGGCGGTGTCCCGGCCGCGCTCGTCGCCGTGCTCGCGGTGCGGTTCGGCTACGTGGCCAGCATCCCCGCCCAGGCGATCGTGATGCCGCTGACCCCCCTGCTGATCACGCTCGGTGTCGCCGCCCAGGGCCGCGCCGACCGGGCCCCGCGCCGCGCCCCGGAACGTCCCGGCGCGATATTGCCCTACCTGGCGATCGTGGCCGTCGACGTGCCGCTGATCGCGGTCGCGTTCGGGGCGCCGCTGACCTGGCCGCTGCGGTTCGCGCTGCTCGCCACGGTCGCGGTGACCGCCCTGGTCACGGCCCGGCAATACCTGGCCCACCGGGAGAACGCCCGGCTCCTGCGCAACACCCGGGTGCAGGAGGAACGCCTGCAGTACGAGGTCAGCCACGACGGCCTCACCGGACTGGCCAACCGGGCGCTGTTCCGCGACCGGCTCGCGGCCGCCCTGGCCACCGGCGGCCCGGTGTCGGTGCTGCTGGTCGACCTGGACGACTTCAAGACCGTCAACGACCTGCTCGGCCACGGCGTCGGCGACCGCCTGCTCGTCTCGGTCGCCCGGCTGCTGCGGGCCGAGGCCGGGACGGACGGCCTGCCGGTGCGGGTCGGCGGCGACGAGTTCGCGGTGCTGCTCACCGCGCCCGGCGCCGATCCCGAGGAACTGGCCGGCCGGCTGCTGGCCGCGCTCACCCGCCCGATAAGCGAGCACCGGCTGCTCATGCAGGCCAGCATCGGCATCGCGGTCGCCGCGCCGCGCGCCACCGTCGACTCGGTGCTGCTGAACGCCGACGTCGCCATGTACACGGCGAAACAGCAGGGCAAAGCCGGTTTCGTACGCTACGTGGACGGTATGCGCGAGCCTGTCCTGGCCCACATGCGGCTCGGTGGTGAGCTGCGCCGGGCCCTGGAGAACGACGAGTTCCGGGTCGTCTACCAGCCGATCATGCGGCTCGACGACTACCGGCTCATCGGCGTGGAGGCCCTGGTCCGCTGGGACCACCCGGCGCGCGGGGTGGTCGGCCCGGCGGAATTCATCCCGGCCGCGGAGCGTACCGGCCTGATCGTGCCGCTGGGCCGGTTCGTGCTGCGCGAGACGTGCCGGCAGGCGGCCGCCTGGCTGGCCGAGTTCGGCCCGGACGCGCTGCGTGAGGCAGGCCTCAACGTCTCCGCCCGCCAGCTCCACGACCCCGACTTCGTCGCCGAGGTGACCAGCGCGCTCACCGACAGCGGTCTGCCCTGCGAACGCCTGGTGCTCGAGGTGACCGAGTCGGCGGTGCTGCGCGGCCAGCAGGTCTCCCGCGCTCTGTACGAACTCGACCGGATGGGCATCCGCCTGGCCCTGGACGACTTCGGCACCGGCGAGTCCTCGTTGAGCCTGCTGCGCGCGTTCCCGGCGGCGATCATCAAACTCGACAAGTCCTTCGTGGACGGCATCGAGATCGACGACGGCCGCCCGGCCGCCGCCGACGCCCGCCAGGCCGTGGCCCGCGCCGTGATCCAGCTGGCCGACGCACTGGGCCTGGACACCGTCGCCGAGGGGGTGGAGTGCCCCGAGCAGGTGACGGTGCTGCGCGAACTCGGCTACACCGTCGGCCAGGGCTACCACCTCGCCCAGCCGATGACCGCCGCCGACGTCTCCACCCTGCTGGCCCGCCAGCAGCCGGCCGGCATCATCTGAGCCCGGCGGTCCTGGCCGGTCCCCGCCGAACCTCGATCCGCCGCCACCGCCGTGGTGGGCGCCGCGGTGCCGGCCGACCGGATCGCCGCGAACGTCGCCACCGTCGCGCAGGCCGAGATCTCCACAACTTCCCCACCAGCCACACCCGCTCTTGTGCTTCGGTGAGCGGATGGTTGGACTCCCGGCGGCTACGGCCGCACCTGATCAGATCGCCTACATGGACGCGGCTGCCGGCACGGCGGTCGGCATGGACTACAAGCAGCGATTCGCCGCCGCTCTGGACGTCGGCCCCGGACAGACAGTGCTGGACGCCGGATGCGGCCCGGCGACGGACCTGGCTCACCTTGCCGATGCGGTAGGCGGGGAAGGGAAGGTCATCGGCGTCGACCGCGATACCCGGATGCTGGCGGAAGCGCGGTTCCGGACGGCCGGCCGGTCGAACGTGCAGTTGCTCCAGGGCGATGTCCTTGGCCTGCCCTTACCTGACGGCAGCGTCGACCGCGCGCGGACGGATCGAGTCCTGCAGCACGTGCCCGACCCGGCGGGGGCGGTGGGCGAAGTGCGCCGGGTGCTTCGCCGCGGAGGGCTTTTCGGCATGGCGGAACCGGATTGGGACACCCTGGCGGTCGCCGATCCGGATGTCGACACCAGCCGGCAGTTCGCTCGCTTCGTCGCGGGCCGGGTGCGTAATCCGACCATCGGGCGGGAGTTGGTTCACCGGTGCGTCCGAGCCGGCTTCCGCATCAGATCCGTCGAACCGGTTGCGGTGCTGTTCCGCGACTTCGGTACGGCGGACGAGATCCTCGGCTTGCGGCGCAACTCGGCCCGGGCGGTGCGGGCGGGGGTGCTGAGCGAGTCCGATGCCGGGGCCTGGCTGCGGCGGTTGACGGGCGGTCCGGTCGTCGCCGGCTTCACGTTCTATCTGGTCGTCGCCGAGTCCTGAGCCGGCCCGCGACACAGTCGGAGCTGGTGAAGCTCGCCTGATCCGGGCGCCTAACATCGTTGTCATGGCTACCCGGTTCGTGCAGATCAACATGAAGGCTCGGGACGATGCGGCGCTCGGCGGTTTCTGGGCGGGGGCGCTCGGCTGGGCGATGTCCAGTGAGGGGCCGGGGGTGACCAATCTGGAGCCGGTGGGGTTCGACTACCCGGACCCGGCAGCGGTCTGCATCGACCTCGTCGTCTCGGCGGAGCCCAAGACGACGCGCAACCGGGTGCGGCTCGAGCTGGCGGCCACGTCGGAGGCCGAACGGGCGGAGCTGATCGGGCGGCTGACCGAGCTCGGCGCCACGCCGGCCGGGACCGGGCCGGGGGAGATGGTCGACCCGGAGGGCAACGAGTTCCGGGTGGTCGACTCGTCGGGCCCGGCGACCGGGCCGATCGCCGCGATGGTGGTCGACTGTGCCGATCCGCGGGCGATGGCCGGGTTCTGGGGTGCGGCGACGGACTGGATCGTGCACGAGGTGGGCGACCAGGAGGCGGTTCTGCGGTCCGCCAAGGGGGTCGGCCCCTGGCTGCGCTTCGTCCGGACGGCCGAGGAGAAGACCGGCTGGAACCGCGTCCATCTCGACGTCCGGCCCTACCCGGGCGACGACATGCGGGCCGAGGCGGTCCGGCTGCGGGCGCTCGGCGCCACCGCCGTCGATCTGGGCGATGCGGAGGTGTCGTGGACGGTTCTCGCCGACCCGGAGGGCAACGAGTTCTGCGTCCTCGCGCCGGCCTGACCGGAAACGTTTTCCGTCGGACACCTTGCGGCGGACCGCCCCGGTAAGCCTATATTTCCGATAGAGATGCGACTGAATGGGGATGTCATGACCGACCTGAAGTTCCACTGGTTCCTCCCCACCAACGGGGGCGACGGGCGGCACATCGTCGGTGGCGGGCACGGCACCCCCGCCATGACCGGCGGCCGGCCGGCCTCGGTCGGCTACCTCGGCCAGATCGCCCGCTCGGCCGAACAGCTCGGCTTCGAGGCCGCCCTCACCCCGACCGGGGCCTGGTGCGAGGACGCCTGGATCACCACCGCCATGCTCAGCAGCGCCTGCGAGCGGCTGAAGTTCCTCGTCGCGTTCCGGCCCGGACTGATCGCGCCGTTCCTGGCCGCCCAGATGGCCGCCACCTTCCAGAACCTCTCCGGCGGCCGGCTGCTGCTCAACGTCGTCACCGGGGGCGAGACGCACGAACAGCGGATGTTCGGGGACTACCTCGACAAGGACGCCCGCTACGAGCGCTGCGGTGAGTTCCTGCATCTGGTCAAGTCGCTGTGGACGGGCGCGACGGTCACCCACGAGGGCCGGCACTACCAGCTCGACGACGCCACCCTCGCGCAGCTGCCCGAGCCGCTGCCCGACGTCTACTTCGGTGGATCCTCGCCGGCCGCCCTCGACGTGGCCGCCGAGCATGCCGACGTCTATCTGACCTGGGGCGAACCCCCGGCGGCGGTCGCCGAGAAGATCGACCGGGTGCGGGTGCGGGCCGAGAAACAAGACCGCGAGCTCCGGTACGGCCTCCGCGTGCACACCATCACCCGGGACACCGCCGACGAGGCGTGGGCCGAGGCCGCGCGGCTGCTCGACGGCATCTCCGCCGACCAGATCCGCCAGGTCCAGGCCGGTCTGCGGCGCAGCGAGTCGGAGGGGCAGCGGCGGATGCTGGCGCTCAACGGCGGCACCAAGGACGGCCTGGAGATCTACCCCGGACTGTGGGCGGGCGTCGGCCTGGTGCGCGGCGGGGCCGGGACCGCGCTCGTCGGCTCGCACACCCGGGTGGCCGACCTGCTCGAGGAGTACGCGGCGGTCGGCGTCACCGAGTTCGTGCTTTCCGGCTACCCGCATCTGGAGGAGGCCTACCGGTTCGGCGAGGGGGTGCTGCCCGAACTGACCCGGCGCGGCCGGTGGCAGCACCCGTCGCCGCCCCGGCAGCGGCCGGTGTCCGCGGTCCCGTTCGGCTCCGCGGCCAAGCAGGCGGCGACGGTGGCGGTGAACGAACCGTTCGGCGACACGGCGAAGGTTTCCTGACCCCGCGCGCCGGGGTCAGAACTCGTGACCGCCCGGGTCCAGCACCGGCCGGACCTCGACGTCGCGCAGGTGCGCGACCCAGCCCCAGGCCTCGTCGATCGAGGCGCAGTCGAGCAGGTAGAAGCCGGTCGCCGGCGGGCTCGCCAGGTCGCCCCGGGCCAGTTCGGTCCCGGTGAGGCCGCCCGCGGCCACCTGCACGCCGGCCGAGGTCATCTCGTCGGCGAGGGCCGCGCTCCAGGCCGCGCCCCGCACCAGGATCAGGTATTTCATCGTCGCTCCTCGCCGGCGGGCCGGACGCCCACCGCAGAGGTCGGAGCGGACGCCGCTAGTTCGACATGCTCATCGGCTGCGCGCCGGCCGGGGCGGTCACCTTTATCGAGTGCTCCACGTGGATGGCGTGCCACAGGCAGAACATCGCCACCGCCCACACCTTGCGGGAGTGGTCGGCGACACCGGCCCGGTGGTCGGCCAGCAGGCGCTGGGCGTAACCGAGGTCGAGCAGGTGACCGGCCCGGGAATCGGCCAGCAGACCGCCCACCCAGTCGCCGATCGCGCCCTTCAGCCAGACCCGGGTCGGGGTGGGGAAGCCCAGTTTGCGGCGGGACCGCACCGACTCGGGCACGATCCCGCGCATCGCCTCGCGCAGGGCGTGCTTGGTGGTCCGGCTGTGCGGCGGGAGCTTCAGCGCCGTCGGGAGTCCGGCGGCGGCCGCGTAGACGGCCCGGTCCAGGAACGGCACCCGCAGTTCGAGCGAGTGCGCCATCGACATCCGGTCGGCCTTCTGCAGGATGTCGCCGGGCAGCCAGGTGTGCAGGTCGACGTACTGCATCGAGGCCACGTCGTCCACGTCGGCGGTCTCCGCGTACAGGTGCGCGGTTATCGCCGTGTGGGGTTCGGCGGTGAATCGCATGAGCTCGGCCTTCTCGGCGGGCGAGAAGATGCGCGCGTTGCCGTAGTAGCGCTCCTCGATCGGGGTGGTGCCGCGCTGCAGGAAGCTGCGGCCGCGCATGCCCTCCGGCAGTACCTCGGACAGGTTGCGCAGGCCGCGCTTCATCCCGGTGGGCAGCCGGTCGAGGCCGGCCAGCGAGGCCGGCTCCCGGTAGATCGTGTAGCCGCCGAACAACTCGTCGGAGCCCTCGCCGGACAGCGCGACGGTCACGTAGCGGGAGGCGGTGCGGGCCAGGAAGTAGAGCGGGATGAGCGACGGGTCGGCGCTGGGGTCGTCGAGCAGGTGGACGATCCGGGGCAGCTCCCGGATCACGTCGTCGTCGGTGACCACCGTGGGGGTGATGCGCACGCCGAGCTGGGCCGCCGTGTCGGTGGCGATCTCGATCTCCGAGTAGCCCTCCTGGGCGAACCCGGCGGTGAAGACGTGCAGGTCGGGGTGGACCTCGCGGGCCAGCGCCACCACCGCCGACGAGTCGACGCCGCTGGACAGGAACGCCCCGACCGGCACGTCGGCCCGCAGATGCGCCCGCACGCTGCCGCGCAACGCGTCCTGGACGGCCTGGTAGGCGACCTCGGGCTGCAGGTTCAGCGGGCGCAACGACGCCCGGAAGTAGCGCTCGATCCGCTGACCGCCGCTCGGTGTCCAGGTGAGCCGGTGGCCGGGGGCGAGGCGGCGTACCTGCCGGTCGAGGGTCATCGGCTCCGGCACGTACTGGAAGGTCAGGTAGTGGGCGAGCGCGTCGGTGTCGAGCGAGGCCGCCGGGTCGCCGCTGAACGGCAGCAGGGCCTTGCGCTCGCTGGCCAGGAAGATCCCGTCGGTGGTCTCGAGGACGTAGAGCGGTTTGATGCCGAACTGGTCGCGGGCCGCGTGCAGGGTGCCGGTCCAGTGGTCGTAGGCGACGAAGGCGAACATGCCCCGCAACCGTTGCAGAGCGGCCGGCCCCCAGTGGTGGAACGCGGCGGCCAGGACTTCTGTATCGCCGCTGGTCTCGAACGTAGCTCCGGCACGCAGGAGTTCTGCCCGCAGCTCGCGATAGTTGTAGATCTCGCCGTTGAAAACCACGGTCCACCGCCCCTGGTGGTAGTGCAACGGCTGGGCGGACTCCTCGAGATCGACGACGGCGAGGCGCTTGAACCCGTACGCCATGCCGTCGGTGTATTCGATCCTGGTGTCGTCGGGACCGCGATGGTGCATGGACTCCAGAGCGCTGGAGAAGGCGGCGACCGTTGCCGGATCGGGCGGGCCTGCCTGCGCCCGGCTGCTCACGAAGACACTCAAACCACACATGCCGGGGGACGCTAGGGCCGCACCTGTGCGGAACTTGTGCAGATCCGGCCAAGATTCGGACGGGCACGGAAACCCGGCTTGATCTTCACAGGTTCCGGACAATTCTTGGCCGGGCTTGAAATGCTGAGTCATTATCTGCGCGTGACCGCACGTATCCTCGTGGCCGACGACGACCCCAAGCACGCGCAGCTCATCCGCTTGTATCTGGAGCGGGAGGGCCACCAGGTGCTCACCGTCGGTGACGGCCGGGCGGCGCTCGATCAGGCCCGGGCGCGCAAACCCGACCTGATCGTCCTCGATGTGATGATGCCGCTGGTCGACGGCCTCGACGTGTGCCGGATCCTGCGGGCCGAGTCGAGGGTGGCGATCCTGCTGGTCACCGCCCGCTCGTCGGAGAACGACATGCTGCTCGGCCTCGACATCGGGGCCGACGACTACATGGCGAAACCGGTGAGCCCGCGTGAGCTCACCGCGCGCGTGCGGGCACTGCTGCGCCGGGTCGGCGCCGGCGACGCGTCGGCCCAGGTCATCCGGGTCGGCGGCATCGAGGTCGACCCCGGCCGTTTCGAGGTGCGGGTGGACGGCGTGCCGGTCGGCCTCACCGCCAAGGAGTTCGGCATCCTCGAACAGCTCGCCCGCGAACCCGGCCGGGTCTTCACCCGTGGCGAGATCATCGACAAGACGTTCGGCTTCGAGCAGGAGGTCTCCGAACGCACCGTCGACGCCCACGTCGTCAACCTGCGCCGCAAGATCGAGGCCAACCCGGCCGAGCCGCGCTACGTGCAGACCGTCTACGGCCGCGGTTACCGGCTGGCCGACAGGTGAGCTTCCGCCTGCGCGTCTTCATGCTCGTCATGCTGGTCGCGGTGAGCGCGATCGGGGCCACCGCCTGGCTCACCCTGCGCCTGACCGCGGGCGAGGTGATCCGCTCCCGCGAGGCCCAGGTACGCCACCAGGACGAGATAACCGAGACGATCCGGGCGTACGGGCTGCGACACGGCGCCTGGCCGGGCGTCGACCGGGTGGTCGCCGGCCTGGCCGAGCGCACCGACCTGCACATCCAGTTGCGCACCGACGCCGGCGAGGTCCTCGTCGACTCCGACACCCTGCAGAACCGCCCGTCCGGCGGGGTGCGCGGGGCGTCCCTGCCGATCGACCCGCGCCCGGTGCTCGACAAGTCGATCGCGGGGGCGGCGAACGACCCCCGGGCCTACGGCGTGATCAAGAAGATCGTCCCGTCCGACATCTTCGGACCGGCGCCGACCGACCCGATCTACGGCGGCGCCCCCGCCCTGGCCGTCCGCCAGGTCTCCCAGTACCGCGCGGCGCTCGACACGGTGCGCTGCCACGCGGCCCGGACGAAGGGTGATCCGGGTCTGCTCATCAGCACCGCGCCCTACTTGACGGTGACCCAGATGAAGGACGACCCGGGATGCCTGCGGCAGGCCACCACCAGGGTCCTGACCGACACGGCGTGGCAGTCCGACGTCAACGCCAACTTCTACGCGTGCACCGCCAAACGGGTGCTGCTCTACTCCGGCCAGGGCGACATCTGCCTCGACTCCAGCTTCGGCAACGCGGTCTCCACCATCTCGGCCGTACCCCTGCAGCTCTATCTCGGCGGCCGCGACGACCTCGACCTCGGGGAACTCAGTCGGCCGGCGCTGTTCGGCCTGGCCGGTCTGCTGGTGGTGGCGACCCTCGGCACCGCGTGGATCGCCCGCCGCGTCAGCCGGCCCGTGCGGCGCCTCACCCTCGCGTCGCGTCAGCTCGCCGGCGGCCACCTCGACGTGCGGGTGCCCACCCGCGGCAGCGACGAGCTCAGCCGCCTCTCCGAGTCGTTCAACCAGATGGCCGAGGCGGTGCAACGCAGCGAGGAGCGCCAGCGCCGGCTCATCGCCGACGTCGCCCACGAGATGCGTACGCCGTTGTCGAACCTGCGCGGCTACCTCGAGGGGCTGTCCGACGGGGTGGTCGAGCCCAGCCGTGAACTGTTCGTCTCGCTGCACGAGGAGACCCTGCTCCAGCGGCGCATCCTCGACGACCTGCAGGTCCTCGCCCTGGCCGAGGCGGGCGAACTCGGCTACACCAAGGCCCCGCTCGACCTCGCCGACCTGGCCACGACGAGCGCGACCGCGCACCGGGCGGTGGCCGCCGAGGCCGGGCTGACCCTGACCGTCGAGGCGCCCGCCCCGGTGTGGGTGGACGGTGACAACGACCGCCTCCGGCAGGTGCTCGGCAACCTGCTCACCAACGCGATCCGCTACACCGACGCGGGCGGTCAGGTGCTGGTGCACGCGTACGCCGACGGCGGCCGGGCGGTCCTGAGCGTGCACGACTCGGGCGTCGGCATCGACTCCGGTGACCTGCATCGGGTCTTCGACCGCTTCTGGCGGGCCGACCCGGCACGCCAGCGCGCGACCGGCGGCACCGGCCTGGGCCTGACCATCGCGCACCGCATCGTGACCGACCACGGCGGCCGGATCGAGGTGTCGTCCCGGCCACACGTCGGGACGACGTTCACCGTGCATCTGCCGCTTCTGACCGGTTCCTAGAAGCCTCGGTCGGCCGGCCTGTCGAAACCGTCGCACGCGTCGTCGGTCATCTCGTCGAGCACGTCGAACAGGTCCGGTCCGGCGTGGCCGACGTCGACCGAACCGCCGATCAGGCCCAGCTGGGCGGCGCACTCCCGCCCGAAGCCCTTGACCATGCGGTCGGCCCGGGTCGGATGGCCGCACCGCGGGCACCGCCTCATCTCCGCCACTCCCGCAGCGTATTACGGCTTACCGGTACCACCAGTACCTCCCTGCTTCGCGGCCCCCGAAGTAGCGTCGAGACATGGACAACCGGGCGGAGATCCGCGACTTCCTGACCAGCCGGCGGGCGAAGATCACTCCGGCGCGGGCCGGTCTGCCCGACTTCGGGTCGCGGCGACGGGTCAGCGGCCTGCGGCGGGAGGAGGTCGCGCTGCTCGCCGGGGTCAGCGTCGACTACTACACGCGGCTCGAACGCGGCAACCTCAACGGCGTCTCGGACAGCGTGCTGGCGGCGCTGGCCCGCGCCCTGCAACTCGACGACGCCGAGCGCGCCCACCTGCTCGACCTCGCCCGCACCGCCAACGCCACCATCGCCACCGTCCGCGGCCGGCGGCGCCCCTCGGCCACCGTGCGCCCGGGCGTGCAGTACGTGCTCGACGCGATGACGATGGCCCCGGCCTACGTGCGCAACGGCCGGCTCGACGTCCTCGCCGTCAACGCCCTCGGCCGCGCCGTCTTCGCCCCGGCCCTCAACGGCACCGCCGCCACCCCCAACCTCGCGCGGTTCATCTTCCTCGATCCCGCCGCCCAGGAGTTCTACCTCGACTGGGCGCAACTCGCGGGCGACGTGGTCGCGCTGCTGCGGGCCGAGGCCGGGCGGGACCCGTACGACCGGAAGCTGACCGACCTGGTGGGCGAGCTCAGCACCCGCAGCGAGGTCTTCCGCACCTGGTGGGCGGCGCACGACGTGCGCCTGCACGTGTCCGGCGTCAAACGCCTGCACCATCCCGAGGTCGGCGACCTGACGCTCGGTTACGAGTCGCTCGAGCTGACCGCCGACACCGGCCTGCGCCTGAACGCCTACCACGCCCGGCCCGGCACCCCCGAACACGACGCCCTGCGCCTGCTGGCCAGCTGGAACGCCCCTGAGCACGCCCGCTGAGCCGCGACCTGTTCAAGGAGAGTCCGCCAGCACCGCCACCTGGCTCAGCACCGGCTGCTCGACCGGCCTCGGCCGCGCGCCGGCCACCGCCGTGGTCACCGCATGTCCGGCCGGCGGGTGCTTTGGGACCGGCTCGAGGGCTCTCCGTCGCCCGCTTCAAGGCCGAGACATCGCAACTCCACTGAAGAGGGGTCTCCGAAGGCGCGGAGGCCCTTTTTCAAGCCCAAGGAAGTTGCGGTCGAGAGCCGGCGCGGCGGGCAGGAGGGAGCGGAGGCGGACGGGAATCGAACCCGCCTGGCCCGGATGCCGGGCCACACCGGTGTTGAAGACCGGGAGGGGCACCAGCCGCCCTAACGCCTCCGCCGACCACCCTAGCCGGGGTGTCGCGACGGGACGGCGGCGGCGTGCCAGAGTGGGTGGGGTGACGACTACCTCGGTTCGGCGGCTCACCTCGTACGCCCATGGTGGGGGATGCGCCTGCAAGATTCCGCCCGGTGAGCTGGAGGCGGTGGTGGCGGGCCTGGTCGGTGGGGAGCTTCCGCGGGGGCCGGGGGAGTTGCTCGTCGGGCTCGACGACGGGGACGACGCGGCGGTGGTGCGGATCGCGAACGGGCAGGCCGTGGTCGCGACAGCGGATTTCTTCACGCCGGTCGTCGACGACGCCTACGACTGGGGGCGGATCGCGGCGGCCAACGCGCTGTCCGATGTGTACGCGATGGGTGGTACGCCGGTGGTGGCGGTCAACCTGCTCTGCTGGCCCCGGGAGCTGCTGCCGATGGAGTTGGCGGCGGAGGTGCTGCGGGGTGGGCTCGACATCGCCCGGGAGGCCGGCTGCCACCTGGCCGGCGGGCACAGTGTGGACGATCCGGAGCCGAAGTACGGGATGGCGGTCACCGGCATCGCCGACCCGCAGAGGTTGATGCGGAACGACGCCGGGCGGGCCGGGCTCGCGTTGACCCTCACCAAGCCGCTGGGCGTCGGGGTCCTCAACAGCCGGCACAAGTCCACCGGTGAGGTCTTTCCGCAGGCCGTGCAGGCCATGACGACGCTCAACCGGGACGCGGCCGGGGCGGCCCTGCGGGCGGGTGTGGAGGCGGCCACCGACGTGACCGGGTTCGGGCTGCTCGGGCATCTGCACAAGCTCGCGCGGGCCAGCGGGGTCACCGCCCGGCTCGACGCCGCCGCCGTCCCGTACCTCGACGGGGCCCGGCAGGCGCTCGCCGACGGCTTCGTCAGCGGGGGGACCAGGCGGAACCTCGACTGGGTGCGGCCGCACCTGCGGTCGGCCGTGGGCGAGGACGAGCTGCTGCTCCTCGCCGACGCGCAGACCTCCGGCGGACTGCTCGTGGTGGGGGAGGTCCCGGGTTACCCGGTCGTCGGGGAGTTGGTGCCGAGCACCGGCCGGACGGTCGAGGTGGCCTGACGGGCGCGCGCCGGGGTCAGTCGGGTGGCGGACCGTCCGGAACCCGTCCGGCCAGGCGTTCGCGCTGGGGGAGCACCGTGTATTTGGGGTCGCGCGCCGACGCCATGCCGCCTTCGAAGATGCCGAACCGGGTGACCGCCGACGCGGCCAGCAGGGACAGTCCGGACAGCGCCGAGACGACCCGGCTGCGGCGCCCGAGGACGGCCCCGGCGACCCCGGCGGCGGTCAGCGCCCGGCCCACCCGCAGCAGCCGCCCGGCGCGGCCGGTCGCGTACGGCTCGCTGAGAATGCCCTTGGTGGTCTCGATCCGATGGGCGCCGTAGAGCTCGAGGGCCGCGCCCAGCACCGCCATCCGCCGGGTCGCCGGGACCGGATCGGCGATCAGCCCGACCCCGGCCCCGCTGGCGAGGGCGCTTCCGGCGAAGACGAACGGCAGTTCCGGGTACGCCACGTGCCAGCTCGGGGTGGCCGTGTCGGCGAGCAGGACCGCGGTGTAGGTGGCCAGCGCGGGCGCGACCGCCGCGGCCCCCAGCCCGGCCACCGCACCGGCCGGTGGCAGCACCCGCCGCAGGAACGAGGCCGGCAGCAGCGGCGCGACCTCGGCGACGGCCGCCACCCCGGCCGCCCCGCTGAACGCCGAGAAGATCCACGTGCCCATCGACATCGGCGAGGTCGGCTTGGCGACCCGCAGCATGTTGAGGAACCGTTCCGGCCGGCCCAGGTCGGCGACCAGGAAGTAGCCGCTGGCCGCGACCGCGCCGAGCGCCGCCACCCGGCCGGTCCGCCGCAGCCGGGGCCGCCGGGTGAGCTGACCGCCGGCGGCGAGCAGCGCCGACCCGGCCGCGAGCCCGCCGGTGAACAGGTACGACGCGATGTCGTGGGTCCACGGGGCGGGCCGCACGATCGGCTGCCCGTAGTAGGAGCGGAACTCCGCCCGCGGCACCATCGGCCGGTCGCCGCGCCGGCTCATCCGCGCCGGCCCAGGAACGACACCGCCACCGAGGCGGCCATGGCGAGGGCGGCCAGACCGGCCCGTTTCCACATGTCCGGCAGGTCCCGGGTGGTCACGATCGGGTCGGGCGGCAGGCCGTACACCTCGGGCTCGTCCAGCAGCAGGAAGAACGCGCCGTCCCCGCCCACCCCGTCGTCCTGGTCGTGGCCGTAGAGCCGGGCCGACCCGACGCCGTCGGCGTGCAGTTTCGCGACCCGCTCGTCGGCGCGGGCGTGCAGTTCGGACAGCTCACCGAAGACGATCGACTCGGTCGGGCACGCCTGCGCGCACGCCGGGGTCAGCCCGTCGCCGAGCCGGTCGTAGCAGAGCGTGCACTTCCAGGCCCGGCCGTCGTCCTCGCGCCGGTCGATGACGCCGTAGGGGCAGGCCGCCACGCAGTAGCCGCAGCCGTTGCAGATGTCCTCCTGCACCACCACGGTGCCGAACTCGGTGCGGAACAGTGACCCGGTCGGACAGACGTCGAGGCAGCCGGCGTGGGTGCAGTGCTTGCACACGTTCGACATCATCAGCCAGCGGAAATCGGTGCGGGAGCCGGCCGGCACCGACTCGCCGGGAAGGGTGGTGCCCGGCATGCCGAGGAACTGCGGCTCGGGCCGGCCGGCCGCGGCCAGGGCGTCCACCGCCGGCTGCTCGATGAACGCGACGTGCCGCCACGAGTCGGCGCTCAGCCCGCCGGTGTTGTCGTAGGAGTGGCCGAGCAGGTTGAAGCCGTCGTCCGGGATGGCGTTCCACGTCTTGCAGGCCACCTCGCAGGCCTTGCAGCCGATGCAGACCGAGGTGTCGGTGAAGAAACCCATCCGGGGCGGGGCGTCGGGGTAACCCGCGTCCGGGGCCGGATCGAGCGGCCCGTACAGGCTATTGATCCCCATCAGCGTCCTTCGTGGTCACGGTCGGTGGGCGGGACCCGGGTGCGAGCCCGGCCCGGCGGCGATAGTCGGCAACGTACGCCAGCAGTGCCTTGCCGACCGGCCGCCGCCCCGGCTGGATGTCGCACGTGCCGACCTTGCTCTCCTGGATCAGGACGTTCGGATCCAGCGTGATGCCGATGAGGTCGTTCGCCGAGTCGCCGGTGACCAGGCCCTCCGAGCCCCAGTGGTAGGGCAGCCAGAGCTGGTGCACGACCCGGCCGTCGATGCGCAGCGGGGTCAGCCGCTCGGTGACCAGCACCCGCGCCTCGATGGCGGCGCGCGCGGTGACGATGTGCGCCCAGCCGAGATGCTCGAGGCCGCGTTCCGCCGCCAGCGCGGGGGAGACCTCGACGAACATCTCCGGCTGCAGTTCCGAGAGGTACGCCAGCTGCCGGCTCATGCCGCCGGCGGTGTGGTGCTCGGTGAGGCGGCTGGTGCTGAAGACGTACGGGAAGACGTCGGCGTGCTGTCGCGGCGGGCTCGGGTTGGTCGGGTTGTCGTCCCGGTCGTAGACCTTGCGAGTGGGGTTGGCCTGCTGGCCGTAGAGCGGGTTGCGCACCATCGACTCGGCCGGCTCGTAGTGCGTCGGCAGCGGACCGTCGATCAGCCCCGACGGGACGTACAGCCAGCCCTTGCCGTCGCCCTGCATGATGAACGCGTCCCGGCCGGAGAGCGCCGCCACCCCGGAGGCACCCTCGGGCGGCTCGTACGTCGGGGGCTTGGTCCTCTCGAAGTCGGGCACGTCCGCCCCGGTCCACTCACCCTTCTCGGGGTCCCACCAGACGTACTTCTTGCGCTCCGACCACGGCTTGCCGTCGGGGTCGGCGGAGGCACGGTTGTAGAGGGTGCGCCGGTTGGCCGGCCACGCCCAGCCCCACTCCGGCGCCACCCAGTTCTGCTCGCTGCCCGGCTTGCGGCGGGCGGCCTGGTTGACGCCGTCGGCGAACACCCCGGTGTAGATCCAGCAGCCGCCCGAGGTGGTGCCGTCCGGCTTCATCTCGGTGAACGAGCTCAGCAACTTGCCGGTGGACAGGTCGAAACCGTTGATCTCCTGCAGCACCCGCTCGCCGCTGGGCTCGTCCGCCCCGTACTCCCAGGTCAGGTTCTGGATCGCCGCGTCCCGCGGCAGCGGGGAGGAGGCCAGCCGCGCCTTCAGCCGCCGGCCGAGGTGGTAGAAGAACCACAGGTCGCTGCGCGCGTCGCCGGGCGGCTCGACCGCCTTCTCGCGCCACTGCAGCATCCGCTGGGTCTGGGTGAACGTGCCCTCCTTCTCGGCGTGCGAGGCGGCCGGGAAGAAGAACACCTCGGTGCGGCAGCTCTCCGGGGTGATCTCGCCGGTCTCCACCTCGGGGCCGTTCTTCCAGAACGTCGCGCTCTCGATCATGTAGAGGTCGCGCACCACCAGCCAGTCCAGGTTGGCCATGCCGAGCCGCTGGGCCCGGCCGTGCGCCGACCCGACCGCCGGGTTCTGGCCGAGCAGGAAGTAACCCTTGATCTTCCCGTCGATCATGTCGAGCGCCTGCCGGTACGTACCGTGATCGCCGGTCAGTCGCGGCAGCCAGCCGTACCCCCAGTCGTTGTCCCTGGTCGCGGCGTCGCCGAAGTAGGCCTTGAGCAGGCTCACCGCATAGGACTCGGCGTTCGCCCAGAAGCCCTTCTGACCCGGATGCCGGATCTCGTCGACCCACTCGCCGAACGTCGGGTGCTGCGCGTGATGCGGCATCGGCAGGTAGCCCGGCAGCAGGTTGAACAGCGTCGGGATGTCGGTCGACCCCTGGATGCTGGCGTGCCCGCGCAGCGCCAGCACACCCCCGCCGGGCCGGCCCATGTTGCCCAGCAGCAGCTGGATGATCGCGCCGGTGCGGATGTACTGCACGCCCACGCTGTGCTGCGTCCACCCGACCGAATAGACCAGACAGGTCGTCCGCTCCCGCCCCGAGTTCGCCGTCCAGGCCTCGCAGACCTCGAGGAACTTCTCCCGGGGTACGCCGCAGACCTGCTCGACGACCTCGGGGGTGTAGCGGGCGTAGTGCCGTTTGAGGATCTGGTAGACGCAGTTCGGGTCCTGCAGCGTCTCGTCGCGCGGCACGTCGGCGGGCACCGGCACCCCGTGCGACTCGTGCCGCAGGCCGCTCGCGGTCTCCCGCCCGGCCGCCGAGTCGGCGCTGTCCCCGGCGTGCTCCTCCGACCCGGCGTACATCCAGCTGGTCTGGTCGTAGGTGTTGGTCCCCGGGTCGAACCCGCTGAACAACCCGTCCAGGTCCTCGGTGTCCCGGTACTTCGCGCTGACGATCATCGACGCGTTCGTGTAGGCCAGGACGTAGTCGCGGAAGTCCTTCTCGTTGCCGAGGATGTAGTTGACGATCCCGCCCAGGAACGCGATGTCGGCCCCCGCCCGGACCGGCACGTGGGTGTTCGCCAGCGCACTCGTCCGGCTGAACCGCGGGTCGACGTGAATGACCTTGGCGCCCCGGTTCTTGGCCTCGACCACCCACTGGAAGCCGACCGGGTGTGCCTCGGCCATGTTCGAGCCCTGGATGACGATGCAGTCAGCGTTGACCAGATCCTGCAGGAAGCTGGTGGCCCCGCCACGGCCGAAAGAGGTTCCCAGACCGGGAACGGTGGCGGAGTGTCAAATGCGCGCCTGGTTCTCGATCTGGATGGCGCCCATCGCGGTGAACAGCTTCTTGATCAGATAGTTCTCTTCGTTGTCGAGCGTCGCCCCGCCCAGGCTGGAGATGCCCAGCGTGCGATTGAGCGGGCGGCCCTCGTCATCGGCGTCTTCCCAGGTCTGCTCGCGTGCCTTGAGCACCCGCTCGGCGATCATGTCCATCGCCGTCTCGAGGTCGAGCTTCTCCCAGTCGGTGCCGAACGGCTTGCGATAGAGGACGTGCTGCTGCCGGCGCGGCGAGGTGACCAGGCTCAGGCTGGCCGAACCCTTGGGGCACAGCCGCCCGCGCGAGACCGGGCTGTCGGGGTCGCCCTCGATCTGCACGACCTTCTCGTCCTTGACGAAGATGCGCTGCCCGCAACCGACCGCGCAGTAGGGGCACACCGACTTGGCCACCCGGTCGGCGGTCTCGGTGCGCGCGGTCAGCGATCTGGACCGCTCCGACTGCGCGGCGGCACCACGGCCCAGCGGGTCGGTCCCGGTCAACTGCCGGTAGACCGGCCAGCCTTCGATCCAGGTCCGGACGCCCACGGATCAGACCCTAGCCCTTCCCCGGCGCGGCCGCACGCAGGCTGCCCCCACGAAAGTCTCAGCAAGCTTTAAGGTATGCCGTCCAAGACTCATCGAACGGGGAAAATCTCGTGTCCGACGGTGCCTTCTACGGCTACATCGCGCTGCTCTTCGTCAGCGCCATCCTTCTCGCGGTGCTCGGCCTGGCCGGCTTCGGCCAGTCCAAGGGCGCCCGCATCTTCGACGGCATCGCCGCCGTGGCCTTCCTGGCCTACTCGGTCTACCTGCTGGCCTTCTTCGAGGGCGGCGAGGTGCGCATCTTCTTCTACGCGTTCGCCGTGCCGGTCCTCGCCGTGATCCAGATGGTCAAGGCCCGCAAGGCCCGTGCCGAGGAGATCCAGGCCGCCCACCCGGCCTACGCCGGCCAGCCGATGGCCCCGGCGGGCCACCCCGCCCAGCCGCCGGCCCAGTACGGCCAGCCGGGTGCCCAGCCGGGTGCCCACCCGGGTGCTCAGCCGGCCGGTCAGCCGGGTGCCGTCCCGCCGCAGCAATAAGGCGTTCGCCCCGCCGCCGGGCTCCGCTCCCGTCGCCCGATGGCGATCCCGGCGGCGGGGGTCGGCCCGCGCGGCGGGGGTCAGCCCCGCCGCCGGGCGGGCACGGCGCGGTCCTCGGCCGGTTGATCAAGGCCCCCGTTCCACATCGTGGGCTCGTGGGCTTGTCGAGGGCTCCGCCCGGCCGAGTTCCTGCGGGCGGCCTAAATTGGGGGCGTGGATCCCCGGCGGCTGGTGCCGCGTACCGATGTCGTCCTTGCCGATCCCCGGCTGAGCGACGCCGCCGACCGGCTCGGCCGGGTGGCCGTCAAGGCGGCCGTCGTCGCCGCTCAGGACCTGGTGCGGGCGGGTGTGCTGGCGCCCGGCGGGGTGGCCGACGCGGCGGTGGCCGCGCTCGCCGGGCCGGCCGGCGGGTTGCGGCCGGTGCTCAACGCCACCGGGGTCGTGCTGCACACCAACCTCGGGCGGGCGCCGCTCTCCGACGCGGCGCGGGAAGCGGTGCTCGCGGCGGCCGGGAACACCGACGTCGAGATGGATCTGGCCAGCGGCCTGCGGGCCAAGCGGGGCCGGACCGCCCTGAAGGCGCTGCACGACGCGGTGCCCGCCGCCGGGGCGGTGCACGTGGTCAACAACGGGGCCGCGGCCCTGGTGCTCGCCGCCACCGCGCTGGCGGCCGGCCGGGAGATCATCGTCAGCCGGGGCGAGATGGTGGAGATCGGCGACGGTTTCCGGCTGCCGGATCTGCTCGAGTCGACCGGGGCGCGGCTGCGCGAGGTCGGCACGACGAACCGCACGTCCGTCGCAGACTATGAAGACGCGATAGGTCCGGCGTCGGGCTTCATCCTCAAGGTGCATCCGTCCAACTTCACGATCAGCGGATTCACGAGCGGGGCCACCGTCGCCGAGCTGGCCCGGCTCGACCTCCCGGTGGTCGCCGACATCGGCTCGGGGCTGCTGAGCGCCGACCCCCTGCTGCCCGATGAACCGGACGCGGCCGGCACCCTGAAGGACGGCGCCGATCTCGTCATCGCCTCGGCGGACAAACTGCTCGGCGGCCCTCAAGCCGGGCTCATCCTCGGCGACGCCGCCCTGGTGGAACGACTGCGGCGGCACCCCCTCGCCCGGGCGTTGCGCGTCGACAAGCTCACCCTCGCGGCCCTGCAGGCCACCCTCACCGGCCCGGAGACCCCCGTCTGGCGGGCGCTGCGCACCGATCCGGCGGCCCTGCGCGAGCGGACCCTGCGCGTCCTGGCAGAACTCGAGGGCAACGGCATCCCGGTCACCCTCACCGAGTCGGTCGCGGTCGTCGGTGGCGGCGGAGCGCCGGACGTCCGGCTCCCGTCGTGGTCCTTGTCGCTGCCTGAGAGGTACGCGTCCGGGCTGCGCACGAACGCGACGCCGGTCGTCGGCCGCGTCGCGGGTGGGAGGCTGCTTCTCGACCTGCGCTGCGTGCCCCCGGAACGGGACGCCGACGTGGTCGCGGCCGTGCTGGCGGTGGCCTGACCGTGCACGTGGTAGCGACCGCCGGCCACGTCGATCACGGCAAGTCCACCCTGGTGCGCGCGCTGACCGGGATGGAACCGGACCGCTGGGCCGAGGAGCGCCGCCGCGGTATGACGATCGACCTCGGGTTCGCGTGGACCACCCTGCCGTCGGGCGGGACCGTGGCGTTCGTCGACGTGCCGGGTCACGAGCGGTTCGTGGCCAACATGCTGGCCGGCGTGGGCCCGGTGCCGGCCGCGATGATCGTGGTGGCGGCCGACGAGGGCTGGATGCCGCAGTCGGCCGAGCACCTGGCCGCCCTGGACGCGCTCGGGGTGCGCCACGGCCTGCTGGTGGTGACCCGGTCCGACCTGGCCGACCCGGCGGCGGCGCTGGCGCAGGCCCGCGAGCGGATCGCGCCCACCGGTCTGGGCGCCGTCGCGGCGGTCGCCGTCAGCGCCGTCACCGGGGCCGGGCTCGACGACCTGCGCGTCGCCCTCGATCGTCTCGTCGCCGCGGTGCCCTCGCCCGAGCCCGGCGGGCCGGTGCGGTTCTTCCTCGACCGCGTCTTCACCGTCAAGGGGGCCGGCACGGTCGTCACCGGCACCCTCGGCGGGGGGACGATTGCCGTGGGCGACGAGCTGGCCCTGGGTGGTTCGCTGGTGCGGGTCCGCGGCCTGCAGGCGCTCGGGGCGGCCGAGACGTCCGTGACCGCGGTCGCCCGGGTCGCGGTGAACCTCCGGGGCGTGCCGACGGAGAAGCTGTCCCGGGGCGACGCCCTGCTGACGCCCGGGAGTTTCCGGCCGACCGACCTCGTCGACGTGCGGCTGGCCGGTGATCCGGTCAAGGACCTTCCGCAGTCGGTCACGGTGCACATCGGCTCGGCCGCCGTGCCCGCGCGGGTCCGTCCGCTGGGCCCGGACACGTGCCGCCTGCGGCTGTCCCACCCCCTTCCGCTGCGCATCGGTGACCGCGCCCTGCTCCGGGATCCCGGCCGGCACCACATAGCCGGCGGCGCCACCGTCCTGGACGTCCGGCCCCCGGGCCTGACCCGCCGGGGCGCCGCCGCGGCCCGGGCCGCCGACCTGGCCACCATGACCGGCACCCCGTCCCTGGCCGGCGAGCTCCGCCGCCGCCTCCTGATCCGCGCCCCCGACCTGACCGCCATGGGAGTCCCGGCCCCCGACCCGCAGGACGCCGGCCCGCAGGACGCTGGCGCGGTCCGGGGGCCGGTCACGGGGGACTGGTATGCCGACCCGGCGCACTGGGCGGCCCTCGCCGAACGCCTGGGCGCCGAGGTCACCGCCTATCGCGAGGCGCACCCGCTGGAGCCGGGTGCCCCGGTGGAGGCCCTGCGGCACCGCCTCGGCCTGCCCGCTCGTGCCCTGGTCGAGGCCCTGGTCGAGCCGCCACTGCGGATCAGCGACGGGCGGATCGGCGACGGGCGGGTCGGGACCGGGCCCGCCGGCCTCCCGGCCGAACTGGTCGCGGCCGTGGACAAGGCGTTCGCCGGTCGGCCGCCGTTCGCCGCGCCCGAGGCGTACCAGCTCATCGAGCTTGGGTTGGGGGTCCGGCAGCAGGCGGCGGGGGTGCGGGCCGGGTTGCTGGTCCAGCTCGCGCCCAAGGTGGTGCTCCGGGCGACGGCGGTGCCGGAGGCGGCCGAGCGGCTGCGGCGACTCGGCCGGCCGTTCACGATCAGCGAGGCCCGCAAAGAGCTCGACACCACCCGGCGGGTCGCGGTGCCCCTTCTGGAGCTGCTCGATCGCCGGGGCGTGACGTCGCGTCTACCTGACGATCGCCGCGAGTTCGCCTGACCGGACTTTTCCGCCGGCCGGGCCGGGTCGAGACTGGCCGGCATGGAACGCATCAACCGCCGCGGATTCCTCACGCTCGCCGGTGGCGCCACCGCCATGGCCGCGCTGTCGCCGAGCATCGCCCGCGCCGCGGCCGTCCCGGCCGACCGCCGCACCGGCACGATCGCCGACGTCGAGCACATCGTGGTCCTCATGCAGGAGAACCGCTCCTTCGACCACTACTTCGGGGCGTTGCGCGGCGTCCGCGGGTTCGGTGACCGCACCCCCGTGACGCTGCCCGACGGCAATCCGGTGTGGAACCAGGACGGCGTCCTGCCGTTCCGGCCCGACGGCGACGACCTGGGCATGCGGTTCCTGCAGGACCTGCCGCACGGCTGGAACGACGGCCACCAGGCGTTCAACGGCGGACGGTACGACAGGTGGGTCCCGGCCAAGTCGGCGACCACGATGGCCTACCTGACCCGGGACGACATCCCGTTCCACTACGCGCTCGCCGACAACTTCACCGTCTGCGACGCGTACCACTGCAGCCTGATGGGTCCGACCGACCCGAACCGCTACTACATGTGGACCGGTTACACCGGCAACGACGGGACGGGCGGCGGCCCGGTCGTGACCAACGACGAGCTCGGCTACGACTGGACGACCTACCCGGAGCGGCTCGAGGCGGCCGGCGTCTCGTGGAAGATCTACCAGGACGTCGGCGACGGACTGGACGCGGCCGGTTCCTGGGGCTGGACGGCGGACCCGTTCATCGGCAACTACGGCGACAACTCGCTGCTCTACTTCGACAAGTACCGCGAGGCCGCGCCCGGCTCGCCGCTCTTCGAGAAGGCGCGCACCGGCACGAACCTCAAGGCCGGCGAGGACATGTTCGCCCCGCTGCGCGACGACGTGCTGACCGGCAAGCTGCCGCAGGTGTCCTGGATCGTCGCGCCCGAGGCGTACACGGAACACCCGAACTGGCCGGCGAACTACGGCGCCTGGTACATCGCGCAGGTGCTCGACGCGCTCACCGCCGACCCCAAGGTCTGGGCGAGGACGGCACTGTTCATCACGTACGACGAGAACGACGGTTTCTACGACCATGTCGTCCCGCCCTACCCGACCGCCGGCAACTCCACCGTCGACCTGCGCGACGAGTTCCGGGCGGCCGAAGGCGGACACGTCGCCGGCCCGTACGGCCTCGGCCAGCGCGTCCCGATGCTCGTCGTCTCGCCCTGGAGCACCGGGGGTTTCGTCTGCTCGGAGACCTTCGACCACACCTCGATCGTGCGCTTCGTGGAGAAACGGTTCGGTGTGCGCGAACCCAACATCTCGCCGTGGCGGCGCGCGATCTGCGGCGACCTCACGGCCGCCTTCGATTTCGGCAAGACCCGCCCGGCGACGCCCGCACTGCCCGACACCTCGGCGTACGCGCCCGCCGACCGCCGCCGGCACCCCGACTTCGTCCCGCAGCCCCCGGCCTCGCCAGAACTGCCGGCACCCGAGCCCGGCGTACGCCCGGCCCGCCCCCTGCGCTACGACCTGGCCGCCGACGCCCGGTACGCCGCCGGTCAGCTGCGGGTGACGTTCGCCAGCCGCGGCGACGCCGGAGCCGTGTTCTACGTGACCGAGGCCGATGGCGAGCCACGCACCTACACGGCCGCCGCCCGTACGCACCTGACCGGGATCTGGCCGGACACCTCCGACATCACGGTGCACGGCCCGAACGGCTTTCTGCGCCGCTTCCGGGGCAACGGCGTCGAGGCCACCATCCGCGACACCCGGCTGACCCTGGCCAACCCGTCGGCCCGGCCCACCCGCGTCGTGCTGACCGACGCCTACGGCGGCGAGCACACCGTGGTCCGCCTCAACCCGGGCCAGAGCCAGGTCCGCCACGTGCCGCGGCACCACGACTGGTACGACCTGTCGGTGACGAGCGACCTCGACCCCCACTACGTCCGCCGCCTGGTCGGTCACCTCGAAACCGGCGCCCCGGGAGTAAGCCAGCCCTGACGCGATGGCAACGGGCGCACCGGTCGCGCGGTTCACACCCTCGTGCCGGCGCCCGCCGAGGCGGCGGCGGACGCCGTGCGCGGCCCCGGTCGCGACCCCTACCGGGTGGACTGAGCCGCGGTGGACAGGAAGTCCTCCCAGGTCACGGTGCCGAGGTCGGCGCCCGCCAGGGGCAGGTTGGCCCCGGACCGCACCGCCCGGTAGGCGCCGCCCGCGCCCCGCAAGGACACGATCGCCCGGCGCCGGCCGGTTGCTCGCAGGTAGGTGCGGAACAGCTCGGCCATGGCGTACGGGCGGGGGCCGGCCAGCTCCGGCACGAGGCCCGCCGGTTCGCCCAGCGCCAGCCCCACCAGCCGGGCCGCCACCTCGGCGGTGTCGACCGGCTGGAAGTGGACGCCGGCGAAGGCGGGCATCACCGGGAGCCGCGCGGCACCGCGGGCGAGGTTGCGGGTCAGATCGTGGAACTGGGTGGCGCGCAACATCGTCCACGGCAGTGCCGAATTCTCGATGACGAGTTCCGCGTCGCGCTTCTCGGCGAAGTAGCCGAAGCCGCCGCGGTCGACGGCGGTGCGCACCGGAATCCGTTCACATCCGACCACCGAGATGTGGACGAGGTGCGGGCGGCCGGCCCGCTCGGCCGCGCGGACCAGGGTGCGGGCCTTGTCGCCGTCGCCGGTCCGGGAGCCGGCCAGATGGAGCACGGTGTGCACGCCGGCCAGGGCGGCGTCCACGTTCCGGCCGGTGGCGAGGTCCGCGCCGTGGCCGCGGCTGAGGATCCGCACCTCGTGGCCGGCCCGTCGCAGCAGCGGGACCACGTGGGCGCCGAGCGTGCCGGTGCCGCCGGTGACCAGGATCATTTTCTCTCCCATCGTCGGGGTGTCACCGGGATGACCCGCGCCGCCGGGAGAATGTGACGATGCTGGTCGACGAGTTCGAGGCGGAGCGGCCGCGGTTGCGCGCGGTGGCGTACCGGATGCTCGGTTCCCTCGCCGAGGCCGACGACGCCCTGCAGGACGCCTGGCTGCGGGCCGACCGGGCCGGCGCCGAGGGGGTACGCAACGTGCCCGGCTGGCTGACCACGATCGTCGGCCGGGTCTGCCTGAACCTGTTGCGGGCCCGGCAGTCCCGGCCGCAGACGCGGCTGCCCGACCCGGTGGTGAGCCCGGCCGCCGGCCCCGACCCCGAGCAGCGGGCGCTGCTGGCCGACGCGGTGGGCCTGGCCCTGCAGGTCGTGCTGGGTTCGCTCAACCCGGACGAGCGGCTCGCGTTCGTGCTGCACGACATGTTCGCGGTGCCGTTCGACGACGTCGCTGTGCTGCTCGAGCGCACGCCGGCGGCCACCCGGCAACTGGCCGGGCGGGCCCGCCGCCGGGTCCGGGACACCGCGCCCGCGCCGATGCCCGATCTGGCCCGTCAACGGGCGGCGGTCGACGCCTTCTTCGCGGCCGCCCGGGACGGCGACTTCGGCGCGCTGCTCGAGGTGCTGCACCCCGACGTGGTGCTGCGCGCCGACGGCGGCCCCGACCGGCCACATTTCACCGTGGTGCTGCGTGGCGCCCGCGACGTGGCCGGCGAGGCGAGGCGTTTCGGCCGGCTGGCCGGTCTGGTCGGGCCGGTGCTGATCAACGGGACGGCCGGCATCCTGGTGCGCTCCGGCGAGCAGGTGCTGGCCGTGATGGCGTTCACCGTCCACGACGACCGGATCGTGGCGATCCACGTTCTCAACGACCCGGCGCGACTCCGCGCGCTGATCGAGTAGGAACGGCCCGTCATGGGGTAGGAACCGGGGGTGCCGTTCTTCTCGCTGGCTGCCGCCGTCCTGCTGCTCGGCGTCGCCGACTCGATGTGGGGCTCGTACGTGGTGCTGTTCGCGGCCGACGAGGCGCACCTGAGCCCGATCCGGATCGGCGTGCTCGCGTCGTGCACCGCGATCGGCGGCATCGTCGTGGCGTGGCTGCTCGGCAGGCGTTTCGACAGGCGCCCGGCGCGCCGCTACACGGTGCTCGTCACCGTCGGCTGCGCGATCGCGTTCACGATCCTGACCCGCACCACCGCGTTCCCGGTCTTCCTGCTGCTGGCCCTCACCCTGCTCGGCGGGGTCGGGGCGGCCTTCCCGCAGTTGTTCTCGCTCGCCCGCGCGGTCCTCGGGGACGGACCGGCGGCCCAGCGATCGGCCCCGCTGCTGCGCTCGGTGTGGTCGCTGGCCTGGGCGATCGGCCCGCTTCTGGGCGCGCTAGTGCTGGCGCACGGCGGTTACCCCGTACTCCTCTGGTCGGCCGCCGCCGCTCTGCTGCTCGCCGCCGCCGCCACCCTCTCGGTGCCGAGGCCGCCGGCGAGGCCGTCGGCCGCCGCCGAGGGCGAGCGGGCCGGCGACGCCCCACCGGTCCGGGTGGTGGTCCTGCTCACCGCGAGTGTCACGCTGTTCTTCACGGCGATGTACGCCGGATCGGTGACCCTGCCGCTGTTCGTCACCCGGGGCCTCGACCGCCCGGATTCCGCCGTCGGCATCCTCTACAGCGTGTGCGCCGCGGTGGAGGTCGTCGCGGCGCTGGTCCTCGCCGCCCTGCCGCCCCGGGTCGGCCAGCGGCTGCTGATCCTGGGCGGCATGCTCGCGTTCGTCGTCCACTTCGCCCTCACGATGCTGGCCGACGGCATGCCTCTGCTGCTGGTCGGGCAGATCTTCCGGGGCGTCGCGATCGCGGTGGTGGGCGCGGCCGGGATCCGCTACTTCCAGGATCTGCTCGCCCCGGCGACCGGGCGGGCCACCACCCTGTTCGCCAACGCGGCGACGGCCGGCCTGCTGGTCGCCGGCGTCCTGGCGGGCGCCTCGGTGGGCGCGTTCGGCTATGTCTGGACGCTGGCGCTGTGCGGGGTGGCGGCGATCGCGGGGGCGGTCGCCTTCGGGATCGGCTCGGCGAGCCGGCAGCCACGGGTGACGGCCTGACCGGGGCTCATCCGAGCGGGCTCGACGACCGGCTCGGCGGCGGGCCCGCCGCCGGACTCGTCGGCGGGCTCGCCGGGGTGGCCAGGGACGCCCCGGGCACGTAGTCCTCCAGCAGCGCCGGGGTCAGGCCCGCCCGGTGCATCGCGGTGAGCGCGGCCAGGAAGTCCTTGACGAAGGCCGGCCGGAAGTGCATCAGGATGATGTCGCCGCGCTGCACCGTCTTGAGTTCCTCCTGGTAACGCACCTTGCCCTTGTCGACGGTCTCCTTCCACATGAAAGCGGCCGTCATGCCGCACTGCTTGGCGACCCGCAGCGTCGTGGTGTCCTTGTCGCCGAACGGCGGGCGGAACAGCACCGGCCGGCGGCCGTACCACTGGGCGAGCCGGTCGGCGCCGTCGCAGATCTGGTGGTGCTGGAACTCGGCGGAGCGCCCGGCCAGTTCCGGGTGCGAGATCGTGTGCGCCTCGATCACCGCGCCGTAGGAGCGCAACCGGTCGAAGAAGGCCGGATCGTCGTGGATGGCGTCGGTGGTCAGGAACAGCGTGACCGGGATCCGCGCCGCCGCGAACAGCTTCTCGGCCTCCGGGTTCTTCAGGAAGCCGTCGTCGATGGTCAGGAACGCGACCGGCTGGGTCACCGGGATCCGGGACAGGAACGGCACCTGGTCACCCGGCGCAAGGACGATCGGTTCCGGCGCCGGTGGCGGAAGGAACCTGGGTACGTCGCTGAGCTTCCAGCCGACCGGGGGAGCCAGAAGTGAACTCGGTGTCGGCATGCCCGAGGTGACCCCGATCGGCCCGCCCGGCGTGGTCGTGTCCAGGGTGGGCCCGGACCAGGCCGGGGTGGGCGTCACGGGCGGCGCGGCCGGAGGCGCGGTCGTGGGCGCCGCCGCCGGCCGCAGTGCCTGGCCGGCGCTCCACCCGCCGACCGCCGGCACCAGCACCAGGGCCGCGACGGCCGCGCCCCAGGCGATGCGGCGCCGCGTCAGCTTGATCACGCGGGGCAGGTTACTCGCCCGGCGCAACTCGCCGCAGGCGGTTCGCGGGTGGTGCTCAGCTCGCCAGCCGGAAGGTCTCGGCGTGCTGCTGGGCCGCCGGGACCTCGAGCTCACGCAGGCTGCGCCGGACGGCGTCGGTCATCCGGGCCGGGCCGCACACGAACACGTCCCGCTCGACGATGTCCGGGACCCGGGCCAGCAGGGCTTCGGGACTGAACGGCCGGTTCCGCTCGTCGGTCGGGCCGGTCAGCAGGTCGAGCCGGGCGCCGCGGATCTGCGCGAGGTTCGTCAGCTCGCCCAGCAGGACGGCCTCGGCCCGGTCCCGCACCCGGTAGAGCACCACGATGTCGCCGGGCAGCTGATCGTCCTCCAGCAGGGCCCGGATCGGGGTGATGCCGATGCCGCCGGCGATCAGCAGCGTCTTGCCGGTCACCCGCTGGGCGGCGGTGAACGCCCCGTACGGTCCCTCGGCGTACACCCGGGTGCCGATCGGCAGCCGCCGCAGGCCCGCGCTGGTCTCCCCGATGCCTTTCGCCGTCAGCCGCAGCGCGTGGCCGTCCGGCGCCGCGGAGAGGGAGAACGGGTTGACCTGCCACCATCGGTTGTGACCGAGGAACCGCCACAGGAAGAACTGACCCGCCCGCGCCTCGAGGCGGCCCAGATCCTGCCCGGTGAGATAGACCGACACCACGTCGTCGGTCTCGGGGACCACCGCGGCGACCCGCAGCCGGTGCCGGGCGTTGCGCACGAGCGGCACGAACAGGCGGCCGGTCAGCAGGGCGCCCAGTGCGAAGGCCCACAGGCCCCACCAGTACACCTGGGTGAGGATGTTGCTCTTGAACGCCGACCCCTCGTAGATCTGGTGCACGATGCCGAGCGCCACCACCGCGTACACCAGCAGGTGCACCGCGTGCCAGGTCTCGTAGGACAGCCGGCGACGGGCGAGCCGCACCGACAGCGCGGCCACGACCACCACCAGCCCGGCGGCGATCATGCCGAGCAGCACCGGCATCTGCTTCGCCAGGTTGGGGATCTCGCCGAGGAACGAGATCCGGTCGAGCCGCGCGTAGCCCAGCAGCACGAACGTCGGGTGCAGCAGGACCAGCCAGAACAGGGTGAACCCGGTCCACCGGTGCCAGGTGGTCAGCCGGTCCATCCCGATCCGCCGGTCCAGGAACGGCAGCCGGGCGATCAGGAGCAGCTGCAGCGCCATCAGGAACGCCAGGTGCAGCCCGAAGAACCGGCCGACCGAGGTCAGCGTGTTGTGCGCGGCGGTCGCCGGGGTGCTCAGCATCAACTCGACGATCACCAGGTTGGCCAGCAGAAACACCCAGAGGGCCAGGCGCGCCGTGCGGGCGGCGGAGTAGGGGCGGGTGGGCTGCGCGCTGACGGCGATCATCCGATTCTCCTGACGCGGGCCGGCCGGCATGAACCACAGGTAGCCGACGTAGGGTCGTCGCGCTGTCGGACCGCTGACAAGTGGGTTGGCGCGGGCCGGGAATACTGGTCGGGCGCCCGGGGCGACTCCGGGTCGGATGAGGAGCGGTGCAATGACGCGGGCGGCCGGGCCGGGGGACGCAACCACGCCGGGGGACCACGGCGACGAGCCATCGGCAAAAGGCTCGGCGCGGGTCCCCGCAGGCGACGGACCGCCTGCTCAACGATCTGACGGGTACGCGGCAGGCCGGGCCGGCGCGCCGGAACCGCCGACGCTCGTTCAGCCCGGCCCGCCGTCGCCGGTCCGGCCGGGCCCGACGCCCGCGTCGTTCGGCGCCGCTCGGGTGCCGGGCGAGGAGGCCACGGTCCAGTTGCGCCCGGACCCGCCTCGGTCACCGGACCCGTCCCCAGCATCGGCCCCTTCGCACTCATCGGGCCCGTCGCAGTCATCGGCCCCGTCTCGCTCCGCCGCTGCGGACGAGACCCAGCCGTTGCCGGTCTCCGCGCCGCCCCGCAGCGGGCGGGCGCCGGTGGTGCCGGCCCAGGGCGGGCGCGCTGCCATGCCGGCCCAGGGCGGGCGCGCTTCGGTCGTGCCGGCCCAGGGTGGGCGCGCTTCGGTGTCCCCGCCGGCTCCGGAACGCGCGCAGATCGCGGCTCGGGCGGCGGTCGCCCCGCCGGTCGCGCCGGTGCATTTCGCGCCGCAGGGGAGCGGGACAGGAGTCAAGAAGCCGAAGAGGCGGAAACGCGTACTCCTGGCCGTACTTCTGCCGCTTCTTCTGCTTCTGGGTCTTTTGGGGGGTGGGGTCGCCGCTCAGCTCCAGCGCGGGCTACCGGCGGCCACCCTCACCACCGAGGTCGCGGCGACGCTGAAGATTCCGGGGGCCCTGCCCGCCATTCCGTGGCCCGCCAAAGGGTCGGCCGAACTGCTCGTCGAGGGAATGGGGCGGCTCGGCGGATCGGGGGACGACGATCCGGAGCCGATCGGCAGTGTGGCCAAGGTGATGACGGCCTATCTGATTCTCAAGAATCATCCGCTCAGTGGCGCCGCGGAGGGCCCGACCATCACGGTGACCAGCGCGGACGTGGCCGATTACAACGCCCGGATTCCGCTCGGGCAGTCGCTCGTGCCGGTGACCGTCGGCGAGCGGATGACCGAGCGGGACGCGCTCGAAGCGCTGATGCTGCCGTCGGCCAACAATGTGGCGCACATGCTCGGTGTCTGGGATTCCGGGTCGGAGGCGGCGTTCCTCGAGAAGATGAACGCCGCGGCCGGGGAACTGGGCATGACCGGCACGCATTACACCGATCCGTCGGGTTATCTGCCCACCACCATCAGCACGGCGGCCGATCAGGTCACGCTGGCCCGGGCGGCGCTCAAGGACCAGGTGTTCGCCGACATCGTGGCGATGCCGTCGGCCCGGATCCCGGTCGCCGGGACGATCAAGAACTACAACGATCTGCTCGGTGAACAGGGCGTCTTCGGCATCAAGACCGGCTCGACCGGGGAGGCCGGCGGCAACCTGGTCTTCGCGGCCCACCTCAGCGTGGGCGGCCGGACACTCACGGTCGTCGGGGCGGTGTTCAACCAGCCGGGCGCGCACACCCCCGAGCAACTGGCGAACGTCAACAGCGTCGTCCGGAAACTGCTCAAAGCCGTACGCGGCATCGTGAAGGAGTACGTGCTCCTCGCGGACAAGACAGTGGGCCAGATCAAGACCGCCTGGGGTGCGGCGGCGCCGGTCAGTCCGGCCGGGCCGCTCAAGGTCGTCGGCTGGCCGGGACTGGCGGTCAAGGTCACCACCACGACGTCGGCCCCGGGCTCGGGGGTCACCTCCGGCCAGGTGGTCGGCGCGGTGCAGGCCTCCGGCGTACGGGTGGATCTGTCGGCGGACGCGGCGACGGCCGCCCCGAGCTTCTGGTGGAAGGTGACCCGCAGGCCTTGACCAGCGCCCGCCCGCGGGGGAGGCGGGGCCCGGCCCGGTGACGGCGCACCCGCCGGTCGAGCTCGTCGCGGTCGGCGAAGATCAGCGGAGGTGGGTGGCGAACCAGGTGCCGGCCTCCTCGGCCACGATCTCGAGCGCGTGCGGCTCCTCGAACAGGTGGGTCGCGCCCGGCACGATCCGCAGTTCGGCGGTCCCGGTCATGGTGTCGCGGGCCTGTTCGTTGAGCTCGACCACCGGCAGGTCCCGCTCGCCCACGATCAGCAGCGTCGGGGCCTCGACCTGGGGCAGTGCCGGTCCGGCCAGGTCGGGCCGGCCACCCCGGGAGACGACCGCGTGCACCTCGTCGGGGCGCTCCGCCGCGGCGACGAGGGCGGCCGCCGCCCCGGTGCTGGCCCCGAACAGGCCGACCGGCAGGGTGCGGGTGTCGGGCCGCTCACCGAGCCGGTCGACCAGGCCGGTCAGCCGGTCGGCGAGCAGCCCGATGTCGAACCGCAGCTGGTGGGTCTGCACCTCGCTCACCTCCTCCTCATGGGTGAGCAGGTCCACCAGGAGGGTGCCGAGACCGCGCTTGTTCAGCGCCCCGGCGACGTGGCGGTTGCGAGGGCTGTGCCGTGAACTGCCGCTGCCGTGCGCGAACAGGACCACGCCGTGCGCGCCGGCGGGCAGGTGCAGGTCACCTTCGAGCTCGGTGCCCGCGGTGGGAAAACCCAGGGTGGAGGTCGTAGCCGTCGGCATGACCGTCGACTACCCCGCGCAGTTGGTCCTATACGTCCGACTTAAGTGCTTCGTCGGCTCGGAGCGCCGCACCCCCGTACCTCATCGGGCCCGGGGTCATCCGAGCAGGGCGCGCAGAGCGCGCTCGGCGACCGGGAAGCCGACCTCCCGGCCGGTGAACAATTCGCTGTAGAGCACCGACTCCATGATCCGCACGTAAAGGAAGGCCTGGTCGAACAGGTCGGCCTCGGCGTGGGCGGCGCCGGCCTCGACGAAGATGTCGCGCTGGGTCAGGACCGCGCGGCGGTGCACCTCGCCCGACGGGGTGAACAGGACCCGGGCGGCGGTCTGCGGCTCGTCGTCGACGAACCGGCGCATCGGGCGGGACCCGCGCAGCTTGTCGTGGAACCGCCGGGACACCTCGAGCACGCCGTCGACGCCACACGTCCGCCGGCGCGTGCGGGCCCGGGCGAGGGTGCGGTCGCCGAGCGCCCAGAGCGCGTCGCCGAGCAGCGCGTCCCGGCTCCCCGCGACCCGGTAGAGCGTGGCCCGGCTGATCGCCAATTGCGTCGCCAGCGAATCCATGTCGAGCGATCCGTGGGCTCCGAATTGGCGCACCGCACCCCGTACGACATCGCCGTGGGAAATCACCCGGCGCGCATTACTGTCCGTTTTGTCCCCCCTGCGGATGGGCCTGGACTTCGGTGAACACCGGCGGAGCCGATTCGGTTCAATGCGATTTTCGCTCTTGCGACGGCCGTCTCACGACAGCCTTGCCATTCGACCGGCGGCCGAATGCGAACCGTATGAGCGGCTACCGGATCCGGATTTCCGACTATCGAGATTTTCCGACAATCGTGGGGAGAAGCTCATGCGAGAACCGAGAAGGAAGCTCCGCACCATCGCCGGCGCCGCCGCGGGGCTGGCCCTGGCCGCCACCGCCGTCACCCTGATCCCCCGAGCCGACGCCGCGACGTCCTCGCCTCAGCGCGCCGAGATCGCGGCGGCCTCGTTCCAGCGGGGGCCGAACCCGTCGGCCGCGAGCATCCGCGCCACCACCGGGCCGTTCGCGATCAGCCGCACCGGCGTCGCCCGATCGAGCGTGTCCGGCTTCGGCGGCGGCGACATCTACGCGCCCACCGACACCAGTCAGGGCACTTTCGGCGCGGTCGCGATCGCCCCCGGCTTCACCGCGACCCGCAGCAGTCTGGCCTGGCTGGCGCCGCGGATCGCGTCGCAGGGCTTCGTGGTCTTCAACATCGACACGCTGACCACCTCGGACCAGCCCGCCACTCGCGGCCGTCAGCTGCTCGCCGCACTCGACTTCCTGACCGGGCAGAGCGCCGTGCGCACCCGCATCGACAAGAACCGCCTGGCCGTCATGGGTCACTCGATGGGTGGCGGCGGAACCCTGGAGGCCGCTCGCTCGAGAGCCTCGCTCAAGGCCGCCGTGCCGCTCACCCCGTGGGACCTGACCAAGAACTTCTCCACCGTCAAGGTGCCCACCATGATCATTGGAGCCCAGTCCGACACCATCGCGCCGGTGCGGCAACACTCCGAGCGGTTCTTCAGCAGCCTGCCGGACGCGGGTTACCTCGAACTGGCCGGAGCCTCCCACTTCGCCCCCAACGTCCCGAACACCACCATCGCCTCGACGAGCGTGGCCTGGCTGAAGCGCTTCGTCGACGAGGACACCCGGTTCGAGCAGTTCCTCTGCCCCGGCCCGGCGTCCGGGGTCAGCCGGTACGAGGTGGACTGCCCGCTGCGCGGATGACCCCGCCGCGGTGATCGGGTGGCTCACGAGCGGCTGAGCGCCACTCCGATGAACAGTCCGTAGAAGATCATCAGGCCCGCGATCAGGGCCATGTCCATGCCGCGTCGTTCCAGGAGGTCCCGCATACCTGACCAACGATCATCGGGCGCCGGAATCTCGATCGTTCCTCCGATCGGGGTTCCGGTACTCCTTTCGGGGGCCGGTCGAAGGCCGCCCACCGTCGTCACGTACCGTGCTGGACGGCTCACTCCACAAAGGACGAGTCGATCTCCGGCTCCGCACCACCGTCAGACCTAGCCTCCTAGGATGGTTTAAGGGGTGTGCGGGGGCCGACACGGCAGGCGTCCACGGGCGACGGTGATCCCGACGACCGGACCCTCGCCGTGAGTGCGCTCTCCGGCGCGAGCGGGCCTTGTGACGGTGCAAGCAGGCTCGGGACGGGTGCAAGCAGCCTCGGGACGGCGCGCGGCCGGGCTCGGTCAGGCAGGCGGGGCTGCACCGGGGCTCGGCGGCGGGGGTGAGGTGACCTCGCGACAGGGGCCGTCGGGGGATCGGCGGCGAAATCGGTGACGGCGGAGGGGGCGGCGCGTGGAGCAGGGCGTACGGGAGTTGATGATCGACGGGGCGGTGCGGCTGC
Source organism: Paractinoplanes ferrugineus (assembly GCF_016862195.1). Lineage (GTDB taxonomy): Bacteria > Actinomycetota > Actinomycetes > Mycobacteriales > Micromonosporaceae > Actinoplanes > Actinoplanes ferrugineus. Next base: position 107,677 of record NZ_BOMM01000028.1, on the reverse strand, counting down.
TCGGCCGGCACGGGCTGCAGGGTACGTCGTTCACCGAGGTGCTGGCGGCGACCGGGACCCCTCGCGGGTCGATCTACCACCATTTTCCCGGCGGCAAGGAGCAGCTCGTCGGGGCCGCGCTGGAGGCGGCCGGAGCGGAGACTCTGCAGGGGCTGGGCGGGCTCAAGGGGGCCGATCCGGAGCGGGTCGCGCAGCGCTACGTCGGACTCTGGCGTGACCTGCTCGTGCGGAGCCGGACCGGGGCCGGCTCGGCGGTCCTGGCCGTCACGGTGGCCACGCGGTCGGAGGAGATGCTCACCCGGGCGGCGGCCGTCTTCCGGTCGTGGCGCGAGCGGCTGACCGAGCTCCTCGCCGACGGCGGCCATCCCGACCCGGCCGGGTTCGCCGCGACGCTGGTGGCGGCCTGCGAGGGGGCCGTGGTGCTGTCCCGGGCCGAGCGCTCGCTGGAACCGTTCGACGCCGTCGCGGCGTTCCTGCTGGCCGAGGCCCGCGACGCGACCCCTCGCGGGAGCGGCGGCTGAGGCCGCGGCGCCCGGGGCCGCCCGGTCAGCGCTCGAGGAGTGCCTTGAGGCGGGCCAGGTCGGCGGCGACCAGTCCGGTGTCGCGGGCGAAGTCCTCGTCGGAGGTGCCGGGGGCGCGGCGCACGCTGAAGACGATCTCGCAGCCGTCGCCGTAGGGCACCACGCGCAGCGGGTTCAAGAAGGACTCGCCGCCGGGGAAGGTGGCGACGTGGTCGAGCACGCCGACGTCGTTGGCCGGGGCGAACACGACCTTGACCAGGCCGTCGGGGATCTCGACGAACCACGCGCCGTCGATCCGGGTGACGTTCTCGCCGAGGCCGTGCGCCCACGTCGGGAGGTTCTCCGGGTTCGAGACGTAGGCGTACACGTCGTCGGCGGGCCGGTCGATGCGTTCGGCCACGTGTGCGGTGTCGCTGGGCATGGCCGCCATTCAACCAAAGATCCGCTCGAGGTCCACCGGACCCGGTCACGCATTCGGTGGACAAGAACGGGTACGCGGGTGAGGCTGGCAAACGGTTACACGCACTGCGGAGAGGGCGATGACGATGCAGTACCGGCAGCTTGGACGGACGGGCCTTCGGGTCTCGACGTTCACTCTGGGCACGATGGGCTTCGGCGGCACCGGATGGGCGACCCCGGTCGGTCAGCTCGACGTCGGGGCGGCCAAGGAGGAGATCGAGATCGCCAAGGCCGCGGGGGTCAATCTGATCGACACCGCGGACGTCTACTCGGCCGGCCTGTCCGAGGAGATCATCGGCAAGGCGCTCGGCGACACCCGCGAGGACTGGCTGATCGCGACGAAGGTACGCATGCCGATGGGGGAGGGCCCGAACGACGCCGGTCTGTCCCGGCACCACATCGTCCGGGGGGCGGAGGCCAGCCTGAAGCGGCTGGGGACCGACTACATCGACCTCTATCAGGTGCACGAGTGGGACGGGCAGACTCCGCTCGAGGAGACCCTGACCGCGCTCGACGACCTGGTGCGTGCCGGCAAGGTCCGGTACGTGGGCTGTTCGAACTACGCGGCCTGGCAGATGACCAAGGCGCTGGGCGTGTCGGCCAAGCACGACCTGGAGCGGTTCGCGAGCACTCAGGTCTACTACTCGCTGCAGTCGCGCGACGTCGAGACGGAGATCGTCCCGGCCTGCCTCGACGGTGGCGTCGGCATCCTGGTGTGGAGCCCGATCGCCGGTGGGCTGCTGTCCGGCAAGTACCGGCGCGGGGTCCAGGCCCCGGCCGGCAGTCGGCACCTGTCGGAGTGGTCGGAGCCGCCGATCCACGACGAGGACAAGCTGTACGACACGATCGAGCTGGCCGTGAAGATCGGTGAGTCGCACGGGGTGTCGGCGGCCCAGGTGGCCCTCGCGTACATCGTGCAGAAGCCGGGGGTGACCTCGGTGGTGGTCGGCGCGCGCACCAACGACCAGCTGCGGGACAACCTCGCGGCGGCCGATCTGGTGCTCACCGAGGACGAGGTCAAGGCGCTCGACGACGTGAGCGGCGAGCCGCTGCGCTACCCGTTCTGGCACCAGCGCAACACCAGCTCCGACCGGCTGAGCCCGGCTGACCTGTCGCAGATCCAGAAATACCTGTAGGCACGGAAAGGGCGCCCGGAGCACAGTGCTCCGGGCGCCCGGTCCGGCGGTCAGGCGAGGACCGAGTCGACCTCGACCGAAGGGAGGCCCAGCGCTTCACCGACCGAGGCGTTGGTGAGCCGGCCGGCGTGGATGTTGAGGCCGAGAGCGAGCGCGGGGTCCTGCCGCAGGGCGTCCGGCCAGCCGAGGTCGGCCAGGCGCAGGGCGTACGGCAGGGTGGCGTTCGTCAGGGCGTAGGTGGAGGTGTTCGGCACCGCGCCGGGCATGTTCGCCACGCAGTAGAACACCGCGTCGTGCACCCGGTAGACCGGGTCCTCGTGGGTGGTGGCGTGCGAGTCCTCGAAGCAGCCGCCCTGGTCGATGGCGATGTCGACGAGCACCGCGCCCGGCTTCATCCGCTTGACGAGGTCGTTCGAGACGAGCGTGGGGGCCTTGGCGCCGGGCACGAGCACCGCGCCGATCACCATGTCGGCCTCGAGCACCGACTGCTCGATCGCGTAGGAGCTGGACACCAGGGTCTTGATCCGGCCGCCGAACTGGGCGTCGATCTGCCGCAGCCGGGGGATGCTCAGGTCGAGCACGGTGACGTCGGCGCCCATGCCGAGCGCGATCGTGGCCGCGTTGACGCCGGACACGCCCCCGCCGATGACAGTGATCTGGGCCGGGCTGACGCCCGGGACCCCGCCGGGGAGCACGCCGCGACCGCCCGAGTTGCGCATCAGCGAGTACGCCCCGACCTGCGGGGCGAGTCGGCCGGCCACCTCGGACATCGGGGCGAGCAGCGGTAGCGAACCGTCGGCGAGTTGCACCGTCTCGTAGGCGATGGCGGTGGTCCCGCTGTCGAGGAGAGCTTTCGTGCCGGCCGCGTCGGCGGCCAGGTGCAGGTAGGTGAAGACGACCTGCCCGGCGCGCAGGCGGTGGTACTCCGCCGCGATCGGCTCCTTGACCTTGAGCAGCAGGTCGGCCCGGCCCCATACGCTGTCGGCGTCCGGCACGATGTCGGCGCCCGCGCCGGCGTAGTCGGCGTCGGTGATCGACGAGCCGGCCCCGGCGCCGGCCTGGATGAGCACCCGGTGCCCGCGGCGGACGAACTCGGCCACTCCGGCCGGGGTGATGGCCACCCGGTATTCGTGGTTCTTGACCTCGGTCGGCACGCCGATGTGCATTGCGGGGGTCCTTTCGACCAGTGGCGGTTCGTGGGATCAGAGTGAAATGATGTGCAGATCCCCGCAATGGGGCCGAAGAAGATTCTGCCGAGAAGCGTGTGGCGGAACATCATGCGGGCAGGGTGCGGATCATGACCGATCTACCGAATGATCTTCGGGGACTTGATCACGTCGATCTGGACCTGCTGGCCCTGCTCGAGGTCGACGGGCGGATGCCCAACAACGCTCTCGCCGAACGGGTCGGGATCGCCCCGTCGACGTGCCTGACCCGCGTCCGCCGGCTGCGTGAGCTCGGCGCCATCCGGGGCTTCCACGCCGACGTCGACCCGGCCTGGATCGGTCGGCCGATCCAGGCCATGATCGCCGTTCGCATCCGGTCGGACGCGCGGGACGCGATCGGCAAGTTCGCGGAGTCGCTGGCCGGCATCCCGGCCGTACGCGATGTCTATTTCGTCTCCGGGTCCTACGACTTCCTGCTGCACGTGGCCACGGCTGACGTCGCCGACCTGCGCACGATAATCACCGAGCGGCTCAGCGGCACCCACCTCGTCGCGGGCACCGAGACGCACCTGATCTTCGAGCACCGGCGCGGGAGTTAGCGCCGCTTGTCGATCAGCCTCATCACCCGGGGCGCGGCCGCGAGCAGCGTGTCGAGGGTCCGGCCGGAGAAGCGGCGCGGCGCCGTGTCCATCACCGCCATCGCCGCCACGACCAGGCCCTCCGGCGAATGCAGCGGGATCGCGGCATAGGACCGGACGGCCGAGAACGTGACCATCGGGATGTCCTTGAAGATCGGGTCGGCGCTCAGGTCGTCGAAGAGCAGCGGCCGGTTGGTGCCGGCCAGCACGCCGCACGGGGTCCACTCGACAGGCGCCCCGCCCGCCTCGACGATCAGGTCGGGCAGCCCGACCGAGGCGACGTTCTGCAGGGTGGTGTCGAGCACCAGGCCGACCGCGGCGCTCGGCGCACCGGTCGCCTCGGCCAGGTTGGCGATCTCCATGGCCAGGCTCAGCTCGTCGACCGGGTCGGGCTCGTCGAGCAGCCGGGCCACCGCGGCGAGACGCGCCGGGTCGGTGAGCGCCCGCCCCGCGGTCAGCCGCCGGTCGCCGGTGGAACTGAGCAGGTCCCGGGCCACGTCGGCGATCTGCCGGAACGGGATCGGCTTGTTCAGCACCTGGTCGAAGACCTCACGGGCCCCGGCCGGCGCGGACGCCGACAACATCATCATCGGCACCGCCGCGGTCGCGCCGTCGGCACGCAGCCGGCGGCCCACGTCGAGACCGGACATGCCGGGCATCCCATGATCGAGGATCACCAGGTCGGGGTGGCACTCGGCAACCATCTGCAGAGCGCGCGGGCCGGTCCCGGCCAGGTGTACGACGTGCCCGGCCCGCACCAGCGTGGTGGCCAGCAGGCCCGCGACATCGGCGTCATCCTCGGCGGCGACGATTACGGCCATCTCAACCCGTCCCTTCATCATGTTTCAGCAGCCCGAACTGTAGAAGCCGGCGGGGGCCGGAGAAGTGTGACGAGGTTGCGAACGGGTTGTCGCCGGTCGCACCGGTCGTGCACCCCGGTTAACACTCAGCAGCGGCGGCGAGCGGCCGAGTGGACCTTTGAAGCTCGATCCGCCGGAGGTCTCGCACATGTCGGACATGTTGGTCGCGGACGGAGCGCTGGAGCAGCAGCGCCTGGCCGCCCTGCACAACTACGAGGTGCTCTACAGCGCCCCGGAGGCCGACTTCGACGACATCGCGGTGCTGGCCGCCCAGTTGTGCCGCACCCCGACCGCCGCGATCAGCCTGGTCACCGGCGAACGCCAGTGGCTCAAGGCCAGCATCGGGCTCGGCACCATCTGCGACATCGCCCGCAAGCATTCGTTCTGCACGCACGCCATGACCGCGGGCGAGGTCATGCAGGTGCCCGACGCCCGGCTCGACCCGCGCTTCCGCAACAATCCGCTGGTGGTCGGCGAGCCGTACGTCCGGTTCTACGCCGGCGCCCCGCTGGTCACGGTCGACGGCCAGCCGCTCGGCACCCTCTGCGTGCTCGACTTCGAGCCACGCCTGCTCAGCCCGGCCGAGTGCACCGGCCTGCGCACCCTCGCCCGGCACGTGATGGCCCAGCTCGAACTGCGCCAGTACGCCCGCGGGCTGGACGCGGCCAACGAGCGGGTGCGCGACGCCGACCGGATCAAGGACGAGTTCATCTCCCGTGTCACGCACGAGCTGCGTACGCCGCTGACCTCGATCAACGGTTACCTGGAGGTGCTCGGCGACCCGGCCGTGCCGGCCCAGGAGAACCAGCGGTTCCTCGACCGCATCAAACGCAACTCCGACCGCCTGATGGCCCTGGTCGACGACATCCTGCTGGCCGCCCAGGCCGGGCAGAGCACACTCGTGCTCGACCGCATCGTCATCGACCTCGCCGAACTGGCCCGCAACGCGGTGGCCCGCAACCTGGTGCTGGCCCGCGGCCGGGGCCTGGACCTCGCCGCCGAGGCCACCGAGCCGGTGATGGTGCGGGCCGACCTGCAACGCATCGGGCAGGCGCTGGAACGACTCGTGCTCAATGCGGTGAAGTTCACCCCGCGCGGCTGGGTCACCGTACGGGCGTCGGTGGACGGCGACGACGCGGTTCTGGAGGTACGCGACACCGGCATCGGCATCAGCCCGGCCGACCAGCAGCGGGTCCTCGCCCCGTTCCGCCGGTCCGCCGCCGCCGAACGGCAGGAGGTGCAGGGCGCCGGTCTCGGCCTGAGCATCGTCAAGGCCATCGTCGACGCGCACGGCGGCGTGCTGGCCGTCGACAGCGACACCGGCCACGGCACCTCCATCGCCATCCGGCTGCCCCGCCAGGACGCTTGTTGATCATTTATACATTTGCATAGATGCTAGGGTCCCCACGCTGAGGAACCAACGTGGGGAGTTTCCTTGAACAAGCCGATCCGCGTGCTCGCGCCCCTGGTCACGATCGGTCTGGTAATCACCGGCGGCACCGCGGCCCAGGCCGCCCCGGCCGACCTTACGAAGATCCAGACACGCCAGTCGCTGCTGGGCTCGCACACCTGGTACCAACAGACCTACCGGGGGATCCCGGTCTTCGGCGGCTTCTACGCCACACACACCTCCGCCGGGCAGACGACCGTCGACGACGGCCGCCGCACGATCACCGGCCTCCCCGACGCGACCGCCTCGCTGACCGCCCGGACCGCGCGGTCGAAGGTCGCCGGCCGGCTCGGCGAGCAGCCCGTCCGCGCCGAACTGGTGATCGTGCCCGGCAACCCGGCCAAGCTCGCCTGGATGACGATGACGCCGACGGTCAAAGGCACGGTGCGCACCCTGACCGACGCCGACTCGGGCGCCGTGCTCCAGGAGAAGAACACCGTGCGGCACGCCGACGGCAGGGGCCGGGTCTTCGACCCCAACCCGGTGGTCAAGCTGCAGAACGAGGCACTGACCGACGACGACGACGCCGACGGGCCGCAGTTCGCCCGCGCCTACCGCACGGTCAAGCTCACCGACCTCGACAAGGGCAAGGACACCCTGCAGGGCGCGTACGCCTACAACGTCAGCGACGACCAGGTCCGCTCCGCCGCCCGCAGCTACCTGTTCAACCGGTCCCAGGCCGGGTTCGAGCAGGTCATGGCCTATTACAGCATCACCGGCACGCAGAACTACATCCACCGCCTCGGGTTCCGGGACGTCAACGACGAGCCGCAGGACTTCGCCACCACCGGCTTCGAGGACGACAACTCGTACTACGACGGTGCGGCCGACCAGATCACCTTCGGCACCGGGGGCGTCGACGACGCCGAGGACGACGAGGTCATCTGGCACGAGTACGGCCACGCCATCCAGGACGACCAGGTGCCCGGCTTCGGCGAGTCGGCCGAGGCCGGCGCGATCGGCGAGGGCTTCGGCGACTACTGGGCGGTCACCATGTCCCAGGCGACGAGCCCCGACACCGCGGTCACCCCGTGGGCGTGCGTGATGGACTGGGACTCGACCTCGTACACCGACACCGTCCCGCACTGCCTGCGCCGCACCGACGGTCCCAAGCTCTACCCGGGCGACCTCGACGGCGAAGTGCACGACGACGGCGAGATCTGGTCGCACGCCCTCTGGGACGTCAACCGCGCCCTCGGCCGCACCGTGGCCAACCGGGTGATCCTCGAGTCCCAGTTCTTCTACCACCCGACGATCACCATGCCGCAGGCCGCCCAGCGCGCGGTGGCCACCGCCCTGGTCCTGTACGGCCCGGCGGTCGCCGCCAAGACCCGCTCCGCCTTCCACGCCCGAGGCATCCTCTAGCCGCAACCGAACGGCAACGCGTCTCGCAACCGGGCGGCACCCGGGCGGGGGAACGGTTGAGCTCCCCCACCGAGGAGTTGCCCGTGCGTTTCCGACGCGTTGCCGTCGCAGCGGCCCTGATCACCACCGCCGTCACCGTCCCCACCGCCGCCCTGGCCGCGCCGCCGCCCGCCGCGCCGCCGGCCGCCGCCGCGCCGCCCACGGCCGCCGCCGCGCCTGCCTCCGCGGTGGGGTCGGCCGCCGTGCGGGCTCGGTCGAGGCCGTCGCGTTTCTCGGCCAACGGGACCGTCACCGCCCTGTCGGGCCGCGCCGTGACCATCGCGGTCAGCCGCTCCGGCAACCTCACCGTCTCGGTGGCCGCGGACGCCCGCATCCGGGTCAACGGCCGCAACGCCGCCGTCACCGACCTGGGCGCCGGCTTCAGCATCACGGTCAACGGCATCCGCTCCGGCTCCGACTACGTCGCCTCCCGCATCGAGGCCCGTGGCCGCCGGACGAAGTAGGCGTTCATCGGCACCCTGATGGCAACCGGGGGCGAACCGCCCGGCACCCGGCGGGCGTGACCATCGAACTACCCCCCGATCAAGGAGTTGAACGTGCGTCTTCGCCGTATTGCTGTTGCCGCGGCCCTGGCCACCGCTGTCGTGGTGCCGTCGGCTGCCACTGTTGCTGTCGCCGCTTACGGGAACGGCGGGGTGGCGGTGGCCGCCAAACCGTCCGCCAAGCCCTCCGTCAAGCCGGCGAAGAAGAGCAAGTTCGAGGCGGCCGGCACGGTCACCGCGGTCAGCGGCAGCGCCGTGACCGTCAAGGTGAACGGGAAGAACAAGGGTTCGATCACCGTGACCGTGGCGGCGAACGCCCGGATCCGGGTCAACGGCAAGGCCGCCCGGGTCGGTGACCTCGGCGTCGGATTCGGGATCACGGTGAGCGGCACCCGGACCGGCGGCGACTACCTGGCGGCCCGCGTCGAGGCGCGCGGCAAGAAGGTGGTCAAGCCCGGCCCGACGGTGCGGCCGACCTCGAGCCCCACGGCCGGCCCGACCCCGAGCCCGTCGGTCAGCCCGTCGGACGACCCGACGGCGAGCCCGTCCGACGACCCGACCGACGGCCCGTCCGACGACCCCACGGGGGAGCCGTCGGACGGGCCGACCGGCAACGCGTCAGACGATCCGACCGGCGGCCCGAGCGAGAGCCCGACGGTGAGCCCGGCGCCGGGCGCGTCGGCGTCCGGCGACTCGGGGCACCACGGCAACGGCGGGCACGGAGCCGACGACTAGTCCCGCCGGGACGGGGTGGGCGGTGCGGACCAGCCCGGTCGGCCCGCACCGCCCGATCATGCTCAGGCGCAAGCCGCGCCGTTGAGCTTCACCGACGACGGAGTGGCGGCGGTGCCGTTGGCGGTGAAGCCGACGGTCACCGACGCGCCCGCGGCCAGCGACGACGCGTAGGAGGGGGCCGCCGCGGTCACCGACGTCCCGCTCTGCGTCACCGTCGCGTTCCAGCTGCTGACCAGGGTCACGCCGGAGGGCCAGGCCCACGTCGCCGACCACGGGTTGACCGCGGCGGTGCCGGTGTTCTTGATCGTCAGCGAGCCCTGGAAGCCGCCCTGCCACGCGTTGTCCTGCTTGTAGGTCAGCGCGCAGGCACCCGAGCCGGTGGACGGCGAGGTGGACGCGGTCGGCGAGACGGTGGGCGAGACCGTGGGCGAGGCGGTGGTCGAGCCGGTGGGTGAAACGGTCGGGGAGGAGGTCCCCCCGGCCGGGACCGGCGCGATCAGGTACGGCGAGATGATCGCCTGCTTGGCCTGGTTGACGGTCGTCCAGTCGTCGTTCGCGATGCCGCCCGTGTCACCCGAGTTGGGGTTCCACGACCAGTAGGTGAACGACATCCCGTTGACCCCGGTGCCGGTGTACTTGAGCAGCTCGGTCAGCCACACCTTGTCGATGTTGCTGGTCAGCGTGGTGCCGAACTCGCCCATCATGATCGGCGCGATGTTCTGCTTGTAGAGGTAGCCCCAGTACTTGTCCCAGATCGCCGGCATGTTCGCCGGGTAGGCCGGGTCGTCGAACCACTTCTGGTGGTAGACCGAGGTGGCGTACTCGTGCGGGGAGTAGACCAGGCGGTTGGCCACCGACAGGCGTACCGGATATTGGCCCGCCTTGGACAGGTTGCCGCCCCACCAGCCGCAGTCCTCGTCGTTGCTGGTGTCGTTGTCCCACACGTCGGACAGGCCGCCGCTCGGGCACGACACCCCCTCCACGAAGATCAGCCAGTTCGGCTGCACCGAGAGGATCGCGTTGCCGGCGCGCTCGGCGGCGAGGCGCCAGTCCCGCTCCTGGACGCCGCAGCCCCAGCAGGACCCGGTCGCGGCCGGGTTGGTGCCCTCGGCGTGCGGTTCGTTGTGCAGGTCGGCGCCGATCACCGTGGTGTTGCCGGCGTACCGCTGCGCGAGGGACTTCCAGTTGGCGATCCAGGTGCTCTCCGGGACGGCCGCGGTGTACCAGAGGGCGGTCTGCCCGGCCGCTGTCGGGCGGTGCCGGTCGAGGATGACCCGCATGCCCTTGCTGCCGGAGTAGGCGATCACCTTGTCGAGGATCTGCAGCGGCGACAGGCCGACCAGGTCCGGGTTGACGAAGTCGTTGATGCCGGAGGCGGTGGCGCCGGGCTTCAACGCGTCGTCGGAGAACGGGATGCGCAGCGTGTTGTAGCCCAGCGAGGCCATCGTGTCGAGCTGGCCCCGCCAGGTGTTGCTGGCCCAGAGACCGTGGAAGGTCTTGTTGTCGGTCTCCATGCCGAACCAGTTGATGCCGGTCAGGCGGACCGTCGCACCGGTGCTGTCGACGATCTTGTTGCCGTTGGTGTGCAGGTAGCCGGTGCCGGTTCCGCCGGTGGCGGCGTCGGCCGGCATGGCCACCGCGGTGATGAGGCCGGCCGCGAGGGCGCCGGCTGCGGCCGCCGCGAGGGCGACACGTCGGATCATCGGGACTCCAAGGGTGGGGGGAACGGGGAGTATCACGTAACGGCGCAGGTGCTGTCACGTGTCTTGCATCCGCCGGTGTCCGGGACGGTCACCACCAGCGGAGTCGAGGGGGCCGAGCGGTTGCCGGCTTTGTCGCGCGCGACCACGGTGAACTGGTGCACGCCGGGGGAGAGGCGGCCGATCGGGAACGTGACCGCGGTGGTCGTGCCGATCAGCCCGTTGTCCCGCAGCACGTCGTAGCCGTCGAGCCCACTGCCACCGGTGTCGGTCGCGGGCGTCCAGCGCAGCTCGAGGGTGGTCGCGGCGGGGGTGCCGGGCGAGCTGGGCGGGGCGGCGTCGGTCGCGTCGGCGTCGAAGGTCAGCCCATAGCCGTACGCGTGGAGCGTGGCCTCGGCATCGCCGACGTGCACCGGTTCCCGGGTGGTGGACGCCGGCCACGGCACCGGCAGCCGTCCGGTCGGTGCGTAGTCGCCGAACAGCACGTCCGCGACGCCCGCCCCCGCGCTGCCGGGCAGCCACGCCGCGACGAACGCCGCCCACCCGGACTCCAGGGACGCGACGTCCATCGGCTGCCCGGAGACCAGCACCACGATGACCGGCACCCCGGCCGCGCGCAGCTTTGCCAGCACCGCCCGGTCCTCGTCGTCGAGGCCCGGCCCGCCGGGGCGGTCCGCCTCGGGCCGGGCGCCGGGGGTCTCGCCGAGCACCGCGACAGCGGCCCGGTAGGTGCCGTCGACGCCCTCGCCGGCCCGGTCGTAGGTGACCGTGGTGCCGGAGCCGGCGACGTCGCGGATGCCCCGCAGGACGGTGGTGCCGTCGGCGCCGTTCGAGCCCGGCCCCGGGGCGGTCCGGCCGCCCGCCTGGTGGCCGAGGTCGTCGGCGTTCCGGCCGGCCACGAACAGCTTCCCGCCGTTCTTCGCCAGCGGCAGCACCCCGTCGTTGCGCAGCAGCACCTGCGACTCGCGGACGGCCTGGCGGGCCAGCTCGCGGTGCTCGGCGCGGCCGGCCGGGCGGGTCGGTGAGCGGTCCGCGTACGGGTGGTCGAAGAGCCCCAGCGCGAGTTTTCCGCGCAGGATGCGCCGGTTGGCGTCGTCGATGCGCGACATCGGGATCTCGCCCGTGTCGACCGCGGCCCGCAGCTCGGTCAGGAACACCGGCCAGTCATGCGGCACCGTCACCATGTCGAGTCCGGCGTTGACCGCGGTGACGATCTCGGCCCGGGTGAAGCCGGGCCGGCCGTCGATCCGGTCGACGCCCGCCCGGTCCGAGACCACGAAGCCGGTGAACCCGAGCTCGGTCTTGAGCACGCCGGTGGCCGGGAACTCCTCGGCGTGCGACGGGACCTCGTTGCGGCGGGACAACGAGACCGTCACCGCCCCGGCCCCGGTGACCTCCTCGGCGGTGGCCGTGCCGACGCGCCGCACCAGGTCGGGGTCGCCGGTGGCGGCGAGGCCGAGGTCGTTCGGGAAGATCGTCGAGCCGGGAGCGGCGCCCGCCCCGGACAGAAGGGGAATTTTTCGCGGTGTCGCCAGAGCGGCGTCCTGGTAGGCGGCATAGCTGTCGTCCCACCCGGCCGGCGCGTCGCCGGCGAGCACCGAGCCCAGCCGGTAGTGCTTCACCTGGTCGGGAGTGACGGCGGCGCGCTCGACCTGAACCATCTGGCCCAGCTTGTCGGGCAGGCTCATCCGGGACATCAACCCATCGACCGTCGTGCCCGTCCTGGCCGGCCCGCAGGTCGACGCCAGCATCAGGGCGGCGACCAGCGCCCCCGCGGTGCGACGCTTTCCTGCTCCCATGACCGATCTCCACTGAAGGTAATTAATGTGAAGACATGGTGTCATGGGAGCGCTCCCATCTCAATATTTGCTAGCGTGCCCGCGTGAAGTCGATCGTCGATCTTCGCCTGTAGCGGGGGAACCGCACATTTCGCAGGAACGGAGATTGACCTACATGGGTACTAGGGTTTGCCCGCCTCGATCATGTCCTGGGCTGCATGGGGCAGGTACTTTGTGTCGGGCGCGGCCGGAAGCCGCGCAAAGGAGGTACGACGGATGACGGACCGGAACAGGGGCGCCGGACGGCCGACCCTGGAAGAGGTTGCGGTGCGAGCCGGCGTCGGCCGCGGCACGGTGTCCCGCGTCGTCAACGGCTCCGCGCAGGTCAGCCCGCGCGCCAAGGCGGCCGTCGAGGACGCCATCGCCGAGTTGGGTTACGTGCCCAACCGGGCCGCCCGCACCCTGGTCACGCAGCGCACCGACTCGATCGCCCTGGTGATCTTCGAGTCCGGTGAGCGGTTCTTCGCCGAGCCGTTCTTCGGCCGCATCGTCCAGTCCATCTCGTCGGTCCTGGTCGCCCGCAACCTGCAGATGGTGCTGATGATCGCGCAGGCGCCCGAGGAGCGACGCCGGCTCGAGGGCTACCTGACCCGCCAGCACGTCGACGGCGCGCTGCTGCTGTCCCTGCACGGCGACGACCCGCTGCCGTCCCTGCTCGAGGACCGTGCCGTCGCCACCGTGCGCGTCGGCCGCCCGATGTACGCCGACCGCGGCACCTACGTCGACGCCGACAACCGGGCCGGCGCCCGCGAGGCCGTCACCTACCTGCGTCAGCAGGGCCGCCGCCGGATCGCGGCGATCACCGGCCCGCTCGACATGGCCGCCGGTCTCGCCCGCCTCGACGGCTACCGCGACGTCGTCGGCGACGGTCCGGTCGCGTTCGGCGACTTCAGCCAGGAGAGCGGCGAGGCCGCCATGCTGCGCCTGCTCGAGCAGTACCCGGACGTCGACGCGGTGTTCGCGGCCTCCGACACGATGGCGGTCGGCGCGTTGCGGGTGCTGCGGCACTACGGCCGGCGCGTCCCGCAGGACGTGGCCCTGATCGGCTTCGACGACTCCGCCGTCGCCCTGCACACCGAGCCGCCGCTGACCAGCGTCGACCAGCCCATCGCCGAGATGGGCCGGGAGATGGTGCGGCTGCTGCTGGCCAAACTCGACGGCGACGACACCGGCAACAGCGAGGTGGTCCTCCCGACCCGGCTGGTCATCCGGGGCTCCGCCTGACGCCTGTCACGCCGTGGCGCGGTCCACGTCGGCCAGGCGGGCGCGCAGGATCGACGCCCGGGCCGAGGTGATGCTGGTCGCGCCCTCGCCGGCGCGGTCGGCGATCTTCGTGCGGAGCTCGGCGATCCGGACGTCGAGCTCGGCGCCACGGGCCCGTTCCACGTTGTGGACCAGGTTGAGCAAATCAGTGGCCACGTCGCCACGGATCTGGCCGGTCGAGGCACCGTCCTCGACCGACGTGCGCAGCCGGTTGACCGCGTCGTCGAACGTCAGCTTCGGGGCGGGCCGCGAGGTGGTGGTCGGCGCCGGGGACGGCGGGGCCGTGGTCGCGGTGGTGGCCGTGGCGGCGGCGCTCGGCTGGGCCGAGGAGTAGTAGAGCGTGGCCGGGTGGGTCCCGGGGGCCGGCGGGGTCGCGTCGGTGCGCTCCTTCGGCCGGTCGACCAGCAGATAGGCGCCGATCGCGGTGAGCAGCACCGCCAGCACGCCGAGGACCAGCCCGATGCGGCGCTTCGGCGGCTCCGGGGCCGACGGTTCGATCTCGGTCAACGGCAGGGTGGCGGGCGCCGCCCGGCTGGCGGTGTAGTCCGGCTGCGGGCGCTCCGACCAGACCTGGGCGACGCGGGGGTGCAGACCCGACTTGGCCGCGGGTCCCGCACCGGCCGGCACCGGTTCCCGGGCGGGCCGGACCTCGGGCGGCCGGACCTCGGGCGGCCGGGCCTTGTCGGCCGGCGGAGCCGGCACGGCCGGCTGGACCCTGTCGTCGGCCGGCTGGTCGGCCAGCCATAGGGCGGTGAGCGTGAAGCGCACCTCGTCGGGGCTGGGCCGGTCGGCCGGGGCCTCGGCCAGGCAGTGCTCCACCACCGAGCGGAAATCGGCGGGCAGCGACCGGGGCAGGGTGGTCGGGCCCTTCTCGCGGGCCACGTCCAGCTCCTCCCACGTCTCCACCGGGTAGGGCGGATCGCCGGTGACCATCTCGAACAGCAGGATGCCCAGGCCGTACACATCGGTGGCGGGCTCGGCGGGGGCGCCGTCCAGGCGCTCGGGCGCCACATAGGCGGGCGTGCCGAACGTCGCGCCGGTGTCGTCGTCGTCGGGCTCGCCGGCGTTGGTGCTGATGCCGAAGTCGAGGATCTTTACGCCGGTCGGGGTGAGCATGACGTTGCCCGGCTTGACGTCACGGTGCACCACGCCGCCCGAGTGCGCGGCGGCGAGCGCGTCGGCCACCGCGGCGCCCACCCGGGCCGCCTCCTGCCAGGAGAACGTCTCGCGTTCGAGGTGGGCCGCGATGGACTCGCCGGCCAGCAGCTCCATCACCACGAACGGCGCCACCGACCCGTCGGCCCGCACCGCCTCGCGGTAGTCGTGCACCGCGGCGATGTTCGGGTGCGACAGCTTGGCCGCCATCCGGGCCTCGCGCCAGGCGACGTGCGGGCCGGTCGCCAGTTTGATCGCGACCGGGCGGGCGAGCAGCTCGTCGGTGGCCCGCCAGACCTGGGCCATGCCGCCGGTCTCGAGGAGGGTGACGAGGCGGTAGCGCGTGGCAAGGAGGGTTCCCGCGCTGGGCCAGTCATCGCTCATCGTCGAACATTCGCTCGAATTCTCCCCGAGTGTCAACTCCGGGGGGAAAGCCTTTGCCCGAACTGTCGTAGCGTGTTGCCGGGACTACCAGGCGTAGGCGGGGGTGTGCACGGTGACCCAGTCGAGCTCACCGGCGAAGTAGTCGCATCCCACCTCGATCTGGTCGCATGTGGTCTTCCCGCCGATCGACAGCGGCCACGCGTTGGAGATCGTGCCGGTCGGGCCGGACTTGCTCGCCACCACGACGCCGTCGACCGCCACCGAGGCCCCCGACCGGTAGCGCAGGCAGCTGATCGTGTGCCAGGCCCGGTCGTTGATCGGCCGCGGTGCGGTGACCATCAGCTGGCCCGCCGAGCCGCGGAACCAGCACTGCACCTTCCCGCCGGGGAGCTGCATCTTGAAGCTGCCGCCCGCGACGGTGGCCTGTCCCTTCTGGACGACGTTGCCGAACGGGGCGGCGGTGCGCAGGCGGACCGAGAACGCGTAGTCGCGGTCACCCGGGTCGAGATCCGGATAGTCGGGGACGACCACGAGGTGCTGCGGGTGCGCGGGCGGGGTGTCGGGTTCGAGGCGGGCGAAGCCGTACGTCCCGCCGCTCGGCACCACCTCGCTGCCGACCGTGCCGTCCAGGCCGTTGCCGCTGCCGTCGCGCATGACCCGGCTGCCGGGCCCCTCGCCCATCGTCCAGCTCGCCACGGTGTGCCAGTCGACCGCCCGGGCCGGCGTGGACGTGGCGGTGACGGCCACCATCGAAGCGGTGAGTGCGGCGATCCAGTATCGGCTTCTCATGGTGAGCCCCCGTTGTTCACGATGGTACATAACGATACTAAAGCCATATAAGTTGCCATACAGTGCGAAGCAATTGAACAGTTACATTCCCGCTTGGATAGGTGCTCGCCCACGGGCGGTAAGCGTTGGAACCGGGCGCGGCGGGTGGCATGATGACCTTCGGCCGGTCAGCGGGGAGGGGCAGCAGCGGATGGCGAACTTCGCGGCGACCACCTCCGACCGGTCCGGGCATGTGCGGGTCGTCCTGACCGGCGACTGCGACCGCACCGGGGTGGCCGGCCTGCTCGGCCGCACCGGACCCGACCTGGGCGGCGAGCACACGTGACGACATCCGCCGACCCGCCGGCCGCGGCCACCCGAGCGGCCGAGAGGTCCTACACCGCGCCGGGCGACCTGTCCGCGATCCGTGAGTTCGTGCGTACCGAGGCCGAGGCGCTGGGCCTGCCCCGGCTGCGCGCCGACCTGCTGACCGTGGCGGTGAGCGAACTGGCCACCAACACGCTGCAGCACACCGACGGCGGCGGCCGGGTGCGCATCCGCGCCGACCCGGGCCGGGTCCGGTGCGAGGTGATCGACACCGGCTCGCCGCAGTCCTTCGGCCGGGACATGCCGGCCGCCGACCAGCCGCGCGGCCGGGGCCTCGCGATCGTCGAGCGGATCTGCGACGAGGTGGCCGTGTCCGCCCACCCCGACGGCACCGCGATCACCCTGACCATGCTGCTCTGACGAGGTCACGGCGTCGTCTGACACCATCTCCGGGCAGAGGCGAACGGTCGCGCCGCCGTTCCGACCGTCCGGCCACGACAGACGGTTGATGGTGGCTCAGCCGTTCGGTAACCCCGATTTCACGATCTGAACAGTATCGCGAAGTGCCAGCTCAGGTTGATAGCATCCCGGCCGAATCAAGCCAGTGCCCGTGCGAGTGGCCTCGGTGATCGGCTCGTACGTACGGAGGTCTTCCTTGTCCGACAACCGCATGAAGGATCGAGTAAAAGTGCTTCTTAATGGGACGAGCGCGGAAGGTCAGACCTCGGAGCAGGCGGTTGTCGCGCCCCCGCAGGCCCACCCCAACCAGGCCCTGCAGGTGCTGACCCTGGCGCAGCGCACCGCCGAGGAGCACGTGGCCCGTGCTCACCACCAGGCCGACAAGATCCGCACCGACGCGCTGGCCGCCGCCGAGCAGATCAACCGCGACGCGCAGGCCCACGCGCACAACGTGCGCCGCGAGGCCGAGAAGATTCTCACCGACGCCCGGGCCGCCGCCGAGCAGATCGCCCGCGACTCGCACGCCCGCACCGAGGAGGCCCGCCGCAGCGCCGAGAAGATCGTCGTCGACGCCCGCTCGGCCGCCGAGCAGATCGGCGAGGACGCCCAGGCCAACGCCGACCACCTCAACCTGCAGGCGCGCCAGCGCTTCGACGACGTCGTGGGCAGCCTCGGCAACAAGCGTGAGGCACTGCAGCAGCAGATCGAGGCCCTGGAGAACTTCGACCGCGAATACCGTCAGCGCCTGACCACGTTCATGCAGGGCCAGCTGCGCGCCCTCTGGGTGGACCAGCCGCACGTCACGGCCGAGCTGCCGGAGCCGCCCGCCTCCGTGACCGGGCCGGCTCCCGCCCCGGCCGAGGCACCGGCGGCGGCCGCGCCCCGGCACGGCAGCGAGGACGTCGACGACACGGTTCCGGCCCAGCGCCAGTCGGCCGAGGGGCAGACCGCCGAGGAGTCGGAAGAGCTCAGCGAGCGCTGAGCCGCACACGCACGGTTGGCCGGTCCGGGTCGGGCCGGCCATCTTCCGGTCCGGACCACCGTGCCGGGGCCGAACCGCCGGCGCGGCCGGACCGGCCCGGGAGCTGTCTCAGGCCGGGGAGGCGTCGGCGATGGCCTGCCGGACCGCGGCCCGGGGGCTCGACAGGACCGGGATCGGCAGGTCGGTGAGCAGGGCGGCGGCGGGGGCCAGGCTGGCCTGGGCCAGCACGATCACCTCCACCTCCGGGGCGATCCGGCGGGCGGCGGTGGCGGCCTTCTCGGCGTACGCAAGCAGGTCGCCCTGAAGGAAGAGGGACCACGCGCCCGGCACGGGTGCCTCGACGAGCGTGACCCGCCGCCCGGCCCGCTCGGCCGTCTCGCGCAGCAGCTCGCCGGTCGGCCCGAAGGTCGAGTCGGACGTGGCGACGACCCCGATGCGCTCGCCCGCCGCGACCGCCGCCGCCGCCATCGGCCGGTCGAGGCGCAGCACCGGGACGCCGGTGTCACCCGTGCGCGTCTCGGCGTAGCCCCCGAGGGTGGAACAGGTGCACACGATCAGGTCGGCGCCCCGGTCGGCCAGCTCGTGCAGCCGGGCGTCGACCCGCCCCGCCAGTTCCGGGGTGAGCCCGTCGCGCTGGGCGTCGGCGAGCAGTGCGGGATCGACCACGTGCACGTCGGCCCACCCGGGGGCGAGCTCGGCGCGCAGCTCGTGGAAGACCGGCACGTGAACGTCGGCGGTGTGCAGGAAACCGATCGTGGTCACCGGCTGATGTTAGGACCGGTCCAGACAGTGCCGCACCGCGGCCAGCAACTGGGTCTTCGAGAACGGCTTCTCCACGAGCGTGACGTCCGGGTCGAGAGTGCCCTGCGAGGCCAGCGCGGGCCGGGCGTAACCGGACATGAACAGCACACCGGCGTCCGGGCGCCGGGCGAGGAACCGCTCGGCCAGGTCCTTGCCCAGCATGTGCGGCATCACCACGTCGGTGAGCAGCACGTCGATGTGGCCGGGATAGTCGGTGGCCAGGGCCAGCGCGGCCGGGCCGTCCGCGGCGATCAGGGCCTCGTGCCCGGCCCCGGCCAGGATGCGGCGCAGCACGTCGCGCAGGGCCGCCTCGTCCTCGACCGCCAGCACGGTGCCGCGCCGGAAATCGGTGGGATCGGCCTCGACCGGCTCCACCACCTCGACCGGCTCGGCGTCGGTGGTCGGCAGCAGGACGATGAACGTGGTGCCGGCGCCCGGTTCGGAGTAGATGCTCAGGTCACCGCCGGCCGCGGTGATGATGCCGAAGACGGTGGCCAGCCCGAGGCCGGTGCCCTTGCCCGCCGGTTTGGTGGTGTAGAACGGCTCGAACGCCCGCTCGATCACCTCGGCCGGCATACCGGTGCCGGTGTCGCTGAACCGCAGCCGTACGTAGTGACCGGTGCGCAGGGCCGGCCGGGCGGCGGCGTAGTCGCGGTCGACGACGAGCTCGCTGGTCTCGATCGTGATCGTCCCGCCTCGCGGCATCGCGTCGCGGGCGTTCACCGCCAGGTTGACCAGCACCTGGTCGAGCTGCCCGGGGTCGGCGGTGACCGACGGCAGGTCCGGTGCCAGGTGTACGTCGAGGGTGATGTGCTCGCCGATGGAACGGCGCAGGATCTGCTCGATGTCGGTGACGATCTCGTTGAGGCTCAGCGGCCGGGGCCGCACCACCTCGCGGCGGGCGAACGCGAGCAGCTGGTGGGTCAGGTCGGCGCCGCGCTGGGCGGCCTTGGTGATCTGGCCGGCGTCCCCGGCGATCTCGGCCAGGCCGTGGTCGGCGGCGGCCTCGGCGATGAACGTCGCGTAGTTGCTGATCACCGCGATCAGGTTGTTGAAGTCGTGGGCCACCCCGCCGGCGAGCTGGCCCAGGCCCTCCAGGCGTTGCGCCCGCTGCAACTGCGCCTCGGTCTGGGCCCGTTCGGCCTCGGTGCGGGCCCGGTCGGCCTCGGCCTGCAACGCCCGGAACCGTTCGGTCGCGCGTACCCGCTCGGTGATGTCCCGGATGACCGCGCAGCGGATCCGGCCGTCGTCGGTGGGCAGAATGCTCACCGACACCTCGACCGGCACCGTCGTGCCGTCGGCCCGCCGGGCGTGCGAGCCGGGGTCGTGCGCCTCCTCGATCGCCGGGGCGATCTCCCGGGGCAGCGGCGGCACCAGCAGCTTGTCGATCTCCCGGCCGATCAGGCCGTGCCGGGTCAGCCCGAACAGCGTGTCGGCCTGGGAGTTGGCGAGCACCACGCGGCCGTCGTCGCCGACCCCGACGAACGCGTCCGGCGCGGCCTCCAGCAGAGCCTGGAAGCTGGATTCGAGACGTTCGCGGTGGCTCACCGAGCGGGCGATCACCGTGTAGCCGATGAGGTCGTCGCCGTCGAACAGCGGCGACATGGTGAGGGTGACCTGCAGCCAGTGGCCGTCGCGGTGCCGGCGGCGGCTGCGGAACCGTTCGAGCCGCGCGCCCGACTCCATCAGCAGGAGCATCTCCCGCTGGTCGGCCTGCCGGTCGGGCGGCACCAGCAGGTCGACGCTGCGGCCCACGATCTCCTCGGCGCGGTAGCCGAACAGCGTCTCGGCGGCCGGGTTCCAGAACAGGACGGTGAAGTCGCGGCCGACCGCGAAGATCGCGTCGTGGGCGGTACGCACCATCGCCCGGAGGAGTTCACCCTGCCCCGGCCCGGAATAATCGTGCGTTTCCCCCATTACCGGACCCACATTAACGATCCGGCCCGGTCGGCGGACGCACTTTCCTACCCTCACAAGAATGGGTGAGGAAGTCCTGACCGAGGTCGACCCGCAGCGGCCCAGCGGCGCCCGGGTGTACGACTACTACCTCGGCGGGCGACACAACTTCGCGGCCGACCGGCAGGCGGCCGAGGTGGCGCTGGCCGCCATGCCGGATCTGCCGGCGGTACTGCGCTCCGGCCGCTCCTTCCTGCGCCGGGCCGTCCTGGCGGCCGGCTGCGACCAGTACCTCGACCTCGGGTCGGGCATCCCGGCCCCCGGCAGCATCCGCGACCTGCGACCGGACGCGAAGATCTTCTCCGTCGACCTCGACGCCGTCGCGGTCGTGCACACCCGCCGGGTGGCGGGCGGGAACCCCGACTCCGGTGTGCTGCAGGCCGACCTCACCGACGCCGCCACGGTCCTCGACGCCGCCGCCGGCCTGCTCGACCTCGACCGGCCGGTCTGCCTGCTCGCGGTGGCGGTCGCGCATTTCCTGCCGGACACCGAACGCCTCGGCCGGGCCCTCGAACGTTACCGGGAGGCGCTGGCCCCCGGCAGCCGGCTGGTGCTCTCGCACGCCTGCGCGGACGACTACCCGCCGCACGCCCGGCAGGTGCTGCGCCTCTACAACAACACCACGTCGCCGATGATGCTGCGCGAACGCGACGAGGTGCTGGCGCTCTTCGGCGACTGGCCGCTGCTGCCGCCGGGCCTCGTGGCGGCCTGCGAGTGGCGGCCCGAGCCGGGCGACGAGAACGATGAGATGGTCCGCCGCTCGCTGCTCGCGGGCGTGGCGGTCAAGCCGGCCGGTGTGCGTCTCGTCGACGGCGATCAGTAACGCGGAAACCGCACATCGTCGCCGCCGTGCGGCGCATGCTTGTCAGATGGCCGTAGTACTCGTTGCCGAGGACGACCAGGACATCGCGGTCATCCTCGCCCGGCTTCTCACCAGGGCCGGGCACACGGTGCGACACCAGCCCGACGGTCTCGCCGCGTTCGAGCAGGCCCTCGCCGACCCGACCGACGTGCTGCTCACCGACCTGGGGATGCCCCGGATGGACGGGCTCGAGCTGACCCGGGCCGTCCGGCGGCATCCCGACCTGCGCGATCTGCCGATCGTCATGCTCAGCGGCCACCTGAACCCCGGGGACCGGCAGCCGATCGAGGCCGGCTGCTGCGCGGTGCTGCTCAAGCCCTGCCCCAACGACCGGCTGCGGGACACCGTCCGGATGCTCGCCGACCTCGGCCCCCATTCGCACGATGGGGTGCCGGGGTGCGAGGCCCTAGGCTTTGCGGGTGCTCTCCCCGACACCCCGCACCCGGCACCGCCGTATGAAAGACAACGGCCGGTCGTCCGCCGCTGACCTGCGAGCCGTGCTCGGCGCCGGGCTGGTCGCCCACCTCGGCGTGATCGTCGACGGCCACCCGATGGTCGTGCCGACCGTCTACGGCTTCGACGACGAGCGGATCTTCCTGCACGGCTCGGTCGCCAGCCGCAGCCTCACCGGCACCGGCGAGGTGTGCGTGACGGTCACGGTGCTCGACGGGCTGATCCTGGCGCGGTCGGTGTTCGAGCACGGGATCAACTACCGCAGCGCGATGATCTACGGCGTCCCGGCGAGGATCCACGACCCCGACGATCTCCTGTACGGCCTGCGGCTGCTCACCGAGCATGTGGCACCCGGGCAGTGGGACTACACGCGCCGCCCGTCGCCGAAGGAGCTGGCCGCGACCACGCTGCTGGCCGTCCCGCTCACCGAGGCGTCGGTGAAGATCAGTGACGGCCCGCCCGACGACGGGGCCGGCCCGGACGCCGCCCTCGGCCGGTGGGCCGGCCGACTGCCCGTCGTCGCCACCTGGGGCACCCCGGAAGCCGACCCGCTCCTGCCGCCCGGTATCGAGGCGCCGCCGCACATCGCCGGCCGCACCGGCCACCCGATCACCGGCTAAACGCTCACGAACCGGCACCGGTGTCCGAATATCCGGACGTAGGGGTGTGCCGGCTACGGGTGGAGTTCAGACGATGGTGAACGCGCAGGATCGGACGACCGTTCTGCTGGTCGACGACGAGAACGACATCCTCGAGGCGCTCGCGCTTCAGCTGCGTCGCGACCACAAGGTGCTGACCGCCCACAACGGCGACGACGCCCTGCGCGTGCTGTCCGAGCAGGGCCCGGTCGCCGCCGTCATCAGCGACCTGCGGATGCCCGGCATGGACGGCGTCGAACTGCTGCGCCGCGTGCAGCTCGAGTACCCGGACACCACCCGCGTGCTGCACACCGCCCAGGACGACCTGAGCGCCGCGATCGCCGCGATCAACGACGGCGGCGTCTACCGCTACCTCGCCAAGCCGGTGAAGACCGACGACCTGCGCGCCACCGTGCACGACGCGGTCGAGCTCTACGGCCGCTCCACCACCGAACGCCACCTGCTCGACACCACCCTCAAGGCCAGCATCTCGGCCGTCTTCGGCTGCCTGGAACTGGCCAGCCCGGTTGCCTTCGCCCGAGCCGGTCGCATCCGCACCCGGGTCGCCGAGCTGTGCTCGATGATGCAGCTGGAGGCGCTCTGGGAGATCGAGGTCGCGGCCATGGCCTCCCAGCTGGGCGCGGTCACCATCCCGCCGAGCGTGCTCGCCAAACTCGACAAGGGGCTGCCCTGCACCGAGGAGGAGCAGCACATGATCGACGCCATCCCGGGCGTCGCGGTCGAGCTGCTCAAAGACATCCCGATGATGGCGGACGTCCTCGAGATCGTCCGCGGCCTCGGCAAGGACCAGGTCAACTCACCCCGCAAGCCGCAGTCGCCGCTGATCGAGGCGGCCATCGACGTCATCCGCACGGCGATGGACTTCGAGACCCTCGAAAGCCGTGGCATGGAGGTGGAGAGCGCCATCGCGGTCCTGGAGTGCCGCGACAACAGCGCGCTGCGCGTGCTCTCCGCCCTGCGCGAGGTGAACGGCCTCGACAAGGTCGCCGAACGACAGGTGCGCGGCCTGAAAGTGGCCGAACTCGAGGTCGGCATGCGCGTCGCCGAGGACATCGCCGCCACCAACGGCCTCGTCCTGATCGGCCGCGGCATGATCGTCACGTCCCTGCTGCTGGACCGCCTCGACAACTACGCCCGCATGATCGAGATCATCGAGCCGGTCCTGGCCATCCCCGGCGCCCTCAACCCCCTGGAAGTGGCCGACTCCGACCTCAACGCCTAGCCGGTCTTTCCGGGCCGCCCGCTTTGCTGGGCCGCCTCCCGGGCCGCGTGGCCGGGCCGCGTTGCCGGGCCGGTTTTCGGGCGCCGGGCGGCCTCGACTCCGCGGTCAGCCCGCGTCCAGCTCCGCGGCGATCTGCTCCAGCAGCCCCAGCACCATGGCCTGTTCGCAGGCGATCCGGCCGAGCGTGAGATCGGCGTCCGGCACGATCCCGTCCCGCGCCGACTCCTCCACCTCGTGGAAGACCGCGGCGAGCTGCCCCGCCCCGATGTTCGCCGCCGACCCTTTCAGCGAGTGCGCGTGATCGCGGAGCGCCCCATGGTCCCCGCCCCGCAGCAACTCGCCGAGCCGCTCCACACCCCCCGGCACCTTTCCGACGAACGACCGGAGCAGCCGCGCCATCAGCGCCCGCTCCCCGTCCCCGGGCTCCGCCCCGCCGATATCAGCCAGCCGAGCCCGGATCTCCTCTTCCCGGGTGCGCACATCCATGGCCACCATCCTCCGTCCCCCCGAGCCCGCCCGCGGCGCTTCGCCCGAACGACCGTCCAAACACCCCAAACGCTAATAATACGTGCGAACCACACTCCCGTGGTACCCGGCGACCCAGCGCTCCCGCACGGCCGTAGCGCCCCTCTCGCGCACGGTGCGCCACCACCCCCGCACCGTTCCCGGCCGTCCTCCGGCTCGCGGCTTTCTCCCCGGACGTTCGGTCGGCCCCCATAGCCGAGGCCCCTTCGTCACGGAAGCAGGGGTGTCCCCTCCGCTCAGGAGAACCTTTTTTCGGCGAAGTTGTGGTCTCGGGGAGTTCTCGGGACGGGGAATCGTCCCGTTCGTCCCAGCAGGCGGGTGATTTGTCGGCTTTGACGGCGGTGGGTCCCTGTTCCAGGGGAGTGGGGCTCTCGGCGGGACTGCGGGTGGTGGGCCGGGAGGCGAGGCCTGGGTGAGAGACGGCGGCGGGGAGTTAGTCCTACAGTGCGGGCGGGGGTGGCCGATCAAGCGCGCATGACCGTCCGCAGGCCTTCGCCCCGACCGTACGTGCTGGTCACGACTGGCATCGCCGGACTGTCCATGCTGTGGTACCTGGTGTACACGCTGTTCGGCGTCGGACCGGCGGTGCTGGCCTACCTCGGCGCGCCGCTGGCGTCGGTGGCCGGGGCGGTGGCTGTGCTCGCCCTGCTGCGCTGGGTGCCGCTGGCGCCGGCGGCGGTGACGTTCTGGCGGCTGATTCTGCTGCTCGAGGTCACCGTCGCGGCGGGGCGCGGGATTCAGGCCGTGCTGGCATCGGTGGCCTATCCGGAGCGGCCGCACACGCCGGCGTTCGTCTCCGGGTTCAGTTTCGTGGGGCTGCTCGCGGCGATCGCCGCCATCGTGCTGGTGCCGCTGGGCACGGTGGCGCGGGCGGAACGGCGCAAGCGGCTGCTCGACCGGGCCATCGCGTTCTTCGGGTGTGCCACGTTGCTGTGGTTCGCCTCGCTCGGGCCGCTGTTGAACGCGGACGAGCCGTGGTCGCTGCGGACCAAACTGATTCTGGGACTGGCGCTGCTGATGAGCGCGCTGGGGATCAGCCGGGTGGCGTACGTGCCGGGCGGCCCGGTCGACCGGGGTGCGGTGCGGCTGGTCGCTTCCAGTGGGCTCGCCACCGCGGCGTACGCGATGCTGGCCGCGCACGCCGGCCATCACGCGGCCGTGACCGGGCAGGCGGTGATCCTGCCGCTGGGACCGGTTCTGATCGCCCTGGCGGTGTCGCGGCAGTGGCGTTATCAGGGGGCCGAGCAGAAGCGTGAGGCGTGGCTGCCCTACCTGGCTGTGGTGGCGGTCGACATCCCGCTGGTGGTGACCGTGTTCGGGCCGATGGGCTGGGCCGGCCGGGTGGTCGTGCTGCTGGCCGTGCTCGTCACGCTGCTGGCCTCGTTGCGGCACCTGATCGCGTACCGGGAGAACCAGCGCCTGCTCGCCGCTCAGCTGGTCGCCCAGGAGCAGCTGCGCTGGGACGCCACCCACGACGCGCTCACCGGCCTGGCCAACCGGGGCCTGTTCCATGACCGGCTCGGGCTGGCTCTGGAGGGCGGCCCGGCCACCGTGGTGCTGGTCGACCTGGACGACTTCAAGACGGTGAACGATTCGCTCGGTCACGAGATCGGCGACGACCTGCTGCGGGCGGTGGCCGACGGGCTGGCCGAGGCGGTCGGCCGGGACGGCCTGGTGGCCCGGCGGGCCGGCGACGAGTTCGCGGTGCTGATCGACGACGGGTCGGTGCTGGCCGAGGACGTGGTGTCGCGGATCGGGGCGGTGCTCGGCGGCTCCCTGAGCGAGCACCGCCTGCTCATCCACGCCAGTGCGGGCATCGCCACCGGGGCGGCGGGCACCCAGGTCGATCATCTGATGCGGGACGCCGACACCGCCCTGTTCGCCGCCAAGCAGCGTGGCAAGGCCAACTGGGTGCGGTTCACGGCGGGCATGGAACGACCGGTGGTGGCCGACGCCCAGCTCGGTGCCGAGCTGCGCCGCGGTCTGGAGCTGGGCGAGTTCCGGGTGGTCTACCAGCCACTTGTCGACCTGAACCGGCGCCAGGTGATCGGGGTCGAGGCGCTGGTGCGCTGGCACCACCCGACCCGTGGCGTGATCAGCCCGGCCGACTTCATCCCGGTCGCCGAGCGCACCGGCCTGATCGTGCCGCTGGGCCGGTTCGTGCTGCGCGAGACGTGCCGGCAGGCGGCCGTGTGGCTGGCCGAGTTCGGTCCGTCGGTGCTGCAGAAGGCCGGCCCCAACGTGTCGGTGCGCCAGCTGCACGACCCGGATTTCGTCGACGACGTGCGCGCCGCCCTGGCCGACAGCGGCCTGCCCGGCGAGCTGCTGGTGCTGGAGCTGACCGAGTCGGCGGTACTGCGGGGCCAGCAGGTCTCGCGCACCCTGCACGAGCTGCACGACATGGGCGTACGGCTGGCGCTCGATGATTTCGGCACGGGTGAGTCGTCGCTGAGCCTGTTGCGGGCGTTCCCGGCGTCGATCGTGAAGTTGGACAAGTCGTTCGTCGACGGCATCGAGCACCACGAGGAGGGCACTCCCGAGGCCAATGCCCGCCAGGCCGTCGCCCGCGCGGTGATCCAGCTGGCCGGTGCGCTCGACCTCGACACGGTGGCCGAGGGCATCGAGAACGAGGAGCAGGCGGCCCGGCTGCAGCGGCTCGGCTACAGCCTGGGGCAGGGTTTCCACCTGGCCGAGCCGATGTCGCCGGACGAGGTGGCCGCGCTGATGGCCGGCCAGCGCGAACTTGACGCAGCGTAGCCTTCAAATTTCCTACAGTAGTGGCCCGGTTCGCCGAACCTTCTCAGGTGACCCGCGCTCCCAAGCTCCATCTGGCGATGACCGGCGGGATCCTCGTGCTGTGGACCGTCTGGTACCTCGCCTGGCTCGCCGGTGGGCCGGGTCCGGCCGTTCTGAGCTACCTGGCGATGCCGCTCGGCGCCGCGGTCTCGGCGCACAGCATCTACGCCCTGATGCGGTCGGTCCGCCTCGACCGGGTCGCCCGCCGGTTCTGGCGTGGCCTGCTGATCGCGCTGTCCCTCGTCGCGACCGGCTACGCCCTGCTGGCGGTGGAGGCCTTCCGGCAGCAGCCGGTGCTGCCGGACATGCCGATCGTGGCCGCCGCGCTCGTCGGTTCGGCGTTCCTGATCGCCATGTGGGCGGTGGGCCGGGTCCCGGTCGGCATCGCCGGCCGCAACCAGCGCTGGAAGCAGTGGCTGGACCGGGGCATCGCGTTCTTCGGCTGCAGCACGGTGCTCTTCCACTTCGCCCTGGTCCCGATGGTGGGGGCGCAGGCCAACTGGAGCACCCAGATGCTGGTGCTGCTCGGCCTGTCGTTCGTCCTCGCGGTCGGCGGCATCACCAAGGTCTCCTACCTGGGCCGCGGCCCGATCGACCGGGTCGCGATGCGGCTGGTCGGCTCGGGCGGCCTGGTCGGTGCCGGCATCGCGGTGCTCTCGGTGATGGGCGGCGCCGCCAGTGTCATCCCGGCCCAGGCGGTGGTGATGCCGGTCGCCCCGCTGCTGGTCACCCTGGCCGTACGCCGCCAGTGGACCTCGACCGGGGCCTGGCCGCGCCGCGCCAACACCTGGCTGCCCTACCTGGCCATCGCCGCCGTCGACATCCCGCTGCTGAGCCTGCTGTTCCAGCGTGAGCTGGGCTGGAACGGTGATCTGGTGATCATCATGGCGGTGCTGGTCAACGGCCTGGTCGCGGTGCGCCAGCTGGTCGCGATGCGGGAGAACCAGCGGCTGCTGCGCGAGAAGCGCGCCTCCGAGGAGCGGCTGCGCCACGAGGTCACCCACGACGGGCTCACCGGCCTGGCCAACCGCGGCCTCTACCGGGAACGGCTCGGCGCCGCCCTCGACCGCGGTCCGGCCACCGTGCTGCTCGTCGACCTCGACGACTTCAAGACCGTCAACGACTCCCTCGGTCACGACATCGGCGACCACCTGCTCATCGCGGTGGCCGAGGCGCTGCGTACCGCTGTCGGCCCGGACGGCCTTCCGGTGCGCCTGGGCGGCGACGAGTTCGCCGTGTTGATCGAGGGCGACGAGGTGATCGGGGAGGCGGTCGCCGAGCGGATCCTGGACGCCCTCAGCGGCCCGGTCAGTGCCCATCACCTGCTCGCGCATGCCAGCATCGGCATCGCGACGGCCAACGCCGGCACCCCGCTCGACCATGTGCTGCGCGACGCCGACGTGGCCATGTACACGGCCAAGCAGCGCGGCAAGGCCAACTACGTCCGCTACGTCGGCGGGATGGAACAGCCCGTCCTCGCGCACGCCAAGCTGGGCGGCGAGCTGCGCCGGGCGCTGGACGCCGACGAGTTCAAGGTCTGGTACCAGCCGATCATGGACCTGGAACGCGGCCTGATCATCGGCGTCGAGTCGCTGGTGCGCTGGCAGCACCCGACCCGCGGCCTGGTGTCGCCGGCCGAGTTCATCCCGGCCGCCGAGGGCACCGGCCTGATCGTGCCGCTCGGCCGGTTCGTCCTGCGCGAGACCTGCCGGCAGGCGATGGCGTGGCTGGCCGAGTTCGGTCCGGACGCGCTGCAGAAGATGGGTCCCAACGTGTCGGTCCGGCAGTTGCACGACCCGGACTTCCTCGGCGACGTGCGGACCGCGCTGGCCGACAGCGGCCTGCCGCCCGACCGGATCGTCTTCGAGCTGACCGAGTCGGCGGTGCTGCGCGGCCCGCAGGTGCTGCAGACCCTGCACCGGCTGCACGACATGGGCGTACGGCTGGCGCTGGACGACTTCGGCACCGGCGAGTCGTCGCTGAGCCTGTTGCGCGCGTTCCCGGCGTCGATCCTCAAGCTCGACAAGTCGTTCGTCGACGGCATCGAGCTCGACGAGGAGGGCACGCCGGAGGCGAACGCACGACAGGCGGTGGCGCGGGCGGTCATCCAGATGGCCGGTGCGCTCGGCCTCGACACGGTGGCCGAGGGCATCGAGAACCAGGGCCAGGCGGACCGGTTGCGCGGCCTCGGCTACACCCTCGGCCAGGGCTTCCATCTGGCCCGGCCGATGCCGGCCGAGGACCTCACCCGCCTCCTCGCGGCCCAGCGGGAGAAGGTCGCCGCATAGGGTACGGCGGTGGACGAGGCGCGATCGTTGCAGCAGTGGCTGGCCGGCCTGCACTTCACCGACCTGACCGAGGCCCAGGCGACCGCCCGGATCGTCGACGCGGTCACCGCCTGGGGTGAATCGCAGGGCTGGCGGATCTACCGGCGGGCGCCCAGCGTGTTCCCGCTGCCCCCGCCGCTGAAGGGCAACTCGGTGCTCGACGTGGCCTGCGCCCGTCCCGGCGGCCAGCCGATCGCCGTCGAGGTCGACCGGCTCGACCGGCAGCGCACCGTCGACAAGCTGCTCGCCGAGGCCGCCGCCGGCCGGCTCGCGGTCTGGGTGCGCTGGGGCACCGGCCCGTTCCGCCCGCCGCCCCTGCCGCTGCACCTGGTCACCCGGGAGGCGGCGCGCGCCCGGGGCCGCTGGCACACCGTCACCGACCGGCCCGCACCGCGGCACACCCCGGCCGGGGTGGTGGCCGAGGTTTCCGAGCTGCCGATGGGCGACGTGACTCAGGTCAACCGCAACCAACCTAAAACCGGGGATCGGCCGGACGATTAGGTAGCCGCAAGCAGAACCAGTGGTGGGAGGAGCGGCGACAGTGTTTCCGGGAATGGCGATAGCCGCTCAGTCGGTCCAGCCGCGCGGTCACTCCGCGCAGTGGTGGGCGCAGTTCCCGGCTGTCTCGGAGAAATTCGACGCCGCCTCGATCACCGAGGCGCTCGCCGATGTGATCATCCCGAAGATCCCGTCGCCGCTGCTGCGCCGGGAGGCGGAGATCGCGGCCGAGGTCGTCGTGCTGCAACTCAACCGGCCGCAGAGCGAGGAGCTCGCCGGCCGGGCCATGAAGGCGGTCCACCGCCTGGTGGCGACGGTCGAGCGACTGACCGAGCGGGCCACCGGCGAGGAGACCGGCACCGAGGCGGCGTACGCGCTGTGCCACGCCCTGTCCGGCCGGTGGGGCGAGGCGGCGGCCGAGGTGGAGCCGCTGGTCGGCACCAAGGCGCTGCTGATGGCGTTCGTGAAGGCGCTGCGCCTGGAACGGTTCGACAACACGCTCACGGTGCGGCTGCTGCGAGCCGGGCAGAGCCCGCAGATCGCGGTGCAGGCGGGCTTGGTCGTCGGCCGGTACGCCTGGTGGCCGGACTGGCTGATCAAGGTCGTCACCGAGCGGGCGCTGGCCGGCCGGCTCGACGAGGAGACCATCACGGCCCTCGACCAGTGCGCGTACGCGGAGCTCAGCCCGGCTCAGGCGAAGATGGCGCGCCGCCTGCTCAACGGCGACGCGACGGTGGTCGACGGGGCCGCCCTCCGGCTGGAGACGCTCGGCGAGCCGGTGGCGGCGGCGAAGCTGCGCGAGGGCGACCTGACAGCTGTCGCCCTCGCCGCTCGGCTCATCCCGCTCTGATCAGGCGCCGCCCTCCTGCAGCGTCACCGTGGCCGGGGCGAACGAGGTGCCGTTGACGTCGACCCCGGCCGACTTGGCCGCCGTGATCGCCTGGTTGATGTAGTCGTTGGTGTAGGCGAGACCCTCCGGGGTCTTCTTCAGCACCGTGTCGCCGGTCTGGTTCTTGGTGGTCATCGAGATGTCGACGGTCTGCTTCCAGGCCGCCTCGTCGACCACCCCGATGCCGCCGGTGGCCGGCCAGATCAGCTTGTTGACCTCGTTCATCTGCCACAGCTGGTGGCTCTTGCCGAGCTTGGAGCCCTTGGCGACGACCAGGTCACGGCACTTCTCGGCGTTGTCGCGGCAGAACGCCCAGCCCTTGATGGTGGCGGTCAGGAACTTCACGGTCTGCTGCTGGTAGGCCGGGTCGCTGAGCTTCTCGGTGTTCGCCCACACCGCGTCCTGCAGCATGGCCGAGCCCTCCTTCTTCCAGTCGATGATCGAGAAGTCGTCGGCCGTGTAGAGCTTGCCGGTCTTCGGGTTCTTGGCCTCCAGCAGCTGGGCGTACTCGTTGTAGCTCATCGCCTGGGCGGCGTCGATCTCGCGCTTGAGCAGGGCCTGCATGTCGAACTGCTGCTGAGTGAGAGTGACGTCCTTGCCCGGGTCGAGACCGGCCTTGGTCATGCCGGCGAACAGCTCGAACTCGTTGCCGAAGCCCCAGTTGCCGACCTTCTTGCCCTTGAGCTGGGCGGCCGAGGTGATCCCGGAGTCCTTCCAGGCGACCTGGTAGGTGCCGGAGCGGCCGAAGATCTGCCCGACGTCGGTGATGCCGGCGCCCTGCTCGCGGGAGGCCAGAGCCTTCGGCACCCAGGCGATCGCGTAGTCGGCCTTGCCCTGGGCGAGCGCGGTTTGCGGGACGATGTCGGTGCCGCCCTCGAGCAGCTGCACGTCGAGGCCCTGCTCCTGGTAGAAGCCCTGGTCGACGGCGGCGATGTAGCCGGCGAACTGGGCCTGGTAGAACCACTGGAGCTGCAGCTTGATCGGGGTCAGCGCACCGCTCGCGCCGGGCGTGGCGGTCTTCGGCGAGTCGGCCGTGCCGCAGCCGGTGAGCACCAGGGCCGAAGCAGCCACAATAGCGGTAAATATCCGGAATCTACGCATTAAGCGATCTCCTTGTTCGGCAGGGGGACATTCAGGCGATCAGCCGGGTACGCCACGGCATGGCGAGCCGCTCGAGGAGCAGCGTGGTCAAGTAGAAGACGAGTCCGAGCAGGCACGCGCCGACCACGTAGGCCCAGGCCCGGGGGTAGGCGGTGAACGCCGCGGCGGAGGTGATCCGCGACCCGAGGCCGTCCTGCAGCCCGCCGAAGTACTCGGCGACGATCGCGGCGATCACGGCCAGCGACGACGCCTGCCGCAGGCCGGTGAAGACGTAGGGGAGCGCACCGGGCAGCCGTACCTTGCGGGCGAACGTCCAGCCGCTCGCCGCGTACGTGTGCATCAGCTCTCGATGGATGGGGTCGACCTCGCGAAGCCCACGCAGGGTGTTGAGGAAGACCGGGAAGAACACGATGATCGCGGCCACGACGCGGCGAGGGATACTGCTGGTGGCCTCGAACATGTTGTTGAGGATCGGCGCGAGCGCGATGATCGGCAGGGCGCTGAGCAGCGCGGCGAACGGGATGGACACCTCGGCGAGCGGCCGGAACCGGCTGGCCGCCATCGCGAACAGCACGCCCAGCAGTGCGCCGGCGACCAGCCCGAGCAGCGCGTTGGTGCCGCTGGCCAGGGCCGCCTCCCAGACGTTGCGCTTCTGCTCGACCAGCTCGGCCCAGATGGCGCTCGGGGCCGG
Source organism: Paractinoplanes ferrugineus (assembly GCF_016862195.1). Lineage (GTDB taxonomy): Bacteria > Actinomycetota > Actinomycetes > Mycobacteriales > Micromonosporaceae > Actinoplanes > Actinoplanes ferrugineus. The sequence goes on along the minus strand of NZ_BOMM01000028.1, from coordinate 75,149 downwards.
CAGGATGAACGGGGCGATCCGGCCGAGGGTCACGGTGAGCTGCCAGGCGACGATCGCGACGACGCCGACCACGAGCGGCGGGAGTGCCTTCACGGCGCGCTCTCCGCCGGTACGCCGCGCAGCGCCTGCCGCACCGCGGTGACGTGCTCGAAGTACCGCTCCGACTGCCGCGCTGCCTCGTCGCGGGCGGGCAGGTCGATGTCGATCGCGGCGGTGATCCGGCCGGGCCGGGCCGACATCACCACCACCTTGGTGGACAGGAAGACCGCCTCACTTATCGAGTGGGTCACGAAGACGGTGCTGGTGCCGGTCTTGGCGCAGATGCCGAGCAGCTCGCCCTGCAGGCGTTCCCGGGTCATCTCGTCGAGCGCGCCGAACGGCTCGTCCATCAGCAGCAGCGGCGGCTGCACGGCCAGGGCGCGGGCGATGGCGACGCGCTGCTGCATGCCGCCGGAGAGCTGGGCCGGGTAGTGCCCGGCGAAGTCGGCCAGCCCGACCAGCGCGAGCATCTCCTCGGCCCGGGCCCGGCGCTCGGCCCGGCCGAGGCCGCGCAACTCCAGCGGCAGCTCGACGTTGCGCAGTACGGTCCGCCACTCGAACAGACCGGCCTGCTGGAACGCGATGCCGTAGTCCTGGTCGCGGCGGGCCTTGCCGGCGGTCTTGCCGGCCACCGTGATGGCGCCGGTGGTGGGCTCGATCAGGTCGGCGACCAGGCGCAGCAGCGTGCTCTTGCCGCACCCGGACGGCCCGATCAGCGAGACGAACTCGCCGTCGCCGACGGTCAGCTCGACATCGGACAGGGCGGTCACCTCGTCGGGCCGGCCCTTGTTGAAAACCTTCGTGACGTGCTCGACCACGACGGCGGTCATAGAGTCACCACCTCCACGTGGCGCCGGTGCCGCATCAGCGGCACCTCCAGCAGGCTGACGACCCCCGCGACGAACAGCCCGAGCAGGGCGGCGCCGAGCATCGCGGTGTATACCTTGGCGGGATCACTGGTGGCCTCCCGGGAGTACTCGATGACGAGGCGGCCGATGCCCCCGCGCGTGCCGGTGGAGATCTCGCCGACCACCGCGCCGACCACCGCCGCCGCGCCGGCCAGGCGCAGCGCCGGGAACAGGTAGGGCAGCGCGGCCGGGAAGCGCAGCTTCACGAGCGTGCGCCACCAGCCGGCGGCGTAACTGCGCATCAGCTCCACCCCGCTCGCCGACGGCGACTGGAGACCGCGCAGCATGCCCACGGCGACCGGGAAGAACGACAGATAGGAGGCGATCACCGCGACCGTCGCCCAGGCCGGCATGATGGTGCCGCCCCAGCCGGCCACCAGCGGCGCGAGCGCGACGAGGGGCACGGTCTGGGAGAGGATGACGTACGGCAGGAAGCCGCGCTCGACGAGCTGGAACCGCTGCATCAGCACCGCCAACAGCAGCCCGATCAGCGCCCCCGCCACGAAGCCGGCCGCGGTGATGCCGAACGTGAACACGCACGCGTGCAGGATCACGATCCACACCGGCCGGCCCCCGGTCAGCTCCGGTTTGCCGAGTCGTTCGAACACCGTCCACAGATGCGGCATCGACAGGTCGTCGGCGCGGGGCAGCACCCGCACCCCGAACACGACGGTGCCGTCGGGGCTGCCGACGAGTTTGTAGCCCTCCCACAGCGCCGCGAAGATCACGACGCCGAGGAGGACGAAGAACGTTCTTCGCACGATGCCGCTCAATTGACGGCCGGGATGATCTGCGAACCGTACGCCTCCAGCGTGGCCAGCTTGGCGTCGTGCTGCAGGTAGACCGCGAACTGGTCGACGCCGAGGGCGCGCAGCTCCTCGAGCCGTTCGAGGTGGTTCCGCACCGGGCCGAGGACGCAGAACCGGTCGACGATCTCGTCCGGCACGAACGTCGTGTGGCTGTTGCCGGCCCGCCCGTGCTCGGCGTAGTCGTAACCCTGTCGGGCCTTGATGTAGTCGGTCAGCGCCTGCGGCACCGCACCGCCCTCGCCGTAGCGGGCGACGATGTCGGCGACGTGGTTGCCGACCATCCCGCCGAACCAGCGGCACTGCTCCCGCTGGTGCTCGAGGTCGTCGCCGACGTAGGCCGGCGCGGCCACACAGAACTTGATCGACATCGGGTCCCGACCGGCCTTCTCGGCCGCCGAGCGGACCGCGCCGATCATCCAGGCGGCGATGTCCGGGTCGGCGAGCTGCAGGATGTAGCCGTCACCGACCTCCCCGGTCAGGGCCAGAGCCTTCGGACCGTATGCCGCGACCCACACCTCCAGCCGCGAGTCGGGCGCCCAGGCGAACTGGAGTTCCTTGCCGCGCAGGGTGACCTTCTCGCCGCTGCCCAGGCCCTTGATCACCTGGACCGCCTCGCGGAGCTGCCCGAGCGTCTGCGGCTGGGCGCCGAGCACCCGCAGCGCCGAGTCGCCGCGGCCGATGCCGCAGACCGTCCGGTTGCCGTACAACTCGTTGAGCGTGGCGAACGTCGACGCGATGACCGTCCAGTCCCGGGTGCCGGGGTTGGTGACCATCGGACCGACGATGACGCGTTCGGTCTCGTCGAGGATCTTGGAGTAGATGACGAACGGCTCCTGCCACAGCACGTGCGAGTCGAACGTCCACACATGGCTGAAGCCGGCCGCCTCGGCCTTCTTGGCCAGTTCGACCACGCCCCGGGCGGGCGGGTCGTTTTGAAGTACTACGCCGATGTCCATGCGCTACACCAGGTAATCGCTGAGCGAGCGACTGACGTACCGGCCTCGGCCCTTGCGGCCTCGGTATTCGCCGCCGCTGACGAGGACCTCACCGCGGGACAGGACGGTGTCGACCTTGCCGTCGATCTCCCAGCCCTCCCAGGCCGAGTAGTCCATGTTCATGTGGTGGGTCTCGACGCTGATCCGGGTGCGGCCGTTCGGGTCGTAGAGCACGATGTCGGCGTCCGAGCCGGGCGCGATGATGCCCTTCTTCGGGTACATGCCGAACATCCGGGCCGGCGTGGTCGCGATCGTCTCCACCCAGCGGGCGAGCGACAGCTTCTTGTCGACGACGCCTTGGTAGAGCAGGTCGACGCGGTGCTCGACGCTGCCGATCCCGTTCGGGATCTTGGAGAAGTCGCCGATCCCCATCTCCTTCTGGTCCTTCATGCAGAAGGGACAGTGGTCGGTCGAGACCACGGAGAGGTCGTTGGTGCGCAGGCCCTGCCACAGGTCGGCGCGGTGGCTCTCCTTGCCGGAGCGCAGCGGGGTGGAGCAGACCCACTTGGCGCCGTCGAAGCCGGGCGCGCCGAGCTGGTCCTCCAGGGTCAGGTAGAGGTATTGCGGGCAGGTCTCGGCGAACACGTTGCGGCCCAGGTCGCGGGCGTTGCGCACCTGTTCCAGGGCCTTGGAGGCGCTCAGGTGCACGATGTAGAGCGGGCAGTCGGCGGCCACACTGGCCAGCCAGATCGCCCGGCTCGTGGCCTCCGCCTCGAGCTCCTGCGGGCGGGTGATCCCGTGGTAGATCGGATCGGTCTCGCCGCGTTCGAGCGCCTGCTTGACGAGTACGTCGATGGCCGGCCCGTTCTCCGCGTGCATCATGATCATGGCGCCGTTCTCGCGCGCCTTCTGCATCGCCCGCAGGATCTGGCCGTCGTCCGAGTAGAAGACCCCCGGGTAGGCCATGAACAGCTTGAAGCTGCTGATCCCCTCAGTGGCCACGAGCTGGTCCATGGCCTTGAGCGACTCGTCGTCGACCCCGCCGACGATCATGTGGAAGCCGTAGTCGATGTGACACTCGCCGGCCGTCTTGGCGTGCCACGCCGCCAGGCCGTCCTGCACGACCTCGCCGTAGCGCTGGATGGCGAAGTCGATGATCGTCGTGGTGCCGCCGATCGCCGCCGCCCGGGTGCCGGTGTCGAAGGTGTCGCTGGCCTCGGTGCCGCCGAACGGCATCTGCATGTGGGTGTGCGCGTCGATGGCACCGGGGATCACGTACTTCCCGGTGGCGTCGATGACCTCGGGCCCCTCCGGCCCCCGGCCGGGGGCGAAGATCGCGGCGATGGTCTCGCCGTCGACGAGGACGTCACCGGCGTACGGCCCGGACGGCCCGACCACCGTCCCGCCCTTGATCAGGATGGTCATAGCTCGACCGTCCGGGTGTAGGCCTCCGGGCGGCGGTCCCGGTAGAACTGCCAGCGCTCGCGCACCGTCTTGATCAGGCCCAGGTCCAGGTCGCGGACGATCAGCTCGGGGTTGTGGGTGTCGCCGACCTCGCCGACGAACTTGCCCTCCGGGTCGACGAAGTAGCTCTGCCCGTAGAAGTCGTCGTCGCCGAGCTCCTCGATGCCGACCCGGTTGATGGCGCCGATGAAGTATTCGTTCGCCACCGCGCTGGCCGGCTGCTCCAGCTGCCAGAGGTAGCTCGACAGGCCCCGGCTCGTGGCGGACGGGTTGAACACGATCTGCGCGCCGCCCAGGCCCAGCTCACGCCAGCCCTCGGGGAAGTGCCGGTCGTAGCAGATGTAGACGCCGACCTTGCCGACCGCGGTGTCGAAGACCGGGAAGCCGAGGTTGCCCGGCCGGAAGTAGAACTTCTCCCAGAAGCCGTTGACCTGCGGGATGTGGTGCTTGCGGTACTTGCCGAGATATTTGCCGTCGGCGTCGACGACGGCGGCCGTGTTGTAGAGGACGCCCTCCTGCTCCTTCTCGTACATCGGCAGGACCATCACCAGGCCGAGCTCGGCCGCCAGCGCCTGGAAGCGCTCGGTGGTCGGGCCGGGGATGGACTCGGCGTAGTCGTAGTAGGCCGCGTCCTGCACCTGGCAGAAATAGGGGCCGTAGAAGAGCTCCTGGAAGCAGATCACCTTCGCCCCCTGGGCGGCGGCGTCACGGGCGTAATCCTCGTGCGCCTTGATCATCGATTCCTTGTCGCCCGTCCAGGTCGTCTGGACGAGAGCGGCGCGGACGATGTCCGTCATGACTGCCCTCCTTGATCATCAATACAGCTCACGGGCACGGTGGCGGCGCCTGTGATCGTCTGTCTACTCCCCGTTATACGGCCTTCGCTAGGTCTTGCTTGTCAGGTTCAGATGCCGTAGGACACTAACGACACACATGGAGCCGAACAATTGCCGCTTTGTTACGTCTGATTTCTGCGAGGTAATTTGATCGAGCTAATCGCCGGGGCGGTCGAGGACCGCAGCGCCCGGGGGATCGCCGCCGCCCTGGGCCGTCTGGTCAGCACCGGAAGCCTGCCGGCCGGTGCCCGGCTGCCGACCGTGCGCGACGTCGCCCGGTCGCTCGGCGTCAGCCCGACCACGGTCAGCGAGGCCTGGCACAGCCTCGCCCGGGCCGGGGCGATCCGGACCCGCGGCCGGTCCGGCACGTTCGTCGCGGACCGGCCGGCCCGGCCGGTCGGCCACCGGTTCGCCCAGCTGGGCGCGGCCGCCGTCGGCGCCCACGACCTGTCCACCGGCGTGCCCGACCACGACCTGCTGCCCGACCTGACCGACGCGCTGAAACGACTCGGCGACGGCCGCCTCACCGCCGGCTACCTCGACGCGCCGGTCCTGCCGGCCCTGGAGGAGGTGCTGCGCTCCCGCTGGCCGTTCCGGCCCGACCGGATGACCGTGGTGGACGGGGCGCTCGACGCCCTCGACCGGGTGATCGACGCGGTGGTCCACTTCGGTGACCACGTGATCGTGGAGAATCCGGCCTTCCCGCCGCTGCTCGACCTGCTCCAGACCGTCGGTGCGACGGTGCTCGGGGTGCCGATGGACGCCGGCGGCATGCTGCCCGACGAGTTACGCCGGGTCCTGACCGGACACCCCGCCGTCGCGGTGTTCCTGCAGCCCCGGGCCCACAATCCGACGGGCTCGAGCCTCACCTCGGAGCGTGCGGCCGGCCTGGCCGCCGTCCTCGGCGATTTCCCGACCGTCACCGTCGTCGAGGACGACCACGCCGGCGACATCGCCACCGCGGCGCCGGTCAGCCTCGGCGCGTTCCTGCCCGCCCGGACCGTGCACGTGGCCGGCTTCGCCAAGAGCCACGGCCCCGACCTGCGCCTGGCCGCGATCGGCGGCCCGGCCTCGGTGATCTCCGCCGTGGCCGACCGGCGCCATCTCGGTCCCGGCTGGTCCAGCCGGCTGCTCCAGGCGGTGCTGCTCGACCTGCTCACCGACCCGATCGCCGTCGGGCAGGTCGCCGAGGCCCGCGACGTGTACGCGGCCCGGCGCGCGGCCCTGCTCACCGGCCTGCGCGAGCGGGGCGTGACGGCCTCCGCCGCCGACGGCATCAACCTGTGGATGGCCGTCGACGACCAGCAGATCGCGATGGTGTCGCTGGCGGCGCGCGGGATCGCGGTGGCCCCGGGCGCACCGTTCTGTGTCACCCCGCTGCCGGCCGACCACGTACGTGTCACAGCCGGGCTGGTCGCCGAGGGGGTCGACGCGCTGGCCGACGCGCTGGCGGCGGCCGCCATCCTCGACAGCCGGGGGAGCGGGACCCGGGCCCGGCCGCATCCGCGGGGCTGGCGTTAGCCAGCCGCCGCCCCAGCGCCGATTACCGAAACGTCGGTTACCAACACGCCGGCGGCCCGGATGCCGGGCGGCCGACTCACCTCGGAGGGTTCTCATGAGTGACGACGAACTGCTGGCCCGGCACCGGGCGGTGCTGCCCGAGTGGATGCCCGTCTACTACGGCGACGAGGCGATCGAGATCGTCTCCGGTTCGGGGCGGCGGGTCACCGACGGCGCCGGCCGCACCTACCTGGACTTCTTCGGCGGGGTGCTGACGAACATGCTCGGCTACGACATCGCCGAGATCAACGAGGCGGTGCACCGGCAGCTCGCCACCGGCGTCGTGCACACCTCGACGCTCTACCTCATCCGCCAGCAGGTCGAACTGGCCGAGAAGATCGCCCGGCTGTCCGGCATCCCGGACGCCCGGGTCTTCCTCACCAACTCGGGCACCGAGGCCAACGAGACCGCCCTGCTGATGGCCACCAACGCCCGCCGCTCCAACCAGGTGCTGGCGATCAAGAACAGCTATCACGGCCGGACGTTCGCGACGATGGCGATCACCGGGCACCGGTCCTGGTCGTCCAGCTCGCTGAGCCCGCTCAACGTGTCGTGGCTGTCCTCGGCCGACCGGTTGCGCGGGCGGATGGCCGGGCTGGCCGACGGTGACCTCGCCGAGGCGGCGGTCGACGACCTGCGGGAGGTGCTGGCCACGGTCACGTCCGGGGACGTCGCCGCGCTGATCGCCGAGCCGATCCAGGGCGTGGGCGGGTTCGTCGCGGCGCCCGACGGCGTGCTCGGGGCGTACCAGAAGGTCTTGAACGAATCCGGCATCCTGCTCATCGCGGACGAGGTGCAGACCGGGTGGGGCCGCACCGGCGCCCATTTCTGGGGCTACCAGGCGCACGGCGTGACGCCCGACCTGATCACCTTCGCCAAGGGGATCGGCAACGGGTTCGCGCTCGGCGGCGTGGTCGGGCGGGCCTCGATCATGAACGCGGTGCCGGCGATCAGCTTCTCGACGTTCGGCGGCAACCCGCTGTCGGCGGCGGCCGGCAACGCGGTCCTCGACTACGTGCTCTCGCACGACCTGCAGGCCAACGCGGCGGTCGTCGGCTCGATCATCCTGGACGGGCTGCGCGGCCTCGACGTGCCGATCGTGGCGGAGGTGCGGGGTCGCGGGCTGATGATCGGCCTCGAGTTCGTCCGGCCCGGCACCTCGGAACCCGACCCGGCCGCGACGGTGCGGGTCTTCGACGAGTGCCGCGCCGGTGGGCTGCTCGTCGGCAAGGGCGGGTTGTACGGCAACGTGATCCGGATCGGGCCGCCGCTGACGCTCACCGAGTCGGAGGCGCGCGAGGGCCTGGCGGTCCTGACCGACGCGATCACCCGGGTGGACGCCGAATCGCGCATCGCCTAGGGGTGGGTGGCGGCCGGGCCGGCGGGTCGCTCACGCCACCGGCCCGGCCGCCGTCCTCCGGATGGCCTTGCCGGAGGCCCGTCCGCGCCCCGGCCAGGGGGCTGGCGGTGGGGGCGGAGGTCGGGTGCCGCACCCGCTCGTCGGAACGAGACGGGCCGGCGATTACTCTCAGTTAATTGCTATCGGAGCCACGGAATTGACCGGTCCAGCAACCCTCGCGATTGCAATTCATGGCGCAGCGGGATCTTCTCGTCGATGTAACCGTCCCAGTTGACGCCCCAATGATTGGCGGTGTGGGTGGCCTCGCCGAGCAATTGACGTTGCACCGGGGTCCGGTTGGCCCACCATTCGCCGGTGGTGTCCAGGGGCATGTCGTCCAGCGGCCGGATCCAGCGGTAGGTGTAGCCGACGAACAGCATCTTGCGGGTCACCGCGCTGCGGTTGACCGAGCGGGAGTGCCACAGGCGGCGGTCGAAGACGAACGCGTCTCCGGGGTTCGCGGTGATCTCGACGGTGCCGCGCGGGTCGGTGCCGTCCGGCGTGCGGTCGAGGGTGTTGTGCAGGTGGCTGCCCGGCACGACCTTGGTGGCGCCCCGGCCGGTCCGCGACAGGTCGGACAGCACGTACGCGACCTTCAGCGACAGCATCGGCCGGGGCTGATCGCCGGCGAGCACCTCGGGATCCGAGTTCTGCCGGTAACCGTCCTGGTGCCAGCCCCACGCCGGGGGCTGCTCGGACGGTGGGGCGGGCGGGGTCACGTCGAGGTGGTTGTGATGGGAGTAGATGTTCCACCCGGCGAGACCCCACACGAACGGAAAGGTCTGAGGGTGGGTCAGTAGCTCGCCGAACTCCTCGTCCCGATCGAGGAAACCGAGCATGTGCAGCGTGCCGTCGGGCCGGAGCCGGCCGAGGGCGCGCTCGTCGGCGTAGACCCGGTCGACGGCCGCCTCGAGGCGCTCGCGATGCTCCTCGCTCAGCGCGCCGCGGATCAGCACAATTCCCTCGCGCTGGAACTCGTCGCGCTGTTCCGGCGTGATCGCCTCAAATCCGGTTGCCATTTCCGGTCCCCTCAACATTCGTCTTTGCAGTTGTCCCCCGGGGGCTCCGGTCCTTCACAGGGAAAGACGCGACAACACAACGATTACGTTGCAGCCAAGGCCAAAATAATCGGAAATCGTGGCTGGCGATCACCGTCCGTGATGTGCCAGGTTTCGCGAAAAGCCGGAGATCTTCCGCACGCACCGTTCCGGGAACCGCCACCGCGTCCCCACCGGGCCGGAAAGTCCCGCGACCAGATCAGCGTGAAGCTCTGTACGCCGCGCAACCAGCTCCAGGTCGACCTCGGGGCGGGCCTGGCCGAGCGCCTCGAAGTCGACGCCGGTTCGCCCGCCGCGTACGCCCGACGGGCGGAAACCCGAAGTCGGGTGACGAATCGGCGAACGCTGCGGAGCCGGTTTCCCAACCCCGGCCGAACTCTTATTTCTCCTGCTCAGGGGCCTTTCAGGTCTGACCTTTCCGGGGAGAGTCTGACCCCGTGACAGAGTCAACCGTCATTCTGGCCCTGGTCGTAGTCACCGCTCTCGGGTTCGACTTCACCAACGGGTTCCACGACACCGCGAACGCGATGGCCACGTCCATCGCCACGAACGCGCTGCGGCCGAAGGTGGCCGTCGCCCTCTCCGGTCTGCTCAATCTCATCGGCGCGTTCCTCTCGGTCGAGGTCGCGCTGACCGTCACCAACGCCGTCGTGAAGATTCAGAATTCGGACGGTACGCCGAAGGAGTCGCTCACCGCCGGCGGTGGAGAAGCGCTCCTGATCATCGTGCTCGCCGGCCTCGTCGGCGGCATCGTCTGGAACCTGCTGACCTGGCTGCTCGGCCTGCCGTCGAGTTCCTCGCACGCGCTGTTCGGCGGCCTCATCGGGTCGAGCATCGCGGGCCTCGGCTGGGCCGGCGTCAACTGGAACGGCAACGGCAGCAAGCTCGACGGCGTCGTCGGGAAGGTCATCCTGCCGGCCGTCATGTCGCCGGTCATCGCGGGCGTGATCGCCGCGGTCGGCACCTGGCTCATCTACCGGGTGGTCACCGGCGTGGCGCAGCGGTTCACCGACAACGGGTTCCGCTGGGGCCAGATCGGCAGCGCCTCGCTGGTCTCGCTCGCGCACGGCACCAACGACGCGCAGAAGACGATGGGTGTCATCACCCTCGCCCTGATCGCCACGGGCGACTGGACCGACACCAAGAGCATCCCGCTCTGGGTGAAGGTCGCCTGCGCCCTGGCCATCGCGCTCGGCACCTACCTGGGGGGCTGGCGGATCATCCGTACCCTCGGCAAGGGTCTCGTCGAGATCGCACCGCCGCAGGGCATGGCGGCCGAGTCGGCCTCGGCCGCGGTCATCCTGGCCTCCAGCCACCTCGGCTTCGCGCTGTCCACCACCCACGTCGCCACCGGCTCGATCCTCGGCTCCGGCGTCGGCAAGCCGGGCGCCCAGGTGCGCTGGCGGGTGGCCGGCCGGATGGTCGCGGCCTGGCTGATCACACTGCCCGCGGCGGCGGTCGTCGGCGCGATCATGTGGTTCCTCGGCGATCTGATCGGCGGGCTCGGTGGCGCGATCCTCATCTTCGTGCTGCTGCTCTCGGCGGCGGGCTTCATGTACTGGCGGTCCCGTAAGGAGCCGGTCGGCCACCACAACGTCAACGACGAGTGGGAGGGCGCCCCGGCCGACGAGCGCGTTCCCGCCGTGGCCGGGAGGGCGTCGTGACCGACAACCTGGGATTCGCCCTCGACGGGGCCTGGAAGGTTCTGACCGCCGGCCTTATTCTCGGCGCCGGGCTGCCGCTGCTCTTCGCGCTGGGGATCCGGTCCCTGGCGTGGGGTGCCGGCGGCGAGGCAGAGGTGCACGAGAGCGGTGTCAGCGGTCCGAAGGCGCAGCCGATCGGCACCGTCCTCGGCTGGCTGCTCTTCGCGATCGTGGTGGCCGGCATCGTTCTGGGCATCACGTTCATCGTGGCCAGCGGCTTCGGCAAGGCCCTGAGCTTCGAGCACATCTACCCGACGATCATCGACAAGCACTGATCATCCACCGAGCCTGACCTGGGAGCAGATACGTGACGGAGTCTCGTTCCAACTTCCTGACGCGCAGCGTGGAGTGGCTGCGCGCCGGTTACCCGACGGGGGTGCCGAGGCAGGACTACGTGGCCCTGCTCGGGGTGCTGCGCCGCAAGCTGTCCGAGGACGAGATCCGTGGCATCGCCAAGGAACTCGCCCGGCAGTCGGAGGGCTCCGCCGCGCCGATCAGCGGCCAGGACATCGAGGAGATGATCAGCGACTCGATGCTCCAGGACGCGACGCCGGCCGACGTCGCGCGGGTGTCGGCCCACCTGGCGGCCGGCGGCTGGCCGCTGGTGGACCCGCCCACCGAATGATGAACCTCACATGAACGGCCGGGTGCAAAGCGCCCGGCCGTTCACTCTGCGCTTAACGTTCGCTACCCAGCGTTCATATTTGGGAAACAGCAGGTTAACGAGGATCGAACATCGAAAAGGTGACGTTCATCCTCTAGATACGGCACCGCAACGCGGGTGACCATCGCATTCGTGACACAAGCTTCGGTGGTTCTCGCCCTGGTTGTCGTGACGGCACTGGCCTTCGATTTCACCAACGGGTTCCATGACACCGCCAACGCGATGGCGACGACCATCGCGACAAAGGCCCTCAGGCCGAAAACGGCAGTCGCCCTCTCCGGCCTGCTGAACCTGGTCGGGGCGTTCCTGTCGGTCCAGGTGGCGCTCACGGTCACCAACGCCGTGGTGAAGATCCAGAATTCGAACGGTACGCCCAAGGCGGCGCTCGCGGCGGACGGCGGCAACGCGCTGCTCCTGATCATCCTGGCCGGCCTGGTCGGCGGGATCATCTGGAACCTGGCGACCTGGCTGCTCGGGCTGCCGTCGAGTTCCTCGCACGCGCTGTTCGGCGGCCTCATCGGGGCCACCATCGCCGGGCTCGGCTGGGCCGGGGTCAACTGGAACGGCGACGGCTCCAAGCTGGACGGTGTCGTCGGCAAGGTCCTGCTCCCGGCCGTCCTGTCCCCGGTGATCGCCGGCGTGGTCGCGCTGGTCGGCACCTGGATCATCCACCGGATCACCGCCGGGCTCGCGGCCCGCTACACCGACCAGGGCTTCAAGTGGGGCCAGATCGGCAGCGCCTCGCTCGTCTCGCTCGCGCACGGCACCAACGACGCGCAGAAGACCATGGGCGTGATCACCCTCGCCCTGATCGCGTCGGGCGACTGGACCGACACCAAGAACATCCCGTTCTGGGTCAAGGTGGCCTGCGCCCTCGCCATCGCCCTCGGCACCTACCTGGGCGGCTGGCGCATCATCCGTACGCTCGGCAAGGGCCTCGTCGACATCCGGCCCGCCCAGGGCATGGCCGCCCAGTCCGGCGCCGCCGCCGTCATCCTGGCCTCGAGCCACCTCGGCTTCGCGCTGTCCACCACCCACGTCGCCACCGGCTCGGTGCTCGGCTCCGGCCTCGGCCAGCCCGGCGCCCAGGTGCGCTGGCGAGTCGCCGGCCGCATGATCACCGCCTGGCTGATCACCCTGCCCGCCGCCGCCGTCGTCGGCGCCGTGATGTGGGCGATCGGCCACCTGATCGGCGGCCTGGCCGGCGCCGGCGTCGTGTTCGCCGTGCTGGTGGCCTTCGCCGTCGCGGTCTGGCGGCGGTCGCGGCGCACCCCGGTCAGCCACGAGAACGTCAACGACGACTGGGACGGTCCCGCCGACCCCACCCCCGAGCCGGAACCCGCCCCCCGCGTCCCCGCCGCCGCCGCCGTGAGCTGACCGCGCCGCCTTCGCCTTGCTTCTCGTTCCTGCTCGCACTCTCGCTCTCGCTCCCGGAAGGCAGCGTTCCATGCACAATCTCGGGTTCGCCCTCGACGGCGCCTGGCGTGTCCTGGTGGCCGGCCTGGCCCTCGGTGCCGGACTGCCCATCCTGTTCGCCCTCGGCATCCGCTCGCTGGCCTGGGCCGACGCCGGTGGAGCGGCGCCCCGCCCGGCCGGCCGGGCCCTCGGCTACGGCCTGTTCGCCGTCGTCGTCCTCGGCGTCCTGCTGGGCATCACGTTCATCGTGGCCACCGGCTTCGGCAAGGCCCTGAGCTTCGACCACATCTACCCGACGATCGTCCCCAAGCACTGACCCGCCCGGTTCACCCGCCCGCCGCTCGCCCGCCGCTCGCCCGGCGTCGTCCCGAATGAGATCAACAGCTGTGCTCGGCGGTGGGACTGTGGCCTGTCGGACGATTCGACCCGGCGGGCGGCCCGCCCGAACGCTATGCCGTGAAAGAGGGCCTCCCGGGCCGTGGGCGGCCCTCTTTCACGGAAAAGGTCATCTGCGCAGTTTGCGGGCCAGGACTCCGATGTCGGACTGGTCGGTGAAGAGGCCGTCTATGCCGGTGTTCAGGTAGGTGATCTGCTCGTCCAGGGCGCGGCCGTAGGCGTTCGGGTCGGTGCCGGACTGGTAGTCCTTCGGGAGGAACTGGTTCTCGGCGCGGAAGGTGTAGGGGATGACCTTGAGGCCGGCCGCGTGGGCGTCGCGGACCAGGGTGGTGGGGGCGCCGAGGGTGTTGTCGGGGTTGCGCGGGATGACCTGGTTCTTGTCGGGGCCGATGCCGTCGACGTAACGGGACAGTTCCTTGAGGCCGGCCGGAGTGAGGTAGTCGGCGTACGTCCGCGGGTCGTGGAAAGGACTGCCGCTCGCGCTGGTCAGGAAGACCAGGTTGACCTTCGCCTGGGGGCGCAGGGCGCGGAGGTTGGCCGCCTCGAAGGACTGGATCCACACCTTGGCGCCGCGCCGGTTGAGGCCGTTGCGCTCCAGGGTGCGCAGCAAGGCGGGCTCGAGTTCAAGGCCGAGTCCGCGGAAGTACGTGGGGTGCTTGGTCTCCGGGATGACGCCGAGGTCGCGGCCCAGTTCCCGGGAGAGTTTCGCCCGCAGGTCCAGCATCTCCTGGAAGGTGGGCACCTCGAACAGGCCGTTGTAGAGGGTGTTGCGCTGGCGTACGGCGGGCAGGCGTTCCACCGCGCGCAAGGTCTTGAGTTCGGCCAGGGTGAAGTCCTCGGTGAACCAGCCGGTCACGCTGACCCCGTCGAGCAGGACGGTCTTGCGGCGGGACGCGAACTCGGGGTGGCTCGCCACGTCGGTGGTGCCGCCGATCTCCGGTTCGTGCCGGCAGACCAGCACGTGGTCGCGTGTCGAGACGAGGTCGGGTTCCAGGTAGTCGGCACCCATGCGGGCGGCCAGCTCGTACGACGCGAGCGTGTGTTCGGGCCGGTAGCCGGAGGCGCCGCGGTGCCCGAAGACCTCGCTGGTCGTCCGGGGGCCGTGCGCTTCGGCCGGGGCGGCGGCCGTGACCAGTGCGGGCGCGGCGGCGGCCACGGCGCCGATGCGCAGCACCTGACGTCGGTCTGCCACGAGTTCCTCCACGGTGTCGGCGCCCGGCGCCGGTCGCCGGGCGTCCCGACGGGAAGTCGACCTGCCGCGCAAGACCGGGCGGCGACCTCGACGTGTCGATCACGCGAACGGCGCGGGAGCATCTACCCCCGGGGGGGAGGGATCTCTATTTTTTGGCACATTCCGTTACGGCTCTCTTAACTTCCCAGGTAGATCCGCCGAACGGCCTATGTGGATCACCATAGTGGACCGTCCGGGTGACGTTTGCGCTGACGGTGGGCGGGTGAACTAGGCAGTACAGTTCGCTCGCCCCTTGATCCGCATCCGGAGGTTGAACCGATGGCAAGCTGGGTTCTCATTCCCTGCTTGAAGAGTTTGTTCGCGGAGTTCGACCGGGTCGCGCCGAGCCGGGACAAGGCCAGCGACGGCAGCGTCGGCGACACCGCACACTCCCGGACGTCGTCCGATCACAACCCGGACGAGACCGGGAACGTGCCGATCCACGACGCCGACAAGGTCAACGAGGTGCACGCGATCGACGTCGACAGCAACCTCGACGAGAGCGATCTGACCATGGAGAAGGTCGTGCAGTTCCTGCTCGGCCGCTGCCGGTCCGGCGCCGAGAAACGGTTGCGCTACATCATCTACAACCGTCGCATCTGGTCCGCGTCGTCGGGCTGGGTGCAGAAGGCGTACACCGGGGCGTCGCCGCACACCGAGCACGCGCACTTCTCCGCCTCGTACACCTCATCTCTCGAGGCCTCGACCGCCTCATGGCACCTGGAGGACATCCCCGTGGCATTGACCGCCGCCGACAAGACCTGGATCACCAACACGATCGTGGCCCAGACGCAGAGGGCGATCGACTCCCGGCTGGGCGCCATCGGCGCAGAGGTGACGACGGACTACCGCATCGCCGGCACCAACACCTCCGGTTCCGACTACACGCGCAACCTGGCCGACCTGACCGGCGACGTGTGGTTCGCGACGATGGTCGGCACCACCCGGGCCGGCGACCCGCTGCCCGCCGACGGGGTGTTCGCGAAGCTCCTGGAGGACCTGGCCATCCTGACCGCGAAGGTGGACGCCCTGGCCGCGCAGGTGGAGAAGGGCTGATCGGCCGGGCGGGGTCGTAGGGTGAGCTCATGATCGCTCACCCCGGCCTGCGCTTCACCGAGCACCTCGTCACCGTGCCGCTCGACCACGCGCGGCCCGGGGGCGAGACGATCGAGGTGTTCGCGCGCGAGGTGGTGGCGGCCGACCGGGTCGGCGACGACCTCCCGTGGCTGCTGTTCCTGCAGGGCGGGCCGGGTGGCGCGGCGCCCCGGCCGGTGCGGGCCGCGAGCTGGCTCGGGTGGGCCGTGCGCACCCACCGCGTACTGCTGCTGGATCAGCGCGGCACCGGCCGCAGCACCCCGCTGTCCGCCGGGGGTCGGACCCCGCGGCAGTTGGCCGATCAGCTGCGCCTGTTCCGGGCCGACAGCATCGTCGCCGACGCCGAGGTGCTGCGCGAGCGGGTGGCCGGCGGCGCGAAATGGGACACCCTCGGCCAGAGCTACGGCGGCTTCGTCACCCTGACCTACCTGTCGCTCGCTCCGCACGGCCTGCGCACCTGCTTCGTCACCGGGGGCCTGCCGAGCCTGACCGCCACCGCCGCCGACGTCTACGCTCGGACCTATCCGCGGGTGGCGGCGAAGAACGCCGAGTTCTACCGCGCGTTCCCGGGCGACGTGGCGGCCGTGCGCCGCCTTGCCGACCACCTGGCCGCCACCGAGGTGCGGCTGCCGGACGGTGACCGGCTCACCCCCGAGCGGTTGCGCCTGCTGGGCGCGGAGTTCGGGATGAGCGACGGCTACGCCAAGGTGCACTGGCTGCTGGACGAGGCCTGGCACGGCGCCCAGCTCTCGGACACCTTCCGGTACGAGGTGATGGCGCTTACCGGCTTCGTCGACAAACCGCTGTTCGCGTTGCAGGAGTACATCTACGGCCAGGGCGCGTCGACGGGCTGGGCCGCCGCGCGGGCGATCACCGCCCGGCCCGAGTTCGCCGCCGATGCCACGCCGCTGCTGTTCACCGGCGAGATGATGTACCCCTGGATGTTCTCCCAGATCAAGGCTCTGCGACCGTACGAGGGGGCGGCCGCGCTCCTGGCCATGACCGACGACTGGCCCGCGCTGTACGACCTCGACCGGCTGGCCGCCAACGACGTGCCGGTGCTGGCCGCCGTCTACGCCGACGACATGTACGTCGACCTCGGCCTGTCCCTGGAGACGGCGGCGACGGTGGGCAACGTCCGCACCTGGGTCACGAACGAACACGAGCACGACGGGCTGCGCACCTCCGGCGAGACGGTCCTGAACCACCTCATGGAGATGGCCGCCGGCCTGCGGTGACGGCCCCGGTCAGGCGGGCACGGCACGGTCGCCGAGGCGGACCGCGACGATGCCGGCGATGATCAGCAGGCCGCCGAGCAACTGCGGGAGGCCGGGGAACTGGTCGACCAGGACCCAGGCGAACAGGACCGCGAAGACCACCTCGAGCAGGGCGAAGAACGAGGCCGTCCGGGAGCCGAGCAGGCGGATGGCGGCGATGCCGGTCGCGTACGCCACCGCGGCCGTCACCACGCCCAGCAGGAGCAGCGGGGCCCACCACGGCAGGGAGCCGAAGCCGTAGTCCGCGGGGGCGGTGGTGGCGTGCATCGGCAGGACGCCGATCGCGGCCAGCAGTCCGAGGGTGACGGTGCCGACGACCAGGCCCGTGCCGGCCAGGGCCAGCGGCGGGATGCCGCTCTCGGTGTCGGCCGAGATCAGGAAGTACGCGGTGGCACCGATCATCGCGGCGAACGCCCACGCCACGCCCGACCACGCCAGGTCGGCCCCGGAGATCAGGTCGAGCACCAGGACCAGGCCGGTCGCGGCGACCAGCGCGCCGAGCACGGTCAGTCGGCTCGGGCGCTGGCCGAAGCGGACCCACAGCCACACCACCACGGCCGCGGGGGCGGTGTACTCGATCAGCAGGGCGGGGCCGACGTCCATCTGGGCAACGGCGGAGAAGTAGCAGAACTGTGCGCCGGCGACCGCCAGTACCCCGTACATCAGGATCTGGGTCGCCCGGCCGCGCAGCAGCCGCCACTTGCCGCGCAGCGCGACCACCGTGAAGGGGCTCAGGACCAGGGCGGCGACGGCGATCCGGGTGAGCACGATCGCGCCGGGGCTCCAGCCGTTGTCGAGCAGGCCGGTGGCGAGCGGTCCGGAGAGGCCGAACGTCATCGCGGACAGGGCGGCCAGCAGGACGCCACCGCTGACACCGACGGGGGCGGCGGTGGGGGTGTCATTGGCTATTTGCGTCATGAGGCATGACGCTAGGAGGGGCGAGCGTAAGATGTCAAGGTGCTCCTAGCCCATGACACGGAAGCGGCTCTGCACGCCGCCGTCGACCTGGTGAACAGCGGGGAAGAACCGGACACGCTGACCAGCCTCGACGAGGCCGACGCCTGGTATGCGAAGTACGGCTACACCGGCCGGCGGGACCGGGACGACCGTGAGCTGGCCGACCTGCGCGCGCTGCGGCCGACGCTGCGGGCGCTGCTGCTCGCCGGGCGTGACGACGCCGCCGAGATGGTCAACCGGATGCTCGTCGAGGCCCGGGCGATGCCCCAGTTGCTGCGGCACGACGGCATCGACTGGCACATCCACGCGGTGGCGGCCGAGGAGCCCCTGGTGTGCCGGGTGATGGTGGAGACCGCGATGGCGGTGGCCGACCTGGTTCGCGGCGACGAGATGTCCCGCCTGTCGACCTGCGCGGACGACAACTGCGAGGGCATAGTTCTGGACCTCACGCGAAACCGTTCTCGTCGCTTCTGCAGCACGACCTGCGCCAACCGCAACGCCGTCGCCGCCTACCGGGCGCGGGCCCGATCGGCCCGCGGCTGAGCCGCCCCGGACCCGATCAGCCCGACCCGATCAGCCCGCGCCTGGATGGCTCAGACGAAGGCGCTCTCGCCGGTCACCGCGCGACCCACGATCAGGGTGTTGATCTCGCGGGTGCCCTCGTAGGAGTACAGGGCCTCGGCGTCGGCGACGAAACGGCCGATGTCGTAGTCGAGGACGATGCCGTTGCCGGCCAGCAGTTCGCGCGACCAGCCGGCCACCTCCCGCATGCGGGTCGTGCAATAGGCCTTGGCCAGGGCGGAGTGCTCGTCGCGGTAGCTGCCGTCGTCCTGGAGCTGGGCGAGGCGAACGCACATGCCCAGGGACGCGGTGACGTTGCCGGCCATCCGCACCAGCAGGTCCTGCACCAGCTGGAAGCCGGCGATCGGCTTGCCGAACTGGGTGCGCTCCTTCGAGTACGCCAGGGCGATCTCGTAGGCGGCCAGCATGACGCCGACCGCCTCCCAGGCCACGCCGCTGCGGGTGGCACGCAGCACCTTGGCGGTGTCCTTGAACGAGTTGGCGTCCTGCAGGCGGTCGGCCTCGGGGACGCGGACGTCCACCAGGGTGATGTCGGCGTTCTGGACCATCCGCAGGGCGATCTTGTTCTCGATCTTGGTGGCGGTGCAACCGGGCGCGTCACCGGCGACGACGAAGCCCTTCACCTGGTCGTCCGCCTCGTCGCGGGCCCAGACCACGATCAGGTCGGCGAAGGTGGCGTTGCCGATCCAGCGCTTGCGGCCGTTGAGGATCCAGGTGTCGCCGTCGCGGCGGGCCGTGGTGCGCAGGCCGGCGGCCACGTCGGAACCGCCTGTCGGCTCGGTCAGCGCGAACGCGCCGACCCGGTCGAAGGTGGCCATCCCGGGAAGCCAGCGGGCCTGCTGCTCGGCGGAGCCGCAGGCCCGGATGCTGCCCATCGCGAGTCCCGAGTGCACGCCGTAGAACGTCGCCATCGAGGCGTCCACCCGCGCCATCTCCAGCGCCAGCCAGCCGTTCAACAGCGACGAGCCGGGCTTGCCGGCGATGTCGAGGTCGGCGTACCGCTTGATCAGGTGGGTCGGGAACTCGGCGCGCGACCACTGGTCGTTCGCGATCGGGGCCACCTCGGTGGCCATGAACTGGCGGACCCGTTGCACAACTGTCGCTTCGTCCTTCGAAAGGAGGTCCTCGAAGCCATATAGATCTCCGGCGAGCATATTCCGTAACTACCCCGCAGCCCGTCTCCTAGACTTGCGACCCATGCTCACCATGCAGGACGCCCTGGCCCGGTTGACCGCGTACTGGACGGAACAGGGCTGCCTGACCGTCCAGCCGATGAACACCGAGGTCGGCGCGGGAACCCTCAACCCCGCCACCTTCCTGCGGGTGCTCGGGCCGGAGCCGTGGCGGGTCGTCTACGTCGAACCGTCGGTGCGCCCCGACGACTCGCGGTACGGCGAGAACCCGAACCGGCTGCAGACCCACACCCAGCTCCAGGTCGTCCTCAAGCCCGACCCCGGCCACTCGCAGGAGCTCTACCTGGGCAGCCTGGCCGCGCTCGGCATCGACGTGGCGGCGCACGACGTGCGGTTCGTCGAGGACAACTGGGCCTCGCCGGCCCTCGGCGCGTGGGGGCTGGGCTGGGAGGTCTGGCTCGACGGCCTGGAGATCACCCAGTTCACCTACTTCCAGCAGGCCGGCGGCCGCAACCTGGACCCGGTGTCGGTGGAGATCACCTACGGCATCGAGCGCATCCTGATGGCGCTGCAGGAGAAGACCCACTTCAAGGACATCGAGTACGGCCGGGGCGTCTCGTACGGCGAGGTGTTCGGCCAGAACGAGTACGAGATGTCCCGCTACTACCTCGACGACGCCGACGTGGACACCAACCGGCAACTGCTCGAGCTGTACGCGGCGGAGGCGCAACGCCTGATCGAGGCCGGACTGCCGGTGCCCGCCCACACCTATGTGCTCAAGTGCTCGCAGGCGTTCAACGTGCTCGACGCCCGCGGCGCCGTGTCGACCGCCGACCGGGCCGCCGAGTTCGGCCGGATGCGCCGCCTCGCCGGTGAGGTCGCCGGACTGTGGGTGGCCCGCCGCGAGGAGCTGGGCCATCCGCTCGGGTCGGCGGCTCCGCAGGCACCCGCGAGGCCGGTGGCGCGGCCCGCCGAGCGGGACGGCGCCCGGTCGCTGGTCCTCGAGATCGGCACCGAGGAGCTGCCGCCGGCCGAGTGCCGAGCCGCCCTCACCTACCTCGAACAGCAGATCAAGAACGGTCTCGACGGGACCCGGCTGGAGCACGGCGAGGTGCGTGTCTTCGCCACACCGCGGCGGCTGATCGCGGTGGTCGCCGACGTCGCCGCCGGTGAGCCCGACGCGGTGCGCACGGTGCGCGGCCCCAAGGTGGCCCAGGCCTACACGGCCGACGGCAGCCCGACTCCGGCTCTCGCCGGCTTCCTGCGGGGCCAGGGCGCGACCGCCGACGCGGCGACGGAGGCGGACTTCAACGGCGTACGCCATGTGGTGCTCGAGAAGCACGAAGCCGGCGGCGCGGCGGCGGACGTGCTGGCCCCCGTGCTCGCGAAGGTCGTCGCGGGGCTGCGCGGCGCCAAGAACATGCGGTGGAGCGATCCCCAGCTCTCCTACAGCCGGCCGATCCGCTGGCTGGTCGCCTTGTGGGGCGACGACATCGTGCCGGTGGCGGTGGGCGCGCTCGCCGCCGGCCGGCAGACCCGCGTGCTGCGCACCTCGGCGACGCCGCGGTTGGAGATCGCGTCGGCCGAGACCTTCATGGAGACCATCGCGGTCAACGGCATCGTGGCCGACCCGGAGGACCGCGGCGAGCTGATCGTGACCGGGGCGCAGGACCTCGTCTACCCGGACGGCAAGATCGACGTGCGGGGTGAGGCGGCGCTGATCGACCAGATCACCTATCTGGTGGAGGCGCCGACACCGCTGCTCGGCACGTTCGACGAGGCGTACCTCGAGCTCCCCGACGCCGTGCTCACCACCGTGATGCGCAAGCATCAGCGCTACCTGCCGGTGCGGGACACCGACGGCGCGCTGCTGCCGATGTTCGTGACCGTGGCCAACGGGCCGGTCGACGTCGAGCTGGTGCGGCAGGGCAACGAGGCGGTGCTGCGTGCCCGTTACGAGGACGCGGCGTTCTTCTACCGGGCCGACCGCGAGCTGCCGCTGGACGCGCTGCGGGCGCGGCTGGCGCGGCTGACCTTCACCGACAAGCTCGGCTCGATGGCCGACCGGGCCGGCCGGATCGCGGCGCTGGCGATCTCGCTCGCGGACGGTCTCGCGCTGCGCAGCGCCACCCTCGACCGGGCCGCCGAGCTGGTCAAGTTCGACCTCGGCTCGCAGCTCGTCACCGAGATGACCAGCCTGGCCGGGGTGCTGGCCCGCGACTACGCCCTGCACGCCGGGGAGTCGCGCGCCGTGGCGCAGGCCGTCTACGAGGCCGAACTGCCCCGCAGCGCGGGCGACGCCCGGCCGGCGTCCCTGCCGGGCGCGCTGCTCTCGCTGGCCGACCGGCTCGACCTGGTGGCCGGCCTGGCCGCGACGGTCGGGCTGCCGACCGGGAGCAGCGACCCGTTCGCCGTACGCCGGGCTGTCCTCGGTCTGCTGGCCGTGCACCGCGCCCACCCGGCGCTCGCCCCGCTCAGCCTGACCGACGCCCTGGCGCGGGCCGCGGAGCTTCAGCCGGTGCCGGTCTCCGCGGCGACCCGGGCGGCGTGCGGTGACTTCCTGGCCAAGCGGCTCGAACAGTCCCTCGTCGAGGAGGGCCACCAGGTGGAGCGGGTGCGGGCCGTCCTGCCGCACGCCGACCGCCCGTCGGTCGCCGTCAACCTGCTCCACCAGCTCGGCGAGGTGGCCGGCAATCCCGACTTCGTGGCCGTGGCCGAGGCGATCCAGCGCTGCCGCCGGATCGTGCCCGACGACGTGGCCGCCGGTTACGACCCGGCCCTGCTCAAGGAACCGGCCGAGGTCGCCCTGCACGAGGCCCTCGCCGGGGTGCGCCGGCCGGCCGAACCCGACCTGTTCGAGTTCACCGGCGCGGTGTCGCGGCTGGCCGGTCCGCTGTCGACGTTCTTCGACGACGTCTTCGTGATGGCCGACGACCCGGCCGTGCGGGCGGCCCGGCTCGGCCTGCTGGCCACCGTTCGGGACCTGGGGGCCGGGCTGCTCGACTGGACCGCGTTGCGTTAGACCCGGGGCACGGCGCGGCCGTGGAACAGGTATCGGCCGTCGTGCAGGAACGCGGCCACCGGGTGCACGCCGTCCTGCGCCTCGGCGGCGACGAACCGGTCGCCGCCGAGCGCGACGTAGCGCAGCGTGACCGGTTCGTCGTCGACCGCGGCGGCCACCCCGCGCGGCGTGGCGGTGACCTCGAGGCCACCGTCGACCGCCCGTACGTCGAACCGGACCAGCGGGCTCTCGAACGCGCCGACACAGCGGTCCGGCTCGAACGGCACCGGCTCGGCCGGCGGCAGCAACCGCGCGGGCACCGTGAGGCCGGCCGTCTCGGCCAGCACCGGGGCCAGCACGGCGTCGTGGAACGCCCCCGACTCGCCGCCGTTGGCGCTTGTCGCGATGATCACGTCGCGCTCCGGGACCAGGCGCCAGCAGGCGCTCTGGCCGAGCGTGCCGCCGTCGTGCCCGGCCACCGGCACACCGTCCCAGTCGAACAGCGAGAACCCGAGGCCCCACCGGACCGCGCCGCGCCGGCCGAGGTCGGGTGTGTCGATCTGCGGTTCCAGCATCCGGGCGAAGGTGCCGGCCGGCAGCACCCGGGTGCCGTCCTCGGCCACCCCGTCGGCCAGGAACATCCGGCCCAGCCGGATCAGCTCACGCGGTGCGGCGCAGGGCGTGGCGCAGGCCGGCGCGTTGGACCGGGGCAACTGCCACCGCGGGAGCACCCGGCCGTCCCCGGCCCGGTGGCCGGCCGCCGCCCGGAACAGGATCGCCTCGTCGGCGAACAGCGCCATGTGGCTGACACCCAGCGGCTCGAGCAGGTGGTTCCGCATCGCCGCTTCCCAGGTGCCGCCGCGGAACTTCGCGACGAGCGCGCCGAGAACACAGAAACCCGAGTTGGCGTACGAGAACAGCGCGCCCGGCGGGTGCACCTGACGAGCGCCGGTGTGCATGAACTCGAGCAGCCTGCCCAGCGCGTCGTCGCCCCGGCCGAAATCCTCGAACAGGTCGCCGTCGAAGCCGCCGCTGTGCGAGAGCAACTGGCGGACGGTCACGGTCTCGGTCGCCACCGGGTCGACGACCCCGAACTCGGGCAGATAGCGGCGCACCGGTGCGTCCAGATCCACCAGCCCTTCGCCGACCAGCTGCATGACGAGCGCGGCCGTCCAGATCTTGGTGACCGAGCCGATCTGGAACACGCTGTCGGTGGTCGTCGCCACGCCGGTGTCGCGGTTGACGACGCCGGTCGCGGCCTCGAACAGCTCGCCGCCGGCCCAAACCGCCACGGCCGCGCCGGGCACCGCGTGCCGCGCGGCGGCCTCCTCCACCCACCTCTGCAGATCCATGCGGGGACCGTACCGAAGTCGGTAGCCGGTTGGTTGCCGGGAAAAGTCGGACATCGAGGATTCGCAGGTGCAGATCTCGGCTGTCGATGAGAGCGCTGCCACATCCCGCTTCCGAGAGGCAGTCCCACGAATGACCAGTTCCGACCAGCCGCGGTCGCGACGCCGCTTCGGCGACCTGCCCACCGGTATCAAGATCCTCACCGCCGTCGGAACGGCCGGCGTGGCCGCCCTCGCCATCGGGATCAGCGGCCTGACGTCGCTGGGCAAGGCCAGCAGCTCGGCCGACAAGATCTACAACAACAACCTGGTCGCCGTACGGGCCATCGGGGAGGTGCGCGCCTCGGTTCTGGCGGCCCGCCTCGACACCGTCAACCTCGCGCTGGCCACCGACACCGCGTCGGCCCAGAAGTACGCCACCGCGTTCCACAGCGAGGGGACGAAGTTCGACGCCGCCCTGGCCACCTACACCGCGGCCAGCACCACCGTCGTGACCGCCGACGACCTGCGGTCGCAGTGGGACCAGTACACGTCGCTGGTGCAGCAGAAGCTGATCCCGCTCGGCCTCGCCCACGACACCGTCGGCTTCAACAAGCTCCGCGCCGACCAGGTCGTCCCCCTCATGGACAAGATCGCCACGAGCGTCGACACCCTGCTCGACGCCGAGAACAAGGAGGCCGCCACCGACGCCGCGGCCGCGCAGAGCACCTACCGGCACAGCCGCCTGCTCTCGATCGCGCTGATGGTCGGTGGCCTGCTGCTGGCCATGTTCATCGGCATCGCGGTGACCCGTGGCATCGTCCGCTCGCTCGCCCGCGTCGAGGACGTCTGCAAGGCGCTCGCCGAGGGCGACCTCACCCACACCGCCGGCCTGACCACCGCCGACGAGCCGGGCCGGATGGGCCGCGCGCTCGACGCCGCGGTCACCCGGCTGCGTTCCACCGTGTCGACCATCAACGGCTCCGCCGTCGCGCTGGCCTCGGCCACCGAGGAGATCTCCGCGACCACCGAGCAGATCGCCGGCTCCGCCGAGGAGACGTCGCGGCAGGCCCAGGCCGTCTCGAACGCGGCCGGCGAGGTGTCGCACAGCGTCAACACCGTCTCGGCCGGCGGCGAGGAGATGGCCGCGGCGATCCGCGAGATCTCGCAGAACGCCTCCGAGGCCGCCCGGGTGGCGGCCGAGGCGGTCACCGCCGCCACCGCCACCTCGACCACGATGAACCAGCTCAGCGCCTCGTCGGCGGAGATCGGCGACGTCATCAAGGTGATCACCTCGATCGCCGAGCAGACCAACCTGCTCGCGCTGAACGCCACCATCGAGGCCGCCCGCGCGGGCGAGGCCGGCAAGGGCTTCGCGGTCGTCGCGACCGAGGTCAAGGACCTGGCCCAGGAGACCGCCAAGGCGACCGAGGAGATCTCCCGCCGGGTCGAGGCGATCCAGGCCGACGCCGGTGGCGCCGTCTCGGCGATCGAGATGATCAGCGAGGTGATCAGCCGGATCAGCGACTTCCAGACCACCATCGCGTCGGCCGTCGAGGAGCAGACCGCCACCACCGCCGAGATGAACCGCAGCGTCGCCGAGGCGGCCGGCGGCACCGAGGAGATCTCGCAGACGATCACCGGCGTGGCCGACGCGGCCCGCACCACCAGCGAGGGCGTCGGCGAGACCCGCCTGGCGACCTCCGAGCTGGCCCGGATGTCGACCGAGCTGTCCGGGCTGGTGTCGGCCTTCCGCTACTGAGGTCCGCGCTGTGGCACGATCTGCCGGTGGGGTGGCTTCGGCGGCGGGATCCGGGACTGCTGGCGGTCCGGCGGGCCGGCCGGGTCGCGCTGGTGGCGTGCCTCGGGTTCTACCTCTGCCGCTATGTGCTCGACGCGCCCGCGATGGCTCCCTACGCGCTCTTCGGGGCGGTGGCGATGGGGGCCCTCTCGCAGATCCCGGGGACGGCCCGGCGGCGGGCGTGGACCCTGATCGCGGTGCTGCCGGTGGCCTGGGCGCTGGTGTCGCTCGGGACACTGCTGTCGGTCGGCACCGGCGCGGCCACGGCGGGGATGTTCCTGCTCGGCTTCGCGGTCAGCTACGTCGGGGTGGGCGGGCCCCGGCTGTCGGGACTGGCGGCCGGCATGCAGCTGCTCTACATCCTGCCGTGCTTCCCGCCCTACGATCCGGGGTCGCTGCCCGCCCGGCTGGCCGGGGTGACGATCGCGATCGGACTGCTCGCGGTGGCCGAGGTCCTGCTGTGGCCGGACCCGGCGCCGGTGCCGTACCAGGATCGGCTCGCGGACGCCGTCGCGAGCCTGGCCGGCTGCCTGGCCGCGGTGGCCGACGAGTGGGCGGGCCGGCCCCGGGGGCGGGACCCGCTGGCCGAGGCCCAGGACCGGGCCGAGGCACTGCGACCCTCGCGGCTCCCACCGCTGCAACGGCCCGCGTCGGCCGGGCGGCGGGACCGGGCGCTGAGCTCCGCCGGTGGGACGGTGCGGCTGCTCGTCGGGCGGGCCGCCGACCTGCTGAACACCGACGGGGGCGGGGCGGTCACGCTGCCGGCGGCCACCGATCTGGTCCGGCGGACGGCGGACTGCACGGCGGCGGCCGCGGCCTGGCTGCGCGGGCAGGGGGAGTTGCCGGACACCGACCAGGTCGACAAGGCGCTCACCGAGTTCCGGGTGGCCCGGATGAACACCGACCCCGGCGGGTTGAGTCCGGACCGGCTGCGGCTCGGTTCGCTGGCGCTCGCGCTCGGCGAGTGGACGAAGTCGCTGATCGGGGCGATCCGGGTGGCCGGGGGACAGCGGCCGGACGTCGACGACGGGACGTTCTGGTACGCGTACCGGAGCACGCCGTACCTCTATCGGCACCGGCTCCGGGAAAACCTCACCCCGCGCTCCGTCGCCTTCCAGGGCGCCCTGCGCCTGGCCGCCGCCCTCGCGGCGGCCCGGCTGCTGGCCGGGGTGCTCGATCTGTCGCACGGGTTCTGGGTGCTGCTGACGATCATGACGGTGCTGCGGACGTCGGCCGCCGAGACCCGCTCGGCGCTGCGCCCGGCGCTGGTGGGCACGGTGGCCGGCTCGCTGGTGGCGGCGGGGTTGCTGGTGGTGGGGGTGCATCCGACCGTCTACGCGGTGCTGCTGCCGATCGTGATGACCGTCGGGTTCGCGGCCGGGCAGCTGGTCGGGCTGGGCTGGTCGCAGGCCCTCTTCACGCTCGTCATCACGTTCGTCTTCGCGCAGGTCACCCCGGTGGACTGGCGGCTGGCCGAGGCCCGGGTGCTGGACGTGCTGGTCGGCGCGGCGATCGGGGTGCTGGCCGGGATCTTCGCGTGGCCCCGCGGTGGCGGCGGTGAGCTGCACCGGGCGATGGGTACGTTCGTCGACGCGTCCGCCGGGGTGATCCGGGAGACGGTGGCGGTGATGGCCGACGATCAGCCGCCCGGGGCCGCCCAGTCGCGGGCGCGGCTGGCGGGGCGGCTGGCGGAGGCGTCGTTCGCGCTGTACCAGAGCGAACGCCACCCGGCGGCGACGGTGGACTGGCAGGCGACGCTGCTGGCCGGCCAGCACGCGGTGCGCGGGGCGGAAGCGCTCGTGCGGTCCTGCCCGGCCGGTGGGCTGCTGCCGTGCGTGGGTCCGCTGACCGCGACGGCGGCCGACGTGGCCGGTCGCTTCGACCAGGTCGCCGAGGATCTGCTGCGGCATCGGCGATCGGCGGTGCCACCGGCCCGTTCACCGGTGCGGTGGCCGACCGATCTGGGGCAGGATCTCTATGTCATCGCGGATCTGCGGGTGTGGCTGGACGGGCTGCGCGAGGACATCGGCCGGACTTTTCCGAAAGCAGCCCAGCCGTCCCCCTGATGCGACATCCTGCGCAGATGGCGCAGCGAACCGGGCCCACTCGGGCCGAGGTCACCGAGGGCGTCCAGCGGCGCCTGGACGCGACGCTGCACGCCCTGCCGGGACTGCACCTCGAACCGGTTCCGGCCCAGTTCCTCCGTAAACCGGACACCCCCACCGGCGTGCGGGTCCTGCGGGGCGGCCGGCTGCCGGGCGCGGGCGACGACGCGTACGAGGCGATCGCCGAGCTGTGGCGGGAATCGGGCTGCGCGGTCGTCGAGTCGGCCGGTCTGCTGCTCGTCGAGGACCCGCGCGGCTACGTGATCTCGGTGGCCCGGCACGAGGACGAGGCGCCGATCCTGACCGTGGCGTCGCCTGCGGTCCCGGCCCCGTACCTCGATCGCGGTCTGGTCGCCGGCCTGCTCGCCGGTCTGGGCTTCGGATGTCTGGGGCCGTGCCTGACCACGCTCGTCCCGTCCGCCCTGATCCCGGCGCTGGCCGGCTCGACGGCGACCTACTGGGCGTGGCTGCCGCTGTTCCTGCTGGTCGCCGGGGGCAGCCTGTGGTTCCCGGACAGCCGCCGGTTCGGGCTGGGACTGCTCGTCGCCGGCACCCTGATCGGGCTGCCGGTCGCGATGACCTTCGGTTAGGCCGCCTCCGGCAGCTCCCGCCGGGCGCGCCGGCTGCCGCCGCCGAGGGCCTTCGTCTCGTGCTTCGCCTCGTACATGGCGGCGTCCGCCCCGCGCATCAGCGCGTCGTAGGCGTCGGCGTCCTCCGGGTACAGCGCGATGCCGACGCTGCCGCCGATCCGCAGGTCCGCGCCGTCGATCCGGAACGGCTCGCGCAGCCGGTCGACGATCCGGTCGGCGACCCGGTTGGCGACCTCCTCGTCGGGGTCGTGGGTCAGCAGGATGGCGAACTCGTCGCCACCGAGCCGGGACACCACGTCGTCGTCACGTACGGTGCCGAGCAGACGTTTGGCGACCTGCTGGAGCAACACGTCGCCGGCGGCGTGCCCGGCGGTGTCGTTGACCTCCTTGAAGCCGTTGAGGTCGAGCAGCAGGAGCGCCACCCGGCCGGCCGTCGAGGCGGCGCTCTCGACCGCTTGCTCGGCCCGTTGCAACAGGTAGGAGCGGTTGGGCAGACCGGTGAGCGAGTCGTGGAACGCCTGGTGGGACAGCTCGGCCACGTGCGCCTGGGCGGCCTGGCGCATGCCGGCGCTGTCGACGATCAGCGCGCCCTCGACGGAGAGCTGCTCGGCCAGGCTGCGGTCGCGGCTGGTCCACTCGCGGTTACGCTCCGTGTCGCCGCACAGGATCATGCCGACACAGCCCTGGGCCGACATCATCGGGATCGCGATGTAGGACTTCAGGCCCAGCGTGCGCACGAAACCGCCGGTCAGCACGGCCGCGGTGGCGGAGTCGACGACCAGGGCCGGTTTGCCCTCGTGGATCGCCCGCCACACCGGCGAGTCGGCGGCGGCGGTGCCGATCAGGTGGCGGAACGGGGTGTCGCCGTCGGCCAGGCCGATGGTGTGCACGTAGCGGATCAGGCCCGCGCCGTCGACCAGGCACAACGCGGCGTGCTCGGTGCGGAACGCCTCGGCGGAGCAGGACACGAGCGTACGGCCGGCCGCCTCCACGCTGGTGGCGACCATGCCCTGCTCGAACAGCTTGCGGATGGTGGTCGAGGAGTGCGACAGGAACTGCCGCTGCTTCTCGGCGGCGATGCCCTGCAGCGTGGTGGCGAAGTGCAGCGCCAGCGGGGCCAGGGTCTCCGGGCGCAGGGCGGCCATCGCGGTGCCGGTGAGCAGCAGCACGCCGACGGTCTGGCCGCCGATGCGCAGCCGGATCGCCATCCGCTCGCCGTCGACCAGCGGGGGAGCGCCGGCCGCCATCCGGAACACCTTGCCGGCGGTCAGCAGGTCCCGGCCGCCCGCCGCGCCGATCCGGGCGGTCGGGTTGAGCAGGCCGGTCTCCGAGTCGAGCTCGTAGACGACGGCGGCGGTCAGCCCGGCGGCCTCCTGCAGGAACGGCTCGGTGAGGTCGAGGACGTGCTGGGCGGACGGGGTGTCCTTGGTCATGAACCCGACGAGACCCGAGAGCAGGGCGTCCTGCGGATCGTCGGTGGTGCCGGGCACGACGCCCACCGGCCGCACACCGCTGCTCACGCTCATGGCCCTATGAGTCGGCACCGGGGGCGTGCGGTTGAGGCCGGGGCGGTCCCGAGTCCGGTCGCAGTTCGGTTGCGTCCGGCCCGCCGGTTGCCCGCTCGTACATAGATCGCGGTGAAACCTTGACGAAACCTGAGCGCCGTTGTTGGACTGTGTTGGCTGATGGCGAAAAACGAGCGCACTCTTCCGCTCCGAAGGGACTTTCGCGCGTGAAAACACATGTCCGGGGCCGGTGGCTGCTCGCTGCCGTGTCCGCCTCCGCCCTCCTGTCCTTCTCCGCGGCGCCCGCCTCCAGTGCTCCGGACCCCCACCCCGTCCACCTCGCCGCCCCGCTGACCTCGCAGGTCAAGGCGGCCGGCGGGTGGCAGGCCGGGATCCCGCCGCTGGCCACCCCCTGGACCGACAAGGTCGGCCCGGACAACGCCCTGCCGGAATATCCGCGGCCACAACTCACCCGGGACAAATGGCAGAACCTCAACGGCGTGTGGGAGTTCGCCAAGGCCGGCCTGGGTGAGGCGGTGCCGGCCGGGAAGACCCTCGGCGAGCGCGTGCTCGTCCCGTACCCCATCGAATCCGCACTTTCCGGCATCCAGCGGCACGAAGATCGCATGTGGTACCGCCGGACCTTCACCGTGCCGGCGGGCTGGAAGGTCGGTACCGGTAACCGGCTGCGGCTGAACTTCGGGGCGGTCGACTACGACGCCAAGGTCTACGTGAACGGCGTCCCGGTGGCCACCCACCGCGGCGGGTACGACGGCTTCGACGCCGACGTGACCGACGCTCTCACCGCCTCCGGGCCGCAGGAGCTGATCGTCTGGGCCGAGGACCTCACCGACGCCACCGGGCAGCCGATCGGCAAGCAGCGGCGGGTCAGCGACCGGGGCATCTTCTACCAGGGCAGCTCCGGCATCTGGCGGACGGTCTGGATGGAGCCGGTGCCGGCCGCGTCGATCACCTCGCTCACGCTGACCCCGAAGGTCGCGGCGGGCGTCCTGACGATCAAGGTCAACACGACCGGGGGTACGGGACTCAGCGTGCGCGCCGTGGCCCGCGGCGGCGGGTCCGTCACCGGCGCCGCCGACACCCTGCTGACCTTGCCGATGCCCCGCGCCAAGCTGTGGTCGCCGGACCACCCGAACCTGTACGACCTGTCGGTCTCGCTGGTGGACCGCGGCCGCACGGTGGACTCGGTCGGCTCCTACTTCGGCATGCGCTCGGTCGGGACCGCGGCCGGTGCCGACGGCAAGCTGCGGATCACCCTGAACGGAAAGATCCTGTTCAACCAGGCCAACCTCGACCAGGGGTTCTGGCCGGACGGGCTGAACACGGCACCGACCGACGCGGCCCTGCGGTTCGACCTCGAGCAGGACAAGGCGATGGGGTTCAACGCCGTCCGCAAACACATCAAGGTCGAGCCGGACCGCTGGTACTACTGGGCGGACAAACTGGGCCTGCTCGTGTGGCAGGACATGCCGGCCGCCAACACCGGGCCGATTCCCGCGCAGTGGCGGCCGCAGTTCGAGTCCGAGCTGCACGAGATGGTCGACGAGCACCGGTCGTGGACCTCGATCATCGCCTGGGTGCCGTTCAACGAGGGCTGGGGCGAATGGAGCCGGGAGGACACCGGGCGGATCGCCGGCGAGGTCAAGGCGCAGGACCCGTCCCGGCTCGTCAACGCGCACAGCGGCGTCAACTGCTGCAACTCGCACGGCGACTCCGGTGCCGGTGACGTGCTCGACTTCCACCAGTACCTCGGTCCGGCCACGCCGTCGCCGTCCGGCACGCGGGTCGCGATCGACGGCGAGCACGGCGGGTTCGGGCTCCGGACGGCCAACCACATGTGGTTCGGCGACGGTCAGGCATACGAGATGGAGCCGTCGTCCTCGGTGCTGACGGCCAAGTACGTGGCCAACCAGGAAGCCGTGCTCACCTCGGCCAAGTACTGCGGGATCAGCGCGGCGATCTACACCCAGATCACCGACGTCGAGGGCGAGCTGAACGGCTTCTGGACCTACGACCGGCAGGTCGCCAAGATGGATCTGCGCCAGGTCCGGGCGATCAACCGGAAGATCATCGCCTCGGCCGACGGCTCCGGGGCCAACGTGCCGCAACCACCGGCCGGCACCCCGGGTCTCGACGGGGTGGCCTTCTGGCCGCTCGACGGGTCCTACGGGTCGCTCACCCCGGTCGGTGGGCCGGGGTTCACCGACGGGCACACCGGCCAGGGTGTCGCGCTCGACGGTTCGCAATACCTGGACGCCGGCAAGCCGGTGCTGAACACGGCCTCCGACTACTCGGCGGCCGCCTGGGTCAAGCTCGACAAGGTGGACGGGGCGTTCCAGACGATCGTCAGCCAGGACGGACCGTCGAACAGCGACTTCTTCCTCCAGTACTCCGGCGCCGACCAGAAGTTCGCGATGAGTTTCGCCGGGGTCCGGGCACTCGCCGGGTTCAAGCCCGCGGTCGGGCAGTGGTACCACCTCGTCGGCGTCCGGGACACGGTCAAGGGCGAGCTGCGGCTCTACGTCGACGGCCGGCCGGCCGGCGCCGTCAGCGCCTGCCTGCCGCAGGCCGCCCCGACCGGCAACACCGTGATCGGGCGCGGCAAGTACGGCGGTAACCCGGTCGACTACCTCGACGGGGTGACCGACCAGGTGCACCTCTACGACCGGGTCCTGACCGATTCCGAGATCCAGCAGCTCTATTCGTCGGGCAACTGAGGCCAGGGAGCGGGGTCGAGCCATCGATCCCGCTCCATACTGGACGATCTAGGACACTCTTTCCCTGGTCAGAGGCCTAGTTTGACGACATGACGGAACTGCGCGTCTCGACGTTCAACCTCGAGAACTTCGACGAGACACCCGACGGGGTCGAGCCGTCGCTCGCCGACCGGATCGCCCTCATGCGGCCCCAGATCCAGCGCCTGCGCGCCGACATCGCCCTCTTCCAGGAAGTCCACGGCCAGGAACGACCCGGCCGGCCCCGCTCCCTCATCGCCCTGCGCGCCCTGCTGGAAGGCACCGGGTTGGAGGGGGCCGAACTCGTCAGCACCAAACCCAAGGACGACGGCGTCTACCACGAGCGCAACCTGGTCGTCGCCACCCACCTGCCGGTGCTCGCCCGCGAACAGCTGCGCAACGAGCTGGTCGCCGCACCCACCTATCGCCGGCTCACCGCCAACCCGCCCGACCAGTTCCCGATCGAGGTCGGCGTCGAACGGCCCATCCTGCACGTCCAGCTCAACGCCGGCGGCCGCCCGCTGCACGTGATCAACGTGCACCTCAAGTCGAAACTGCCCACCGACATCCCGGGCGGCATGGTCGACTCGTACACCTGGCGCAGCGCCGACGCGTGGGCCGAGGGCGCCTTCCTCTCGTCGATGAAACGCATGGCCCAGGCCCTCGAGGTGCGCCGCCTCGTCGACCGGATCCTCGACGACGACCCGGCCGCCCGCATCATCGTCGGCGGCGACTTCAACGCCACCCCCGAGGAGATCCCGGTGCTGGCGATCCGCGGCCAGGTGGAGGACACCGGCAACGGCGCCCTGGCCGCCCGGGTGCTGGTGCCGATCGAGCACACGGTCCCGCAGTCGAGTCGCTACACCCTCTTCCACCAGGGCGTCGGCAACATGCTCGACCACCTGCTGGTGACCCGCAACCTGCTCGCCTTCTACCGGGGTTCGGAGATCCACAACGAGCTCCTGCACGACGAGTCGCAATCCTTCGCCACCGACCGGAAGTTCCCCGAATCCGACCACGCGCCCGTCGTGGCGACCTTCGACCTGCCCTGAGGCACGTCCCCGGCGCCCCTGAGCGGGCGGTGACCGGGGACGCCCGCGCCCGGTCCGGGACGGGCCGCACCCACGCTGAGCCCAGCTCGGCGGTGAGCCGGGGCTGGGCTCGGGGGCGGCGGTCGTGGATCATTGCGGGTTCCGGCGGCGGGGGCGGGCCGGGTGGGCGGTGGAGCTTGGGGGAGTGGGCATGGGTGAGCGGGAGACGCTCGGCTGGGAGGACTTCGGGCGGGCCGGGCGGGAGCTTGCGCAGCAGGTCGTGGACGACGGTTACCAGGCGGACCTGATCCTGGCCGTGGCCCGGGGCGGACTGCTTCCGGCGGGGGCGATCAGCTATGCGCTCGGGGTGAAGAACCTGCATCTGGTCAACGTCGAGTTCTACACGGGGGTCGACGAGCGGCTCGACGTCCCGGTGATGCTGGCGCCGGTGCCGCAGGCGGCGGAGCTTGCCGGGGCCAGGGTGCTGATCGTGGACGATGTGGCGGACACCGGCGGGACGCTCGAACTCGTCCGGGCCCACTGCGCGGCGCACGTGGCCGAGGCCCGGTGCGCGGTCATCTACGAGAAGCCGCACTCGTGGTGAAGTGCGAGTACGTCTGGGCGCGCACCGACAAGTGGATCAACTTCGCCTGGTCGAGCCGGCCGCCGGTGGTTCGCGGGCGGTAGCCCCGATGCGCACCCCGCGTTGCAGAGAGCTGGGACCGCCGCGGCGGAACTGTCGCTGTGCGGTTGTAGAACTCCTAGCTCGTACTCGTAGAGGGGGTTTGTTGCCTTGCTTCGGTCACGTCGGCCATCAGGTCGTCCCAGGTCTCGTCGGCGCGGAACCGGGGGAGGGCGACGCTGCGGATGACGCGGGCGTGGGCATATTCCCACCACGCCGCCACGCGGACCGGCCACAGGCCGACGCGCAGGGCCCCGGCCAGGAAGCAGCGGTGGGCGATCAGGGTGGCCGCGAGCATCTGGTCCTCGAAGCCCTTCTCGTCCATCGCCTTGCCGAAGGCCCGCACGTCGCGGTGCATCTCGGAATAGCCGACGAGCGAGGGCATCGCCGGGACCAGCACCTGCGAGCCGGCGGCCAGCACGGCGTCGGCGTAGGCGGGGGTGAAGACGAAGTCGCCGGTGGTGACGATCAGGGGGAGGATCTCGCGGCCCCGGCGGATCTCCAGCTGCACGGCCGGCTCGCCGGTGGGCACGAAGACCGACTCGGCCTCGGTGACGTCGTCCGGATCGAGGATGACCGTGTCGCCCAGGGCCGGCTGATGGACGTTCAGCGCGCCGCGGCGGATCTTCACCTCGGCGCCCGGGACGTCCTCCAGCGCCTCCAACAGTTCGAAAACCCGCATGCGCCCGTTATACGACACTCGGGCCAGCGTTGCGCGACGGCGGTCCGGGGGTTGCACAATTGTTTCTCCGGAGTATCTGAGACATTGCGGTGGGAGCGCTCCCATGTAATGCTGTGCGAACAGCCGGGAGCGATGCCCCTCGATACGTGACCGGCTTATCCCCCCTGGCGCCAGGTGCGCCGTCGCATGTCTCGAGGAGCCACCACATGAGACCTGTCCTCATCCGCGGACTGACCGCGGCCGCCGCGGCCTCACTCGTAGCTGGAGTCGGCGTCTTCGCCGCCACCAGCGCGAGCGCCGCCGCAGGCTGCCGGGTCGACTACTCGGCGAACCAATGGAGCAACGGCTTCACCGCCAACGTGACCGTCACCAACCTGGGCGACCCGATCTCGACCGGCTGGAACGTCACCTGGGCCTTCCCCGGCAACCAGCAGGTAACGCAGGGCTGGAGCGCGTCCATCGCCCAGTCCGGCGCGAACGTCACGGCGACCAACCCGTCCTGGTCCCCGTCGATCGGCACCAACGGTTCGGCCACCTTCGGCTTCAACGGCAGCTACAGCGGCACGAACACCGCTCCGTCGTCGTTCAAGCTCAACGGCACCGCGTGCACCGGCGCCCCGGTGACGTCGTCGCCCACCGCGACCTCGTCCCCGACGTCCTCGCCGACGTCGTCGCCGACCGCTTCGCCCACCACCTCGCCGACGTCGAGCCCGACCAGCTCGCCGACGACCAGCCCGGGCGTCCGGGTGGACAACCCGTACGCCGGTGCCAAGGGCTACGTGAACCCGGAGTGGAAGGCCAAGGCCGACGCCGAGCCCGGCGGCAGCCGGGTGTCGAACAACCCGACAGCGGTCTGGCTCGACCGGATCGCCGCGATCGAGGGCACGTCCGACAGCAGCTCCAACGGCTCGATGGGTCTGGCCGACCACCTGGACACCGCTCTCGCCCAGGGTGCCGGCTACATCCAGCTGGTCATCTACGACCTGCCCGGCCGGGACTGCTCCGCTCTGTCGTCCAACGGTGAGCTCGGCCCGAACGAGTTGCCGCGCTACAAGAGCGAGTACATCGACCCGATCGCCGCGATCGAGGGCAACGCGAAGTACAAGAACCTGCGCATCATCAACATCGTCGAGATCGACTCGCTGCCGAACATCGTCACCAACACGGGCGGCCAGGCCGGCGCCACGGCGATGTGCGACACGATGAAGGCGAACGACGGCTACGTGCAGGGTGTCGGCTACGCGCTGAACAAGCTGGGCGCGCTCAGCAACTCCTACAACTACGTCGACGCCGCGCACCACGGCTGGATCGGCTGGGACTCGAACTTCGGCCCGGTCGCCGACATCATGCTGAAGGCCGCGCAGCAGTCCGGCAGCGTCAACAACGTCACCGGCTTCATCACCAACACGGCCAACTACTCGGCCCTGCAGGAGCCGTACATCCAGCCGACCACCACGGTCGGCGGGCAGAACATCCGGCAGTCGAAGTGGCTGGACTGGAACCAGTACTCCGACGAGCTGACGTTCGCCCAGGCGTTCCGCACGAAGCTGGTCTCGATCGGCTTCAACTCCAACATCGGCATGCTGATCGACACCTCCCGCAACGGCTGGGGTGGCTCGGCCCGCCCGACCAAGGCGAGCACGTCGACCGATGTCAACACCTACGTCAACGAGTCGCGCATCGACCGCCGGTTCCACGCCGGTAACTGGTGCAACCAGGCGGGTGCCGGCCTCGGCGAGCGCCCCAAGGCCGCCCCGGCCGCCGGTATCGACGCCTACGTCTGGGTCAAGCCTCCGGGCGAGTCCGACGGTTCCTCCTCGCTCATCCCGAACGACGAGGGCAAGGGCTTCGACCAGATGTGCGACCCGACCTACACCGGTAACGCCCGCAACGGCAACAGCATGTCGGGTGCACTTCCCGGCGCCCCGATCTCGGGTGCCTGGTTCTCGGCCCAGTTCCAGCAGCTGATGGCCAACGCCTACCCGGCGCTGTAACAAGACCTGACCCGCCCCCATAAGCGCCGGACCCCGCTCTCTTCCCACGAGGGGCGGGGTCCGGTGTTTTTTCCGCTACGATAGTGAGCATGACTCATAATGATGAACACTCATCGTTTGATCATTCCGCGGATGATGCCGGAGACGATGCCGCCTACGCGGCCGCCCTCGACCGCCTCCTGCTGCTCACCGTCCTGCTCAACGACGACATGCATCGCGGCCTGCAGGACGACGGCCTGACCCCGTCGCGTACCTCCCTGCTCTGGACCCTGCGCCGCCTCGGGCCCTGCCCGCAGAAAGCCATCGCCGACGCCATGGAGATCAGCCCGCGCACCGTGACCGGCCTGGTCGACGGGCTGGTCGCGACCGGCTTCGTCACCCGGGAGCCGTCGCCCGCCGACCGCCGGGCGGTGCTCGTCACCTTCACCCCCAAAGGCACCGCCGCCGTCGAGTCGCTGCTCGAGCAGCAGCGCGGGTTCGGCCGGCAGCTGTTCGCGGCGATGCCGCGCGACCGCTTCGCCGGCCTCGTCGCGGGGCTCGACGACGTGCTCGGCACCCTGCACGCCCTCGGACTGCGGAAGCCGTTCTGATGGGCGTCGTCAAGTTCGTCATCATGTACGAGGTCCGGCTGTGGCTCGCCCTGTTCCGCTGGATCCTGCGCCGGCCCCGGCCCGTCCCGCCCGGCTCAGCGGTGTTCCACTACTCCGGCGCGGTCAAGATGATCCTGGTCGTGCTGCTGTTCGTGTCGGCCATCGAGATCCCGATCCTGCACCTGATGCTGCCGTGGGAGTCGGTCCGCGTACTGTCCCTGATCGTCGGCTTCTACGGCCTGTTCTGGATGGTCGGGCTGCTCGCGACGATGCGCATCTACCCGCATGTGGTGTCGCCGGCGGCCCTGCGGATCCGCAACAGCATCACCGTCGACGTGCCGCTGAACTGGGCGGACGTCTCGCTCGTCAGGTGCCGGCCACGCTCGCTGCCGCCCGGCGGGCAGACCCAGGTCGAGGACGGGGTGCTGTCGCTCGGGATGGCCGGCGGCACCACGGTCGACGTGGTGCTGGCGCGGCCGCTCGTGGTGCCGGTCCGCAAGACGCGCGGCGCCGCGGTCACCGAGATCCGGTTCCACGCCGACGACGCCGATGGGCTGGTCGCGGCGGCCGGGGCCTTCCTGCCACCGAAAGTGAGCTAAGAAGAGCGGGTGGAGATTCAGAAGGTGGCCTGGACGGCCGCCGGGCGGCGCCTGACCGCCGCGGCCGCGAGCGTGACCGGGAACCACTACGACGACAACTACGACGTGCTGCACCTGGAGCCGGGCCGGCCGCTCGCGGTGGTCGCCGACGGGATGGGCTCCGGCCCAGGAAGCGCGACCGCCGGGCGGATCGCGGTCGAGGTCTTCGCCCGCACGGCGTCGGCCGCCGGACCTGCCGCGCTGCGGCAGGCGCTGGCTTCGGCCCAGGCGGAGGTACGCCGGGCGGCCGGCACCCTGGACGAGCTGACCGGCTGCACCCTGACCGCGTTCGTCGCCGGCGAGACCGCCTGGATCGTGCAGATCGGCGACTCGCGCGCCTACCGCCTCCGGGACGGCCTGCTGGAACTGCTCACGGTCGACCACACGATCGCCTGGCTGGGGCTCCTGCACGGCTGGTTCACCGCCGACTCGGCCGAGGCGCGGGCCGCCCGCTACCGGCTGACCCGCTACGTCGGCCACCCCGCCGACCCCGAACCGGACGTGCTGAGCGTGCTCCCGCAACCCGGCGACGTCTATCTGCTGTGCTCCGACGGGGTGGCCGACCAGTTGTCGTACGAGCGGCTCAGCCAGCTGCTGGGCGCGAACCCGGACCCGGCCGCGGCGGTCCACGTGATGCTCGAGGACACCCTCGAGGCCGGCGGCGCCGACAACGCCACCGCGGTCGTGATCAAAGTGGAGCAGACGATCTGAGACCCGCGCTCACCGATCGCCGGACCGCTCGGCAGCCGACCCCGGCGGGGGTGTCGTCACCAGGAGCGCGGTCGAGGCCACGGCGAAGGCGGCGGCGCCGAGGAAGACCAGGCCCGGAGCGGCGTACGCGGTCAGCGCCCACCCGAACGCCGCGCCGGCCGCCAGCGGCACCACGGTCTCGGCCGCCGCCGCGATGGCGGTCAGCGCACCCTGCACGGTTCCCTGCTCGTCGTCGCCGATGCTGCGGGAGATCCACGACTGGGCGGCGGCGCTGCCGAACCCGCCGAGCACACCCAGCGCCTGGAAGGCGTAGAGCATCAGCGGCGAGGACGCGACGGCCAAGCCGGCCAGCGACACGGCGCCGATCAGGCCACCGGCCACGGCGGCGCGCTTGTCGCCGAGCCGGCGCACGACCGGGCCCACCGCCAGCGCCTGGAAAAGTGCGCCGGCCAGCGCGGAGGCGGCCATCACGAGGCCGACATGGGTGGTGTTCCAGCCGAACCGGAAGGTCAGGAAGAACGACCACACCGACTGGAAGGTCATCCGGGAGACGTCGGCGAACAGCCGGGCGTACGCGAGCCGGCCCAGCCCTCGGCGGCCCGCTCCTGGGCGGCCCGCTCCTGGGCGGCCCGCTCGTGGCCGGCTCAGAGCCGCGGCGATCGCGCTCACCGGGTTCGCCATCCGCAGCGACAACGGCGTGCGGCCGTCCCCGGGGCGGGACTCGGGCAGCACGAACCAGCCGTAGGCGGCGCCGGCGAAGCACAGGACGGCCGCGGCGTAGAACGGAAGCGTCACGTCCACGGCCCCGAGCAGGCCACCGATCGTCGGCCCGGCGACGAAGCCGAGGCCGAACGCGGCGCCGACCAGGCCGTAGGCGCGGGCCCGCTCGGCGGGCTCGACCACGTCGGCGAGGTAGGCGTTGACCACGGTCTGGGTGCCCGCGCATGCGCCGGCCAGCGAGTGGAACAGCAGCAGCGCCCACAGACCCGGCGTCATCGCGTGCGCCAGCCAGTCGACCCCCAGGCAACCGAGTGAGGCCAGCAGGACGGGGCGTCGCCCGTACCGGTCGGAGACCCGGCCCAGCAGCGGTGCCACCGCGAACTGGAGCAGGCCGAACGACGAGCCGAGCAGTCCGGACCAGAGGACCGCGCCGGCGGCGTCGGCGGTCACCGCCGTCAGCAGCGCGGGCAGGATCGGCACGACCAGGCCGAGGCCGAGCATGTCGAGGAAGACGGTGACGAGAAGGAAGGAGAGGGCGGGTGCCCGGCGCATCGTGGCTCCTGGGTGTCGGAAGGGCAGGGCCCCTCCCGACTCGCAGACCGCCACACAGGCCGCCGGAAGTACGGAGGATCAGATTATCGGCGCCGTCAAATTGTTTTTTGACCAGCGCTTTTGTGCCGGGGCGCCAACGGTTCGGGCAGCGCTGCCAGTTCAGGGGCGCTGCCAGTTCAGGGGCGCTGCCAGTTCAGGGGCGCTGCCAGTTCGGTCGGTGCCGTCAGGCCGGGAAGAAGTTGCCGTAGACGTGCAGGCGCTTGTGGTCCGTCGACGTCGCGTACGCCTCGTAGGTGTCGTCGCCGGCGTCCCGTTCGCCGCCGCCCCACCTGGCGGTCAGTCGGTATTCGCCGGCGCCCAGCGTGGCGCCGGGTTTGAGGGTGAAACGGTAGAGCAGGGTGCCGGGCTGCTCGGTGACCGTGACCGCAACCGCGCCGGTCGACGACTGGGCGCCCAGCGACGTCAGACCCGGCGTCCGGATGACGTGGATCGTCAGGTCCAGTTCGGTCAGGCCGGCGCCGGGTCGCAGGGTCACGACGCTGTTGCCGGAGCTCTCGACCGAGCCGTCCGACCACAGAGTGCCCTTCTGCACCTGGGTGTCGCCGGGATGGCCGCGCACCGGGCTCGCCGCCGGAACCGGGGCCGTCGTGGCGGACCCGGTGCTCGGGCGGGTCGGCACCCCGCCGGCCGAGGGCTGGACGGGCTCGGTCGAGACCAGCGGGCCAGGGGCCGGGGCACCGGAGGCCGGGGCACCGGAGGTCGGAGCGCCGGCGATCGGTGCGCTGCGGACCGGCGAACTGGGCACCGGGTTCGCGGGCGCGGTCGCCGGCGGGGGCGCGGCGGGAGTCCGGTCGGGTGAGTCGGCCAGCGCCCACCTGGCCACGCCGCCCAGGCCGAGCACCGTCACGACGGCCAGGGCCGCGCCGACCAGCCGGGCGGTGCGGCCGGTGCCACCCGGGACGGCCTTGCCGCCGGCCGGGAAGGGTTCGCCGGCCGGGAGGGTCTCGCCGCCGGCCGGGAAGGCGTGGCCGGCCGCTGCGAGGGTTCCGCCGGCAGCGCCTGCAGCACGGTCGGTGCCGGGTCGGGCTCTGCGGGCGACCGGGCGCGGCGTCGACTCGGCGGCGCGGTTGGCGGCTATCCGGTTGAGCATCGCGGTGCGGTCGGGGCGGCGGCCGGCGAGGGCCTGGCGCATCTCGGCGCGGATGAGGTCCTCGGGCCGGGACGTCATCGGGCCACCCCCCATCCGTCGAGCTGGTCCGGCAGGCGCGAGTCCTGCAGCAGGTCGGCGAGCTGTTTGGCGCCGCGGGACGTCTGGCTCTTCACCGCGCCCACCGAGATGCCGAGAATCTCGGCCACCTCCTTCTCGGACAGGTCGAAGGCGTAGCGCAGGACCACGCAGGTGCGGCGGCGGTAGGGCAGGCGTTTCAGTGCGGAGCGTACGTCGAGGACGGCGGACACGTCGGGGCTTCGCTGACGCTCCCGGCCGAGACCCAGCAACCGCAGGCCACTGCGGGCGCGGCCCTGCCGGCGGAGCCAGTTGCGGGTCAGGTTGGCGACGATCCCTCTCGCGTACGCGGCGGGGTCGTCGGCGGCCTCGACCCGGTCCCAGTGCTTCCAGACCTCGGTCAGCGCGTCGGCGGCCAGGTCGTCGGCGGCGCTGGAGTCGCCGCTCAACAGGTAGGCCAGGCCGGACAACTCGGCGTGGTGCTTCTCGAAGAAGTCGTGGAAGGCCTGGTCGCGCAAAGTGTCCAGCCTTCCTGGTGGGCCGGCGGTCAGCCGGACTGCGGCAAGTCTGACGAAGATAGCCGGTCGAGCAGGCCGTCGGCGATCGCCTGGGCCGGTTCCCGGAATGCGGCCTCCCGATCGCGGAAGACCTTCTGGGCGCGGGCGGCCGGCCAATCGGCGGGCAGGTGCTCGACCGGGAGCCGGGGATCGTGGCGGATCGCCTCGAGCCACTCGCCGATCAGCGCCAGGCGGGCCGCCAGCGGATCGACCGGCATCCGGGCCTGCTCCCACCGGTCGAGGAACGCTTCGTAACGGCCGGCCAACTCGGGCAGGTCGTAGGCGTCGGCGATCATCGCGGTGACGTCGGTGGACTCGTCCGTGCGGGCGCGGCGGAAGACTCTGGTGTGGGCGGTCAGGCCCAGTTCGGCCACGATCCGGTGGGCTTCGACGTCGCCGGGGGCGATCCACAGGCCGCCCTGGACCGGGCCGAAACCCTCCCACGCGAGGCGGGACCGCAGGTCGTGCCGTTCGCGCTGCATCGACTCGGGCAGCGAGAAACTCAGCAGCGTCCAGGTGCCGTCCCAGCGGTCGTTCACCGCGCCGTCCCGCCAGATGTGGGCGCGGCCGTCGTGCAGGATCGCGGTCGAGCGCTCGGTCAGTCCGAAATACATCTTGCGGCCCACCGGGTGGCGGCGCAGCAGATCGCGGGCGGCCATCCGGCTCAGCGTGGAGCGGGTCGCGTGGGTGGAGACGCCGGCCCGGCCGAGCACCTCGATGAGGCCGCCGGCGCCGAGGCTGACATCCCGGTCGAGGGCGTACGTGCCGAAGAGCATCAGCATCAGGGTCTGCGGTTGCATGCCGCCATGCTAGGCACATTCTTGACGGCCGTTAAGGAGGCGCCTAACTTCAGAAAGATGAACCTCACTGGCAAAGTCGCCATCGTGACCGGGAGCGGCCGGGGGCTCGGGCTCGCGTACGCCAGGGCTCTCGCCGACGCCGGTGCCAAGGTCGTGGTGAACGACGTCGATGAGCAGGCCGTGACCGCCGCGGTGGCCACGATCGGGGCCGCGGCGACCGGGGTGACCGCCGCCGTGGGTGACTCGGCGAGCGCGCAACAGCTGGTGGACGCCGCGGTGGAGACGTTCGGGCGGCTCGACGTCCTGGTCACCAACGCCGGCATCCTGCGCGACCGGGTGCTGTGGAAGATGAGCGACGACGACTTCGACGACGTGCTGCGGGTGCACCTGCGCGGCACGTTCACCTGCGCGCGGGCGGCCGCAGTGCGGATGCGCGAGCAGGGCACGGGCGGCCGGCTCATCCTGATCTCGTCGCCGGCCGGGCAGCGGGGCAACTTCGGCCAGACCAACTACGCGGCCGCCAAAGCCGGCATCGCCGCGATGGGCCGGACCTGGGCGATGGAGCTCGCCCGCGACGGGATCACGGTCAACACGGTCGTGCCGGTCGCCGCCACCGCGATGACCCGCACCATCCCCGCGTTCGCGCCGGTCATCGACGAGGCCGAGCGGACCGGACAGCCCTACCCCGCGTGGGTGCGGCACGACGAGGGGCTCGGCACCGTCGACGACGTCACCGGGCTGGTCGTCTTCCTCGCCTCCGACGCGGCCAAGGACATCACCGGGCAGGCCGTCGGGGTCGGCGGGGACAAACTCGCCCTGTGGGCTCACCCGGCGGAGAAGACCGTCGCCTACCGCGACGGCGGATGGAGCGCCGCGGCGATCGCCGAGAGCTGGGCGGGTGACATCGGATCGGAACCGGAGACGTACGGGATTCCCGCGCCCCGCCCGCCCGCCCCCGCGACGCCACCCGCCGGGGCCGGTCCCGCACCGGGCCCCGGATCAGGCCCGGCAGTCGGTCCCGGGGCCGGGACGGCGGTCTGACGTGGACGTCGACTCGCTCGTCGCGATCGACGTGCACACGCACGCCGAGGTGAGCGCGGACGGGCACAGCTCGCTGAGCCCGGAGCTGATGGCGGCGTCCGAGGCGTACTTCAAGGCGCCGGGTCATCGGCAGCCCACCATCGACGAGATGGCCGCCCATTACCGTTCGCTCTCGATGGCCGCGGTCGTGTTCACCGTCGACTCGGAACACCAGACCGGGCATCCACGGATCGCCAACGAGGAGGTGGCCGCCTCGTGCGCGGCCCACCCGGACGTGCTGATCCCGTTCGCCAGCATCGACCCGCA
This sequence comes from Paractinoplanes ferrugineus, assembly GCF_016862195.1. Taxonomy (GTDB): domain Bacteria; phylum Actinomycetota; class Actinomycetes; order Mycobacteriales; family Micromonosporaceae; genus Actinoplanes; species Actinoplanes ferrugineus. The sequence continues at coordinate 31,072 of NZ_BOMM01000028.1, read as the reverse complement.
CAGGGGCCGCGCCGGGGTGCGGGAGGCGCGCCGGCTCGTCACCGAACACGGCGTACGCGGCTTCAAGTTCCACCCGTCGCTGCAAGGGTTCGCGCCCGACGACCGGATGGCCTACCCGCTGTACGAGGCCATCGAGGAACTGGGCGTGCCGGCGCTGTTCCACACCGGGCAGACCGGGATCGGGGCGGGGCTGCCGGGTGGCGGCGGGATCCGGTTGCGCTACTCCAACCCGATGCTTGTCGACGACGTGGCGGTGGACTTTCCCGAACTGCGGATCATCCTGGCCCACCCGTCGTTCCCGTGGCAGGACGAGGCGCTGGCGGTCGCGACCCACAAGCCGTACGTCTATATAGATCTTTCCGGTTGGTCGCCCAAGTATTTCCCGCCGCAGCTCGTCCGGTACGCCAACACCCTGCTGCAGGACAAAGTGCTCTTCGGCTCGGACTATCCGGTCCTGACCCCGCAGCGCTGGCTCGACGACTTCGACAAACTGGAGATCAAGCCCGCCGTCCGCCCCAAGATCCGCAAAGAGAACGCGGCCCGGCTGCTGGGCCTGCGCGCTGCCGACAAGGAGACCTCCGCATGATCACTGTCAACGGACTCGACGAACTGAAAGCCCTCGCCGGCCAGGACCTCGGCCACAGCTCGTGGCTGGAGATCACCCAGGAGCGGGTCGACACGTTCGCCGAGGCCACCGGTGACCACCAGTGGATCCACGTCGACGTCGAGCGCGCCAAGGCCGGGCCGTTCGGTGGTCCGATCGCCCACGGCTATCTGACGTTGTCGCTCGTCATCCCGCTGTTCGGCGAGGTCCTCAAGGTCGAGGGGATCAAGATGGGGGTCAACTACGGCCTCGACAAGGTGCGCTTCCCGCACCCGGTGGCGGTCGGCTCGAAGATCCGGCTGGGGGTACGGGTCGTCAGCGTCGAGGACGTCACCGGCGGCACGCAGAGCACCTTCGACTTCACCGTCGAGATCGACGGCGTCGAGAAGCCGGCCTGCGTCGCCCGTACCGTCTACCGGCAGTACGCCTGAGACCGGGCGGCACAGACCGTGCGTAACGCCGGCCTCGGCAGCTGGACGGCGCGGCGGGCCATCATCTCCCCGGACCGCCCCGCGATCGTGTTCGGCGAGCGCGTCACGACCTATGCCGAACTGCACGAACGGGTGTGCCGCCTGGCCTCGCGACTGCGCGCCGCGGGCGTCGAGGCGGGGGACCGGGTCGCCTATCTCGGGCCCAACCATCCCGCGTTCGTGGAGACCATGTTCGCCACGTACGTCATCGGTGGGATCTTCGTGCCGTTGAACTTCCGGCTCACCGCCCCGGAGATCGACTACCAGTTGCGGGACAGCGGGGCGCGCGTCCTGGTGCACGGGCCCGAATGTGCCGCGACCGTGCAGGCGTCCACGGTGGCCGGGTCGCTGCTGCGGGTGGTGCCGCTCAGCGCGTACGAGCAATGGCTTGCCGCCGGTCAGGCGCAGGTGGCCGCGGTGGCGGTGAGTCTCGACGAGCCCGCCTGTGTCCTCTACACCTCCGGGACCACCGGGCGGCCGAAGGGCGCCGTCCTCACGCACGGCAACGTGGTGTGGAACTGCTACAACCTGCTCGTCGGGGTCGACGTGGCCGGGGACGAGGTGACGCTGATCAGCGCGCCGCTGTTCCACGTGGCGGCGCTCAACCAGTGCCTGCTGCCCACCGTGCTCAAGGGCGGCTGCTCGGTGATCATGCCGGCGTGGGGTGTCGACGAGTGCTTCGACCTGATCGCCCGCCATCGCGTGACCTGGATGTTCGGGGTGACCACGATGTACGCCGATCTGGCGCGCTCGCCGCGCTGGGAGTCGGCCGACCTGACCTCGGTGCGGAACCTGATCGTCGGCGGAGCGGCCCTGCCGGAGGGGCTGATCCGGATCTACCTGTCGCGGGCGCTGACGTTCTGTCAGGGCTACGGGATGACCGAGACGGCGCCCGGGGCCACCTTCCTCGAGGCGCCGGAGACCGCCTCGCACGTCGGGTCGGCAGGCGTGCCGGTGTTCTTCGCCGACGTCCGGTGCGTGCGGCCCGACCACACCGACGTGGAACCGGGGGAACCGGGCGAGGTCCAGGTGCGCGGGCCCAACGTGACGCCCGGCTACTGGGGGAACGAGGCGGCCACGGCGCAGTCGTTCGCGGACGACGGCTGGTTCCGCACCGGGGACATCGCGGTGGTCTCCGTGGACGGGCACTACCGGATCGTCGACCGGCTGAAAGACATGTTCGTCTCGGGCGGGGAGAACGTCTACCCGGCCGAGGTCGAAGCGGCCATCTTCGAACACCCCGGCGTGGCCGAAGCGGCCGTGATCGGCGTGCCCGACGAGAAGTGGGGAGAGGTGGGGCGAGCATTCGTGGTGCTCGCCCCCGGTCACTCCCTGTCGTCGTCCGCCCTGCAGGACTTCCTCACCGGCCGGCTGGCGCGTTTCAAGATCCCGCGATATGTGGACGTGGTGGACGGGCTGCCCCGGACCGGATCGAACAAGGTGCGCAAGGCCCCGCTCCGGGAGATCCCGCTACCGAGTTGACCCGCTACCGAGTTGACCCGCTACCGAGATGACACGGCCGCGTTCTCCGCCGGCGCCGGCCGGCCCAGGTAGAAACCCTGGCCCAGGGGCACGCCACAGCCGACGAGCGCGTCCCGCTGCCCAGCCGTCTCGATGCCCTCGGCGATGATCGTGCAGTCGTTGTCGCGGGCGAAGTCGACGAGGGAACGGATCGCGGCGCGCCGTGCCCCCTCGGTCTCCACCCCGGCCAGGGCAGCCCGGCCCAGCTTCACGAACTGCGGCTTCACCGACTCCAGGCGGGCGAGCGTGTCGTAACCCGCGCCGGCGTCGTCGATCGCGAGGCGCACTCCGTCGGGCAGGCTGAAGTCCGGCCGGTCGGCGTCACTGACGTCCAGAACCAGGGGACGGGTGCCGGCCTCGGCGAGCAACGGCTCCAGCACCCGCGGGCGCCGCAGCAGTTCGGCGCTGACGTTGACCGCCAGCCAGGTGCCCTGCGGCAGCGCGGTGGCGGAGGCGAGCGCGGCCCGGACCAGTGCGGCGTCCAGGTCGATGCCCATGCCGTGCGCGGCCGCCTCGGCCAGTCCACCCTGCGGGCTGCTGCCGTCGGCGAACCGGGTGAGCGCCTCGTAGCCGACCACCTCACCGGACTCCAGGTCGAAGATCGGCTGGAAGACGGTGAAGAACGTGAACTCCTCGAAGGAACTGGCGCCGGTGCGGGTGTTGCGGTGCTCCGCGTGATTCTGGCGGCCGGCTTGGTTCTGGCGGCCCGCGTGACTCTGGCGGCCGGCTTGGTTCTGGCGGATGGCGACCAGGCCGGTCGAGCCGCCTCGGTCGCCGCGGTAGCTGAGCACCGACGCCCAGTCGCCGATCGCGCCGGTCGGCAGCGTGCCGGCCGGGCCGGCAGCCGGTTTCGCCGCGCCCCGCTTCGGCTTCACCGGGCGGTACAGCCAGTCGCGCAGGTGGGTGGCCAGGTCGACGATCGTGTTCCAGACGCCCACGAACGCCACCATCGCGTACACCGAGAGGATCAGATTGAGGCCGGCGAACACCAGGTTCGCCCACCGGTGCAGCACGATGTCCTGGTAGACGGTCCACGCGCAGAGGGCGATCAGGAACATCGGGGCGATCAGGTAGGAGGTCGCGGTGGTCGTCCGGTTACGCACCTTCGGCGTACGTTTGAAGGCGCTCTTCTCGCCCGTGAGCAGTTGAAGTAACGACGCGAAGCTGCCGGACAGGTTCACCGGGAGCAGGATCAGGTTGAAGCCGTAGATGCGGAAGATGTCCACGTACTTGTAGCCGACGTACTTCAGGTCGGCGGCCATCATCATGAAGTACGGCACCGACACCAGCAGCAGGACCGGGTTGAGCAGGTCCGCGTTGAACGGGTACGCCAGCATGACGACCAGGCACACGGAGCTCCAGAAGATGGAGGCCATGTAGTTCACGCGCAGGAACAGCTCGCCGAAACGGTTCTTGCGGCCCTGCCGGCGGCGCGCGCGGAACTGGTCCTTGAGCCGGGACAGGATCAGCAGACCGCCGTTGGCCCAGCGCTGCCGCTGGATCGTCAGCGATCCGAAGTCCGGCGGAGTCGCGCTGTAGGCCATCCGCTCCGGGTAGTTGAACAGTCCCCAGCCGTGCACCCCGAGGTCGATGGTCGATTCGGTGTCCTCGATGACCGTACGGTCCTGGATGTAGCGCTTGATCTCCCAATCGCCCTCGAAGGAGGTCTCGCAGATCTGGTCAAGAGCTTTCTTGCGGAGTACGGCGTTGGCGCCGACCCAGAACGTCGCGTCGTAGTGGGTCATGCCCTGGTGCACGATGTGCTGGATGTCGGTGGTGGCGCCGGAGATGCGCTCGATCCGCGTCGCCGACCCGGGGTAGGCGCTGTACGGCGTCTGCGCGACCGCGTCGCCGGCGTGCGCGCCCTGCTCGAGCAGGTGCACCAGACGGAGGGCGTACTCGGGGAGCAGCACGCTGTCGGCGTCGAGGGTCAGCACGTAATCGGGGTCGGGGACGGTCAACTCCGCCCGCCCGGGACCGGCCGGCACCAGCGCGACCCCCATCGGCGTCGCGACCTCCTGGTAGCCGCCGCCCATCAGGCCGATGTAGCTGTTGAGGTTCATCGCCTTGTTCGGCTCGTTCGACAGCGACACGTAGCGTTTGCGCTCGAAGCTGGTGATCTCGCAGTCGAAGATGGCGAGCAGCCGCTTGTACAGCTGGGTCAGCCGCTCCTCGGGCAGGATCGCGTTCTCGTCGGCGCCCTGCTCCAGGGCGTCGGCCACGGTGGCGAGGTCAGCGGCTAGGGCGTTGACGATGTGCTCGACGAAGAAGACGTCGGTGTGGTCGACCATCTCCTGGCGGGCGCCCAGCCCGACGAGCCAGCCGGCGGCGTAGCGGTACTCCTCGGCCAGCGCACGCATGTCGGAGGTCTGCGCGCGCGTGTCGGAGGTCTGCGCCCGCGTGTCGGAGGTCTGCGCCCGCATGTCGGAGGTCTGCGCGCCCATGTCGGAGGTCTGCGGCGATTCGAACGCCCTCTCGAATGCCTTCTCGATCCGCTGGAAGGGCACGCGCAGTTCGGCCTCGATCTTGCCCGGCAGTGCCCGGGCGCCCACCAGCAGATCGCGGGCGGCCCGCGTCCTCGGCTGCTGCGGGTCGTCGATCAGAAGTGTCACCCGCAGGCCCGGGTACTCCTGCAGGGCCGCCGACAACAGCGTGGTACGAACGACCCGCTCGTCCTCCTGATACGACGGCACCAGCACGGTCACCGTGGGGGTGTCGCCGGCCAGGAAGTTGTCCAGCGCGATCCGCGGCGCCCGGTGATGCCCCCGGCTGCGGTAGAAGAAGCCGATCCGGGTGATCAGGTAGGCGGTCGCCGAGCCGGTCAGCGCGGTCACCACCAGCATGTAGACGATCGCCTCGACGGCAAGCCGCGCGCTGGTCGCATGCCCGGCGACGAACTGCTCGAACACGGTGTACGCGATGTACGACGCCCACACCGCGATGGTGAGCACGATCGCGAGCCGGCCCCGCGCGATCCGGCCCTCGGAGACCGGCGGAGCCACCACCGGATGCGGATCCGACCGGCGGTCGGCACCCCACTGCTTCTGCTGCATAGTGCCGCCTTCCTCGGTCGCCGGCTGTCGACACCCCATCGGCGTACGGCCGCAGTGGGTTGAAGGTTTGCCGCCACCAATTCGCAACCGGACCGTCAAGTCGGCGCTCCCGTTGCCGATGCGGTGACCATGCAGAGCACGCTGACGGCCGACCCGCTCGCCGACCCCGACTGGCCGGAGCCCGAACCGCCCGCCCGACGGCTGTCCTGGCTGCGCCTCGGATTCGTGGTCCTGGTGGTGGCCGCGCTCGCCGGCGGTGGCACCGCGGCCGTCGTGCACGTGCGCGACTCGGCCGGTACGACCGCGAAGTCGTGGGCGGTGCCGTACGTCGACGTGACGCTCACCCCGACGTTCCAGTTCCAGGACCCGGACGCGAACCCGGCCAACGACGTCGCGCTCGCCTTCGTGGTCGCGTCGCCGGCCGACAGCTGTGCGCCCAGCTGGGGTGGGGCGTACACGCCGGACGAGGCCGCGTCGTCGCTCGAACTCGACAGGCGGATCAGCCAGCTCCGGGCGGCCGGTGGCAACATCATGCTCAGCCTCGGCGGTCTCAACAACTCCGAGCTCGCGGTCGCGTGCACCGATCAGATGCGCCTGACCGACGCGTACCGCCAGCTGATCAAGCGGTACGGCGTGACGACCCTCGACCTCGACATCGAAGGCACGGCCGTGGCCGACACGGCATCGCTGCAGCGCCGGGCGGCCGCCCTGAAGACGGTTCAGGCCGAGACCGGCGTCGGCGTCTGGTTGACCCTTCCCGTCAGCCCGGAAGGTTTGACCGCGGACGGGCTCAACGCGGTGTCGACCACGCTCCAGGGCGGTGTTTCCCTGCGCGGCGTCAACGTGATGACCATGGACTTCAACACGTCCGCCGCGGACCCTTCGGCCGCCCGTACCTCCGCCACCCGCCCGGACATGCTCGACCTGACCACCAGCGCCCTCGAGGCCAGCCACAAGCAGCTCACCGACCTCTACCTGCGGCTCGGCGTGAAACTGACCTCGCCCGAGGTGTGGTCGCGGATCGGGGCCACCCCGATGATCGGCCAGAACGACGTCGACAGCGAGAGCTTCACCCTCGCCGACGCGACCGGGCTGGCGTCGTTCGCCGTCGACAAGGGCCTCGGCCGGGTGTCGATGTGGTCGCTCAACCGCGACTCGCAGTGCAAGGGCACGTTCACCAACGTCGTGGTGCACGCCAACACGTGCAGTGGCGTTTCCCAGGACGCGCTCGCCTTCTCGAAGGTGTTCGCCGGACTCCCGATCGGCTCGTCCGCGCGGGACTCGGTGGCGATCCCGGACGCCTCACCGTCGACCGACGACCCGGCGAAGTCGCCGTACCCGATCTGGCGCCTGACCGCCCTCTACATCACCGGCTACAAGGTCGTCTGGCACGGCGTGGTCTACCAGGCCAAGTGGGCCAACTCAGGGGTCGACCCGGCCGCGACCAGCAACACGTCCAGCCCCACCCCGTGGGCCGTCATCGGCCCGGTGACCCCGACCGACGCCGCGCCGTCACCGAGCCCCACCGTCACCGGAGTGACCGCGAAGTGGACCTCGGCGACGATCTACGCGCGCGGCGACCGGGTGCTCTTCAGCGGCCTTCCGTACCAGGCTCGCTGGACGACCAAGGGCGACGTGCCGTCGACCGAGTACCCGATCGACGCGGACGACCCGTGGCAGCCGATGTTCGCCGTGCCGGGGGAGCCGACTATCTGACCTACCGACCCGACCGACCAGCCAAGCCCCGGGGCCGGCCAAGTGTCAGGGCCGGCCGAGTCTCGGGGCCGGCCGAGTCTCGGGGCCGGCCGAGTCTCGGGGCCGGCCGAGCGTCAGGCGGGCCGCCGGCCGATCCAGACGTCGCGGGTGGCGCTAATGGTGAGGTCGTCCCGGTTGGGCAACGTTGCGACGTACGTGTCCAGGGCCGCCAGCTCGTCGGCGGTGAGGCGGTCCGCCAGACGGTCCCGGGTGCGCTCCAGGGTGATCTGCGCGTACCGAACGGCGTTCTCCGGCATCGGTGGGCGTACCACGATGTCGAAGCGGCGTTCGCCTTCCAGCTCGAAGCCGGCGGCCTTGAGGCGTGCGCCCCAGTCCTCGCCCATGTGCAGGCCGCCCTCCTGGCGCATGCGGGCCAGTTCGGCGTGGCAGCGTTCCTCGAGGGCGGCGCCGTCCGTGTCGGTGAGGAAGCGCGGAAATCCGTCCAGCTCGGTGATCATGAAGGCGCCACCGGGCCGGAGCGTCGCGTAGACCTGGGTGAGGGTGCGCGCCGGGTCGGCGAGGTGGTGCATCGAGGCGGACGCCCAGACCAGGTCGGCCGGTCCGATCTCGGGCCAGTCGCCGTCGAGGTCCGCTTGAACTGTGCGGACCCGATCGCCCAGACCGCTCTCGACGGCCCGATGGTGCAGCCGCCCGAGCATCTCCACGTCCACGTCGACGGCGGTCAGCCGGGCGCCGGGCAGGTGCCGCGCGAGCGCGATGGTTCCGGTTCCGGTGCCCGCGCCGAGGTCCACGATGCGTGGCTGCTCCGGTACGAGCGAACCCGCCCAGCCGATGACCTCGCGGAAGTACTCGTGCAGGACCTCGGCGTCGAGGTCGAGCATCTGCGCAAGGTGCCCGCCCTCCGCGTCCCCGCCTGCGTGCGCGTCCGCTGCGTGCCCGGCCCCTGCGTGCCCGGCCCCTGCGTGCGTGCTCCCCGCGTGCGCGCCCGCTGAATGGCCGCTGTGCTGATGCGGGCTGTGCTGGTGCTCGTGTTCGTGCTGCGCGTGCGGGTGACTGTCCTGACCGTGATCGTGTGCCATGCCAACAACGCTACCGCCACCTTGCGTCAAAGGCATACAATCTTGCGTATGACGCAAGACGGTGAGCTCGACGCGTTGGTCCGGCAGCGCATCCGGGGTCTGCGCGTGGCCCGCGGCTGGTCGCTCGACGAACTGGCGGCGCGCAGCTACCTGAGCCCGTCTACGCTCAGTCGCATCGAGACCGGCCATCGGCGGATCGCACTGGATCAGCTCGCGCCGATCGCGCGGGCGCTGGGCACGACCCTGGACCAGTTGGTCGAGTCCGGTCGTGACGAGGACGTGGTGATCCGCCCCCATCACGACGACAACCGCGGGATCACGACGTGGCTGCTGTCGCGCGAGGGCGCCCCCACCGGGATGACCGTGGCCAAGTTGCGGGTGGATCGTCAGGTTCCGGCCGACCTGCGCGTGCATCCCGGCCGCGACTGGTTCGTCGTGCTGTCGGGCACGGTCGTGCTGCGCCTGGCCGAGCGCACGATCGTGGTCAAGGCGGGCGAGGCGGCGGAGTTCTCGACGATGGTTCCGCACGCGTTCGGCTCGACCGGCGGCCCGGCCGAGATCCTGTGCATCCTCGACCATGAGGGCGAGCGGTCCCACCTGGGACCCGGCTAGTGCTCTCGTCGGCCACTGCGCCCCACCCCCGGCCAGCGTTGCCGCTCAGTCGAGCGGCCCGCTCAGCCGAGCAGCCCGCTCAGCCGAGCAGCCCGCTCAGCCGAGCCGGCCCGCTCAGCTGAGCAGGTCGGCGAAGTGGTCGGTGGCCTTGATCAATCGCTCGGTCAAAGCCGGCTCGAGGGACGAGTGACCGGCGGTGGGGACCACCTGGAAGTCGGCCTCGGGCCAGCGGCTGGCGAGGTCGTACGCGGTGATCGGCGGGCAGCACTGGTCGTAGCGGCCCTGGATGATCACGCCGGGGAGGTGGCGGATGCGGTCTACGCCGTCCAGGAGTTGCGTCTCCGAGGCGAGGAAGCCGCCGTTGACCATGTAGTGCGCGAGTATCCGGGCTGTTGGCAGGACCGTCTCGTCCGCGGTGAGTGTGTTGATCAGCTCCGGGTCGGGGGTCAGCGAGCAGATGATCGCCTCCCAGCGCATCCACGCGTCGGCACACGTCCGGGCTTCGGCGGCGTCGTCGCCGAGCAGGCGGCGGTGGTAGGCGGCCAGGATGTCGTCGCGCTCGGCGGGCGGGATCGGCGCGATGAACCGTTGCCACTCCTCGGGCTGCAGGCGGTCCACGCCACGTTGGTAGACCCATTCCAGCTCAGCGGCTCGCACGAGGGTGATGCCACGCAGGATCAGCCCGGTCACGGCGGTCGGGTGGGACTGCGAGTAAGCCAGGGCGAGCGTCGAACCCCACGACCCGCCGAACACCAGCCACGCGGAGATGCCGAGGCGGACCCGGATCGTCTCGATGTCGGCGACCAGATGCCACGTCGTGTTCTGATGCAGGGAACCGAGCGGCGTGCTGCGGCCGGCCCCGCGCTGGTCGAACAGCACGATCCGGTAGCGGGCCGGATCGAAGAATCGTCGCGCCGTCGGCATCAGTCCGCCGCCGGGCCCGCCGTGCAGAAACACGACCGGTATGCCCGCCGGGTTACCGACCTCCTCGACGTACAGGGCGTGGCCGTCTCCGACGTCGACGGTGTGGGTCGCGTAGGGCTCGATCTCCGGGTAGAGCATGCGGCGACGGTAACAACCACGGTCTCGTGCCCACGCTATTGGCGCCGGTAGAAGGCTTTCTGGCGGGGGCGGCGTTCCGGGTCGACGCCGGCCGGCGGAACGAATTCCGGGAACCCGTCGGCGTCGAGGCGGACCTCCCACTCGGTCTGGTGGACGAGCGTGTGGTGGTGCCGGCAGAGCAGACAGGCATTGGACAGCGCGGTTTCGCCGCCGTCGGCCCACGGCACGATGTGGTGCGCGTTGGCCCAGCCCGGTGGTCGGTCGCAGCCGGGGAAGGAGCATCCGCCGTCGCGCAGGTTGAGAGCGCGGCGGATCGGGCCGACCAGCAGCCGGCGGGCCCGGCCGAGGTCGAGGACCTGACCCGCGGTGCCGAGCACGGCCGGGATGATCTGCGCGTCGCAGGCCAGCTGCCGCGCTTCCGCGGCGGAGATCGGCGAGCCGTCGTCGAGCCGGCCGGGCCCGCCCCGGTCCGGCCGCCGCCCCGCTCGGGTGGGTGCCTGGCCCGCGGACCTCGGCCCGTTCCCGGCCGGGCCGTTCCCGGCTGGGCCGTTCCCGGCTGGCCCGTTCCCGGTCGGCCTGTTCCCCGCCGGCTCGGCACGCGGCACCCGGCCGGCGGGCGGCCCGCTCGGGGACCCACCCGCCGGCCGGGTGCCGCGCCCCGATGAGGCTTCCTCCGATCGGGTGGCGTGCGCCGGCACCGCATCGCTGATGTCGCGGTCCCCGGTTTGAAGCGTCTCGATCGGGATGGTGACGACCACCTGAGCCGCCTCGCCGGCGGACGTCGGCAGTTCACCCGTGCGTAGAGCCAGCGCGCAGACCTCGACCAGGGCGTCGGCCCGGCGCTGCACCGGTGTGCGCGGCGAACCCTCGACGTCGCGGCCGGGATGGCACAGCGGGCTCAGCGCGGAGTTGACGATCGCGGCCGCGGTGGCTTCGAGCGAACCCGCGAGTCGCACGGTGCCGTCGCCCAGCGGGCTCAGCGTGAACGCCCGCTTCCGGCGAGCGCGCGCCAGCTGCCGCCGCGTGGCTTCCTCGTCGTGCCGGTCGGCCGCGTCCGGATCGACGTGCGAGAGGATCCGTGCACCGAGCCGCCCGAGCGTGACCGGATCGAACTCGCAGGCGAAGGAGATCAGCGCCGACTCGGCCTTGTCGAGCAGGTCGCGGCCCGCTTCCGGGGGTAGGTCGCCCATCGCGGAGGCGATGGCCAGCGCCTGATCGGTCGCGACCGCCCCCGCCGAGACCGCGGTGTCGAGCTTGGCCGACCCGTCGAGGGCGGCTCCGAGGGCGGCGAGTCGCTGTCCCGTGGCCGGACTCATGCGCAGCCGCTGGCGGAGCCACACGACGGTGCTGGAGGCGGCCTCGATCTGCGGGATGCCGCGCACCTCGGCCTGCCGGACGAGCCGGGCCGCGATGGCGGTGACCTGCCGGACGCCGGCCCACGCCTCGTCGAGGCAGGCGAGCAGTTCAGCGTCGGGCAGCGCCCACACGGCAGCCTCGGCGCACTCGCTGAGCGCCGCCCGGCTGCCGACCAACCCCTCCATCACGCCGCCACATTAGAACACCCGTACGACAACTTCCGAACGGCTGACGGCTAAGCGACAGCAAGGCTGAGGGCACCGATCGCCTTCGACTTCTTGGCCTCGTACATTGCCATGTCGGCCCGGGTCAGGACGTCGTCGGTGCGGTCGTCCGGCTGGGCGTGGGCTACGCCCACGCTGACGCCGATGCGCACCTCGGTGCCGGCCGCGGAGAGGGTACGGGCGGCCAGCGCACCTATCCGCGACGCGATCACCTCGACCGCGTCCTCGCCGCGGGTGACGATGACGAACTCGTCGCCGCCGAACCGGCTGACCATGTCGCCTTCACGGAGGTCGGCCCGCAGGTGGTCGGCGACCGCGACGAGCAGTTCGTCCCCGGCGGCGTGCCCGAGCCGGTCGTTCACCGGTTTGAAGCCGTCGAGGTCGCAGAACAGCACGGCGAGCCCGGCCGGGTCGGTCGCGAGCGCCGCGGTGAGGTGGTCGACGCAGGCCGCGCGGTTGGGCAGCCCGGTGAGCGGGTCGGAGGTCGCCATCCGGCGGAGTGCCCGCTCGGCCGGCGGCGGGCCTGGGACAGCCGGGCGATCCGGATCATCACGAGCGGGATGAGCGCGGCCGACGAGAGGGCGATCAGCGTGCCGTCGGTGGGCAGGCCGAAGATGACCCGGCCGCCCCCGATGAGCGGGCTCAGGGCGAGCATCGCGCCGAGGAACGCGAGGCGGCGGGTGCTGAGGTCGTCCACAGGCGCTTCGCCGGGTCTGGTCACGGTCGCGACCGAGGGGTGGAGGGCGGCGCAGCCGAGTACGGCGTACGCGGCCAGGTAGGCGACGTTGGTCCAGTCGGCGCGCGCCCCGGTGAGCGGGTCGACGGCGAGCGCACCCGCCACGTTGCCGAACAACGCGATCCCGACCGAGACGGTGAGCAGTCGCACCGAGGTGAGCTCGCCCGCATCGGCGGGGGAGGCGAGGGAGATCCGCAGGAGGGCGCCGAGGGTCCCGGCCATGACGAGAACGTTGACGAAGACCGCGACTTGGCGTCCCGCCGTGGCGTGCTGGTCGCTGAGAGCCGGTAGTAGCAGGGAGTCCCAGAAGATGCCGGTGAGCGCCAGCGCGGTGATCACCGAGTCGATGATGCCGCCGATGTCGCGGCGCCCGCGTTGCACGATCACGACGAGGGCGGTGCCGAGCACGAGGATGCTGCCGGCACCGAGGAAGACTTCGGCGACGGTGCCGTCGCCGGTGGTGTTGCCGTCGACGACGACGATCCAGAGCCAGATCACGGTGCCGATGTTGTAGAGCGTCATCGCGGCGAGCAGCAGCCACCAGGCGAGGCGCCATCCGGCCGGGGCCCGGCGGAGCGCGACGAGCACGGCCGGCATGACACCGATCGTGACGAGCAGGAAGAACGCGGACCGGTTCGTCGAGGAGGGGAGCAGCGCGTACAGCGCCACGACGATCGAGGTCGCAACGGCGTACAGGCGCAAGGGGAGCACGTCCGACTATCGGCCGACGCGCCACCTTCTTGAGGGCCGGCTACCTGAGGACCGGCTACTTGACGGCCTAGCAGTTCTCCTTGATCTCCAGCGCGTGGTCGGCGCGAAGCAGCGCATCCTCGTCCTGGATCGGCCCGGCCGCTCCGGCGCCGGGTGGCGTGGGTGCGAGCAGGCCGCGCTTGATCGCCGCGCAGTCGATGAGCGCGTTGTAGGCCCGCACCGGCCCGAACCACATGCCTTGATCGCCGGCGCGCAGGTCGGCCGTCGACGGGAACCGCCATCGGATCTCGTCGTGCACGACGGCGAGCGGCTTGTCGGCTCGGTCGAACGCGTACACCCAGACGAAGTTGGTGGTGACGCGCAGCGTCTGAATTCCGTCCTCTTTGACGGAGGTGTAGGTGACGCGGCCACTGACTCGCGGTTCTTCCCGGGCGTCGAGCTTCACTGCCGGATCGATCCATGTCGCGTACGTGTCGAAGCCGTCCCCGGCGAAGTCCTTCTCGAGCATTTGGCGCTGGTTGGCCGCGAACATCGCGACGAACCGCCCCGTTTTGTGCCCGACGAGCATGTCCTCGTCGAGCCGCCCCGCGATCATGGCCGCGCGCACGTGTCCCAGCGCCGCCTGCACCTGATCGGCGGAGAATCCGGGCACCGCCCGGGCCGGCGGAAGGGTGATGCCCGCGGCCCCTTTCGGATAACCGGCCGCCGCCGTTCCCGCAAACGCGTCGGTGCGTGCCGCCGCTTCCGGCGAGGTGGTGACGCTGATCGCGGGCGGCGCGGCCTCGATGTCGTCGGCCGGCCCGGCGTCCCCGCCCGTGGAGACCGACCGAATCACGAACACCAGCACCGCCACGGCCGCGAGCCCCACCGCGCCCGCGGGCAGGAACCGGATCCAGCGGAGCCGTCGCCCCGCCTTGACCTTGCGCTCGGTCCGTGCGGCCCAGCCGGACAACTGCTCGAACGGATCCGGCGGATCTTCTCGCATAGCCCCGATTATCGCCCGCCGACGCCGTCCGCGGGATCCCCTGTGGACGCCGTTGCGGAACGAACCATCCAGGTGCGGCAGATCCGTTTCAGGCGCTCGCCGACAGCACCGACAGGAATTGGAGCTTCTCGTGGCTCTCGGTTCCCGGAGCGGCCGTGTAGACGAGAAGCGAGTGCGACTGGTCCGGGTCGAGAAGGGCCTGACACGTCACTTCGAGCGTGCCGACCTCGGGGTGGACGAACCGTTTGACGTGGCTGTAGCGCACACCGACTTCCTGTTCGTTCCAGAAGCCCCGGAACTCCGCGCTGCGGTCGAGCAGATCTCGCTGAAGGTGAGCGGCCCACGAGTCGGGCCCACGCAAGGTGACCATCTGCCGTAACCCGGAGGCGAAGACCCGTGAGTGCAAGTCGTGGTCCTCCGGGTGATAGCGCGCCCGGCAGGCGGGATCGGTGAACCATCGGTAACCGAGGCTGCGGGCCGGCCCCGTGTAGCGGGTGAGGTCACCGGTGAGCGAGACCCCGAGCGGAGTCTGCCTCAGCGTCTCGCCCAATTCCGTCACCACCTCGGCCGGGGTGTCGGCCAGCCGGTCCAGGATGCGGAGCAGCCCGGGGCTGATGTGCTCGCTGGCGGCACCCCGCGACGGCGGTTGGTGACCGGCTAGCCGATACAGATGGTCACGTTCGTCGAGCGTCAGGTGCAGTCCCTGCGCGATCGACGCGATCAACTGCTCGGACGGGTTGGGGCCGCGCTCCTGCTCGAGCCGACTGTAGTAGTCGGCCGACAGGTGGCAGAGCGTGGCCACCTCTTCGCGACGTAACCCGGCCGTCCGGCGCCGTCGTCCGCGCGGCAGGCCGACGTCCTCCGGCTGCAGCGCTTCCCGGCGGTGTCGCAGGAACGCGGCAAGCCCGGCTCGATCGATCATTTCTCGGTTTTACCACCGGCGCCGCGCCGCAGCCGCGGACCGTTAGACCGTGGCTAACTCCCCGGCTACCCGGCAGCCTGAGAACGGCCCAAGAGCCTGAGAACGGCCCAGAAGCCTGAGAAGGCCGGGCAAACGCCGACCGAAGATGGAGTACGACCATGGCACGCACCCAGCCGGACATCACCGTTCCCGACCTCTCCGGGAAACTCGCAGTCGTCACCGGAGCCAGCGACGGCGTCGGCCTCGTCATCGCGGCCCGCCTCGCCGCTGCGGGCGCTGAGGTGATCATGCCCGTACGCAATCGGGGCAAGGGCGAGGCCGCGATCGAGAAGATCCGGCGGCAGCACCCGGGCGCCGCTCTTTCGCTGCGCGAGCTTGACCTTTCGTCGCTGAGCTCGGTCAGCGCCCTCGCCGCCACGCTGACCGCCGAGAACCGCCCGATCCACCTTCTGATCAACAACGCCGGCGTGATGACCCCGCCCGAGCGCCAGCTCACCGCCGACGGTTTCGAGCTGCAGTTCGGCAGCAACCACCTCGGCCACTTCGCGCTGGTCGCCCACCTGTTGCCGCTGCTGCGCGCCGGTCAGGCCCGGGTGACCTCGCAGATCAGCATCGCCGCCAACCAGAATGCCATCAACTGGCCCGACCTGAACTGGGAGAAGTCCTACAGCGGCGGCCGCGCGTACAGTCAATCGAAGATCGCCTTCGGCCTTTTCGGCCTGGAGCTGGACCGGCGCAGCCAGGCCGCCGGCTGGGGCATCACCAGCAACCTCGCCCACCCGGGCGTCGCGCCCACCAACCTGCTGGCCGCCCGCCCGGAGCTCGGCAGATCAAAGGACACGCTCGGCGTACGGGTGATCCGCACCCTGTCCCGGCGCGGCGTCCTGCTCGGCACCGTCGAGTCGGCCGCCCTCCCGGCCCTGTTCGCCGCCACGTCCTCGACCGCCCGCGGTGCCCGCCTCTACGGCCCGAGCGGTCTCGGTCACCTGGCCGGTGCGCCCGCCGAGCAGGCCCTCTACTCCCGCCTGACCAGCACGGACGAGGCCCAGCGCAGCTGGCGGACCGCCGAGCGACTGACCGGCGCCGCGTTCCCCGCCGCGCAGTCCCCGACCAGCGCCCCGCGGAGCTAGCGAGCAGGCGGGGCGTGCACCTGTCGCTCGCCCTGGAGCACGGCGACGACCAGCATCAGGACGGCCGGCACAAACAGGCAAGCACCGAAGAACACGAACAGAACGCTGCCGACCGCGATCAGCGCGATCGCCGTCCAGGCGGCCGCCATGAATGCGGCGCGCCGGCGGAACAGCTGGGGTGCCAGTGTGCTCAGCGTGGCGGTTCCGCCGAGGAACCAGCCGAACTGCCGGAGATCCGCCGCCTCGCCGGAGTGGACGACAACTCCGACCATCACGCAGTACACCGTCGCCGCCCCCGCGCACCATCGCGCGGAGGCCGGCGTCAGCGAATTTTGAACGCGTTCAGCCACGAAGTGGATCTTAGGCCGAGAGCTGGAACCCGATCACCGGGTGGTGCCGGGGTTGCTTTTCGGGAGGAGCCGCCCAGCACCTCCTCAAGTCCCACGCCGAGTAACCGATGCATCCGGGGATCCGTCCCCGCAGCTCGTGAAAGGCGTTCCATGAGTACCGCAACCGAAGTCACCCGCCCGTCCGGCCCGGTCGGTCAGGACACCGGCGATGGTCGCTGGTGGTCGCTTGTCGTTCTCGCCATGGCCCAGCTCATGGTGGTGCTCGACGCCACGATCGTGAACATCGCCCTGCCCACCGCCCAGACCGACCTCGGTTTCTCCGACGCAGGCCGGCAGTGGGTCGTCACCGGCTACGCCCTCGCGTTCGGCAGCCTGCTGCTGCTCGGCGGCCGACTCAGTGACTTCTTCGGCCGCAAGCGCATGTTCCTCATCGGCCTCACCGGTTTCGCGCTCGCGTCCGCCCTGGGTGGCGCGGCCAACGGGATCGAGATGCTGATCTTCGCGCGTGCCCTGCAGGGTGCGTTCGGTGCGGCCCTCGCCCCGGCCGCCCTGTCGCTGTTGTCCACCACGTTCACCGAGCCCGCCGACCGGGGCAAGGCGTTCGGCATCTTCGGTGCCATCTCCGGCGCCGGCGGCGCGGTCGGCCTGCTGCTCGGCGGCGTGCTGACCGAGTACCTGTCGTGGCGCTGGTGCCTCTACGTCAACCTGGTCATCGCGGTCGTCGCCGCGATCGGCGCCCTCCGCAAGCTGCAGGACGAGGCGATCGCCAACCGCGACCGGATCGACGTCCCGGGCGCCGTCGCCGCCATCGCCGGCCTGGTCGGCCTGGTGTTCGGCCTCGGCAAGGCGGAGACCGACGGGTGGACCGCCCCGGTCACGCTGATCCCGATGATCGGCGGCGTGCTCGTGCTGATCGCCTTCGTGTTCATCGAACTGCGGGTGCCGCATCCGTTGCTGCCGCTGCGTGTGGTGCTCGACCGTAACCGAGGTGGCTCGTACCTGTCGATCGGCATCGCCGGCGCCGGCATGTTCGGCATCTTCCTGTTCCTGACCTACTACCTGGTCTCGTTCCTGGGCTTCACCCCGATCCGCACCGGCCTCGCGTTCCTGCCGATGCTGGCCTCGATCATGCTGTCCGCGACCACGCTGGGCGCGCTGCTGACGCCGAAGATCGGCCCGCGCCCGCTGGTGCCGGTCGGCGCCCTGATCGCGGCCGCCGGCATGGCCTGGATGACCCGGCTGGACCTGGACTCGTCGTACGCGTCCGGCGTCCTGCCCGGCCTGATCGTCATGGGTCTCGGTCTCGGCCTGATCTTCGCCCCCACCCAGAACGCCGCCACCAGCGGCGTCGACCACCACGACGCGGGCGTCGCCTCGGCGATGATCAACACCGTGCAGCAGATCGGCGGCTCGATCGGCACCGCCCTGCTGAGCTCGTTCGCCGCCTCGGCGGCCACCGACTACCTGGTGGGCCGGACCCCGTCGGCGCTGGTCCAGGCGCAGGCCCAGCTGTCCAGCTACCACACCGTGTTCTGGTGGTCGGTCGGCTTCTTCCTGCTGGTCGCGCTCGTCTCGGCGGTGACCTTCCGCAGCGGCCCGCTCGACGTCGACCCGGACGCCCCGAAGGCGATGGCCCACTGAGCGGTCACCGGAGGAACCATTGCAGGGTGGCCGTGCACGTCGCGGCCACCCTGCGCCCGCCGGTCCCGCGGTGCGGAGCTGTCAGCCGGCCCGCTCGGTCAGCCGGCCCGCTCGGTCAGCCGGCCCGCTCGGTCAGCCGGCCCGCTCGGTCAGCCGGCCCCGGCTCTGTCAGCCGGTGAGGATGCGCCGGCCCGCGGCCAGCAGGTGGTCGCGGAAGTCCTCGTCGTCGAGGCCGGCCACGGCCGGGTCGGCGCCGGCCATCATCAGGCCGCCGCTGATCACCGCCATGCGCACCCGGCTGCCCGGGTCGGGGGCGGTGCCGCCGAGCAGACGGCGGATGCGGTGCAGGTTACGCACCGCCGGGTTGGACCGCAGGATGCGGATCACCACCGGGTCGAAGCTCAGCGTCGTCGACACCTTGCGGAACTCGATGACCAGGTCGACCACGCCGGCGAGGACGGCTTCGCGGCGGGCGGCGTGGCCGCGCTGGGCCTCGGCGTGATCGGCGATCACCGCGAAGCGGTCGAGGGCGGGGGCGATCACCGCGAGGACGAGGTCGTCCATCGGCGGCATCTGCTCCGGCGGGACGCCCGCGCGGTCGGCGATCATCCGGGTCGAGGTGGCACTGACCCCGTGGGCGGCGAACAGGTCGAGTGCCGCCGCCAGTAACCGGTCCATGAATCCGAACCCTACGGGGCCGGAGAGATCGACGTTGACCTGGAGTGCGCTCCAGGTCCTAGCGTCGTCGGCATGCAGACGATCGAACTGGGCCGGACCGGCACGCAGGTCAGCAAGCTCGCTCTGGGCGCGATGCAGATGGGCAACGCGACGAGCGAACCGGACTCGATCCGGATCCTCGACCGCTATCTGGACGTCGGCGGGTCCTTCATCGACACCGCCGACTGCTACGAGTGGTGGGCGAGACCGGGCAGCCGCGGTGGGGAGAGCGAGGAACTCCTCGGCCGCTGGATGCGCGCCGGTCACCGGCGGGACGACATCTTCCTCGCGACCAAGGGCAGCGCGCTGCCCACCTATTCGCCGGACCTGTGGGCGGCGGACGGCACGCCCGACTGGGAGCTGGCCCGGCGTACGTTCGCCGGGGCGGGCGCCCGGACCCTGCGGGATGCGCTCGACGGCAGCCTGCGGCGGCTCGGCACCGACCACGTCGACCTCTATTACCTCCACGTCGACGACAAGGCGACGCCGCTGGCGGAGACCCTCGAGGCACTGGCCGGGCTCGTCTCGGCCGGCAAGATCCGTTACCTGGGCTGGTCCAACGTGCGCACGTGGCGGCTCGAGCGGATCCGCGGCCTGTGCGAGCGCAACGGCTGGCCGCTGCCGGTCGCGGTCCAGCAGCAGCACAGCTACCTGCGGCCGAGGGCGGGCCTCGAGAGCACGTCGATCGTCGGTGCCGAGCAGCTCGACTATCTGCGCGACAACGACGACCAGACGCTTGTCGCCTATTCGCCGATCCTGAAGGGCGTCTACGACTCGGCGGCCAAGCGGACCGGCCACTGGATGATGGAGAGCTACGCCGGCCCGGACGCCGACGCGCGGATCGCGGCGGTGCGGGAGGTCGCGGCCGAGGCCGGGGTCACGCCCAACCAGCTGGTGCTGGCGTGGCTGATGCACCGGAGCGAGCCGCGGGTGCTGCCGCTGATCGGCCCCCGCACCACCCAGCAGTTCGAGGACGCGCTGCCCGCCCTGGACGTGAAGCTCTCCGACGAGCAGCTCGACCGGCTGGACCGCGCGGGCGCCTAGGCCAGGGCCGTGCGCACCACGAACGCCGTGCCGGTGCCCTGCTCGAGGCGGAAGACGTCGTCTCCGCCGAGACGCAGGGCCCGGTCCGGGAAATTGCTCGATTCCAGGACGACAGCGCTGCCGTCCGGGGTGGGCCTGGGGCAGAACGAGGCGTCCTGGTTGAACATCTGCGGGTTCTCGCGCGCGCCGCGCCGCTCCAGGCGGAGCACGAAGTTCTTGTGCCGCAGGTAATAGCCCGGGTAATTGACCGACTCGAACGAGAAGCAGCGGTCGCTCGCGAGTCCGGTCCGCACCACGAAGCTCGAGTCGGCCTTGTCCAGGGCGTTACTGGAAGACCCGATGGCATCGGCCCGGGCGACCCAGTTGCGGTGTCTGAGGCGTACGCCGGACCGGCCGTCGATCTCCAGGCCGATCCGTGCGCCGGCGACGAACTGGACGGGTGCCGCCGGCGGCTTGGTCACCGCCGGGGCGGAGGTGGGCGCCGCCGGGCGCGTGGTGCGATCGGCGACCGGCCGCGTGGTCGGGGCGATCACCACCGGCGGGGCCGGGGCGGCGGCGCTGGTCGCCGGGGCCGGGAGCAGCGAGACCGGGGTCAGCGGCGCGAACGAGGGGAACGCGAGCTGCTCGGTGATCCCGCCCGGCCGCTCGTCGTCGGCGGTGACGATCAGTGCCATCACGCCGGAGACACCGACGACGACCGCGGCGCCGCAGGCGAGAAGCACCTGACGGGCCTTCGTGGAGGGCTCGGCCGCCGGCCGGACCGGCAGGCGCGGAGTGTACGGAATGAGGGCCGTCGGAGCGTCGGAGAGCGGGTCCTGGAACCACCCGTCGGTCCGAAGGTCGTTCAGCTCGTTCTCGTGGGGCATGTAACATCCGCTCCTACGGCCTAAGACCTTCTTAAACTTTCGAAAAGGCATTCTTGCGGCGAAAGAGGCTTTAGGCAAGGGTGCGAGTAAAGCCCGTCTTTGGCCGGTTCCCGAACGTCTCCCGCCGAAATCGAACCGACGACCGGTGTCCCCGCGTATTGATCCACGACGCCATACGCAGCCGGGCGCAGGGGGTGCCCGGCCGTACCGAGGAGACGATCGCGTGGACGGCTCCGCTTCGAGTGACCTCGACACCCCGGCTCCCGGCTCCCACCCCGAGTCGGCCGGCGGCCTGCCCAACATCTCCGACTACTGGCCGGACGCGCCCCATCGGATGGGACCTGCCGCCGACTGGTATCCGGACGGGACCGAGCCCGCGGAACCGGCCTCCCCGCCGTACCCTCCGGAGCCGCAACCGACCCTGCTGATCAGCCCCCCGCCCCGCCCGGCCCGCCGCGGCCTGCGACTTCTTCTCGCCGTCCTGGCCGCCGTGGTCTTCCTCGGCGGCAGCGTGCTGGTGCTGGCCCGGATGGTGCTGCGCGACGGCCCGCCGGCGCAGCCGGGGGTGACCGCGGCGCCCGTGCCGGAGCAGCCCGACGGCGCCCTGCCCGCTGACCAGAATCCGCCGGTGTCGGTGGAACCGGCGCCGGTGCCGACGGTGAGCACCGGCCCGAGTGCGCCGAGTGCGCCGAGCACGCCGAGCGCGCCGCCCCCGACGAGCCCGGCCCCGGCCGCCGCACTGCCGTTCACCTCAGGCACCTTCGAACTGACCGACGACGTGGTCGAGCTCAACGTGACGAGCGCCGACCTCGGCACCGATACGGTGCGGTTCAGCACCCCGGCCGGCAGCGGGCTGCGGCCCCGCCTGACGATCGGCGGCAGCACCGCGAAGCTCGACCCGAACGCCGCCGCCGGTAAGGGCAGCGGGCGGCTCGACGTGAAGCTGAACAGCAGGGTGACCTGGGCGATCCGGATGACCGGCGGGGTGACCACGGCGAACTACGACCTGGCCGGGGCCCGGCTGCGCCGCGTCGATCTCGGCGGCGGTGCCGCCCGCATCACGATGGACCTCGGCAAGTTCGGCGGCACGTTGCCGATCAAGATGTCCGGCGGGGTCAACACCTGGCAGATCACCACCGCCGAGCCGGTGCCGGTGACCGTGCTGCTGCGCGCCGGCGGCGGCAAGGTGGTGCTCGACGGCCGCACGACGAACGGGATCGACAAGGGCACCCGGCTCACCGGGGGCAAGGGCGCCGGAGGCCCGGCCCTGGACATCGACGCGGTGGCCGGACTCGGCACCCTGACCGTGGCGGCCGACTGAAAGTAGCCGCGCCGGCACCCAGCGGAGTGGGCCCGATCAGGTTGCCGACAAGGTGCTGGCCCGGCGAGGACGTGGTGCTCACCCTGGTTGCATGACGACATCGTTCGACCGGGAGCTCGTGCGCGGAAGCGCCGGCCTGTTCAAGGAGATGAGGCAGGAGTTCTCCGCGCTCGGGATCCCACCGGGCCGCGGTTGGGACCCGCTGCGGCAGCGGATGGGCGAGGTCCTCGCGGACCAGCCGCAGGGCATCGACGCCGTGATCAAGAAACTGGTGATCACGCAGGAGATCTTCGACCGACTACCGCCCAGCCCCGCGGCCAACCGGGTCGCGGCGTTCAACACCCTCTACCTGACGATCACCCGCCGGGTCGACGGGGCGCTGCGCACCGGCGTCAACGAACCCGACTTCCTCGAGCTGCTCGACGTCGAGTTCGCGAAACGCTACTTCGACGCGCTCAGCCTGTGGAACAACGACGACGAGGCCACCCCCGACGTGTGGGAGGTGCTGTTCAAGCGCAGCGGCGACGTCGCCATGTCCAAGCTGACCGCGGCGATGCTCGGCGTCAACGCCCACATCAACCACGACCTGGCGCTGGCGCTGATCGGCACGTGGAACGAGGTGGGCGCGCCCACCGACGACACGATCCATCCCGACTACCTGCTGGTCAACCAGATCTTCTACGAGGAGATCCCGCCCCTGCGGCGACTGTTCTCCGACGCCTGGCAGCTCGAGCTCGACGAACTCGCCGGCAGCCTCGACGACTGGTCGCAGCGCCTGCTCGTGCGGGTCACCCGGGCGCACGCCTGGGACCAGGCCCGGCACCTGTGGGACCTGCGCGAGGACCCCGAGGACTTCGAGGCCGCCCGCCGCGCGATGGACCGGGCCGGGTCGCTGATCGCCGAGTGGGCGATCTTCGGGGACCGCCTGGTGACCACCGCCGGCTGGGGTGTCGACGGCACCCTGAAGGTGGTGCGTAAGTTCTTGTGACGCGGCTCGCGCCTTAGCTGTATGGTGGGCGCCGAACGGGGCCCGAGGAGGACAGATTGTCAGCACCACCGCTGTCTTTTCCTGCTCCTCCACCCCCCACCCCCGAGTTCGGCGCCGACGCGCTCATCGTCTGCGAGAGCCTCGTGCGCATCTATCAGTCCGGGCCGATCGAGGTGCAGGCGCTGCAGGGCCTCGACCTGATCGTCGACAGTGGCGAGATGGTGGCCGTGGTCGGCGCCTCCGGGTCCGGCAAGTCCACACTGCTGTCCATCCTCGCCGGCATCGACGCGCCGACCGCCGGACGGGCCCGGGTCGACAAGTGGGACCTGCTCGGCATGTCCCGCACCGACCGCGTGCGCTACCGGCGCAAGGCGGTCGGTTTCGTGCGCCAGCAGACCGCCAGCAACCTGGTGCCCTATCTGACCGCCCGGCAGATGGTCGACCTGCCGATGACGGCCGCGCGGGTGGCCACCGGCGTGCGGCGGGAGCGCAGCCTCGAGCTGCTGCGCATGCTCGGCGTCGGTGACTGCGCCGACCGCCGGCCCGGTCAGCTCTCCGGCGGCCAGCAGCAGCGCGTCGCGATCGCGGTCGCGCTCGCCAACGAGCCGCGCGTGCTGTTCGCCGACGAACCCACGGGTGAGCTCGACACCGCCACCTCGGTCGAGGTGTTCGGGGCGATGCGCGACGTCAACCGCGAGCTCGGGGTGACCGTCGTCGTGGTCACCCACGACCCGTCGGTCAGCGGCCAGGTCGAGCGTACCGTCGCCATCCGGGACGGCCGCACCAGCAGCGAGGTGCTGCGCCGCACCGCCACCGCCGACAACGGCGACACCCACGTGATAGCCGAGGAATACGCCGTGATGGACCGGGCCGGCCGGGTGCAGATCCCGCGCGACTACCGGGAGGCGCTGGCGCTCACCCGTCGGGTGCGTCTCGCGCTCGAACCCGACCACGTCACGATCAGGCCGGACGCATGATCCTCACCGTCCAGGGGGTGCACCGCACCTTCGGCAGCGGGGCCACCGCCGTGCACGCGCTGCGCGACATCTCGTTCGAGGTCGAGGCCGGCACCATGGTCGCCCTCGTCGGCCGCTCCGGCTCCGGCAAGACCACCCTGCTCAACGTCATCGGCGGCCTCGACCGGCCGGACCAGGGCTCGGTCACCGTCGACGGGGTCGAGGTGACCGGCATGGACGAGTCCCAGCTCTCGGATCTGCGGCGCGACAAGGTCTCGTACATCTTCCAGACCTTCGGCCTGATCCCGGTCCTGTCCGCCGCGGAGAACGTGGGCGTGCCGCTGCGGCTCGCCCGCACCGCCCGCGCCGAGCGGGAGCGCCGGGTCGACCTGCTGCTGCAGCTGGTCGGGCTGGCCGAGCACGCCCGGCAGCGACCCGGCGAGCTCTCCGGCGGCCAGCAGCAGCGCGTCGCCATCGCCCGCGCGCTCGCCGCCTCGCCCCGCCTGCTCATCGCCGACGAACCCACCGGGCAGCTCGACGCCGAGACCGGCCTGTCGGTGATGGCGCTGCTGCGGGGCGTCGTCGAGTCCGAGGGCGTGACCGCGCTCGTGTCCACCCACGACCCGGTCATGATGGCCCTCGCCGACCGCGTCATCCACATCGCCGACGGTCAGCTGACGACGTGACCGCGCTGCTCCTGCGGCGCGCCCGGGCCCAGTGGCCGCTGCTCCTGTGCCTGCTCGCGGTCCTCACCCTGGGATCGACGCTGCTCGGGGTGTCGGCGCTGCTCGTCACCCGCACCTCCGACCGGGCTGTCGAGGTGGCCGCCTCCCGGGCCGCCCCGGACGAGGTCTCGGCCACCGCCTACACCGTCACCATCGCGGCGGCCGACGCGCGTCCGGTGGCGGCCGACACCCGGATGGTCCTGACCTCGGCCCTCGCCCCGTTCCACGCCACCACCTCGACCCGGGCGTCGTCGGTGATGCGCACCCTGCCGGCCTTCAGCGACGACAACCGCGACCTGCTCAGCGAGGCCTACCTGTCCGGCGTCGAGGGGATCGAGGACCAGGCCCGCCTCGTCACCGGCCGGTGGCCGCGGGCCCGGGGCGAGGCCACCCTGTTCGACAACACCGCGCGGCTGCTCGGCGTCAAGGCCGGCAGCCGCCTCGAGCTGGGGCGTGAGCTGGGCCGCGACCCGGCGCCACCGATGACCGTGACGGTGGTCGGGATCGTGCACCCGCTGCCCGACGCCGGCTGGGACCGTGATCCGCTCGGCGGGGCCGGGTTCGACCCCGATCCCAAGGACGCCGTCTACGCGAAGGACGTCAACGCGTACGGGCCGATCCTGGTCGGGCTCGACGACCTGCTCGCCGGCGGCTCCGCCCTCGACCGGCTCGAGGTCACCGCCCGCCCCGACCTCAGCGATCCGTCCGGTTCCGACCTGGACCGGGTCACCGAGGCGCTGCTCGGGGCCGACCGGCGGCTCGGCGGCACACTCGGCGACCGGGTCTCGATCGAGCGGGTCTCCTCGCCGCTGCCGCAGACCCTGCTCGACGCCCGGAACCAGCAGGAGCTGACGGCCGGGTCGGTGCTCGCGCTCGCCCTCATCGGCATCCTGCTCACCGCCATCGCGCTCGGCCTGGCGGGCCGGCTCACCACCGGCGTACGGGCGGGGGAGACCTCGCTGCTCAGCGCGCTCGGCACCAGCCCCGGGCAGCTCGCCGCGCTCGCCTCCGCCGAGGCCTTCCTGCTCGCCGGGTCGGCCGTGGTGCTCGCCGTCCCGGCGTCGTCCGGACTGCACGCGCTGCTCACCCACGTGCCGCCGCTGTCCGGGGCGGGGCTCGCCACCCGGCCGGTGGTCACGCCGGCTCAACTGCTGGCGGTGGCCGGCGGCGCCGTCGCGCTGGCCGTGCTGCACGTCGTGCTCGCCATCCGGCCCGCCTCCACCGGGGACCGGCGCGGCCGGCGCGAGCTGCTCGCCCGCTCCGGCGCCGACGTGCTGCTGTTCGCGCTCGCGGTGGCCGGCTGGTGGCAGCTGCGGGCGCAACCGGACGCCGCCGACTCGCGTGCCGACACCGTACGCGTGCTGGCCCCCGCCCTGCTCCTGGCCGCCGGCGCCGCCCTGACCCTGCGCCTGCTCCCGCCGCTGCTGCGGTGGGCCGAACGGGCCGCCGCGAGGACCCGCGGCCTGGTCGTCGCGCTCGCCGCGTTCCAGGCCGCCCGCCGGCCGCAGGCGTTCGCGGCCGGCCTGCTCATCGGCCTCGCCTGCGCGGCCGCCACGTTCGGCACCGCGTTCGGCGCGACCTGGACGCAGTCCCAGCACGACCAGGCCGACCTGCTTGTCGGCACCGACCTCGCGGTCACCCTCGACGCGCCCCCGGTCGCCGGGCAGAGCGCGGCCGTCGCCGCCGCGACCGGCGCGACGATCAGCCCGGCCGCCGACCGGAACGTCGCCGTCGGCCAGTGGCTCGGCGGAACGGGGGCTCCACCGCGACTGATCGCGGTGGACACCCGCCGGCCCCTGATGCGGGGCCGCGGCTCGGCCTCGGTCGCGACCGGCATCGCGCCCTCGGGCGCGGTCACCGGCCCGTCGCCGGCCGCCGGCGCGGTCCTGACGGTGCGGGGGACGGCGACCCGCGACACGCCCGTCGCCGTGACCCCGCGGCTGCTGCTGCAGGACGAGGCCGGCCTGCGGACCGCCTGCACCGGGCCGTCGATCGTGCTCGACGGCCGGCCCCACTCGATCCCCGACTGCGTGCCGGTCGCCGGGCTGCGCCTCGTCGCGGTGGCGCTGCCGTTCGTGTCGGGCTGGGAGGGCGATCCCAACAGCAAGGTGGACGTGACGCTGACCCTGCCCGGACCGGCCGCCGGGTCGTGGTCGGCGCACGCCGCGTCGCCCGAGTCGCGGCAGCTCACCGATCCGGCGGTGGCCGCCGACGGCAACCGGTTGCGGATGCGGGCGGGCGTCCAGTTCGCCGACCCGTCCGACCTGAGCCGCATGCTCGTCGCCACCACGTTCGACGATCCCGCGCCGGTTCCGCTCGCCGTGTCGGCGCGGTTCGCCGAGGACACCAACGCCCACCTCGGGACGGCATTGAGCCTGACGTACGGGCTGACGCCGGTCTCCGCCGTGGTCGCCTCGATCGTGCCGACCGTGCCGTCCGCTCCCGGCTCGCCCTCGGCGCTGGCCGACATCGACACCCTGTCCCGCACCCTGGTGATCCACGGTGACTTCGATTCGCCGGTCACCGGCTGGTGGGCGGCGAACCCCCGGTCCGACGCGGCCGCGAAGGTCGCGGCCCTGCACATCGGCAAGTCCAAGACGCGTACGGGGGAGACCGCGCGCCTGGTCGGCAGCCCGTTGCGGGCCTCGGTGCCGGCCGTGCTCAAGGTCCTGGTGGCGGCCGCGATCGCACTGCTGTTCGGCGGTGTCGTCCTGCACGTCGCCTACGACGTACAGCTGCGGGCGCTCGAGGTGGCCCGGCTCCGGGGCCTCGGCATGTCCCGCCGTGACATCCGCGCCGCCCTGCTCGGTGAGCACGCGGCCGTCCTGTTGCCGCTGCTCGTCACCGGTGCGCTGGTCGGCGCCCTCGCTACCGTGGCCGTCGCGCCGCTGCTGATCCGTTCCGACACCGGCGCCGCCCCGGTGCCGACCGCCGCACCGCACTGGCCGTGGCTGCATCTCGGCCTGCTGGCGGCCCTGCTGATCGCCGGGGTGGGGCTCGCGGTCGCCGCGGTCGTCACCGTCCAGTCCCGCCGCGCCGACGCGGCCCACCTGCGAGTCACCTCATGAGCGCCCTGCACTGGCCCAGCATCCGGGGCCGCGCCCGAGCCGACCTGGGTCCCCTGCTTCTGGTCGCGGTCGTCGTCCTGCTCATCACGACGCTGGCCGCGGCCGTACCCCCGCTCCTGCGCAGCACCGCCGACAAGGCCGCCCGGGAAGCGATCCGCCGCGCCGGATCCGACGCCGCGGTGCAGGTGCAGGCGGAGTGGGAGCCCGACTACGGACCCAACGGCGGCCGGGTCCGTTACCCCTCGCTGTCCGAGGACGTCGACGACTTCCGCACCCGGGCCGAGGGACAGCTCGACCCGGAGCTGCGCACCGCGCTGAAGGCCCCGATCACCGCCGTCAGCAGCGTGACGCTGCAGGTCACCGATGGCAGCGTGCAGCGGCACTTCCAGGCCGACTACGTCCGCGACGAGCACGGCGGGCCGGCCGTCACCTGGGTCTCCGGCCACGCGCCCGGGGCCACCGCGGCCGGCAACATCGAGATCCCGCTCAACGGCCCGAAGTGGCAGGTGCAGGTCGGGCTCTCCGAGGCCAACGCGGCCGCGCTCAAGCTCCGGCCGGGTGATCCCGTGCCGGTCCAGGACGACCTGCGCACCAAGTACAACGTGCTGGTCAGCGGCATCTTCCGGGTCGACGACCCGAACGACCCGGCCTGGCTGGTGGCGCCCTGGCTCGTGCGCCCGGCCGCCGACCTCGACGGCTCCGGAAGCACCCGCCTGGGCGGGCTGCTCACGGCCGACTCGCTGCCCGACGGCCGGCTCGCCTTCCTCGAGGACCAGTTCCGGCGTACGGTCTGGTTCGCCGCCGACCCTGACAAGATCACTTGGCAGTCCGCCCAGGAACTGGCCGCCACCGTCGCGGCCCTGAAAAGCACCTCGGCCTCCTCCGGCGAGCGCGACTCCTCGCTCAAGTGGGACACCCGCCTCGACGGCGTCCTGCGGGACGTACGCGCCCAGGTCGACGCCGCCCAGGCCCAGGCCTCGGTGCTGCTGATCGCCGTCCTCGCCGGCGCCGTACTCGTGCTGCTCCTCGCCGCCGACCTGCTCGCCCGCCGCCGGTCGGCGGCCCTGACCACGGCCCGGCAGCGGGGCGCCGGGCTGCCCACCCTCTTCGCCGAGTTGCTTCTCGAGTCGCTCGTGACCGCCCTGCCCGCCGCGGCGCTCGGGCTGGCGGCGGCCTATCTTCTGGCCGGTGGTGCCGCGCTGCCCTGGGCCGCGCCGGTCGTCGTCTGCGCCGTCCTTGCCGGTCCCGCGTTCGGCGTTCTCGCGGCCGCTCGCGCCACCCGGGACCGTCGCGTCCCCGCCAACCGTTCCGCCCGCCGGTGGCAGGAACGCACCGTCCAGTTGCGCCGCGCCTCCGTCGACCTCGCCGTGCTGGCCGCCGCCGCCGGCGCGATCGTCTCGCTGCGCCAGCGCGGGGTCGCCGACACCGCCCTGCCGGCCGGCGCCCCCACCCTCGGCGTGGTGGCCGGGGCGCTGCTGCTGGTGCGCCTGATGCCGGCCGGCACCGGCCTGGTGCTGCGCCAGACGCTGCGGTCACGCAGCCCGCTGGCCGTCTTCGGGGCCGCCCGCGCCGCCGCCACGTCCACCCGGGCGCTGCCGCTGCTGGTGCTGACCACGGCGGTGGCCCTGGCCGGCTTCGCGGTGACCCTCGAGGCGACCACCGCCCGGGGCATGGCCGACGGCGCGTGGCAGTCGGTGGGCGCCGACGCCCGTCTCGACGCCGGCCCCGACAGCTCGGACAAGATCCCGGAGATAGCCGCTCAGGTGGCCGCCGCGCCGGGGGTGACGCGGGCGGTGCCGGCCCAGGTGATCGACGGCGTACGCGTGATCGCCGACGGCAATTCGCTGACCCCGAGCCTGGTGATCGTCGACGCCGCGCAGTTCCGGCGTCTCCTGGCCGCCACCCCGCTGCCCGACGCCCCCGGACTGAACGGCCTGACCGGCCCGCGGGCCCTGGTCCGCGCCGGCGACGGCAGCCTGCACCCCGGCCAGACCCTGCAGCTGCGCCTGCCCAACGACAAAGTGGTCCTCGGCAACTCCGCCGACAGCACCGTCTACCCGCTGACCGCCGTCGGCACCGCCCCCATCGTGGGCAGCGCCACCGACGTGATCGTCGTCGACGCGTCCGCGGGCCTGCCCTACCACCCCGACACGATCTGGGCGACCGGCCCGGGTGCGGCCGCCGCCGTCAAGATGCTCGGACTGGGCGGCCACGTCGAGGTCCGGTCGGAGGTGCTTTCCGACCGCCGTTCGCTGCCCCTGAACGCCGGCCTGGCCGCCCTGGACTGGGCTGCCGCCGCGACGTTGCTGCTGCTGGGACTGCTGAGCTTCGCCCTGGCCGCCGCCGCGAGCGCCCCGTCCCGCTGGGAGACCCTGGCCCGCCTGCGCACCCTCGGTCTGCGCCCCCGCGACGCCCACCGGGTCGCCGCCGCCGAGCTCCAGCCCCCAGCCCTGGTCGCCGCCGTCTGCGGCCCGCTGCTGGCCCTGCTCCTGATCAAACTGACGTTCGCCCCGCTGGCCTTGCGCACGTTGACCGGCCAGCTGTCCGACCCGGCGATCACCCTGCCCTGGTGGCTCCCGGTAGTGACGACCGCACTCCTGCTGGCAACCCTGGCCGTCGTGGTGGCCGCCGAGTCCACCGTCCGCCGCCGGCTACGCCTGAGCGACGTCCTCCGAGTCGGCGGCCCCTAGCCCTATCCGCCCGCCTCACCCGCAAGTGGCCCGCCCCGCCTTCACGCGCACGCGATGCACCACCGGGCGAACGGTCGCGCCTCGAGCCGCTCGGCGGCGATCGGCTGCCCGCATCGTTCGCAGATGCCGTAGGTCCCCGCGTCCACCCGCCCGAGCGCGTCGTCGACCTCGGCGATCCGTTCCCGGGCCGCCCCCAGCAGGGAGGTGAGCTGGGCGCGCTCGAAGCCGATCGTCGCCCCCTCCGGGTCGTGCTCGTCGTCCGCGTTGGAGTCCCGCGAAGCCACGAACAGCGCCTCCAGGTTCTCCGCAAGCGTCGCCGCCTCGGCCACCGAGCTCGCCCGCAGCCGAAGCAGCTCATCCCGCACCATTCGCGCAGCCTAACCATCTCCGGCCCATCCGGCGGCCGGCACGTGCGAGCATGACGCCATGAACGACCCGCTCGCCGACCCGCCGCTCGCCGACCCGCCGCTCGCCGACCCGCCGCTCGCCGACCCGCCGCTCGCCGACCCGCCGCTCGCCGACCCG
>NZ_BOMM01000027.1 GCF_016862195.1 Paractinoplanes ferrugineus | reverse complement strand
ACCCGCTCGCCGACCCGCCGCTCGCCGACCCGCCGCTCGCCGACCCGCCGCTCGCCGACCCGCCGCTCGCCGACCCGCCGCTCGCCGACCCGCAGGGCGATCGTCGGGCCCGCTTCGGCACGCTCCCACCCCTGGTCCAGCCCGACACCATCGTCGAGACAGTGGCCATCGACCCGCCGCGTGGCCTCCGGTCCGCATCCGCCACCGAAGAACAGCGCCAGCTCTTCCTAGCCGGAGGCTGACCCCACGCGCCGCCGGCCCCCACGCGCCGCCGGCCCCCACGCGCCGCCGGCTTCCCGCATTCCTGAGCCGCGCGCGACCACGTGCTGCGATTTCGATCCGCGCCGCGATCCCGATCCGCTCCGCGAACCGACGGCATCCCGGCGTGCCGACCTCCCCGCTGCCCCGGTCGTCGTGCCGCCCGGACACCCGGCATTCGTCCAATTGGACTTGTTGCCGCCGACCCTCGACGGCAAGCTTGGCCGCCGTAGGTCGCCGGCTTCCGATTCCTCGCCGCTCGAGCCGGCGACGGCGACCCCCGCACGCCGGCCGAGGAGTTGTTCGCCGCGCGGTTGCCGACGTGCTCGGCGTACCCCGGGCCGGCGTGCGGGACATCTTCGTCGGCCGCGGCGGCACCAACCCGGCAGCCCGCCCGCCGGTTCTCGGCCGCCTCGCCGCGCGCCGGGGACTTCCGTTGCTCACCGGCGTATTCGTCGGGCCTTCGCTTCCCGGCGCGATCGCCCTCGGCGCCTTACGGTTCGTGCTGCCCGCCGATGCCGCTCAGCCGCATTGAGCGACGCCGTCGGCCAGCGCGGCTGGTCGACGTGACAGACATCCAAAGGCATCGCAGGCGAGGGGTACGGCGGACTCTGGTACGAGGCAGGACCGTCCCGGCGTACGGAACCCGACGTACCGAGCCCCGCTGATCGCGCCTCTTCCGGCTGATCCACCTCGGACCGCAGGTCGGCCCGCCCCCCAGCTCCTACCGTCAGACCATGATCAACCCAGGCACCGAGCCCGTCGACGGCCGCGAGGATCTAGCCACCGCGAATCTCGCGACCTTCCTCGACGCCGTCCGAGGCCGCGCCGCCGAGATGGACCAGGTGCCCATCCGGTATCGAGTCGCCGCCCTCACCGGCGACCCACGGCGCGACCCGGCCGCCGACCGTGACGGCCGCTTCGGCTGGGACCTGCCGTTCGACGACGGCCGAGTGGTCCGCCTGCTCATGCCCGGTGTCGAACTGCCCCGCCTCCGCGACGACCTGACCGCCCGAGCTCCGTGCCTTTACGTGAACGGCAGCGCCTCATGGTGGAACGGCGCCGTAGACCTGGTGGCCGGCGAAGGCCTGACCCTGACCCCGCCAACCTGATCCACCGCCGGGGATCGCCATTCCCTAATGTCTCGCTGACCGGCCCGGCAGCCCTCAGCCGCTCGGCCCGCCGGCCCGGCTCCAGCGGCCCACCGGTCCGGCCGACCGGCCGCCCGGCGGCCCAGCCCCGGCCATTGGGCGGCCCTGCCGGCTTGCGCGGTCCGGAACCACTGTGACGGCGCGGAGCTAGCTAGCCCGGCATCGGGGCGTCCCGACACACCGTTCCGGCCGGTGGGACGGTCAACCGCAGCAGGTATTCGTACATGTAGGCCTCCATGCAGGCGCTCTTGCGCCGGGCGGTGTGGCCCTCGCCCGCCCAGGTGATCAGGTGGCCGTTCGTCAGGGTTCGGGACAGGGTGACCGCGTCGGCGTACGGGGTGTCCGGGTCGCCGGTGTTGCCGGAGACCAGGATCGGGGCTGAGCCGTCCGCCCGGTACGGGCCGGTGTAGCGGCTCAGTCGCGGGGCCGGCCACTGCAGACAGGCCGGGGCGTGGGTCTGGTCGTAGGCGGGCGGACCGTAAGCCATCCCGGGTGCGGTCAGTGGGAAGTCGGCTGCGACTTCGGCCAGCCGGGCGCGCAGCTGTGGCAGGCCCGGCGGGTAGACCCGGTCGGCGCATTCGACCGCGACGTTCACCGCGTTGAACGCCGTGTCGGACTGGCTGAGCGGGGCGGTGAGCGTGCCGGTGCGGGACTCCGCCAGGTGCAGGTCGGTGCCGAGGGCGGACCAGCGCCGGGTGCCGCTGTTCAGCCGGGACGTGAGTTCGGCGAGCATCGGGGCGCCGCCGGCCCGCAGCAGTTTGCGCAGCCGGGCCGGGGTCGCCGGGGCGAACGCGCAGTCGGCCGGGGTCGCCGTGCACCATTTCCGGAAGCGGTTCAGCGCCGCCTCGGTCGAGCGGTACTGACCGTAGTCGTACGCGTAGGGATCGTTTGCGTATTTGTCCGGGTCGTAGCCGGAATCCAGGACCATCGCGCGCGTGTGCCGCGGGAACATGCTCGCGTAGACGGTGCCGACGTAGGTGGCGTAGGAGCCGCCGAAATAGGTCAGCTTGTCGTCGCCGACGGCTCGGCGCAGCAGGTCGAGGTCGCGCGCCTGGTATTCGGCGCCGAGGTAGGGCAGCAGCTCGCCGGAGTGGGCCCGGCAGGCGCGATTCCATTGCCGCGCGCTGCGCACGGCGTTGCCGAAGGTGGCCGGCCGCGCCCATGCCGCCGCGTAGCTGTCCCGGTCGAGGCAGGTCACCGGCTGACTGCGGTGCACTCCGCGCGGGTCGAGGCCGACGATGTCGAACCGGTCGCGCAGCTCCGCCGTCACCGTCGACGCGAACGTCTGCACCCAGTCCCAGCCGGAGCTGCCGGGGCCGCCCGCGTAGATGAACAGGGTGCCGATCCGGGTCGCCGGCTTGGCCGCCGGCCAGCGCCGCAGTTGCAGCGTGACCTGCGTTCCCCCGGGCCGCCGATAGTCGAGCGGCACCTGCGCGGGCGTGCACTGGTAGATCCCGTCGCCGCAGTCGCTCCAGTCCAGCGTCGGCACCCGCGCCGCGGCCTGCGCCGGGCTCGGCAACGTCGACGCGAGCAACACACCCACCAAAAGACCCTTTAACCCCATAAAACAAGCCTATGGCCGTACGCCGAAAGCCCGCGCCCTTGCTCGGAAAAGCCACCCGCCCGGTGATCGTCGGATCGCCGTGCCGAGGCCGGGTCCGGGAAGGGGTTGCTGCCGCGAGCACCGTCCCCTGGCGTGCGCCGGCGATGCGCGCGGTGGGCCGATCGGGCATATTGAGCTTCGTGCGGACTATCGGGATCGTCGGGGCCGGGATCGTCGGGCTGGCGATCGGACGAGAACTCGGCCTGCGCCGTTCTGGAACTCGGGTCGTGGTGTTCGACAAGGAAGACCGGGTCGCTGCACATCAGACCGGCCACAATTCTGGAGTTGTCCACGCGGGGATCTACTACCAACCCGGCAGTCTCAAAGCACGCCTGTGCTCGCGTGGTAGATCGATGCTCCGGGAGTACTGCCTCGAGCGGAAGCTGCCCTACGACGAGTGCGGCAAGCTCGTGGTCGCCGTCGACCCGGGCGAGGTGACCCGGCTGGACGCCCTGGCCGAACGGGCCGCCGCCAACTCGGTGCCGGGCCTGCGCCGGGTCGGGCCGGCGGAGATCCGCGACCTCGAGCCGTACGCCACCGGCCTGGCCGCCCTCCACTCGCCGCGGACGGCCATCACGGACTACGTGGCCGTCGCCCGCGCGTTCGCCGAGGAGATCGAGGCGGCCGGCGGAGAGATCCGCCTGAACTTCCCGGTCCGCCGCGTGACCCCGGCGCCCGGCGGTGGCTTGCTGATCAGCGCCCGGCCACCCCACCGGAGTGCCGTGGCGCCCTCCGGGGGAGCGGCGGCGGCTGGTGGGGACGTTGCGGTCGATGAGCTGATCGTCTGTGCCGGGCTGCAGAGCGACCTCGTCGCGGGACTCGCCGGGGATGAGGCGGGGCCCCGGATCGTGCCGTTCCGGGGTGCGTACATGCGGGTGGTGAGGGCCAAGGCGGACCTGGTCCGGGGGCTCATCTATCCCGTACCCGATCCGCGGTATCCGTTCCTGGGGGTGCATTTCACGCGGCGGGTGGACGGGTCGGTCGAGGTGGGGCCCAATGCCGTCCTGGCCACGGCGCGGGAGGGGTACCGGCTCGCTGACCTGTCCCTGCGTGAGGTCTACGGGATCGCCAGTTGGCCGGGTGCGTGGCGGATGGCGGGCAAGCACTGGCGTACCGGGGTCCGGGAGATCTACGGCTCGCTGTCGGTGCGGGCCTACATGCGGGCGGCGCGCCGTTATGTGCCGCTGATCGGGGCGGGGGATGTCGTGCGGGCGGGCGCGGGGGTCCGGGCTCAGGCGCTCGACCGCGACGGAAGCCTGGTCGACGACTTCCGGATTCATCGGGTGGGGACGGTCACCGCCGTACGCAATGCGCCGTCGCCCGCCGCGACCTCCAGCATGGCCATCGCCGAGCATGTCGTGAACATCCTCGAGGAGCAGCGACAATAGTTTCATGAGACGCGGTGCGGACGGCATCCCGGAGCCACTGCGCCGGGAACTGGAGGCGGAGCTGACCGCCGCCCGCCGAAGCGCCGCCGCCCCCAGTGCCCCCAGTGCCCCCGACATGGCCGGCGCCCGCATCGAGGATGCCCAACTGGCGCTGGGCCACCGCCACCACCCCGGCGACCTCGGAGCACGCCTGGCCGCCACCATGCGCGCCCTGCTCAGGCACCGCAAACCCGAGTCCACGATCTGCCCGAGCGACGCGGCCCGAGTCGTCGGCGGCGAGTCCTGGCGCGACCTGATGCACCCGGCCCGCGAGGTAGCCGCCGACCTGGCCGGATCCGGCGTCATCACGGTCCGCCAACACGGCACCGATGTCGACATCTCCGAAGCGGTGGGCCCGATCCGCTTGGCGCGCGGCCCGAACTGGTGAGTTGCCGCTGCCCGCGGGGCCGCGTGCGTTTCACCACGAAACCCGAGCCGGCCGGGAGGGCAGAACCCCAGCCGGCCGGGAGGGCAGAACCCGAGCCGGCCGCGAGGGCGAAGAACTAGCCGGCGGGCCGGGGAGTGAAGGACTCGTAGACCTGTTCCGCGATGCGGTAGGTCGGCTCGTCGAAGAGGACGAGGCGGGCGACCTGGATGCCGGGTGACTCGGTGTGCAGGGCGGTCAAGGCCTGGAGCACGGCGTCCGCCTTCGGCCAGCGGTAGACGCCGGCCGAGATCAGCGGGAAGGCGATCGAGCGTGCGCCCAGGGTGGCGGCGACCGTCAGGGACGTGGTGTAGCAGCTGCGCAGCAGGGGTGCTCGGTCCTCGTCGGTGCTGAACACCGGTCCGACGGTGTGCACCACCCACCGGGCGGGCAGTCGCCCGGCGGTGGTGGCGACCGCCTGGCCGGTCGGGAGGCCGCGGCCGTAGTGGCCGGCTCGCAGGGCGCGGCAGTCGTCGAGGACGGCCGGGCCGCCCCTGCGGTGGATGGCGCCGTCGACGCCACCGCCGCCGAGCAGGGACGAGTTGGCCGCGTTGACGATCACGTCGACCTGCTCGGCGGTGATGTCGCCGGTCACCAGTTCGATCCGCACGGCGTTGCCCTTCCGGTCCGGTCGGCATGAGTCCGATCCGGATCCTGGCCTATCGGGCTCGGCCGTTCCACCGAGATTCGACAGGCGTCAGCCTCGGCGGAGGCGGACCGTCACGGCCGTACGCGAATAGCCGACCGTGGCCTTCAGTCCGGGCGGCGTCACCACCTTCGCGAATCTGCCCGAGACGCGGCAGGCCCGCAGGACCGTCACGTCCCGGCCCGGGTCGCCGTGCACTTCCAGGACACTCCCGGCGCCCAGGGTGGCGTTGCCGTGCACGTCGAGCACAGTGCCATGGCCGTGGGTCGCCAGCGTGCCGGAGTGTTGGCGGTAGGAACCGGCCACCCGCAACGCCTCGGTCACCCGCAGCGTGCCGCCCGCCACCGTCACGTCACCGGTGCCCAGCGCCGTCCGGGAAGCCGCGGTCAGGACGCCGCCCGCCACCGTGGTGCCGCCGCGGTAGGAGTTGTGGCCGGTCAGGGTGAGCGAGCCGGTGCCGGCCTTGGTCAGGCCGCCGCACCCGCCGATGTCGTTGCGCCAACTGTCAGCACCCGCGAACCCGGCGCCCGAGGACCCGGCGCCCGAGGACCCGGCACCCGGAACCCAGGCGGAGAGGGTGACGACCACGTCGTGGTCGAAGGCGCCGTACCCGTCGGCGGCGGCGAACAGGTTCAGCCGGCCCCAGTGCTCCGGGCCGTCCAGCAGTGGCCAGCCGGCGCCGAGGGCGGTGGTGCGCAGGACTTCGCGGCGCTGGGCCGCCGTCAGGTAGGGCTGGCGGGTCTCGAGCAGCACCTCGGCGCCCTTCGGCACCGTCATCGGGGCGGTCGAGCGGCCGCGCGGCAGGCCGTACGTCAGTTTCGGGGTGACCAGGCGCTCGCCGGCGGCCCGCTCGGCGGCGGTCGTGGCGGGCTGCGGCGGGAAGTAAGCCTGAGCCTGAGCCCGGGCGGCGGCCTTCAGTTCGGCGTTGGCCGGGTCGTTGAGGATCGCCGCGGCCAGGGCCGTCGCCAGGATGCGGCCGCCGATCACGTCGGCGGGGGAGTGCATGCCGGCCACGATGCGGGTCTCGGCGAGGTCGAAGGCGGCCGTCACGAGCTCCTGGAAGCGCTCGGGAACGGCGTACGCGTAAGCAAGCGCGGCCAGGTGGAAAGCGTTCGTGTGCCCGCTGGGGAAGCCGCCGTCGTCGGCCGGGGTGGTGCTGCGCTGGCGCAGCAGTTGCGGCACCACCTCGACCGGCGAGTCGTAGATCGGGTAGCCGAGCTCGTCGAGTTCGCCGGTGTCGGCCACCTGGCTGTTCGCGTTCATCCGCCACGGGCGGGGGTACTGGTAGGCGGCCTTGCTCGGGTTTCCTGAGGAGTACGTGCCGCGGACCGTGTTGACCAGCGTCACCACCTGGCCGAGCGCGGAGGTGGGGGAGCCGGCGCCGATGGCCGAGCCGGCCGGGGCGCCGGGCGGGACGGCGTCATCGATCTTGGTGGCCGGGGTGCCGGTCGGGGCGGTGGTGATGCTGGTGACGGCCAGCGCGCCGGCCTTGTACATCGGGGCGAGCGGGCCGAGGCCGGTGAGCACGGCGTACGACTGGTGCTGCCGGTCCTGGATGAACGCGCGGGCCTCGTCGTCGGCGCTGCGGTGCGAGGTGACCCGTACGCAGTAGCGCAGGTTGGCCCGGAGGGTGGCCTCGTCGAGCACGGTGCCGGTGTTCCAGGCGGTGCCGGTCTGCCAGACCCGCCGCATGCCGCCGAGGATCCGGACGGCCGCGTTGGTGTCGGCCGTGAGGTTGGTGGGGACGTTCGTCCGGTAGCTGTCGACGAAGGCGGCGCCGGAGTCCGAAGAGGCGAACGAGCCGGCCGAGGCGAATGAGGGCCGGGCGCTGAGCACGATCGGGGCGGCGGCCAGCGCGCCCAGCAGGGTGCGACGGGAGATGGGGGGCATGTCCGAAGATCTTCTGCCGCTCCGGGGACGAGACGGCGAACGCCCGCTGGTCGCTTTGTGAATCTTGAGCCAACGCCTTCCCATCGACCTCAGTCAAACCCTACTCTCCGGTACATGTCGCGTACCCAGGCAATTCTGGCGGCTGCCCTGATCGGCGCCGGAACCCTTGTCGTCACCGCTGAACCCGCGTCGGCCGCGAGCGGCGGCACCTTCACCGCACTGTCCTACAACGTCGCCGGCCTGCCGGAGATCGTGTCCAGCGCGCCCACCCCGCGCGCTTCGGCTACCACCGCCATCGGCCGGCGGCTCGCCGCCTACGACATCGTCCACGTGCAGGAAGACTTCAACTACCACGCCAACCTGTACGCTGCGGACACGCACCCGGTTCGGACGCCGACCAGTGGTGGCGCGGCCATCGGCAGTGGACTGAACACGCTGTCGAACTACTCGTACGACGCCGACGACTTCGAGCGGGTGCGCTGGAACTCCTGCCAGCTCGACTCCGGGGACTGCCTGACCCCGAAGGGCTTCACCTTCATGCGGCAGCGCCTGGCCGAGGGCACCTACGTGGACCTGTACAACATCCACACCAACGCCGGCACCAACGACGGCGACCTGGCGAGCCGGGCCGACAACCTCAACCAGCTCAGCGCGTTCATCGCCACGCACTCGGCGGGCAACGCGGTGATCGTCATGGGTGACTCGAACACCCGGTACACGCGGGCGCAGGACACCATCGCCGAGTTCACCGCGGCGAACGGGCTCACCGACGCGTGGGTGAAGGTCGAGCGGGCCGGGGTGGCTCCGGTCAAGGGCACCGACCCGCTGCTCTGCGACGGCACCGCCATCACCGACACCTGCGAGGTGGTGGACAAGGTCCTCTACCGCGGCAGCCGGCTCGTCACCCTCGACGCCACCGACTACCACAACGAGCATGCCGCGTTCCTCGAGGACGGCACCGGGCTGATGCTCAGCGACCACGACCCGGTGAGCGTCAAGTTCGCCTGGTCGGCGAACGCGGCCTACCAGCAGAGCGAGCAGTTCGGCGGCCCGCACGGCGATTACTACACCGACATCGACCGGGTCCCGGCGGCGGCGCGGGTGCGCGCGATCAGCCTGCGGGCGGGCAGCCGGGTCGATCAGCTCGGCCTGACCCTGACCACCGGCACCGTGCTCGGGCACGGCGGGACCGGCGGCACGGCGAAATCGCTCACCCTCGCCGACGGCGAGTACGTCACCGCGGTCAAGCTCTGCCAGGGCAGGTCCAGCAACACCACGCGGATCTTCTACGCCGAGTTCACCACGACCGCCGGCCGGACCCTGAGCGGCGGCACGACGACGGCGGACTGCGTGACCCGGACCGCGCCGGGCGGCTGGCAGGTGGCCGGCTTCCACGGCCGGGCGGGCGACGAGGTCGACAAGATCGGCTTCATCTACACCAAGCGGTAGCCTGCGGCTCACATCTCGCGGGTACCCGCCGAACGGACTCATGTGAGCGTCGGCTACCTGGATCGGCCGGCCGAGAGCGAGGCGCGGTTCCGCGCGGTTTTCGACTCCTCGCCGATCGGCATGGCCGTGTCCGCCCCCGATGGCGCCTGGCTGCGGGTGAACCCCGTGGTCACGGCGCTGCTCGGCTATACCGCCGACGAGCTGGCCGAGCTCGGCGTCGCCGCCGTGGTCCATCCCGAGGACCGCGACG
This sequence comes from Paractinoplanes ferrugineus, assembly GCF_016862195.1. Classification (GTDB taxonomy): domain Bacteria; phylum Actinomycetota; class Actinomycetes; order Mycobacteriales; family Micromonosporaceae; genus Actinoplanes; species Actinoplanes ferrugineus. The sequence goes on along the minus strand of NZ_BOMM01000027.1, from coordinate 7,771 downwards.
GCGAGCGCGAGCGCCGAGCCGAGCTGCTCGCCGGCCGGGCCGGCGGCTACCAGTCCCAGGTGCGGCTGGTGGGCAAGGACGGACGGGTGGTGCCGTGCCTGCTGGCGGTCAGCCTGCTGCCCGCGGACAACCAGTTCTTCCTGCAGATCGTCGACCGGTCCGCCGCCGTGGCCACCCGGGAGGCGTTGCTGCGCAGCGAGGCGCAGTTCCGCGCGGCGTTCGCCGCGAGCCCGCTCGGTGCGGTGATGGCCGGTGGCGACGGCGTGATCCACCGGGTCAACCCGGCCTTCGAGGAACTGCTCGGCCGGCCCGCCGCCGAGCTGGTCGGGCACAACTTTCTCGAGTTCACCCATCCCGACGACCGCACCGAGAGCGAGCATGAGAACCGGCGGGTGGGCGCGGAGGCGGGCGCGGTCTCGGCCTTCGACAAGCGATACGTACGCTCGGACGGGCGCGTCATCTGGGCCCGGGTCAGTCTGACCGGCATCCCCGGCGCCGACGGCACCACCGGCCGGCTGTTGCAGTGCGAGGACATCACCGCCCGCAAACTCGCCGACGAGACGGCGGCCCGGGAAGCCGAGCGGTTGCGTACCACCATCGCCGTGCAGCGTGAGGTGACCGCGGCCGCGACCGACCGGCGTTCCGTGCTCCGGCTGATGGCCGATCGTGCCCTGCAGGTGCTGCCGGCCGGCGACTCGGCGGTGGTGCTGCTGATCGAGCCGGACGGCGCGACGTTGCGGGCGGTGGCCGGCACCGGTGCCCTGCACGAGCGCGCCATCCCGGTGCTGCGGATCGCCGGCTCACTGGCCGAACCGGCGATCGTCGGCGGGTTGACGGTCCGCACCGGCGACGCCGCCGCCGACCCGCGCGGCGAGGGGTTCAGCGCCGCCACCGGCACCCGCTCGCTGCTGCTGGCCCCGCTGCGCACCCCGGACGGCACGCTCGGCCTGCTCGTCGTGGCCAGCCGGCGCACCGACGCCTTCGACGCCGCCGCCGAACAGCAGCTCAACCTGCTCGCCGACGCTCTCGCCGGGGCGCTGCGGCAGGCCGACGACACCGCCCACAAGCAGGAGCTGCTGCGCCGTTCCACCGCCGCGGTCGAGGCCCTGGAGACCGAGCGCACCGCGGTGCTGGCCGCGTTGGACCGGCTGGCGCGCAGCGAGCGCCGGTTCGCCGAGGTCTTCGAGCACACCCCGGTCCCCAAGATCGTGATCGGGTTGCGCGGTCCCGAGCGGGGCCGCATCCAGCTCGCCAACCCGGCCTTCCTGCACCTGCTCGGCTACCGCGCCGAGCAGATCGCCGCCGTCCATCTGCCGGTGCTCGCCCTGGCCGCCGGCGACGCCGACACCGAACCCGGCCGGGAGCGCCCGGCCCGGGAGGCCGAGCTGCGCCGCGCCGACGGCACCGTGGTCATCGTCGCCGTCCACCTGGTGGCCATCACCGACGACCAAGGCCCGCAGTCCGCCGTGGTGGAACTGCTCGACATCACCGCCGAGCGGCAGGCGCGGGCCGACCTGGCCCGCAGCGAGGAGCAGTTCCGCACCGCCTTCGACGGCTGCCCGATCGGCCTGCTCATCGCCGACGAGCACGGCCGGTTCCAGCGCGCCAACCCGTCCGCCGCCGCGCTCACCGGCCGCCCGCGGGCCGAACTGGTCGGGCTCACCCACCGGGAGATCACCGACCCGGCCGACCTCGACGAGGCCACCCTCGGCCGGCTCGCGCTGCTGCGCGGCGCCCAGGACGTCTGCTACGACGCCCGGCTGCGCCGCCCCGACGGCGAGGTCTGCTGGACCCGGGTCACGCTGGCGCTGATCCCCGGCCCGGCCGGCCGGCGCTGGCGCCTCGTGCAGCTGCAGGACATCACCGCCGAGCGGGCCGCCGCCGCGTCCCGCGAGCGCCAGGTGCACCGGCTGCGCGCCACCCTCGCCCTGCAGCGCCTGGTCACGGCCGCGGCGGCGGACCGGGACGCCGCCCTGCGAGTGGTCGCCGAGCAGGCCGTCGCCGGGTTCGAGGCGGCCGACGGCTCCGCGGTCGAGCTGATCGACGGCGACGAGCTCTACTACGAGGCCACCGCCGGCAGCCTGGCCGGGGCCGCCGGCTACCGCGTCACCATCGCCGGCTCGCTGAGCGGGCGCGTCCTGGTCGCCGACGCGCCCGCGCACTGCGCCGACACCACCGACGACCCGCGCGTCGACCGGGCGGCCTGCGAGCGGCTCGGCATCGGCTCGATGATGATCGCCCCGCTGCACGCCGAGAACCGGGTCATCGGCTGCCTGAAGATCTCGGCCGCCCGGCCGCACGTCTTCGACGAGACCGACGAGCAGCAACTCGCCCTGCTCGCCGACAGCCTCAGCTCGGCGTTGCGGCACGCCGACGACGCCGAGCGCAACGCCGTCCTGCTCGCCGAGCGGACCGGCGCGCTCGCCGCCCTCGAGGCCAGCGAGACCCGGTTCCGGCTGGCCTTCGAGAGCTCCCCGCTGGGCCTCACCCTGATCAGCATGGACGAGGCCGACCGCGGGCGATATCTGCAGGTCAATCCCGCGATGACGGCCATCACCGGCTACCGCGGCGCCGAGCTCACCCGGATGACCTACAAGGACCTGCTGCATCCGGCCGACGTGCCCCCCGACGAGGTGGTGCGCGACGCGTTCGCCACCGGCTTCGCCCCGTACCGGGCCGAGATGCGCTACCGGCACAAGGACGGGCACACCGTGTGGGTGGCGATGGCCGGGGCACCCGTCCACGACGACCACGGCCGCCCGATGTACATCGTCAGCCAGGTCGAGGACATCACCGCCAAGCGGGCCGCCGACGCCGAACTGCGCCGCCAGGCCCGGCTGCTGGAGCTCATCCCGGCCGCCGTCATCGTGCGCGACCTCGACGGAACCATCCGCTGGTGGAACGCGGGCGCCGAGGCGATGTACGGCTGGCCGCTCGGTGTCGCGCGCGGTCGCAAGACGCACCGGCTGCTCGCCACCGGCCTGGCCGGCGGGGCGGGGGAGGAGGAGCTCCGGGACAGCCTCGACCGCGACGGCTACTGGAACGGCTCGCTGGAGCATCTGACCGCCGACGGACGGACGGTCAGTGTCTCCAGCCGTCAGGTGCTGCACCGCCCGGACGCCGGGGCCGAACCGCAGATCCTCGAGATCAACACCGACGTGACCGCGGCCCGCGCCGCCGAGAAGGCCCTCGCCGAGAGCGAGCAGCGGTTCCGCGCCCAGTTCACCAACTCGGCCGCCGGGCAGGTCATCAGCAACCTCGACGGCACCCGCCTGCAGGTCAACCCGGCGTTCGCGGCCATGCTGGGCCGCGCCCCCGAGGAGCTGGTCCGGGTCGTCGTCACCGAACTCGTGCACCCGAGCGACTTCGTCAACGGCCGGCAGGAGATCGCCGGACTGTTCGCCGGGGAGGCCGCCGCCTACACCCACGAGGGCCGGCTGCGGCATGCCGACGGCCACTGGGTCGAGGTGTCCGCCACCATCTCGCTGGTGCGCGACGAGACCGGCCGGCCCAAGAACATCATCGGCGTGGTCACCGACATCTCGGCGCGCCGGGCGGCCGAACGGGCCCGGGACGCCGCCGCCGCCGCGCTCGGTGAGCGCAACAGCGAGCTCGAGGCGGCCAACAACATGAAGCTCGACATCATCGGGATGCTCGGCCACGAGATCGGCAACCCGCTGCAGTCCATCCGCGGCTACGCCGAGCTGCTCTGCGACAACCCGCCGGGTCTCGACGAGGCCCGCCGCGAACGGTCCGTCGACGCGATCAGCCGCCAGGCGGCCCGGCTCGACGAGATCGTCCGCGAGGTGCTCGCCATGGTCAGCATCGACGCCGGCACGATCAACGCCACCCGCCGGGAGCTGTCCCTGCGTGACGAGGTGGCCCGGGCGCTCGCCGCGATGGACCTCGAGCACATCCTGATCGCCGGCGCCGACGCCCGGGTGCTCTGCCACCCCGGCCACCTCCAGCAGATCCTGACCAACCTGTTGTCCAACGCGGCCAAGTACGGCGGGGGCGCCACCGCGATGCGGCTGCTCGGCGACGGGTTCGGCCACGCCAGCGTGCAGGTCGAGGACGCCGGGCCGGGGGTACCCGAGGAGTTCCGGCCGCACCTGTTCGAGCGGCTCACCCGGGCCGACCGCGACCAGGCGAGCAGCGTCAAGGGCACCGGGCTCGGCCTCTACATCGTGCAGGGCCTCGCCCACGCCAACCACGGCGACATCCACCACGAGCCCAACCCGGCGGGCGGTTCCCGGTTCGTCGTCACCCTGGAGACCGCGCGCGTTCTGACTGATCACGGATAGAACCGTTCCGATGGGGCAAGCGGGGCGCTAGCGTCGAGCGGGGCGGTGTCGTCCCAGCCGCGCTCCGGGGAGACGCCGCCATGACTGAGAGCTATTTCCCGCCGGCGCCCGCCGCCGGCCTGCGTGAGTTCCGCGTGCTCGCGCCGTCCATGCCGGTGCGGCTGGCGGTCCCGGCCATCGGGATCAGCACCACCGTGGCGCCGATCGGCCTGCGCGCCGACCGGACCCTCGACCTGCCGCCCGCACTCGGCGACGCCCCCGCCGGCTGGCTGCGCGAGACCCGCACCCCGGGCGAGTTGGGCCCGTCGCTGATCGCGGGGCACGCGATCTCGGCCGCCGGCGCCCCCGCCGTCTTCTACCGCCTGCGGCTGCTGCGCCCGGGTGACCGGCTGGAGGTGCGCCGGGCCGACCACGTCACAGCGCGCTTCGTGGTCGTCGGGGTCGGCGTCTACCCGGCCGAGGCGCTGCCCGCCGACCACACCTACGGGCCGCCCGACCAGGCCACCCTGACCCTGCTCACGGTCGGCGGGGCGCAGGATCGGAGCCTTGTGGTGTCGACTCGGTTGCTGCCGGAGGACTGACTCAGAGCCGGGTCCGGCACGGCCGAACAGTCCGGGCGTGAATCCTCTGCGCCGGGTGCCGCCGCGAACGCGGGCGCTGCTGCTGATCATGGTGGCGGCGGTCTTCGCCGGGCAGGAGCTCTATCTCCGGCTCCGCGGCCCGGTCGTGCCCGGCCTGGACTTCCTGCCGTTGCGCCGCGCCGCCCTCGACCTGCTGCACGGCGCCTCGGTCTTCACCGACCCACTCTTCGTCTACCCGCCCACCGCGGCGGTCCTGCTGCTGCCCACCGCCCTCGGCCCGGCGTCGGCCGCGGCGGTCGGCTGGACGCTTGCCGGGGTCGCCGCGCTGCTGCTGGCCGGGCTGCTCGTGGCCCGCGCCGCACCCCGGCCGCACCGGCTGGCGATCTTCGGGGTCGCCCTGTTCGGCCTGCTCGGCGGGGCCGCCGCCACCCGGTCGCTGTTCCTCGGCAACCTCAGTGAACTGCTGGTGCCCGCCGCCGTCGGCGTCCTGCTCGCCTTCCACCACCGCCGGTGGACCCTCGGCTGCGCGCTGCTCGCCGCGACGCTGCTGGTCAAACCACTGCTCGTGCCGCTTCTGCTGGTGCCGATCCGGCACGGCCGGTTCCGGGTGCTGCTGCGCACGATGCTGCCGGCCGGCGCGCTGCTGGCGTTGTCGATGCTGCTCGTCCCGGGCGGCACGGACTTCCCGCACGTCCTGCGCTACGTCGTCGGCGGCACCAACCTGCACGGCGGGAACGCGGTCAACAACCTTTCGCTGCGCGGCTGGGCCGAGGGCCGGCACCTCCCGCCCGCGGTCGGTGTCGTCGCGGCGCTCGCCGTCGTCGCCGCCCTGCTGTGGCGGGTCGGGCGCGGCGGCGGCCACCGGCTCTCGCCGGTGTGGCTCGGCAACGTCCTGCTCCTCGCGACGTTCCTGGCGGGGGCCATCTCCGAGGTCCACTTCCTGCTCATCGCGTACGCCGGGGTCCTGCTCTTCCTGGTGGTGCACCGCCTGCCGGCCCGGATCTGGGCGCGTTTCGTGCCCGGTCTGGCCCTGCTGGCCCTGCCCGGCCAGTACATGCTGCTCATCTTCGGCTGGCAGTACGACGGGCAGACCTGGCTCGTCGCGGCCGAGGTCCTGCTCCTCGCCGCCCTGCTGGCCACGCCGGTGGGCGGCGTACGCACCGCCCGGGTCCGCCGCGCCGTGGCGGTGCCCGCGTGAACCTGGTGGTCCGCTTCCGCCTGCTGTTCGCCGCGGTCGTCGGTGCCGTGCTGGCGGTCGTCACCCGTGGCGTACCGCCGGACCTCACCGCCTTCGCGGCGGCCGCCTCCCGGCTGCTGCACGGCCGGTTCGCCGAGGTCTACGCCGAGGCGTGGAACCAGGCGGGACCGGTCCAGCTGCTGATCAGCCGGTTGCTCGTGATCGGCGCCGGGCGCGACGGCACCCCGTCTATCCCGCTCGCCGCCGCCGTCGGTGCCGCCTTCGTCGCCGGCACCATGTGGTGCTGCCGGGGCAGCCTGCCGCGCGAGGCGGTCGGCGGGGGACTGGCGCTGATGTGGGTCGCGACCGCCCTGCCCTGGAACGGGCATCCGGCGGAAACGGCAATTCCACTGCTTTGGGCGTACGCCGTCAAGCAGTCCCGCCGCGACCGCAATCTCGCCGCCGCCACGCTGCTCGCCCTCGCCGTCGCGGTCGCCCCCTGGGCGATTCTCGGTGTTCCGTGCCTGCTCGCCGCCGCTCCGCTGCGCCGCGCCCTGCCGACCGGCGCCCTGGCCGCCGCCCTCGGCGTCGCCTGCTACCTGCCGTTCGTCCTGACCGGACACTTCGCGATGTTCGCCCAGCGCTGGGGAATCAGCGCCGGCACCCTGCCGACCCTGCTCGGCCTGCCCGACGTCACCTGGTCCTTCCGGCTGGCCCAGGGCGCCGCCGTAGCCGCCGGCGTGGCGCTCGTCGCCCGGCTCTGCCGCACCGTCCCGCAGGCCGTAGCCATCGTCCCGCTGGCCGCCACCTTGCTCCGAGTGGCCACCGACCCGGTTTACTACCCCTACTACTTCTTCCCCGTAGCCGTGGCGTCGTTGCTCCTGGTCACCCTCTCGACCCGCCGGCTGCCCCTGGCCGCCGCCATCGGCTACCTGGCCTTGCTGGCCGCCTCCGGCAACTGGATCGTCTGGGGCTCACTCACCTGCCTGGCCCTACTCCTCCTGGCCACCGTAAAAGCAGCGAAGCCCTCCACCGCGCCCCACCTCCCGCTGAGCCCGCAGCCCTCCTAGCGAAACATCTCCCCCCACCAAACATCCGCCCGAAAAGCACAACCCTCCCTTCGTCTCGCCTATTTCCCGATGCTGTCAACGTCCCCGCCGAATAAGAACCCTCGTCGGCAGTCACATGCTCCGACAGCGCATCGCCGGTCCATTTACATCATCCGCAGCGTGTTGCAGGTGAAATTTCGGAACGACCCACCTAAAGGAATAACGCGTTCAACAACGGCGGACATCCGCACTGTCGTCCTGCCTTCTCTCCAGCCGCCCCGCTTCACCCTTCCGGCCGTTTCGCTGTCCCGGCTGTTTCGCTGTTCCGGCTGTTTCGCTGTTCCGGCTGTTTCGCTGTTCCGGCTGTTTCGCTGTTCCGGCCGCTTGGCTCTTCCGGCCGTTTCGCCCGCCCCGGCCGTTTCGCCCGGCTCGCCGGCTTGCCTAGCCGCGCCGGCTCGACCCATCACGCGAGCCCCTCCACCACGCAGACCCCGACCCAACGCGCGGACCCGCCTCGCCGCACATGCTCGACCGAAGGTGCCCGCCGATCCCACCGCGCCGGCTCGGCCGTAGAGGGCAGCCTGCGTTGCCGCGCCGGCTCGAACCGCCATTCCAACCATTCCCGCCGTGGAGCGCGACCGAAGGTGGCGGCCTGCTTTG
>NZ_BOMM01000026.1 GCF_016862195.1 Paractinoplanes ferrugineus | reverse complement strand
AACCCGGCGAGCCGGCTCGACCGGAGGTGGTGGCCAACCCGGCGAGCCGGCTCGACCGGAGGGGGCAGTCTGCCTTGCCGCGCCGGCTCGACCCGACATGCCAAGCGACGCCGCCGTGCAGGCTTGACCGGAGGTGGCGGCCTGCCTCGCCGCACCAGCGGTGGTGGCCTACCCTGCCGCACCGACTCGGCCCGACACGCCAGCCGATCCCACCGCGCAGGACTGACGCGAAGGGGCGGCTCGCCTCGCCCTACCCGCCTCACCCTGGATGCGAGCCCTCGCCGCCGCGCAAGCTCGATTCCCATTGTCGGCCTGCCTCGCCAAGCGAGCCCGACCCGAGACGCGAGCACAACCCACCGCGCAAACCCGACCCCAACCCGCCACGCAGGCTCGACCCGAGGTGCTGGCCCATTCCATCGCGCGGACTCCTCCCGGTCCGCAAACCCTTCCCGACTCGCCCATTTCACCCAGCCGGCGGGGCGGGACCGGTTGGCGGCCTGCCGCGC
>NZ_BOMM01000025.1 GCF_016862195.1 Paractinoplanes ferrugineus | reverse complement strand
GGACTCAGGCAACAGCTCAGACTCAGGCGACCGCGCGGACTCAGGCTCCCCAGCGAACTCGAGCCGCCGCCCGGACTCCGACAGCGACGAAGGCTTGGGCCGGGCTGGCGGAGTCGCCTGATCAGGCATCTCCGCCTCGGGTGCCAGCTCCATCCGAGACTCCGGGACGATCGGTGGAGCGGCTTCGTCCAGCGGTGCGGATTCCGCCTGCACCGCGTCGACGACATCCGGCTGCGCCGCGGCGGACGACAGGTCACGCTCGGCTGCAACTGCCGGAGACGTCGGCCGGCGCGTCAAGGTCGCATCGGCCGGCCAGATCAACGGCGGAACCGCTTCGACCGAATCGTGCAGGTCCAACTCGCCGCACTGCCGCGAGCAACCGTGCGATCGGCACGTCTTCCACCCGTAGCGCCGTGCAAGCCCCCACCGCCGATGACGCTCATGCTCGCGACGAAACTCATCATTGCCCGGCGACCAATTACGCGCCCTCGTGCGATCCCGCAAAGCAACCGTCACCGGCCGGGAGAAAAATGAGAGCTGCTGGAACTCCATGCAAAGATTATCCCGCCCCAAGAATGCGCCACGCCAACAGTCGATCATGCCATTTCAAAGAAACTTGCCCTGGAGCACAAAAGCGACAAAGAACTTCCGAAAGCGGTGACGGCGAATACATGCAATTCTGCTATTGTTGGGTTGCTGCGATGAGCCGCTCCAAACCGCGACGCAATCCCATCACCGAGCGCCTGACAGCCGATCCCCGGCCCCGGCCCCGGCCCCGGCCCCGGCGCGAGGGCGAGGGCGAGGGCGGCGCGAGGGCGGCCCCTCGGCTACAGCTGCCGGGCGCTGACGGCGCTGACCACCCGGCGTTGGTCCAGCGCCGGCCATCCTGCTCGGGGCCGCCGCCGACGGCC
>NZ_BOMM01000024.1 GCF_016862195.1 Paractinoplanes ferrugineus | reverse complement strand
GACTAGAGATCAACGCCGGGAGTCGGGGCCGGGGTGCGGCAGCGGTAGATCTCGATCAGTGTGCCGTCGATGTTCACGTGGGTATAGCCGTCCATCTTCGCGGCGAGCAGGACTGATGACAGTCCGGGCGCCTGGCCGGCGATCACGGTAAGGCCTTCGTGCAGGTAGGCGTAGCCGGTCGAGCGGCTGATCTGGCGGTCGATGGCCAGCTGGATGATCCGGGTGCCGTCGAGCAGCAAGCGCAGGACCAGGATCGCCTGCCGGTAACAGCCCAGCGAACGGGTTCCGGCCCTGGTCCCGAGACGGCGGCGTTCGGCGTTCAGCAGAGCGGACACGAACATAACGGTGTACTCGGAGACGGGCAGGGTGGCGCTGTATGTGACACTCATGGTGGCGCAGGACCCGTGGTTTGAAGTGTTCCGTGAGAAGTCCACTTCCTACCGGGGTTCTGCGCTCTTTCGTTGCACCACAACAGGTTCGGGTGTGTCCACAACCGGCAGAACGGTCGGCCACCCTGAGCACTCAAGTCGTTAATCGGAAAGCCTCAGTACCTGCTACCGCGAGGACCACTCCCGCGTCCACGCCCGCTCCGGACCCCGCGTCCTCGCCTCGCTACGCAACCTCGCGATCAACGCTTTAAGCCTCGCCGGGCGCGCCCACATCACCGAGGCCAACCGCGACACATGACCAGCCCATTCACCATCATCGACCTCACCGGATGACGTTGAAACGGCCGTGGTCAATGTGGTCGGACCTGCAAGGGTAGGGCAATAATGTGATTATCCTCACCGTCATTGGGTCAATCGTTATGCACTCACAATTAGGTTTAAAAGACCTGAACGGGTCACGTCTGCACCCTTGTCAACTTGAGTGATTTGCATTGCAGAGATAGTCTCTGGTCGATAACGACCACAACATCATGAAGGTAGGTACCGTGAAGACGAGAAGCACTAAGGGACTACTGGTTGGCGCAGGAATAAGCCTCGGCTTGCTCGGATCGATCTTTGTAGGCAGCCCGGCATTCGCTAACACCAGTAGTAGCTGCAACACGTGGCTAATCGATTGCTATACGGGTGATGTCTACGCAAACGCGAATCACGACCTCCGGGTAATTTCCTCAGGGCCCTGCGGCGGGAACCACTGGAAGGTCGTCGACCCCGATACTGGCGTCACGGTAGCCCACGGCACGGGCGGTGCAAATAAAGTTATTAACGGTCTGTACGGTCGATACTACGGAACTACTGATGCCTCCACCTGCGGCAAAGGATACATCACAATTCAGGACTACTAATACGCTAGCAGGAGTGGCGATTCCGACTTCTTGGAACTGCCTTACCTTGTCTCATCCGTGGCAGCACGGCCGTTTCAAGATCGGCAGTTACGGTGAGCGCTGATGACGGCGTCAGCGTGTCGGATATGGACGAAGCCCCGTTGAGACCAGGTATTCTCACGGATCGGGTGCAAACGGAGCTTCGTCGTACCGCAGCGTGTCATCTCCACCACCGATCCGGCATTCCAGGCGGCTACGGACGAGGTCTCGTTCACGCCTTCGTGTCAGGGTCTGCTGGAGCTATTCTCACCGTCTCTGATGGCCGGTCAAATCAGGGCATGATCATCCGGTCGCGGTCGTGCTGGTCGCGGTAGCTGGGCTGAAGGGCTACACCGCGATAAGCGGCTGGGTCGCCGATGTACCCGCCGGCATTCTCGACAGCCTGTACACGCGGGTCGACGCCCGTCCCGTTGGGCGCCCGTCACCCTCGACGCTCTGGCGGGTCTGCACCGATACCTACACCGACGTTCTGGACGCGGTGATCGCCGAGTGGACCGCCACCCAGCGATCCGGGTTCCTGAACATGCTTGCACCAGGGCTGATAAACCGAAACAGGTACGCGTGGACGGCAAGACCGTCCGCGGTGCCATCGACGCCGACGGCGAACAACTGCGCCTGCTGTCTGCGCTACGAGGTCGGCCGACTGAAGCCCGACGCGGCCATCTTCCTACGCGCCTGCGGCATGCTCGGCGTCGATCCCGAGCGCACGCTGATGGTCGGCGCCACCCCGGCCGGCGCCGGCGCGGTCCAGGCCGGTTGCGCGGCCCTGGTGCTCCCAGCCGCTGAGCCGGGCCGCCCCAAACCGCCGGGCCGCCCCAAACGGCCTGTCCGCCACCCTGGCCCTGACCGGCTGCCACGTCTGAAGGGCCGATCCCGCTCCGCGGGATCAGGCGTAAGCGTCCAGCTCGACGCCCTTGCGGATGCCTCTTGGCTTCTTCGCCTCGGTGTCGGCCCGGACCGGCTCGGCAGCCGCCGGCGCCGCCTCAGCGGCGGCGGACTTGCTGGTGGTCTCCTTGCCGGTGGTCTCGTCCGCCGGCGCGGTCGCCGCGGCGGCTTCGGCCATCGCCTTCAGCGTCGTGCGAGCCGTGTCGAACGCCGCGGTCGCGAGCGAGGCGGCGTTGGTCAGCGAGCGGAGCGAGTTCAGCGACATGCCAACCTGTTCGGCCGCTCACCGGTTTCCTGACCGCCAAGCCCCGCGCGCAACCCACCCGCACCCGAACTCGCAACCCGAGGTCCTCGGGCAGGTGGTCGCCCCGATCGGTGGCCGGGCGGATCCGCTCAGCGAAGCAGCCGCACGGCGCCGGGCACGCAGGTGATCTCCAGCGGGAGCGGCCCGATGCGCTCGCCATCCGCGTACGCGATGATGTCGTCCGCATACAGCCGCACCTGGCTTGCCCGGAATGTCCGGACCCGCGGGTCGGTCACGTGTGTGCCGCGGCGCAGCCGGGGCTTGAGCCGGGTCATCGCCGCCCGGCTCAGCGGCGCCGCGATCACCACGTCGAGCAGTCCGTCGAACGGGTCGGCGGCGGGCAGGATGCGCAGGCCACCGCCGTAACTGGGGCAGATCCCGACAGCCACGAGGGTGCCCTCGAAGCCGTGGTCCACGCCGTCGATCTCGAGGGCGTAGACGCGCGGGCGCACCCGCACCATCTCGAGCACGATCGCCAGGTCGTAGCGCCGCGGGCCGCGAGGCCAGCGCATCCGGTTGGCCCGCTCGTTGACGATCGCGTCGAAGCCCGCCGCGAGCACGGCCCCGAACCATCGCGCCTCGCCGTCGGTCCCGACGACCCGCGCAAGATCAACAGCAGTGGCGCGGGTGGCGCGGACGGCGTCGGCGATCGCCGACGCGGCCGAGAGCGGATCGGACGGTACGCCGGTGCCCGCCGCGAAATCGTTGCCCGTTCCCGCCGGCACGACCCCGAAGGCCACCGGCCGGCCGGCAACCGCCTGCAGGGCCTGGTGAACGGTCCCGTCGCCACCCACGGCGACCAGGGCGACCGCCCCGTCGGCAACCGCGCGGTGACCGGCCTTCTCGGCTTCCTCCGAGGTGCGCGCCTCGAGCAGTCGCACCGGACGGCCGGCCGCGCCGAGCCGCTCCATCACCCCCGGAAGCAGGTCGCGGTGCCGGCCACGCCCCGCGAAGGGGTTGGCCAGCACCGCGATGTCACCGCTCGTCATGGCGGGAGGTTACTACGTCATATCGTCGAAACGACCCTCGAGCGGCTTGGGCCTGTGCACCGGCGCCGGGGCGTCGATCGGGCTGGGCGCCTCGACCGGGTCGGCGGCACCGACCGGGACACGATCGTCCATCAGCGGCGAGGTCGTGTCGTCGTCCAACTCGGCGTAGATCTCCTTGCCACGGCCTTTACGCCGGTCGTTGAGATAGGCGACGCCGACCGCGATGAAGTAGAGCAGGCACATGCAGGCGGCGAGCAGGGTCATGCCGAACGGGCCGGGGTCGGGCGTCGCGATCGCGGCGAACGCGAACGACAGGAAGATCACGATCCGCCACCAGCTCAACAGCCGCGGCGCCGAGACCACGCCGGTGAAGTTGAGCATCAGCAGGATCAGTGGGAACTCGAACGCCGCCCCGAACAGCAGGATCATCGTGGTGACGAAGCCCGTGTACGCGGACACCTCGAGTTTCGTCGTCGTGTTGAGGACGCCCGCCCTCATGATGAACTCCAGGCTATGGCCCACCACCACGTAGGCGAGCACGGCACCGGTCGCGAACAGCGGTGCGGCGATCGACACGAAGACATAGGCCCACTTGCGCTCGTGGCGGTGCAGGCCGGGCGCGATGAACGCCCACAGCTGGTACATCCAGACGGGGGCCCCGATGATGATGCCGACCCACAGGGCGATCTTCAGCTTGAGCATCAGGCCGTCGCCCACGCCCAGCTGGAGGAAGTCACACGTCCCCTGGTTGACCTTGCCCAGCGTCCACGAGGAGTCCAGCTTGCAGTACGGCTGCTCCAGCAGATGGAAGACCCAGCCGGACAGCAGGAAGCCGACGATCACCCCGATGACCAGGCCGAGGGATGCCCAGAACAGCCGGTTACGAAGCTCCCGGACGTGGTCGATCAGGGTCATCGAGCCGTCGGCGGCCTGCTCGAACTTACTGGGCTTCCCCTGACGGCGAAGACTCAGCGACATGGCTTTGCTCAGCGGTCGTTGGTGCGCTGCACCGGGTCGACGTAGGGCTGCGCCGGGGGCTGCTGCGGCTGCTGGTATTGCGGCTGCTGGTAGCCCTGGGCCGGCGGGGCCTGCTGGTAGCCGTTGGCCGGCGGAGCCTGCTGGTAGCCGTTGGCCGGCGGAGCCTGCTGGAAGCCGTTGGGCTGCTGGACCTCGCCCTGGATCGGCTGCCTGTTGTATTGCGGCTCGGCCTTCTCGGCGACGTCGTTGTTCTCGTCGATGAGGCCCTTGGTCTCAGCCTTGATGATGCGCAGCGACCGGCCGAGCGATCGCGCCGCGTCCGGCAGCCGCTTCGCGCCGAACAGCAGCACGAGCACGACCACGAAGATGGCGATGTGCCATGGCTTGAGGGCACCCATGGGAGGACTCCAGTCGGTCGGATCAAGTTGTGCAGGGTCCATCGTACGTGTCTATTCCGACGAAGATGCCTGCCGGACCCCTTGGGTTTTGCTGTCATTCGCGAAGTCTCGGACAACGCGTGGAGAACGCCGCACGTTACCGGCGCAAGTCAAGCACTGTAAAGGTCAGGAATGATTCGCCCTTGCCGCGAGCGTCTCCTGCAGGATCTCGGCCCGTTGCCGCAGGGCCTCGACCTTGCCCTGCAACCTCATCGCCGCCTCCTGCCGGACCCGCAGCTTGCCGATCGCCCGGCGCAGGTGGCCGAGCCGGCCGAGCAGCGGCACCGCCGCCGACAGCAGGATGACCAGCGCGACCACGACCACGGCTATCCAGACCCAGAGCATCACATCGGCCACCCTACCGGGCCGGGCTGGCATATTGGTCGAGCGCCGCCGCGGCGTGGGCGCGGATCCGATCGAGCAGCTCCGGCGGGCCGACCACGGTCACGTCCGGGCCGAGACCGAGCAGCAGGCGCTGAGCCCAGCCCAGGTCGGCCACCCGCATGGTCACCACCCATTCCTCACCCGGGCCCTCCCGGCGCACCTCCTCGACCGGGTAGTACTCGGTGAGCCACCGGCTGTGCCGCCCGATCCGCAGCGTCACCAGCGGCAGGTCGGGCGTGGGCCGGAAGACGCCGTCGCTGACGTCCTGCGGCACCGCCTCGGACGGTGCCGCGGACAGTTCGTCGAGCTCGGTGAACGCGTCGATCCGGTCGACCCGGAACATCCGGGTGGCCTCGGCCCGGCGGCACCACGCCTCCAGATAGGCCCGCCCGTCCACCATCAGCACCCGCATCGGGTCGATCACGCGCGTACTGGTCTCGTCCCGCGCCGCCGTGTAATAAGTGATCTCCAGGGCGTGTCCGCCCTCGACCGCGGCCCGCACCCGGTCGAGCTTCTCGGCGTTGGCCGGCAGACGAACCGCCACCGGCGCGCTGGCCAGATCGCCGGCCGCGTTCTCGATCTTCGCGAGGGCCCGTTCGATGACGTCCCGCGACCCGGTGCCGGGCGTCTCGGCAAGCATCCGCAACGCCACCACCAGGGCGAGCGCCTCGTCCTGGGTCAGTCGCAGGGGCCTGTCGATGCCGGCGTCGTGGCTGATCGTGACATGGTCGCCGTCGAGCGCCATGTCGATGAGGTCGCCCGGCCCGTACCCCGGAAGGCCGCAGACCCACAGCAGCTCGAGGTCCTCGCGCAGTTGCTTCTCGCTGACGCCGAGGTCGGCGGCCGCCTCGGAGACCAGGATGCCGGGCCGGGCCAGCAGGTAGGGCACAAGGTTGAGGAGCCGCCCCAGCCGGTCCACCGAGTGCTTGGGCCCGGTCATGCTGTGCTCCCCTCAGGCATGCCCTTCTGGCCCTCGCCTGCGGCCTCACCGCGCAACTCGCGCATGTGCCGCTCGGTGCAGGCGGTCATGCGGCGACCACGCCGTCATGGCGAGCCATCACTTCCTTCAAGATCTGGATGACGGCGTCGCGGACCTCGGGTGGGCCCTCGACGCGGACGTCCGGGCCGTAGCCGGCGATGGTGGCGGCGAGCCGTTCGGCGTCGGCGTAGGGAAGCGTCAGCCGGTCGCCGTCCGGCGACGGCAGGGTCTCGACGGCCCACCGGCGCAGGCCGGCGGCCTTTCCGGGGCGGGCCACCACGGTGGCGCGGCCGTTGCGCGGGGTCTGGCCGTCCCAGCCGGCGACATGGCTGAACAGGTCGGCGTTCACCGGCGGGGCAAAAGCTCCTGAACGCCCCACTGTCCTGACATTTCCGACAATGCGCGAGAGGCGGAAGCAGCGCGTCGCCGACCGGTCGCGGTCGTGGCCGACCACGTACCACCGGCCGCGCCAGCAGACCACGCCCCACGGTTCCAGCCGGCGCGTGGCCGGGTCGTCGACCTCCGGCACCCGATAACTGAACGTGACCGCCCGCCGGTCCCGGGCGGCCGTCGTCAGCGGGCCGAAGGCCGGGTCGACGGTGACCACCGGCTCGACGCCCAGGGTGGCCTGGGGGTCCACCTCGACGCCCGCCGCACGCAGCTTGGCCAGGCCGGACGAGGCGGCGGCGGCGAGCCCCGCGTGCTGCCAGAGCCGGGCCGCGATGCCGACCGCGGCGGCCTCGTCGGGCTCCAGGATGATGTCCGGCAACGCGTACTCACGGTGTGCGATGCGGTAGCCGGGCTCCTGGTCGAAGATGCTCGCCGTGCCCGTCTCGAGCGGAACCCCGAGGTCGCGCAGCTCGGCCTTGTCCCGCTCGAACTTGCGCTGGAACGCCTCGTGGTCGCGCGGATCGTCGGGGTCGTGCTCGTAGCCGGGCACGGTCGCGGCGATCTGCGCGGCGGTCAGGAACCTCCGGGTGGACAGCAGGCAGATCACCAGATTGACCAGGCGCTCGGTGCGGGTGCGCGACACGAGAGGCAACGCTAGCAGCCTGGCCGCCCCGGCGGTTATTCGTAACCTGGCAGGGGAACGATGGCGGGTGTGACATCTGAGAACGAGGCCCCGGTCGGTCTGGCCGCGGCCGAGCCACTGGCCATCGACCAGGAGCCGGACGAGAACAACGAGAGCGTCGGCACGGTCATCCTCGCCGGCGCGGCGAACCTGGCGATCGCCCTCGCGAAACTGGCGGCGGGCTTGTTCTCGGGTTCGGCCGCGATGATGTCCGAGGCGGCCCACTCGGTGGCCGACACGATCACCGAGGCTTTCCTCTACGTCGCTCTGGTGCGCGGGCGGCAGCCGGCCGACGAGGAACACCCCTTCGGGTACGGCAAGGAGAGTTTCGTCTGGGCCTTCATCGCCGCCCTGTTCACCTTCGTCGGCGGGGCCGGGTTCTCGATCTACCACGGCATCACGAGCATCGTGAACAACGAGAAGACCGACGAGTTCCGGTGGTCGTACATCGTGCTCGGAATTTCGTTCCTGGCCGAAGGCACGTCCTTCCTGCGCGCGCAGCGCCAGGTCGCCGGTGAGTCGCGGCGCTGGGGGGTGACCCGGTCCCGGTTCCTGCGGATGACCCCGGACACCACTGTCAAGGCGGTCTACTTCGAGGACTCGGCGGCTCTGATCGGCCTGGTCATCGCGGCGGCCGGCCTGCTGCTCACCGAATTCACCGGCGACGAGGTGTGGGACGGCATCGGCTCCATCGCGATCGGGGTGCTGCTCTTCCTGGTCGCCGCGGTCCTGGCCCGCAGCAACGCGTCGCTGCTGGTCGGCCGCTCGGTGCCGCGCCGCGTGCACAACCAGATCGCCGCCGACCTCAACGGCATCCCGATCGTGGTGTCGGTGCCGACGCTGCTGACCATGCAGCTGGGGCCGGGCGACGTGCTGGTGGCGGCCAAGGTCGACTTCGACGACGACGTCAGCGGCGGCGAGATCGAGGAGGCGTCCGACGAGGCGGAGCGGCGCCTGCGGGCCCGCTATCCCGCCATCCGGTACGTCTTCCTCGACCCGACGCGCGGCCGGGCCGGGCGCAACCACGTCGACGGCGGCGTCGAGTAACCTCGCCGGTCATGGTGCGGTGGCGGTCCGGGACGGTCCGGGCAATTCGGCGTCGGTGGCGGGGCACGGTCGAGCTCTCGGTGTTCACCGACGGCGCCGAGCTGCGGGCGCTCGCCTATCCCGAGCTCGTCGGTGAGCCGCAGGAGGGCGACCGCGTACTGCTCAACGTGGGTGCGCTCGTCATGGGGCTGGGCACCGGCGGCTATGCCCTCGTGGTGGCGATCCCCGACCGGCTGCCGCCCGATCCGGCCGACGACGGCACCACCCGCGACTCCGGGCATCTGGTCAAGGCCCGCTACACGCCGCTGCAGGCGATCTCGCTCGGCGTCGACGAGGAGGCCTCCCCGCACCGGTCGGTGATGGCGAGCGCCGAGTCGCTCGACGGCATGCCGGTGGTCACGGCCGACCTGCACTCCGCGCTCCCGGCCGTCCTGGCCGGGGTTCTGCAGGAAAAACCGCAGGCCCGGGTGGCGTACGTGATGACCGACGGCGGCGCGCTTCCCGCGTGGTTCTCGCGCACCCTGGACGGCCTGCGTGACCATCTGGCCGGCACGGTCACGACCGGTCAGGCGTTCGGTGGCGATCTCGAGGCGAGCACCGTGCACACCGGCCTGCTGGCCGCCCGGCACGTGCTCGGGGCCGACATCACCGTCGTCGCGCAGGGGCCCGGCAACCTCGGCACCGGCACCACCTGGGGGTTCTCCGGCGTGGCCCTGGGCGAGGCGATCAACGCGATCGGGGTGCTGGGCGGCCGGCCGGTCGGGAGTCTGCGGGTGTCCGACGGCGACGGGCGGCCCCGGCATCGCGGCGTGTCACATCACTCGCTCACCGCGTACGGGAAAGTCGCCCTTTTCCCCGCCGACCTGCCGGTGCCGGACGGTCTCGAACCGGCTCTGGCCGCGGAGGTCGACGCGGCGCTCGCGCCGCTCGCCGAGCGACACCGCCTCGTGCGTGTCCCCACCGACGGCCTCGACGACGCGTTGCGCGCGAGTCCCGTCGGCCTGTCGACCATGGGCCGTGGCCTCGACCAGGACCACGCCTATTTCCTCACCGCCGCGGCGGCGGGACGGCATGCGGCTCGCCTCGGGCCGCCGTGATCCGGTTCCGGCCGGCCGCTTTCGCCTGGTAGAGCGCCTCGTCGGCGCGCTGGATCAGCTCGTCGGCGCTCTCCGCCTGGTCCCAGACGGCCACGCCGGCGGAGAACGTCTGCCCCGACGGAGTCGCCCGCAGCGCCCGGTCCAGCACGTCGCGGGCCTCGTCCGGGCCGGCGTCGGGCAGCAGCACCACGAATTCCTCGCCGCCGTACCGGGCGAGCAGATCGACCTTGCGCAGCGCCGAGTGCCAGGCCGCCGCGGCCTCCTTGAGCAGTCGGTCCCCGGCCGGGTGGCCGTAGGCGTCGTTGTAACGCTTGAACATGTCCAGGTCGAGCACCGCGACGCTGACCGGCCGGCCGCCCCGCCGGGCGAAGTCGAGGGCGCGGGGCAGTTCGTCGTTCCAGGCCCGCCGGTTGGGCAGCCCGGTCAGCTCGTCGAGGCGGGCCAGCTCGGCGACCCGCGCCGCCTGTCGCTCGATCTCCCGCACCAGCTGCACCATCCGCACCACCACGAGCAGGAACATGGCGCTGCAGCAGAACACGATGGCGGCGCCGTCGGTGACCCGCCCCTGGTAGAGCTGCACCGCGAGAAGTCCCGGCGCGGTCAGCGAGGCGGCGGTGAGCAGCGCCAGCTGGAGCCGGCCGAGCCGGACCGGCCGCGGCAGGCCCGGCGCGCTCAGGTCCTTCGCCCCGGCGTGCTGGGCCCCGATGCCGAACAGCACGAAAGCCACCAGGAAAACCATGTCGATCGACCGGTGCAACCAGCGGACCGACTCCAGCGCCGCACCGACGTCACCCAGGTCCCCGATCAGCACCCAGGCGAGGTCGCCGACGAGGAACGCACCGAGTGAACCGGTGATCCACCAGAACGGCGCACCGCGGGACCCGCCGCCCCGTAACAGCCGGGAGAGCAGGGCGAGCAGGAGAAGGTCCCCGATCGGGTACGCGGCCTGCACCGCCCGGCCGAAGATGTCGATGTCCTGGCCGACCGCCACCGGCTTGATCACATACACCCAGGCGAGCAGCCCGACCCCGGTGGTGATGGTGGCGATGTCGACGAGCGCGGTCCAGTTGCCGCGCGGTTCCCGGCGCCTGATCAGCACCACGAGCCCGGCCGCGCAGGCCGGGTAGAGCAGCAGGAACAGCGGGTCGGCCGGGCTCGGCAGGGTGATCCAGCCGAACGCCTCCTGGCAGTAGATCGAGACCGGGATTCCGGTGACGTTGGCGCCGACCCCGAACGCGAAGAACCACCACGGCAGCCGGTCGCGTCGCGGCAGCCGGTGGGCGCCGAGCAGGATCCCGGCCACGCCCAGGTAGCCGACGGCCATCTGCCAGCCGCTCACCCACCAGCCGTCGGCCGGCACCAACTGGTACAAGCCGATGGCGACGGCCGCCACCGCCGCATAGCTCTTCCATCCGCGCCCGGTCATCCGGTCAAGAGAACAGCCGGACGGTAGCGGATCCGTTACGCTGACGGTTGCCGTTCGGTTAGCGGCCCAGAATCAGCCAGGCCCAACCGAGCAGGACGACACCGAGCACCGCCGCCAGCACCCACGTCGGAATGCGGTGG
This sequence comes from Paractinoplanes ferrugineus, assembly GCF_016862195.1. GTDB lineage: Bacteria > Actinomycetota > Actinomycetes > Mycobacteriales > Micromonosporaceae > Actinoplanes > Actinoplanes ferrugineus. The sequence continues at coordinate 3,927 of NZ_BOMM01000024.1, read as the reverse complement.
CCGCCCGCCCGGTTGCGCCGGATCTCCGCCCGGATCCGCTCCCGGCGCCGTTGCAGGCGGCCCCACTGTTCGTCGCCGGTCATCTACATGCTGGCGATCAGCCGCTCGACCCGCTCGTCGTAGGCCCGGAACGGGTCCTTGCACAGCACCGTGCGCTGCGCCTGGTCGTTGAGCTTGAGGTGGACCCAGTCGACGGTGAAGTCGCGCCGCTTCTCCTGCGCGTGCTTGATGAACTCGCCGCGCAGCCGCGCCCGGGTGGTCTGCGGCGGCGTCTCCTTGGCCTCGTAGATCTCCAGGTCGTTGGCCACCCGGTCGACCTGCTTGCGCCGCTCCATGAGGGCGTAGAGGCCGCGGCCCCGGCGCACGTCGTGGTAGGCCAGGTCGAGCTGGGCGATGCGCGGGTGCGACATCGGGATCTCGTGCTTGGCCTGGTAGCGCTCGATCAGCTTGTATTTCGAGACCCAGTCGATCTCCCGGGAGACCGGGTCGAGGTTCTCGCTCTCGATCGCGTTGAGCACCCGGCCCCACAGCTCGACGACCCGCTTGGCGGTCTGGTCGCCGCCCCGCCGCTCGACGAACTCGGTCGCCTTGGCCAGGTATTCCTGCTGGATCTCGAGCGCGCTGACCTCCTTGTTGTTGGCCAGTCGGATCTTGCGGCGGCCGGTGACGTCGTGGCTGACCTCGCGGATCGCCCGGATCGGGTTCTCCAGCGACAGGTCACGCATCACCACACCCGCCTCGATCATGCGGAGCACGATGTCGGCACTGCCCACCTTGAGCAGGGTGGTGGTCTCGTTCATGTTCGAGTCGCCGACGATGACGTGCAGGCGCCGGTAGCGCTCGGCGTCCGCGTGCGGCTCGTCGCGGGTGTTGATGATCGGCCGGGACCGGGTGGTGGCGCTGGAGACGCCCTCCCAGATGTGCTCGGCCCGCTGCGACAGGCAGAACACGGCGCCCCGGGGGGTCTGCAGCACCTTGCCGGCACCACAGATCAACTGCCGGGTGACCAGGAACGGGATGAGCACGTCAGCGAGCCGTCCGAACTCGCCGTGCCGACTTACGAGATAGTTCTCGTGGCAGCCGTAGGAGTTGCCGGCCGAGTCGGTGTTGTTCTTGAACAGGTAGATCTCGCCCGCGATACCCTCGTCGTGCAGTCGCTTCTCCGCGTCGACCAGCAGACCCTCGAGGATCCGCTCGCCGGCCCGGTCGTGGGCCACCAGATCGGTGACCGAGTCGCACTCCGGCGTGGCGTATTCAGGGTGGGAACCGACATCGAGGTAGAGACGGGCACCGTTGCGAAGGAAGACGTTGCTGCTGCGCCCCCAGGACACCACTCGGCGGAACAGATAGCGGGCCACCTCGTCCGGAGACAGCCGCCGCTGCCCCCGATAAGTACACGTGACTCCGTACTCGGTCTCGAGGCCGAAAATTCGCCGTTCCATGTCGAAACACTAGCCTCATCCGGCATCCATTGGCAGTCACCACTCGCGCATTCCGCGCCACTACCCGTGGCCGGTCGCGTGGCTGAACTTCACCGGGGATGAACCTCTTGGTCACCGGCGGTGCCGGCTTCATCGGATCGCACTTCGTGCGGGCGGTCCTCGCGGACCGGCTGCCGGGTCTCGCGGGTGCCTCCGTCACGGTCCTCGACAAGATGACGTACGCGGGTAACTTCGCCAACCTCGGCTCGGTCGTCGAGAACGATCGCCTCGACTTCGTCCCCGCCGACACCACCGATGCCCCCGTGGTCGACGCCGCCTTCCGCGGCCACGACGCCGTGGTCCACTTCTCCGCCGTCGGCCACCCCGCCGACGTCACCGGGATCAAGGTGCTGCTCGAGGCCCGCCGGCACCACGTGTCCCGCTTCCTGCACGTCTCCACCAGCGACGTGTACGGCTCGATCGACACCGGCGCCTGGACCGAGCGCTCCCCGCTCGCCCCGAGCACGCCCCGGGCCGCCGCCAAAGCCGGCGCCGACCTTATGGCCCTGGCCTTCCACCGCGCCCACGGCCTGCCCGTGGTGGTCACCCGCGGCAGCGACACGTACGGCGCCTTCCAGCACCCCGCCCGCACCGTCCCGCGCCTGGTGACCAGCCTGCTGGACGGCCGCCCGGCGACGTTGCGCGACGGGGGCACCCGGGTGCGGGACCGGCTGCACGTGGCCGACCATTGCCGAGGCCTCGCGCTGGCCCTGACCGACGGCCGGCCGGGCGAGGTCTACCACGTGGCCGGCAGCGTCGAACTGGCCGAACGCGACCTGGTCGAGCTGATCCGGACCGAGCTGGGCCTCGACCCCTCCGGGCCCGACTCCCCCGCGCCCGCCGCGGGCTTTCCCCGGGCCGGTGATCATCGCCGCGCGCTCGACGACGACAAGATCCGGCAGGAACTCGGCTGGCGCCCGCGGGTGGAGTTCACCACCGGCCTGGCCTCGACGATCGCCTGGTACCGCGACAACCCGACCTGGTGGCGCCCGCTGTTGCCGGACTGATCGTGCTACCCATGGAGCTATGGAAACCGCCCTCGTCCTCGGAGCCGGCGGCATCACCGGCATCGCCTGGCATCTCGGCCTCCTGACCGGACTGCGCGACGCCGGCGTCGATCTGACGACCGCCGACCTGATCGTCGGCACCTCGGCCGGCTCGGTGGCCGGCACCGTCGTGGCCGGCGGCATCGACCTCGCCGACGCCCGTCACCTCGAGGCCCGGACGGGCGCCGCCGACCCGCCGATCCACCCCGACTGGGCCCGCGGCTCGCAGGCCTACGCCGCCCTCACCGACGAGACCCGCGACCGCGCGTCGATCCGCGCCGAAGTGGGCGCCCTGGCCCGCGCCGCCGACGTGATCGGCGAAGAGCCCTACCTGACGATGCTGGCCCGGCGTCTGCCCGTGCCCGACTGGCCGGCCCGCCCCCTGCTGATCACCGCCGTCGACGCCGACTCCGGCGACCCCGTGGTTTGGGACCGCTCCTGCGGCGTACCCCTCGACCGGGCGGTCGCCGCCAGCTGCGCCGTACCGTGCGTCTTCCCCACCGTCACGATCGACGGCAGCCGCTACATGGACGGCGGCGTCCGCTCCGGCACGAACGCCGATCTGGCCGCCGAAGCCGCCCGCATCGTCGTCCTGGCCCCCTTGGCCCCGGTCCGCATGCACGGCGCCCCCGCCGCCGAGATGGACGCCCTGCGCCGGAAATCCAAGGTGGCCCTGATCGCCCCCGACGACACCGTCCTGGCCGCCCTGGGCCCCAACGTCTTCGACGCAGCCCGCTGGGAGCCGGCCATCGACGCCGCCATCACCCAGGGCGCCCGCGTAGCCCCCGAGGTAGCCGCCGTCTGGCACAGCTAGCCTCCCGGGCCGCTCGGGGCGCCTCCGGGAAGGCGGGGGCAGCGCGGTCATCCCCCACCCACGGCAGCCGTCGCCACGGTCGGCCCCGGACCCCGGCCGGGCCACCTGTGGTCGCTCACCACGGCGTCCCGCCAGCTCGCCTACCCCGCACGCCGGCAATCACCAGCCGGCGCAACCTCCGCAGCCGCACCCGGGAAGGGCCACCCAGCGCACCAGGCGCGGCCGGTCGAGCGTGTCGGAGCCGAAACCGTGCCCACAGCCCCACTCCGCACGAATCGATCTTGCCGGACCGGGGCATCCCGGCGAAATGTGGGAATCGGCCAGGCTTGTCGAGCGGCCTTTCCCGGTGAGGGCGCGGCGGACCGCAAGATCAAGCCTGGTCGGAGCGCCTGCAGGGTCAGAAGGCGCGCAACATCCGGGAAGAACTTTCCGGAACGTGGGCCTACCGCGGCGCGGACGCTCGCCCAGAAACAAGCGGCGCGGACGCTCGCCCAGAAACAAGCGACGCGGAGGCTTGCCAAGAAACCGGGCGAAGGCGGGCGGGCAGCGGTCAGCCGGCCCGGAAAAGCGGCGGGCGCGGCCAACC
>NZ_BOMM01000023.1 GCF_016862195.1 Paractinoplanes ferrugineus | reverse complement strand
GGGCGCGGCCAACCGGCCGCGCCCGCCTCGAGAAATCGCTGTGCGGTCAGGAACCGTCGCCGTTGACGCCGTCGGCTGGTTCGGCCGGGTCGTCGGCGGGCTTGGCGGCGGACTTGCCGGCTGGTTTGGCAGCGGGCTTGCCGGCGGTCTCGGCGTTCACCGGGGCGGCCGAGACGGTCGGCTTGTCCTCGGCCGGGTTGGGCGGGGCCGCGTCGGTCTCGCCCAACTGGTCCTCGGCCACCGCGCCGTGCCCGAGCAGGGTGGTCAGCGCGGCGCCGGCCATGCGGCGGAAGGTGCGGCCCTTGCGGCGGCGGTCGAGCACCGCCACTTCGAGCTGCTTGGCGTCGAGCTGGCGGGTCTGGCCGTTCTCACCGCCGACGCTGCCCAATGCCTTCGCGGCGAGGGCGAGCGCGGTCGGCAGGTCGGCCGCCATGTCGTGCTCCTCACGGAGGACGTTGGAGATCGCCTCGGCCTGGCCGCCCATCGCCATGAAACCGGGCTCGTCCATGACCGAGCCGTCGTAGGTGATGCGGTAGAGCTCGTCGGCCTCCGGGGTGGCACCGACCTGCGCGATGCAGATCTCCACCTCGTACGGCTTCTGCGTCTCCGAGAAGATCGCACCGAGGGTCTGGGTGAACGCGTTGGCGAGGCCGCGGCCGGTGACGTCGCGCCGGTCGTAGCTGTAGCCGTTGAGGTCGGCCATCCGTACGCCGGCTCGGCGCAGGTTCTCGAACTCGTTGTAGCGTCCGACCGCGGCGAAACCGATCTTGTCGTAGATCTCGCTGATCTTGCGCAGGGTGGTGATGTTCTCGGCGACCATCAGGATGCCGCCCTCGTAGGACAGCACCACGGCGGAGCGGCCGCGGGCGATGCCCTTGCGGGCGTATTCCGAGCGGTCGCGCTGGACCTGCTCGGGTGATGCGTAGAACTGCATGGCCACGGGTGGCTACTCCCTCTCTCCCCAGTTGAGCAAGCTTGGTGGAAGCGGGACTCAGCCGCCCGGGTTTTCCATCCGGCCCGCGACGACCGCCTCGGCCACCGCCGCGACCTCTTCCTCGCCGAGCCGGTGGGTGCCCTGCGCGGTGGCCGTCATGACCACCGGGTAGATCTTGCGGGTCACGTCGGGCCCGCCGGTCGCGGTGTCGTCGTCGGCCGCGTCGTAGAGCGCCTCGACAGCCAGCCGGATCGCGTCCTCGGTGCTGACCCCGGCCCGGTACTTCTTCTTCAGCGCGGACTTGGCGAACAGCGAGCCGGAGCCGATCGAGTCATATCCGGTCTCCTCGTAGAGGCCGCCGGCGACGTCGAAGCTGAAGATGCGACCGGCCTTGGCCGGGTCGGTCGGCGACAGGTCGTAACCGGCGAACAGCGGAACCACCGCGAGGCCCTGCATGGCCGCGCCGAGGTTGCCGCGCACCATGCCGGCCAGCCGGTTCGCCTTGCCGTCGAGGGACAGCATGATGCCCTCGATCTTCTCGTAGTGCTCCAGCTCGACCTGGAACAGCCGCATCAGCTCGATGCCGATGCCGGCCGTGCCGGCGATGCCGATGAGCGAGTAGGAGTCGGCCGGGTGCACCTTCTCGATGTCCCGGCTGGCGATGAGGTTGCCCATGGTGGCCCGGCGGTCGCCCGCCATGACCACGCCTTCCGCGGTCGCGATCGCCACGATCGTGGTGCCGTGCGGCGCCATGTCCCCCGCCAGTCCCGGCGGGAGCGGACGCCGCCCGGGCAGCATCTCGGGCGCCGCATAGGTCAGGAACTGCGTGAAGGAGGACGTCCCCGCGTTGGTGAAGACATCCGGCAGTCGACCGGACGGATCGAAGTCCTTTGCCACGTGGTTCCTTTCAGCTACGTGAACGGCGCCGCCGGCCCCGCCGACGCCGGTGCAGTTGAAGCACAATATCCCGCGCGTGGGCCCGGTGGGACGAGCTAGATCGACGTGTTGATGGTCTCTATCGACCATTCCATGCGGAAAAGGCCGCGCGGGCTCGGACGACCCGTTGAAGAGCCATCCGAGCCCGCCGAATTCGGCTAAGGGCGAAACCGATTCCCGATCTCAGAGATCGGACAAAAGGTCTTACTCGCCGCCCTTCTGGACGTAGCCTCGCACGAATTCCTCGGCGTTCTCCTCCAGGACGGAGTCGATCTCGTCCAGCAGGTCGTCGACGTCCTCGGTGATCTCCGCGTGCCGCTCCGCTACCTCGGGGTTGGCCTCGACGGTGACGTCCTCGATCTCCTCACCACTCCGGCCCTTGCCGGACTGGGACTGACCACCTGTGTCTCGGGTTGCCATGGGATGTCCCCCTTCTAAGCCACCCGAAGTCGCATAACCCCGGGCACCCGAAGTCGCACAACATCGGGTACGCCAAACTTACCGCGCGGCTGTGACAAAACGCCGCCCCGGAGTGAGCGATTCTCACCGCGAGGTGATGACCTCGAGCAGGTCCTTCGCGCTCTCGCACTTGTCGAACAGGGCCCCGACGTGCTTCTTCGTGCCTCGTTCAGGCTCCATCATCGGCACCCGCACGAGCGACTCCCGGCCCACGTCGAAGATGACCGAGTCCCAGCTGGCGGCGACCACTTCGGACGCGTACTGCGCCAGGCAGCGGCCCCGGAAGTAGGCCCGGGTGTCCTCGGGCGGCTCGTACATCGCCGTCCGGGTGGCCTCGTCGTCCAGGATCGTCTTCATCGAGCCACGGGCCACCAGGCGGTGGTAGAGGCCCTTCTCCGGGCGCACGTCGGCGTACTGCAGGTCGACCAGCTGGAGCTTCGGCGACGACCAGCCCAGGCTCTCCCGCTCCCGGTAGCCCTCGAGCAGCCGCAGCTTGGCCACCCAGTCGAGGGTGTCGGACAGGATCATCGGGTCACGGCCGAGCTTGTCGAGCACGTCCTCCCAGCGGGCGAGCACGTCTACGGTCTGCTCGTCGGCGTCGTCGCCCTGCCGCTCCTCGACGAACGCCCGGGCCCGCTCGTAGTAGGCCCACTGCAGGTCGAGGGCGGTGAGCCGGCGGCCGTCCCGCAGCCGGATCAGGTGCTTGAGGGTCGGGTCGTGGCTCACCGACTTGAGTTCGCTCACCGGGTCGGCGATGCCCAGGTCGCCGGTGAACACCTTCTCCTCGATCATGGCCAGGACCAGCGAGGTCGTGCCCATCTTGAGGTAGCTGGCGATCTCCGACAGGTTCGCGTCGCCGATGATGACGTGCAGCCGGCGGTATTTGTCGGCGTCGGCGTGCGGCTCGTCGCGGGTGTTGATGATCGGCCGCTTGAGGGTCGTCTCGAGACCGACCTCGACCTCGAAGAAGTCGGCACGCGACGAGATCTGGAAACCGGCTCCCGAGCCGTCCTGTCCGATGCCGACCCGGCCGACGCCGGTGAACACCTGCCGGGTCACGAAGAACGGCGTGAGATGGGCGACGATGTCGGCGAACGGGGTCTGCCGGCGCATCAGGTAGTTCTCGTGCGACCCGTACGACGCGCCCTTGTTGTCGGTGTTGTTCTTGTAGAGCTGGATACGGTGGGTGCCGGGGATCGTGGCGGCGCGGCGGGAGGCCTCGGCCATGACCCGTTCGCCGGCCTTGTCCCACTTGACGACGTCGAGCGGGTTGGTGCACTCCGGAGTGCTGTATTCCGGGTGTGCGTGGTCCACGTAGAGCCGGGCGCCGTTGGTCAGTATCACGTTGGCCAGGCCCAGGTCCTCGTCGGCGAGGGCGTCGGCCGGGTCGTAGGCGGCGCCGGAGTAGGTGAACCCCCGGGCGTCCCGCAGCGGCGACTCCTCCTCGTAGTCCCAGCGTGCGCGGCCCCCGCGGTTGAGCTCGGGCCGTGCCCCGTAGGCGTTCACCACCTGCGAGGACGTCACCATCGGATTGGCACCGGGCTGACCCGGAACCGAAATGCCGTACTCGACCTCGGTCCCCATAATCCTGCGAACACTCATGCGACCACCCCGCCCGCCACGCTGCTGCTCATGTATCGAGCCTAGACGCTCTGACGGCGGTTCTCGCCCTGCCCCGTCGCGGTAACGGCACGCTGCGTGGCGAGCAGGCTCGCCAGCGGCGGGCGCGGCGAGAGCCGGGCGGTCAGCTTCCGGCCGAGTGCCTGGCCCGGCCGTTCCACCATGCGGTACGCGAGATGGGCCACCCCAAGAGCGACGATCACGTACGTGAACCCGACCGCGACCCTGAACACGCCGGCCGCGTTCCCGATATCCGGGATGACACGCGGCACCATCGACAGCACGATCGCATGCAGCAGGTAGAGCGAGTAACTGATCCTTCCGAGCCAGGTCAACACGCCAGGAATGGTTCGGTTTCGTATCGTGTACGCAAAAAGGAACGTAACCGCGACCGCGCCGACGTTGGCCGACCAGAGCGCCAGGGCCGCGCCGGAGCGCAGGTTTGTCCAATGCGCACCGATTACGCCGAGCGTGACCGTGGTCAGGGCGAAGATCGCCCTGAGGCGCTCGAGCTCGCCGTGCTGCCACCGGTAGATCACCGTGCCGGCGAACATGACGGCCAGCAGCAGCAGACCCTGCCAGCTCGCGATCACGGTGCTGTTCCGGGTGGCGTGCCCGTTGAGCGCGGGCAGCAGCAGGAAGGCGATCCCGGCGAGGCCGGCGAGCAGAACGAACCGCTCCTTGAGGTACGCGACGACGCTGATCCCGATCACGACGACCAGGATCGCGGCCGTGCACCGGCGCTCGGCGAAGGTCGCCCCGAACAGGTCGTCGGGCAGTCGCCGGCCGGCCACGAAGGCCACCAGCGCGAGTCCGGCCGCCCACCGGTCGCTGTGCCGGTGCAGCCGCCAGGCGAACAGACCGGAGACGACCAGGTAGAACGTCATCTCGTAGGAGAGGGTCCAGAAGACCCGTACGGCGCCGCGCTCGCCCAGCAGGTCCGGCAGCATCGTGACGTGCCCGAGGACGGCGGTGACCGTCTCCTGCCGGATCGACGCCTGCCAGGACATCAAGCCCACCGTGCAGAGGATCGCGACGACGGCGATGGCGAACAGGTAGGCCGGGTAGATGCGGCACAGCCGGCCGATCCAGAAGCGGCGCAGGCTGCCGTGCTTCTCCAGCGACATCGGGATGACATAGCCGGAGACCAGGAAGAACAGCAGTACGCCGTATTTTCCCAGGTCGATGTGGCGCATGACCGCCAGGTGCCGCTCGCTGCCGAGCACGAGCGGGCTGAGGTGGAAGCACATGACGATCAGCGCGGCGAAGCCACGGAGCGCGTCCAGCCAGGCGAGGCGTACCGGATTAGGGGCGGTCATGCCCGGTGCAACGAGAACGCGGGCGGCGGGGTGCTCCCCGCCGCCCGCGATCTATGCGTGCCTAGAGGTACTGACCGGTGTTCGAAGCCGTCTCGATCGAGCGGCCGGCCTCGGCGCCCTTGCCCCCGGAGACGAGCGTGCGGATGTAGACGATCCGCTCGCCCTTCTTGCCGGAGATGCGGGCCCAGTCGTCCGGGTTGGTCGTGTTGGGCAGGTCCTCGTTCTCGCGGAACTCGTCGACGCAGGAGTCGAGCAGGTGCTGCAGGCGCAGCCCCTTCTTGCCGGAGGTGAGGAACTCCTTGATCGCCATCTTCTTGCCGCGGTCCACGATGTTCTGGATCATCGCGCCGGAGTTGAAGTCCTTGAAGTACAGGACCTCCTTGTCACCGTTGGCGTAGGTGACCTCCAGGAAGCGGTTCTCCTCGCTCTCGGTGTACATCCGGAGCACGACGGCCTCGATCATCGCCGCCACCGTGACATCGCGGTCGTTGCCGTGTTCGGCGAGGTCTTCCGAGCTGAGCGGCAGGCCGGCCAGGATGTACTTGGCGAAGATGTCCTTCGCCGCCTCGGCGTCCGGACGCTCGATCTTGATCTTCACGTCGAGACGACCGGGACGCAGGATCGCCGGGTCGATCATGTCTTCCCGGTTGGACGCGCCGATCACGATCACGTTTTCCAGGCCCTCGACGCCGTCGATCTCGCTGAGGAGCTGGGGAACGATCGTGTTCTCCACGTCGGAGGAGACGCCGGAGCCACGGGTGCGGAAGATCGAGTCCATCTCGTCGAAGAACACGATCACCGGGGTGCCCTCGCCGGCCTTCTCCCGGGCCCGCTGGAAGACCAGGCGGATGTGCCGCTCGGTCTCGCCCACGTACTTGTTCAGCAGCTCCGGGCCCTTGATGTTGAGGAAGTAGCTGGTGTGCTTCTCCTCGCCACGCCGCTCGGCGATCTTCTTGGCCAGTGAGTTGGCCACCGCCTTGGCGATCAGGGTCTTGCCACAGCCGGGCGGGCCGTAGAGCAGGATGCCCTTCGGCGGGCGCAGCTGGTGCTCCCGGAACAGGTCGGCGTGCAGGAACGGCAGCTCCACCGCGTCGCGGATCTGCTCGATCTGGGAGTGCAGGCCGCCGATGTCGGTGTAGTCGACGTCGGGGACCTCCTCCAGGACGAGCTCCTCGACCTCGCTCTTGGGAATCCGCTCGTAGGCGTACGCCGAGCGGGGCTCGATCATGAGCGAGTCACCCGCACGGAGCTTGGCGATGTCGAGCGAGTCGGCGAGGAACACGATGCGTTCCTCGTCGGAGTGCGACACCACCAGAGCCCGGTCGCCACGCTCGCCGTTCGGCCCGGCCAGGACCTCCCGGAGCAGGACGACCTCGCCGCTGCGCTCGAACCCGAACGCGTCGACGACGTTCAGCGCGTCGTTGAGCAGGACTTCCTGCCCACGCTGGAGCTCCTCGACCTCGAGCGACGGCGACACCGCCACCCGCAGCTTGCGGCCGCCGGTGAACACGTCGACCGTGCCGTCCTCGTGCGCCGTCAAGAAAACGCCGTAGCCGCTGGGCGGCTGGGCGAGCCGGTCGATCTCTTCCTTGAGAGTGACTATCTGGGTCCGGGCTTCCTTGAGGGTCGCCACGAGCCGGTCGTTGTTCTCGGTCAGTCGGGCCAGCTGCGCCTGCGTTGCCGCGAGCCGTTCCTCGAGCTGCCGGACGTGTCGTGGGCTTTCGGTCAACTTCCGCCGAACAAGGGCGAGTTCCTCTTGCAGGAACGCGACCTGGCTGGAGAGATCGTTGGCCTCTTTCTCCCAACGTGCGGCGCGTGAATCCGCCTCGTCGCTACGTGCCACGTCCCACCTCCCCGGGGGCTCGAACGTCTTGCGATAACACTAGCCGCTGTAGCCGGGATTTCGACCCATGCAACACCCTCGTCACCGAGTCTTGATCCATTCGGTCAGTGGTTGCCGGTTGGTTGTCGGACCCTTCCGGTACCGTCGGCCGGGATCATTTTCGGCGGGTTGCGGTTGCCGGCGCGGACCGGTAACCGGCCGGCGCCGGTCCCAGTCGATCAAGTGCGCGGCCCGGGCGACCGGCTCCGCACGCCCGGCGGCCCGGGGTCGCCCAGGTCCACATCGATGGCCGTCCCTGCGTCCGGCAACAGGCCGGTGAGCTGCGACGACTCCCCGGGCAGCCGGGCTGTCGCCCCGAGCGCCCCAGCCCGGCGGCGACCGACCCGGCGACCGCGGGCCCGGCCGACCGGGGCCACGTCGTCAAGTCGGTCACCGACATCCGAGCGGGCAGTGCCGAGGCCGGCTGGAACCGGCCGCGGGCCACGCCGTGGCGGTCTTCGATTCGTCGCCAGGCCCCCACCGGACGCGGAAAATGTCACATCCCCGAAACGTGTGTCACAGAGTCGGGCGTCCCACCAAGGAGGCCACCACGCGGGAGAACTCCTCGAGCCGGGCGATTTGCCCCGGGCCGCCGTCGTCGAGCGTCTTGCCGAAGCGCAGCGCGTCGTGCCGCAACGCCGAGCGACCCTCGCCGCCCTCATCCATGCCGGGGGGCGGAACGGCGTCGTCGATCGAGCTCAGCAGCAGGTAGACGTCGATGCTGTCGACCCGGGCCTGGCCCGTCGAGGTGCGGGTGAGCCGCCGCCGGCAGCCCACCTCGGTCACCGTCGAGAGCGGCACCACCCGCAGCGACGAGGTCATCGAGCCGACCGGGCCGTCGCCCGGCGCCACGTCCTCACCGTGCCACAGCACCAGGCGGCTGCCGTCACAGATGACGACCTCCTGCCAGACGCCGTTGACCTCGTTGACGAAGCGCTCGAGGGTGAAGCACAGCACCGAGGCACCGCGCAGCACCCCGAACAACGCGTCCAGAGCGACCTCGGGGTCCCGCAGATAGGCCCGGGCCGCCGAATCAAGATCTTGATAAGGCGACCAGTCCGGGAAGACCGCCGGCATCTCGTTACTGCCTCCGAACGGCGGAGAACTCATCGCTCCCACCCCATCCTCCCCCGAATGCGCAGCGCCCGTGGTCCAGGCCGACTTGGAAGCTACCCGACTTCGGCGGCCGGAGTCACATCGCTCGGGCGAGGAGCCTCGTCGATCGGCTCCGTCCCGGCCGCCGTCTCCGCGGCCAGGGCGGCCTGGGCCGCGCGGCGCAGCGCGTACGCCTCGGCGCCCTTGCTCGGTTTGCGCCGCCGCGGCGGGGCCGTGACACCGGGGGCGAGCTTGCGCGCCGAGACCAGGAAGGCCGTGTGCGCCACCATGCGGTGGTCGGGCCGCACCGCCAGGCCCTCGGCGTGCCAGTCGCGCACGAGCGACTCCCAGGCCCGCGGCTCGGTCCAGCCGCCCCGCTCGCGCAGCGCCTCCACCAGCTCGGACAGCTGCGGGGTGGTGGCCACGTAGCCGATGAACACGCCGCCCGGCACCAGGGCGCGCTCGACCATGTCGAGAGCCTCCCAGGGGGTCAGCATGTCGAGGATGATGCGGTCGAAGCCGGTGTCGGTGTTGTCGGCGACGTCGCCGTTGTGCAGGTGCCAGGCCGGGTGCGGGCCGCCGAAGAACGCCTCCACGTTCTTGCGGGCGATCGCCGCGAAGTCGTCGCGCAACTCGAACGAGTGCAACTCGCCGGTGCTGCCGACGGCCCGCAGCAGCGAGCAGCTCAGCGCGCCCGAGCCGGCGCCGGCCTCGAGGACCTTCGCGCCCGGGAAGATGTCGCCCATCGCGACGATCTGCGCGGCGTCCTTCGGGTAGATCACCTGCGCGCCGCGCGGCATGCTCAGCACGTAGTCGCTGAGCAGCGGGCGCAGGGCGAGGTACTGGGTGCCGTTGGCCGAGCTGAGCACGCTGCCCTCGGGCAGGCCGATGATGCCGTCGTGGTCGAGGGCGCCCCGGTGCGTATGGAACGACTTGCCCGGTTCGAGCACGATGGTGTGCATCCGCCCCTTGGGGTCGGTGAGCTGGACGCGATCACCCACTCGGAACGGCCCGGTGTGCGCGGGCAGCGAGTCGTCGACGACGGGGGCAGGCGAACTGGTCACAACGCTTCTTTCTGGTCATCGTGCGGGTTTTCGCGGGCGGCGCGGCTCCAGCACGTTGGCGACGTCACCGACGCGGAGCACACCGACCACTTCCTCGCCCGCGGTCACCACGTACTGCCCGGCCGGTCGGGCCTGAAGCGCACGCACCACCTGTTCGCCGCTGAGCCCGAGCGGCAGCGCGGGCACGGCGTCGCGGGAGCGGGACACGGAGTCCACGGCCACCCACGGGCGCCGGTCGACCGGAACCCGCTCGGCGGCGACCGGGTCGACCAGTGCGGTGAGATTACCGGCCGAGTCGGTGACGCCCAGCACCACGTTCGGTCTCAGGTCCTCGGAGCGGCGCCGCTGGGCCTCGCCGAGCGGGGTGCCGGCCGGGACGGTGAGCAGCGGGCGGGCCAGCGCGGCCAGGTCGACCAGGGGGAAACGGCGGGTCATCCGGGCCAGCCGGATCGACTGGCCGGCGCCCTGCCACAGGGTGAAGACCACCAGCAGCACGAAGGCCAGGCCGAACAGGGTGACGAGCTCGAGCCGGTAGAGCCAGATCACGATCACCACGCAGAGGAACGCGATGCCCCGGCCCGACCAGGCGGCCACCTCGGTGGCCCGGTTGCGGTCCTTGATCAGCGCCCACAGGCCGGCCCGCAGCGCCCGCCCACCGTCCAGCGGCAGCCCCGGCAACACGTTGAAGACGGCCACCAGCAGGTTACTGGCGGCCAGCTGGAACGCGACCTGGCCGGACAGCGTGCGGTCGGGCAGCGCCATCGAGACGGCGGTGGCGATGCCGCCGAGCAGCAGCGACACGGCCGGGCCGGCCAGGCTCACCAGGGCGTCGATCCTGGGGGTGGGCGCGTCGCGGTCCATCTCGGTCCAGCCGCCCAGAAGTTCGAGCGTGATGCCGCGTACCCCGATCTGGTATCTCCGCGCGGTCAGCGCGTGCCCCAGCTCGTGCAGCAGCACCGAGCCGAGCAGGCAGACCACGAAGCCGAGGCCGACCAGGTAGCCCAACGGAGCGGGCAGATCGAGCTCGGAGCGCACCCAGTTCCCGTAGACCACGGTGACCAGCGCGGCCAGCAGGAGCATCGACCCGTTCATGTAGACCGGGATGCGCAGCACATGGCCGACCGGCCGGCCCGGTCGCGTCCGCTGCGGCGTATTCGGCTGCTCCACGCGCTAGATGCTACGGAGGCGCCGCATTTTCGTCGTACCCCTGCCCTAGCCTCTCTGACATGACGGCACAGACGGTCTCCCCAGTCCCGCCCGGCGACTCCCCCGCGGGTCCCTCGCTGTCACCGTCGCGGGCGGCCGATTTCAAGACCTGCCCCCTGCTGTTCCGGTTCCGCACCATCGACAAACTGCCCGAGCGGCCATCGGCCGACCAGGCCCGCGGCACCCTGGTCCACGCGGTCCTGGAGCGCTTGTTCGACCTGCCGGCCTCGTCGCGTACGCCGTCGGCCGCCGCCGCCCTGGTCGAGCCGGCCTGGGCCGAACTGCTCGCCGCCGAGCCCGCCCTCAACGAGATCTTCACCGCCCCCGTTCCGCGCCGACCGGTCACCGATCAGGCCGCCCTGATCGCCGAGGCCGACGCGGTCGGCCCCGCCCCCGACGAGGCGTCCCGCCTGGCCGCGTTCCTGGCCGGCGCGACCGACCTGCTCCAGGGCTATTTCGCCGTGGAGGACCCGCAGCGCCTCGAGCCGGCCGAGCGCGAGGCGCTGGTGTCGACACTCGTCGACGACGAGTTGCTGATCCGCGGCTACATCGACCGCCTCGACGTGTCCCCCGCCGGCGACCTGCGCGTGGTGGATTACAAGACCGGCGGCGCCCCGCGTGAGGCGTTCGAGGGCCGGGCCCTCTTCCAGCTGAAGTTCTACGCCCTGGTCCTCTGGCGCACCCGCGGCGTGGTCCCCCGGGTCCTGCGCCTGCTCTACCTCAAGGACGCCGAGGTCTGCGACTACAGCCCCGACGCCGAGGAACTGGAGCGTTTCGAGCGCACCCTGGTCGCCCTCTCCCAGGCCATCGAACTGGCCAAACGCACCCAGGACTTCCGCCCCAAGCCGAGCCGCCTGTGCGGTTGGTGCAACCACCAGGCCCACTGCCCCGAGTTCGGCGGCACCCCACCACCCTTCCCCACCGGCGAGGTGGTCCGCGTCGACCTGACCCCGGCCGACGACGATCGCCTAGGGTGACGCCTGACCCGGGCCGGCGAGAGGCGAGCGGGCGCGAGCGGAGGGCGGTTCCAGCCGCGTGGACCAGAGCGGGCCCAGGCCCCTGCGGGTAGTGCTGGCCGACCCGGCCCCCATGCAGCGTTCGGGCCTGCGCCTGGTGTTGACCGCGGCCACCGCCGGCGGCGCCGGGGCCGACGGAGCCGGGGCCGATGCACCAGGGGCCGGCCGAGCGGGGGCCGGCGGGGCCGAGGTGGCGGAGATCTTGGTCGTGGGTGAGACCGGGGACGGCGCCGAGGCGGTCGAGCTGGCCCGGCGGCTGCTGCCCGACGTGCTGATCACCGAGATCGCGCTGCCGCGCCTCGACGGACACACGGTGGCGCGCGCGGTGGCCGACGCCGGGCTGCCGGTGCGGGTGCTGGTCCTCACCGCCCGCGACAGCGACGAGGAGGTCCTGGCCGCCATCGCCGCCGGCGCCGGTGGTTTCCTGCGCAAGGACGCCCCGGCCGCCGAGGTGATCGCCGCCGTGCGAGCCGTGGCGGCCGGTGGCGCGGTGATCACCCCGATGGTGCTCGCACGCATCCTGGCCCGGGTGGCCGAGGCCCTGCCCGCCCCCGAGACGACGGTGACGCCGAAGCTCGACGCGCTCACCGACCGTGAACGCGAGGTGCTGGTGCACCTCGCCCGCGGCCACTCGAACGCCGAGATCGCGCTGGCTTTCCAGGTGAGCGAGACGACGATCAAGACCCATGTCGGCCACGTACTCGGCAAGCTGCGCCTGCGCGACCGCACCCAGGCGGTCGTGCTCGCCTACGAGACCGGCCTCGTCAAGCCGGGCCGCTGAAGCGCACGCCGCGGCGCCCGGCGCCGCCGTCGTGGCGGCGATCGAGGCGGTCCCGCTCAGCGGGCCGGTCGCAACAGCCGCTGACTGATCAGCAGCTGGGTGAGATATGCGGGGTCCACCCCGACGAGCGAGCGGCGCAGGTGGACACCGTCGGTCGGGGGCAGCTCCAGCTCGGCCGGCACCGCCAGCACGACCGCCCCGGAGGCGAGCGCGCTGGCCACGCCGGTCGGCGAGTCCTCGATCGCGACGCAGTCCTCGATCGGCACGCCGATCAGTTTGGCCGCGGTGCGGTAGGGCTCCGGGTCGGGCTTGGGCATGGTGACCTCGTCGCCGCAGACCACGACGTCGAAGTTCTCCCGGCCGAGCGTGTCGAGGGCGGCCTCGACCAGGGTGCGGCCGGTCGAGGTGACCAGAGCGGTGGGCAGGCCCGCCAGCTTGACCGCGCGCAACAGCTCGGCCGCCCCCGGACGCCACACCAGGCCCTCACGGAACAGGTTGAACACCCGCGACGTGAGCCACTCGACGTCGGGTGCCTCGGGCCGGTCGGGCTGCCCCAGATCCTCCCGGAAGATCCGCATGCTCGACTTCATGCTGCCGCCGACCATCGCGGAGCGGGCCTTCGGCGAGAGCTCGCCACCGGCCCAGGCGGCCAGATCGTGGAGCGCGATCGTCCAGACTTTCTCGCTGTCGACCAGCGTGCCGTCCATGTCGAAGAGCACCGCGGCCGGTTGTTGTGAGTTCATCGCCGCCAATTGTTCCCGCCCGGACGGGTCCCCGGGCGGTCGTGTGACACAAGTGGCAGAGTTGACGATCGTGCACCCCCCGGAGACCGCTTTCGGCGAGGAGATCGAGATCCCCGCCGCCGTACGCACGATTGCCGCCGGCCGCCCGTTGACCCCGGTGTGGCGAAATGTCGTCGGTGGCCTGACCTACCGGATCGGCAGCGAGTACTTCGTGAAGTTCGCGCCCGCGTCGACCGATCTGCCGCTGGCGCAGGAGGCGGAACGGCTCCGGTGGGCGGCCCGCTATGTCCGAGTCCCCGAAGTGGTGGCGAGCGGCTCCGACGAAACCGGCGTCTGGCTGCAGACCAGGGCGATCAACGGGTGGTCGGCCGTCGACGGGCGCTGGCGCCCGGATCCCGCGACGGCGGTGACGGCCATCGCCGAAGGCCTCCGCGAGCTGCACACCCGCGTACCGGTCGAGGAATGCCCTTTTGATTGGAGCGTCGAACGCCGCTTGGCGAAGAGCCCGCGCGACCTCGGCGACGCCCACCCGCAGCACCGCGACCTGGACATCGACGTGGCGTGGGAGCGCGCCACCAGCCCGCCGCCGATCGACCGGCTGGTCGTCTGCCACGGCGACGCCTGCGCCCCGAACACGCTGCTCGGCGAGGACGGGCGCTACCTCGCCCACGTCGACCTGGCCGCCCTGGGGGTGGCCGACCGGTGGGCCGACCTGGCGATCGGATCATGGAGCCTGAGCTGGAACTTCGGTGCCGGGTGGGAGGACCTGTTCTTCCGCGCCTACGGCATCGACCCCGATCCGGAACGCATCGCCTACTACCGTCTGTTGTGGGACCTGGGCTCATGACCGTCGAAGACGTGACCCCCGAGACAACACGCCCCGTGACGAAGTCGCTTCTCGGGCAGCGCTGGGCGGACCTGGCCTTCCTGCACTGGGCGGCCGACCCGGCCCGCCTCGCGCCGCTGCTGCCGGCGGGCGTCGAACCCGACCTGTTCGAGGGCCGGGCGTACGTCGGCCTGATCGCGTTCCGGATGGTCGGCATCGGCTTCCTGAACGGGCCCGCGGTGCCCTATCTCGGCACGTTCTGCGAGACCAACGTGCGCCTCTACAGCGTCGACGCCAACGGCCACCGGGCTGTCGTCTTCCTCTCCCTGGAGGCCGAACGCCTGGTCCCGGTGCTGACCGCCAGGCTGGCCCTGGGCCTGCCCTACATGTGGGCGAAGATGCGCCTCCAACGCGGGGGGAACGAGCTGACCTACACCTCGAGGCGACGCTGGCCCGGCCCGCGCGGGGCGAGCAGCGAGCTCACCGTGCGTACCGGCGAAGCGATCACCGAACCCACCGCACTCGAACACTTCCTCACCGCCCGCTGGGGCCTGCACACCCGCGCCTGGGGCCGGACGATCCACCTGCCCAACGAGCACCCCCGCTGGCCCCTGCACCGTGCCGAACTGCTCCACCTCGACGACGAGCTGATCTCCGCCGGCGGGCTGCCGGCCCCCGAGGGGCCGCCGGCCAGCGTGCTCTACTCCCCCGGGGTGCCGGTCCGATTCGGAAAACCCCTGTAGCGGGCGGCGGCCACGACTCAGAGGATCAGCCCGCCGGTGGCCCGGATGTTCTGGCCGGTGATCCAGCCGCCGTCCGCGGAGACCAGGAACGCCACCACCGCCGCGATGTCGTCGGGTGTGCCCAGCCGCCGCAGGGCCGTCATCGCCACGCCCTGGGCCAGCCCGTCGGCCTCGTTGTGGGCACGCAGCATGTCGGTGTCGGTGGCCCCCGGGGAAACCGTGTTGACGGTGATCGCGCGCGGGCCGAGCTCCTTGGACGCCACCACGGTCACCTGCTCCAAGGCGGCCTTGGACGAACAGTAGAGGGACAATCCAGGCGCCCCGAGCACCGTGTTGAGCGTCGAGATGTTGATGATCCGGCCGCCGTCGCGCAGCAGCGGGACGGCCGCCTTGATGGCCAGCAGCGGGAACCGCAGATTGATCGTGAACACCCGGTCGATCTGGTCGGCGGTCAGCTCGGCGATCGGGATCCGGGGGCCGACCCCGACGTTGTTGACCAGGATGTCGAAGCCGTCCGCGACCTGCTCGAAGATCATCTCGAGGCTCGCCAGGTCGGCCTGGTCGGCTCGCACCGCCACCGTCCCGGGCGGCACCTCCGCCGGCTCCCGGTGCGCGTAGGTGAACACCACACGCGCCCCCGCCGCGACGAGCCGCCGCACGACGGCCCGCCCGATCCCCCGCGATCCGCCCGTGACGACGGCCGTCTTCCCGCTCAGCGTCATGCCGGGACACGCTAGGCGCCGGTCGTCCCCGGGTCTTGAACGATTGCGCGCAGCTCCCCCGGCGTGATCCCGGCCATCGCCCGCATCTCGCGGGTGAAATGGGCCTGATCGGCATAGCCACCCACGGCCGCGACCTCGGCGAACCCCAGGCCACGCTGCACCAGGGCGAGCGCCCGCTGGAACCGCGCGATCCGCCCCACCACCCCCGGCGACAGCCCGAACGCCGCCCGGAACTCCCGCTCCAGCCCCCGCCGCCCGACACCGAGCCGCGCCGCGAGATCCCCGACGCGGAGCCGCCCGCCCCCTCGTTGCAGGTAACCCCACGCCACCATGACAAGCTCGCCCTCCCGCCCACGCGGGACTCCGGCTGGGGCGTGCGGTTCTCCGGTCGGGGCGTGCGGGTCGCGGGCTGGGGCGTGCCGGCCTAGTCGATGGGTCAGCAGGGTGTCGAGCAGGCGGAACCGGGCCGGCCAGTCGGGTGCCTCGGCCAGGCGTTCCGGCAGTTCGGCCGCCGCTCGCCGGCCCACCAGGTCCTCGAGCAGCAGCGATCGGGCGGTCAGCTCGCGCATCGGGACGCCCAGCAACGCGGCCACGCCGGCCGGTGTCAGGCCGATCGACACGCCGCAGCCCCACGTCGTCTCGCCGTCGGTGCCGGACGACGCTCGCGGACCGGTGACCACCGCCTTCGCCGAGGCGAGGTCGACGACCAGGGCGGCCAGGCTGATAGGCAGCAGCCGGTGCGCGATCGCCCGGCCGTCCGCGGACCGGAAGCTGCCGTAGCCGATGGTGTGCCCGCGCAGCACGGGCGGCGCCATCCGCGCCACCGTCTCGCACCGGGCCGCCTGGGCGCGCGTCGGCATCGAATGAACCATCGCCGCCGATGAGTGGACCACGCCGCCAGCCTGATCGGCAGTCGACCATCGGGTCAACCGTCTAGACCTTGGTCGGTAGCCGCCGGTGGAGCTCAGCGAGTAGAACTGACGGACCGGGAGACATCAACCCCACGTCCACCAGATATGTCACCTCGCCCCCTCGCTTGCGCATCCGGGGCGGGCGGCCCGGGCCGTCACCCACCGTTGCGAAGTCCGGGGCGATGGGCGTGACCACCAGTTCGGTGAACGGGCCCCAGTGGCGCAGCGTCACCGAGCCGACGCCCGCCCACGGCAGGTGCACCGGCTTGCGGCCGGTCGCCGCGAAGTCCAGGCCATGCATCGAGCTGTGCAGCCAGCCCAGCCGTTTCCACGCCATCAGCAGGATGCCGGCCGCCAGCACGACCGGCACGATCAGCGCTATCTCCACGTAGACGACCAGGTCATCGCCGGAAAGGGAGTCGCCTACGGCCAGCCGCACGAGGACATGCAGACCGAGGCTCACCACCCAGACGGCCGCGATCACCCAGAGCATCGTCACGTAGACCATCGCTCTGGGCTGGAAGAACGTCACGGTGTCGTCGGCCGGTCCGAGGACTTGGTCGATGTGCGCCACGGTTGCATTATGCGGGTTTATAAGACACTTTGTCGGTCTCACCGGGATTATGGCGTCATGACCGCGACGGCGATCGCCACGGCGCGACGGCTCACCGGTGCGGACGACTTGCTGTTCCGGGAGACGTCCGAGCTGTTCGACGAGTACCGGCAGTACTACGGCGCCAACCCCGCCCCGGCGGCGGTCGCCGAGTGGATGCACGAGCAGATCATGTCCGAGCGCGCGCGGATCTACGTGGCGGGGACGGGAATCGAGGCTCAGGGCATCTGCTCGATCGCGGTGGTGCCGGCGGCGCTCACCCTGCGCACCGCCTGGCTGGTGCGCGACCTGTACGTCACGCCGGAGGCACGTGCTCAGGGCGTCGCGCGTGCCCTGCTCGAGCTGGTGGCCCACGATGCGCGTCGAAACGGCGCGCATCGCGTGTCACTGCAGACCGAGACCGCCAACACGCGGGCGATCGAGCTGTACGCGCGCAACGGTTACAGCGTGCTCACCGATGTGGCGCTCATGGAACACCCGCTGTGACCTCGTCGTCGACCATCGCGAGCTGGGCCGGGACGGTGGCCATCCGACGGGCGTAGGCGCGGGTGGCGGTCCACAGCTTGTAGATCAGCAGCAGCTCGAAAACGATCATCAGTGCGGCCGAGATGATTGTCATGCCGAGGATCCGGTCCAGCACCGGGCCGAGGATGAACACGAACATCATGAACTCGATGCCGCTGAACACGTGCGGCCGGATCCGCTGCCGGACAAGCGCGTTGCGGACCCGGACGAACAGCCCGAACTTGGCCCGGAATTCGACGTCCTCCGCCGGTGCGGCCTCGTCGACAAGACGCGGGGACGACGACGCCGGCAGGACCGGCGACACCGGCGGGGCGGGCTGCAGGGCCTCCAGATTCGCCCGCATGTCCGTCTTGATCTTGCCCATTTCCAGGGCGTTCAAGTAGCGGAACATGTCGAGGAAGAGCACCAGGCCGGCCAGCCACACGTACACGAAATCGTGTGTGCGCTCGTACTGGCCGCCGAACATGGCAACCGCGCAGGCCGCGACCCGCAGCCGGTCGAAGACGTAGTCGAGCCACACCCCGAACACCGAGCCGGTCCCGTTCAGGCGGGCGATCTTGCCGTCCATGCAGTCGAGCACGAAGCTCAGGTGGAACAGCAGGGCGCCGAGCAGCAGCCAGCCGTACCCGCCGTCGCGCGCCTGGAAGAACGCGGCGGCCGAACCGAGGCCGACCACGAACGCGGCGATCGTGAGCAGGTTCGGCGTGACCCAGCGCCACGGCGACACCAGCCAGACCAGCCGGGAGGCGAGCGGATCGACGAGCCAGACGGTCCACCAAGCATCCCGCTGCTTGTAGGTGCGGGAGCGAATCTCGCTCAGTGCGACTCGTGACGCCATGCAGCAACTCCACCAAGTGCCGAGAACATGAACTTTCGAACGCGCGGACCTTACCGGAACCCCAACGAGCGGCGGAAGTACAGCCCACCTCCGTGGGCGTGGCAAGATCTTGGAGGGAGCCCTGGGAGGCACATGTGGACGCCGGCCATGTAGCGAAGGATCTCGAAGCGGTGCTCCTGACCGAGGAGCAGATTTTGGCCAGGGTCGCGTCACTGGCCGCTGAGCTGCACGAACGCTATGGCGAGTCGGTTCCGGTGCTCGTCGGGGTGCTTGGTGGAGCCGCGACGTTCACGGTGGATCTCGCACGCGCCTACCCCGCGCCGGCCGAGGTCGCCTGGATGGCGATCAAGTCGTACAGCACCCGCAACCGCGCGTCCGGCTCGGTCCGTCTGCTCAAGGATCTCGACGTGGACGTCTCCGGACGCGATGTGATCATCGTCGACGGCGTCATCGACACCGGACTCACGATGAACTGGCTGATCAGCACCATCGCCCAGCGCGCGCCCCGATCGATCACGGTCTGCGCCCTGCTCCGCAAACCCGACGTCGCGCACTTCGCCGACACCCCCACCCACGTCGGGTTCGACGTCAGCGACGGCCTCATCGTCGGTTACGGCCTGGACTATCGCGGCAAATACCGCAATCTGCGCTGCGCCGCGTTGCTGTCAGAAGCCGGAAAAGCCGCAAAAGGATAGTACGTGCGATCGCGTCCCCAACCGCACTGGCGCTGCCCGCGCCGCACAGTTCGAGCCGGGTGCGGCGGACGGCCGTACACCAGCTGCGGCATGCGAAGCTGCCGCCGGCTCCCGCACCACGACCCCTGATGAATCGCCCTTTTCCTTAGTATTTATGGGCATTTCGGGGTTGTGACGCCGCTCTCTACCGGCCCGGCTGAGCGCCGTGCGCGGCGCGGCCGACGAGTACCGCACACGCAGCGCACGTAGGCTGTCACCTATGACTGAGTTCGACGGCCTCCCCGTGCTTCGTTCCCCTGTGGCCATCGCCGCCTTCGAGGGCTGGAACGACGCTGCGGACGCATCCACCGCGGCCGTGGAACACCTCGAGCAGGTGTGGCAGGCCCGGGAGATCTCGACCATCGACCCCGAGGACTTCTACGACTTCCAGGTGAGCCGCCCGACCATCACGATGGCCGAGGGCGAGACCCGGAAGATCGAGTGGCCGACCACCCGCTTCATGGTGGCCAGCCCCGAGGGCGCCGACCGGGACGTGGTGCTGATCCGCGGCATCGAGCCGAGCATGCGCTGGCGCACCTTCTGCGAGCAGGTGCTCGAGGTCTGCCACAGCCTCGAGGTCAACCGGATCGTGCTGCTGGGTGCCCTGCTGGCCGACGTGCCCTACACCCGCCCCCTGCCGATCAGCGGATCGGCCAGCGACAACGGCATAGCCGACAAGTACAAGGTCGTCCCGACCCGCTACGACGGCCCGACCGGCATCGTCGGCGTGCTGCACGAGGCGGCCGGGCGCGCCGACCTGGAAGCCCTGTCGTTCTGGGTGCACGTGCCGCATTACGCGAACAACCCGCCGTGCCCCAAGGCGACGCTCGCCCTGCTGTCGCGCCTGGAGGACGTCCTCGACCTGCCGGTCCCGATGGCCGACCTGGCCGAGGAGGCCGACGAGTGGGAGAAGCGGGTGCGGGTGGCCGCCGAGCAGGACGCCGAGCTCGGGGAATATGTCCGTGAGCTGGAGGAGCGCGTCGGCGACGAGGGCATCCAGCCGCTGACCGGGGACGAGATCGCGAGCGAGTTCGAGAAGTACCTCCGCCGTCGCGGCGGTTCGGCCGGCCCCACCGCCGGTTCCTGGTAGGCCGTTACCCGGCGTGTCGACGCGCCGGTCCCGGCCGTTCGGCGCATCCTAGGAACCTAGGGCTTGGAGGTCAGGGATGACGATCAACCCAGGGGCGGCGGAGTTCCCACACCGGCAGATCGCCTCGCAGCTGCGCGAGCGCATCCGCCGGGGCGACTGGCAGCCGGGCGAGCGCCTGCCGTCGATCCCGGCGATGGCCGAGATGTTCGGCGTGGCCAAGCAGACTGTCCAGCGCACCGTCGACCAGCTGCGCGTCGAAGGCATCTTGATCACCAAGCCGGGCTCCGGCACGTACGTCCGGGGCACCCGCCGCCGGCTCAACCGCCTGTCCCGCGGCCGCTACGGCGCCCACCGCGGTTATCACGCCGATCTGGCCGCCCGCTATCGGCAGCAGCTCGTCTCGGTGGGCCGCGAGCCCGCTCCCCCGGAGGTCGCCGACGCGTTCGGCGTGCGCGACGGCACCGAGATGCTGGTGCGCCGGCACATCGTGCGCACCGACGACGCGACCGTCGAACTCGGCGCGTCATGGTTCCGGGTCGCGGAGACGTCGGGCACGTCGCTGGAACGCGTCGAGGCGTTCGGCCGCCCGCTCTACCAGGAGGCCGAGGAAGCCCTGGGCAAGCGCTACGCGTCGGCGACCGACACGATCAGCGCCCGCCAGCCGAGCCGCGACGAGGCCGAGACCCTGCAGATCCGCCCCGACACCCCGGTGCTGCATCTGCTGCACGTGGCCTTCGACGAGACCCGCAAGCCGATCGAGGTGGCCCAGGCGACCTGGCCGGGCCCGATGACCACGCTCACCGAGGAATACAAGATCCCGGCCCCGATGCCGGAGCCCGACCCGGATCCCGGCCTGGCCCTCGCCTGAGGGTCAGGGCAGCCCGATCACCGGCGGAGTTTCCGGACGAACCGGGGGAAGTGCGGGTCGCAGAGCGCCACGTCGACCTCGTCCGGCGACCACCAGCGCACCCGACGGAACTCGCCGATGTCCGGGGTGAGCGGCTGATCGCGGTCACAGCGAAGCACGAACCACAGGCTCACGTCGGTGTGCCCGCTGTCGATTCCCACCGTGCGGGTGACGGTCAGAAACAGTGGACTCTCGTCCGGGACAGCGGTCAGGCCCAGCTCCTCGGCCACCTCGCGGACCGCGGTGTCGTGCGGGTGCTCGCCCGGCTCGACGTGCCCGCCCGGCGGCAGCCACAGACCCGCGTTGATGTGATCGACCAGCAGCACGTCGCCGTCGCCGTCGACCGGCACCACATAGGAGACCAGGTGCTTGTCGGGCTCGGCCGGCTTGACCCGGCGGAACACGTCGTCGGTGCTCTCCAGCCAGTCGAACACATGCCGCCGGTGATCGGCCTCGAGCTCGTCGACCGGTTCGATCCCCGCCACCAGATCCTGGACTGTCCTGACCGCCGCGAGCATCAGGCCATGATGCCAGTGACCCGAGGGTCGCGGGCATCCTCGGGTCACCGGTCGGGTCAGCGGATCAATTCAGGAGTCGACGCCGGTGGCCAGGGCGAAGCCGGCGAGGTCCATGACCGGGCGACGCATGGTACTTCCCTTCGCACGAGATCAGGCTGAATACGCCCTTCCGGGGCAGCTTTCCGCTGTCCAGTTCTTAATACAGCGGATGCTGTACTGTCACTCGATATGGAGACGGTCAGCCACGGCCAAGCCCTCGCCCGCTTCGGTCACGCCCTGTCCGACTCGACCCGCGCGCGGCTGCTGCTGGCCCTGCGTGACTCCCCCGGCTACCCCGCCGAGCTGGCCGACCTCCTCGGTGCGACCAGGCAGAACCTGTCCAACCACCTGGCCTGTCTGCGCGGCTGCGGCTTGGTGGTGGCCGTCCCCGAGGGCCGGCGCACCCGTTACGAACTCGCCGACCGCCGCATCGGGCACGCCCTCGACGACCTGCTCGGCCTGGTGCTTGCGGTGAACCCGGCAGCCTGCCCCGACTCGGCCACCAAAGGCTGCTGCTGATGCTGCTCACCATCGGCCCGTCCCCGATCCGCCGGGCCGTGCTGACCCGCCGCGTACGCCTGCTGGTGGCCGCCACGATCACCTACAACCTGGTCGAGGCCGTGCTCGCCGTCGGCGCCGGCACCCGGGCCGACTCGACCGCCCTGATCGGCTTCGGCCTCGACTCCGTCCTCGAAGTCGCCTCGGCAGCCGCCGTGGCCTGGCAGTTCGCCGCCCCTGACCCGTCGAAGCGGGAGAAGACAGCACTGCGGATCATCGCGTTGTCGTTCTTCGCCCTGGCCGCCTATGTGACCGTCGAATCGACCCGCACCCTGGTGACCGGGACCGAGGCGAAACACTCCACGACCGGGATCGCGCTGGCCGCCGTTTCGCTGGCAGTGATGCCGGCCCTGTCCTGGGCGCAGCGCCGCACCGGCCGGGAGCTCGGCTCGCGCACGGCGGTGGCCGACTCCAGGCAGACCCTGTTGTGCACCTGTCTATCGGCGATCCTGCTGGCCGGCCTGGCCGTGAACACCCTGTTCGGCTGGACCTGGGCCGACCCCGCCGCCGCCCTGCTGATCGCCGCCGTGGCCGTCAAAGAGGGCCGAAGCGCCTGGCTGGGCGACGTGTGCTGCACCCCGACGCCGCTGCCCCGACCCGACCATGACCCCGGGTGCTGCTCCGCGACGGTAACCCAGCGAGGGTGAGTTCCGCCGCCCTCGGCTACGCGAGCGGCTTCACTACCGGTAACGACCCCAGCCCGCCGAGCCCGGAGCCCGGGAAGCCGCTCGCCTCGTGGAGGCGCGCGCCCTGACGCACCCGCACGCGGCCGGCCGTATGCACACCGCGCGGGCGACCCGGCCCCAGGCACGCACGGCGGAGTGACCTGGCCCCGGGCACGGACGACCCGGCTCAAGCACACCGCGCAGGCGGCCCGACCCCCAGACGCACCGCGCGCAGGCAACCCGACCAGCAGACGGCACCGCGCAGGCCCGATCCTCGGATGCACCGCACCGGCCGCCCCGTCCGCAGGCGCACTCCGCCGGGCGGCCCCGCATATGCGGGCGCACCACAGACGACGGGCCCAGGCACGCAGGCGGACGACGCGGCCCGAGACCGCGCGGACGACCCGGCCCAAGCGTGCGCGGACGACCCGGCCCAAGCTCGCGCGGGCGACGCGGCCCAAGCACGCACATGGCCAGTCCCGCCCCAAGCGCACAAATGCCGGCGACCCGGCCCCGGATGGACGCGCGGGTGGGCCGGCCGCGAGCGCGCCCTGTCGGCGGCCGAACACGCAGGCCTGGACGCACGGGCGACCGGGTCCGCGAGTGCCCGGGTGGAGCGGCTGCGGAGAAGTCAGAGGCGGATGCCCAGCAGGGCGTCGGCGGTGCGGGACATCAGGGCCGGGGAGGATTCGTCGTCGCCGGTGGCGGTCAGGGCGGCTTCGCACCAGGCATCGATGACGGCCAGGGCGGCGGGGGTGTCGAGGTCGTCGGCTATGGCCTCGCGGACGGCGGCCACCAGGCCGGCGCCGGAGGGGCCGGTGGGGGACGCGGCGGCGGCGCGCCAGCGGGCCAGGCGTTCCTGACCGGTCTTCAGGACGTCGTCGGTCCACTCGCGGTCGGCGCGGTAGTGGCCGGACAGCAGGCCCAGGCGGACGGCCATCGGGTCGACGCCGTCGCCGCGCAGGCGGGAGACGAACACCAGGTTGCCCTTGGACTTGGACATTTTCTCGCCGTCCAGGCCGATCATGCCGGCGTGGACGTAGTGGGCGGCGAAGGGGGCGGCGCCGGTCAGGGTCTCGGCGTGGGCGGCCGAGCACTCGTGGTGGGGGTAGAGCAGGTCGTTGCCGCCGCCCTGGACGTCGATGGTGCTGCCGAGCAGGCCGAGGGCGATGGTGGCGCACTCGATGTGCCAACCGGGGCGGCCGGGGCCGAGGTCGCCGCCGTCCCAGGCGGGCTCGCCGTCGCGGGCGCCGCGCCAGAGCAGCGGGTCGAGGGGGTCACGCTTGCCGGCGCGGTCGGGGTCGCCGCCTCGTTCGGCCGACAGCTTCGTCATCTCGGCGCGGTCGAGGTTCGACTCGTAGCCGAAGCGTGGGGCGGCGGCGATCGAGAAGTAGACGTCGCCGGTGCCGTCGTCGAGGGTGTAGGCGGCGCCGGCGCTCACCAGCTCGCGGACGTGCTCGGCGATGGCCGGGATCGACTCGACGGCGCCCACGTAGTGCTCCGGCGGGATGATCCGCAAGGCTTCCATGTCCTCGCGGAAGAGGGCCGTCTCGCGCATGGCGAGGACCACCCAGTCCTCGCCGTCGCGCTGGGCGCGCTCGAGCAGCGGGTCGTCGATGTCGGTGACGTTCTGCACGTAGGTCACCGCGCGGCCGGAATCTCGCCAGGCGCGGTTGACCAGGTCGAACGTGATCATGGTGGCGGCATGACCGAGGTGGGTCGCGTCGTAGGGCGTGATGCCGCAGACGTACATCGTCGCGGTCTTGCCCGGCGAGGTCGGCGCCACCGCCCGGCGCGCGGTGTCAAACAGCCGCGGCGTGACCGCGTCGCCCGGCAGAGTCGGCACGTCGTGCCCGGTCCATGCGTCCATGGTCACGAGCCTATCGAGCGGATGTGACAGAAGCCGAAGCCGTGAGGTCTACCTCACCGAATGTCCCCCGGGAGCGACTTGAGGATTGTCGGGGCCCGAACCTAACCGCAACCGGCAACGGGCCGAACAGGGATGTATGACCGACACGATGATTGTTGAGCTGGGTCTGCAGGCCATGACCATCGCCGCCAAGATGGCCGCACCGGTGCTGCTCACCGCCCTCGGCGTCGGCTTCGCCATCTCGCTGTTCCAGTCGGTGACCCAGATCCAGGAGGCCACCCTGGCATTCGTGCCCAAGGCTGCCGCGTGCGGGGCCGCGCTGCTGTTCTCGGGAAACTGGATGTTGCACGAGATGATCAGCTATACCGAGCAGCTGTTCGCGAAGCTTCCACAACTATTGAGCTGAGTTCCGTGCCGGTTGCGCGGCGCGGGGCAGGCCGAAGTGGGTGATCACCAGCTCGGCCACCTCGGCGGGGGTCCGGGTGGTGTTGTCGACGCGCAGGTGATCCGGGTTGCCGGCGAACTCGTCGGTCGAGTTGAACCGGTGCTCGGCGTCGTGGCGCAGCAGCAGTTCCCGGGAACGCGTCAGGTCTCGTTTCGACGGCTTCTGGGACAGGCGCCACTCGTGCTCGTTGCGGCGTAGCCGCTCCGGCTGGGTTGCCTCCAGCTCGACGTAGTGGACGCGGCTGCCCCGGGCGCGGAACACCGTCGCATAGCGGTCCGCCGACTCGGTGCTGGGTGGCAGGTCGAACGCCCACACGTAGGTGAAGATCATGCCGGCCAGGTCGCTGTTCGCCACCTCCTCGAACAGGGCCTGCCGGAAACCTTCGACGAGGCGTCGGAACGGCGGCGTGCCGAACTCGAAGAAGCGCAGCACCGGCTCGATCGCCATGTGGTTGTGAAAGAGCGGGAAGCCGGTGCGCTCGGCGATCTCGTGGCCCACGGCCATCTTGCCGACCGCCGGCGGGCCGATGACGAAGAGCAGTGTCGGTTCAGGCACGTACGGAGGCTACCGAGGCGACCCCGGGGTTGGGGACCGGGTTTTGCGGGGCCGGGTCTTGCGGGGCCGGGTCTTGCGGGGCCGGGCCCGCCCGCAGCGGGCGCGCGGAGGGTGACCGGACGCCGAGCGGGACCGCGAACAGCGGGACTCGGCCACGCCGTATCGAAAGAAGTCAGACCGGAGGCCAGGGAATGGCCGGCCAATCCTGCGGAGGCTTGGGGAAACGGCCTGATCTTTGCAGCCTTCGCACGCGCAGGCGGATGTGTTGCACCTCGGACACCGTCAGGTGTTCCTCGAGGGCTTCGCCCAATGTGCCGTCGAGACCCGCCGACAGCGCGGCCAGAACCTCGGCGGCCTCGCTGATCAGGGACTTTCCGGTCCAGCCCCAGAGAACCGTGCGCAGTTTGTTCTCGACGTGGAAGCTCACGCCGTGGTCGACGCCGTGAATCGCGCCCGTCGCCGGGTAGAGGACGTGGCCGCCTTTGCGATCGGCGTTGTTGATCACCGCGTCGAAAACGGCGAGGCGGGCCAGGCGCTGGTCGTCGGCGTGCGCCAGGGCGTAGGCATCACCGTCGTCGTCGCGCGCGTTGGCCACCGCCAGCCAGCCCGGCGGGACGTCATAGGCCGGGACGAAACCGATGAGCGCCTCGGCCTCGTCGGGCTGGTCGATCCAGAGCTGGAGCGCACCCGGCCCGAGCGGGCCGTCGCGCAGGATGGTCGGCGGGACCAGGTCCCAGCCGATGGCCTGGGAGACGAGGTAGGCCGAGACCTCACGGCCGGCGAGGGTGCCGTCGGGGAAATCCCACAGCGGGCGTTCGCCGCGGACCGGTTTGTAGACGCAACGCCGGGTCAGGCCGTCGAGGGTGATCTCGGCACGCAGCGTGGTGTTGGAGGCGTCGACCAGCCGGCCTTCGATCTCCATCTGCCCGCGCGACAGCAGTTCCAGGGCGTCGCTCTCGGCCAGGGCGGCCGCGGGCTCGGCGGTCACCGGTGGTAACCGTTGTGCCGGGGGCAGAGGTGGCCGGCCGGGTCGAGGGGCTGGCCGCAGAGCGGGCACGGCGGCCGCCCGGCGGCCACCACACGCCGGGCGCGGTCGATGAACGCCCTGGTCGCCTCGGGGGTCAGGCGGACCCGCAGGCGGTCGAGGTCGTCGTCGGGCTCCTCGTCCTCGTCATCGTCGTCGTCCTCGACCGGCGGCTCGTCGGTGTCCTCGTCGAGCTCGATCTCGACCTCGGCCTCGCCGGCCTCGATCGCCTCGATGACCACCGTGCCGCTGTCGACGTCGAAGGCCAGCCCGAGCGTGCCGACGCGGAACTCCTCGTCGACCGGGGTGTCGAGCGGCTCGTTGTCGTGCACGGCCAGGACCGGCAGCTCGGGCATGTCGACACCGAAGCGCTTGTTGGCCTCGAGCAGCAGCTCCTCGAGCTTCTCGGCGAGGAGCTGCACCTGCACCTTCTCGAGGGCGACGCTGATCACCCGCCCGCCACCGCGGGCCTGGAGGAAGAACGTCCGGTCGCCCGGCTCGCCCACCGTCCCGGCCACGAACCGCTCGGGCGGCTCGAACGAGTGCACCTGGTGGCTCATGGGACCAACCCTATCGACCCTCGCTCCGGATCGCCCTCCTCGCGGGTCCCGGTTCGCCGAGGGCGCAACCGAGCCCACCTGGGGTAACACGCCGGTCACACAGCGCCGCTTGCGGCTCCCCCACCGACCGCGGCATCGGAGTCGGTGGTCGCGCTCTTGGCGGGTACGAGCGTGCCCAGGTCGCCGCCCTCGTTGACCCGGACGACGAACGGCCTGGTCGGGGTGTACCGGATGACGCTTATCGAGGCCGGGTCGGCGACGATGCGCTGGAACTGGTCGAGATGCAGGCCCAGCGCGTCGGCGATGATGGCCTTGATCACATCGCCGTGGGAGCAGGCCAACCAGAGTGCTTCGGGGCCGTGCTCGGCGGTGATCTTCGCGTCCCAGTCGCGGACGGCCCGCACCGCGCGGGCCGACATCTCCGCCATGCCCTCGCCGTTGGGGAAGTTCGCCGCGCTCGGGTGCTGCTGGACGACCGGCCAGAGCGGGTCCTTGGCGAGCTCCTTGAGCTGCTTGCCCTCCCAGTCGCCGTAGCCGCACTCGATGAGTCCGTCCTCCTCGACGACGTCGGCGTCGGGCAGGGCGAGTTCGACGGTGTTGCGGCAACGCTTCAACGGGCTGGACACCACCGCGGCGAGGGGCAGGGCACGCAGCCGGGCACCGGCCTTGACGGCCTGACCCCGGCCGGTCTCGTCGAGGTCGACGGGCAGCCGGCCGGCCAGTTCACCGGACGCGTTGGCGGTCGTGCGCCCGTGGCGCAGCAGCAGGACGGTGGCCACTACTCGGCCACGCCGGACTCTTCGTAGGCCTCGGCCACGATCCGCAACGTGTCGATGCCGCTCTTCAGATCACCGACGTAGGGGCTGATCGAAAGCGTGCCGACGCCGGCCGCCGCGTACTGCTTCAACCGTTCCTTGACCTGGATCTTGTTTCCGACGATCGAGGTGCGCTCGATGAACTCCTGCGGGATCGCCTCGCCCGCCTCCGCCTTCTTGCCGCTCAGGTAGAGCTCCTGCACCTTGGCGGCGGCGTCGGCGTAACCCATCCGCACGGCGAGTTGGTTGTAGAAGTTCTGCTCCCGGCTGCCCATGCCGCCCACGTAGAGAGCCGCGTAGGGCCGGATCACGTCGGCGCACCAGGCCGCGTTGTCGCCGAGCACGACGGGCACGGTGGGGGCCACGTCGAAGCCGGTCAGCCCGAGGCCGCGCTTGGCCCGGCCCCGCTCGATGTGCTGCAGATATTCGCCCGCGGCGTCCGGGGCGAAGAAGATCGCCAGCCAGCCGTCGGCGATCTCACCGGCGAGCTCCAGGTTCTTCGGGCCGACGGCGGCGAGATAGATCGGGATTTGCGTACGCGGTGGGCGGAACCCCAGCTTGAGCGCCTTCCCGGGCCCGTCGGGCAGCGGCAGCGTGTGGAATTCGCCCTGATACGAGACCGGTTCCCGGGCGATCGCCATCTTGACCACGTCGACGTATTCGCGGGTGCGTTGCAACGGCTTCGCGAACCGGACGCCGTGCCAGCCCTCGGAGACCTGCGGGCCGGACACGCCCAGCCCGAGCCGGAACCGGCCGCCGGAGAGCGCGTCGATGGTGGCCGCGGTCATCGCGGTCATCGCCGGGGTGCGCGCCGGGATCTGCATCACGGCCGCGCCCAGGTCGATCTGCCGGGTCTGGCCGGCCATCCAGGCGAGCATGCTCACCGCGTCCGACCCGTAGGCCTCGGCGGACCAGGCCACCGCGAAGCCGAGCCGATCCGCCTCCTGCGCCATGGCCAGGTGATCGGCGGGTGTGGTCCACGCCGCCTGATAACCGAGGCTGATTCCGAGCCGCACGTGACCTCCACGGTTTGCCGATCCTCCGGTGAGCCTATCCACCCACGCTCAGTAGTTTCCGTCCGGTAACCGACCCGGTTGACCTGCGCCTGAGCATTTCGCTGAGGACACACTGCGAATAAGGTTCACTCGTGCAGCAGCGACCGCTCGGCCGAAGCGGGCTGGCGGTCTCCCGACTGGCCCTCGGCACCATGACCTGGGGACGGGACACCGATCCCGATGACGCGGCGGCCCAGCTCAAGGTCTACCTCGAGGCCGGCGGCACGACGATCGACACGGCCGACGTCTATGGCGACGGCGACGCCGAGTCGGTGATCGGCTCACTGCTCGACCATCTGGTGCCGCGCGACGACGTGACGATCGCCACCAAAGCCGGTCTCACCCCGTACGGTTACCGGCGCCGGGACGGCTCACGGGGCAACCTGCTGCGTTCCCTGGACGCGTCGTTACGCCGGCTCGGCACGGATTACGTCGACCTGTGGCAGATCCACGGCTACGACACGCAGACGCCGCTGGAGGAGACCCTGGCGGCCCTCGACCACGCCGTGTCCTCCGGCCGGGTGCGCTACATCGGCATCTCCAACTTCGCCGCCTGGCAGTCGGTGCGCGCCGCCACCTGGCAGTCCGCCTATCCGGGACGGGCCCCGATCGTCGCCGCCCAGATGGAATACTCGCTGCTCGAGCGCGGCATCGAACGGGAGCTGCTGCCCGCCTCGGCGGCTCTCGGCTTCGGCGTCCTGGCCTGGTCGCCGCTGGGCCGGGGGGTGCTCACCGGCAAATACCGCAACGGCCGGCCGCTCGACTCGCGCGCCGCCACCGAGCATCTGGCCGCGTTCGTCCGGACCTACCTGGAGCCGCGCAGCTCCAGCATCGTGCAGGCGGTGGTGACCGCGGCCGCGGGCCTCGGCGTGTCTCCGCTGGAGGTGGCGATCGCGTGGGTGCGCGACCGGCCCGGCATCGCGGCCCCGATCCTGGGCGCCCGCACCGCCGGGCAGTTGCAGGGCGCGCTGCTCAGCGAGGAGCTGGTCCTGCCGGCCGAGATCGCGCGGGCACTCGACGACGTGTCCGCCGTCGACCTCGGATATCCGGAGCGTGAGGGTGTGGGTTACCCCAGCCCGGCGGGCTAGCAACGGAACGATCAGCGGCGCATATTAGGTTCCATGGACTACGAATACGCGCCGCTGCGGTTGCCCTCGAATGTCGATCGGCTGACCGCCGCGGCGCAGCTGGCCATTCAGGCCGAGTTCTCCGGCTGGGAGCTGGCCCGGGTGCAGCTCTTCCGGGACGGTTCCCGGAAGGTGGTGCTGCGGCGGCGCATCCAGACCAACCCCCAGCCGGGACTGTCCTACTGAACCGTCAGTGGTTGTGCCCGGCGTGGTCCTCTTCCTCATCGGGCAGGAACGGGTGCTCGTCGAGGCGGCCGACCAGCAGGTCACCCTCCCGGGGGGCGAACGGGCCGTCGCCGTCGGAGTCCGCGTAGGCCTCGAGGTCGAGCGGCTCGGCGATCTCGCTCACCGTCAGCAGGCCGTCGAGCGGCTCCAGCTCCGGCACGTCGAGCGACGACAGCGAACCGTCGCCCGCCTGCAGCAGCTCCAGCACCGCCTCGCCGACCGACTCGACCGCGCCGGCGTCCTCGTCCTCCGGCACCGAGTTGCGCCGGGCCGCGTCGGCCACCCGCAGCAGGGCCGCGACGCTGGGCACGCGGTAGTCGCGCCGCTGCCGCACCGAGATCACCTGCGGGTAGGGGTCCGTCGACTCGGCCGCGTCGTAACCGTCGACGCCCAGGCCGAAGCGCTGGTCGGCCTCATCCGGGTCGATCGACTCGACGTCCCACGGCGTCACCTCGCCGAACGCCTCGAGCAACTTCTCGTCGTAGGCGAACGAGGCGTTGTTGAGGTTGACGTACGCCTGCCAGACGTCGTCGTCGTCGATGCGGCCGGCCGCCGCCTTGACCGCCGTGAGATGCGCCTTCGCGGCCTCCACGACCGCTTCGAGGGCGGCGTCGAGTTCCGCGTTCTGGTCGGTCATTATCGGGTCCTTCCCGGAAAAACGGAGAAATCAACTGTTTCGGAGCAAGTGGTCCAGCACACGCACGCCGAACTCTAGTCCCTCCACCGGAACCCGCTCGTCGATGCCATGGAACAGCGCGCTGAAGTTCAGGTCCGGAGGCAGGCGCAACGGCGCGAACCCGAAACAGTCGATCCCCAGTGTGGCGAACGCCTTCGCGTCGGTGCCACCGGACATCAGGTACGGCACCGTACGCGCACCCGGGTCCTCGGCGCGAAGCGCCGCGCCCATCGCGTCGACCAGCGCGCCGCCGAACTCGGTCTCGACCGCCGGCTGCCGGTGCTTGTGCTCGATCTCGACATCCGGCCCGATGATCTCGCGCAACTCGGCCAGGAACGAGTCGGCATGCCCCGGCAGGGTGCGGCAGTCGATGGTGGCGGACGCCCGTCCCGGGATCACGTTGTCCTTGTAACCGGCTTCGAGCCGGGTGGGGTTGGCGGTGTTCCGGATGGTGGCGCCGATCAGGTTGGCGATCGGGCCCAACTTGGAGATCGCCAGCTCGGGGTCGTTCGGGTCGAGCTCGATGCCGAGCGCGTCGGAGACCTCCTCGAGGAATCGGCGCACCGTCGGGGTGACCACGATCGGGAAACGGTGCCGGCCGACGGCGGCGACGGCCTCGGCGAGCGCGGTGACCGCGTTGTCGTCGTGGATGAACGAGCCGTGCCCGGGCCGGCCGGTGGCGTGCAGCTTCAGCCAGTCGAGACCCTTCTCGGCGGTCTGCACCAGGTAGAGGCGCATGTTCTCGTTCACCGTGTAGGAATAGCCGCCGACCTCGCCGATCGCCTCGGTGCACCCCTCGAACAGGTCGCGGTGCTTCTCGACGAGGAACTGCGAGCCGTACTGCATGCCGGCCTCCTCGTCGGCCGTGTACGCGATCACGATGTCGCGGGGCGGCACGTAGCCGGTGCGCTGCCAGTCCCGGAAGACCGTCAGCATCATCGCGTCGAAGTCCTTCATGTCGATCGCGCCCCGGCCCCAGAGGAAGCCGTCCTTCTCCTCGCCGGCGAACGGCGGGACCGTCCATTCGGCCGCGTCGGCCGGCACGACGTCGAGGTGGCCGTGCACGAGCAGGGCGCCCCGCTCGCGGTCCGCGCCGGGGATGCGGGCGACCAGGTTGGCCCGCTTCGGCGCGGACTCGTGCAACTCGTAGCCGATGCCGACCTCGTCGAGCTTCGCCGCCACGTATTCGGCGGCGACGCGTTCACCGACGGTGGTGTCGGGGTCGCCGGTGTTGGTGGTGTCGATGCGCAGCAGGTCGCGGCAGATGCCGACGACCTCCGAAGCGGCGGTGGTCTCCATCCGCCCTTCTTAGCAGAAGATTGCGCACCGCATCCAAGGGTGGCGGCCGGGGCCGGGACGGGTTTGTCACAGCGCCGGTTCGGGTACCGGCGAGCCCGTGTCCGCTCTGAATCTTCCCCCGCTTCCGCCCGTCGGCGGCGAGACCACCGGCCGCAACGTGATCGACGTGCTGAACGAACAGCACCGCGACCTGATCGAGCTCGGCGAGCGGTTCGCCGCCGAGCCGGCCTCGCCGAAACTGAGGAGCGTGATGATCGCCGAGCTCTCCCGCCATCTCTCGGCCGAGGAGCAGTACCTCTACCCGGCGATCAAGAAGGCCGTGCCGGGCGGGGAGGATCTGGCGGCCCGCGAGCTTGCCGAGGATCACGCGCTGCTGGTTCTGCTCAAGCGGCTCGACAAGGGCGACGAAGGCGCCGCCGCGGAGGTCGTCGAGGCGTTGCGCCGCCACGTCGCCGCCGACGAGGAGGAGTTGCTCCCGGTGCTCGCGCAGATGGTGCCGATCGAGGATCTGATCCGGGTCGGCAACCGCGTCGAGTTGGCCGAGGAGGCCGCACCGACGCGTCCGCACCCCGGTACGCCGTCGTCGCCGCCCTGGAACAAGATCCTCGATCCGGCCGTGGCGGTGGCCGACAAGGTGCGCGATGTGATGACCGGGCGAACGACGTACCGGAAGGATTTGTGAAGTTACCTCCTGGTTCCGTAACCGTTTTGTCACATGTGCTCGATCTTTCGGCAGGCTCCAGGTCTAGCCTTCGATGCATTTAACGAAATAACGTCACGCTATGAACCTGGAGCTGCGGCATCTCAAGGTGGTCTGTGCCATCGCGGAAACCGGCAGCGTGACCAAGGCGGCGTCCCAGCTCGGGCTCGCCCAGCCGGCCTTGACCGCGCAACTTCAGCGCATCGAGCGCACTCTTGGTGGTCCACTCTTCGAGCGGGACCGCCGGGGAGCCCGGCCCACGGCTCTCGGTGAGCTCGTGCTGTCCCGCGCTCGCGTCCTGTTGCCGGCCATGAAGGGCCTGCAGGACGAGGCGGCCCGGATGGCCGGTGCCGCCGGCACCGAGACGATGAGCCGCTACCGCATCGGGGCGCTGGGCGGCCCGATCCTCGGCGGCATGGTCTACCGGCTCTCCACCTCCCAGCCGGATGCCCAGATCAGCACCCACGCGTCGTACTACGTGGAGGAGCTCGCCACCATGCTCCAGTCCGGCAAGCTCGACTACGCGCAGGTGGGCGTGTGCGGCGACGCGATGCCGGCGGCCGATTACGGCCTCGTCTGGCAGACCGTCGCGGTCGACGCGGTGTGCGTGCTCATGCCCGACGACCACCCGGCCACCAAGCAGGTCGATGTGGACCTGGCCGAGCTGGCGCACGAGCAGTGGGTCGGCAGCACCGGCGACGGATGTTTCGCCGATTGCTTCGCGGCGGCCTGCGCCCGGTCCGGCTTCACCCCGCGCCGGGTGCTCGAGACCGACGTGCGCGGCTGCGTCGACATGGTCGAGTCCGGTCTCGCCCTCGGCCTGTGCCAGCCGACGTTCCGCCCGCCCGCCGGCCTGACCTCACGGCCGCTGCGCGGGGCGCCGCTGCGCTGGCGGCAGGTGCTCGGCTGGCACCCGGAGTCACAGGCCGCCCACGGCTCGGCCAAGCTGATCGAGATGGCCGAAGCCGCCTACCAGGAGGTCGTTTCCCGCAATCCGCTCTATGTCGAGTGGACCAAGGAATATCCCCACCTGGGAGGCGGCTCCGTGGAGACCGCGTCGGCGGTCAGTGCGTGAAGCTGAGCTCGCCGTCGACCACGTCCACCTTGACCGTCTGACCGGCCGTCAGGTCCGAGCCGAGCAGCAGCTTCGACAGCCGGTTGTCGAGCTCACGCTGGATGGTGCGGCGTAGCGGCCGGGCGCCGAACTCCGGCTGGAAACCCTTCGCCGCGAGCCAGTCGACGGCGTCGGCGGAGATCTCCAGGCCGATGTCCTGCGCGTGCAGGCGGCGCCGCGTCTCGGCCAGCATCAGCTCGGTGATCTGGTGCAGCTGCTCCGTCTCCAGCTGCCGGAAGACGATGATCTCGTCGATCCGGTTGATGAACTCGGGCCGCAACTGCTCCTTGAGCCGACGGTCCAGCCGGTCGTTGAGGGAATCGTCGGTGCCGGCGCCGAAGCCGACACTCCGCTTGGTGCCGGAGATCAGATCCGAGCCGATGTTGCTCGTCATGATCAGCACGGTGTTCTTGAACGACACCGTCCGGCCCTGGCTGTCGGTCAGCCGCCCGTCGTCCAGCACCTGAAGCAGGATGTTGAACACGTCCGGGTGCGCCTTCTCGATCTCGTCGAGCAGCACCACACTGTACGGCCGGCGGCGGACCGCCTCGGTGAGCTGACCGGCCTCGTCGTAGCCGACGTATCCGGGCGGCGCCCCGACCAGCCGCGACACGGTGTGCCGCTCCTGGAACTCGCTCATGTCGAGCCGGACCATCCGGTCGGAGTCCCCGAACAGGGCACCCGCCAGGGACCGCGCCAGCTCGGTCTTGCCGACTCCGGTCGGGCCGAGGAACAGGAAGCTGCCCACCGGCCGGTCCGGGTCGCCCAGTCCGGCCCGCGAGCGCCGCACCGCCTCGGCGACCGCCTCGACGGCGTCGTCCTGGCCGACCACCCGGTCGTGCAGGTGCCCCTCGAGGCGAAGCAGGCGCTCCTTCTCCTCCTCGGTCAGCTGCGACACCGGGATGCCGGTGGCGCGGGACACGACCTCGGCGATGTCCGCCTCGGTGACCTGCGGAATGCCCGTCTTGTCAGCCGACGCCGAGGCCAGCTTCTCCTTTATGGAGTTGATCTCGTCCCGCAGCGACGACGCCTTCTCGTAGTTCTCCGCCGCCACCGCCTGGTCCCGGTCGCGGGAAAGCTGCTCGAGGCGCCGCTCGTCCTCCCGCGTGTCCGCCGACGGGGTTTTGACCCGCAGGCGCACCCGGGCACCGGCCTGGTCGATCAGGTCGATCGCCTTGTCCGGCAGGAACCGGTCGGTGATGTAGCGGTCGGACAGCTCCGCCGCGGCGTCCAGCGCCCCGTCGGTGATCCGCACCTGGTGGTGCGCCTCGTAGTTGTCCCGCAACCCGCGCAGGATCGCCACCGTGTCCTCGACGCTCGGCTCACCGATCAGCACCGGCTGGAACCGGCGGGCGAGAGCCGCGTCCTTCTCGATGTACTTGCGGTATTCGTCGAGCGTGGTCGCACCGACCACCCGCAGCTGACCCCGGGCGAGCGCGGGCTTGAGCATGTTGGAGGCGTCCATCCCGCCCCCGTCGCCGCCACCGCCCGCACCCACCAGGGTGTGGATCTCGTCGAGGAACACGATCAGGCCGTCGCCCTCGTTCTGGATCTCGTCGATGACCTTGCGCAGCCGCTCCTCGAAGTCACCCCGGTAACGGGTGCCCGCGACGAGGCCGGCCAGGTCGAGCTGCATGACGCGCTTGCCCTCCAGGGTCAGCGGTACGTCACCGTCCACGATGCGCTGGGCCAGGCCCTCGACGACGGCGGTCTTGCCGACGCCGGCCTCGCCGATCAGCACCGGGTTGTTCTTGGTGCGCCGGGACAGGATCTCCACGGCCTGCTCGATCTCGTCGGCCCGGCCGATCACCGGGTCGATCTCGCCGCGGCGGGCGAGCTCGGTGAGGTCCACCCCGTACTGTTCGAGCGTCGGGGTCTTGCCGCTGCTCACCGGTGCGGTGCGAGCCGCCGGCTGGGGCTCCCCGCCCTGCAGCGCCTGCGGGTCGAGCTTGCCCTGCAGCAGCCGACCGGCCGCCGAATCGGGGTTGAGGCCGAGCGCCATCAGGACGTGCTCCGGCCCGATGTACGACGAGCCGAGCGCCCGCGAGATCTGCAGACTGTCGAGCAGGGCCCGCTTCGCCTGCGGGGTCAGCTGCACCTGCTCCGGCGGATTCTCCCGGACACCGGCCGGGCGCCCCAGCGCCGCGAGCAACGACTCGGGGTCGGCTCCGGCCCGGCGCACGGTCTGCTTCATCGCGTCCTGCTGCAGAGCACCCCA
Organism: Paractinoplanes ferrugineus; assembly: GCF_016862195.1. Taxonomy (GTDB): domain Bacteria; phylum Actinomycetota; class Actinomycetes; order Mycobacteriales; family Micromonosporaceae; genus Actinoplanes; species Actinoplanes ferrugineus. The sequence goes on along the minus strand of NZ_BOMM01000023.1, from coordinate 17,628 downwards.
CAGCAGGTGGTCGGTGTCGAGATCAGCGATATGACGCTCCGCGTCGGCGAGCTCGGCGGCCCGGCGGGCGGCGGCGGAGAGCACCTGACGGGCGTCACCGCTCATGTACTTCGTGATGTCTATGCGCTGCTGCCGGCGCGGCTCGGCCGCCCCGAAGAAGCGTGCGAACAGGTCGTCCCAGTTGCCGGGTCCGCCCGGTCCGATCGGTCCGATGCTCATGAGTCTTCTTCTTTCTCGGTACGTCCGTTGCCCCCGACTCAGCGCCGGAGCCGTCGGGTTAATTCCCAAGACTTGACACAGGTAGGCTCAACTTCATGACCGTACCTCTGGTGATCGTCGACGGGGCCAACGTCGTCGGATCCGTCCCCGACGGATGGTGGCGGGACCGCGCCGCGGCCGCCATCCGCCTGCGTGATGCCCTGGCATCGGTCATTTCCGGCGGCCTTCCGGACATTCCGGGCCCCGTCGAGGTCACCCTCGTGGTCGAGGGCAAGGCCCGCGAAATTCCGCCCGCCGACAACGGCGTCACCCTGGCCAGGGCGCCGCACTCGGGCGACGACAAGATCATCGATTTGGTACGGGATGAGCCCCGCGACCGCCGAATCGTGGTCGTCACCGCCGACCGGGAACTCCGCGAGCGCGCCTCGGCCCTGGGCGCCGAGGTGCGCGGCCCCTCCGGCGTCCCCCGGCGCTGAGCCGCCCTGCCCCGCTGCCCGCCCTGCCCCGCTGCCCGCCCTGCCCCGCTGCCCGCCCGGCCGCGGGCGGAACTCCGGTGGAGCGGACGCTAGTCTGTGCCGGTGACCCCGCCGCCCGGCATCGTCTGCCACCAGCCGCCCTGGTGCGGTCACGCCTCGGCGGCGGCAATGCTGGCGCTCGCCCGATGGGTCACGCCTGATCTCCCGCTTTACGGCAACGACCACGATCGCGCCGACTTCGCTCCCTGACCGCTGACGGTTCAGCGTGTCCCCCGTTCGTCCCCTCATCGCCCGGGAGCGATGCCATGCCCGCTGCCTCGAAAGTTCTGCGCGCCCCGCAGGTCCCGCTCGTCCTGATCGCCAGCCAGGTCGGCCGGCTGCCCACCGCCGCCGCCCCACTGGCCCTGCTGCTCTCCGCCAGGCAATCGGTGAGCCTCGCCGTCGCCGCCGCCGTCGTCGCGGTCTTCACCGCCGGCATGGCGGTGACCGCCCCGCTGCTGGCCCGAGCCGTGGACCGCCGGCGCCAGCCACCCGTCCTGTACGGATCGGCGCTGCTGTCGGCGGCCGGCTACGTCGTCGCCGCCCTGAACGACGGCCGCCCGGCGATGCTGCTGGCCGGCGCCTTACTGGCCGGCCTGGGAACCCCACCACTCGAAGCCTGCCTGCGAGCACTCTGGCCGAACCTGGTGCCACCGGCGGACGTGACCGCCGCGTACGCGCTCGACATCGCCCTTCAAGAAGTGATCTTCGTGGTCGGTCCGCTGGTGACCCTGGCCGCCGTCGGGCTCGGCGGCCCGGCCACCGGACTGATCACCGCCGCCGTCCTGCAGCTCGCCGGGGTGGCGGCGTTCGTGGCCGCCCCCGCCGTGCGCCACTGGCGCGGCGACGCCACCGTCCACCGCCACTGGGCCGGCCCGCTCCGCTCCCGCCGCCTGGTCACGATGGTGCTCGGCATAGCCTGCGTCGGCGCCGCCGTCGGAAGCATCCCGGTCGTCCTGACCGGTTACGCCGAAGCGACCGGCAACCGCGGCCTGACCGGCTGGTTGCTGGCGTTCCAGGCGGTCGGCGCCCTGATCAGCGGCCTGCTCTACACCCGGGCCAGCCCCGGCACCCTCCGCCGCCTGCCGGTGCTGGCGGCATGCTTCACCGCGCTCTACCTTCCCCTGCTGCTGGCGCCTTCCCCGGGCCCGATGTTCGCCCTGCAGCTGATCAGCGGCTTCGGCCTGCCCCCGCTGCTCACCGCCGCCTTCCTGGCCGCCGACCGGCTGGCCCCACCCGGCACCGCCGTGGAGGCCTTCGCCTGGATCTTCACCGCCTTCACCGTCGGCAGCGCCACCGGAGCCGCCCTGGCCGGCCCCCTCACCGCCGCCGGCATCCGCACCGGTTTCGCCCTGGCCCCCGTCGCCGGCCTGCTGGCGATCGGCGCCATGACAGCAACCGCAGCCCGCCCGCCGGCCACCGACGACCCGCGTTCTCGAGTGTCGCCGTAGCCGCCGACAGCTTCGCCACACCCCGCACACCCGGCCTGTCCAGCGCGCGATTTGTCCGGCCGCCATGCCCCCGGCGTGTCCAGTGGGCGAATTGGCCAGCCCGCCATGCTCCCGGCGTGTTCGGTGGGCGAATTGTCCGTCTTGAATGGCTCGTCGTGGCAGCGGGCGGACACTCAGACCCGACGACACCGCCGAGGTCGGCTACTCCACCCCAGTTGTCACCGAGCCGGTCGGCGGACAGGGCGGGCGAATGGGGCAGACGGACGGGACGGAGCGAGGGGCGGGGGTCCGTCGTCAGGATGACTAGGTGGCGTGGGTGGGGTATTTGCGTAGATTGGAGTCCGCGGGCAGGGTTCATTCCTGTTTGCGGCGGGTCAGATCTAGGACAGGGTGCGAGGTGGGTCGCGGTACAGGGCCGAGGCTGTGGGCAAGCGCTCTCCCTCTGGACAGAAAACGGGCGTGCGCGGACAGCGGGGCAGGAAGGGGGCAGTAGGCTGAGGGGCAGAGTCGGGTTCCGCACAGTTGGAGGCTGCACGGGTGGCCAGTGTCGCCGAGGTCAAAGCGGCCGTGGATGCCGCGCTCCAGCAAGTGAGCGAGGGGCAGGCGGCGATTCAGGCGGCCCGGGAGAAGATCGGCGAGGCCCAGCAGAGCCTGGCGGCGGCGCTCGACGGCAGCGGGAGCGACGCCGTGGGGTCCGCGCATTCGAGTTTGTCCCAGGCCGACCAGTCGCTCGAGGAGTGTCTGGGTGCCACTGCCATGGCGGTGGAGCAGGCGCAGAACTACACGGCGATGCTCTGACGCGATGTCACTGATCCAAGAGCTCGGCGCCCAGCTTCGCGCCACCTCCGACGAACTGCCGACGGGGCTCGTGTCGGCGGCGCTGGAGAAGCTGCGCAGTGCCACCGAGATCCTGATGTGGGTTCGCGAGACCTCCGTCGATCCGGTCGGGGTGCCGCAGCTCGGCAACGCCACCGAGCACGCCGAGAAGGCGGCGGCGGCGCTGCGGATCGCGCAGGACGCCATCGCGACCTATCTGGCGAGCATCGGCATGACGGCCGACGCGTCCGCCCCGCCGGACTCCGATTGGAAGGCCGGACTGGAGCGGCCCGAGGTCAAGCAGGAGAAGCCCGACGAGGAGAAGCCGGAGGGGGAGAAACTGGGACCCTGGTGGCACGAGCGGGTCAAGAAGCTGACCGGGGAGGACGCCCCCGCCGAGGAGAGCAAGGAGCAGCAGGCCGACACCGCCGAGCTGTTGCGCCGGGTGGCCAACGGCGTGCGTTCCGGCGACAAGGCCCGCCTCGGGCGGGAGTTGCACTCGGCGAACGCCGCGACCGGGCTGGCCCTGTCCGCGGCGAGCGCGCCGGTTTTGCATCGGCTGGCCGGGGACCTGCTCGGGCACGAGCCGGGGCCGGGTGACGTCGAGCGGCTCCGGACGGCCAGTGCGGGGCGGGTGCGGTCACTGCTTCCCGGCACTCCCCCGGCCGTACTCGACACTTTGATCGCCCGCATCTGCCGGGTGCCGGTCGCCCAGCAGGGCCAGTCCGGACATCCGGCCGACAACGCCGTCACCGCGGGCGTGCTCACCGGGGTGCTCCTCGCCCGGCTAGGCCGCGATGCCAACACGCTCGACCCGAACGCCCCCGAACCGTTGCGCCGCCCCGAGGCCGCCGACGCCCGATGAGAACGCTGATTGCCCATGTCTGAGTCGAACACGCAGCACGTCATGGACATCCGGGCCGGACTCTCGCACGCCCTCGGCGTGGCCGAGGACGCGCTCGCCTCGGCGCGGGCCGCCTACGAGGCGGCGGTCGCCCGCCGGGAACGGGTGGTGCAGGCCGCCGTCGAGCGCCGGCAGAACGTGGCCGAGGCGCGCGATCAACGCCTCCTGGAGATCGACGAGCAGAGCAAAGCCGACCTTGCCGCGTACGCCGAGGCGACCGCGCGGGCCGCCGATCGGGCCGCGCCCGGTGCCGCCGGCGACTCGTGGGCCGTCTGGGAGCTCTCGCCCCAGGAAACGGCCACCGAGCTGCGGGTCGGGCGGCTGCTGCTGCCTCATCCCGAGGAGGTACCGGCCCTGGTGCCGCTGCTCGACCACGGACATGTGGTGGTGCGCGGCGATCAGGCCTTCGGCGACGAGGTGGTCGCGGGGTTGCTGCTGCGGGCGCTGGGCACGGCGCCGCCGGGCTCGCTCCACCTGATCGGGTACGACCCGGAGCACCTGGGTGGTGGCCTGGCGCGGTTCGCCACGCTGGCCCCGGCCGGGGTGCTGAAGTTCGCCGGCCCGGGTGAGCTGCCGGCGCTGCTCGACGACCTGGTCGACCACGTGCGCCGGATCAACGAGACGGTGCTGGCCGGGGAGTACACGTCGGTGCGGGAGCTGGCGGCGGCGACGCACCGGCGGCCGGAGCCGTGGCGGGTGGCGGTGCTGCTCGGCGCGGGTGAGCTGAGCCGGGCCGAGCAGACCCAGTTGCAGCGGCTGCTGCGCACCGGGGCGGCGGCCGGGGTGCATCTGCTGGTCCAGGGCATGCGTGTCGAACCGGCGCCGGGCATCGAGTTCATCACCGCTCAGCGGGGCGACCACGGCCACATCAGCAGTGCGGGGGCGTTGCCCGTACGGCTGGATGGGGGTCCGCCGCAGGCGGTCGTCGCGGCGGCCTGCCGCCGGATCGCCGAAGCGGTGGCCGCGGGGCCCGCGCCGGTCGCGTTGGACAGCCTGCTGCCGCAGGAGTTGTGGACGGAAAGCTCGGCCGCCGGGTTGTCGGCTCCGCTGGGTGACGGGCCGCAGGGCACGCCGGTGAAGGTGACGCTCAGCGACTACCCGCCGCATGCCTTGATCGCCGGGCCGTCAGGCACCGGCAAGACCAACCTGATCTATGCCTGGATGGGCGCGCTCGCCGCTCGCTACTCCCCCGCCGAGCTGGCCTTCTACCTGCTCGACTTCAAGGAGGGGGTGTCGTTCGCGAGGTTCGCGCCGGGCCGGCGGGACCCCAGCTGGCTGCCGCACGTGAAACTGGTCGGCGTCAACGTCAACACGGACCGTGAGTTCGGTTTGGCGTTGCTGCGATTCCTCGGTGCCGAGCTGCGGCGCCGGGCGGACGCGGCGAAGCGGCACGAGGTGACCAACCTGGCCGAGCTGCGCGCCGAGGATCCGCAGGGGTCGTGGCCGCGGGTGGTGGCCGTGGTCGACGAGTTCCAGGTGCTGCTCAGCGGCCGTGACGCGGTCGCGACCGAGGCCGTCGACCTGCTCGAGGACCTCGCCCGCCGGGGCCGTTCGCAGGGCATCCACCTGATCCTGGCGTCGCAGGACGTCTCGGGGATCGAGGCCCTGTGGGGGCGCCCGGCGCTGGTCGCCCAGTTCTCGCTGCGGATCGCCCTGCCGCGGGCCCGGCGCATCCTGGCCGAGACCAACGGGGCCGCCGATTCGCTGCCCCGCTACCACGCGGTCGTCAACGCCGACTCGGGCGCCGTCGAGGCCAACCGGGTCGTGCGGGTGCCGTCGGCCGGTGACCGCGACCGGTGGAACGCCCTGCAGCACCAGCTGTGGCGGATGCGCCCCGACGACCACGGCCCGCGCCTGTTCGACGGTGACGTGATCCCCAGCCTGTCCGACAGCCCCGATTTCGAGCGTCTCGTCCCCGGCGACGCGGCGTCCGCGCCGATGGTGCTGCTCGGCGAGACGATCGACGTGACTGCGCGGTCGGCGCGTACGGTGCTGCGCCGCGCCCCCGGCCGCAACCTGGCCGTCCTCGGCACCCGCACCGAGGAGGCGTGCGCCATCCTGGCGACCGCCGGGGTGTCGCTGGCCCGGCAGTTCCCGCCGGAGGGTGCCCGCTTCTCGATCCTCTGCCTCGACCAGGACGCCCGGCCGGCCGCCGAGGCGTTGCGCGCCGAGCTGCCGGACTGCGGGCTGTTCTCGGCGGAGAACGCGGACTGGCTCCTCGAGGACGCGGCCAGTGAGGCGTCGGCGTCGTGGCCCGCCGACCGGCCGCACTTCCTGCTGATCTACGCGGCCGACGCGCTGCCCGGCGGCAAGGGCGCGGCCGACCAGCTGCGCACCATCCTGCGGCAGGGCCCGGAGCGGCGCATCCACGTGCTGGGCTGGTGGCGCGGCGCCGGGCTGCTGCGCGACGCGCTCGGCGGGCACGCCTCCCGCACCGACCCGATCGGCGCCTGGGTGGCCCTGGACGTGCACGGCAGCGAGCTGGCCCCCTACTATCCGGGCGCCGGTGCGCCCGTGTGGTACCCGCGGGCCTGGCGAGCGCTGCACTTCGACCGCTCGGTGCATCGGGGTGCCGAAGTGATCATCCCTTACGGACAACTATGAGCGACGTACAGCCCGCCGATTTCGACACCGCCGACTACCGCAGCGTGCTGCGCCGGCTGACCACTTTGGAGGAGGAGGCGGCGGTCATGCGCGCCGAGGCGGTGCGCTGGCACGACGGCCGGGTGCAGGCCGCCGACGAGGCGGTGCGCAAGGCCGACGAGGCGCTGAAGGCGGCCCGGCTCGACGCCGCCGAGGCGCAGCGCACGCTCGAGTCGGTGGATGCCCGGGCGGCCGGACTGTGGGCGGAGTACGTGCACAAGGTCGGCCCGGTCGCCGAACGGTACGGCCGCACCAAGCCACCGGCCGTCATCCCGCGACAGCGTGGTGAGAAGGACGCGATCGACTACCTGGAGGAGGTCGCGACCAAGGTCAAATACACCGCTCCGGCACGGCCGCTGACCGTCGGGGTGAAGGCGATGTTCGCGATCTTCGGCCTGGTCGGCGGGATCGTCGGGGCGGTGCTGTTCCGGGTGCTGCGCAACAACGCGCACGTGCCCGGGGTGCCGGCCGGCACGTGGCGCGACGCGCTGCCGGTGGTCGCGCTCGTGGTCCTGCTGGCCTGCCCGGTTCTCGCCGTGGTCGGCGCCAAGAAGGTGGCCGACCGGCGCGGCGTCGGCCTGGACCTCTCTACGGTGGTGACCGTGCTGGTCACCGGCCTGGCGACGGCCGGGTTGATCGTGGCCGCCGCCGGGCTCGGTAGTTGAGACGCGTCCGGACCGGACCGCTCAGGCCGGCACCACGAGGGCTTCCCGGAGCAACCGGCGGGCCAGCACCAGGCGGTCCTCGTCGGTGTCCAGGAGCAGGTCGCCGACCCGGGCCGGCTCGCCGCCGAGGGCTTGGCGCAGGGCGGCCGCGCAGTACGCCGGGAAACGCAGCGTGCGGCCAGTCAGGCGGAGCACGACGTGGTCCGTACCGTCCTCGATCAGCCGCCAGCGCAGGCCGCCGCGGGTCTTGACGGTGTCCTGCGGGCTCAGCGCGGCGGCGAAGTCGAGCTGGGCGAGCGGGGCCACCGGCTCGGGGCGGGCCGACGGCCAGTCCCGAGCGGTCAGCCGGTCGGCGACGGCGGCCGGCGACGTGCCGGCGAGCCAGTCGCGCAGTGCCTCGACGGTCTCGGTCAGCTCCGGCTCGATCGCGTCGGGGTCGGACACGTCCACCCCGAACGGCAGGGTGGCCCGCAGCCGGGCGTCCTGCGCGGCCATGGCCAGCAGCTCCTCGACGAGGGCGTAGCGGGTCAGCGCCCGTACGCCGATGGTGAGGTGCAGTGCGCGGGTCCCCTGCGCCTGGGCCGAGTGCAGCCAGCCGCGCGGCAGGTAGAGCGCGTCCCCGGGTTCGAGCACCACGTCCAGCGCGGGTTCGCCCTCGGCGGTCGCGGCCACCTCGTCGGCCCGGCCGCCCCACGGCTGGTTCTCGATGGGGTCGGCGAGGACCGGTTCGTGGATGCGCCAGCGTTTGGTGCCGTCGACCTGGAGCACGAACACGTCGTGGGTGTCGTAGTGGGTGCTGAAGCCCTGGCTGGCCGGCGGCGTCAGGTAGGCGTTCACCTGCAACGGGCGGCGCAGCTCGGCGCCGAGCACCCGAGTGTAGTCAATCAGGGCCGGCCAGATGCGGTGCAGACCCTGCAGGACCAGTGTCGCGCCACCGGCGTAGAGGCGCATCACGTCCTCGTCGACGACCTGGTCGCTGATCTCGGCGCCGGCTCCGCCGGAACCGGTGAACCTCGCCGCCGGCAGGACCTTGCCCTGCTGGGCGACGCGGAGGAAGGGGGTGCGCAGGCCGCGGCGGCTGAGGAGCTCGTCGACAGCGGCCGGGGAGAGCAGATCGGTGAAGCCGGCCGGGTCCGCGGATCGCGTCAGCAGCGGGGCCCTGCCCCAGTGCGCGGCGGCGAACTTGGCCGGCTCGACGCCGGTGAGGCGGGCGAGCGCCGGGCGGTGACCAGCACCGCCCGGCTCCCCAAGAGTCATACCGCCGAGCCGTCGGCGCCACCGTCGTGGCCGCCCGGGTTGGCGCCGCCGTCGGCCGGGCCCTCGCCCGCGGAACCGTCCGCGCCGCCGTCGTGGCCGCCCGGGTTCGCGCCGCCGTCGGCCGGGCCCTCGCCCGCCGAGCCGTCCGCGCCGCCGTCGTGGCCGTTCGGGTTGGCGCCGCCGTCCGCGGGGCCTTCGCCGCCGGTCTCGGTGCCGGTGGTGATGTCGTCGTCGCTGAGTGACATCGGTATCTCCTAGCGCTTGTCGTTGCGGTGGAGACTTCGGGTTACCCCTGGTTGATCACGTCTAATCGCGGGTATGCGCGCCATTGTGCTGAAGGTGGGGACGTCCGGGTGGCAGTACCGCGACTGGAAGGACCGCTTCTACGCCGGGGTGCCGCAGAAGCTCTGGCTGGAGCATTACGCGAAGCACTACTCCACGGTCGAGGTGAACAACGCGTTCTACCGGCTGCCCGAGCGGAGCACGTTCGAGCAGTGGCGGCAGCGCACCCCGGACGGCTTCGAGGTGGGCGTGAAGATCAGCCGCTACCTCACCCACATCAAGCGGCTCCGGGAGCCGGCCGAGCCGGTCGCCCGCTTCCTGTCCCGCGCCGAGGCGCTCGAGGACAAGCTGGGCCCGGTGCTGCTCCAGCTCCCACCGACCCTGCGGGCCGAGCCGGAGGCGCTCGAGCAGACCCTCAAGCAATTTCCCCGAACCGTACGGCTGGTCGTCGAGCCTCGGCACGAGTCCTGGTTCACCGGCGAAACCCGCAAGATCCTCGAGAGGTACGGGGCGGCGCTGTGCTGGGCCGACCGCAACAGCCGCCCGCTCGGTCCGCTGTGGACCACCGCGGACTTCGGTTACCTGCGCATGCACGAGGGGCGGGCCAAGCCGTGGCCGCGTTACGGCCGGACCGCCCTGGCCGGCTGGCTCGACCGGTTGGCGCCGCTGACCGAGGCGTACGTCTTCTTCAACAACGACCCCGGCGGTGCGGCGATCGTCGACGCCGACGCGTTCATCGCTCTGCGAGAAGCTCGACGAGCGTAGCGGCGTTGCGCTGGGCGTAATCCGAGTAGCAGTTGTTCATGAAAACCTGCGTCCTGTCGGCCTGGCCGAACAACGCGGCGAGCTTCGGGGCCCACTCCGCCAGCTCGGCCGGAGCGTAGTCGTAACCGGATTTCTCGTAGATGTCTTTGCTCGTCCACTTCGGGCTGTGGCCGTGGAAGCGCACCACCGCCAGGTCGGCGGTGGCCTCGACGATCGGCGGAACCGACGACTTGTGGCCCTGCGGCCCGCAGCGGCTTGCACCGCGCCGCCACCTCGAGCAGGTATTCCCGGTTGGACTTGCGGATGCCGAACCACGGCGGGAACTGGAAGAGCACCGCGCCGAGCTTGCCCGCCTCGACGAGCGGGTCCAGCGCCGCGAGGAACCGGCTCCAGACCTCCTCGTACGCCTGCGGCGGGAGATCGTCGGGGTAGACGTTCTTCTTGTCGGTCTCCGGCCGCAGGTCCTGGTAGATCGCCGAGACCTTTGTCGGGTGGCCGGTCAGCAGGCTGAAAGCCTTGATGTTGAAGGTGAAGTCGGCGGGCGTGCGCTGCGCCCACAACCTCGTGGTCCGCTCGGCCGGCGGACCGTAGTAGGTCGAGTCGACCTCCACCACCCGGAACTGTTCGGCATAGAAGGCGAGCCGTTTCGCCGGGGTGTCCGCATCCGCGGGGTACCAGCCCGACGCCAGTAGCGTCCGGTCGGTCCAGGAGGCCGTGCCGACCTCGATCACGCCCACGTCTGCCCTACCACTGAGAGACGGCGGGCCCGCCGCAACCGCGGCGGACCTCCGACGTCGGATGAACTCAGCTGGCCCGGCGCTCGCGGTTCTGCTTGCAGTGCACGCAGGTGGTGGCCGAGGGGAAAACCTCCAGCCGCTCCCACGGGATCGCGTTGGAGCAACCCTCGCAGTTGCCGTAGGTGCCGTCGTCAAGGCGCTGCATGGCGTGTTCCGCCTGCGTGCGCCGGTCCAGAAGGGTGCGCAGCAGCGACGTCGCCGCGTCGCGCTCGGCCGTCTTGGACCCGCTGTCGGCCTGGTCGTCACCGGCGGCGTCGCCGATCTCGACCAGCCGGAGCTTCTGGTTCTCCGCGACCGCCAGTTCGTACTCGGCGTTGAGGCTGTCGAACCGGCCCCGGAGGATCGTCCGGATCTGCTCGACCTCCTCGGCCGACCGGCCCTTGGTGGCGCCCTTACCCGTGATCACCGCTCCATTGACGAGCATGCCGCTCCCCCTGCCCTTCCTCTGCCCCTGCCGACGGAATCCCCCGGCGGGCGCCCCCATCGCACCGTGGGGCCTCCCGGTACCCGTCGCCGAAGATCCCAAACGGGGTCTCCGCCGAAAAAGTAACCGGAGCATAACTGTCAGTGGTCAGCTCCGCCACAAACTCGCGACACCAACTCTGCTCACTCACGTGAGACGACCAGTGCCGGCCGCTTCGGGTCGTCGAGGCGCACGACCACGTCGGCGAAGAGGGCCGGGTTGACCTCCTCGGCGTACCGGTCCAGGGCGGGCAGGGTCCAGGCCTGGTCGGGCGGGGTGCGGCGGCGCAGCGCGGCCCGGGACAGCTCCAGGTGCACGGCCAGGTCGAAGTCGAGCCCGCTGCCCAGCAACAGGGGTCCGCTGACCAGGACGACGGCCCCGGGCGGGAGTTGGTGATACGGCTCACGAGCGGCCCGGTCGATCTCGGCGTTCCAGAACCTGGTGAGGATCTTCCCGGTGCCGCCGGGACCGGCCGGCCCGAGGACCTCGCGGATCAGGGCGGACTCGTCGAACCAGCCGGCATAGAACGAGTCGGGGTTGGTGCGGCCTCGCTCCAGGCGCAACGACGCGGGCCGGAGGAAGTCAGCGGTGTCGATGCGGACGGCCGGCCGGCCGCCGAGCCGCAGCGGGGCGACCAGGGCGTCGGCGAGCCCGCCCGGATCCCCCGCCGCCGGTCCGTCGATCGCGACTCGCAGGAAACTGCCAGCTTCCCGGCTCAGCATGTGGGACGCGAGTTCCTCGACGAGAGCCTCGACAGTCAACGGACGCACGCGCACGTCCGGCAACGCTACTCGTGGGGCTGGACCACGACGCGGGCCTCGTCGGACAGGCGGTAGCCGACGCCGTAGACGGTGGTGATCACCGGCAGGCCGCCGCCGAGCTTGAGCCGCAGCCGCCGCACGTGCACGTCGACCGTGCGCTCCCCGGTGTGCTCGTAACCCCAGACGCCGGCGAGCAGCTGACCCCGGGTGAAGACCCGGCGGGGCCGCTCGGCCAGGAACAGCAGCAGGTCGAACTCGAGGCGGGTCAGCGGCAGCGCCTCACCGTCGAGCAGCACCTGCCGGGACGCGGTGAGCATGCGCACCTCGGGACCGTTCGGCCCCGGATCGGCGAACACCGGCGCGGCCGGCTCGACGGTGATGGTGCCCTGGCTGATCTCGACGAGCTCGCGCACGGCCTCGATGAGGCGGTGCGCCTGCGGGGTGAACGCGTCGGTGGTGAGCGGGATGGCCACCGTCACGGTCAAGGCGGGGTCGGCGGGCCGGCGTGGTCCGGAGCCGCGTCCGGGACCTGTGACATGGCGGTTGACACGAGGCGACAGCGCGCTTGCCGGCATTGAGAAAAGCCCCCTGAAATTGCATGGTCGGTAACCGTACATAACCGATCACGCTCCGTAAATACGCGGTGAATAATTCCGCGCCAGGAGATGAGCGGTCAAGACGGCAACCACGATGTGGGAAAATCGTTCCACATCATGCTAGGCGACAGAAATGCATTCTAGGAACCGTGGTCTGTCAGGCGGTTTAAACATTACCTAACTTAGTAGTTGCGCCGTTCGACAAGCATCCCGTGACGAGGAACACCTAAGACTGTCACCACATCCACCCGTGCGCGAATCAACATCCGCGAATGTAAAAACAGATCCCCCGTACCGCAAGATTCGCGGAACGGGGGATCTGGAATGGCGCGGTATCAGTTTCCGGCAGACAACCGACGACCCACCGCCGCGATCAGGCGGTCGAGTTCCGAACCGAACGGGTTGTCGTGCACCAGGTAGGTCCAGGTGGCACTGGGGCGCACGATCTCGGCCCGATCCGGCTGCCAGCCGTCCGACAGATCGGTTTCCTCGAACGTCTCGATAGTGCGGGACTCGATCTCGGTGAACACCTTCTGGAAGGCCGGCACCGCCGCCCGGTGGAACTCGTCGAGCGGGTCGAGCTTGCCCAGGGCACGCAGGTGCACGCCCTCCCGGACCTCGTTCAGCTCGGCCAGATGCTCGGCCCACAGCCGGTCGAGGTGGTAGAGCGCGATGGCCCGTCCGGCATCGGAGAGGACGTCCTCGTCGATCTCCTTGGCCTTCTCCGGCGACCGCTCGAGCAGCATGATCGCGGCGACCTCGGAGGTGAGCAGGCGCTCCCGGCGCTCGGCCAGAGCCACCCGCTGCTGCTCGATCACGACGCTGTAGCGCCAGGTGTTGCGGTGGATCTCGTGGTTGACGCCCTCGGCCACCCGCTGGGCGTGCTCGACCGCGTATTCCACCTGGTCGTCGTGCACCACGCCGTCGATGTCCATCCGCGGCGAACGCGGCAGCGCGTCGCCGGCGTGCCGGGTGACCAGCTCGTCCTCCAGGCTGACGAAGAACACCGAGCGACCCGGGTCGCCCTGCCGACCGGCGCGGCCACGCAGCTGGTCGTCGACCCGGCGGCTGTCGTGCCGGCCGGCGCCGATCACATAGAGGCCGCCGAGCTCGACGACCTTCTCCCGGTCCTTCTCGTCGGAGCCGCCGAGCCGGATGTCGACACCCCGGCCGGCCATCTGGGTGGAGACGGTGACCGCGCCGAGCGCGCCCGCCTCGGCGATGATGGACGCCTCCTCGGCGTCGTTCTTCGCGTTCAGCACGTTGGCCGGGACACCCGCCGCGGCCAGCTGTTTGGCCAGCAACTCGGACGCCTTCACGTCGAGGGTGCCGACGAGCACCGGCCGGCCCTTCTCGTGGGCGATCTTGATCTCCTCGACGAGCGCCTCGTCGCGGGTGTCATGGGCCGAGTAGATGCGGTCGTCGTCGTCCTCGCGGATGTTCTCGGTGTTCGACGGGATCACCGCGACCTCGAGCTTGAAGTACTCCCGGAGCTGCTCACCGACGTGCACCGCGGTCGCGGTCATGCCGCACACCGTCCGGTAGAGCGCGATGAACGCCTGCACCGTGATCGTGTCGAGGACCTCGCCCTCGGCGGTCGCGCTCAGGCCCTCCTTGGCCTCCACGGCCGCCTGCAGGCCGTCGGGCCAGCGGCGGCGCTGGGCGACCCGGCCACGCATCTCGTCGATCAGTTCGACGCCGCCGTTGCGGACGATGTAGTCGACGTCGCGGCGCAGCAGGGCGCGAGCGTGCAGGGCCACGTTGACCGCCGACAGCTGCTCGACCTGGTCGTCGGCGTAGAGATCGATGCCGCCGAGCTTCTCCTCGATGCGCTTGAGGCCGGTCTCGGTGAAGGCCACGCTGCGGCCGTCCTCGGCGACCTCGTAGTCCTTGCCGTTGCGCAGGTCGCGCACCAGTTCGGCGGACTCGTGCACGGGGTCGCTCTCGTCCGCGGTCGAGCCGGCGAGCACCATCGGCACCCGGGCCTCGTCGATCAGGATCGAGTCGGCCTCGTCGACGATCGCGGTGGCCAGGTCGCGCTGCACCCGGTCGGCGATGTCGGTGACCAGCTGATCGCGCAGATAGTCGAAGCCGGCCTCGGAGACCGACACGTAGGTGATGTCGGCGAGGTAGGCCTCGCGGCGCTCCGCGGGCGTGGACGCCTCGGTGACCCAGGCGACGGTGAGGCCGAGGAGCTTGTAGACCGGCTCCATCCACTCGGCGTCGCGGCGGGCCAGATAGTCGTTGACGGTGAGCACGTGCACCGGGCCGTTGCCGAGCCGGACATGCCCGTACGCCGCGATGGCGGCGGTCAGCGTCTTGCCCTCGCCGGTGGCCATCTCGGCGACCTTGCCGGAGAGCAGCGCCATCGCACCGAGCAGCTGGACGTCGTAAGGTCGCTGCTCGAGAGCTCGCCAGGCAGCCTCGCGGCCAACCGCGCAGAGCTCGGTGTAATCGCTCGCCTCCGCGGCGGCCACGGTCAGCGCCTCGTCGTCGAGCTCGCGGAGAGCATCCTCACGAGCTTCGATCGCACCGAGCCGCTTGCGGAACGGCGCCAGGTCGACCGTCGTGCCCGGACGCTGCAGAAACTTGCGGAACCGGCTCTTCAGCCGCTGCGACACACCCATGGCGCGCTACGGTACTCGATTTCCCTGAGAGCGGGGTCACGACACCGGCGGTTGACGTTTCGTCTACTCCTGGTAAAGCGGCCCCGCGGGTAGCGGACCGGCAGGGCCGACGTTTGCCCGAGGGCCGCGCCGGGCACCTGAGACCGACACCTGAGTGGTGTCCGCTGTTCAATCCGCCGGTCCAGCGGCGGGAAGGATACGAATTGCCCAGTCAACTCGTCTGCCGCCCGGTTCAGGACCGGCCGGTTGCGGTGCTGCGACTCAGCGGCACCCTCGACCCGCTGACGGGTGACGCCCTCCACCTGGCCGTGCTGGGCAGCCTGGCCACCGACCCCGATCGCCTCCTGCTCGACGTCACCGACCTGCGCATCGGCGACCCGCTCGGACTCGCCGCCCTGAGCGCCGTGGTGGACCAGACCGCCGACTGGCCGGACGTGCCGATCGTGCTCTGCGGCGCCACCCCCGAGACCGAGGCCGCGATCCAGGCCACCCCCGCCTGTGACGGCCTCGACTATGCCCCGACCTGCGAGGCCGCGCTCGCCGAAGCAGCCGCCGAACCCGTGCCACCCCGCCTGCGCCTGCGGCTGCGCCCGGTCCCCGACGCCTGCCGCCAGGTCCGCCAGCTCGTCACCCAGACCTGCGACGCCTGGCAACGCTCCGACCTGGCCGGCACCGCCGCCCTGATCGCCACCGAACTGGTCGCGAACGTGGTCCGGCACGCCCACACCACCATGGAGTTCACCTTCGGCCTGCACAACGGCGAACTGCGGATGAGCGTACGAGACGGAAGCCGCCGCATGCCCGAGCCCGCCAACCCGGCCGTCACCTCACCCGGCGGTCGCGGCCTCTGGCTGGTCCGAGATCTGACCGACGCCTGGGGAGTCCTCCCGGTCAGCGACGGCAAGGTGGTCTGGACCCGCTTGAGCACAGCCGCTTAGCTCCAGCCCCTTGCTTGGCTTTCGCCGCGGTGCCCCTTTGGCCGCCGTGCCCCTGCTCCCGCCGCAGTGCCCCTGCTCCCGCCGCTGGGCCGGGAGACCCCTTTCTCAATTGAAGAGGGTCGGTCCCTGCCGCGTTGCGGCGGCCGGCCGGCTCCGGCCTCAGTTCGGTCCGCCGTTGCGCGGCGGGAGGCCACTCTGCGGCTGGTCGGCGCCCCTGTCGCCACCCATCGGCCGGTTCAACTGCCCCATCTGCGGCGGCTCCAGCGGTGGCCGGTTGCGGCGAGTGGTCTTGGCCTCGGCCTGCGGCGCCTGGTTCGGCGGCTGTTCCTGGCCGACCGGACGATTCGACTGACCCGAAAGTGACTGTTCCAGCGGCGGCCCGTCGAGGCGGACGCCGCTACCCAGACCGCTGGGCTCGCCCGCACCACTGCCACCGAAGCGGTTCTCGTCCGACACCTCGAACTCGCCGGGCATCTGATCGGCCGCCGGCGTCGACCCGACACCGCCGGCCTGCTGACCGAGACCGCCGGCCTGCTGACCGACGCCACCGGCCTGCTGGCCGAGGCCACTGGGCGTGTGCGACCCGAGGCCCCCGGACTGCGAGCCGAGGCCGCTCGGCGACTGCGGCCCGTGGCCCTCCCCCTGCGAACCGAGGCCGTTCGGCGACTGCGACCCGAGGCCGCCGGACTGCGAGTCGAAGCCGCCGGACTGCGAGTCAAGAATCGCGGACTGTGGGCTCAGGCCACTCGGCGACTGCGCAGCGGTGGGCTGCTGCGCGGGGTCGCCCAGGCCGTTCGGCCGGCCGGCCGGGGCGCCCGAGTGCGGGCCGGCCATCGGCTGTTGCGGGGAGCCGGGCGGTGTCACCGAGTACTGCGGTTCCGGCGCCGGCCGGCCGAGTGTCGCGGCCAGACCCGAGCCGCTGGAGAGGCCCGGGATAGCCGGCGCCGGGCCGGTCAGGGGCGGGCTGGTCAAGGGCACACCGGCCAGGGCCGGGCTGGTCATCGCCGGGTTGGCCGGGGTCGGGCTGGACAGGGTCGGGCCGGCCGGGGGCGGGCCGGGCGGGGGCGGGCTGGTCGGACGAGTCGTGAACGCCGGTGGCGAGATCGGGCGGGCCGCTACCGGCGGCTGGTTCACCGGCGGCGGGGCCATGGGTGGGGTGTTCAACGCGGTCGGCGCCGGGCGGGCCGAGGGCGGGAAGTGGGGAGCGTCCAACGGACGGTTCTGCTGGTGGTAGGTCTGCGGACCGGCGAGCAGCGAGTCGATGTCCGAGGGGTACTGACCGGCCGGCGGGCGGGCCGGGCTGACCTGACCGGAGGGGGCCGGGTGGGACTGCGGGACCTGGGGCTGAGTGCTGCCGGCCAGGGAATGGGCCGCCTGCGGCGGGCCGGGGTAGGACTGCGTTCCAGGGGACTGTGCGCCGTAGGACTGTTGGCCGGCCTGATGTCCGGCCGGGGGCGGAGCTACGTAGGACTGCGGAGGCCCGAGGTGGGACTCGGCGGCGTAGGTCTGGGTGAGGCCGGACTGAGCCAGCCCGAACTGGGGGCCGGACTGAGCCAAGCCGGCCTGGGGGCCGGAGTGAGTGGGGCCGGGCTGGGCGGGTTCGGCCTGGGTGGAGTAGGTCGGGCCGGCGGGGGACGGAGCTACGTAGGACTGCGCGACCCCGGGCTGTCCGGCGTAGGACGGGCGGGCGTGGGGTGGACCGGCGTGAGACGGGCCGGCGTGAGACGGACCAGCAGGGGGCGGGGCGGCGTGAGACGGGCCGGCAGGGGGCGGGGCGGCGTGGGACGGGGCGTCATAGGACTGGCCGGGATAGGACGGGGCCGGGCCGGGGTGGGTGGTCGAGAGCGGGGTGGTCGAGGGCGGGGCGACTGAGGGCGGGGCGACTGAGGGCGGGGCGACTGAGGGCGGGGCGACTGAGGGCGGGGCGAC
>NZ_BOMM01000022.1 GCF_016862195.1 Paractinoplanes ferrugineus | reverse complement strand
GGGCGGGGCGACTGAGGGCGGGGCGACTGAGGGCGGGGCGACTGAGGGCGGGGCGACTGAGGGCGGAGTGGGGTAGGTCTGCCGGGACTCCGGCCGGCTGGACCAGTCGGGGGCCGGGGCCTGGTAGGGGCCGTTCGGTGGGAGGGGGCCGGACGGGGCGGTCGGCATCGACGACGGTGGGGCGTGAGGCAAGCCGCTGGGGGCGGTGGGCTCGGGCCGGTCCGGGGCGGTGGCGAGGGACGCGGCGGTCATGCCGGTCAGGCGTGGGCCGGCTGGGTCGTCCTCGGGGCGGGTTGCCGGTGCGGCGGCGGAAGCGGGGACCGGGGGCAGGTCGAATGACAAGCCGGCGGCCGCGGGCGGGCGGTATTTCGGGGGCTCCGGCGTCACTGAGGGTTCGTAGGACGCCGCCGGGGATTCGGGACCGGCGAACGCAGGGTCATAGGGGGCGAGCGTCGGCGGCTCGGCGTGCCTGGCGAAGCGCTGGTCGCTGCCGGCCAAGGCGCCGGCGGAAGCAGCCGAATCGGCGGAAGCGAAAGGCCCGGCGGAAGCGGCCGGAGCGGCGTGAGAGGCATGGAAGGCGTCGCCCGAAGCCGGCGAGGCGGGGAAGGCCGCGGCCGGGAAGGCCGGGGTGGGCCGGGCGGAGGCGGGGAAGGCGGAGGTAGGGAGGGCGGAAGTAGGGAAGGCGGAGGCGGAGAAGGACAGCTCCACGGGGGCTCCGCCGGTCAGGGGGGAGCCGGCGGACGGGGCGTTCCAGGTGGGCTCGCCGGTGGGGGGTGGGGAGACCTCCATCGGGGAGCCGAAGGCCAGCGGGGAGGCGTACGGCAGATCGTGGTCGAAAGCGGAGGGGCCGCCCAGGCCCTGGCGGTGCACGGCGATCAGCCCCGACGCCTCCGCGAGGCCGGCGGCTTCGACCACCTCGGCGGCGGAGCGGCCGGCCGGGCATGGCAGGGGTTCGCCGCAGACGGGGCATTCGGTCATCCCCTCGCTCGGCCCGGCCCCGCCGGCGTGCAGGGCGAGCATCTCCCGGGCGGTCTGTGCCAGCACGCTCTCGGGATCTACGAACGTCTCTGTCGCTGTCACGCCATTTCCCCCAATTCGCACAGTTCCGAGTCAAGTTCACCTTTTCGGAGCGGCGATTCGCGCGTTTTTCCGTAATTCGGAGGCTGGTGGGACAGTCGTGAAGATTCACTCACGGTACACAGGGAGTTGCTCTCCGTACGATATGAAGACATTCAGGAGGTGATCCCCCATGGACGAGGTCGAGCTGTACCGCGAACAGATTCTCCGGCACGTCAGCCCCGTCATCACCGGCCGGTTCGCCGGCTACCAGGCCGCTTACACCCGCGAGGTCAAGGTCGGCCAGCCGCTGCTGGTCGTCGTCTTCGTCGCCGCCGGCATCGCCCAGCTCATCGGCTCACTGCTGCGCATGCGGGCCACCCGCCGCACCTTCAAGGAGCTCCGCAAGGGGCCCGAGTTCCTGGTGACACCGGTGCGGGTGCGCGACGACCTGGGCCAGACCTACGAGGTGGAGATGCACGGCCACCTGCCGCAGTCGGCGATGCACCGCGGTGACCTGATCCAGATCCGTACGGAACCACAGAAAGACCCCAAACTGCCCGTCCGGCTCACCCAGGTGGTCAACCTGACCACCATGCAGCCACTCACTCCGCGTATTCCGACCATGTGGTCACATCTCGGCCCGGCACTGCTGTTGCAGGCGATCCTCGGCGCGGTGGTGCTGATCGCGGCCACCGCGATGTGGATCTCGTAAGAGACGGCGCGGGAGGAGACTCGTCGAACCGCGGCCCGAGGCAGCGTCGCCGACGGCACGGTCGCCCGGGTCCTCGTTTGTGGCCGGCGACGGCAGGGTACGGCGACCCTGGCGCAGACCCGCTCGGTGTGCGAACTTTAGAACACTCGAGAGAGGCGGTGTGCCGATGGGCGAAGAAGTCGAGCAGACCAAGTTCACCCGAGAAGACAGGGCGAAGTACCGGCACAAGATCCGCCGGAGCCTGGACGTGTTCGCGGCGATGCTGCGCGAGTCCCGCTTCGAGTTCGAGCGGCCGTTGACCGGCATGGAGATCGAGCTCAACCTCATCGACGAGGCCGCCGATCCGGCGATGCGCAACTCCGAGGTGCTCGGCGCGATCGCCAACCCCGACTTCCAGACCGAGCTCGGCCAGTTCAACATCGAGATCAACGTGCCGCCGCGCAGGCTGGCCGGCGACGAGAACGCCGATCTCGAACGTACGCTCCGGGGCAGTCTCAACGACGCCGAGAAGCACGCCCGCGCGGTCGGTGCGCACACCGTGATGATCGGCATCCTGCCGACCCTGCGCCGGGAGCACATGACCCTCGACTCGCTGTCCGCCAATCCGCGTTACAAGCTGCTCAACGAGCAGATCTTCGCGGCCCGCGGCGAGGATCTCGACATCCGCATCGACGGGGTCGACCGGCTGGCGGTCACCACCGACACGATCGCGCCCGAGTCGGCGTGCACCAGCACCCAGTTCCACCTGCAGGTCAGCCCGGCGCAGTTCGCGGCGTACTGGAACGCGGCCCAGGTGATCGCCGGCATCCAGGTGGCTCTCGGCGCCAACTCGCCGCTGCTGTTCGGCCGGGAGTTGTGGCGCGAGACCCGCATCCCGCTGTTCGAGCAGGCCACCGACACGCGGTCGGAGGAGATCAGGGCGCAGGGCGTACGCCCCCGGGTGTGGTTCGGGGAACGCTGGATCACCAGCGTTTTCGACCTTTTCGAGGAGAACGTCCGCTACTTCCCGGCGCTCCTGCCGATCTGCGACGACCTCGACCCCGCCGAGATCCTCGAGCGTGGCGAGGTGCCCGAGCTCAGCGAGCTGCGGCTGCACAACGGCACGATCTACCGCTGGAACCGGCCGATCTACGCGGTCGTCAAGGGCCGCCCGCACCTGCGGGTGGAGAATCGGGTGCTGCCGGCCGGCCCGACCGTGCTCGACACGCTGGCCAACGCGGGCTTCTACTACGGCCTGATCCGCACGCTGGCGGAGGCCGAGCGTCCGTTGTGGACGCAGATGAGCTTCAGCGCCGCCGAGGAGAACTTCCACGCGTGCGCCCGGCACGGCATCGACGCCAGCGTCTTCTGGCCCGGTCTCGGCTACATCCAGGTCACCGAGCTGGTACTGCGCCGCCTGCTACCGCTGGCCGCGCAGGGCCTGGACCGCTGGGGCGTCTCGGCCGGCGAGCGGGACCGTCTGCTCGGCATCATCGAGCAGCGCTGCCTGACCCACCGCAACGGCGCCGCCTGGCAGGTGCAGACCCTGCACGCGCTGGAGGCCGAGGGCAAGGACCGGCAGGACGCGCTGCACGAGATGCTGCAGCGCTACCTGCCGCTGATGCACGAGAACCGGCCGGTCCACGAGTGGCCCTATCCGGGCCAGTAGATCAGCGTTTCGGTCGCGCATGGCGGGGCTCATGCTCCGCCTGCTTGCGTACGCCGTGCGCAGCCCCCGCCGGCCTGGGCCGCCGATCCCGTACGCCGATGATCATCATCACCCCGAGCGCCACCAGCACTGTCGACATGACGGCGAGGTGGACCACGTCCGTGCCGGTGGTCGGCAGCTCCGTGTCGGTGTCGGTGTCCTGCGCGGCCAGCTCCAGCGGCACCTGGACGGTGTTGTTCGTGGCGATACCGTCGTCGCTGGTGGTGGTCACGGTGACGGTCATGCCCTGGGTGCCGTTCCGCACCCCGCTGCCGACCTTGAGGGTCAGCCACAGCTCGTGGCCGCTGTTCGCGGCGGCGTCCGGGGCCTCGCAGGTGACGTCGTTCTCCTTGCCGGTCAGCGTCGCGACGCAGGTGGCGTCGACCATGCTCGCCTTGCCGGCGACCGCCTTGCCCGACGCCGGACCCCGCGCCGAGCCCTGCGCCGAGCCTCGGGACGACGCCGAGCCCTGGGACGCCGAGTTGAGCACGACCTGGGCCCGGGTGATCCAGACGCCGACCGGGGGCTCGATGGTGAAGGCGACGTCGGCGGCCATGGTCGTGCCGCCGTTGGAATAGGGGATCTTCACGACCGGGCGGCTGCTGCCGGCCAGCGGTACGGTGCCGCCGCCGTAGGTGACGGCCAGGTCCACGTCGAGCTGGCCGACGGTGAAGTCCGGGATGGCCACGTCGGTCGCGCCGCCGCAGGTGTAGTCGAACGCCGGCGTACCGGTGCCGAGGGCCTGATCGACGCACCCGCCGGTGATGATCGTGCCGGCCGCGAGGCCGGTGTCGATGACGAGTGGCAGCATGATCGTGGCCGACTCCCCCGCCGAGAGCGACACCGTGCAGGTGACTGTCCGGTCGGTGCTGCCCTCGACGCAGTTGCCGGGTGCAGTGCCGGGCGTGGTGCCGTCCGGGATCATGATCGTCACCGGGTAGGGATCGGCCTCGCCCGGTCCGTTGTCGGTGACGGTGATCGGCAGCAGGGTGGTCTGCCCCGGGGTCGGGGCGGCGACCGACAGCCCGCCGACCGCGACGCTGACCGTGAACGTGCCGGCCGAGGTGCTGATCAGGGTGCCGGCCGCGGTGACCCGGTCGGTCGGGTCGGCGGCCCGGGCCAGCACGACCCCGTTGACCCGCCAGGTGGCGGCGGCCGGGACGGCCGCGTCGACGCTCACCGAGAGCCGCAGGTTGCGGGCGGTGCCGGCGGTGAGTGCCACCCCGGTGCAGACCACACTGCTCTCGCCGACGGTGCACGGCGCCGAGCCGATCGCGGCCGACCGCACGGTGAAGCCGCTGGGCAGGTCGTCAAGGGGCACGGTGAGCACGAGGTCGGCGTAGTCGGCGGTGGCCGACATCGTCACGCCGGCGGTGCCGGTGTCGCCGGGCGCGACGACGGAGCCGGCGACGACCAGCTTGCCGTGGGTGGCCAACGGTACGGCCCCGGCGTCGACGTCCTGGCTGCCGCCGCAGGTGGTGTTGCCGTCGGCGGTCACGCACCCGTTGGCCACCTTGTCGCCGGTCTTCGCGGCCGGCGACACGGTCAGCGGCAGCGTCCAGGTCAGCGAGCCGCCCGCCGCCAGACTGTAGGTGCAGGTCACCTGGGTGCTGGTGGTGACCTGGCAGGCGGTGGCGGTGGCCCCGGTGAGAGGGCCGAACGTGGCGTTGGCGGGCGCCTTGACCGAGGCGGTCCGGTTGTTCGCGGCGGCGGTGCCGGAGTTGACCCCGGTGACGGTCAGCGAGGTGGCCGAGCCGGGCGCGACCGGACCGGTGGGCCCGGTGACCGTGAAGGTGACGTCGGCGGCCGCGGACGGGGTCTGCACCGGGTCGGCGCTGCCGGTGACGAAGTCCGGATCGGCGCTCACCCTGATGCCGGTGGCGTGCCAGACGGTGCCGAGCGCGACGCCGGTGTCGACCGAAGTGGCGAGGGTGATGTCGCTGTCCGAGCCGGCCACCAGCGGGACGGCGGCGCAGGTGACCTTGCTGGTGGTCAGGACGCACAGCGAGCCGTTCGGGCCGGTCGCCTTGGTGAGGTGGAACCCGGTGGGCAGCGCGCTCAGCGGGATCGTCACGGTGGTCGCCGCGATGGCCACCGCCGAGTGGATCCGCACGACGCCGTTGCCGCTGTCGCCGGGGACGATCGTGACGGTGTTCGCGCCGATCGTGACCTTGCCGGAGAGCGAAGTCTTCAGCCTGATGTCCTTGACCTTGACGTCCGGCGGGACGGTGCAGGTGCCGTCGTGGCCGGCGTCGGCGCAGCCGCCGGTGAGCGGGGTGGCCGGGTCGGCGGCGAGGGCCACCTTGATCGGCAGCGGGAACTGCAGGTAGTCGTGGGCGGCGACGTTCATCGTGCAGTCGACCCGGGTCGAGCTGGTGACGGCGCAGTAGCCGGGCACCGGGGCCACGAAGGTGGTGTTGGTCGGGGCCAGGAACGCGTACTGGACGCCGGCCGCGGCGGTGCCACCGCCGTTGGTGGCGGTCACGGTGAGGGTGCCGGTGTCGCCGGGGCTCAGGGTGCCGTCGGCCGGTCCGGTCACCGTGACGGCGAGGCCCGCCCCCGTCGTGACGATCGGGCCGGTGGCGATGCCGGTGGAGCCGCCCGAGGTCGCGATGACCGGCAAGCCGGAATCGGCGGTCCACGCCGCACTCACCCCGGTCGCGACGGTGACCGGGATCGAGACGGCGATCGTGCCGCCGGCCGGGACGGTGACGCCGGTGCAGGTGATCGCACCGGCCGTGGTGCAGGTGCCGCCACCGCTGGTGCTGACCGCGCCGACGGTGTAGCCGGTCGGCGGGGCGGGCACCGTGATGGTGGTCGGCGCCGCGGTGCTGGTGCCGGAGTTGGTGACCCGCACCGAGGCGGTCGCGGGCGCGCCACCGGGGGTGGCGCCGGCCGGGATGATCGAGACGCCCCCGGCGAGGTCGACGTCGGCGCCGGCCAGGGTCGTGGCGAGGGTGCCGGAGCCGCGCGACTCGATGGTCGTGCCGGTGACCGCGGCGACCGGGGTGCTGACCGCGTCGATGCCGGAGGTCGGCGCCCAGTCGTTGGCCGAGGCCGAGCTCGACAGGGTGACCGGCAGCGAGACGGTCGCCGTGCTGCCCGCCGGCACCGTGATGCCGGCGCAGGTCACCTTGGTCGAGTCCTTGGTGCAGGTGCCGCCGTTGGTCGCGGTCGGTGTGCCGAGGGTGTAGCCGGCCGGTGGCACCGGGACCGTGAGGACGGTGTTCGGGGCGGCGGCGTCCCCGGTGTTGGTCACCGAGACGGTGGGCGTGTCGGTCTGACCGGGCGCCAGCACGACCGGGGTGGCCCGCACCGGGCCGAGCCGCACCTTGCCCGAGCAGACCGACTCACCGACGACCACCTCGCTGGTGAGCGTGAGGCCGGACGAATTGCTGGGCAACAGGCTCACGTCGAGGGCCTGCACCCTGTAGGTGAGCGTGCCGTCGCCGCTGTCCCACGTCGCGCTCTGCTTGTTGAGGTCGACCGAGAGCACGTTGCTCACGCTGACCGTCGTGCTCGCGTTCACGTCGACCTTCGCCGCCGAGCCGACCTTGAGGGCGGCCACGGTGCTGACGCCGGTGATCTGCGAAGCGGTCATCTTGCAGGCGGAGTGGACCGCGCCGGTGTTGACGGCGCCGATCAGACCGACGCTCGCGACGTCGGCCGCCGCCGCGCCGCCGGTGCCGCCGTCGGCCGGGCCGGACGACACCTGCACGGCTCCGACACTGACGATGCCGGAGGCGCCGGCCGAGGATACGGAGTTGTCGACGGCCGCACCCGCGCTCCAGGCGGCCTTGGCGGTCTCGGTGTTCGCCAGACCGATGAGCATCGTGCGCAGGCCCTGGGCCGACGCCGAGATCGAGCCGGCGGCGGGCGCGGCGGCGGGCACCATCAACAGCCCCAGGGCGACAGCGGCCAGGGCCAGCACGGCCAGCCGGCGTGCTCGGGCAGGACGTCGGACAACCACGTCATTTACTCCTTACGGAAAACCCGGCGGAGGAAGGTCGGTCGCGCATGACGCGGCCTGCGGGAGGCGCGCCGGCGTACGGCCGCGGCCGCCGGCCGGAGTCGGGCCGGCCGGGCACCGGCGAGCAGCACCAGGCCGAACGCGACGAGGATCGCCGACAGCAGACCGAGCCGGGCCACGTCGGCGCCGGTGGTCGGCAGGCCGCCGTTGCCCCCGTTGCCGCCGTTGCCGCTGTCGGTGTCCTGGGCGGTCAGCACCAGCGGCACGTCGACGGTGTTGTTGGTGGCCAGGCCGTCGGCGCTGGTCGTGGTGACGGTGACGGTCATCGCGTGGGTGCCGGCCTCGACCCCGGCGCCGAGCATCAGGGTCAGCCACAGTTCGCTGCCGCTGTCGGCGGCGGCGTTGGGGGCGGCGCAGGCGACGTCGTTGGCGTCGCCGGTGGTGACCTTGGTGCAGGTCGCCTCGACAGTGGACCGAGCCACCACCTTCTTGGCCCGGTCCCGGATCCGGGCGGCCCGCTGGGTCGCCGAGCCGTCCAGCAGGATCTCGGCCTTGGCGATCCAGACCCCGGGCGGCGGCTCGACGGTGAAGCTCACGTCCGCGGCGGTGGTGGTGCCGGCGTTGACGTACGGGATCCGCACCACCGGCCGGCTGTTGGCGGCCACCGGGACGGCCCCGCCGCCGTAGGTGATACTCAGGTCCACGTCGTACCGGCCGACCGTGAACCTCGGGATCGCCACGTCGGCAGTGCCGCCGCAGGTGTAGTCGAACGTCGGCGTACCGGTGCTCAGGGCCTGGTCGACGCAGCCGCCGGTGACCACGGTGCCGGGCTCGATGCCCGCGTCGACGACCAGCGGCAGGCTGATGCCGGCCGAGTCCCCGGCCTTCAGCGAGACCTGGCAGACCACGATCCGGGCGCTGTCGCCCTCGGTGCAGCCGGCCGGCAGGGTGCCGTGGCTCGCTCCGTCCGGGATCACGATCGTCACCGGGTAGGGGTCGGCGTCGCCCGGCCCGGCGTTGCTCACGGTCAGCGGCAGGATCGTGGTCTCACCCGGCCGCGGCGCGCTCACCGACACCGCGCCGGTCGAGACGGTCACCGCGTACTGGATCGGGGTGGTGCTGATCAGGATGCCCGACGAGGTGAGCTTGTCGGCGGGGTCGCCGGCCGGCACCAGGGTGACGCCGGTGGCGCGCCAGACGATGGCGGTGGAGATCGACGGCGAGACCGTGACCGACAGCCGCAGGCTGCGGGTCGTGCCGGCGGTGAGCGCCACCCCGGAGCAGACGATGCTGCCGGAGCCGACCGTGCAGGAGTCCGGGCCGAGGGCGGCCGAGTTGACGGTGAAGCCGGCCGGCAGGTCGTCCATCGGCACCGTCAGCACCAGATCGGTGTAGTCGGCGGTGGCCGACAGCGTGATGGTGGCGGTACCGGTCGAGCCCGGCCCGACGACGGCGCCGCCCAGGCTGAGCGAGCCGTTGGTGGCCAGCGGTTCGGCCACCGGCGTCTGCCCGGTGTCGACGTCCTGACTGCCGCCGCACCTGGTGTCGCCGTCGGCCGAGACGCAGCCGTTGGCGACCTTGTCCCCGGTCCTGGCCGTCGGCGACACCTTCAGCGGCAGCGTCCAGGTCAGCGTGTTGCCGGCTTCCAGGGTGTACGTGCAGCTCAGCTGGGTGGTCGTGACGACCCGGCAGGCGGATGCGGTGACGCCGGTGAGCGGGCCGAAGGTGGCGTTGGTCGGGGCGTTGACGGTGGCGGTGCTGTTCACCGCGTACGACGGGCCGCTGTTGACGCCGGTGACGGTGAGCGAGGTCGTCTCCCCCGGCGCCACCGTGCCCTCCGGCCCGGCCACGCTGAACGTGACCCTGGCCGAGCGGGGGCCGGCCAGGATCAGGTCGGCGGTGCCGCTCACCGTGTCCGGACCGGCCGCCACCGTGATGCCGGTGGCGGCCCAGATCGTGCCGGGCGCGACCCCGGCGGCGACCGTGGTCACGACCGCGATCGTGGTGGTGGCGCCGGCCGCGAGCGCGACCGAGGTGCACTGGATCCGGGTGGCGCTCGGCGTGCACACGGAACCGGTCGGGCCGATCGCTCCGGTGGCCTTGAAGCCGGCCGGCAGCGTGCTCAACGGGATCGTCACGGTGGCCGACGCGATCGCCGACACCGACGTGATCCGGATCGAGCCGGTGCCGCTCAGGCCGGGCGTGACCGACACCGTCGTACCGCTGACCGTGACGCTGTCGCCGGAGATCGGGGCGTAGAGCTTGAAGCCGGCGATCGGCGAGTCGGCCGGGCCGGTGCAGGCGCCGTCCCCGTCGGCGTCCACGCAGCCGCCGGAGACGGTGGCGTTCGCGTCGGCGCCGGGGTCGACCGTCAGGCCCAGGTTGAACCGGTTGACGCCGTTGCCCCCGACGGCCAGGGTGCAGTCCACCCGGGTCGAGGTGGTGAGCCGGCAGAAACTCGCGGTCGTGCCGGTGGGCGCCACGAAGGTGGTGTGCGCGGGCGCCTTGATCGAATAGTTCAGGCCGGAGGCGTACGAGGTTCCGCTGTTGACCGCGGTCACCACGACCTGACCGGTGTCGCCGGGCTTGAGGGTGCCG
Source organism: Paractinoplanes ferrugineus (assembly GCF_016862195.1). GTDB lineage: Bacteria > Actinomycetota > Actinomycetes > Mycobacteriales > Micromonosporaceae > Actinoplanes > Actinoplanes ferrugineus. The sequence continues at coordinate 284,025 of NZ_BOMM01000022.1, read as the reverse complement.
GTCGCGGGCGGCGCCGCGGTCACCTTGACGCTGACGTTCGACGGGCCGACATGGGCGACCAGCAGCGGCGGGCGGGTGACCGAGTCGCCGGCCCCGGTGATCGTGACCGTCGGCTTCCACTCGATGTTCGGGGTCGCGGTGTCGCGGGCCGTGACGGTGATCCCGACGACCGCCGGGACGCCGGCCACGAGGCTGACGCCGGTGCAGGTCACGGCGGTGGCATTGACGGTGCAGCCGGTGGCCGCGGTCGAGGTGGCGGCGGCCGGGCCGGTCGGCACGCTCAGCCCGGCGGGCAGGGTGGCGAGCGGGATCGTCACGGTCAGGCCGGCGGCGTTCCGGGTCGAGGTGATCCGCACCAGGGCGCGGGCCGAGGTGCCGGGGCTGATCGACGTGTCCGAGCCGGTGAGGGTGAGGGCCTGGTCGAGGGTCGGTGTCAGGTGCAGGTCGGGGATCAGTTCGTCGGGCGGGTCGGTGCAGGCGCTGTCCCGGTCGAGGTCGGCGCAGCCGCCGGTGACCACCGAGCCGGGATCGGCGTTCGACGGGATCCGTACCGGCAGCGCCCAGTTCTTCGGTGTGCCGCCGACGGCCAGGTTGAACGCGCAGTCGAGCAGGGTGGAGGTGAGGCCGACCGGTGCGCAGGCGGAGGCCGTGACCGGGTCCAGGGCGGCGAACGTGGTGCCGGCCGGGGCCCGTACCCGGGCGACCACCCCGGTCGCGTCGGACGGGCCGGTGTTGGTGACCGTCAGGGCGACGGCGGGCTCATCGCCGGGCCGCACCGGGCCGGACGGCGCGGTGAGGGTGTAATGCAGGCCGGGCGTCGCGGCCGTCGTGGTCATCACGGTGCCGGTGGTCACGCTGGTGTCCCCGGCCGGGTTGGACAGGGTCATCCGGGCCGGCGTCCACGTGGTGGCGACCGGGGCCGACGCGGACGCCCGCACCGAGACCGTCACCAGGCGGGCGGTGCCGGCCTGGTCGACCCGCAGGCCGGTGCAGGTGAGCTGGCCGGCCACGGTGCAGCGGCCGGCCGGCGTGGACGCGGCGGTCACGGTCAGCGAGGACGGCAGTTCGTCGTACGCGACGTCGAGCCGCAGCCCCGACAACGCGCGGTCGGCGGTCAGGGTGAGGTAGCCGGTGCCGGTCGCGCCCGGCGCCACCGTGCCGCCCTCCACCGTGAGCACGGCCTGCACGGCGAACGGCTTGCCGAGGGTGATGCCGGCGAACGCCTCGTCGGCCGGGTCGTCGCAGAGGCCGTCCTCGTTCCGGTCGTAACAGCCGCCGCTGAGGGTGCCACCGGCGGTCGCGGTGGCCGGGGTGTCCACGCCGAGAACGAACGACTTGGCGCCGACGCCGAGGTCGGTGGTGCAGCTGACGACCGTGGCGGACAGCGCGGTGCAGTAGTCGGAGGCGGGCGCGTCGAGGGCGGCGAACGTCGTACCGTCCGGGGCCTTGAACCGCGCGTGCGCGCCGGGCATCGCCGACGGGCCGTTGTTGGTCATCGTCACCAGCAGGTACGCGGTGTCGCCGGGCAGGACGACGCCGCTGCCGGGGACGTCGACGTCGACCCGCAGCGCGGTGACGGCCGCCCCGACGGTGGCCGCCACCCGCCGCAGGACAGCGGTCTCGGCGCCCTTGGTGACCGTGATCGCCGGCGACCACGTGTCGCCGGGCTGGGCGTCCGGGTCGGCGGACATCGCGAAGGTGAGCGTCGCGGGGGTGCCGGTGGTGCCGGGACAGCGGGCGACCCCGCCGCCGTCGACCGGGCAGGAGCTGCCGCCCAGGCTGACCCCGGTGACGTGCAGGCCGCTCGGCAGGCCGGTGGTGGTGTCCACGGCCACGGTGAGGCCGGTCCGGTTGTCGGTCGTGCTGAGCGTGACGGTGCCGGTGCCGGTGCCGCCGGGGGTGACGGTGGCCCCGGTGCCACCGGTGCCGAGCACGCTGGTCAGCGGCCGGCCGGCGGTGAAGCTGGCGATCGTGGTGTCGCAGCCGCCGTCGCCGTCGAGGTCGACGCAGCCGCCGCCGATCGTGGCCCCCGGCACCGTGGCCGCCGGCACCAGCACCGGGACGGTCCAGGTCACCGGCGAGTTGGCGGTGGTGACGGTGGCCTGGCAGGTGAGCAGGATCGGCGTGGCGCGGGTGCAGGGCAGTCCGGTGGGCGTGCCGAAGGTGGTGCCGGTGGGCGCCTGGACGATGACCGGGGCGTTGCTGACGTCGCTGCCCGAGTTGGTGAGCAGGATGCCCAGCCGGGCGGTGCCGCCGGGCAGGGTGTCGTCGGCGGCACCGGTGTCGAACGAGGCGTGCAGGGTGTAGGTGGGGGTGTCGCCGCGGGCGATCACGACCGGCGCGCTCACCGTGTCGGTGCCGTTGCTGATCACGATCGTCGGGTTCCACACCTCGGTGGCCGGCGTGTTCGCCCCCACCTCGACCGGAACCGTGATCGTGGCCGTTCCGCCGGGCCCACCGGTGTTCGCGATGCCGGTGCAGTCGACGTCGACGCCCGGGTCGACGACGCAGATGCCGCCGGCCGTGGCCCCGGGCGGCGTGTTGCCGTCGAGTCCGAGGTGCGCCGGCAGGCCGGTCAGCGGGATGGTCACGTGCAGGTTCTGATCCCCGCTGGTGGCGATCGTGACCGTCGGGGCGCCGGTGCTGACCTGGGTCGGGTCGACCGGCGTGAACGGGCTCGAGGTCACCGAGACCTGCTGGGCGAACGGCACCGCCAGGGCGATGTCGGGCAGCTTCACGTCGGGCGGCGCGGCGATGCTCGTGCAGCGGCCGTCGTTGTCGCCGTCGAAGCAGCCACCGGTCAGCGGGGTGGCCGGGTCGGCGGTGCTGTCGACCTTCAGTTTCAGTTGGTAGACACCGGTGCTCGCACCGGCGGCCAGGCTGCCGGCCGGGCAGCTCACCGTCGTGTACGGCGTGGTGCTCGTGCACCCAGCCGGCTGGGTCGCGTCGAAGCCGGCCCCGGCCGGGGCGACGACGGTGAACGACGCGTTCACCGCATCGGACGGACCCAGGTTGACGGCGGTGACCGGGAGCGTGGCGATCTGCCCCGGCGTGACCGGGGTGACCGCGGCGATCGACGCGCCGAGCGCGTACTGCCGGGAGCCGGCGGTGGCCAGCAGCCGGGTGGCGGTGATCGCCGCCCCGCCGTCGTCGACGCTGATCCCGGTGGCGGTCCAGGTGGTGTCCGGCACCGCGTTCGCGTCGGCGGTCAGGTGCACCAGCACGTCCTGGGTGGCGCCCCGGTTGACGGTCAGGCCGGTGCAGACCAGTTGGCCGCCGGCCGGGTTGCACGGGGTGCCGTTCCAGTCGGCCGTCGCGTGCAGGGCGGCCGGCAGGTCGGCGAGCGGCACCTTGACCGTGACGCCGGTGAGGTTGTCGTAGGTGGCGGTGATGCGCACCTTGGCGTCGGCGGTGCCGCCCGGGGGGACGACGGCGGGCACGGCGGCGATCGCGACCCGGCGGTCCAGCCCGACGGTGAGGTGTATCGGACCGATCGGCTGCTCGTCGGGGCCGCCGCAGCCGGGCACCCCGTCGAGGTTCACGCAGCCGCCGGTCAGCGGCGTGGTCACGTCCGCGTTGGCCGGCACCCGCACCGGCAGGGTGAAGCCGTCGGCGCCGTTGACCGCCGCGGTCACCTGGCAGGTGGCCAGGGTGCTGGTGGTGGCGAGGCAGGGAGTTCCGGCAAGGCTGCCGAAGGTGGTGCCGACCGGGGCGTCGACGGTGACGACCGCGTTGGTGGCGTCGGACGGGCCGCCGTTGTGGACGGTGATGTTCACGTTGGCGGTGGAGCCGGCGTCGGTGGTCGACACCGGGACGCTGACGACCGCGCTCAGCGAGGTCTGGGCGGCACCGACGACGGCGAGGACGGCGCTGTCCACGGCGACGTCGCCGGTGCTGTCGGTGACCTTGAGGCCGGTCGCGGTCCAGACCGCCGGCGACATCGACGCCGCCGCGGTGACCGGAACCGTGAGCACGGTGGGGGTGGCCGCCCCGGCGATGTCGAGGGAGGCGCACTCGAGGTCGCCGCCGGCGTTGACGGTGCAGTTGTGCCCGCCCGGCCAGGACCCCGAGTTGACGGTCAGCCCGGCCGGCAGCGCCAGCGGAACGGTGACCTTGAGGCCGGTCTCGGCCCGCGGCGAGGACACGGTGATCTTCGCGTTCGCGGTCCGGCCCGGAGTGACCGAGGCCGGCACGGCGGCCACCGTGATGCGCTGCTGGGCCGGGATGCCGACGGTCAGCGCCGGGATCGGGGCGTCGGCGACGGTGCAGACCCCGTCGCCGTCGAGGTCCACGCAACCACCGACCAGCGGCTGCCCCGGATTGGCGGTGAGGTCGACCTTGAGCGGCAGGCTGTACGGCGTGCTGCCGGGCCCGGCGGCCAGGTTGGCGACGGTGCAGGTGGCCCGGGTCTTCCGGGCGTCGGCGAAGACGCAGCCGGCCGGGGCGGAGCCGGTGAACGCGGAACCGGCCGGCGCGAGCACGGTGAACGTGGCGTTGGTGGCGTCCGACGGCCCCTGGTTGCCCACCGCCACGTCGACCGAGGTGCTCTGACCGGGCAGCAACGACCCGGAACCGGCGCCCAGGGCGACCGCGGCGGTCAGCTTCGGCCTGGCCACCCCGATGGTGGCGACGGTACGGCCGGCGGTGGTGCCGCTCTCGCCGCCGGCCGCAACCGTGATGCCGGTCGTCCACGTCGTGCCGGGGGTGCCGGCGGCGGGGGCTTTGACCGTCACGCTGATGTCACCGGTGGCGCCGTCCGCGATGGCCACATTGGTGCACTGGAGCTGCGACGCGTCGGAGGTGCAGGTGGAGCCGGCCGGGCCGCGTACCGAATCGATGGTCAGGCCGTTGAGGCCGGCGGTCGGCGCGGTGACGGTCGCGCCGGTGAGTGCCCCGTGCCCGGCCTTGACGTGGATGACCGCGGTGGCGAGGTCGCCGGGGGTGACGGTGGCCGGGTCGACGGTGACGATCGCCTTGGCCGCGAACGGCACCTTGAGGGTGAACGACGGGATGGCCGCGTCGCCGGGGCCGCAGCCCGGAATGCCGTCGAGGTCGACGCAGCCGCCGCTCACCGGGTTGTCGGGGTTGGCGTTCGGGTCGACGACCAGCGGGAAGGACAGTGGCCCGGTGGAGGCGCCGGCCGCCAGGCTCCTGGTGCACACCGCCGCGGTGGCGTCCACAGTGGTGCAGTTCGAGGGCACCGAGGCGAACGACGTGCCGGTCGGCGCCTTGACCGTGAACGTGGCGGAGGCGGCGTTGGACGGGCCGTTGTTGTCGACCTTCACCTGCAACGGGGCGGTGCCGCCGGGCTCGGTCTGACCGCTCGGCGGCGCGATGAACGACGCCGCCAGGGTGTAGTTGCCGGTGCCGGTGCCGGCCAGCGCCCCGATCCGGCTGGCCTGGTCGGTGCCGGCGGCGACGGTCACGGTCGGCGTCCAGGTGCGCAACGGCTGGGCGCCGGAGTTCGCGGCGACCACGACACCGATGGTGCCGGGCGTGTTGGCGGCGAGCGCTACGCCCGTACACGTGATGGTGCTGGTGTTGAATGTGCAGTTGGCCGCCCCGGGGGCGGTGACCGACTGGATGGTGAAGTCGGTCGGCAGGCCGCTCAGCGGGATCGTCACGCTCAGGCCGGTCTCGGCCTGGATCGAGGTCAGCCGCACCTGGCCGGTGCCGGTGCCGCCGGGGGTGATCACGGTCGGGACGAGGGTGGTGCTCAGCCGGTTCGCGAGCGGCGTGCGCAGGGTGAACGACGGCAGCGCCGAGTCGGTCGGGCCGGTGCACAGCGTGTCGTTGTCGAGGCTGACGCAGCCGCCGGTGATCGGCAGCGCCGGGCTCGCCAGCGGGTTGACGACGAGCGGCAGGCTCAGCGAGGTGGCGCCGCCTCCGGTCAGGCTGACCGTGCAGCGTGCCTGGGTGGCGGAGCCGCTGATCGCGGCGCAGCCGGTGCCGGTCAGCGGGCCGAACGTGGTGGCGTCCGGGGCGATCACGACGAACGAGGCGTTCGTCGCGTTCGACGGACCCTGGTTGGCGACGTCGAGCCGCATGGTGGCGGTGCCGCCGGGGCTCACCGTGCCGTCGGCCGGCGCGTTGGCGTCCACGCTGAGGTTGAAGCTGGGCGCCAGCGCCACGATCGGGCCGGACTGGGTGCCCTGGGTGCCGCCGGCCGACGCGGTGACCGGGGTGCCGCCGGGCGCGATCCAGTCGGCGGTGACGGCGGAACCGACCTTCACCGGGATCGAGACGACTGTCGTGCCGCCGCCGGGGACGATGACGTCGGTGCAGGTGATGCCGCCCGCGCCGGCGGTGCAGGTGCCGCCCTGGTTGGTGGTGACCGCCCCGATGGTGTAGCCGGCCGGCGGCGCCGGGAGCGTGATGGTCGTCGGCGACGCGTCGACCTGGCCCGCGTTGGTGACCCGTACGGTCGCGGTGACCTGCGCGCCGCCCGGGGTGGCGGTGACCGGGCGCAGCACCACGCCGCCGTTGAGGTTGACGTCCGGCCGGTCGATCGTGAAGAGCGTGCCCTGGCCGCCGACCGTGGTGCCGTTGAGGTTGGCGGTGATCGCGCTGAGCGCGACGGTCGCGCCGGGCGTCGCGGCGACGCTTGCTTCGGTACGCACACTGATCGCCGCCGTGCCCGTGGCCGTGATCGGCACCCCGGTGCACCGGATGTCGACCCCGGTGTTGACCGTGCACGACGTCGAGCCGGGCCCGGTGGCGGACAGGACGTTGACCCCGGCCGGCAGGTTGTCGATCGGGATGAGCACCGAGGCGCTGGCGTCGGACGGGCCGTCGTTGCCGACCGTGACCGTGCCGGTGATGGTCTTGCCGGCCGCGAGCACCTTCGGGGTGACCGAGATCGAGCCCCCGGTGCTGGCCCGGTTCTTGGTGGTGACGAGCGTGCCCGAACCGGTCGCGGTGATCTTGACAGCCGGCGAGTCGGGCGCCGGCACACTCGTCACGTCGATGCCACTTGTCGACCAGGCCGCCGCCCCCGACGGAGCCGACGAGACGAGCGTGACCGGCAGGTTGACCTGCACACTTCCCTTGCCGGGCACGGTCACGCCGGTGCACTTCAGCGCGGCCGAGTCGGCGACGCACTTGGTGTCGGGCCCACCGCCGGTGACGGTCGCCGCGCCGAGGGCGTACAGCGACGGGTCGGCCGGCAGCGGGATCGTGATGGTGGTGTTGGGCGCGGCCACGTCACCGACGTTGGTGACGGTGACGGTCGGGGTGCCCGACTCGCCGGGTGCCAGCGTCGTCCCGGACACCGAGGTCGCGCCGAACTGGACAGTGCCGGCGCAGGTCGCCTTGCCGAGGGTCAGCGCACTGTTGGCGACCAGACCCAGGGCGCCCTGCAGGAGCGTGACGTCCAGCGCCTTGACGGTGTAGGTGAGCACGCCGCCGGAGTAGGTCGCGGTCCGCTTGCCCACGTCGACCGTGGCGATGCCGGGAACGTCGATGCCGGTCTGCCCGGTGACGGCGGCCACCGGTTTGCCCCCGAGCTGCAGGTTGGCGATCTCGACGGTGGGCGTGATGTCCTGATTGGTCATCCGGCAGCCGGCGGTGATCGGGCCGGTGGTGATGCCGCCGCTGCCGAGCAGGGTCACCCCGGCCGTCTTGGCCTCCGCCCGGCCACCGCCGGTGACCGGCCCGGCCAGTTCGGAGACGGCCCCGAGGTTGAGGACGCTGCTGCCGATGCCGGTCAGGTTCGCGTTCACCAAGCTCGACGACGCGGTGTTCCCGCCGGTGGTCCAGCTCTTGCCGGGGTTCAGCAACCCCAGGTCGATGCCGGGCAGGTTGAGCACGCGAATGCTGCCGGAGAGGAACTGCGCCGTCGTCGTCTGCGTGGCCGCCGATGCGGAAGTCGGCTGCAGCACCAGAGCCAGAAGAACCGCCACTAGCGCCAGCACGGCCAGTCGGCGCCCCCGAGCGGGCCGTTTGGTAACCACGAGCAGTATTCAAGTTCACTGGAACGGCGAAAGTCCGCCATTTCCCTTACCTGCTGATATTTCGGCATAAGCCGGTGTTACAGGTGAATCCGCTGGTGACAGTTGCCTATCCCCGAGACCAGCCACCCCCCTTCCCACCATTTCGGACCGCCCTGCACTTCATGGCCCGCTCCCGCCTCTCTGCACCCTCGACCGCTCAGCCCCCCGAAGCACCACTTCGGCACGCAACCGCCACCACAACCCCACCAAGCACCCGCTTCGGCAGAATCAACCGCCCACCCGCGCCCGTGACCGCGAGCGCAGCCGCTTCCGCCACACTCGGCACCCCCACGGCCGCCGCGACCGTTGCGCTCCTGTTCGGTACGTCCTGAGCCCCCAACTCCCCCTCCCCCACCGAACACAGCACCCACCCCCAGCCCGCCGCGAACTCCCGAACGCCCCTCTCCCGAGCCCGCCGACCGATAGTCGCCAACACCCCCACTTCCCCGCGCCCCACCCCGATCTCCCCCAGTGCCGCCCCCACAGCCACCTCAAGCTCCCCAACGGACACCCCCGTCCGGGCACCCACCCCCACAACCAGTCCACCCCTCATCCCCGCTGCCTCTTCCCCTCACCCGCGCCGCCATCCACCCCATCCGCCGCTTGACCCCCGGCATCCTCGGCCTGCCTCACCAGCGCCTCCTCGCCCACCGAACTCCGCCCAACCGCAGCGGCCCGTCAGCTCCACCCTTCCCGCACCCCACCCGCCTCAGCACTGAATCAACGCCCGCCGCACCGCCGCACCGCCGATGTCGCCTGGCTGGGCGGCATATCACTGAATAGCCGAAGCTGGACCAGGCACTTGACCTCACGTGGAAGCGTCACGCCGCTACGCGCACTCAATGACCGAAAAGGACCACCCGCGGTCGAAAGGTCAGGTTCGCTGGGCGGCGGTGACGACGTTGCGGGCCAGGAACGGGGCACCGGCCCAATGCAAGTGCAGGTAGGAAGCGTGAACGGCGGGCGTGGCGAAGCCCTCCGGGTCGGCGCCGCGCCACTGCCAGGCGGCGCCGGCGGCGGGGGACAGCAGGAGGCCGGATCGTGGGTGGACGGTGGTGCGGTGGAACTCGTGGCCGGTCACTCGGGTGCCGGCGGGGGCCAGCGGGCTGTCGGCCAGGGCGACCGCGTCTCGATAGCCGAGGGTCAGAGTGGGGGTCATGGCGGCGTCGGCGTCCAGGACCCCGCACATGGGGGCATTGTCGAGGGTTCGGCACAGCCAGAGCAGGCCCGCGCATTCGGCGACGATCGGGCCACCGACGGCGGCCAGGGAGGCGACGGCCAGGCGCAGGGGCTCGTTGGCGGAGAGCTCGGCCGCGTACACCTCGGGGAAGCCGCCGCCGACGACCAGGCCGCGGGTGCCGGGGGGTAGTTTTTCGTCGCGCAACGGGTCGATGGTGACCACGTCGGCGCCGGCCGCGGTGAGCAGTTCGGGGGTTTCGGCGTAGGAGAAGGAGAAGGCCGGTCCGCCGGCGACGGCGATCACGGGGCGGGGGCCGGCGGGTTCGCCGACCGGTGGGCTCCACGGGGTGGCTGTCAGCGGCGGGGCGGCGTTGGCGATGGCCGCCACCTCGTCGAGGTCGACCGAGCTCGCGACCAGCTCGGCCAGGGCCGCCACCGAGGCCTGGGCCTCCGCCCGGCGTTCGATGGCGGGGACCAGGCCGAGGTGGCGGGAGGGGGCGGCGACCGCGTCGGCCCGGCGCATCGCGCCGAGGACCGGGGTGCCGACTTCCTCGCAGGCATCGCGCAGGATCGACTCGTGGCGGTCGGAGCCGACCCGGTTGAGGATCACGCCGGCCAGCCGGACGCTGCCGAAGCTGCGGAAGCCGTGCACCAGCGCGGCGATCGAACGGCCCTGGGCAGCCGCGTCGACGACCAGGATGACCGGGGCGTTCAGCAGTTCGGCGACCTGGGCCGTCGAACCGGTGTCGCCGGCGCCCGCCCGTCCGTCGTAGAGGCCCATCACGCCTTCGACGATCGCGATCGACGCACCCTGGGCACCGTGCGCGAACAGCGGGGCGATCCGGTCGGGGCCGACCATCACCGGGTCCAGGTTGCGGCCCGGCCGGCCGGCGGCCAGCGCGTGATAGCCGGGATCGATGTAGTCCGGGCCGACCTTGAACGGTGCGACGGTGGCGCCGCGCCGGGCGAAGGCGGCCAGCAGGCCGGTGGTCACAGTGGTCTTGCCGTGGCCGGACGCCGGGGCGCCGATCACCACGCGGGGGATGGTCACCACTCGATGCCCTGCTGTCCTTTGCGGCCCGCGTCCATCGGATGCTTGACCTTCGTCATCTCGGTGACCAGGTCGGCCGCCTCGAGCAGGGCCGGCGCGGCATCGCGGCCGGTGATCACCACGTGCTGGGTGCCGGGGCGCGCGGTCAGGGTGGCGACGACGTCGTCGACGTCGACCCAGCCCCACTTCATCGGGTACGTGAATTCGTCGAGCACGTAGAACCGGTGGGTCTCGGCGGCCAGGTCCCGTTTGATCTGCGCCCAGCCCTCAGCGGCCTCGGCGGCGTGGTCGCGTTCGGTGCCGGCCCGCTGGATCCACGACCAGCCCTCACCCATCTTGTGCCAGGCCACCGGCGCACCGCCGGGCACCTGGCCGAGGGCCTTGAGCGCCGATTCCTCGCCGACCCGCCACTTCTCCGACTTCACGAACTGGAACACCCCGACCGGCCAGCCGGCGCTCCAGGCGCGCAGCGCCATCCCGAACGCGGCCGTCGACTTGCCTTTGCCGTGGCCGGTGTGCACGGCGAGCACGGCCTGGCGCCGGCGCTGGCGGGTGGTCAGTCCGTCGGCGGGAACGACCTCTACTTTGCCCTGTGGCATCAGACGGCCCCCGCTTCGAGCTGGTCGAGCGGCATGAGGTCGGCGTCCAGCGCACGCGCCAGCCGGGCCGCGAGACCGAGCCGCACCGGGCCGGATTCGCAGTCGACGACGACGGTGGCGACACCGGCCAGCGCCGGGGCCATCCGGACCGGGTCGGGGCCGCTGGTCGCCCGCCCGTCGGTGACGATCACCAGGAGCGGCCGGCGCCGGGGGTCGCGGCGGCGTTCGGTGGCGATGGTGGCGGCGGCGGTGCGCAGGCCGGCGGCGAGGGGGGTGCGGCCACCGGTCTTGAGCGCGGCCAGCCGGAGCACCCCGACCTCGTGACTGGAGGTCGGCGGGAGCACCTGCTCGGCGTCGTGCCCGCGGAAAGTGATCATCCCGACCCGGTCGCGGCGCTGGTAGGCGTCGCGCAGCAGGGACAGCACGGCGGTCTTGACGACCGTCATCCGGCGGCGCGCGGCCATCGACCCGGAGGCGTCGACCACGAACAGGACGAGGTTGGCCTCCCGCCCGACGTGCACGGCTTCGCGCAGGTCGCGCGGCTGCACCGACCGGTCGCCGCGGTGCAGGGCGGCGCGCAGGGTGGCGGGCAGGTGCGGGGCGCCGGCCAGTTTGCCGACCGGTGTGCGGGACCCGATCACCCGGCCTCGGCGGGCAAGCGACGGCGAGCGACGACCGGCGTGGCCGCCGGACCCCCGAGATCCGATCTTGAGCGTACGAGTCCGGTAGGCGTTCCCGGCCGCGGCCGCCGGCCGTGCACCGCCCCCGCCGCGGGCATCGTCGGACTGCGCCGGAGGCGTGCCCTCGTCGCCGGGCTCGGCCCGCGAGGAGGTGCCGCCGTCATCCGGCCGGGACGTCGAGGACGATTCGTCGTCGGACGACCGGGCGGGTGGCGGCGTGCCGCCGTCGTCGGATCGCGACGGCGGCGGCGTGCCGCCGTTGCCCGGACCGGTTGGCGGCGGTCCACCGCCGTTGTCGTCCGGGCCGGGCGGCGGTGGGGGCGGCGATCCGCCCTGGTCCGGGTCGTCGTCCTCGGCGGCGGCCTGGGACAGCGCGTCCTCCAGCCGCTCCTCGTCGGTGCCGGGCGGATCGAGCGGATCCTTGCGGCGCCGGTGCGGCAGGGCGAGCCGGGCGGCGTCCCGTACGTCATCGGTGGTCACCACATCGCGCCCGTGCCAGGCCGCGAGCGCCACCGCGCACCGGGCCACGACGATGTCGGCCCGCATCCCGTCGACGCCGTAGGCGAGACAGACCCGCGCGATCCGATCGAGCTCCCGGTCGGGAAGCACGACGCGCGGCAGTTGCGTGCGGGCCGCCACGATGCGATCGGCGAGGTCCCGCTCGTCGGCGGCGAACCGGGCCGCGAACCCGTCCGGGCCGGCCTCGTAGGCGAGCCGCCGCCGCACCACCTCGGCCCGCTGGCCCGCGACCCGGGGCGCGACGACGTCGACCACCAGCCCGAACCGGTCGAGCAGCTGCGGCCGGGGCTCGCCCTCCTCCGGGTTCATGGTGCCGACCAGCAGGAACCGGGCCGCGTGCTTGACCGACACACCGTCGCGCTCGACGTGCGCCCGGCCCATCGCGGCCGCGTCGAGCAGCAGGTCGACGAGGTGGTCGGGCAGCAGGTTGACCTCGTCGACGTAGAGGACGCCGCGGTGGGCGGCGGCGAGCAGCCCCGGCTCGTACGCCTTGGTGCCGTCGGCGAGCGCCCGCTGAATGTCAAGCGTGCCCACCACCCGGTCCTCGGTGGCGCCGACCGGGAGCTCGACGAGCGCGGCCGGCCGGGAGACTCCCGGCGAGTCGGTGGGATGCGGCCCGTCGGGGCAGAGCGGGTCGGGGGCGGCCGGGTCGCAGGCGAACCGGCAACCGCGGACGACGTCGACCGGTGGCAGCAGCGCGGCGAGGGCCCGCACGATGGTGCTTTTGGCGGTGCCCTTCTCGCCTCGCACGAGCACCCCGCCGACGTGCGGGGAGACGGCGGTGAGGAGCAGCGCCAGCCGCAGGTCGGCAAGCCCGACGACGGCGGAGAACGGGTACGGCGTCACAAAGATCCCTTCTGCACGGGTGTCCACGCCCGCGCGCCGGTGACTCGAGCGGCCGGAGTCTCTGACTCCCGGGTCGACGCGTCGCGCACCCGGTCACAGTGGCGGGACCGTCCCGGATTCGCGCCGGGTTCCTCCGCTACCGCTCGACCGTCACTCTTTCTCACTGCCGTGTGTGGCGTCAACGCGGCCCCCGGTGACGGGGATCGCAGGACTCGCCGGCGGCGCGAGCCGGTCGAGCTCCTTGACGGTGTCGAGCATGGCAAGTGCGGACTTCTCGATGAGCGGGCGCAACCGGGCATAGAGGGCGGCGTTCTCGGGGTCGGGCCGGGTCGGTTCGCCGATCGGGATCAGGGCGGCGGCGTGGTCGAGGTCGGGCAGCTGACCGAGCGCGTGCCAGCCGAGCAGGCAGGCGCCCAGGGCGGTGCCTTCCGGGGTGTCGGCGACCGCGACCGGCAGATCGAGCGTCGCCGCGAGCACGCCCACCCACAGTTCCGACGCGACCGCCCCGCCGGTCGCGCGAACCTCCGTCACCGGAGCCTCGAACGAGTCCTTGACCAGGGCCAACTGCTGACAAACCCCTTCCACCGCGGATCGTACGAGGTGGGCCCGCCCGTGTTCGCGACGAAGACCCAGATAGGCCCCCCGCAGTCCCGAGCGCCACCAGGGCGCCCGCTCACCGAGGAGGTACGGCAGGCACAGCAGACCCTCGCTCCCGGGCGGCGCGCTCTGCGCCTCGGTCAGCAGCGCGGCGTCCCGCTCGTCGGCGTCCTCACCTTCGGCACCGGGTCGTTCGAAGCCACCGGCCAGGCTCTGCCCGGCCCAGCGCACCACCGAGCCGGCGTTGTTGACGGCCCCGCCGATCACCCACCGGTCCTCGGTCAGGGCGTAGCAGAACAGCCGCCCGTCGGCGTCGCTGGTGGGCCGGTCGACAACCGTACGCAAGGCTCCGGACGTGCCCAACGACACCGCCGCGATGCCCGCCGGGGTGGCCCCGACGCCGAGGTTGGCGAGCGGCCCGTCGGCCGCCCCGATGATCAGCGGGGTGCCGTCGGGCAGGCCGGCCAGGCCCTTCTTGAGACGGAGCACGGTCGTGGTCGGCACCACCTCGGCCAGCTGGCCCCGCCCGACGCCGGCGATCTCCAGCGCCTCCGGGTCCCAGCGCCGCTGATGGATGTCGTAGAGCCCGGTGCCGGACGCGACCGACAGGTCGAGCAGGAACGGCTCGTCGGTGAGCGCGGCCAGCACCAGCTCCTTGACACCGCCCCAGCGCGGCGTGCTCCTGAGCACGTCGGGATCGTTGTCGCGCCACCACGCGAGCTTGGTCAGCGGCGACATCGGGTGCACCGGCGTGCCGGTGCGAGCCTGCAGCGCCTTGGCCCGGCCCGCCGCCAGGATCCGGTCGCACTGCTCGCCGGAGCGGGCGTCGGCCCAGGTGATCAGCGGGCCGAGCGGCTTGCCCGCCTCGTCCAGCGGCACCAGCGCGTGCAGGAACGCGCTCAGGCTGACGGCCACGACCCGGTCGCCGTTGTCCCGGCAGACGGCGGCCACGTCGGTGAGCGCCTTGACGGCGGCGTCACACAGGTGGCCGGGGTCGAGCTCGGCCCGGCCCGGACCGGGCACCGCCAGCGGGTAGTGCACGGAAACCTGGGCTCGCAGCTTGCCGTCGATGCTGGCGGCGATGCCCTTGGTGGCGGTGGTACCGGTGTCGATGCCGATCACGACGTCCGTCATGTCACCCAACCTATCCGGCCGATCATCACACCACGGTGACGAACGGCTGTCCGCCGCGCGGCGTGATCTCGACCTGCGCCGTCGCCGCCGGCAGCAGGGCCGCGTCCCCGGTGGCCGGCAGCCAGTCGCCGCCACCCGCGCGGTAGCGCAGCGCGCCGTTGAGGTAGCCGACGATGATCCCGAGCTGGTCGGGCAGGCGCAGCCGCAGGAACTCGCCCGCCGGCCGGAAGCCCGCGTAGTGCGGGGTGCCGCTGCCGAGGAAGTAGAACGCCCGGGCGCCGTCGTCGGCGGGCACGGTCTGCACCACGAGCGGCCGCCGGTCCGGCAGCGTGCCCCGGACGTACCAGGAGGGGAGGTCGGGCTGCACCTGATAGCCGTAGGGATCGTCGTAGCCGGGAAGTTTCGACACGTCCCAGCCGGTGGCCGCGCCGGCGCCGGGCAGCGTCCGGTCGAGCCGCCGGTCCCCCGGCGAGGTGGGGGTCGCCATCTCGCCGAGATCGTCGATCTCGACCCGCTCGGTGCCGCTGCGCAGACCGAACCGCAACCGCCCGGTCCGGGCCGGGAGCCGGATGATCGAGACGCCCTCGGCCGACGTCACGGGCGCCCAGTTGCGCACCGGCCGGCCCGCCGGGTCGATGCCGAAGTCCTGGGACAACTCCACCGGCCGGCCCAGGTCGGCGAGCACAAGGGAATCCCGCTGGGCGCCGAGGAGCAGCGCCGACGGCACGACGGTGCCCGGCGGGACGAGGCGCACGACGCCGACCGCGCGCAGCTTCCCGCCGGTGGTGCGGACCCAGCCCTGCACCGAGTGCCGCCGGCCGTCACCGAGCACGGCCGTCTGGGTGAGCAGCGCCGCCGGTCCGGCCGGGGTATGGCCGGCCCACAGCACGCGCGGTCTGCTCCCGGACTCGAAGCCGGTGGTCCAGGCTTTGCGGGCCCGTCCCAGGAACTCCCGGTCCTGGCCGAGGTCGCCGGGTGCGGACGGCTCCGGCTCGACGGCGGTCGCGCCCCGCCACACGGCGGCCGGCGCCACGCCGAGCGCGACCGCCCCGGCCGCGAGCACGGTCCGCCGCCGGACCACCCGCCGCCGCCCGCCGTGCCGCACCCGGTCGAGCAGGTCGGCCGGGGGTGCCAGGTCGTCGGTCGCTCGGACCAGGACGTGGTGGATGTCGATGTCGGTCATCGCTCGTCGCCCTCCCGCACCAGAACCGGGCCGAGGGCAGCCCGGAGTTTTTCGAGCCCCCGTGCCGCGTTGCTCTTCACCGTGCCGGGGCTGCACTCGAGCGCCGCCGCCACTTCCTCGACCGGCCGATCGTCGAGATAGCGCAGGACGACCGCCGCCCGCTGCCTCGGTGGGAGTTCCCGAAGAGCCTTGACCACCACGTCCCGGACCACGATGCCGTCGCTGTGGTCGGGGAGGCCGACGTCGAGGTCGCCCAGGGCCGCCTCGGGCCGTCGCCCCCGCCGGCGCCACCGGTTGATCGACCGGTTGACGAGGGTCCGGCGCGCGTAGACCTCCGGCGCCCCGCGGATGCGCCGCCATCGCACGTACATCTGCTCGAGGACCTCCTGCAGCAGGTCCTCGGCCGCGTGCCGGTCCCCGGTGAGCAGGTAGGCGATCCGCAACAGCCCGGTGGATCGACTGCGCACGAACTCGTCGAACTCCCCGTCCGCCAAAACCCCTCCCCGTTCATCACCCTCCCAGACACCGCGGTGCCCGGCGGGGTTGCATCGGGTCGTAGATTGGTTACGTGGCCGCAGAGTTGACGCCCGAGCCCCGGCTTTCCGACACCGAGCGGCAGTCGGTGGTCGAGCAGCTCAATCACGCGGTCGGCGAGGGCCGCCTGACACTGTCCGAATTCGAGGATCGCCTGCAGGCCGTGTTCGCCGCGCGCACCCGGGCCGAGCTCGCCCCGTTCGTCGCCGACCTGCCGGCCGCGTCGGTCCCCGAGGAGATGACGCTGCGCCCGCACGCGTCGTCGGTCAAGCGCACCGGCAACTGGCTGGTGCCGCGCCGCATCCGGGTCGAGGGCAGCTCGTCGAGCGTGCGCCTGGACATGACCGAGGCCCGCCCGGTCGACCCCACCGTCGAGCTGATCCTCGACCTCCAGGGCGCCTCGGTGACGGTGGTCCTGCCCCGCGGCGCCTCGGCCACGATCCACGACGTCGACCTGTCCGCCAGTTCCGCCACCGCCAAGGTCCCCGAGGCGGGCGGTCTGCACATCGTCGCCCGCGGTCAGTTGCGCTCGTCCACCCTGACCCTGCGCTACCAGCGCCGGTTCCTGTGGTGGCGCTGGTAGGACGGGCTCAGGCGACTTTCGCCGGAACGAAGAGCTTCTCGAAATCGGCGGTCGTCATCGGACGGCCGAACAGGTAGCCCTGGGCGTAGTGGTAGCCGGCCGCCCGCAGCCGCTCGGCCTGGGCCTCGGTCTCCACGCCCTCGGCGACCGCGTCGATGCCGAAGTCGTCGGTGAACCCGATCAGGTTGCGCACCACGATCGCGCCCACGTGCTCGGCGGAGTCGCCGCTCACGAACGACTTGTCGACCTTGAGCACGTCGACCGGCAGGTCCATCAGCAGGCTCAGCGACGAGTGGCCGGTGCCGAAGTCGTCGAGCGCGACCCGCAGCCCCATGGCCCGCATCGCCGCCAGCTGCCGGGCGGCGCTGCCGGTGTTCAGCACCGCCGTCTCGGTCACCTCGATCATCAAGCGGGCCGGGTCGGCACCGGTCGCGGCCAGGACGTCGCGGACCGTGCCCAGGAACCCGGGGTCCGCCAGCTGCCGGGCGGAGACGTTGACGCTGATCCGCATCGGCGCCGCCGGGCCCAGCCGCCGGGCCCAGTCGGCCGTCTGCAGGCAGGCCTGCTCGAGCACCCAGCGGCCCAGCTCGATGATGGTGCCGGTGCGCTCGGCGATCGGGATGAACACGTCCGGCGGGATCAGGCCGTGCTCGGGGTGCCGCCAGCGCATCAGCACCTCGGCGCCGGTCGGGGCACCGGTGGTCAGGTCGACGATCGGCTGGAAGAGGGCGAAGATCTCACCGCGGGGCAGGGCCTGACGCAGCTCGGCGGCCATCCGGGCGGCCTCGTCGGCGGCGTGGTCCATGGCGGGGTCGAACCACTGCCACCGGCTTCCGCCGGCGGCCTTCGCGGCGTACATCGCCACGTCGGCCCGGCGCAGCAGCTCGGTCGGGTCGTCGCCGGCCTGGCGTACGGTCACGCCCGCGCTCACGCCGGTCGAGGTGAGGTTGCCGGCCAGGTCGGCGGGCCGCCCGACCTCGACGACCAGGACGCCGAGCAGGTCGGTCGGGTCGTCGGAGCCGGGCAGGATCAGCGCGAACTCGTCGCCGCCCAGCCGCCCCACCATGCCCCGGGCGCCGATCAGGCCGGTCAGCCGCCGGCTGGTCTCGACGATCAGCCGGTCGCCGATCTGGTGGCCGAGGCGGTCGTTGACCACCTTGAAGTCGTCCAGGTCGAGCAGGATCACGTGGAACTCGTCCGGCCCGTCGAGCAGGGCCCGCAGGCGCTGTTCGACGTGGGCCCGGTTGGCGACACCGGTGAGGCTGTCGTGGGTGGCCTGGTGGGTCAGCTCCGCCTGGTGGCTCTCGACCGTCGCCATCAGGCGGTTGTTGTCGACGAGCGCGATGATCTGCCGGGTCACCGCCAGCACGGTCAGCGCGACCACGATCGCCTGCATCGCCCGGGTCTCGCCGGGGCTCTTGGTGCTGGTGGTCAGCAGGAGTCCGTCGGTGATCGCCACGCCCAGGTAGGGCACGACGCTGATCCGCCGGGTCCGGCGGCGGTCCTTGGGCGGCGCGTTGCCGGCCCGCCACTGGCTGACCGCGGCCAGGTGGATGGCGAACGCGGCGACCGGCACCGAGACCAGGCTGGTCGACAGGTAGGGCCGGCTGATCAGGAACGGCGACAGCCCACCGAAGATCGCGGCGGTCGCGGCGCCGATCGCGAGGATGTAGGTGGCCCGCCGGTCCAGCCGGCCGGCGCCGGCGAACGCCACCTTCATGAACGTGACCATGGACAGCGCGGTCAGCAGGCCGATCGCCAGCATCGCGCCGGCCGAACCGGTCTGCTTCTCCCACGTCTGGTGGTCGCGCAGCGAGAACCGCCAGATGAACGATGCGACCGTGATCAGCACGACGCACGCGTCGATGCCGAACCGGAGCCAGTCGATGCGACTGCGCTGCCACGAGGGCAGACGCAACAGACCCCACATCACCAGCACGAGTACGGCCAGGTAGAACACCAGCGTGACCGGCCCGACCCGCTGCGACGGCACGGGACCGGCGGTGGCGTCGGCGGCGTTCGCCACGATCCCGGCCGCGAACAGCCCGCACGCGATGGTCAGGTGAAGCCAGAAGCGGCGGGTGCTCGCGTCCAGGTCGGGGCGGCGGCTGACGGTCCAGCAGGCGTGCCCGGCGAGGATGGCGGCGACCGGCAACGGGAGCCAGCCGAGCACCGGGTGCGACCACTCGTGGAACAGTCCGACGACCAGCCACGCGGCGCCCAGCGCCAGGGCGATCGCCGAGACGGACAGGGAGGTCAGCTTGCGCGGCACCTCGGGAATTTCGGCCTGTTCGCCCCGGATCTGAGGGGAAGCCTCAGACCGTTGCGATCGTGTAGGCGACCTCGTCGACCAACTCGCGTGCCATGAACCCGGTGCGGCCCCACTTCGGCGCCAGCCGTTGCCCGCTCACCGCGTGCGCGAACGCCGCCCAGCAGGCCGCCTGGGCCGGGTCGGCGCCCCGGCCCAGCAGTCCGGCCACGATCCCGGCCCGCGCGTCCCCGCTGCCCGACGTGCCAAGACCGGCGTCGGCGCTCTCCTCCCGCCAGGCACCGCCGCCCGGCTCCGCGATGTGGCCGTAGAGCGAGACCACCGCGTGGTAGCGCTCGGCCAGGTCACGGGCCGCGGCGGCGAGGTCGCCGCCGGGGTCACGGCCGAGCAGGTGCTCGGCTTCGGTGATGTTCGGGGTGAGCACGGCGCGCTTCTGCGGCAGCAGCGACGCGTCCTTGCTGAGCGCGCCCAACGCGTACGCGTCAAGCACCACTCCCGCACCCGCGGCCGCCGCACCCAGCGTTTCCCGCATCAGCACCGTCGTGTGCCCGATGTCGTCGAGTCCCGGCCCGATCGCGATCACGTCGGCGTCGGCCGCCAGCTCCAGCAGCTCGTCCGGCACCCGATCGTCGTCGTCCGGCAGCCCGATGACCTTCGCCTCGGGAACCGCGATGCTCAGCGGCACCGCCGCGTCGGCCGCCACCGCCAGCTGAAGCCGGCCCGCGCCGGCCCGCAGCGCGGCCACCCCGGCGAGCAGCGCCGCACCCGGGTTGAAGCGGGAGCCACCCACGACGAGCACGGTCCCGCGCGCCTTCTTGTCACCCTGCGGGTCGGGCAGCGCCCACTCGCGCAGCACCTGCGGCGTGACGACCTTCTCCTCAAGCCGGCTCGGCATGAACTTCCTCCTGCTCGGTCGCGGGCGCGTCGTGGCGCTCCAGGTGATCCGTCGAGTTGAACCGCTCCGCCACCAGCACGTCGCCGTCGCGCCGCCACGAGCTGACCGAGCAGTTCGCCACCGCGGTGCGGTGGGCGATCGCCATCAGCTCCGGCTCGTCGAGCCCTTCGGCAAGCGCGCGCACGAGCAGCACGGTGGCCTCGTGGGCGAACAGCAGCACCCGGCCGCCCGGGTGGTCCTCGGCCAGCTCCCGCAGCAGGCCGCGCAGGCGCAACAGCACGTCCGCCCAGCTCTCCCCGCCCGGCGGCCGGTAGTAGTACTTGCCGAGCCGCGCCCGCCGCGCCGCCTCCTCGGGCTGGCGCGCGTGCACTCCGGCGTTGGTGAGCAGGTCGAGCACGCCGAGCTCGCGGTCACGCAGCCGTTCGTCGATCTTGACGGCTACCCCGAGACCGTCGAGGGCCAGCTCGGCCGTCTGCCGGGTACGCAGATAGGGCGACACCACGACGACGTCCGGCCGGTCGACCTCCCGCAGGAACTTCCCGACCGCGCGGGCCTGCTCCCGGCCGGTGTCCGACAGCGGCACGTCGGCGTCCCGCTCCGGGATGTCGATCACCTCGGTGCCGTCCCGCTCCGCCCGCTCGGCCGCCACGTTGCCGGTGCTCTGTCCGTGCCGCACCACGGCCAGCCAGGTGAACTGCTCAGTCATGGCAGGTGCCATACCCCGCCCGATCCGGATTAATGACGCTCAGTTCGCCGACCACCCTGCCGAACCGAATCACGACCGGCCGACGCACTGGGAGGTACCGGATGCAACCCGAGCAGCCCTGGGCGCCGCCGGGCACTCCGCACCCCGCTCCCCCACCGGCCGACCCCGATGCCTGGTCCGGCCGGCCTCCGCCCGACCCGCCCGCCTGGTCCGGCCAGGCCGCGCACGACGCCGGCGGGTCCACGCCATCCGGCCTGCCTCCGCGCGATGCGACCGGGTGGCCGGCACCGGAAAACCCCGGCTGGGCCTCGCCGGCTTCCGACACCCCCGGTCGGGTCGCCCCACCGGGCCACCCACCGCCCGCCTCCGCTGAGTGGGCCGCACCCGGAAGCCAGTCGCCGCCCGCGCCGAGCGAGTGGGCCGCGCCGGGAGCCCCCACTTCGGCCGGCTGGGCTCCACCCGCGAGCGGACCGGGTGCGATGCCGCCGGGCGGACCGGGTGCGATGCCGCCGGGATGGGCACCGTCGGGCGGGACGGCGGGGCCGGTGCCGCCGTGGCCGTCGGCCTATCCGCCGCCGGCGGGATTCGGGGCGGTGCCGGCGCGTCGCGGGCCGACCAGGAAACTGCTCATCGGGCTCGTC
The DNA here is from genome assembly GCF_016862195.1 of Paractinoplanes ferrugineus. Lineage (GTDB taxonomy): Bacteria > Actinomycetota > Actinomycetes > Mycobacteriales > Micromonosporaceae > Actinoplanes > Actinoplanes ferrugineus. The sequence goes on along the minus strand of NZ_BOMM01000022.1, from coordinate 262,618 downwards.
GCGGCGCTGGTGGTGGCGCTCGTCGGCGGCACGGCGGGGGTCAACGCGTGGGCCGAGCACTCGATCTGCGCGTCGATCGAGGACGAGAAGCTGAGCGACAGCGGGTCGTCGGGGTCGTCGTCCGAGGGTCTCGACCGGGGCGACATCGCCGACCTGCGGCACGTGGCCGATCAGCTGCGCAACCGGGCCCGCCTGCTGGTGTTCGACACGAGTCTGCGCAAGGCGGTCGACGGCCTGGCCGACGACGTCGACAATCTGGCCGACCTGCTCGACTCGTCGGCGACCACCGACAACGGCGCGATGGACGGCGGCTTCGCCGAGCTGATCATGGTCGCGGCCTCGGTGAACGGTCACGCCCGGCAGGCTCAGCGCGCCTGCGGCCTGCCGGCCACCGGCGTTTTCAACCAATAACCGACGCGTACGCCGAACGCAGCTCCGCCCAGCCGTGATCCATCGCGTCCCGGCCGCGGATGACGCCGACCGGGTTGCCGTCGAGCAGCCGGCTCAGCACGTCGGTGCACAGGTGCCAGCCGGCCGCCACCATGGCCGCCATGCCGGACTGGGCAAGGGTGTGCCGCAACGTGAGCCGGGTGCCGTGGCCGCTCGGTTCGAGCTCCCACCGCAGCACGTCGTCACCCCAGCTGTACTCCAGCAGCGACGGCCGGACGACCCGGGTGACGGTGGCGGGCAGATCCGTACGCTCATCTCCGTCGACCATCGTCAGCGTGGTGCGCCCCGGCGCCGTGAGCGGCTCCTCGGTCGCGAAAGGGGCCCACTGGTCGAGCTCGCCGGGCTCGGTGAGCGCGCTCCAGACCTGCTCGGGTGGGTGGTCGAGCTCCCGGACGAAGATCAGTGTCCAGTGCGGGTCATCGGCGACGAGCCGAGCGTCGTACGTCTTCATCCCTGATCCTTGGTCTTGAGGTGTCGTTCGAGGGCGGCCAGGTGCGTCGTCCACATCTGGCGGTAGGGCGCCAGCCAGGCGTCGAGCTCCCGGAACGGACCCGGCTCGAGCCGATAGATGCGCTGCTGGGCCCGTGTCTCGGCGGTGACCACCCCGGCCTCGCGCAGCACCCGCAGGTGTTTCGAGACCGCGGGCTGGCTCATGCCGAGCGCCGCCACCAGATCGCCGACGCTGCTGGGCGTGACCCGCAGACGCTCGACGATGCGACGCCGGGTCGGCTCGGCGATGGCGGTGAGGGCGTCCATCGCCCCATCGTGCCCGGCCAGTTATATAACCGTCAAGGCATGTGCAAGGATCGGGAGGTGCGAGTTCTGATCGTCACGTCCGGTTCGATGGGCGACGTGGCCCCCTACACCGGCCTGGCCGCCCGGATCCGCGACGCCGGGCACGACGTGACGATCGCGACCCACGAGCCGTTCCGCGCCCTGATCGGCGCGCTCGGCTTCCCGTTCGTGCCGCTGCCCGGCGACCTGCGCCTCGCGCTCGAACAGACCCTCGACGGCGGTGGCCCGCGCGCGCTGGCCAGGATGCTCACCCTGGCCCGCACACTCGTCGCCGAACTCGGCGCCGGCCTGGTCGAAGCGGTCGACGAAGCCCGCCCCGACGTCATGCTGCTGTCCACCCTGGTGGCCCCGCTGGGCTACCAGGTGGCCGACGCCTTCGGCCTGCGCCGGGCGGGCGTGTTCCTGCAGCCGGTGCACCCGTCCCGCGAACTCGGCCCGATGCTCACCGGCGGCCGCTCGTTCGGCCCGCTCGGCAACCTGGCAGTCAGCCGGCTGACCTTCCGCGTGACCGAACGGCTGTACGCGCAGACGATCCACCAGCTGCGCCGCGAGTTGAAGCTGCCACACACGTCACTGACCGAGCTACGGTCCCGCCAGGAGTTCGCCGAGCCGACCTTCCACGGCTACAGCCCCGCGGTCGTGCCCCGCCCCACCGACTGGCACCCTTCGCTGCGGGTCACCGGCTACTGGTGGCCCGAACCAGCCGCCGCACCGATCCTGGCGCCGCGCCTCGAGGCATTTCTGGCCGCCGGAAAACCGGTGTTCATCGGCTTCGGCAGCATGGCCCCCGGCCGCGGCCCCGAACTGGCCGAGACCGTGGTCCGCGCCACCCGCCGAGCCGGCGTCCGAGCTGTCCTGCAAGCCGGCTGGTCCGGCATGGCCGCCACGGACAGCGACGACCTGCTGAGCATCGGCGAAACTCCGCACCACACCCTGTTCCCGCACATGTCCGCCGTAGTGCACCATTGCGGCGCCGGCACCACCGCCGCCGGCCTGCGCGCCGGCGTCCCCGCGATCGCCGTCCCCCGCCTGGCCGACCAGCCGTTCTGGGCCCGCCGACTGCACCGCCTGGGCGCCGCCCCGCCCCCCGTCCGGCTGACCACCGACGCCTTGGCCGCCGCCCTGCGCGAAGTGACCACCAATCCGCACTACGCCGCCCGCGCCCAGGCCTTGTCCAGCCGCCTCCGCACCGAGAACGGCGCCACCCCCGTCATCAACTGGATCGCCTAGCCTTCGCGGCCCGCTCACCCACCCGCGCAGCGCCCACGAACCGGCGAGGGTGCTCCGCCGACCAACTGTCGTCTCGTCGCCACCGATGTGCACCGATTGCCGGGCTGCCCTCGATGATCAAGTACAGCCCGTGGAAGGCCCGGCCGACAGGTGAGAGCGCGGCCCCCTTCAGGGGAGGCCGATGTTCGAGCACCGCAAACCGAGCCGCTCGCCCCCCATGCAGCGGACTGCACCGGAACGAACAGCCCCAACAAGGTCAGGCGCCGGGCAGACGGGACGCCATCGCTTCGGCCAGGGCCTGGACGCCGCGCAAGGGGCGGATCATGACCATGAAGTCGTCGATCTTGCCGGCGGCGTTCAGGTGGATGAAGTCGCAGCCGGTCAGCTCGCGGTCGCCGATGCGGGCCTCGAAGACGAGCGCGTGGTCGTCGGCGGCGCCGATCTCGCGTACGTATCGGAAATCCTCGAAGACGGTGATGACGGTACGCAGGATCGTGCTCACCATCTCGCGCCCCCGGTAGGGCTTGAACGCGACCGGGCTGTGGAACACCACGTCGTCGGCGAGCAGCCCGACGGCGGCGTCGATGTCGCCGGCCTCGACCGCGGCGCGGAAGGGATGCGTTTCAGGTTCGTCTGCGTGCGTCACGAACGGAACTTTACGAGTACGGGCGGGGCCGCTCCCACCGCAACCCGGCATCCGGCCGGTCAGCGGGCCGTCAGTTCCGAGACGGTGACGGCGGACAGCCCGCGCCGTGACATCGTCGCCAGCAGCTCGTCGGTGGTCTCGGCGACGCCGCCGCGGGCGGGCGTTCCCTCGTGCAGCACCACGATCGAGCCGGGCCGGATGCCGGCGGCCAACTCCCCGGCGATGCGCGCGTCGGCCGGCCCGCCCCGGTTGGCGGCGACGAGGGTGCCGAGCACCGCGTGCAGATGCTGTTCGGCGGCCGAACGCAGCATCCGTGGCGTGAACACCCCGGAGCCGGGCCGGAACCACTTCACCGGACCGTACGGGGTGAGCAGCCCGGTGACTTCGGCCAGTTCGCGCCGGAACCGGGAGTCGGGCACCAGCGCCGAGCGTTCGTCGCGCATCAGGTGGTTGGCGAGCTCGTGACCGGCGTCGGCGATCGCGGCGACCAGTTCGGGGTGGGCCCGGACGCGCTCCCCGATCAGGAAGAAGGTGGCTCTGGCCGAGTGCCGCGCGAGCACGTCGAGCAGGCGGGGCGTGGTTTCCGGCGCGGGCCCGTCGTCGAAGGTGAGCCCGAACACCGGTGCCGGGGTGTCCACAAACCACAGGACGTCGGCCGGGAGGAGCCGGGCGAGCATGCGCGCGGCCGGCTCGCGCCACTCAAGGGCGGCGTCGATGACTGATCGGCGGAGTGCGGCCAAGGCCGTGGTCATGGACCGAGCGTAGGCCGTACCAAATAAAAAAACGCCCCGCCGGAAGCGAACCGGCGGGGCGCAACCACATTGATCAGCGCTTGTCGATCGGGACGAACTCGCGCTCCGGAAAACCGGTGTAAAGCTGACGCGGGCGACCGATCTTGCTGGCCGGGTCGTTCATCATCTCGGTCCACTGCGCGATCCAGCCGGGCAGCCGGCCGATGGCGAAGAGGACCGTGAACATCTTGGTCGGGAAGTTCATCGCCTTGTAGATCAAACCGGTGTAGAAATCGACGTTCGGGTAGAGCTTGCGCGAGACGAAGTAGTCGTCGCTGAGCGCGATTTCCTCGAGCTGGAACGCGAGTTCGAGCAGCGGGTCGGGCTTGTCCAGGGTGTTGAGCATCTCCTGGGCGGCCTTCTTGACGATGGCGGCGCGCGGGTCGTAGTTCTTGTAGACCCGGTGGCCGAAGCCCATCAGCTTGACGCCTTTTTCCTTGTTCTTCACCCGGGTGACGAACGAGGCGACGTCGCCGCCGTCCTTGCGGATCTGCTCCAGCATTTCCAGGACGGCCGCGTTGGCCCCGCCGTGCAGCGGGCCGGAGAGTGCGGCGATCCCCGCCGAGACCGACGAGAACAGGTTGGCCTGCGAGGAGCCGACCAGCCGCACGGTCGACGTGGAGCAGTTCTGCTCGTGGTCGGCGTGCAGGATGAAGAGCATGTCGAGGATCTTGGCGACCTTCGGGTCCACGTCGTACTGAACGGTGGGCAGCCCGAACGTCATACGCAGGAAGTTCTCGACGTAGTCGAGCGAGTTGTCGGGGTACGGCAGCGGGTGCCCGATGCTCTTCTTGTAGGCGTACGCCGCGATCGTCGGAAGCTTCGCCATCAGCCGGATCGCGGAGATGTCGACCTGCTCGGGGTCGAGCGGGTCGAGGGCGTCCTGGTAGAACGTCGACAGCGCGGTGACCGCCGAGGACAGCACGGCCATCGGGTGCGCGTCACGCGGGAAGCCGGAGAAGAAGGAGCGCATCTCCTCCTGCAGCAGCGTGTGCACGCGAATCTTGTCGGCGAAATCTTTCAGCTGCGCCGGCGTCGGAAGTGCGTCGTGCATCAAGAGGTAGGAAACCTCGAGGAACGTCGACTTCTCGGCGAGCTGCTCGATCGGATAACCGCGATAACGCAGAATGCCGGCATCACCGTCGATGTAGGTGATCGTCGAGGTGGTCGACGCCGTGTTCACGAAACCCTGATCGAGGGTTACGTAGCCGGTCTCCTTGCGTAGGGCACTGACGTCGATGCCGCCCGGACCCTCGACGGCCTCGCGAACCGGCATCGACAACTGGCCACCGGGGTGGTCGAGCTTGACATCCGTCATGTATTTCCCTCACTTCACAGGCAGATGTCCACAAGAATTTGTCGTTCACCGTAAACCCTCAACCTGAATGGGTCATCAGGTGGCCACCCGCTGAGGGATTGATCACGAAGAGTGGCGCTCTTGCATAGATAATGATGCACAGCCGACAGCGGAGGCGAACCTCGATGCGGAACCCTGTGGTGGTAGGCGTGAGCGGCACGTCGGCCGGCCTGGCCGCCGCGCGACTGGCCGCGCGAGAGGCTGTCTCGCGGGACTGTCAGCTCCGAGTGATTCACGCTTTCACCTGGCCTAACCCGGGCGCGAGCGAGGACTACGAGGACGCCCGCCGGGCCGCCTCGCGGGTGGTCGAAGAGGCGGTCGCCTCCGCCAAGCGTTCCACACCTCGGGTCCGGGTCGCAGGGCAACTGGTGGACGGACCGCCCGATCGCGTGCTGGTCCGGCTGAGCCGCACGTCCGCGCTGCTCGTGCTGGCCGGTGACGATCTCGCGACAGCGCCGTCGCTGCCGCTGTCGTCGGTCCTGCCGCTGACGGTCGGTCACTCCTGGTGTCCGGTCATGGTGACGCACGGGCCGCGTACGCCGGCCGGTGCGCTGATGGTGGCGGTCGACGGCTCGGCGAGCGGCCTGCTCGCCCTGCGGTACGCGGCCGCCGAGAGCCGGCGCCGGCGGGTCGGGGTGGAGGTGGTGCACGTGGTGCGGGAATTCGCCGGCCGGCACGAGGAGGAGGGCCATCGGGTCCTGGCCGCGTCGATCGCCGCCGTGCCCGAGCTGGGCCGGGTGCGCACCCTGGTGCTGGCCGGCGCGCCCGGGCCCACCCTGGTGCACGCCGGCGCGCACGCGCGGGTGCTCGTGATCGGCCCCCGGGGCACCCGCGGCACCGGCTTGCTCGGATCGGTCGCTCGCGAGGTGATGCATCGAGCCGCTTGTCCGGCTATCTTCGTGCACGGCCGAGCGATACCAGCCCAGCGGACGCCCTCCGGGAGCTCCGGGGCGCTGGCTCGCTAACGCGACTGGCAAAAGAGCCGATACGACGGTTGATGACCGAAAGATGGCGTCTCCTCGCCCTGACCGGGGTGCTGGCGACGATCGTGTACCTCCTGAACCTCCACCCCGCGCTCAACGCCGCGTGCACGCTGGTGATCGGGGGCAACACGATCTGGGCGTGTTTCGCGGGGCCACGGCGTACCGGGGCCCAGCCTCGCCGTGCCTGGAACCTGGTCGGCTGCGCCGGGATCATCTTCCTCGTCGGCATCGTCATCCGGCCGTTCGTCACCGAGGCGGGGCTGCCCCTGCTCGCCGACTGCTGCACGATCCCCGGGTACGTGCTCTTCTCCGCGTTCTTCGTCGATCTCCTGCGAGCGCGGCAGAGCCTCGAGCGGCACACGATTCTCGACGGCATGATCGTCTGTCTGGCCGGCGGCCTGGCCAGCACCCTGCTGCTCGCGGTGCCGGCGGTGAACGTAGCGGACCGGCCCGACCTCGTGTCCGCGCTCGCCGGGCTGTACCCGCTGTTCGACGTGATCCTGCTGATGCTGGTGCTGAGCCTGACGTTCACCGCGCGCAGCTGGCCGCCCAGCCTGATCTCGATGGTGATCGCGATGGCGCTGCTGTTCGTCGGCGACCTCGGCTACGCGATCATCGGCGCGCAGGGCCTGCTGTACACGAGTCCCCTGCTCGACGCGCCGCTCCTGCTCGCGTACACAGCCTTCGGGGTGACCCCCATCCATCCCTCCGCGCCGGAGATGGGCCGGCCCGACCGGCCGCCGGTCCCGGCCTGGTCGGGACGCCGCATGGTGCTGCTGATCCCGGCCCTGGCGACCCCGTTCCTGCTGCTCGTGACGATCGGCGACAGCACCGGCCACCGGATCGCGATCGCTGTGGTCGGCGCGCTGATCGTCGCCCTGTTGCTGATCCGCGCCATCGCCGCCGTCCGCGCCCAGGCCGCCGCCCAGCGTCTCGCCGAGCACCAGGCCACCCACGACGCGCTCACCGGCCTGCCCAACCGCCGCATGATCGCCACCAGCATCCACCGGCTGCTCGGCAAGACGCCGACCGGCGGCCCCGAGTCGACCTGGGTGATCGTGCTCGGCCTGGACGGCTTCAAATACGTCAACGACTCCTGGGGCCACGACACCGGCGACCGGCTCGTCATCGAGGTCGGCGAGCGGCTGCGCGCGTGCGTCCACGACGAGGTGCCGGTGGCCGCGCTCGGCGGCGACGAGTTCCTGGTCACCGCGGTCGGCGACCGGGCCGTCGCGGACCGGCTGGTCGACGACGTACGCGCCTGCTTCGACAAGCCGTTCGTGGTCAGCGACGTGGAGCTCAAGATCAGCGCGTCGGTCGGCATCGCGCACGCCGGCCCCGAGGGCGAGCCCGAGGAGCTGATGCGTGACGCCGACACCGCCATGTACCAGGCCAAGTCGGGTGGGCCCGGCAACACCACGATCTTCGACGTCTCCATGCACGACGAGGTGCGCGAGCGCATCGAGCTGGAGGTCGCGCTGCGGCGCGCGCTCGGCGACAACGACCTGTGGGTGGCCTACCAGCCGTTGATCGACATCGAGACCGGCCGGGCGATCGGTGCCGAGGCCCTGGTCCGCTGGACCCATCCGGAGCGCGGCCCGATCTCGCCCGCCGAGTTCGTGCCGATCGCCGAGGACGCCGGCCTGATCGGCATGCTCGGCGACTGGGTGCGCCAGGAGGCGCTGCGTCAGCTCTCCGCGTGGCGCGCCGACGGTACGGTCGACGACGACTTCTACCTGTCCATCAACGTGTCCGCCAAGCAGCTCACCGAGCCGAACTTCCCGCTGGTCGTCTCGGCCGAGCTGCTGGAGTTCAAGGTGCCGCCCCGGTGCGTCGCGCTGGAGATGACCGAGTCGGTGATGGTGGACAACACCGGCACCTCGGCGCGTACCGTCTTCGAGCTGCGTGAGCTGGGCGTCAAACTTCTGATCGACGATTTCGGTACGGGCTTCTCCGGTCTCGGTTACCTGCGCCGCTTCCCGGTCACCGGCGTCAAGATCGACCGCTCGTTCGTGATCGGCCTCGGCGCCGACGAGGAGGCCGGCGAGATCGTCCGCGCGATCGTCGCGATGAGTCAGGCACTGCGTCTCAGCGTGATCGCCGAGGGGGTGGAGACGCGCCCCCAACGCGACACCCTGGCCTCGTTCGGCGTCACCATCGGGCAGGGCTGGTTGTGGGGCCCGGCGGTGGCCCCGGCCGACTTCGCCACCGCCTGGCACGCCGGCGGCGCGGCGGCCCAGATCGCCGCGGCCCAGATCGCGGCCGGTCAGCTCACGGCCGGTCAGCTCACGGCCGGTCAGCTCACGGCGGCCCAGACAGCCGCGGGGAGCACCGAGCGGCATCGGTGAAACCTGTCCAACGGCCCTTGGCAGTGGGCGTCGGACTCGGGCATCATTTCTCCCCTGAGGTAACGACGGTCACACCTAGTGCCGGGGAGGCGACCCATGACAGGCATGGCAACGATGTTGGTCGCGCTCACCCTGGGGCTGGCCGCCGCGCTGGCCGCGGCGGTGCGCTGAGCCTCTTCGCGGCCTGTCCGGCATGCTTGGGTGATGCGCTTCGCCACCTGGAACGTCAACTCGGTCAAGGCCCGGCTGCCCCGGTTGCTCGAATGGCTGGAGCTCAAGAAGCCGGACGTGGTCTGCCTGCAGGAGACCAAGGTGGCGGCCGGCGGTTTCCCGACCGAGGTCGCCGAGCTGGGCTACGAGGTGGCCGACCACGGGCAGGGCCGCTGGAACGGGGTGGCCCTGCTGTCCCGGGTCGGGCTCTCCGACGTACGCCGTGGGTTCGCCGGCGAACCTGGTTTTCCGGACGCCGAGGCGCGGGCCGTGAGTGCCGTCTGCGGCGATATCCGCTTCATGTCGGTCTACGTGCCCAACGGGCGCACCCCCGACGACCCGCACTATCAGTACAAACTCGCCTGGCTAGCGGCATTGCGCACGGCCCTGGAGGTGGACCTCGCGGCCGGCCCGACGGTCGTCGCCGGCGACTTCAACGTGGCGCCGACCGACGCGGACGTCTGGGACCCGGCCGTCTTCGCCCATGCCACCCACGTCACGCCGCCGGAACGGGCCGCCGTCGCCGCGCTCGCCGAGGCCGGCCTGCGCGACATCCCGGCCCGGCCGATGAAGGGTGATCATCCGTTCACCTACTGGGACTATCGCGCCGGGATGTTCCACAAGAATCTCGGCATGCGGATCGATCTGGTCCTGGCGACCTCGTCGGTGGCCGACCGGGTGACCGATGCCGTGGTGGACCGGGAGGCCCGCAAGGGAAAGGGTCCCTCCGACCACGCCCCGATCCTGGTCGACATCGACGGCTGATCATCGATGGCGGCCGAGCCGTGCCGAGCCCGACCGGCCCCGACGCACTAGAGTGAGGCCACAGATCGGATGGCGGACGAGCGGAAGGAGAGTTCATGTCCGGGCAATCCCCGACTCTCACCGGCGACGTGCGCGTCGACGGTCCGGCCCCGGCCCTGCTGCGGGCCGCGCTCGACGCCGCCGATGAGGCGGTCCTGCTCTGCGCCGCCGCCGACGACACGATCCTGCTCGTCAACAAGGCCGCGGCGAGACTCGTCCCGGGCCTGACGCCGGGCGCTCCCTGCCCGCTGCCCGGCCTCAACGACGCGACGGCCGCCGGCACCGACACCTTCACCGACGACTACGCGGGCCGGCGACTGGCCGGCCGGCGACGAGCGCTCGACGCCGGTCACTACGCGTGGTATTTGCGCGATCGCACCGAAGAGGTCAACCGCGCCGCCGCGCTGGCCGCCGAGCGCGCCCGCGCGTCGTTCCTGGCCGAGGCCGGCCGCCGCCTCTCCGCCTCCCTGCATCTGGGCCGCTGCCTGCGCACCACGGTCGAGCTGGCGGTCGCCCACCTGGCCGACGCGGCTGTGGTGGTGCTGCCGCCGGAAAACCGCCGCAGCTCCTGGATCCGGCTCAGCGGCGGTTCCCCCGCCGCCGAGGGCTCGCTGCCGCAGAGCCGGCTGGCCGAGGTGCCCGGCCTGGTCGAGGTGCTCAGCGGCTTCCCGCCCATCCCCAGCCGCTGGCTCGACGCCGCACAGGCCCCGGCATGGCTGGGCCTCGACCGGATCGGCGGGCTCCTGGTCACCCCGCTGCCCGGCAACGCCGCCCCGGCCGGCGCCCTGATCCTGGCCCGGCGCGACGGCGGGTTCCGGCCCGACGACGAGATGCTGGCCCGCATCTTCGCCGCCCGCGCCGGTGCCGCCATCGCCGCCGCCGCCCTCTATCGCGAGCAGGTCGACACGACCGCCATCCTGCAGGCCGACCTCCTGCCGCCGGAGCTCGTCCAGCCCGACGGCGTCGAGCTGGTCGGCTCCTACCAGGCCGCCCACGACGCGTTGCGCATCGGCGGCGACTTCTACGACGTGTTCGCCCCCAGCCACCCCGGCGGCGACACGGTCCTCGCTCTCGGCGACGTGTGCGGCACCGGCCCCGAGGCCGCCGTGCTCACCGGCAAGGTCCGCCAGACGCTGCGCGCCCTGCACCTGGTCGACGCCCGGCCGACCGAGATGCTGCAGGTGCTCAACCAGGCCCTGCTCGACTCCGGCGGCCGGCGCCGGTTCGTCACCCTGGTGGTCGGCGCGCTGCGCCGCGCCGAGCACGGTCGCGTGCACCTCACCCTGGCCACCGGCGGCCACCCGCCACCGCTGATCCTGCGCGGTGACGGCACGGTCGAGGAGGTTCCGGTAAGCGGCACACTGATCGGTGCCGTGCCCGACACGGTCGTCCGCCCGGCCGAGGTCGAGTTGGCCCCGGGCGAGCTGTGCCTGCTCTTCAGCGACGGCCTCACCGAGGCACGGGGCGGACCCACCGGCACCGAGCAATACGGCGAGGAACGCCTGCGGTCGGCCCTGGCCACCTGCCGGGGTCTGCCGACCACCGCCACCGTCGAGCGCATCCGCCAGCTCGTCTCCGACTGGGTGCACGGCGGCGTCCGCGACGACATCGCGATGCTCGCGGTGCGTTCCCCCGTCCGCACCGCGCTGAGCCTGCGCGACGGCGGCCAGTCGTCCTTCGCCCTCAACAGCCGCCGGGTCCGCCAGCGCTCATGACGGTCGTCGCCCCCACCCCGCCGCTCGATCCCGCCGTGGCCGACCGTTTTCTGCGCCTGGTCGGCGACGGGGACGAGTACGCGGCGGTGGAAGTGATCAACGCCCTGGCCGACAGCGGCGTACCCCCGCAGCGGATCATGCTGGAGTTGATCGGCCCCACCCAGTCCCGGGTCGGCGAGCTGTGGGCGGCCAACGAGTGGACGGTGGCCCGCGAGCACGCCGCCACCGCCACCTCCGAACGTGCCCTGGCCGCCCTTGCCGGCCGGTTCGTGGTGCGCCCGTCCCGCGGCCGCATCACGGTGGCCTGCGTGGACGGCGAGTGGCACGCCCTGCCGGTGCGGATCCTGGCCGAGATGCTCCGCCTGGACGGCTGGCGCGTCGACTTCCTCGGTCCGTCCGTTCCCGGCCCGCACCTGGTCACCCATCTGCACCAGACCGGCCCCGACGCGGTCGCGCTGAGCTGCATGATCGCCACTCGCCTCCCCCGGGCCCACGCCGCGATCACCGCCTGCCGCTCGGCCGGCGTCCCGGTGATCGCGGGTGGCCGCGGGTTCGGCCCCGGCGGCCGGTACGCCCAGCTGCTGGGCGCCGACGCCTGGGCCGCCGGCGCCGAGGAAGCGGTGCGCCGCCTGGCCTCGGCCTGGCCGCCTCCCGCGCGCGACCCGCAGGTCCACGCCTACCTGGGCAACGACGAATACACCCACGTGGTCCGGCACCGCCCGGACCTGATCGCGGCAGCCATGCGCGCCCTGGCCGAGCGATATCCGGCGCTGACCCGCTACGACGACCGGCAGATGGACTCCACCTCGGAGGACATGGGCCACATCGTCGACTTCCTGGCCTCCGCCCTCTATGTCGACGAGCCCCGGATCTTCACCGACTTCATCGAGTGGACGGCGTCCGTCCTGCAAGCCAGAAACGTCCCGGCGCCCGCCCTGCGAGCCGGTCTCGAGATGGTCCGCGCCCAACTGCGCGACTACCCCCGGGCCGCCGATCTTCTGCGGGCCGGACTGGCCCGCCTCGAGCCGGCCGGCTGATCCGCCGCGCGGGGTCGAGCGGCGGCGGTCAGGCGCGCACCACAAGCGTCTTGGCGGCCATGTCGCCGAGGCGGCGGCGGTTCTCGGAGTTGACCACGACGATCATCGCCACCAGGTAGCCGACCAGGCCGTCGATCAGGCGGAGCAGCGTGCGGACAAGGCCGGCGAGCAGGCCCGGTTTGCCACCGGAGCGGGCGTCGACCACGCGGATGCCGGTGACGAGCTTGCCGAGCGTACGGCCGGTCAGGCCCTCCAGCAGCGTGTAATAGAGGACCGCGAGCAGCCCCAGGGAGAGGCTGCCACCCGCCGACAGGGTGGTCAGGTCGAAGCCGCTGGTTCCGTCCTGCCCGTTGGTCGCCGGGATGAAGCAGCTCAGCACCAGGCTGTCGAGCAGGGTCGCCACGATGCGGCGGCCGGTGACGTGCACGTTCGGCGAGCCGGGTCGGTAGGTCATCCGTCGATCATGCTCGACGACCGCAAGACGCCGCCCGAATAAATCAGTGGCGTCGGCGGGGTGCGGAGATTAGCGTTGCGCGCATGATCTCCTGATGAGGCGGCCGCAGTCGCGTTCGACGCGTTGTGGCCCATGCGTTGTGGTTCCGGGTGCGCCGGCGGGTTGTCCGCCGTGCCGGCACCGGCCTGCCGACGCCCGGAGCATTCTCGTTCCATCCATGGCTTCACCCTGCTCAGCGCTGTCCCGAGCGCCTGGCCGCGTCGCGTGGCCCGGGCTCGCGCCGGTGCGTGTGAAGGAGGATCTTATGCCCCCGAAGAGCTTTTCCGTCCGCGTGGACCAGGACGACCTCGCCCGGCTCGACCTCACCGCCGGGCTCGCCCGCAGCGCGCCCGACAATCCGGGCGACGGGCTGCCCGGCCCGGCGCTCGGCGTGGATCCCGCCCACCACGGCGCCCGCGACGGCAGGCAGGCCGCGCGGGGCCGGTCGGAGCGCGACCACGCCCGGTCCGGCGGCGGGAAGTCCCGGTCCTACGCGTTCCGCCGGAGCTAGGCCGGTCCTACGCGTTCCGCCGGAGCCAGGCCGGCCCGACGACCGGTAACCGGGGAAGCCCGGCGGACGAGGTGTCCGCCGGGCTTCTTCGTCAGCCGAGCTCGGCGTACACGTCGTCGAGCAGGCCGTGGTACATCTCGGAGCGGGCGTTGAAGTTGGGGCCGCCGATCCGCAGCGGGGCGGTGTTGCTGATGGACAGCGTCGCCGGGATCGCGGTCTGGCCCCGCTGGACGTCGTCGACATAGACCGCGAGCATCGTGCTCGTCCGCTGGCAGTGGACCTTGTGCCACACGTCGTCGGCGACCGAGACGGTGGAGCGGGCGATGTAGGCGGTCGCCGAGCCGGTGCCGGTCACCACGCACTGGGCGCGGCCGTTGGTGGCGCCGAGCTGCATCTTCCACTGCGAGCCGGAGCCGGCCACGCCCTTCTGGAGGATGTTGGCCGAGCCGGAGAGCTGGGCTTTCGTCACGCGGACGCGCGCCGACCAGCGGAAGTTGCGGACGCCGGGGTTGAGGTCGGCCGAGTTCGGGGCTTCCATCAGGCCACGCGGGCACAGGGTGGCGCCGGTGGTGCAGACGGCGGGGAAGGCGACCGTCCCGGCGTCGAAGCGGATCACGCCCTGATCGGCGGCTCGGACGCTGAGGGTCAGGCCGTGGCCCGAGGTGTCGGCGATCTTGCCGGCGGTGGCGCCGGCGTTGAAGTCCCAGCGGGCCACCAGCGCGGGAGCGGGGGTGTCCGCGGAGGGGCGGGGCGTGGTCAGGGAGGAACCGGGGGCGGCCAGGGCGGGCGACGCCGGGATCAGCATCCCGGCCGCCGCCGCGAGAGCGAGTGCGAGCTTCATACTTAGAAAACCGCTTTTCGCCCTTTTTGTTACGAAGTTCAGGGAAGAACGTCCAGCGCCTCGGCCAGCGCGCAGACGCCCAGCAGCCGCAGCAGGTACCACTCGGCGGCCATCCAATCGGCGGGTCGCACCGGCGCCTCGCCGATGGCCGGAACGGCGCGGCCACCCCGGCGGGCGGCGGCGACGATCGACGTGGCGTAGGCGGCCAGGCCGGCCGCGTCGGCGTCGCGATCGGCGTCGAGCAGGGCGTCACGAACGGCGGCGGCGTGCTGGTCGACCAGGGCGAGCAGGCCCGGGTCGGCAATCGCGGCACTGAGGCCGTCGACGCCAAGCCGCGCCATCATCTCGTCCAGCAGCGCGGCGGCCGGGTCGGCAACCGGCATGTCCGCGGCGGTGGAAATCGGGGCGAAGGCGAGGAATTCGTTCGTCATGCGGAAGACGCTATGGCCTCCCGACCCCCAGCAGAAGGGGGGTAACCCAACGGCACCCGAGCGTCTACGAGGCCGCTACGCGGGGAGCTGGTCCATCGCCTTGAACACCCGTTTGTCCGAAATTGGATAGGCCGTGCCGAGGGCCTGCGCGAAGAAGTTGATCCGCAACTCCTCGATCATCCAGCGCACCGCGGTCATCTCCTCGGACGGCGGCAACTCGGCCTTGAGCTCGCGATATTCCGCCTCGATCTCGTGGATCCGGGCCATCAGCTGACGGTCGCGGGCGAGATTGGTGCCGAGCCGGTCGAGCCGGTAGTTGATTCCGCGCAGATAGCGGGGCAGGTGATGCAGTTGCCGCCAGCCGGTGGCGGTCACGAAACCGGGATGGACCAGCGCCTTGAGCTGCTGCCGGATGTCGGCCATCGCCGCCACCATGGCCGGATTGCGGGTGCTGGCCAGCCGCTGCGAGACCTCGTAGGTGGTGGCGAGCACCGCCTGCACCTGAGTCACCACATTGGCGACGGCGTCGACCAGGTCTTCCCGGACGGCCTCGCGCAAGGTCGCGAAAGCGGGCGACGACCAGGCCGGACCGCCGGCATCGGCCACCAGTCTGTCCACCGCCGCACCGGCGCAGTCATCGAGAAGATCGGCGATGGAACGGTACGGATTCCCGCGTGACAGTTCGAGCTTGGCCCGGTTGTCGAGGCGCCCCTGCAGATAGCGAGCGGCCGGCGGAAGCGTCAGGAGGAGCAACTTCCGGGTGCCGGCGATCATCGCCAGGTGCTGGTCGGGTTCGGTCTCGAATACGCGTACGGCCACCGAGTCGCCCTCGTCGACGAGCGCCGGATAGACGCTCACCTCGTACCCGCCGCGGATCTGCTGGAGGCGGCGCGGCAGCGCGCCGAAGTCGTTGGTGGTGATGCCCCGCCGTTCGATGTTGCCGGCCGCCGCGGAAATGGTCTTCCGCACGGCCGGCGCGAGGCTGCGGCGCAGCACCTCGAGATCGCGGTCCGACCCCACCACCTTGTCGTTCTCGTCGACGATCCGGAAATTCATCCGCAGGTGGGCCGGCACCTGATCGGGGCGCCACGCGTCGGCCGGGACAACCGTCCCGGACAGTCGGCGCAGCTCGTTGCCGATCGCGTCGGGAAGGGAGCCGCGCCGGGCCGGAATGCGATCGAGCACGGCCTCGGCCCAGTCCGGAACCGGCACGAAGTTGGTGCGCAGCGCCTTCGGCAGGGCCCGGATGAGCGAGATGACGACGTCTTTGCGGAACCCCGGCACCGACCAGCCGAAGTCGTCGGCGTCGAGCTTGTTCAGCAGCGTCAGCGGCACCGTGACGGTGACGCCGTCGGCGGCCGAGTCGGGCTCGAACGAATAGGTGAGCGGCAGTCGCACCCCGCCCGCGAGCCAGGCGTCCGGGAAAGCGTTGGGGTCGATCGTGTCGCGGCCCGCGTTGACGAGCATTTCCCGGGTGAAGGTGAGCAGCTCGGGATCGTCGCGCCGGGCTTTCTTCCACCACGAGTCGAAATGCCGCGCGGAGACGACGTCGGCCGGAATGCGGGCGTCGTAGAGCGCGTAGACCGTCTCGTCGTCGACCGCGATGTCCCGGCGGCGAGCCCGGTTCTCGATCTCCTCGATGCGTTCGAGCAGCTTGACGTTGTCGGCGAAGAACTTGTGGTGGGTGTCCCAGTCACCTTCGACGAGCGCGTGCCGGATGAACAACTCCCGGCACAGCACCGGGTCGACCTTGGAATAGAGCACCCGCCGCCGCGGCACGATCGGCAGGCCGTAGAGCGTGACCTTCTCGAAGGCCATCACCGCGCCCTGTTTCTTCTCCCAGTGCGGCTCGCTGTAGCTGTGCTTGACCAGATGGGGCGCCAATTTCTCGGCCCATTCCGGCTCGATGCGGGCGTTGACCCGGCCCCACAGCCGGCTCGTCTCGACCAGCTCGGCCGACATCACCCAGCGCGGCTGCTTCTTGAACAGCGCCGACCCCGGGAAGATGGCGAACTTGGCGCCGCGCGCACCGAGGTATTCGCGTTTGTCGCCCTCTTTCAGACCGATGTGGCTCAGCAGGCCGGAGAGCAGCGCGGTGTGCACGTGGGCACCCTCGGCGACGTCCTCCCGGTCCTCGGTCAAGGACAATCCGAGGGTACGGGCGACCTGCCGCAGCTGCGCGTAGACGTCTTGCCACTCGCGCACCCGGAGGTAGTTGAGGAATTCGGCGCGGCACAGCCGGCGGAACTGGTTGCCGGACAGTTCCTGCTGCTTTTCCCGGAGATAGCGCCACAGGTTGAGGTAGCTGAAGAAGTCCGATTCCTTGTCGGTGAACCGGGCGTGCTTCTCGTCGGCCTGCTGCTGCTTCTCGGTGGGGCGCTCGCGGGGGTCCTGGATGGACAGGGCGGCCGCGATCACCATGACCTCGGCGACGCACTCCTGCTTGTCGGCCTCCATCACCATGCGGGCCAGCCGCGGGTCGACCGGCAGCTGGGCGAGCTGACGTCCGAGCGGGGTGAGTTTGCGGTCGTCCAGGGCGCCCAGCTCTTCGAGCAGTTTCACGCCGTCGGTGATGTTGCGGCGGTCCGGCGGGTCGATGAAGGGGAACTTGGCGAGATCGCCGAGTCCGAGATTGGTCATCTGCAGGATCACCGAGGCGAGGTTGGTGCGCAGGATCTCCGGTTCGGTGAACTCGGGCCGGCTCTCGAAGTCCTCGGCCGAGTAGAGCCGGATGCAGATGCCGTCGGCGACCCGGCCGCAGCGGCCCTTGCGCTGGTTGGCGCTGGCCTGCGAGACCGGCTCGATCGGCAGCCGCTGCACCTTGAGCCGGCTGGAGTAGCGGCTGATGCGGGCGGTGCCGGGGTCGATGACGTAGCGGATGCCGGGGACAGTCAGCGAGGTCTCGGCGACGTTGGTGGCGAGCACGACGCGGCGCTGGGAGTGCCGCTCGAACACCCGGTGCTGCTCGGCGGCGGAGAGCCGGCCGTAGAGCGGCACGATGTCGGTGTTGCGCAGGTTGCGCTTGGCCAGCGCGTCGGCGGTGTCGCGGATCTCCCGCTCACCGGAGAGGAACACCAGGATGTCGCCGTCGCCCTCGCGGCCGAGCTCGTCGACCGCCTCGGCGATGCCGTCGACCTGATCCATCGGTTCCTCGGTGGAGTCCTCGGTATCGGTCGTCACGAGCGGCCGGTACCGGGTCTCGACCGGGAAGGTCCGGCCGGAGACCTCGATGACCGGCGCCGGGCCGGCCGGCGTCTCGAAATGCGCGGCGAACCGGGCCGTCTCGATGGTCGCCGAGGTGATGATCACCTTGAGGTCGGGGCGGCGCGGCAGCAGCTCGCGAAGGTAACCGAGGATGAAGTCGATGTTGAGGCTGCGCTCGTGGGCCTCGTCGATGATCAGCGTGTCGTAGCGGTACAGCATGCGGTCGGTCTGGATCTCGGCGAGCAGGATGCCGTCCGTCATGACCTTGACCATGGTGTCGTCGCTCACCTGGTCGGTGAAGCGCACCTTGTAGCCGATGGTGGTGCCGAGCGGCCGGTCGAGCTCCTCGGCGATGCGCTCGGCCACCGTGCGGGCCGCGATCCGCCGCGGCTGGGTGTGCCCGATCTGACCGCGGACACCCCGCCCGAGCTCCATGCAGATCTTGGGGATCTGGGTCGTCTTGCCGGAGCCGGTCTCACCCGCCACCACGACCACCTGGTGGTCGCGGATCGCCGCGAGGATGTCGTCCTTACGCTGGCTGACCGGCAGCGACTCGGGATAGGTGAGCTTCGGGACGGCGGCGAGCCGGGACTCGAGACGGCCGCGCGCGGTGGCCGCCTCGGTCTCGATCTCGGCCAGCGCGGTGGCCCGCGCCGCGTCGTCGCGGATCCGGCGGGTGCCGTCCAGCCGGCGCTGGAGCCGCCGGGCGTCCCGGGGAAGTAGTTCGGCGAGCTGCGCGCGGAGCGAGGCGGGTGTTATCGACATGGCGGAGCAAGAATAGGCGGAACGGGCCGGAAACGCCTGGTGATTAATGCCGCTGGGCGAGCGCGTCGACCGCCGCCATCTCATCCGGCGTGAGCGCGAAGCCGCCGATGTCGAAGTTGGTGGCGATGCGCTCGGCCGAGGACGACTTCGGGATCACCACGACCTCGTGCTGCACGTGCCAGCGCAGCACGACCCGGGCCGCGTCCACGCCGTGCGCCTCGGCGATCCCGGTCAGCGCCGGATCGCCGAGGTCGGTGGTCTTGAACGGCGAATAGCCTTCGACCACGACACCGAGGTCACGGTGGGCCCGCACGAGACCGGCGTCCCACAGCGTCGGGCCGAACCTGATCTGGTTGACCGCCGGCGTCACCCCGGCCGAGGACGACAGCTCCGAGATGTCGGCGACGTCATAGTTGGACACGCCGATCGCCCGCGCCAGCCCTTTCTCGCGGAGCGCCACGAACCGGTCCCACACCGCGGCCGACCGGCCCCGCGACGGCGGCCAGTGGATCAGCCACAGATCGACCGCGTCGACCCGCAGCGCCCGCAGGCTCTCGGTGAGCGTGGCGTCCTCGCGGCCGGCGTGGTCGGGCGGCAGCTTGGTGGTGATGAAGACCTGGTCACGAGGCACCCCGGAATCGGCGACGGCCCGGCCGACCTCGTCCTCGTTGCCGTACATGGTGGCGGTGTCGAGGTGGCGGTAACCGGCGTCGAGGGCGGTGCGCACCGCCCGGTAGGCCGACTCGCCGCGGATCTGCCAGGTGCCGAAGCCGAGGAGCGGCATCTCGACGGCGCTGCCGTCGGCCGCCTCGGGCAGCGGGAGGGCTGGAATGCTCATACCGTCATCCTTGCCCTCCCGGATGCGGACTATTCAGGTTCCTCGGTGTGGTGGTGCGGCACGGGCGAGCGCAACCGGGTGCCGGCCGGATCGCCGGCCGACGGAGCCGCGGACGGCAGCGCGCTGAGACCGGGCAGGGCGGTGCGCTCCATGGCGGCCCGCTCGGCGAGCGCCCGCTCCAGTCGCGCGCGCGTCTGGTCGTCGTCTTCCACCGGTGACTTCTTGAGTTTCATGGCGTACTCCTCCAAGGCGAGGGTGAAGTGGAAGCGCGTACCTCCGCCGGGGTTGTCGGCGACGCCGATCTCCCCACCGTGGCGCTCCACGATGCGCTTGCAGATGGCCAGGCCCAGCCCGGTGCCGGCATAGCCGGCGCCGGCGTGGGCCCGGTGGAACCGTTCGAACACGGCGGGCTTGTCGGCGTCCGGGATGCCGATGCCCCGATCCGCGATCGTCACCCGCGTCCAGCCCGCGGATGCGGGTGAGGCGGTGATCTCGACCCGGGCGGCGGCGCCCCGCCGCACGTACTTGAGGGCGTTGCCGATCAGGTTGTCGAGAACATGCCGCAACAGCGCCGGGTCGGCCGCGACCATCGGCAGGCCGGCGATCAGTACGTCCGGCCGCTCCCCCGCGGGCAGATGCCCGACGCGGTCCTGGACCACGTCGCGCACCAGGTCGGCGAGGTCGACCGGGACGCAGGCGAGCGGTGCGTCGCGAGCCGTGGTGTAGGCCAGCAGGGTGTCGATCATGGCGCCCATCCGGTCGACCGCCAGCACCGCCCGGGTGAGCCACTCCTGCGGATCGCCGTCCCCGTCGGCAAGCGACTCCGCCACCGCCTCGCAGTGCCCGCGAATCCGGGCGAGCGGCGCCTTGAGGTCGTGCGCGACCACCCCGGCGAACACCGCCAGGTCGTTCTCGTAGCGCCGCAGTTCGGTGATGTCGTGGAAGACCGCGACCGCGCCGCGCTGCCCCGCGCTGGGGTCGAGCGGCCGCCCGTCCACGCTGAGCAGGATGCCCTCGGGCCGGCCGGGGTTACGCACCAACAACTCGACCCCGTCGCTGCTCTCCCCGGCCAGGGCCCGGATCAGCGGCAGCTCGTCCTGCGGGAACGGCGTCCGCCCGTCCGGCCGGTAGAGCCCGTAGTGCTGCTGCCAGTCGCCCGGGTCACCGGGTTCCTCCGGGACGCCGAGCAGTTTTCGGGCGGCCGGGTTGTGCAGCAGGAACTCGCCGTTCTCGTCGATCACGCCGACGCCGTCGCCGATGCTCGTCATCACGGCGCCGAGCAGCCCGGCCTGGCGGCGCAGCTCGGCGGTGGCCGTCCGGACCCGGGCGAGGGCCCGGGCGCGGGCGGTGGCCAGCACGTGCACGAGGCCGGCCACCACCAGCGTGAGCAGGATGCCGCCCAGCAGCACGGTCGTCGGCAGGCTGCTGCGCGCGCCGGGCAGGTTGCGGGAGTCGGCCCGGACGATCAGGGTCCACTCGTCGGTGGCCACCTCGAGCAGGCTCTGCCGTTCCAGGTCGGGACGGCCGGGCACGGAGTAGCGGGCGACCGCGGGCCGGCTGCCGTCGTCGTTGCTGGCGAGCAGCTCCCCGTCGAGCTGGCCCTGGCTGACGGTGGACAGCACGCCGCTGAGGAAGTCCTGGCCACGCAGGCCGAGGACGAGCCAGCCACGGAACGCCGGGTCGGCGGTGCGCGGCCAGATCGGCGCGGCGAAGACGAACGAGTGCTGCTGCCGGTCGGCGGGCAGATGGCGGTCACGGAGCAGGACGTACGTGTCGGAGACGGTGACCGTGCTCATCCGGCGGGCGTCGACGAGTGCCTCGGCCGGCTCGGCGGCCCCGGCCAGGTCGAGCCCGGCGGCCGACCCGTCGTCGCGCAACCCGCGGGTGAAGATCGTGAAGTAGTGCTCGGCGGCACCGGCGACCGGCCGCAGCACGAGACCGTCGGAGCCGCGGGCCCGCCACAACTTCCGCACGGCGGGGACCTGCGCGTCGGTGGCCGGCACGACGTACGCGACGCTGGCCACGCCCTTGAGGCCGGCGCCGTCCAGCGTCGCGGTCGCCGCGTCGAAGTCCTCCCAGGTCATCGCGGAGTCGGTGGTCAGGCCGCCGGCGGTCGCCGCGAGCAGCGAGCGGTAGCGGTCGGTCTCGGCGAGCACGGCCGCCTTCGCCATCGCGGCCCGCTGGTCCATGACCCGTTCAGCGCTCGCCCGCTGGGCGGCGCGCAGGCCGGCGACGGTCAGGCCGGTGGCGATCAGGCCCACGAGGGTCACGACGACGGCGAGTACCGGTCCGGACAGCCATCGTCTCACCAAAGTGAGCGTAATACGCAAAACGCCCCCGTCGGCTGGATCGGCCGACGGGGGCAAAACAACAGATATTACTTCCAGACGTCGTACTTGTAGAGGTCGTACGACGCCATCAGCGCGGTGATCTTCATGTAGTAGTTCGGGTCGGTCGCGTACCCGGCCTTCCACACGTTCCAGATGAACTTGTTGGCGTCCTTGGTGTAGCTGAACGCCGGCTGGTAACGACTGTTCACGCGCAGGAAGTTGCCGTGGTCGCGGAACGAGTGACCCATCGTCGGGTACGTCCGGAAACTCGCCGTGGTCGTGAAGCACTTCCCGGCGGCCGAGCACTCCTGGGTGACGTAGTCGTGGCAACCGCTGGCGAGCGTCCCGAACCGCCCGCTCTGGCACTTGATGCCGAAGTAGTTACGGTCCGCGGTCGACAGGCCGCTCCGGCCCCACCCGGACTCGAGGATCGCCTGCGCGATGGTCACCGAGGCCGGCACGCCGAACTCCCGCCAGCCCTGCTGAGCACCGGTGACCGAGGCGGCCAGGAACTGCTCGGGCGTGATCGCCGGGGTGGTCTTCGGCGGGGTGAGCGACGCGCCCGGGCACAGCTTCAGCGTCGGCGTGACGACATAGGCGTGCGAGATGTAACCGCCGTCGGTGAGCCGATTCCACTGCGTGGTGGTGCGCACCGAGCCGACGACGTTGGAGCCGACGACACCGCACACTCCCTGCACCGTGACGCCGTCACCGACCGCACGCTTCACCGGCGCCGCCGTCGACGGCCCGGTGCGTACGTTCACCGCGCCGTCCGCGCTGTGCACCGTGCCGATCTTGTAGGTGCCCGCCGCCGGCTTCGCTTTTACGGGTTGAGCCTGCGGCGAGGTGCTCACGCAGCGCGGGATCGTCTTGCTGCCGGTGACGTACGCGTGCGCGATGTACGCACCGTCGGACAACCGGTCCCACTGCGTCGAGGTGCGCACCGAGCCGCGGACCGCGGGCCCGGTCACGGCGCACACGATGGTCACCTTCTGGTTGTCGCGCAGGGTGCCGACGACCGTACCGGTGAGAGATGGGCTCTTGCGCATCTTGAGCGGCGCGGAGTTCACGTCGACGGTCGCGGTCACCCCGGCGGCCTGGGCGGCACTCGGCGCCAGCAGCAGACCACCACCGGCCGCGAGCACCAGAAGCGGTGCGGCGAGCAGTCGGCGGGTGTTCAAGCCCATGTGGAGAAGTCCCCTCGTCTTGGTCCGGCCGTTCCGTCCCACGAAGGTCGCGAGGGACCGTTGCGAGCCAAGAGCGATGCCGGTTGCGGCTGAGTTGCCGAGGTCACTCGCCGGGTCTGTCGCGACGCGCGGCAACGGGTGAGACTTGTGTGGCCGCACGCTTGAAACCACCCAGGTTTGGGCAAACGGCTTCCCGTCTTCGTTACCGCTGCCGCAGGAGGACCCACCGATGACGGCCCTGGCGTCCCGCTCCGAGATGGCGCCCACCCTCGCCGCCGACCACAAACGCGGCGGCGCCGGGTACGTTCTCGCCCCGCTCGCCGTCGCGATCCTGGCCGCGGCCGGGGTCGCGGCGCTCTATCGCGTCTTCATCCGCACCACGCTCGGCCAACAGGTCGACACGTCCGCGCTGAACGGCGGCGACGTGCACCACGAGCGGATCGTGGAGGTGCTCAGCCGCACCCTCGACGGCACCACGCTGGTCAGCCTGGTGGCCGTCTGCCTGGCCGCCGCCACCATCGGCCTGCTGCGCAAACGCGTCGACCTGGCGGTCGGCGCGGCGTTCATGGTGCTCGGCGCGAACGGCAGCTGCCAACTGCTGAAAACCCACCTGCCCCGGCCCGACCTCGACGGCACCGGGATGCCCAACTCGTTCCCGAGCGGGCACACCACGGCGGCCGCGTCGGTGGTGGCGGCGCTGATCCTGGTGCTGCCGGTGGCCGTACGCGGCATGGTCGCCATGATCGGCGCCGGCTACGTCACGGTGATCGCGGTCGCGACCGTCTGGGCCGAATGGCACCGCCCGAGCGACACCGTCGCCGCGACGCTGCTGGTGCTCGCCTGGTCGGCGTTCGTGGCGTTCGTCGTCCGCCTGTTCCGGGTCCGTCACCTGGGTGACGCCGAGCGGCCCAGCCGGGTCGGCTTCGGTGTCCTCGCCGTCGTGACCGTGGTGGCCGGCGCCGCCGGGGTGCTCGGCCTGATCGTGGTCGCGATGTCCGAACGGGTCACGCCGGACCTCGTCTCCGGCAAGTTCGCGTTCGTGACCGGCTCGGCCGGGATGGCCGCCGTCGTGGCCGGCGTGTTTCTGATCTGGGTGCGGCTGGCCTCGGGCGACCGTCCGGGAACCGCACCGGCCAAGGGAGGCAACCAGTGACCACCCCATCCGAGAAGCCGGCCAGCACGCCGGTCACCGATAACGCCGCGTCCGTCCCGCCCGGCCCGGCCGGCTCCGTGCCGAGCCTGCCCGCCCAGGCCGCGGGCGGGCCGGCGGTGCCGACCGAGGTCGTCGGCACCTACCCCGACTACGCGATGGCCCAGCAGGCCGTCGACCACCTGTCGGACAACAAGTTCCCGGTCGAGCGCACCGCGATCATCGGCACCGACCTGCGCCTGGTGGAGAACGTGCTGGGCCGCCTCACCACCGGCCGGGCCGCCCTCGCCGGCGCGGCCAGCGGCGCCTGGTTCGGCCTGTTCGTGGGCGTGCTGTTCGGCCTGTTCAGCGACTCCGGCTGGGTCGGCGTCATCCTGGTCTGCCTGCTCATCGGCGGGGCCTGGGGCGCGATCTTCGGTGCGATCGCGCATGCCGCCACGGGCGGCCGGCGCGACTTCGCCTCGCGCAGCTCCATCGTCGCCGGGCAGTACGCCGTGACCGCCGACGGCGAGGTCTCCGACCAGGCCCGGCAGCTGCTCGTCCAGCTCAACTGGCAGGCCTCCGGCGCCCAGTAGCCCCCGCCGCTCAGCCGAAGCGCCCCGGACCAGGCCTGGTCCGGGGCGCTTCGCTCATCGGGGGAGCCGAACGTTCACAGCGTCCCGTTCAGCTGGTCGCGCAGCTTGGTCAGAGCCCGGGTGAGCAGGCGCGACACGTGCATCTGGGAGATGCCGACCTGGTCGGCGATCTGCGACTGGGTCAGGTTGCCGTAGAACCGCAGGGTCAGGATCTTCTGCTCGCGCTCGTCGAGGGCGGCGAGCGCCGGGCCGAGGGCCACCCGGGTCTCGGCCAGCTCGAACTCGTGGTCGTGGCCGCCCAGCGTGTCGCCGAGTTCGGTGGTGCCGTCGGCGGAGATGGGCGTGCTCAGCGAGGTGGCGTTGTAGGCCCGCGCGCCTTCCAGGCCCTCGAGCACCTCCTCCTCGGTGACGCCGAGGTGGCGGGCGATGTCGGGGACGGTCGGCGAGCGGCCCAGCGAGTGGGTGAGCGTCGCGTTCGCCTCGGTGATCGCGAGGCGCAGCTCCTGGAGCCGCCGGGGGACGCGGATCGACCAGGTGCGGTCGCGGAAGTGGCGCTTGATCTCGCCGATGATCGTCGGGATCGCGTAGCCGGCGAAGTCGACACCGCGCTCGGGGTCGAACTTGTCGACGGCCTTGATGAGGCCCACGGTGGCGGTCTGGATCAGGTCGTCGGTGGGCTCGCCGCGGCCGGCGTAACGGTTGGCGAGGTGGCGGGCCAGGGGTAGCCACGCCTCGATCGCGGTGTCCCGCAGGGCCGGGCGGGCGGGGTCACCGGCCGGTACCGCCGCCAGCGCGGTGAGGTGTTCGGAGGCGCTGTCGGCCACCGACCTGGGTTCGGCCTTGGTCTGGATCATGTCGGGTCTCTCCATCAGCGGGCAGAGAGCCGTGCCCGCGCGCGGCGACCGTTCTTGAGTCCACGCTAGCCACAATGCGGAGATGAAACTAGCCGAAAGTATGAGTCACTCACGTCGAACGACCGAGCCGCGCGTAGTCCGGGTGACTTTAGGCAGGATTCAATGTCGGTCTCCCGTGGTAAACAGCGGGAATCACTCTTCAAGAAGCGGACGGGAACTCACAGATGGCCACTCTCGGCATCGACATCGGCGGCTCGGGCGTGAAGGGGGCGCCGGTCGACACCGGCGCCGGTGATCTGCTCGCCGAGCGGGTCCGCGTGCCCACGCCGCAGCCCAGCGACGTGACAAGCGTGGTCGAGGCGGTGGCCGAGGTGGCCGCCTCGTTCGACGGCTTCGACCGGGTCGGCATCACCTTCCCCGGCGTCGTCGTCGACGGCGTGACCCGGACCGCCGCCAACGTCGACAAATCCTGGCTCGACGCGCCCGCGGCGCGGCTGTTCAGCGACCGTCTCGGCAAGCCGGTCACCGTGCTCAACGACGCCGACGCGGCCGGTGCCGCCGAGGTGGCGTTCGGCGCGGGCCGCGACCAGCGCGGCCTGATCATGATGCTGACCTTCGGCACCGGCATCGGCAGCGCGCTGTTCCTCGACGGCGTGCTGATCCCCAACACCGAGTTCGGTCACCTCGAGCTGGACGGCAAGGACGCCGAGGTGCGCGCGTCCGACCGGGCCCGCGAGGTCGACGACATGAGCTGGGAGAAGTGGGCGGGCCGGGTCGAGGCCTACCTCAAGCACGTCGAGATGCTGCTCTCGCCGCGGCTGTTCATCATCGGCGGCGGTGTCAGCAAGAAGTCCGACAAGTTCTTCCCGCTCATCGACATCCGCACCCCGATGGTCGCGGCCACCCTGCTCAACAACGCCGGCATCATCGGCGCGGCGGTCGCGGCCGAGCAGGCCGAGCGCCCGCACCCGGTCGACGTCTCGGCACTCTGAACACAGGAGAACATACGTGCCTCGCACCATCGCGACGAACACCGACGTCGAGCGGGAGCAACTGCTGGAGTTCATCCGGCCCCGCCACCATGCGATCCTGATGACCACCCGCCGGGACGGCCGCCCGCAGGCCTCACCCAACACCTGCGGCGTCGACCCCGAGGGCCGCATCGTGATCTCCACCTACCCCGAGCGGGCCAAGGCGATGAACATCCGCCGCAACCCGCAGGTGTCGGTGTGCGTGCTGTCCGACGACTTCGGCGGCGCGTGGGTGCAGGTCGACGGCACGGCCGAGGTGATCGACCTGCCCGATTCGGTGGAACCCCTGGTCGAATACTTCCGCTGCATCTCCGGCGAGCATCCGGACTGGGACGAATACCGCCAGGCGATGCGGGACCAGGGCAAGTCGCTGATCCGCGTGACGATCGACCGCTGGAGCCCGATCGCCACCGGCGGCTTCCCGGCCCGGCTGGCGGACTGAGGCGCGGACCCGGCTCGGAGTCCGGGAACGGAAAAGGCCGGCGCCCTGAACCAGGACGCCGGCCTACTTGCTCCTGAGAGATCTCAGGCTGCGATCTCCTGCTCGACACCGAGCAGGTAGTGCAGCGTGTCGCGGTGCAGCGCGGCGACCGGCTCGAGCAGGTCGGGGTGGCGCAGCAGCACGGCCGCGTCCAGGTCGCGCTGGTCGGGCTCGAGCAGGCGGCGGAACTCGTTGGGCAGCCCGCCGGTGCGGCGCGGGTGCGGCCGGGGACGCTCGCTCATGCTCGGCGGGATGGCGGCGGCCACCGCGTCGACGCCCCGGCGCGCCAGCCGCGGGTCGGCGAGCAGGCAGGCGGCCCAGCTGACCACGACCTCGTCGACCCAGGTACGCCAGCCCTCCTCCTCGGCCTGGTCGTCGTCCGGCTCGCTGCCCACGCGCCAGTCCAGCACGGCGGAACCGCCCGGGCCGGCGATCGCGACCAGGGCCGCGTCCATCTCGGTGGGGTATCGCAGCCACGCCGCGACCGTGACGGCCTGGCGGGCCTGCAGCTCGGAGAGCGTGTGGGCGATGGTGTCAGGGGTGCCCGCCGGGTAAGCGCGCGACAGCCAGTGGGTGCTGGCGGCGATCACCGGCGAAAGCTCGACGGACGGTCCGGCCACAAGACGCTCCTGAGGTCAGGCGCAGCTCCGGTCGAGCCGCGTCGGAGATAACCTCGGTCGCGGGGACGGCGAACTTGAGCAGGGGTACCGGAGTGGGACCGCTCGGCAACCGACACGCTCCCCGCGCCCCCGCTGGACCCGCCGCGGTGAGGCCGGGGTGACGGATGGGGAGCGTGGTTTTTGCCGGTCGGTAACGTTGCGATGACCGGAGCGGGCGAGCATCGGCGAGTGCGCCGCGGGTGCCGAACTGTCAGATTTCATGGAAAGCGCCGGACCTCGCCTGGCTGAGCCCCGCGGAGCACCATCCGATAGGTTTAGCGCATCGGCTCGCCCGCCGTTTGCGGTGCCTCCTATGCGGAGATGTATGCCCCGACGGTGGTTTCGGTTCGCCGCGCCCGCGCTCGCCTCGCTGACTACGGTGGAGATCATGACCGGTCGTTTTCCTATCGAAGACGTAACTCCGTCCGTGTCCTGTGGCCGTTATCCGGCCAAGGCCGTCGTCGGAGAATTCGTGCCGGTCTCCGCGACGTCCTATCGCGAAGGACACCATGCCCTCGGTGTCAACGTGGTATGGCGCGGCCCCGACGGAGAGACCGAACCGTTCACCCGGATGCGGCCCGGTGAACCGGGTCTCGACAAGTGGCACGGGCTGATCAAGCCCGACCGGGTCGGCCGGTGGACCTTCACCGTGGAGGCGTTCGAGGATCCTTACCGGACGTGGCGCGACGCGGTGGTCAAGAAGATCGGCGCCGGCCAGGGTCTGGAAGATCTGGCGAACGACCTCGCCGAGGGCGCCGACGTGCTCGACCTGGCCACCAAGATCGTGCCGCACGAGGACGAGGAACGGGTCCGCCACGCCGCCTCGGCCCTGCGTGACGAGCAGCAGTCGCTGTTCGCCCGGGTCTCCCCCGCACTCGACCTCGAGGATCTGCTCTGGCAGTTCCCGGTCCGCCTGCAGGTGACCACGACCAGGTCCTACGCGATCTGGGTCGACCGCAAGAAGGCTCTCTACTCGGCGTGGTACGAGTTCTTCCCGCGCTCCGAGGGGGCCGAGATCGGGCCGGACGCGACGCCGATCAAGCACGGCACGTTCGCCACCGCCGCCAAGCGCATCCCGGCCGTCGCGGCGATGGGCTTCGACGTGCTCTACCTGCCCCCGATCCACCCGATCGGCAAGATCAACCGCAAGGGCCGCAACAACACGCTGGTGCCCCGCCCGGCCGACGTGGGCTCGCCCTGGGCGATCGGCTCCGACGAGGGCGGCCACGACGCGATCCACCCGCAGCTGGGCTCGCTCGAGGACTTCCGGCAGTTCCTGCGGGTGGCCGCCGACCACGGCCTCGAGGTGGCGCTGGACCTGGCGTTGCAGGCCGCGCCCGACCACCCGTGGGTCAAGTCGCACCCCGAGTTCTTCACGACCAGGGCCGACGGCACCATCGCGTACGCCGAGAACCCGCCCAAGAAGTACCAGGACATCTATCCCCTGAACTGGGACAACGACTACCGTGCGCTGCGCGACGAGGTCTACCGCGTGGTCCGGCACTGGATCGACAACGGCGTCAAGATCTTCCGGGTCGACAACCCGCACACCAAGGCGCTGAACTTCTGGCAGTGGCTGATCGCCAAGGTCAAGGAGACCGATCCGGACGTGCTGTTCCTGGCCGAGGCGTTCACCCGGCCGGCCATGATGAACGGGCTCGGCAAGATCGGCTTCACCCAGTCGTACACGTACTTCACCTGGCGCACGACGGCCGCGGAGATGCGTGAATACATGGGTCAGCTGCTCGAGTCGATCGACTGGATGCGCCCGAACTTCTGGCCCAACACCCCCGACATCCTGCACGAGGCGCTGCAGCACGGCGGCCCGCCGATGTTCAAGATCCGCGCCGTGCTGGCAAGCATGCTCACCCCGTCCTGGGGCATGTACTCGGGCTACGAGCTCTTCGAGCACGTACCACGCCCCGGCGCCGAGGAGTACATCGACAACGAGAAGTTCGAGCTGAAGCCGCGTGACTGGGCCGAGGCGGAGCGCACCGGGCGCTCCCTCGCCCCGTACATCACCCGGCTCAACCAGGTCCGGGCGAACAATCCCGCCCTGCACTGGCTGCGTAACCTGCGCTTCCACGAGGTCGACAACGGGGCCCTGCTCGTCTTCTCCAAGCGTGACCTCGAGACCGGTAACACCGTTCTGGTCGTCGTCTCCTTCGACTCCAGCAACGTGCAGTGGGGCAACACCACGCTCAACATGCCGGAACTCGGGATGGACTGGCACGAGCGGTTCACGGTGGTCGACCAGATCACCGGAGCAACGTACGAGTGGGGCCAGCACAACGCGGTCCGGATCGACCCCTACGTCGAGCCCGCCCACGTGTTCGTGCTGCAACGCAACTGATTCAAGTTCCAGCGGGTGGGTAGGTGGGAAAGCAATGGACCTGAGTGAAGAGCTCGACCCGGCGGACGGCTACGACCCGGCGGACGGCAGCCACGTCGAGGACGGCGTGGTCGAACATCCCAACGCCGAGGACTTCGGACACGCCCGCGCACTTCCCGCGGACGCCACCTGGTTCCAGCGGGCGGTGTTCTACGAGGTCCTGGTCCGGGCGTTCTACGACTCCTCGTCGGACGGCTCGGGCGACCTGCGCGGCCTGATCGAACGGCTCGACTACCTTCAGTGGCTCGGCGTCGACTGCCTCTGGCTGCCGCCGTTCTACCAGTCGCCGCTGCGCGACGGCGGTTACGACATCAGCGACTTCTACCGCGTGCTGCCCGAGTTCGGCACGGTGGAGGACTTCGTCGCGCTGCTCGACGCCGCCCACAAGCGGGGCATCCGGGTCATCACCGACCTGGTCATGAACCACACCTCCGACCAGCACGCCTGGTTCCAGGAGTCGCGGCGGGACCCGGACGGGCCGTACGGCGACTTCTACGTGTGGAGCGATACGTCCGACAAATATCAGGACGCCCGGGTGATCTTCGTCGACACCGAGGAGTCGAACTGGACGTTCGACCCGGTGCGGCGGCAGTTCTTCTGGCACCGGTTCTTCTCGCACCAGCCCGACCTCAACTAC
This sequence comes from Paractinoplanes ferrugineus, assembly GCF_016862195.1. Classification (GTDB taxonomy): domain Bacteria; phylum Actinomycetota; class Actinomycetes; order Mycobacteriales; family Micromonosporaceae; genus Actinoplanes; species Actinoplanes ferrugineus. The sequence continues at coordinate 231,873 of NZ_BOMM01000022.1, read as the reverse complement.
GACAACCCGGCCGTGCAGGAGGCGATGCTCGACGTCCTGCGCTTCTGGCTCGACCTCGGCATCGACGGTTTCCGGCTCGACGCGGTGCCTTACCTCTACGAGCGGGAGGGCACCAACGGGGAGAACCTTCCCGAGACGCACGCCTTCCTCAAGCACTGCCGCAAGGTGATCGACGACGAGTTCCCGGGCCGGGTGCTGCTCGCCGAGGCCAACCAGTGGCCGGCCGACGTGGTCGAGTACTTCGGCGACCCGCGGTCGGGCGGCGACGAGTGCCACATGGCGTTCCACTTCCCGCTCATGCCGCGCATCTTCATGGCCGTCCGCCGGGAATCGCGTTTCCCGATCTCGGAGATCCTGGCCCAGACGCCGGCCATCCCGGACAACTGCCAGTGGGGCATCTTCCTGCGGAACCACGACGAGCTGACGCTCGAGATGGTGACCGACGAGGAACGCGACTACATGTACGGGGAGTACGCGAAGGACCCGCGGATGAAGGCGAACGTCGGTATCCGCCGGCGTCTCGCCCCGCTGCTGGAGAACGACCGTAACCAGATGGAGCTGTTCACGGCGCTGCTGCTGTCCCTGCCCGGCTCGCCCGTCCTCTACTACGGCGACGAGATCGGCATGGGCGACAACATCTGGCTGGGTGACCGCGACGGCGTACGCACCCCGATGCAGTGGACGCCCGACCGCAACGCCGGCTTCTCCACGGCCAACCCCGGCCGGCTCTACCTACCGGCCAACCAGGACCCGGTGTACGGCTATCAGGCGGTGAACGTCGAGGCCCAGCGCGACAGTGCGACGTCCCTGCTCAACTGGACCCGGACGATGCTGGCCGTGCGCCGCCGCCACGACGCGTTCGCCGTCGGCACGTTCCGCGAGCTCGGCGGGTCGAACCCGTCGGTGCTGGCGTTCCTGCGCGAGAACGGCGACGACGTCGTGCTGTGCGTGAACAACCTGTCGCGCTTCCCGCAACCGATCGAGCTCAACCTGCAGCACTGGAACGGGTACACGCCCGTGGAGTTGACCGGCCACGTGAACTTCCCGCGGATCGGCCAGTTGCCCTATCTGCTCACGCTCCCGGGGCACGGCTTCTACTGGTTCCAGTTGTGCCGGTCCGAGGAGAAGCAATGACGCTGCCCTTCGCCGAGTGGCTGCCGCAACAACGCTGGTACGCCGGTAAGGCCCGCACCCTGTCGGCGGTCAGCGAGGCGTCGTCGACCAAACTCGGCGACAACCTCGACCTGATCCTCGTCGACGTCGCGTACACCGACGGCGGTTCCGAGCGTTACCAGGTGATCGTCGCGTGGGACAACCGGCCGCTCGCCGAGTTCCACAACGTCGCCACCATCGGCACGGTCGAGGGTCGCACCGGTTATGACGCGCTCTACGACCCGGGCGCGGCTCGCTACCTGCTGAGCCTGGTCGCCGACGGCAACTCGATCGACGACGTGGTCTTCACGCCGGAGCCGGGCGCCACTTTCCCGGGTGACGACTCGTGGCCGCGGGTCTTCGACGCCGAGCAGAGCAACACCAGCGTGATCTTCGGCGAGGAGGCGATCCTCAAGATCTTCCGCCGGGTCTCGGTCGGCATCAACCCCGACGTGGAGCTCAACCAGGCGCTCGGCCGGCGTGGCAACCGGCACGTGGCGCGACTGCTCGGCGCGTTCGGTACGACCGAGAACGGCGAGCCGTGCCCGCTCGGCATGGTGACCGCGTTCGCGGCCAACTCGGCCGAGGGCTGGGCCATGGCCACCGCGTCGGCCCGTGACCTGTTCGCCGACGCCGAGATGGCCGCCGACGAGGTCGGCGGTGACTTCCAGGGCGAGTCCTACCGCCTGGGTGAGGCGGTCGCGTCGGTGCACGCCGACCTGGCCGCCGAGCTGGGCTCGGGGCCCGCCCCGTTCCCGCTCGAGGCGATGCTGACCCGGATGCGCGAGGCGGCCGGGTCGGTCGCCGAGCTCCAGCCGTTCCTGCCGACCGTCGAGGAGCAGTTCCGCGCCCTCGACGGCCTGGAGATCACGGTCCAGCGGGTGCACGGCGACCTGCACCTCGGTCAGGTGCTGCGCACGCCCGGCGAATGGCTGCTCATCGACTTCGAGGGGGAGCCCGGCGTGCCGCTCGACCAGCGGCGCCTGCCGGACTCGCCGCTGCGCGACATCGCCGGGGTGCTGCGCAGCTACGAGTACGCGGCCTATCAGCTGCTCGTCGACTCGAACGACGACGAGCATCTGGCGGCGCGGGCCCGCGAGTGGGTGGACCGCAACCGGGCCGCCTTCTGCGACGGCTACGCGAACGCGGCGGGCTTCGACCCGCGCACGCAGAGTGCACTGCTCGCGGCGTACGAGTTGGACAAAGCGGTCTACGAGGCCGCGTACGAAGCAAGACACCGGCCCGGGTGGCTGCGGATCCCGTTGCGGTCCGTCGCCCGCCTGGTCGGCCGAACCTCTTACTAAGGAGTCCCCGTCGTGATCGGCCATCCCGCCTCCTCGCTCGTCGCCGACCAGCGCGCCATGAACGGCGTGGTGGCCGGCGACACGCACGACCCGCACGCCGTCCTCGGCGCGCACCCGTCCGGCGACCACACGGTGATCCGCACGCTGCGCAAGGGCGCCGAGAAAGTCCAGCTGATCTTCGGCGGTGAGCGGGCCGAGATGACGAAGGTGCACGACAGCGGCGTCTTCGCGGTCGAGGTCCCGGGCACGGTGCTCGACTACCGCCTCGACGTGGACGGCACCGAGTTCGACGACCCGTACCGTCATCTGCCCACCCTCGGCGAGCTCGACCTGCACCTGATCGGTGAGGGCCGGCACGAGAAGCTGTGGCGCGTGCTGGGCGCGCAGCCCCGCGACACCGGGGTGGCGTTCGCGGTGTGGGCGCCGAGCGCCCAGGGCGTCCAGGTGATCGGTGACTTCTCCGGCTGGGGTCCCTTCGACGGCTGGCCGATGCGCTCGCTCGGCGGCAGCGGGGTCTGGGAGATCTTCGTCCCCGACGCCCGCTCCGGCTCGAAGTACAAGTTCAAGGTCCTCGGGCGGGACGGGGTCTGGCGCGAGCACGCCGACCCACTGGCCCAGCACACCGAGGTACCGCCGGCGACCGCCTCGGTGGTCTTCGAATCCAAGTACGACTGGCAGGACGCCGACTGGATGCGCGCCCGCGCCCAGAAGCAGTGGCACCAGGAGCCGATGAGTGCGTACGAGGTGCACCTCGGCTCGTGGCGCCCCGGCCTGTCCTACGTGGAGCTGGCCTCGCAGCTGGTCGACTACGTGGTCGAGACGGGCTTCACCCACGTCGAGCTGATGCCGGTCATGGAGCACCCGTTCGGCGGTTCGTGGGGCTACCAGGTGACCGGCTACTTCGCCCCCACCTCCCGCTTCGGCAACCCCGACGAGTTCCGCTACCTGGTCGACAAGCTGCACCAGGCCGGCATCGGCGTCATCCTCGACTGGGTGCCCGCCCACTTCCCCAAGGACGAGTGGGCGCTCGCCCGGTTCGACGGCACCCCGCTCTACGAGCACGGCGACTGGCGTCGCGGCGAACACCCCGACTGGGGTACCTACGTGTTCGACTTCGGCCGCAAGGAGGTCCGCAACTTCCTGGTCGCCAACGCGCTCTACTGGTGCGAGGAGTTCCACGCCGACGGCCTGCGGGTCGACGCCGTCGCCTCGATGCTCTACCTCGACTACTCCCGCAAGGAGGGCGAGTGGACGCCGAACCAGTACGGCGGCCGGGAGAACCTCGACGCGATCAGCTTCCTGCAGGAGATGAACGCCACCGTCTACAAGAACAACCCGGGCGTGGTCACCATCGCCGAGGAGTCGACGGCGTGGCCGGGCGTCACCCGCCCCACCCACCTGGGCGGCCTCGGGTTCGGCTTCAAGTGGAACATGGGCTGGATGAACGACACCTTGTCCTACATGGAGAAGGAGCCGATCTACCGCAGTTGGCACCACCACCAGATGACGTTCGCGACCGTCTACGCGTGGAGCGAGAACTACGTCCTGCCGATCAGCCACGACGAGGTCGTGCACGGCAAGGGCTCGCTGGTCGGCAAGATGCCCGGCGACCAGTGGCAGAAGCTCGCCAACACCCGTGCTCTGCTCGGCTTCATGTGGGCCTTCACCGGCAAGCAGCTGCTGTTCATGGGCAGCGAGATGGGCGACATGCGGGAGTGGTCCGAGGAGCGCGGCCTCGACTGGGGCCTGCTCCAGGACCCGGCGTTCGGCGGCGTCAAGGCCCTGGTCACGGACCTCAACCGGGTCTATCGCGAGACCCCCGCGCTCTGGACCCAGGACACCAGCCCGTCCGGTTTCCGGTGGATCACCAGCGAGGACTCGCAGCACAACACGTTCTCGTTCGTCCGGTTCGCGCCCAACGGCGACCCGATGGCCTGCGTCGTCAACTTCGCCGCGGTGCCGCACGACGACTACCGCATCGGCCTGCCCCGCGCCGGCCGCTGGCGTGAGGTGCTGAACAGCGACAGCGAGCTGTACGGCGGCTCCGGCGTGGGCAACCTGGGCGAGGTGACGGCCGAGGAGGTCCCGTGGCACGGCTTCAACGCCTCGGTCTCCCTTCGGGTCCCCCCGCTGGGCACCGTCTGGCTCCGCTACGAGGCCTGAGGCCCACCTGACCCGCGCTGACCAGGGTTCGCCGACCCGGACCCGGTCAGCGCGGCGTCATCGGGTGACGAGCAGCAGCAATCCGTAGCCGCCGGCGGCGACGGCCAGGCCGAGGACGGCGAAGGCCGGGATGGCTCGGGTCATCAGTCGCAGGTCGTCCTCCCGCGCGGTGATCAGGTCCGCCCAGCGGCCGGGGGTCACGAGGCCGCGGCGCAGCGAACCGCCCGACGCGCGGCCGATCGCGAAGACCCGCCGGCCGCGGGGCAGCCGCACCTCCAGCAGGGTCAGCTGATCGCCGTAGGCACAGCTTCGCTCGATCGCCGGCGTCACCCAGAACGGTGGTGGCGCTCCGTCGCGCCGCCGCTCCCACTCCTCGGTGGTGGCGAGGCAGGCCGACGGGGCGTGCTCGGTGCGGCTCTCGCCCCGCCGGTCGGTGAGCAGGCCCGGGTCGATGGTCACCCGGCCCGACGGGTCGGCCAGGACCGGCCAGGCGGGCGACCGGCCGGCGTCGATGCGTACGTCGGAGCGGTTGTCGCTGTTGTTCATCCGGACGATGGTCATCTCGTACCAGGCGCAGTCCGCGCGGCTGAGCGGCCCGACCTGCGGCCCGGCCGTTCCGTGCTCGGTGACGGCCTCGGTGGAGACGACCCCGCCCCGCCAGGACCCGATGGGTGTCGGCACGGCCCGGCGCAGCTTGCGGGCCCACCGCAGGTTGCCGACGCTGATCAGCGCGAAGATGCCGGTGACGGCCACCATGCAGACGCCGGCGAGCAGGACGAGTGCGGCGACGACGGCCATGCGCTCAAGTTAGCCGTCGCCGTCCACATCAGACCGGCTCCCGGGTGAGGTATTCGCTGCCCAGCAGGCCGTAGATCAGGTCGTCGGTCCACTCGCCCTTGATGAAGGTCTGCTGCCGCAGCCGGCCCTCCCGGGTGAAGCCGAGACGCTCCAGCAGGGCCGCCGACGACGCGTTGCGGGCGTCGCACTCCCCCGTCACCTTGTGCAGACCCTGAAGGCGGAACAGCCGATCGAGTACGCCGCGGACGGCCTCCGTCGCGTACCCCTGCTTCTGATGTTCCGTCGCCAGGGTGAAGCCGATCTCGGCCTGCCGCAGGTTGTCGTGCAGGCGCACCCCGACGTCGCCGAGCAGGCGGCGGTCGGCGAGGCGCTCGATCGCCCACTGGAACCAGCCCGGCGCATCCGGGTCCGACTCCATGAAGTTGACCACCGCGGTCTCGGCCTTGAGCAGCGGGAACGGCGCGTCCCACGACTGGTAGCGGGCCACCTCGGGCTCGGATCGGTAGGCCGCCAGGATCGGCGCGTCGGCCGGCCGGAAACGCCGGAGGATCAGCCGCTCCGTGGTGATGAACATCAGCCGAGGATACGTTCGAGGTGCTGACGCATCAGGCCGCGGACGAGTGCGGCCCGGTCGCCGATCTCCGCCTCGGACAACGACACCGGCTCCCCGGCGCGCCGGCGGCGGATCTGGTCGGCCAGCGACGACGGTACGCCGAGGGCCGGCAGCCGCTCGATCGCCTCCCGCTTGGTGATGAGCCGGCCGGTGGCGATCGTCTCGTCGGCCCGCGCCACGGTGGTCAGGCCCAGGTCGACGTGCAGGTCGGTACGCCACACCCGGGCGTGCCGGACCGCGCCGGCCCAGTAACCGCGAAGCTCTCCGCGAACGGCGTCGGCCAGTTCCGGGCGGCTGACCGGCGGCACCAGTTCAGCCGTCGGCGGGCCGTAGACCGGCACGCCGAACTGGTGCAGCTCGGCGCGGGCGATCCCGCTGAGCGGGCGCTTGAACATCCGTTGGTGCGCCCAGTTCACATGCGAGGACGAGACGTCGGCCAACTGGTCGGCGGGGACGTAGGCGCAGTGCAGCTTTGCCGGCCCGGTCGCCCGATGAAGATCACGCAACCGTGCTCGCCGATAGCGCGTCAACGGCGCCGACAGGATCGCGACCAGGTCGAGGTCGCTGATGCCGGGCCGGTAGTCTCCCGAACCGATAGAGCCACCGGCGTAGAACCCGACAACCCGGGCCAGGTCCTTGACCGCCGACGCAAAGCCGGGCACGACCGGAACGACGGACAGGCGATCATCCATGGGTGACAGCATGACGGTTCGGCGCCAACGGCGCGGCCGATCTACGCCGGGCGGTCTTCGCCCGATAGAGTGACGGCTCCGAGTCCGGGGGGCGGATCTGATGGCTGGGGCGCGTTCGGAGCCTTTGCGCCCGCACGACCCGACGACGCTGGGCGACTACGAGATCGTCGGTCGCCTCGGCGAGGGCGGCATGGGCACGGTCTACCTTGCCCGTACGCCGGCCGGGGCGCAGGTCGCGGTCAAGGTGGTGCGCGTCGACCTGGCCGACGACGACGAGTTCCGCCGCCGGTTCCGCGGCGAGGTGGCCCGCGCCCGGCAGGTGCCCCCGTTCTGCACGGCCGAGGTGCTCGACGCCGACCCGGACGCCGAGCGGCCCTACCTGGTCGTCGAATACGTGGACGGCCCGACCCTGGCGCACGTCGTCGAGGATCGCGGCCCGCTCACCGCGGCCAACCTGCACAGTGTCGCGATCGGGGTGGCGACCGCGCTGACCGCGATCCACGGGGCCGGCGTGATCCACCGCGATCTGAAGCCGCGCAACGTGCTGCTCGCGCCCGGCTCCCCCAAGGTGATCGACTTCGGGATCGCCCAGCACGTCGAGTCGACCACCGGGCACACCGACACGTCGCAGATGGTCGGCACGGTGGCGTACATGTCGCCCGAGCGTTTCGGTGACGCGGACGCCCCGCTCACCCCGGCCGCGGACGTGTTCGCCTGGGGCGGCGTGGTGGCGTACGCCGGAACCGGCCGCACCCCGTTCGCGGCGGATTCGCCGCCGGCCACCGCGGCCCGCATCCTGACCCAGCCGCCCGACCTCACCGGTCTGCCCGACTCGTTGCGGGACCTGGTCGGCCGCGCCCTCGACAAGGACCCGGCGAAGCGGCCGAGCGCCCGCGAACTGCTCGACATGCTGATCTCCGGCCCGTCCCGACCGGCGGCCGCGGCCCTCGCCGACCAGCCCGACCTGCGGGCGGCGGCCGAGGAGGCGCAGGCCGTCACGGGGGTACGAGCGACCGCCTCGCTCGTCGGCTACACCGAGGACTCGATTGTCACCGTACCGATCGACGACATGCCGCCGATCGTGCCGGGACCGCCCCCGCCCGAGCCGCGCGGCCGCTGGTTCCTGCCGGTGGCGGTGGCCGCGCTCATCCTGGCGGTGGTCGCCGGCGCGACGATGCTGGTGCTCAACTCCTCGGACGGCGAACGGGCGGTGGCCCAGTCCCTGACCACCCCGGCCACGGAGAACCTGGTCATCGAGGACCCGTTGAGCGGGCCGCGGCTCTGGGAAGCCAAGTCGCTGCCGGCCGAGGGGGCGTCCTGCTCGTTCCACGGCGGCCTGATCGCCCATCGCGACACCAAGGGCGTCTACCGTTGCTCCGGCCCCGGCGACGACGTGCCCACCGACATGCGCGTCGAGGTCGGCGTGCGCCTGCTCACCAAGGACAGCTGCGCCGGCGTGTGGTTCCGGTTCGCGCCCTTCCACGGCTACCTGTTGCGGGTCTGCGAGAAGAACATCTACTTGGGTACGCACAAGGATCAAGCCGTCACCACGACCCGCACGTTCCCGCTCGACAAGCCGATCGCCGTCAACGGCAGGCCGACCACGATCGACGTCAACGCGGTCGGAAGCCAGGCCACGATCTTCCGCGACGGCGTGAGCGTCGGCACCGTCCCGCTCACCGACCCGCTGATCACCAGCGGCAAAGTGGTGCTCGGCGTCTACACCGAGCGCGGCGCCACCGAGAACGGCCCCTACGAGGCCGCGTTCACCGACGTGAAAGTCTGGGGACTCAGCGGCAACTGAGCCCCCGGACGCCCGGCCTCAGTCCTTGATCAGACCAGCCCGCCGCAGCGCGGCCGCCATCTCGTCGTTGACCGGCCCCGACTGCGGCCGCGGCCCGCCACCCGGCTGCCCGCCCGGACGCGGGCCGCCCTGACGCTGCCCACCCTGGCGCTGCCCGCCGCCACCCTGCCGATCTCCGTCCTGGCGCTGCCCGCCGCCACCCTGCCGGGGCCCGCCGCCACCTTGGCGCTGCCCGCCGCCGTCGCGGCGCTGGCCACCATCGGGACGCGACTGACCGCCGCCTTGGCCCGCCCGACCGCCACCCTGCCCGGCCTGACCGCCGCCTTGGCGCTGCCCGCCGCCGCCCTGCCCGCCCTGTCCGGCCTGACCGGCCTGGCCACCGCCCGGCCGCGACTGACCGCTGCCGGCGCCCTGGCGCGGTTGACGCTGCTGGCCGGGGCCGCCCTCCTCGCGGGGGCGGCGCTGGGCGGGCTCGTCGGTCAGTCGCATGGTCAGCGAGATCCGTTTGCGGACCTCGTCCACCTCGACGACCCGAACTTTCACGACATCGCCGGATTTGACGACCTCGCGGGGATCCTTCACGAAGGTGTTCGAGAGCGCCGACACGTGCACGAGACCGTCCTGGTGCACGCCGATGTCGACGAACGCACCGAACGCGGCCACGTTCGTCACCACGCCCTCGAGGATCATCCCCGGCTTCAGGTGCCCGATCTTCTCGACGCCCTCGGCGAACGTCGCGGTGGTGAACCCGGGACGCGGGTCGCGACCCGGCTTCTCCAACTCGCGAAGGATGTCGGTGACGGTCGGCAGGCCGACCGTGTCGGTCACGAAGTCGGTCGGCCGCAGCGCCCGCAGCAGCGGACTGTTGCCGATCACCTTCTTGATGTCGTTGCTGGTGGCGGCCAGGATCGTGCGGACCACCGGGTACGACTCGGGGTGCACGCTCGACGAGTCGAGCGGGTTGTCGCCGTCCGGGATGCGCAGGAAGCCGGCACACTGCTCGAACGCCTTGGGCCCGAGCCGCGCGACCTTCTTGATGTCGTCGCGGGTGCGGAACGGCCCGTTGGCGTCCCGGTGCAGCACGATGTTCTCGGCCAGGCCCGCCCCGATGCCGGAGACCCGGGTGAGCAGCGGCGCCGACGCGGTGTTGACGTCCACGCCGACCGCGTTCACACAGTCCTCGACCACCGCGTCGAGCGATTTGGACAGCTTCGACTCGGCGAGGTCGTGCTGGTACTGCCCGACCCCGATGGAGCGCGGGTCGATCTTCACGAGTTCGGCCAGCGGATCCTGCAGGCGCCGGGCGATCGACACCGCACCGCGCAGCGACACGTCCATGCCGGGAAGTTCCTGAGCGGCGTACGCCGAGGCCGAGTAGACCGACGCGCCCGCCTCGGACACCATCACCTTCGTCAGGTTCGCCTCGGGATGCCTCTTGATCAGCTCGCCGGCGAGCTTGTCGGTCTCGCGCGAGGCGGTGCCGTTGCCGATCGCGATCAGGTCGACGTCGTGCTTCGAGGCGAGCGCGGCGAGCCGGTGGATCGACTCGTCCCACTTGTTCTGCGGGACGTGCGGATAAATCGTGTCGGTGGCGACCACCTTGCCGGTCGCGTCGACGACGGCCACCTTGACCCCGGTGCGGAAACCCGGGTCGAGGCCCATCGTGGAGCGGGTGCCGGCCGGCGCGGCCAGCAGCAGGTCGCGCAGGTTGGCGGCGAAGACGCGGACCGCCTCGTCCTCGGCCGCCTGCCACAGCCGCACCCGCAGGTCGGCGCCGAGGTGGATCAGGATGCGGGTGCGCCAGGCCCAGCGGACCGTGTCGACCAGCCACTTGTCACCGGGCCGCCGCTGGTCGACGATCCCGTTGCGGAAGGCGATCCGGCCCTCGAAGTAGCCCTCGTCCTCCTCCGGGTGCGGTTCCATGGTGAGGTCGAGGACGTCCTCCTTCTCGCCGCGGAACATCGCCAGGATGCGGTGCGAGGGCAGCTTCGCGTACGGCTCGGCGAAGTCGAAGTAGTCGGCGAACTTGGCGCCGTCGGTCTGCTTGCCGTCGCGCACCTTGGCCACCAGCCGGCCCCGGGTCCACATCTGCTCACGCAGGTCACCGATGAGGTCGGCGTCCTCGGCGAACCGCTCGATCAGGATGGCCCGCGCCCCGTCGAGGGCCGCGGTCACGTCGGCGACGCCCTTGTCGGCGTCGACGAACGGCTCGGCCGAGACCTTCGGGTCGAGGGTCGGGTCCCCCAGCAGCGCGTCGGCCAACGGCTCCAGGCCGGCCTCACGGGCGATCTGCGCCCGGGTGCGCCGCTTCGGCTTGTACGGCAGGTAGATGTCCTCGAGCCGCGCCTTGGAGTCGGCGGCGAGGATCGACTGCTCCAACTCGTCGGTCAGTTTGCCCTGCGTGCGGATGGACTCCAGCACCGCCGCCCGGCGCTCCTCCAACTCCCGGAGATAACCGAGCCGCTCCTCGAGCGTACGCAGCTGGGTGTCGTCGAGAGTGCCGGTCACCTCCTTGCGGTAGCGGGCGATGAACGGCACGGTGGCACCGCCGTCGAGCAGCTCGACGGCCGCGGTCACCTGCTCTTCGCGGACCCCGAGCTCGGAGGCAATGCGCTGATGGATGGCTGTCGTCACGCCGACGATTGTGACCGAGCCGCCGACCGGTTGTCGCGCCACCCCACACGATGATCACCCGACAGCGCCCACAGAACCGCCTCGGTGCGCGACGACGCACCGGTCTTACGCAGCAGATTCGAGACGTGGACGGTCACCGTCCGGACCGAGATACCGAGAACTCGCGCTATCTGTTTGTTCGGCATTCCCTCGGCCAGCAGCCCGAGCACCTCACGCTCGCGAGCGGTCAGCTCGACCGGCTGCGGCTGCCGGGCAAGCAACGTGCCCTCGATCGCGATCAGCTCGCTGAGCTGGTGCGGATTGCCGCCGGTACGCCGCCAGACCGCCTCGGCCATCTCCGGCGACGCGGCCTCCACCCCGTACACGTGCCGCAGGACCTCGCCGACCTCGGCCGGAAGCAACCCGCTGAGATGGCGCCGCACCGCGCCGGGTTGCCCGGTCAGGCGGGCCAGGGTGCGGGTGGTGAGCGGCTCCTCGGCGGGCTGGCTGGTGACCAGGAGAAGCGCCGGAAGGTCCGTCGTGGCGAGCTCGGCGATCAGGTTGTGCGACGCCGGGTCGAGCGCATGAAGATCTTCCACGACGAGTACGGCCGGGGCCGCGGCCACCAGCGCACGAACGGCCGTCACCGCGATCCGCAGCAGCGCCTCGGGAGTGTACCGCTCCCGGGGGACGTCCGGGTCCTGCTTGAGCCAGCTCAACGCGTCGGCGGGAACGTCGATCCCGGTCGTGTCGCGCCGGGTCAGCACCGAGGCGAGCCAGTCGTAGGGCGCCGGCGAATGCACCCGGGCCGTCCCGGCCAGCACCGTCCGTGGCGGGTTCCCGGCCCGCAGGAACGACGCGACAAGGGTGCTTTTCCCTGTTCCGGGGGCTCCCGTGACGACCGCCGTGATCGGGCCGCCACCGGACCGCACCCGGGACCACGCCCGGCGCAGCTCGTCGAGCGCCGGCGCCCGGCCCACCATCGGCACCGCCATCATCACCCCACCCTACGTACCGGAGTCACTGAACGCTCCGCCGAGGCGGGCGGTATCCTTGTGGCCGCCGGGGAGTGTGCGTTCATCGGGACGCACTACGTAGGACGTACTAGAGACTTCTCATTAGCGGTTTGGCAGTCTTGGAACATGACGCTTGTTGTCCGGGCGGTCGCCGCCACCGATCAGGGCCTGGTCCGGTCCAACAACGAGGACGCCGTCTTCGTGGGCAGTCGCCTCTTCGTGGTCGCGGACGGCATGGGTGGCCTGCCCGCCGGCGAGCTGGCCAGTGAGATCCTCGTGCAGGCGCTCGGCGTGGTCGACGAGTTGCCCGACACCGGCGAGCCGCTGCAGGACCTGATCGCCGCGCTGGAGACGGCCAACGAGCGCATCGAGGCCGCGGTCGCCGACGACGACGCCCGCGACGGCATGGGCACGACGGTGACGGCGCTCCTGCTGTCCGGTGAGCGGATGGCCGCGCTCAACGTCGGCGACTCCCGCTGCTATCTCGTCCGCGACGGTGAGCTGACCCAGATCACCAAGGACGACACCTACGTCCAGGCGCTCGTCGACCAGGGTGTGCTGACCCCCGACGACGCCCGCCGCCACCCGCAGCGGGCCCTGGTCACCCAGGCGGTGCAGGGCGGCCCGTTCCGCCCGGCCGGCCGGATGGTCCCGGTCCATCCCGGCGACCGTTTCCTGCTCTGCAGCGACGGCCTCTCCGACTACGTGGAAGACGCCGTGATCCAGCAGACGCTGCTGGCCAACGCCGACCGCAAGACCGCCGCGGCCGAGCTGGTCACCCGCACCCTGGAGAACGGTGCCCCGGACAACGTCACCGTGATCGTCGCCGACGTCACCGAGGCCTAGCCGCCCGCCCCGGTCGGGGTCGCCCGGCGCGGGCGAGACGGCTACCGTCGGTCACATGATCGGGGAGACGAAGGACGCCGGTTTCCAGATCGGGGTGGCCCGGACCATCCCGTTCCCGGCCGCCACGGTGTGGGAGTTCGTGGCCGGCGCCGAAGGCCAGGCTGTGTGGCTCGGCCCCGGCGCGGCGCTCACCGCCGCGAAAGGCGCGCCCTACCGCACCGAGAGCGGGATCAGCGGCGAGGTACGCAGCTTCCACGAGCACGACCGCATCCGGCTCACCTGGCGCCCGCCCGGCGGGGACCACGAGACCACGGTCCAGGTGACCGTGCGGCCCGTCGCCGGGGACCGCGCGACCTTACGGTTCCACCAGGAGCGTCTGTCCGGACCGGACGAACGGGCCGAGCAGCGCGCCCACTGGCAGGCCGTGCTCGAGTCGGTGACCGAGGCGCTCAGCCGGTCCGGCAAGCGCTCGTGAGCGCGTCGGCGGCGGCGCGCCACTCGGTGTCGCTGTCGTTCGCGGAGGCGCCCATCGTGGCCGCCCGCTTGCGGATCAGGTCGTTGTCCGACTTGCTGGAGTTCGCCGTGACCCGGTCGGCCAGCGTCAGACGCGCCGCCTTGGCCTTCGCCTTCGGATAGCCGGCGGCGAAGTCCGAGCACGCCTGACGGGCGTGGGCGTCGATGCCTTCGGGGCCGCTGTCGACCTTGCGGCCCCGGCTGACCAGCAGGGCGAGGACGGCGATCGCGGCCACCGCGATGATGGTGATCTGGCGCTTGGTCAGCTTGAGCTTCACACCGGCAATCTATCCTGCCCCGGACAAACCAGGGCGTTCACTCATCCCGCCCCGCCGCGCGTCCGGCACCGTCCCCGCCGGACTCAGGTCAGCTCCATGAACTCCCGCAGAGCGTCCTCGACGGAGTCGAGCGTGCCGGGCGCGAGATAGCCGTGGTTCTCGGTGAGCGAACCCCGGTCGAGGATCTGCACCAGACCCGGAATGCTCACCGACGCCCCCGGCAGCGGATCGTCGCTGCACATGTGCACGCCGAACGGGGTCGACTGCGGCAGCCCCGGCACGATCACCAGCGCCCACACCGGGACCTCGGGCAGCGCGTTGTACTCGTCGTTGCTGATCACCAGAACCGGATGCCGCTCGGCACCGCGCACCCACGTCCACACCTGCCCGCGCCTCACCACCGCGCACCCCGCAGCGCCACGTTGTTGCTGTCCTCGACCTGCTTGTCGACGCCCACCCGACGCACGAAATCGGCATAGGCACGGGCCGCGGCACGCTGCCGGGCCCGGCGCACCTCCGGCAGCACCCGCCGCACCGCTTCGGTGACCGCCGCCGACGGATCACCGCATTGCTGCAGGTACGCCGCCACGTCGTCGGGCACGGTGATGCTGAGCTTGACGGTCATACCGCATTCATACCGGACGCGCCCACGCCCGCCGCGTCCGCCGGTGAGTCTGCTCGCCGATTGCCGCCCCCCTACCGCGAGCATGACCGGCGTACCGTCGATTCATGAGCATCCGATGGTGGTCGATCGAGGTACGCGACGGCGTGCTCTCGGCAATGCGGTGGAAGGACGGTTACGGCGAGGCCTTGCTGGAGGCCGCCGTGACCAACGGTGCGAAGCGCTGGGAATGGACGATCATGCCCGGCGGCGTGGTCCTCGAGATCGCCTTCCGCGAAACCGACGAGTGGGACCGTTTCCGAGCCCTCCCGGTGGTGCGGGCCGCCCTGGACGCGACCCCCGACCCGGCCACCGGCCTCTACGTCTACGAGGGCCGTGGCGGCAGTGGCGCAAAGCCCTCGAAGCGCCCGAAGCCCCGCCCCACCGGCACCGGCGCCGCCGCGATTCCCCTGCCCACGCCCGACCTCGCGGTCGCCCGCCTGGCCGCCCCCCGGCCCCCCGCCGAACCGATCCACGGCCTGCCCGAACGAGTAGCCGCCTGACCCCGGCCACCACCTTCGCCGCGCCTCCCCGGCCCCCCACCACCCTCTCCGCCCTCGACTCACCCGCGGGCGGCGGCACGCTCGCCGGCGGGCGAGTTCGCCCGACGCCGACGTCCGCGCCCCGAACACTCGACGCCGGCTGCTCCAAGATCGACACCGGCGTCCGCGAGGACGAGCATTTGTCCCTGCGACGAGCGCCCAGCAGACGGGCGTCGCGGCAGCGGTCGGCGACCCCGATTTCAGGGAAGATGGCCCCTCCGCCGCCTTCGGAGGCCCCTCTTTCCGTGCACCAGGGTTGCCCGGCCGGGCGTTGTACCCGGCGGTCCAGGTGCCGAGCTCAGGCCGGCCAAAACTCAGGGATGGCTCAGGGGCTCCTCCCGATGCACCCGAGGTGTCCCGGGCGGCACGCTTGGGTGGTCCGCAAGAACCGCTGAAGGGAAGCGAGAGACCCATGAACTCGGTGCACGACTCGATGAGCCGGCAGGGCCTGGTGCGGCCGACGGAAGGGCGCATGATCGGGGGCGTCGTCGCCGGGCTGGCCAAGCGTTTCGGTCTCGACCCGTGGCTGGCCCGCCTGCTGTTCGTGGTGGTGCTGCTGGCCATTCCGGGGAGCCAGATCCTGATCTACCCGGTCCTCTGGATCCTGATGCCGGCGGAGAAGCCCGCCTACGTCACCGCATACCCGCCCGCCGTGTGAGCTCGGGCTCCGCACGGAGCGGTGATGTGGGCCGGCTGCCGCCGGTTCGGTCCCTGCCCCACTCGGACCGCCCGGCGGCAGCGCCCGGCCCGCCCGCCGCCACAACCGGGAACGGGACCACAGCCGGGAACGGGACCACAGCCGGGGACGGGACCACAGCCGGGGACGGGACCACACGAGGAGCAGGAGCACGAGGGCGACCAGGGCCAGCGCTGGGGGCACGGGGCCGGTGGTGTCGATCCAACCGGCCAGCCGCTGCTGCAGCTCGCCGGCGAAGGCCACGATCGGGTCGCTGCCGGCCAGCCGCAGGTTCTGGGTCAGCCGCAGTTCGTACCATCCGTAGTAGGCGACGTAGAGGCCGCTGAGCACGAGGATCGCCCCGCCGACGCGCGGCACCAGGCCGAGCAACCGGCGGGCCCGGGTGATCACCGAGGAGCGGAGCAGGGCCACGGCGACGGCCGTCAGGCCGACGACGAGGCCCATGCCGGCGGCGTAGGCGAGGAAGAGTCCCAGGCCGGCGAGCAGTGTCGAGGCGTGCAGGCTGGTTGCGACCAGGGCGAGGAACGGGCCGACCGCGCAGCCCAGCGAGGCGATCGCGTACGCCATTCCGAAGACGACCATCGACCAGGTCGATCCGGTGAGCACGGGAGCGCGTACGCCGAAGCTCGGAAGCGAACGACCGAGCGTGAGCCAGACGCCCAGCCCGGCCAGCACCAGGCCGAGGACGACGGTCAACCAGGGGAGCCTGGGCAGCAACTCGCCGGCGATCGGCGTCAGCACGAGCCCGAAGGCGCCGAAGACCAGGACGTACCCGCAGGTCAGAGCGAGGGTGCAGCGCAGTGCCCGGGCCACCGCCCGGCGCGGCGAAGCCGAGTCGGAGACGAGCAGAACCGAGAGGTACGCGGGGAGCAGCGCGAAGCCGCAGGGGTTGACCGCGCCCAGCATGCCGGCGGCGAGGGCGAGCAGCACCTCAGGCCACCAGGGTCTTGACCTCGTCGGTCAGCTGCAGGTCGTCGAGGTAACCGGTCTTGACTACCCTGCCCTGCTTGTCGAGGAAGACATACCAGCTCTGTTGCGTGATCCTGAAGCGTTTCCAGATGGTGCCGGCCTGGTCGTCGAGGTGCGTGACGTGGCCGACCTCGAGGTCCGAGACGAACTCGTGCATCGCTTTGTTCTCGCCCATTCCGGCGATGCCGAGGATGCCGATCCGGTCCTTGTACTCGTCGGCGAGGTCGCTGATGCTCTGCGCCTCGCTCGCGCAGGTGGCGCACCAGGGCGCCCAGAACCACAGGATGGCGGGCTTGCCGGCGAGCGTCGCGGCGTCGAAGGAGGCGCCGTCCAGGGTCTTGCCGGTGAACTTCAACGTGGCCGGGACGACCTGGTTCGCCGGGCCGGCGCTCGACGACAGCGCCGGGGTGATCGGCACGGACGCCGGGGGCGCCGCCGCGGGTGCGGAACACCCGGCGGCGACACCGAGCGCGACCAGCGCCAGGCCGAGCTTTCTCAATGCGCCGCCTTCGCGTCGTCGAGGCGCAGCGCCAGAGCCGGGCAGACGTTGACGGCCTTGCGGGCACCGCTTTCCAGCCACGGCGGCAGCGGGGTCTGCGGGAAGGCCGGGAAGCCGTTCGAATCGAGCCGGATGATCTCCGGGGCGACCGCCGAGCACAGGCCGTGCCCGTCACAGCGCGACCAGTCGAGGGCGAGCTTGCGGGCCCCGGTCTCGGCCGTGTACGGCAGCGGCAGGATGCCCTTGACGGACTTGCCGCAGCCCTCGCCGTTGGTGTGCGCGTCGACGTCCTTCGCGAACACCTCCAGTGCGGAGAGCGCGAACCGGGACGTACCGTCCGGGTGGCTGCAGGCACCCCGGCCCTTCACCACACCGGCGGCCTGGCGCACGTTGTCGACCGCGTTGCCGCCCAGCGACACCAGGGTGACCGCGCGGGCGAGGTCGGGCAGGCCCAGCCGGCAAGGGCCGCACTGGCCCGCCGACTCACCGGCCAGGTATTGCACGACCTGGGAGACCTCGCCGAGCGGGCAGGTCTTCGAGCCGATCGGGATGAGCATGCCGGCGCCGAGCGTGCCGCCGACCTTGGCGAACCCCTTCCGGGAGATCGTGACGTCGTTCGCGGCCTCAGCGGTGATCCACTTGCCGTGGTAACCACCGACCAGCAGGCCGGGTCCGATGTCGGCGCCGCACATGTTCAGCACGTCGATGAGCGGGGTGCCGCTGGGGGCCTCGACGACGGCCGGGCTGCTGGAGGCGCCGCCCACGGTCAGCATGACGGTGCCCGGCTCCTCGGGGATGCCGACCGCGTTGTATTCCCACGGCCCCAGCCGGGCCGCGATCGCCAGCTGTGAGTACGTCTCGGCGTTGGACAGCAGGGTCGGCAGACCCATCACGCCGTTGTCGCTGGAGCGCACCTTGCGGCCGGGCGGGATGTGCGCCTCGCCGTTGATACCGCGGACCAGTGCGCCACCCTCACCGGAGATGAACCGGTGCGGCACCGTGACGATCCGGGTCGGGCACGGCATGCGCCGCTCGGCCAGGGCCGCGGTGATCGAGCTCATGCCGATGCCGTCGTCGGCGATGCCGATGACGATCTCCTCGGCGTCGAGCGCGGCGGCGGCCAGGGCGGCGCCGTCGAGGATCAGGTGCGGGCCCCGGGTGAGGATCGCCTTGTCCTTCCAGGACGGCGGTTCACCCTCGGTGCCGTTCACCACGATCACCGGCGGCAGGTCCTGCCGCCGGCACGAGTCGAGCACCGCGCGGACCTTGCGGGCGAACGGGAAACCCGCGCCGCCGCGTCCGCGCAGCTCGATGCGGTCGGCCAGACCGATCAGCTCACCCGACGACAGCGCCGCGAACCCGCCGTGGACGTCCTGGTGGGCCGTGAGATCGAGCCGGCCGTACTCGTCGAAGCCCGCGGTGATCCGCGGTACGCCGATCGAGGTGACCGGCGGAACCTGGGCGGTACTCAATTCGCTTCCCCTCGTAGCTGCGACCAGTACTGGTCGTCAGCGACGTCGTCACTCAACCGGTCGCGACCGTTGCGACGGGCCCCCCGGCCCGCCTGGCCCCGGCTGGTTTCCAGGTCGGCCCGGCGGGCGCGCCGCGAGGCCATGTCGACGAGCGTCGGTGTCTCGTCCGCGAGCGGATAGTTCGGGTCGCCGTCCCCGAGGCCGACGAACCCACTGCGGCTGTGCCGCCCCGAGTCGGCGCGGTCGATGTCTGCGCCCCGGTCGCGCCGGGCCCGAGGCGCATCCTCTGCTTCGAAGTCGCTGTAGCGCGGCTCGTAGCGGCTGCTCCGGCGGGCCGGCGGCTCCTCGTCGTAGCGGGACCGCGGCCGCGGCATGTCCTCGAACTCCGGCTCGGCGCGACGCCGGCGCGGGGCCGGGGCCTCGTCGTACTCGGGCTGGTCCAGTGGCCGGCGGCGGGAGCGCGGCGCCATCTCCTCGTCGTCGTCGGCGTAGCGGCGGCCCCGGGGGGCCTCGTCGAAGCCGTCCATCTGCACCCGGCGCATGCGGGTCGAGGTGTCGTCCATCTCGGCGCGACGCATCCCACCGGACATGTCGTCCAGGTCGTGCCGGCGCATCCCGCCCGACGGCTCGTCCATCTCGATCCGGCGCATCCCGGCGGACGTGTCGTCCATCTCGATCCGGCGCATCCCGGCGGACGTGTCGTCCATCTCGATCCGGCGCATTCCGCCGGTGGTGTCGTTGCGGCGGCGGCCGCGCGGGGCCAGCTCGTCGAACTCGATCTCGTCGTCCATCGGCGCGCGGCGCTGCCGGGGCGCGACCAGGTCCTCGTCGGCGAAGCGGCGACCCCGGTCGATCTCCTGCGGCGCCAGGTCCGGCACCGGCGGGGCCATCTGCACCGGCGGACCGGCGGCCGGGCGGAAGGCGTCGACCACCGCGGCCGGGGCGAGCTCCGGCTCGGGGGCCTTCTCCCGGCCGCGCCGGGGCGCCTTCAGGGTGGGCGAGGAGGTGGGCACCATCTGGCTGACCCCGCCACCGGCGCCGACACCGGCGGGCGAGGCGAAGTCCTTGCGGCGGTTCAGGCTGACCGAGAGGCGTACGGCCAGGCCGATCAGCACCAGCAACACGCAGATGACGTAGCTGACGGTGACCCAGGTCTTCGCGGCGCGACCGGCACCGAGGCCGTGCAGCAGGGCGATCGGCCACATCAGGTACGGGATCGAGTGGATCGCGCGCCACATCCAGGGACGGCCCCGGCCGATGAACCGGGCGCGGGCGACGCCGGTCCAGATGACCAGGATCAGGATGTAGGCGGACAGCTGACCGAAGAAGATGTAGAGCGTGTTGCCCTGGGCGAGACCCGGGATGAAGACGTCGATGATCCGGATGTGCCCCTCGGCGGCCTTCGTCCAGAGGTGGAAGACCAGCGCGACCACGGCCAGCACGCCGGTGGTCCGGTGGATCGACTGCAGGAAGACCCGCTGCCGGATCGACAGCACCAAGCGGTCCGTGGAGACCAGCCCGACCATGATCGTGATCGAGATCGACACCAGGACGAGCACGCCCATGTAGTACTCGAGGTACATGAAGATGTAC
Source organism: Paractinoplanes ferrugineus (assembly GCF_016862195.1). Lineage (GTDB taxonomy): Bacteria > Actinomycetota > Actinomycetes > Mycobacteriales > Micromonosporaceae > Actinoplanes > Actinoplanes ferrugineus. The sequence goes on along the minus strand of NZ_BOMM01000022.1, from coordinate 211,648 downwards.
ACGTAGACGACGCGTCCGGCCGAGGTCATCATCGCCAGCGCCCACAGCGCGGCGAGCACGCTCGCGCCGAGCATCGCGATGGTGCCTTTTCCTACCGTCCTAGTCCCGGTAGCTCCGACATCGACGGCCACACGATTGGCGGATCGCTGGTTGTTTCCTGTCCGGGCCATTGACTCCTCGTTCTCCGCAGCGGTTCACGTCCCGTTGGGCGGCGGGACGAGAGCACCCGTGGGGGGCGCCCCGTGCTTCTTTGTCCGGGCAGTGACCCATCCCCCGGTCCCTACCCATCCCCCATCTACGTGCGTGGGGCCGGTTCGGATGAACGAGCGGGACCGAATTTGTCGGCTAGTTTGCAGCGGGCTGCTAGAGAAAGCCGTGAGCTGGGTCTATACCGGCACGAAACGACCGGGTGAGCAAAAAATAAAGGTGCACCGGCGAGTGACCCGGCGCACCGGGTGAACCTTTCACGGCTCCTCTGCGAACCACAGAGTGTGCGGACGGCTCCACCAGCCGTGCTCGCGTGCTTAAGGAGATGATCAACATGCGACACCTGGCAGCACGGGCAACCACCGCGCTGGCTCTGGTCGCCGCGTCATTGGCCTGGGCGTCGCCGGCTTCGGCGGCCCCCGGATTCGCGGTGGACATCGGCCAGTCGCCGGCCACGTTCACCATCGGCAAGTCCGCATCGACTCTCACCGCGATCGCCTCGACCGAGCGCCAGCAGCGTCGCTGCATCAAGGTGCGATGGTCGTTGACGGTACGCACGGACGGCGTCAGCCTCGACCAGATCCGGGTCAACCGGATCGAGGACGACAAGTCGTTCCGCGTCCGCGCCGACGCGAACGGTGACGAGGCCCGGGTCACCGACGTCGAGCTCGACCCCGGCCAGCTGTGCCGCGACCAGACCGTGACGGGCCGCTGGGACATCTCGTTCACCGGCCCCGACAACGGGGAGGTGACTTTCCAGGCCCGCGCGCTCGACGCGACCGGCCGCGAGTTGGCGACGTCGTCGCTGAACAGCCGGGTGCTCACCCCCGTGGCGGCGAAGCCGACGAGCCCGAGCCCGTCCCCGAAGCCGACCGGGACGGCGACCGACGACGGCGAGGACGAGCCGGTGGCCGACCCGACTACGCCGGTCGGGCGACGCACGTCGGCGGCCGCCCTGAACCCGGCCTCCGGCACCCCGAGCGTGCTGGGCCCCGGCCTGATCATCGGCGCGGTCCTGGTGTTCCTGGGCGTCGCGCTGCTCATGCGGATCCGATCGCGCAACCGCAAGGCCGACCCGGCTTGGCAGACCGACACGCAGACCCTTCCCACCGGCTTCTACTCGATGCCGAGAAGGAAGCAGTAGAGCACGGCCCGGCCATATTGGTTAAGACTGTTTACCAGTCGTGGGCGGGCCGCTAGGTTCGGTCCATGCGGCGTACGTCCATCCCCACCGCCACCGGCCTCGTCGCCACGGGTTGCCTGGCCGCCCTGCTCGCGACCGCCTGCGGCACCCGGCCACCGGCCTCGACGAGCGCGACGCCGGCTCCGATGGCCCCGACAGCGCCGGGCCGGACGACCCCGGGCCCGGCCACCGGGCCCGGCGCGTCCACTGCCGACACCCTGGGGCCCGGCCGGCGGCACAACGAGGCCGACATCGAGTTCGCCCGCCAGCTGATCCCCCACCACCGGACGGGCATCGCACTGGCCGGGGCCGCCGCCGCGACCGCCCCGAAGGTGCGCACCCTGGCCGAGGCGATCATCGTGACCCAGCAGGACGAGGTCGTGCGAATGACCGACTGGCTGAAGGTCTGGGGTGCGGCGCCGCCCGGCCCGGCCGCCGCGGCCACCCCGACGGGAGATCCGGTGCGGACACTCGCCGGCCATCAGGACGAGGCCGTCAAGATCGCTCAGGCGGAACAGGCGAATGGTACGAACCCGGCCGCCCTCGCTTTCGCCGAGCAGCTGATCGAGTCCCGGACCGCGCAGGTCACCGAGCTGACGAAGGACATCGGATAACTCCGCGCACCCGTGCGGTTGCGTGCGGCTCCGGTTAGGAATAGAACTTCATGCATGCATTCGGGGGAGATCGCGCGGGCATGGTTTGAGATGTGCCGGATGGGAGATGTGGGCCTTTTCCGGGAGATAGCAACTGACGATTTCATGTGCCACGGACCGGGCGGGACCGGCGATCGGGACACCTTCCTCGACTGGCTGCATTGGTACCCGCGCGCGTTCGCCGAACAGCGACCCACCCTCGAGGACGTGATCGACTGCGGTGACCGGGTGGTGGTGCGTTACTCGGTGCGGTCGACCTATCGGGGCGGCTACCTCGATTTGCCCGGCCATGGCCAGGACGTCGAGGAGACCGGCATCATCATCTTCCGGCTGGCCGGCGGCAAGGTGGCCGAGACCTGGCTCGAGGGCAACGATCTCGAGGTGGCTCAGCAACTGGGCGGCCGGGTGCACGCCCCGGAGCACTGACGAGCCGGGCCGGGGCGCACCGGCCTACTTCGGCCGGTCGGCTGCCGAGAGCCAACCGGTCAGCAGCGGCAGCACCACCTCGGCCCGCATGGCGGACATGTGGTCGGCGCCGGGGATCACCTCCACCCGCCAGCCGCGGGCCTCCAGTTCGGCCCGGCCGGCGATCAGCGGACCGGCCATGTCGATGACGGCGTCGCCCCACTTCGGGCCGTAGACGATGGTGTCCTTCTCGCCGGCGAAGGCCAGCCTCGGGAAGGGCGGCAGCGTCACGGCGGTGTCGTCGAAGTGCTCGAGGGACTCGTAGAGCGACAGGTATTGCCGGGTCTGGTCGGGGCTCAGCGTCAGGTCGGCGCTGTCCCAGTCGCCGGGGACCGGGTCGCCGCGCCGCGCCGGCGGCTCGACGGCCAGCTCGTAGGTGGCCCGGGTGACCCGCAGCATCGGCCGATAGGGGCCGCCCAGGGGCGGGAAGCCGCCCATCGCGAGCGCGGTCAGCCGGTCGGTGCGGGTGGCCAGCTGCAACCCGGCGAGCCCGAACCAGGAATATCCGTAATAGGCGAAGGTCTCGGCCGAGCCGGCATCCGCGATCGCCAGCAGGTCGGCGCACAGCGTCTCGGCGGTCAGGGTGCCGGGCTTCGGGTGGGCGGCGAGGTGGCCCTCGTAATCGGCGGCGATCACCCGGAAACCCGCCTCGGCCAGGCCGGTCGCCAGGCGGTGGCCCAGGGCCGGGTCGGCACCCCAGGCCCGGATCTCGTCGGCGGCCGGGCCCTCGACCACCCGGATGCTGGTCGGAAGCAGCACGTCGGGTCCGGTGCCGAGCACTGTCACTTCGATCGGCTTGTCGTCGTGCGTTCGCGCGGTAGGCATGCAAAACACTATACGGTGTAAGGACTATGGCTGACGCATCCGAACACGTACGCCGCCTGTGGCGTCATCGGGGCACCACCGTGCCCGCCCCGCGGCGCGGGCCCCGCCAGCAGCTCGATCTCGACGAGATCCTCGACGTCGCCGCCGGTCTCGCCGACGCGGCGGGTCTGGCCGCCGTCTCCACCCGCGCGGTCGCCGCCCGGTTCGACAAGACGGCCATGGCGCTCTATCCCTATGTCGGCACCAAGGAGCAGTTCCTGGCGCTCCTGCAGGATCACGTCAGCCCCCTGCCGAGCTGGCCCGACCCGGCCACGAGCGCGGCCGACGACCTGGTCGCGTGGGCCCTCGCGTTCTTCCGGCTGCACCTGGCCCACCCCTGGCTGACCGAGCTGTCGTGGGCCCGGTCCGGTCCGGGCCCGAACGAGCGGGACTGGATGGAACGCCTTCTCGGCATCCTCGACCGATGGGCGGTCCCGCCCGCGCGGCGGACGCCGGCCGTCACCATGCTCTACGCCACGGTCCGGGCCTGCGCCGAGACCGCGGCCGGTTACGCCCGCCTCGACCGCGACGGCGCGGCCGCCTGGCTGGACCGGGCCGCGGCGACCCGCGAACTGATCCCCGACCTGAGTGAGCGCTATCCGCGGACGGCCGGCCTGGCGCCGATCACCCCGCAGTGGCGGGACGCGCCCCGGGCCGGACTCGTCGCCGCGACGGAACTGCTCGCCGGCGCGATGAGCCCGCCTCAGAGCTCGTGAAGCGGTTCCGTCGCGCCGGCTGCCGCGACACCGCGCAGCGCCAGCAGGCCGCCGACGCCGGGGACCACGGCGAGCAACCGGGGCTTGCGACCGCGAGTGGCGGCGAACGCCGAGCCGATCACCAGGAGGTAGGCGCAGCCGTGCACCGGGCCGAGCAGGGTGGCGACCGCCGGCAGGTGCACGGTGGCGAGGTTGGCGAGCAGCAGGATCAGCGAGACGAGCTCGACCCGGGCGGCGATTCTCAGCAGGCGCACGGTCAGGCTCCCGTCGTCGAGCCGGGCCGGACGATCATCAGGACCACGACGATCGCCCAGAGCAGGTTGAAGACGCCGGCGAGCAGGCCGAGGCGGGCCGGTTCGGCGGGCTCGCCGCCCAGGGCCCGCTTCTGCGCCGGGAGGACGGCCAGACCCAGCAGCCCGGCGGCGACGACGGTCAGCGCTGTCGAGACGATCAGCCAGACGTCGGTGAGCACGCCCAGCGAACTGGCGGTGGCCAGGCCGAACACCGGAACGGCCAGGCCCAGCGCGGCGTAGACCCGGCAGATGCGGTGCAGGGTGCGCATCTGATCGAGGTCGGCGCGGCGCAGCGCGGCCGGGAACATGCTGGCCGCCACGGCGACCGGGCCGATGGCCAGGATCGCGGCCAGCACATGGAGGGAGAGCAGGACTTTTGTCACGATCAACGACCGTATGAGCCTTCTCCGCGACCCGACAGTGGCCGGAATGACACAGGTCAACGGATTCTCGCCACTAGGGTGGACGGATGCATCGTGTCGTCGTGCTCGCGCTCGACGGGGTCATCCCGTTCGATCTGGCTACGCCGATCGAGGTCTTCAGCCGGGTCCGGCTGGGCGACGGTTCAGCGCCCTATGACGTACGGGTGTGTGCACCGTCGCCGTCGATCCACGCCGGGCTGTTCACCATCCAGGTGGAGCACGGCCTGTCCCGGCTCGCCGAGGCGGACACGATCATGGTACCGGGGTGCACGGCTCCGGTCGTACCGCAGGAAGTGATCGAGGCGTTGCGGGCCGCCGCCGCTCGCGGCACCCGGCTCGCCACCATCTGCGCCGGCGCGTTCGTCCTCGCCGCGACCGGTCTGCTGGACGGCCGGCGAGCGACCACGCACTGGGCCGGGGCGGCCTTGTTCGCGGAGATGTTCCCGCGGGTGGAGCTCGATCCCGGCGTGCTCTACGTGGACGACGGGCAGATCCTCACGTCGGCCGGCGCGGCGGCGGGCCTCGACCTCTGCCTGCACCTGATCCGGCGGGATCTCGGGTCGGCGGTGGCCGCCGACGCCGCGCGGCTGTCGGTCATGCCGCTCGAGCGCGAGGGCGGCCAGGCCCAGTTCATCGTGCCGGCACAGCCGCCGGTGCCGCGCGGCTCGACCATGGAGCCGCTGCTGCGCTGGCTGGACGACAACGCCGGCCGCGACCTGACGCTCGACGAGATCGCCGCCCACGCCCGGATCAGCACCCGCACGCTCAACCGGCGGTTCCGCGAACACACCGGCACCACTCCCCTGCAGTGGCTGCACCGGGCGCGCGTCCGCCGCGCCCAGTTCCTGCTCGAGACGACGGCGCAGTCGGTGGACCGGATCGGCGGGACGGTCGGTTTCGGGTCGCCGACCGCCTTCCGTGACCGGTTCAAGCGGATCGTCGGGACCAGCCCGCACCGCTACCGGTCGTCGTTCGCCCGGAAGACGTCGAGCACGAACCATTCGTCCTCGTGATGCACCACGTGCTCGCCGAGTCGGTCCCGCAGCTGGTCGTGCACGTTGAAACCGTCGTAGTTACCGGGGTTCTGCCGGTCGCGGAAGTGCACCGACACCAGGTCGCCGCCCGGCTCGAGCCGGTCCACGAGGCCCGCCACCAGCTCGTCGAAGTCCGCCGCCGACAGGTAGTAGAACAGGTCGCCCACGACGATCAGGTCGAACGTGCCGGCCGGCATCTCGGCGGGCAGGTTCGCCACCTCGACCCGGACGTTCGCCAGATCGCTGACATTTCGGGCAGCTGTCTCCACCGCTTCGGGCACACTGTCGACCGCGAGCACCTCGTCGCACCGGTGTGCCAGCAACCGGGTCAGCAGGCCCACCGAGGCGCCCGGCTCGTAGCAGCGGCGGTAGCGCTCGCGCGGCAGGCTGGCCACCGTGACCGCGTATTTGCGCTGGTCATGCCACTTGGTGGCGAGATCCCAGGGATCCTGTTTGGCGAGGTACAGCCCGGTGAAGTAGTCGAGTGAAACCGTCGACTCCGGCGGCTGCGCGTCTCCCGATGCTCGTGTCACGGTCAGACATTCTGCCCGACGACTGGGATGTGACCCACGACACCGGTGATTCGAGAGATCATGGCGGGGTGAGCGGTCGCACCTTCGGGATCCTGTCGCCCTTCGTGGGGGGCGACTACTACGGGGCGATCATCGAGGGTGTGCACGCGGCGGCGGCCCGCGGCGGCGACCGGATCATGGCGATCCAGACGCTCGACCCCGGTGCGCACAGCGCCGACCGGGCCGGCGTGCCCGACTTCCGGCACCCGATCGCCTGGCAGCACCTGGCCGGGCTGGTCGTGCTGCCGGGCGCGGTCGACACCGCCTATGCCGTCCAGGCCCGCGAGGCCGGGCTGCGGGTCGTCTTCGTCGCCCAGGACGCCACCGGCGCCGGCTGCTCGTCGGTGCTCGCCGACAACCGCAGCGGCGTCCGCGAAGCCGTCGCCCACCTCATCTCGCACGGCCATGCCGAGATCGCGTTCGCGGGCTACCTCGCCCACTTCGACATCCGGGAGAGGTACGAGGGTTACCGGGCGGAGATGCTGGCGCACGGTCTGGACCCGGCACTGCTCTACGACTCCGAGGACAACCACGAGAGCGGCGGCGAGGTGGTCGCGGAGAAGCTGCTCAAGGACGGGATGCCGGCGACCGCCATCGTGCTCGGCACCGACCGCAACGCGATCGGGCTGATCGACCGGCTCGGCCCCGACACCGCCCTCGCCGTGGTCGGCTTCGACGACATCGCCGACGCGGCCTACCTGCGGCCGAGCCTGTCGACCGTGCGGCAGCCGCTGGACGAGGTCGGCTCGGTGGTCTACCAACTCCTGTGCGACGACGCCGAGGCCCGGGTCCGGCACGTCCGGACCTTCTTCGTCAAGCGCGACTCCTGCGGCTGCCGGGGACACGGCCTGCCCGTCTCCGAACCCCAGGCCCGCAACCTGTTCGCCCAGGTGCAATACCTGCAGAGCACCCTCAACATCCAGTACGAACTGGGCATCGAGCTGCTCGGCACGCATGACAGCGACCCCCGCGCGCTCGGCTGGCTCGGGCTGACCCCGGCCGTCGCCGGCTGCCTCGGCCTGTGGACCCAGGAGACCCACGACCGCCTGCACGTGGTCGGCGAGTTCCGGTCCGGCTGCCCGATCGGCCAGGTCGTCGACGCCGAGTGCTTCCCGCCGCCGGAACTGTTCGACATCGCCGACGGGACAGCCGGTGAGGTGGTGTTCCTGGCGCCGGTGCGCAGCCGCGAAGCCGACTGGGGCGTGCTGGCCGCGGTCGGGCCGATCCAGTCGACCACCCCGCCCGGCCGCGAGATGATGAACCACTCGGGGGCGTTGCTGGCCGCCGCCCTCGACTACGAGGTGACCATGGCCGCCCTCCGCGACAAGGAGGAGAGCCTGCGCAACGCCGCCCTGCACGACCACCTGACCGGGCTGCCCAACCGGGTGCTGCTCGAGGACCGGATGGCGCAGGCCGGCAAGCGGGCCGCCCGCAACGCCGATTACCGCTACGCGATCCTGCTGCTCGACCTGGACGGTTTCAAGGCGGTCAACGACACGCTCGGGCATGCGGCCGGCGACCAGTTGCTCATCGAGGTCGCGCGCCGGCTCACCGAGCTGCTGCGGGTGTCCGACACGGTGGCCCGGCTCGGCGGCGACGAGTTCGTGGTGCTGCTCGACAGGCTGCCCGCCTCGGAGGCGCACAAGGCGGTGTGCGCCTCCATCGCGTCGGCGGTCAGCGCTCCCTATTTCATCGACGGCCGGCGCGTCGACGTCGGCTGCAGCCTCGGCGTGGCCCTGTCCGGGGACGGCGAGTCCGACCCGGACCACCTGTTGCGCGAGGCCGACGCGGCGATGTACAGGGCCAAGTCGGCGGGCAAGCGCACTACTTCTCGCTGAGGTCCTTGAGCGCGAGCGCGTCGATCACGTTCTTGTTCGCGTTCCACTTCTGCAGCGTGTTGCCGTCGCACTTGGCCACGTAGATCTTGCTGATGCTGTTGACGGTCTGATAGAGGTCGGGCGGCGACGCGTTCGGGGCACGCGGCTGCAGGCAGTAGCCGGCGCTGTCGACATATATGTAGCTGGTCGCGTACTGGTCGGTCCGGCCGTAGATGGTCCACTGCTGGTTGGCCTGGCCGTCCACGCACAGCTTGGTGGTGACGTAACTGCCGACGCTTGTCGCGAGCGGACTCTGCAGGCAGTACCACGGCGCGGCCAGGGTCGTACTCGTCTTGATCACGGTTTTGATCTTGTTGTCCGGCTGGCCGCCCTTGCCCGCCGGAAGCGACTTCTCCGGCATGTACCGCTGGTTCCAGGACACCTTGTTCGGGTTCGGGTTCTGCTTGCACGGCCAGGCGATCATGTTGGTCGCGTTGATGTTCTTGCCGGTGTCGTCGAGGCAGCGACCGAACTGGGCGTAGTTGATCAGCTGGCCGAGCGCCCGGTTGGTGTCCGAGGAGGCCGCGCCGGCACCGACGTTCGCGTCCGCCGAGAACGTCTGCACGTTGTCGTAACTCTTGTTGCAGTTGCTCTGCAGGTAGATCTGCGCGCCCGGGGTGGCGGCCGCGGTCACGTTGAAGCAGAACGAGTCGATGTCCGAGCCGTCCGGCTTGCTGCCCATCAGGTTGGCGCTGTCGTTGAAGCTCCACGCCTGCGAGAAACTGTTCGCCCCGGCCGGGGTCTTGCACAACGCCATGTAGACGTAGCCGTTGGCGGCGTGCGGGATGGCCGAGTCCAGGCAGAGACCGTCGACGTGGTCCGGGTTCTGCGACGACACCAGCTGGATCTGCAGCAGCGACGTGTACGCCCACGACTGCGACACCTTGCCCGCGCTGCACGGTTGCATCGTCACCTTGTAGCCCGCGGGCGGGTTGCCGGAGCCCGCGTCGACACACAGGTCGGTCACCGAGCTGTTGGCGGCCCGGTAGATGTGGATCAGGCCGCCGGAGATGTTGGCGTTCGACGTGTGCACGATGTAGGTGCCGGTCAGGGTCCGCGACTGGGTCTGCCCGACGATGTTGCCGGTCGAGGTGAACAGGGCGAACGCCGGTACCTTGGCCGGGGCCTGCAGGCCGGTGCAGGTCACCTTCTTGGCCGTCAGGTCGGCGTCGCTCATGTCCTGCGGGTCGGTCTGGTAGTAGGCGATCGTCACCGCGTACCGCATGGTCTGGGCCGCGTCGACGAAACCGGTGAGCGGACCGCACGGCAGCATGCCGTTGAAGCCGGCGTAGTCACCGTCGTCGTCCATCACCGTGCCCGGCTTGACCGCGCCGCGCACCTGCGCCCGGGCCACCTCCAGCCCGGCCTGGGCGGCGTGCAGGTCCAGTCCGCGCCGGATGCCGTAGCTGGACGCCCGCACCGCCGAGATGACCATGGTGGCCATCGTCGCGCTGAGCGTCATACCGACGAGCGTGAGCAGCAGCGCCATCGGCAGCGAGCCACGGTCGTCCACCGGCTTGATCCGCATCATCACGTGACCTTCCTGCCCTCGATGCAGGTTGACGCGTTGTCCGAGGCGGTGGCGTTCAGCGCGGCGAACGTGACGACGGTCTGCCGGCTGGTGCCGGTGCCGCCGCCCCCGGAGGTGGAGGTGAAGTTCAGGGTCAGCCGCTGGAAGCGGTAGCCGGTCAGGTTCTGCTTGTCGAGGGCGTACACGGTGAACGGCGTGGTCGCGGTGACGTTGCTGGCCAGCACGCCCCACGTGGACGGCGCCAGCGGGGTGACGCTCTGCGCCCACGTACGCCGCTGCAACAGCCCGCCCGAGGTGTTCAGCCGCAGCTCGACGCAGGTGTCGACGTTGTTGATCTGGATGAGGTACTCGACGTAGAAGTCACTGCCGACGGTGGCCGGGGTGCTGACGCTCTTGGCGTAGCGGATCTCCCGGTCGAGTGTGCCGAACGCCTGGTTGAGCTGGCTCTGCGCGGTGTAGTCGCTGTCGGTCTTGTTGAGCGACCGGTAGACCTGCAGGATGCCGCCGGTGAACATGGCGCCGACCGCGGCCATCAGGGTCATCGCCACGATCAGCTCGACGAGCGACACACCCTCGTCGCCGGGCGGGGGCCGGAACCTCACGGCGTCACCGTCCACGCGCCGCTCGTGGCGGCGGTGACCCCGGCCGAGTCGGTGACGGTGAACGTCACCGCGGCCACGCCGGCCAGACCGGTCGGCGTGCCGGAGACGATGCCGGTGGCGGGGTCCAGGGTCACGCCGTCCGGCAGACCGGTGGCGGCCCACGACACGTAGGGTGCGATGCCGCCGGTCGCGACGAGCTGGATCGGGGTGATCGCCTTGCCGGACTTGATCGGTTTGAGCGCCGGGGCGGTGAGCGCCAGCGGCGGAACCGTCCAGGTGAACGTCTGCGCCGCGGTCAGGCCGTACTTGTCGGTCAAGGTCAGGGTGACCGGGGTGGTGCCGGTCGTCGTCGGCGTGCCGGTGACGATGCCGGTGGCCGGGTCCAGCGCCAGCCCGGCCGGCAGGGCGCCGGCCGAGAAGGACCACGGCTGGGTCCCGTCACTGGCGTAACTCGCGAACACCTGGTTGACGGCCACCCCACCGGGAGTGGAGATCGCCCCCGGGTTGGTGAGCGCCGGCGCCTTGTTGATCGTCCAGGTGAACGTGACGTTGTCCTTCTGGCCGAGGGAGTCGACCACGGTCACGACGGGCGTGTTGACCGGCGGGCCGGCCTTGGTCGGCACCCCGGTCACCACCCCGTTGGCGGCCATCGTGAGGCCGGTCGGCAGGCCGGTCGCGCTCCACTTCAGCGGGTCGGTGCCACCGGTCGCCTTGAACACGTAGGACATCGCCAGGTTCACGTCGTTCGCCAGGTTGCCCGGCGGGCCGATCTGCGGGAGCGAGGTGTTGAAGACCGGCTCCTCGGTCTTCTGCCCGATCAGGGTGTGCGTGAGGTAGCCGCAGATGTTCGCGTCGCAGAGCCGATCCGGCCAGGTCACCGCCACGATCACGCGGTACATCGGGATGTCGGTGCTGCCCGGGGTGCCGGTGCTGCTGGTGCAGCCGGCGTTCTGGCCGGCCGTGTCCGAGGTGTCCGACACCCGGTAGCACAACTCCACGAACCAGTACTGCAGGTAGGTGTTCCCGTTGATCGTCACCGCGGTCGGCTTGGTCGGCAGCACCGCGGTCGCCCCGGACCCGGCCGCCGCGTTCGTGTCGTACGGGACGACGGCCGCGTTCCACGCCCCGTTGCTCCAGAGCACGTCCGCGATCCCGGGCACGTACGTCGTCTTCTCGAAATCTTCCCGGAGGTAGGACCCCGGCCGGATGAGCGCGTTGCTCCGCTCGTTCATCGAGCTCTGCATGTCGCGGCCCGTCAGCATCGCGCTGACCTGCAGCGCCCGCGCCTGTTCCATGGCGCCCTCGGCGACCTGGATCGCCGTCTGCTTGTTGCCCTGCTGCTGGGTGACCCGCAACGTCACCACGAAGAACGACGACAACGAGAGCATCACCATGCTCACGATCGCGATCGAGACCAGCACCTCGAGCAGGGTGAAGCCGTCGTCCCCGGTCCTTCTTGCGGGCACGACGCGTCTCCCTTCGCTCCGGCGCGGAACTGTCGTGGGCCTTATCGGCAATTCCGCCCGGATTTTTACTTTTTACTCGGCGGGCCGCCAGATCTCCGCCCGCCACGAGCCGAACGGCGCCGAGGCGTCGTTGCGCTGCACCACCGGGTACATGCTGGAAACCGCCTGCCAGGACGGCTGCGCCCGGGGTCGCGGGGCGGCCAGGGCGCGTACCAGAATCGCCAGCATGTCGGTCAGGGCCTGATGCAGCTGCGGGTCGGTGACCTCGCCGCCGGAAAGCGCGCCCGGACTCACCGGGATGCGCAGGCACGCGGGGGCCAGCAGCTTCGCGTTCGCGTGCGCCAGCACCGTCTCCAGTTGCTCGCGGGCGCCCTCGTCCTGTCCCGGCGTGGCCACCGACAGCCACGCCACCGGCGTCCCGCTCAGCTCACCGCCGTCCACCAGCCAGTCCAGCAGATTCTTCAAGCTGCCCGGCAGGTAACCGGCGAACTCCGGGGTGCAGAAGAGCACGGCGTCGGCCGCCGTGACCTGTAGGCGCAGGAAGGCCACCGGGTCCGGCGGGGTGTACTCGCCCGGGACGAACGCCGGCAGGCCGGCCAAGCCGTCGTAGAGCGACGCGCTGATCTCCGGCGGGGCGAACCGGGCGGCCGTCCGCAAGGCCGAGGTGTGCAGGGAATCGGCCCGGGGATGCCCGGAGATCAGCAGGATGCGCGTCATAGCACGCGACCTTAACGCTCAAGTACGGGTCATCGCTGCCGACGGGTGACTACATCAACCCGACGGACAGGACATGACGTTGAGCTCAGCGGAAGAGCATGCCCGTTTGGCCGCGCTGTACAGCTACGGCCTGCTCGATGCGGTGCGCCCCGTGGTGCTCGACGACCTGAGCCGGCTCGCGGCGCGGATCTTCGACACGCCGATGGCCACCGTCACGCTGGTCGACGCCGACCGTCAGTGGTTCGCCGGCCACACCGGTATGGACGGCAACGAGGCTCCCCGCGCCATCTCCCTGTGCGCCTGGATGATCGACGACCCGCGGCCGCTCGTCGTCCCCGACGCCCGGCTCGACCCGCGATTCAACGACTACTCCAACGTCACCGGTGATCCGTTCATCCGGTTCTACGCGGGGGTGCCGCTGATCAGCGAGGACGGCTACATCCTCGGCAGCGTCTGCGTGCTCGACCGCCGCCCGCGCACCATCGGCGACCGCCAGCTGGCCCTCCTCGGCGACCTCGCCGGGCAGGCCGGCGGCCACCTCCAAGCCATCCGCGACAAGGCCCGGCTCAGCGCGCTCAACGTGGAGATGACCCGCCTCCTGCGCCGCGAACAGGACCTCGTGGCCACCGTCTCGCACGAGCTGCGCACCCCCGTCACCACCATGCAGGGCTACCTCGAGATGCTCGCCGAAGAGGAGGATCTCGCCCCCTACAAGCGGATGCTCGACCCGATCCGGCGCAACGGCGACCGCCTCGTGCGGATGGTCGACCACCTCCTCGCCGGCACCCGCCCCGACGACGTACCGGCGCGCGCCGACGGCCTGGTCGATCTGGCCGAGGCGGCCCGCAGCGCGGTGGGGGCCACCGAACCCCTCGCGGCCGAGCGCGGCGTGCGGGTCAGCCTCACCGGCGGGGAGAGGCCGGCGTACGTGGTGGGTGAGGCCGGGGCGCTCAGTCAAGCCCTGGAACACGTCGTCCGCAACGCCGTCGCCTTCTCCCCCGGCGGCAACCAGGTCCACGTACGGATGGCCGGCCCGCGCATCGAGGTCCACGATCAGGGTGCCGGCATACCCGCCGAGGAACTCCCTTACGTCTTCGACCGCTTCTACCGTGGCCGCCACGCCCAGGAACAGGCCGTCCCCGGCATGGGCCTCGGCCTGGCCATCGCCTGGCGCATCGTCAACGCCCACGGCGGCCGCCTGGCCCTCGACTCAGCCGGCCCCGGCCGCGGTACCCTCGCCAAGATCTACCTCCCCGCCGCCGCCTGACCCCCCGCCGCCCGGCCCGCTCTCCGCTCTCCCCGCCGGCCCGCGAATGCCCTGATGGGCGCTTTGTCACCTGGCCGCGCGACCTCACCCCCGCCAACAAGCCCGCCCCCTCCGGCGGGGCGGCGCCTGGCTGGGACCGCGCGGGCAGGCGCCGCCGGTGCGGAACAGCTGAACCGGGCGACGCCCTGGGCTCCCATCAGGTGGGGTGGGGGGTGCCGGCCATCATGTCGGCGAAGTGGGCGGCGGCGGCCGGGTTGGTGAAGAGGCGGTCGAAGCGGGCCCGGGCCAGGCGGCGGCGGAAGGGGTCGGACTGGGCGCCGGCGTCGTGGACCATCTCGGTGAACCAGCGGGAGAACTCCTGGTAGTCCCAGGTTCGGCGCAGGCACACGTCGGAATAGGCCGGCAAGCCGGACTCGTCGCCGTCGCGCAAGGCCGCGGTCAGGGCCCGGGCCAGGACGTCGGCGTCGAACAGGGCCAGGTTCATGCCCTTGGCGCCCATCGGGGTGATGATGTGGGCGGCGTCGCCGGCCAGGAACAGGTTCTGATGGGACATGGGTTCGGCGACGAAGCTGCGCATCTCCACGATCTCCCGGTCGGTGATCGGGCCGGCCGGCAGGTTCGGGTCGCCGAGGCGCAGGCGCAATTGGTCCCAGGTGTAGTCGTCCGGCCAGTCGCGGGGGTCCGCGCCGCCCGGCTCGTACTGCAGGTAGAAACGGCTCGCCTGGGGGCCGCGCGCGAACTGGGCGGCGAAGCCGTGGTGGCTGATCCCCATCAAGGCGTGCCACGGCGGGGGCGACTCGGCCAGCACGGTGTACCAACCGATGCCGTGGTCGAATTCGTAGGTGGTCAGCGAATCCGGCGGGATGCTGCGGCGGGAGATTCCGTGGAAACCGTCGCAACCGGCGATGTACGAGGCGGTGAGCTCGCCCCCGGCGTACGTGATCCGGGGTTGGGAAAGGTCTCGCAGTCGAATGTCGGAAACCCCGAAACGCAGATCGCCGCCGGCCTCGACGAAGGTGGCCAGCAGGCGGCGGACCAATAGTTGCTGGGGAACGATCACGCCGGCCCGGCCGCCGGTGTGTGCCGGGCCCGCGAAGAAGTGGGGTTCGCCCTCGTAGCGCAGCTCGAGCATCTTCTCGCGGGGCGCGTCGGCGATGATCGCGTCGGACAGGCCGGCGGCGGTGAAGATCTCGGCGCCGTAGTGGTCGAGCACGCCGGCTCGCTGGCGATCCTCCACATGAGAGCGGTCGCGAGCCTCCAGCACGATGCACGCGATTCCGTTGCGCTGCAACAGGTTCGCCAGGGTGAGGCCGGCGGGGCCGGCCCCGATGATCACGACGTCCGTGGTCTCGGGCACGACCCCAACCTATTACCTTCGGCGTACGAGCGAACGGGCCGATCGGGCCGACCGGGCCGTCAAGGAGCCGGGACCCGCTGGGCGACGCTCCGGATGCCGACGGCGACACCGGTGACGGCGAGGGCGACCCCGGCCGCCAGGACGAGGCCGAGCAGCGGACGGTCGGCGAAGAGCGCGCCGCCGAGATAACCGAGCAGCGCCGCCTGGATCGCCCAGAGGATCACCCCGAGGGCGGTGTACCAATGGAAACGCGGGCTCGGGTAGCCGACCAGGCCGGCCGCGACGGCGGTGGTCGAACGTCCGCCGGGCAGGTAGCGGGCGAACACCACGACCAGGCCGCCCCGGTCGTGCAGCAGCCGGTGGACCCAGTCGTGCACCGACCGGGCCCGGCGGTGGGTGAGTCGCGCGGCCACCGATCCGGTGCTGCGCCGGCCGATCCGGAACGACGCCGCGTCCCCCGCGTAGGCCCCCGCCGCCGCGGCCGCGATCAGCAGGCCCAGGTGCGGGCGCCCGGTGCTGGCGGCGGCCACCCCGCACGCGACGACGGTGGTCTCGCTCGGCATGAACGGCACCAGCGCGTCCAGGCCGGCGACGACGAAGACCACGGCGAGGACCCACGGGCCGGCGGCCAGGGCGTGGAGGTAGTGCGCCATGCCGTCACCATGCGGGATCAAACAGAAACCCGTGTGTACGGCGATCTAACACCCGACACCATTCGCGCGGAGGGTGTGTCAAGATAGACGAGCAACGTACGGAGGGCACCCCCGCCAGGGTGCCCTTCGTCTTTCTCAACCCGTGCCGGAAACCGCCGGTCAGCTCCGGCGGATGCGGCGCTTGATGGCGCCGGCGAACTTGCGCGGATTGCGGATCTTGGCGACCTTGTTGGTGATCTCGTGCAGCCGCATGGCCGGGGAACGGCGCAGGCCGCGCAGGTCGTCGCGGGTCTTGCGGATCTGCTGCTCGCGCGTGCGCAGGCTCTGATCACGGAAACGCAGGGTGCGCTGCAGGGCGAAGACCTTGCCGGCCAGGTCGGTGGCCCGGACCTGGGCCTCCTCGGCATCGGCCAGGATCGTACGCAGGTCGGGCTCGTCCGGGGTGGGCTCGGCGAGTTGGTCGGCGAGCTCCCGGCCGCGCTTGAGGATCTCCGGGGTGGCCTCCACCCCGGACATGCTCAGCCAGGTCGAGACCAGGTCGTCGCTCTCGGTCATCCACGCCGGCCACGGGTGTCGGCGGTGGGCGCGCAGCAGCCGGTCACCGAGCCGGTGATAGGCGGCGGCGAGCAGCTCCGCAGTGGTGGAGGTGCTCTTCACCTCGGTGAAACCGCGGACAAAACCGGCGTCCGCGGGGAAGAGGTCGTCGAGCAGGATCACGCTCTCGTCGTCGGCCCACGCGCCGAGGCGGGCGGCGAAGGCCCGGAATCCGGGTACGTCCTCGGCCGCGGCCAGGCGGAACAGCAACGTCTCGACGTTCTCGGTGTCGGGCACGCGCTTGCCGTCGCCGGACACGTTCACCGCCCATTCGGCACCGTCAAGATCGGCGAACAACCCCCCTTCCGAGTACGCCGTGTGCGTCGGCCCGCCGCTCCCCCGGATCGCCAGCCAGCCGGGCGCGACCGCCGCGAGCAGACCGGCCCGGGCGGCGGCGTCGGAGCCGTCGTCGACCGGGGCGAGCAGCGGCATGGTTCCGGCCGTGGCGCTCAGCCCATCGACGGCAAGCCGGGCACCGGGCCGGCCGGGGCGGGTGGCGGCCGCCGCGTCGACGTCGAGAAGGGTGTGCACGGCACCGGCCGCGGCATAGGCGGCGTAGAGCCGGTCGGCGCCGAGGGCGTCCCGGACCTGCGCCGGCGAGGTCGGGCGGTCGGGGTCGTCGTGCAGCGGGCGCCACTCGTCGTCGCCGTGCCGGGCGTCGACCGGGCGGCGGTCGTAGAGGCCGGTCAGCGCGAACTCGTTCGCCACCCCGACCACCGCGAGCGCCTCGGGAGCGGCGACCTTCCACAGCTCGGCGGCGCGCTGCGGCCAGTTCAGCGGATCGGAGTCGGCACCGAGCACCCGGTCCAGCCCGTCGGCGGCGACGACCACGTCGAACGGTGCCGGCTCGGCCAGGACGAGTCCGTCCAGCGCGCCGGTGATCACCGTGACGTGCTCCGCCGGCACCGCGGCGCGGATCTCCTGGGCGTCGCTCACCGAGCGGACCAGCACCGAGACGGCGGCGCTGCGGGCCGCGGCCAGTTCGATCACCTCGGTCGTGTGCGGGCCCACCACCAGCGTCCGCTCGGCCCGCGGCGGCAGCAGGTCGTCGAGGAGGGCGAGCAGGGTCGCGCCGCCGGTCGGGTTGTGGTCCGTCCACGGCTGGAGCTCGCCGCGAACGATCTGCACGTCAGTCACGCTGGTTCCAATCGAAGAGCATGCGCATCTCAGCGGGCGGCATGATGTACTTCTGGCCGAGTTCGTCGTCGGTGATGGCCCGGGCGGTGGCCATGTCGATGTCCTTGCCCAGCATGTCCGGCCAGAGCCGGGCGATGCGGGTCTGCCCGCCGAACAGCGGGTTGTCGCCCTCGAGCTCCATCGCGTCGCCGTAGACGGCCGGCTGACAACCCGCCGCGACACCGTAGAAGATGGCGGTCGCGAGCCGGTTGCTGGCCACCCGCTTGAACCGGCGGAACGCTTTGAGCTGCTTGTAAAGGAACTGCCGGTCGGTGCCCTCGTAGTTCCAGCCGCGCTCGCCGAAGCAGATCACGTCGAAGCCGGCGTCCTCGTAGACCTTGCGGACCTCGGGGCGCTTGTACTCGGTGTAGTAGAGGCTGATCGTGACCGGCTCGGTCTCGGTCTCGTTGATCTCGTCGATCAGCCGCTGGTGGTCACCGTGGATGTTGGCGCCGATGCCCGGGGCGTCCCAGCCGTGGAACAGGAACCACAGCGTGCCCTTGCGCTCCGGCTCGGGAGTCAGGCCCAGCTCGGGCTCGAGGTCCATCAGATAGAGCATCGGGGCGCCGACCACCGAGTAGTTGCGCCGGCCCAGCGAGTGGCCGCGGCGGCGGGGCGCGTCGCTCCAGACGTACCGCCAGGCGCCGTCGAAGAACTCGTGCGCCGGGTTCCAGCCGCAGCCCACGTTCCAGCCGTGCTGGAGGTAACCGGGGATGGGTGGCGGGAAGTCGTCGGGCAGACCGCAGTAACGGGCCAGGATGTGCTGCTGGCCGTAATACCAGTTGTGGTGATGCACGGATCAGTCCGTTTCCAGGTGCAAGATGCCGGAGCGGGCGAGCAGGGTGAACGTGCCGACCTTGAGGGGCAGGCTGGTCAGCAGGAACGAGTCGGACAGCACAGCGTACGGCGAGGCGTGCGGCCGGTCGGCGAACAGCGTCCACTTGTACGGGTCGTCGCCGTCACTGCCGGTCATCGTCGTCACGTCGGCCTCGGCGCTCCACCGCTCGTCGTCGAGCGTCACCGTGACGGTGGCGTCGATGCCGTCGTCGGAGTTGGGCAGGAAGCGCCGCCAGGTGACGTTGTCGTAGGACACGTTGCGCCAGCGCGGCCCGGACACGGTCACCCGGTCGCCGGCGACCTCGATGCGGTCGGCGGTGACCCGGGCCGGACTCTCCACCACGTTCAGGTATTGCCCCGGGGAACGGGTCAGGCTGATCACCCGGTCGCCGCGCGGCGTCATCAGGCCGTGGTTGATCCCGGTGACGACGATCAGCTGCTTCTCCTCGCCGTCGTGGATGCGGGGCACCAGGACCGTACGATCCAGGAAGGGGTCGTCGGGGTTGACGGTGTCGATCAGGTCGTCGAACGGGACCCGGGCCTCGAACTCGTCCATCGACTCCCGGCCGCGCTGCTTCGGGATGCGCGGCTGGGCGCCCCCGGACCGGCGTTGCAGCGGCACCTGGATGTCCCCCGCCGAGCGCGCCAGCCGCAACGTCGGGGAGGTCATCTTGGCCGGGATGCGGCCGGTCAGGATCAGGGTGTCGCCGTCGACCTCGGCCCCGGTCAGCTCGGCCGAACCGGTGCGGATCTGCAGGCTGAGCCGGCCGTTGCCGGAGCGGACCGGCTGGATCCAGCGGCCGGCGACCCACGCACCGTCGGCATACTGCAGCGGGCTCGGCTTGAGCGCGCCGCGCCGGCGCACCAGTCCGCTGCGCATCTCCACCGAGATCCAGGCCGTGGCGGCCCAGTTGGGCAGCCCGGCCAGCATCGCGCGGGGCACCCGGGTCTCGAAGCCGACGAGCGGCGCCTCGGCCTCGGTGATGGTGACCGGCAGGCGCTGCGTGCGGCGGCCGCAGACCAGGGACATGCGCACCGAGGTGCCCTCGTCGGCGGTGAGGTGGGTGATCTCGGCGGTGCCCCGGATGACCAGCTCGTCGTCGGTCCACTCGACGTCGGTGCTCAGGGCGCGCACGTCGAGCTCGTCGTTGGGCAGCCGGTAGATGGCGGCCGGCAGCTTGGAGTCCCGCAGGCCCGGGTACTGACTCTCGTACCGCCAGGGCAGCGTCGGGTGCCGCCGGGCCGGGACCAGGCCGTGCCCCTCGGCGCGGAACCGGGCCAGCCGGCGCAGCAGCTCGGTGTCGCCGGCCTCCAGCGCCTCGTACTCGAGCCGCTGCAGGGTGGCCACCTCGCGGACGATCCGCGGGTCGAACTTCGAGCTGAGCCGGCGGGCCAGGGCCAGCAGCGGCTGGAGCTCGTCGTCGTCGGCCGTGGCGAACGCCTGCACCACCGTGGCCAGGTCGATCAGGGCGAGGTGCTTCTGCACCCGGTGCCGCAGCTCGGGCGCCCGGTCGAGCAGCTTGAGGACCATCTCGGCGGAGGTCACCCGGTCGGCCAGGTTGCCGTACTGGAACTTGAGCTGGGTGATCGACTCACCGGACTCGCGCTCGCGCCAGTAGTAGACCGGAGCGGCGATGCAGTCGACGGTGATGGCATCCAGATAGGCACGCAGAGTGATGGGGTAGTCCTCGTACCGGATGGCCGGGAACTCGTACTTGAACTGGTCCCAGAACGTGCGCCGATAGACCTTGTTCCACACCATGCGGTCGGTCGCCAGCGTCGGGTGCTCATAGACGTCGGTGGGGGCCAGATCCTTGGCGAACGGCTTCTGGTGCACGAACGACTGCCGTACGCCGGAGGTGTTGTTGAACCGGCGGGCGTTACCGGCGGCGATCTGCGAGGCGGTCTCGTCCAGCGAACGGATCATCATCTCGTACGCGTGCCGGGGCACCAGGTCGTCACTGTCCACGAAGGTCAGATAGTCACCCTGGGCGTGCGTGACACCGGTGTTACGGGCCGGACCCAGGCCCTGGTTCTCCTGGGTGATCAGGCGGAAACGGGAGTCGCGGGCACAGAAGTCGCGAGCCGCCTCGACACTGTCGTCCTTCGAACCGTCGTCGACGAGGAGCACCTCGAAATCGGTGAACGTCTGCCGCCGCAGGGAGTCAAGACAATCGGCGATGTATCGCTCGACGTTGTAGAACGGGACGACGATGCTGAGCCGTGGGGTCACCACTTCGCCGGCACGCCTTCCGGCACGGAGCGGGGCGGTTGACTACGAAGAAGGCGACACAGCATGGAAACAGATCCTAGCGGGTGCGGGCCACCCCGACATTGGGCCGCCCGGGCGGTTTCGTGACCCACTGTGATCGTCTCGCGTGCCGCCCCGGTCCCGCTAGTGACACAGGTCACCTTCACCCGTAAAGGCGCTGGAAGGACCACTCACCGACGCGTGGTGCTCCCACCACGTTCCCGAGTTTGTCGTACCCCCGTCGTAGTGTCGGCCACCGAGGTAATCAAGAGACTACGTCTCGTGACGACGGGAGTCCGTCTGATGACGACGCTCGACCACGACGCCGCCGCGGCCACCGGCCGCCGGCTGCGCACCCAGGAGGAAGTGGAAGCGCACATCCGCGCCATCTGCTTCAAGACCGGCCCACCCGAACGGGTCGGCGCCGAGCTCGAATGGACCCTGCACCACGCCGCCGCACCCCAGGCCCCGCTCGACGTCGCCACCCTGCGACGGGCCCTCGGCCGGCACACCCCCGCGGTTCTCGACCCCACCCATCCCCCCGATCCGCTGCCCGCCGGTGGTCAGATAACTCTCGAACCGGGCGGGCAGATCGAGATCTCCTCGGCCCCGGCCCCCTCGCTCGCCGCGTTGCACGCGGCGGTCGACGCGGACATCGAGCACCTCACGGCGCTGCTCGACGACGCCGGGCTCGTCCTGGGCCGGCACGGCATCGACCCGTACCGTTCGCCCCGCCGCCTTCTCGACACCCCGCGTTACGCCGCCATGGAGCGCGTCTTCGACGCCCGCGGCCGGCACGGCCGCACCATGATGGGCAGCACCGCCGGGCTGCAGGCCTGCTTCGACGCCGGCCCGGCCGCCGAGCTACCCACGCGATGGCGTGCGGTGCAGGCCCTCGGCCCGCCGCTGGTGGCCCTCTTCGCCAACTCCCGCCGGCACGCCGGCCGGGACACCGGGCTCGCCTCGGCCCGGATGGCCGCCTGGTGGGGCGTGGACCCGCGGATCAGCCACCCGCCGGTCGGGCCGCCCGGCGACCCGGCGGCCGGTTGGGTGCGATACGCCCTGACCGCTCCGCTGCTGTGCGTGCGGCGCGCCGGTGACTGCTGGGACCCGCCGCCGGGCGCGACGCTCGGCGACTGGGCCGATGGGGCGCTGCCCGACCCGCTCACCGCGGCCGACGTCGACTACCACCTGAGCACCCTGTTCCCGCCGGTGCGCCCGCGCGGCTACCTCGAGGTGCGCTACCTCGACTGCCAGCCCGGCGGCGACTGGATCGTGCCGGTCGCGATCCTCGACGCGCTGTTGTCCGACCGGCACATCACCGAGGCCGCCCTCGAGCTCGCGGCCCCGGTGGCGGAACGCTGGCACATCGCGTACAGCTCGGGTCTGCGGGATCGCGCGCTGCGGCGCGCCGCCGAGGCCCTGACCCACCTGGCCGGCCGCCATCTAGACCGCAGCGGTCTGAGCGCGGCCGTCCGCAATCACGTCATCGAGACCGCCGAGCGCCGGCTCGGCGCCGAGGAGCCATCGTGACCGTCGAGACGAACCGTTTACGTGATCTGGTCGCCACCGAGCTCGGCCGGGCCCGCGACCGCACCACCCTGCTCACCGAGGCCGTCGACGAGGGCGACCTCGTCCGGCAGCACTCCCCGCTCATGTCACCCCTGGTCTGGGACCTCGCGCACGTCGGCAACCAGGAGGAGCTCTGGCTGGTCCGCGACGTCGGCGGGCGCGAGCCGGTGCGGCACGACATCGACGAGCTGTACGACGCGTTCAAGCACGCCCGCCGCGACCGCACCCGGTTGCCGCTGCTCAACCCGGATGAGGCCCGGCGTTATGTGGCGACGGTGCGCGACAAGGTGCTCGACGTGCTCGATCACGCCCCGCTGGAGGGTGCGCGGCTGGTCGAGCGGGCCTTCGCCTTCGGCATGATCGTGCAGCACGAGCAGCAGCACGACGAGACCATGCTCGCCACTCATCAGCTGCGGGCCGGTGTGCCCGTCCTGTCCGCCCCGCCGCCGCCGTCGCCCGCCACCCCGGTCGGCGGCGAGGTGTTCGTGCCCGGCGGTGACTTCGAGATGGGAACCAGCACCGAGGCGTGGGCGCTCGACAACGAGCGACCGGCGCACCGGGTCTTCGTCCCCCCGTTCCACCTCGACCGGGCGCCGGTGACGAACGGGCGATACCAGGAGTTCATCGACGCCGGGGGCTACGACGACCCGCGCTGGTGGACCCCGGCCGGCTGGTCGCACCGGCAGACCGCCGGGCTGACCCGGCCGGAGCACTGGACCCCGGACGGCCACCTGATCCGATTCGGTCGGGCGGTCCCCATCGATCCGGACGAACCGGTCGTGCACGTCTGCTGGTACGAGGCCGCCGCCTTCGCCGCGTGGGCCGGCCGGCGGCTTCCCACCGAGGCCGAATGGGAGAAGGCGGCCCGCTGGGATCCCGCCACCGGGCGCTCCCGGCGCTATCCGTGGGGCGACGACCCGCCGGCCGCCGAGCACGCCAACCTCGGGCAGCGGCACCTGCAACCGGCTCCGGTCGGCGCCTATCCCGCGGGTGCCTCGCCGCTCGGCGTGCACCAGCTGATCGGCGACGTGTGGGAGTGGGTGTCGACCGACTTCCACGGTTACCCGGGCTTCACCGCGTTCCCCTACCGCGAATACTCCGAAGTCTTCTTCGGCGCCGACTACAAGGTGCTGCGTGGCGGGTCGTTCGGCACCGACCGCTCCGCCGTCCGTGGCACGTTCCGCAACTGGGACTACCCGATCCGCCGGCAGATCTTCAGCGGGTTCCGCTGCGCCCGGGACGCGTGATGTGCCGACACCTGGCCTACCTCGGGCCGCCCGTACCGTTGGCTCGCTGGCTCTTCGATCCGCCCCATTCCCTGGTGCGCCAGTCCTGGGCGCCGCGCGACATGCGCGGCGGGGGCACGATCAACGCCGACGGATTCGGGGTCGGGTTCCACCTCGGTGAACAGGTCGTGCGCTACCGCCGGGGCACGCCGATCTGGAGTGACACCACGCTGCCCGCTCTCGCCGCCTCGGTCAGTTCCGGGGCGGTGCTGGCGGCGGTGCGCAGCGCGACCGTCGGCATGCCGGTGGTGGAGACCGCGTCGGCCCCGTTCGGTTCCGGTCCGTGGCTGTTCAGCCACAACGGGGTGGTCGCCGGTTGGCCGGCCACGGTGGCGAAACCGGCCGCCCAGCTGCCGCCGGAGGATCTGCTGACGCTGGCGGCCCCCACCGACGCCGCCCTGCTGTGGGCCCTGGTCCACGATCGGCTCCGAGCCGGCCTGCCGCCCGACGCGGCGGTGCGTCTCGTCGTGGCCGAGGTCGAGGCGGCCGCCCCCGGCTCCCGGCTCAACCTGCTGCTCACCGACGGTTCCGTGCTGGTCGCGACGACCGTCGGCCACTCCCTGTCGGTGCGTTCCGAGGCCGGGTCCGTACTCGTCGCCTCCGAGCCGCTCGACGACCACCCCGCCTGGCGCCCCGTGCCCGACCGCACGCTGCTGGTCGCCACGACTGCCGGGCTCACCACGACTCCGCTGGGAGAAGCATGACGCTGGAAGTTCACCTGGACGCCGACGACCTGGCCCGCACCCTGCGGGCGGACGTCCTGACCGGCCTGACCGCCGACCCGAAGTGGCTGCCGCCGAAGTGGTTCTACGACGCCCGGGGCAGCGAACTGTTCGAGCGGATCACCGAGCTCCCGGAGTACTACCCGACCCGTTCCGAACGTCAGATCCTCACCGACCGGGCCGACTCGATCGCCCGGCACACGCGCGCCCGCACGCTGCTGGAGCTGGGCTCCGGCTATTCCACCAAGACGCGCCTGCTGCTCGACGCGCTGACCACGGCCGGCACCCTGGAGACCTACGTCCCGATGGACGTCTCGCCGACGGCCCTGCAGGCGGCCACCGCCCGGATCAGCGTCGACTATCCGGCCCTGCGCGTGCACAACGTAGTCGGCGACCTCACCCGCCACCTCAAGCATCTGCCCGGCGGGGGTGCGCGGCTGGTCGCCTTCCTGGGCGGGACGGTCGGCAACCTGGTGCCGGCCGAGCGGGCGGCCTTCCTGTCCGACGTACGGGCGGTCCTCGAACCGGGCGAGCACCTGCTGCTCGGCACCGACCTGGTGAAGAGCCCGACCGTGGTGGTCCCGGCCTACGACGACGCCGCGGGCGTGACCGCCGACTTCAACCGCAACGTGCTGCGGGTGATGAACAACAGCCTCGGCGCCGACTTCGACCCGGAGGGTTTCGCCCACGTGGCCCTGTGGGAGCCGGAGCAGGAATGGGTGGAGATGCGCCTGCGGGCGCGCTGGCCGATGCGGGTGACGATCCCGGGGGTCGATCTGGTGGTCGACTTCAAGGCGGG
Source organism: Paractinoplanes ferrugineus (assembly GCF_016862195.1). Lineage (GTDB taxonomy): Bacteria > Actinomycetota > Actinomycetes > Mycobacteriales > Micromonosporaceae > Actinoplanes > Actinoplanes ferrugineus. The sequence continues at coordinate 186,532 of NZ_BOMM01000022.1, read as the reverse complement.
CGAGGAGATCCGCACCGAGGTCTCCGCCAAGTTCCGCCGCGACGGAGTGGCCGCCGAGCTGTCCGACGCGGGCTTCACCGTCGACCATTGGTGGACCGACCGCGACGACCTGTTCGGCGTCTCCCTGGCCCGCGCCGTCTGACGCCGGTCCGAGCGGTTCCGACACGCACCGGGCCGAGCGGTTCCGGCACGCGCCGAGCCGAGCTGACCGACATACTGAGCGCCGAACCGGCCGGCCCGCGACGACGGAGAATCCCGATGGCGACCTGCAACCTCTGCCCGCCCGACAACCGCGAGGTGGCCGACGACGAGATGGCGGACCACCTGCGCACCGTCCACCCCGAGGTCGAGCCCGACGGCACCGGCCGCACCGACGACAGCACGATCGTGCGCGACGCCTCCCTCGAACCGACCGCCGGCCAGCAGTGGCGTCCACCGACCGAAAGCTGAACCGGCCGACCGAAAACCAGACCGACAGCCGAGAGCCGACCCGCCGGCCGCGAGCCAGACCGACAGCCGAGAGCTAACCCGCCGCCCGGGCGCTGGAACGGCGGGCGGCCCGCGCGCTCCAGCGGCCGGCGCGATGCTCCACCTCGATCGGATGGCGGAAGGCGGCGGTGACGTTCGCGTTGGTCAGCACCGACTCGGCGGGGCCGGCGGCGACCACCCGGCCGGCGGCGATCAGCAGGGCGTGGGTCGTACCCTCCGGAAGCTCTTCCAGATGGTGCGTCACCAGCACCGAGGCCAGCTCGGGATGAGTGCGGTGCATCAGGTCGACCGTCTCCAGCAGCTGTTCGCGGGCCGCCACGTCGAGACCGGTCGTCGGTTCGTCGAGCAGCAGCAGGTGCGGGTCACCGACGAGGGCCCGCGCGATCAGCGCCCGGCCGCGTTCGCCCTGCGACAGGGTCGGCCAGCGGTCCGCCGCCCGGGCGGTCATGCCGAGCAGGTCGATCAGCTCCCGGGCGCGGGCCAGCTCGGCGGCGGCCGGCTCCCACCGCGACGGGGTCTCGACCGTGCCGGTGATCCCGGTCAGCACGACCTCCAGCACGGTGAGCGGCGACCGCAGCGGGTGCCGCGGGTTGACGTGCCCGATCGAACGGCGCAGTGCCTGCAGTTCCACCTTGCCGAGCTGTTCGCCGAGCACGTGCACGGTCCCGCTGGTCGGATGCGTGACCGCCCCGCAGAAGCCGAGCACCGTGCTCTTGCCGGCACCGTTGGGGCCGAGCATCGCCCAATGCTCGCCGGCCCGCACCGTGTAGTCGATGCCGTGCAGGATCTGTTTCCGGTCGCGGCGGAAGGTGACCCGATCGAGTTGAAGGACGATGCTCACGGATTCTCCAGAGTGGTCTTGACCCGTTCGATGAGGCCATAGGCAGCGGCCACCGCCCGGTCGGCGTCCCGTTGCCGGAGGGCGTCGAGCAGGGCGGCGTGCGAGTCGCGCACCACCGGGTCCTCCGGAAACACCGCCGTGTCGGCGATCGACTGGTCGACGACCTCGGCCACGGCGTCGAACAGCCGGATCAGCAGCGGGTTGGCACCGGCCTTGATGACCCCACGATGGAAGGCGGCGTCGGCCGCGACATAGCCGGCGAGGTCCCGCGCGGCGTACGCCTGGGCTCGGCCGGCCAGTGCGGTCTCGAGCTCGGCCAGGTCACCCGGGGTAGCGTGGTACGCGGCGAGCCGGGCGGCGGCCGCTTCGAGGCCCGCCCGCGCGTCGAGCACGTGCGTGAGCGCCGGCAACTCGTCCCGCACCAGCACGCCGGTGATCTCGTTGGTGGCCCGCACATAGGTGCCGTCCCCGACGCGGGGCTCGAGAATCCCGGCCAGGCTCAACGCCCGTAACGCTTCCCGAACGGTGCCCCGGCTGACCCCGAGCTGGTCGGCGAGATGGTTCTCCCCCGGGATCTTCGCCCCGACCGCCCAGGCACCGCTCTCGACGAGTGCCCGGAACTGCCCCGCCACCTGGACGACAAGGGGCGCCTGCCGGACCGGTCCGCGAAGCATGACCTGCAGTGTAGATGTCCGACATCTGCAAGCACGCGCGGCTCCCTGGACCAACAGGCCACCGCAAAAGCCCCGAAAACCGGCTCAACCGGGAGGTAGCGTGAGTCCGGCGAGGGGAGAGCCGGATGGAGCAGCAGCTGTTGGCCACCGTCGCCGGTCAGGGACTGAGCAGCGAGCAGGCGGAGTACCGCCGCCGCCACGGCGACGCGAACACCGCGGTCAAAGGCGGCTCCCGCGGGTACGCCGAGATCCTGCGCACGAACGTCTTCTCCTTCTTCAACATCATCCTGTTCGTGATCGGCGCGGCCCTGCTGTCCATGGGCCGGTACAGCGACGCCCTGGTGAGCGTCGGCCTCGGCCTGATCAACGCGATGATCAGCGCGGTCCAGGAGATCCGCGCCAAACGCAAACTCGACCGTTTGCAGCTGCTCGAACGCAGCCGGGTGACCGTCGTCCGGGACGGCACCCAGACCCGGATCAACCCCGATCAGGTGGTACGCGGTGACGTGCTCCGGATAACCGCCGGCGACCAGATCGTGGTCGACGGTCCGCTGCTCGACGGCGGCCGGGTCGAGGCCGACGAGTCGCTGCTGACCGGCGAATCCGACCCGGTGGCCAAACACCCGGGCGACGACCTGCGCTCCGGCAGCCTCTGCGTGGCCGGAGCCGGTTTCCAGGTGGCCCGCGACGTGGGGGCGAAGAGCTACGCGGGCCGGCTCACCGCGGAGGCCCGGCGCTCCACCACCGACCGGACCCCCCTGCAGAAACGCGTCGAGTTCCTGGTGCGCCTCGTGATGGCCCTGACCACCCTGATGAGCGGCGCGATCCTCGGCCAGGCCGCGATCGAGGGATTCACCCTGCTGCGGGTCGTGCAGACCACCGCCGTACTCTCCGGTCTGGTGCCCTACGGCCTGTTCTTCCTGATCGCCGTCGCCTACACCGCGGGCGCCGCCCGGATCGCCCGCACCGGGGCGCTGGTGCAGCAGGTGAACGCGGTCGAATCGGTGAGCAACGTGGATGTGGTCTGCACCGACAAGACCGGCACCCTCACCACCGGGCAGCTCACCGTCGACGAGGTCCAGGCCCTCGGCCCGCTCCCCGAGGACGAGGTGCGACGGCTGCTCGGCTCGCTCGCGCGCAGTGCGGCGGCACCCAACCTGACGACCCGGGCGCTTGCGGCGGCCCTGCCGGGCACTGCCTGGCAGGTGCGTGACGAGATTTCTTTCGATTCCTCCTTGCGCTGGTCGGCGGTCATGGCCGAGGAGGGTACGTGGATTCTCGGCGCACCTGACGCCCTCGCCGTACGCCTGACCGGTCCCGTGCCGGCCGACGCCGTGGCCAGAAGCACCGAGCAGGGCTTACGCGTACTCCTGCTGGCGCGCCCGACCGAACCCGGAGCGCACCCGCGCGACGCGGCCGGACACCCCACCCTGCCGGCGCTCGAAGCCGTCGGGATGGTGGCGCTCGCCGACGAACTGAGGCCCGAGGTGGGTCCGACGATCGCGCGGCTGCGGGACGACGGCGTGGACCTGAAGGTGCTCTCCGGCGACGACCCCCGGACGGTGGCGGCGATCGCCGCGCGGGCCGGCCTGGACGCCGGCGATCCGATACCCGGGGCACTGCTCGACGCCCTCGACGACGACGAACTGGACCGGATCGTCGCCCGCACCACCGTCTTCGGCCGGGTCGCCCCCGAACACAAGGAACGCATCGTCCGGTCCCTGCGCCGCCAGAACCACTACGTCGCCATGATCGGTGACGGGGTGAACGACGCCCGCGCCCTCAAAGGCGCCCAGGTGGGCGTCGCGATGCGCAGCGGCAGCGCGGTCACCCGCGACGTCGCCGACATCGTGCTCGTCGACGACTCGTTCGCGGCGCTGCCCCCGGCCCAGCGCGAAGGCCGGCGAATCATCAACGGCATCGGGATGTCGCTCTACATCTTCCTCGCCCGGGTCGCCTCCCAGGGCCTGGTCATCCTCACCGTCACCATGCTGGGCCTGGGCTTCCCCTACTCCCCCACCCAGGTCGGCCTGACCCTGTTCACCGTGGGCGTGCCCACCTTCTTCCTGACCATGTGGGCCAAACCGACAGCCCCCGACCGGCACCTCTTCGCCGGCCTGGCCCGCTTCGTCATCCCCGCCGCCGTGATCACCGCGACCTTCGGCACCGCCCTCTACGCCGCCATCTACGAGGCCATCACCATCGGCTTCAGCTCCGGCCGCACCCCCGCCGAAGTGATAAACGAATTCGAGCGCTACACCGGCCTCGACTTCGGCAGCGACACCAACTTCACCGACGCCGCCGCCACCATCGCCGCCCAGACCGGCCTGTCGACGTTCTTCTGCCTGGCCTCGTTCGTGCTCATCCTGTTCCTGGCCCCGCCCAACAAGCTGTTCGCCGCCTGGACCGAACCCACCCCCGACAAACGCCCCACCTACCTGGTCTGCGGACTGATCGCCGCCTTCGGCACCGTCCTGTTCGTCCCGGCGCTCTACACCTACTTCGGCCTGACCGCCCCGGCCCGCACCATGTTCGCCCTGGTCCTGGTCATGCTCGTGTTCTGGTTCGCGGTACTGAGCCTGGCTTACCGCTTGCACGCCTTGGACCGCGTCCTCGGCCTGCACCACCTTTGACATCCTCTCCGCCCTGAAGGACGGAGATTCCCGCCTCAACGGGAGCGGTTGGCGACTGCCAGCCGGGTCTCCGCCAGCACCAGGTCGGCGTTTATCTGGGCGCCGGCGAGTGCGCCCGCGGCGGCGGCGGAGCCCACCTGGGCGGACAGGTCGGTCACGTTGCCGGCGGCCCAGACGCCGGGGATCTCGGTGCGGCCGGTCGCGTCGGCGGGGAGGTGTTCGCCCATGCCGGAGGGGTGGGGCAGCGGGACCAGCCCGAGACTGTGCAGGAAGCCGGCTCGGGCCACCAGGCGGGAGGCGACCGCGATCACGCGGCGGGGGATCAGGGAACCGGACTTCAACCGTACGCCGGCAATGGCGTCGTCCTTGATCTGGATCTCCGCCACCTCGCCGGTGACCAGGGTGATGTCCCGGGCGGCCAGCTGTTCGGCCTGGTCGTCGGGGAGGTCGGGCTGGTCGTGCTGGAAGAACATGAGGTCGTCGCTGAGCTGGCGGAACAGCAGGGCGTGGTGCATCGAGGCGGGGCCGGTGGCCAGGATGCCGATGGGCTGGTCACGGACCTCCCAGCCGTGGCAGTACGGGCAGTGCACGAGGTCGCGGCCCCACCGCTCGCGCAGGCCGGGCAGGTCGGGCAGTTCGTCGACCAGGCCGGTGGTGACGAGCAGGCGCCTCGCCCGTACGGTCCGGCCGCCGGCCGTGGTGACCGCGAAGCCGTCCCCGTCGCGCCGGGCCTCGGTCACCTCGTCGCTGATGATCTCGCCGCCGTAACCGCGCACCTCGTCCTGGCCGCGCGCGATCAGTTCGAGCGGTGGCATGCCTTCGCGGGCGAGCAGGCCGTGGACCCCGTCGGCGGGGGCGTTGCGCGGCTGACCGGCGTCGATCACCAGCACGTCGCGCCGGGAACGGGCGAGCATGAGGGCGCCGTTGAGTCCGGCCGCGCCGCCGCCGATTACCACTACGTCTTTGTTCATGGCTTGAAGATGACGCGATCCTGCACGAGACGCAAGGAACCTTGCCGAAACGGCAAATCGGAGACTTCGCGATCGAGAGATCCGCCGGCGGTGGCGACGATGAGAACGATCACCCTTCGCACGCACGGGGGAGCCGAGCGTTGCCGTCCGTCGATAGTCTGGGCCGCATGCTCTGCCCACTGTGCGGTCACGGCAACGATCCGTCAGCGAGCCACTGTGTCCGCTGCAACGCGATGCTCACCACCACCGCTCCCCCGACGCAGAGCTACCACGCCCCGCCGCCGCGCGACCGGGGCGGCAACCGGATGCTGCTGGTCCTTCTCGCGCTGGGCACGGTCGCGCTGCTGAGCTTGAGCGCGGTCGTGGTCTACCTGGTGCGGGGTCGCCCCGAGAAACCGGCCGCCGCCCCCACGACCCTCGCGGTGACGACCCCGCCGACCACCGCCTCCCCGGCGCCGAGCAAAGCCACGGCGCCCCGCGACCAGGCCGCCGTGATCGATTCGTTGCTCGACCGAAGTGTCGCCAGCCGGGCCAAGCTCAACGCGGCGATCGAAAAGGTGCGGGGGTGCGCCGGCGCGTCCGCGGCGCTCGCCGACATGCGTACGGTCGGCGACGAGCGCACCAAGCAGATCGCCGACGTCGAGGCGGCCAACCTGTCCGGGGTCGACAACGGCACCGCGGTCAAGTCCACGCTGAAGTCGGCGCTCGGCTTCGCACTCGCCGCCGACCAGCACTTCGTCTCGTGGGCCGAGCCGGCCGCAACCGGCAACTGCGCCGACTCGCCCGCCCGCGGGACGGCCTGGGAGCGGGGGCAGTCGGCGTCCAAACAGGCCCAGGCGGCCAAGAAGCAGTTCGTCGCGGTGTGGAACCCGGTGGCCGAACAGTTCGGCTTCGACCGGCGGACCACCGACAAGTTCTAGGCCGGCCGGGGCCGGGGCCCGCCGCTCCGGTTCTCAGCGATGCTCGCCGGCCTTGAGCATCTCGACCGTCCGCACGACCCGCTCGGCCCGCGTCGCCTCGCGCTTCGCCTCGGTGATCCAGCGGACGAACTCCTTGCGATGCGAGTACGCCAATGCCTCGTACGCGATGTTCGCCGCGTGATCGGCCGCCAGCGCCGCGGCCAGCTCGGCCGGGACCTCGACCGCGCGGGGTGCCTCGTCGGCCGAGATCGTGACCTCGTAGCTCGCGCCGAGATCGACCCCGGCCTTGGCCCGCGCCGCCTTCGCCAGGCCGATGAGATTCTCGCCGCCCATCTTGGACAGCCGCAGCGGCAGCGTCACGCCGTTGACCGTGACCTGCACCGGGAACGTCTTGCGGCCGCCACCCACGGCCGCGACCTGCTCGTCGGAGAGCACGAAGGCACCGGCCGGACCCTTCGGCTCGAGGGTCAGTGTCAGGGTCAGATCGTCAGTCATGCCATCACGGTAAGTGGCCCGGCGATCATCGAGTGGATCTTCATCCGGACGGAACGGACAACCCCAATAACGATTCAGTTGCGGGACAGCGTGAAGTCCGTCGAAGCAGTACCGTCTCGTGTCCGAACCTGAGAGAAACCTGAGATTGGATTTCATACAGTGTCGCTCGACGCTCAGCTCCCCCCGCCCAGCCAGCCCGACTACCAGAACCCGCCGCCGGTGGCGCCCGCGCAGAAGACCAGCGGCCTGGCCATCGCGGGCTTCATCTTCGCCTTCGTCTTCTCGCCGATCGGCTTCGTGCTGAGCCTGATCGCGCTCTTCAAGACCGGCGCGGGCAAGGCGGCGGGCCGTGGCCTCGCGATCGCCGGCCTCATCATCTCGGTCCTCGGCACGATCGTGATCGGCCTGCTCCTCGCGGGTGTCTTCGCGGTGGCCAACTCGAAGGTCCTCGACGCCGGCTGCACCGACGGCAAGGACGCGATCTACAAGAGCTCCACCACCGTCGACGAGGCATCGGTCCAGGCGACCATCGACGGCCTCAACGCCGCCGCCGCCAAGACCAAGCACGACGACGTCAAGGCGGCCAACCTCGCCCTGGCCGAGGACTACAAGGCGCTGCTCAAGGGCATGAAGACCGGCGACGCCCCGGCCGACCTGCAGAACAAGCTCACCAAGGACGCCGAGGCGTTCGACAAGCTCTGCACGATCGACACCGGCAACTGACGCACGGCACCGCGAGGACGGGACGGCCACGGCCGTCCGTCCTCGCTATCCGGTGTGCGCGAGCAGCAAGGGCACGGCCGCGACCGGAGCCAGCCACGGCAACAGCGCGCGGGCTGCCGCCACCACCAGGGCCCGGTCGTGGGTTAGGGCGAAATCGAAGCGTCGCTGCTGATCGGGACCCTCGTCGCCGACGTCCCGGGCGACCAGGGCGGCCGCGCGGTGCGGGCCCACGACTATCACGTTCCACTCGCCGCGCAGCGGGTCATCGGCGCCGAAAGTGGTGCCGTGCACGCCCGGCGCGGGCTCGTTGCCCAAGCCGGTGCCGAGCGCGGCGACCAGCGGGCTGTTACTCGCGATCCGGATGTAGCGCCGGGAGGTGGCCGGGGTGAAGTGGCGTCCCTCCTGGAAGCACGAGAGAAGCACCGGCGGCTCACTGCCGTCCCCGGCCAGGGCTTCCAGGTGACGGCTCATCGCCATCAAACTGTCCTTGGTCGTACGGGTGACCGGCCGCCGGCGAGCCACGATCTCGAAGGGCGTGCCGGTGCTCAGCGCCGGCGGCTCGATGAACGGCAGTCGCGCCGTCGCGGCGACCGGGGCGGGCAACGGTCCGGGCCGGCCGAAGTGCCAGCCCTGCCCGATCGTCGCGCCCATCGTCCGGGCCGTCAACGCGTGCCGGGCGGTCTCGATGCCCTCGGCCAGGATCACCGCGCCGCTGCCCTCCGCGTACGCCCCGACCGCCGCCACCACCCGGGCCGTGTGCGGCTCGTCCGGCTCACGCAGCAGCTGCATGTCGAGTTTGATCACGTCGGGGTGGATGAACGGCATCAGGGCCAGCGAGCCCGGGTCGGCGCCGACGTCGTCGAGGGCCACCCCCCAGCCGCGGGAGCGCAGCGCCGTGGTCGCGGCCAGCAGGCCGGCCGGGTCCTGCGCGATGGACCGCTCGGTCACCTCGGTGACGATCCGCAGGCGGGTGCGGGCCGCCTCGATGATGTCGGCCAGGTCGTCCGGGCAGGGGACCCGGGAGGCCATCGGCTCCATGTTCACGAACCAGGTGAGGTCCGGGTCGGGATCGGCGGCCAGGATCGTCCGGAACGCGACCGCCCGGCACACCCAGTCGAGCTCGGTCTCCCGCCCGACCGCACGGGCCGCGGCGAACAGCGCGTCCGGGGTGTGCCACGGCGTCCCCTCGGGCCCACGGGTGAGCGCCTCGTAGCCGATGAGATCACCGGTCGCCAGATCGACGAGCGGCTGGAAGACCGTGGTCACCGCGCGCCGGTCGATCAGTTCGTGGATGTCGTGCACCTGCTCAGTATCGGCACCGGGGTGACCGGCCTGAGCATTGCCACCCGGCCCGGCGCTCAACCCGCGCCCGCCGGGTCAGCGGCCACGGAGGAAGGACGTCGCTGACGCGTACGCGAGATCGCTGAGCGTCGGATCGTGCCGGACCCCGATGTCGCGCATGAAGGCGTGCTCGCCGCCCTGGTAGAGGTGCAGCTCGGTGTCGTCGAGGCCGGCCGCGTAGAGACCGGCGACGACCTGGAGGCGGGCGTCGGCCGGCACGTGCGGGTCCTGCGAGCCGAACACGATCATCAGCCGACCGTGGATGTCGGCGGCCCGGGCCAGCGAGCCCGCGTCGTCGTCGGCGCCGAGCGCGCCGTTCTGCAAGCCGGTCGGATAGAAGCAGACGGTGGCCGCCACCCGCGGGTCGAACGCGGCCCGGAACGCGAGGTGTCCGCCGATGCAGAAACCGGCCGCGAACAGCTCGGTCACCTGGGGGTGGGCCGCCATGTGGTCGAGGACCGCGACCCGGTCGGAGTCGAACTGGGCCACCGTCGTCGACTTGGCGCCCTCCATGCCGAGCTGCTTGCCGGCGTCGTCGAAGTCCAGCGCCACCCCGGCGAGCGGCCCGCGCGGATAGATCTCCGGCACCACGACCGTGAAGCCCTCGGCCGCGAGCCGACGCGCGGACCGCAGCGACGACTCGGTGAGCTGGAAGATGTCGGTGTAGAGCAGCAGACCGGGCCACGCACCGTCGCCGACCGGCCGGATCACCGCCGTGCGGATCTCGCAGTCCGGCGCCGGCACCATGACGATCTCTTCGCTGAGCTTCACCTCGAGCACCTTACCCACGCAAAACGCGCAGCCCGCCCGAGCCTCCCGCGTGTCGTCAGCCCACGCCCGAATTGCCGGACGCCGGCCCGTCCGGCACAGCCCCATCCGGCGCAGCCCCATCCAGTGCCGGCCCGTCCGGCGCGGCTCCATCCGGCTGCGAGTCTTCCGGCAACGGCAACGGCAACGGCAACGGCGACGGCGACGGCGACGGCGACGGCGACGGCGACTCGGGCTCAGCGGCGGCTGGATCCGGCGGCGGGGCAGGCGGGAACGGCGTCGCTGAGGGCGCGGTCGGCTCGGCGGGGAACGGTGGCACGAGTGGCGGTAAGTCCGGCTGGGCCGGATAGAACCCGTGACCGGGCGGACAGGGGCCCGCGAACACCCCGGGAGCAACGCCGTAACCCGGCGCGGGAGGAACGCCGTAACCGGGCGTCGGAGGGGCGCCGTGACCAGGCCCGTAGCCGGGCATGGGCGGGAAACCGTCGGCCGGGGCGGGATAGAAGCCGTAGGCCGGGCCGGGGTAGGCCACCGGGAAGCCGGAGCCGTAGCCGTACGCCATCGGGTAGCCGGGCGCCGGGAAGCCGGGCGGATGCCGGTCGGGGCGGAAGAAGCGCCGCGACGGCCCGACGAACAGCAGGATCCCGGCCGCGAGGCCGAGCATCACGGCAAGCACGCCGGCGAGGCCGCCGAGCGCGCTGACGACCTGGGCGAAGCCGTTGTCCAGCTGGTCGAGTTCGTCGTAGAACGGCGAGGACTCGTAGTCGAACTCGCCGAAGTCGTCATCGAAACCGGCGTCGTCGTCGAAACCGGAGCCGTCGTCGGCCGAGAAGGCCAGGCCCGCCAGACCCAGGATGGACCCGAAGCCGCAGCAGTAGACGATACCGACCACCAGGGGCGCGGCCAGCCCGATCGCCGACAGGACCCGGGCCGTGTTGCTGCCGCGGCGCAGGCCGAGGGCGGTGCCGCCGAGCCAGCCGGCGAGCAGCAGCGACGGGATGACGACGATCAGGGTGGTGACCAGGTTGCCGACGCGCTCACCGGTGACGTCGCCCGGGTCGGCGTCGGTGGCCGCGGCGGCATCGCTGATCAGGCCGTTGTAGCTGAGCGCCCCGGCGGCGAACAGCACGGCGACGGCGAACAGAGTCCCGGCCGCGCCCAGTTGAAGCCCGAAGGCGATGGTGACCTGTTTCGGCCGAGCCTGATGCACGGCCCGCACCCTACGGTCGCGGGCCGCGGGCGGGGAGAGCCGGACGGCCATAACTGATCACCGCGGTCCCCTCAGGTCGCCCCCGCCGGCGGCCGAAAGGACCGGCCCGGCAAGGAAAGGAGGGTGGTATGCGCGGCATCGGCACGTTCACCGCGGTCCTCGTCATCGAGGTGACCGGCGACGGCGACGAGGATCTCCTGCGGGCCGCCTTCGCCGAGGTGCTCCGCACCCGCGTACCCGGCCTCGGAAATCTGCCGGTCCACCTCGGCAGCCTCACCGTGAGCGGGCTGCTTTCGCCGTCTGTCGCGTACGACGTGGCCGGCGCCGTCGCCGCCGAGGCCGGCCCGATGGTGGTGGCCGGCCGCCTGACCGGCATGACGGCAAGCATCGGCGTGGCCGTGTCGTCGTCGCTGCCCCGGCCCGAGCTGGAGCGCCGGGCCACCGTCGCCATGCACGAGGCGAAGCGGTACGCCCCGCAGACGAGCTGGGCGATCTGGCGCGAGTCCTTCGACCACCACGAACTCGCCGGCGCCGCCTAGCTCGGCGCCGGGCGGCTCACCGGCTTCTCAGCAGATGCGTCGATCCTCGGCGCGCGGCCGGCCCGAGGTCATACCGCCGTGTTGCTGGTCCCCGCAGGGACCGGCAGGCTCACCGGCGGTGGGCGGCGAGGATCTCGATGGCCTCGTCGGCGCCGGCGGACAGGACGGCCACCTCGGCGTCGGTGAAGGTGCGAGGGTGGACGTCCAGGACGCAGTGCGAGCCGAGCACCTGTCCGCTGTCGTCGATCAGCGGCACCCCGGCGTAACTCGCCAGGCCGGTCAGTTCCAGCATCGGGTTGTCGGCGCAGGCGGGCTCGGTGCGGCTGTCGCCGACGCGGTAGGGCTTGCCGTCCAGGACGGTCCGGGCGCACAGCGACCACTCGGCCGGAATGCCCTGGGACTGGGCCACCCAGCCGCCGACGCCGTGGCCGCCCAGGATGAACTGGGCGCTGTCCAGCACCACCGAGACCAGCGCGACCGGTGCCTCGAGCCCGGTGGCGGCCCGGGTGGCCAGGGCGTCGAGCCGGGCCCGCAGGGCCGGGTGGAACAGGTCGTAGCCGGCGAGCCGCCGGATGCGGTCAGGCCGGCCGAGCCGGTCGAACAGGTCGCGTTCGGTCTTGGTCGACATGTCAGCTCCTGGTCATGCTGTGCGCGGCGGCGAGGCAGGTGTACGACGTGAGCCGGATCCGCAGCGCCTGGGCGCACAGCTGGGTGACCTCGTCGGCCCGGTCCAGCACGGGCAGCAGGCGGTCGAGGGCGTCGGGTTCCTGGCCGGTCACGCCCGCGCCGGCGAGCAGGGCCGCCCAGATCCGCGGTCCGTCGGCGCCGTGCACGCGGTGCAGCGCGTCGTGGGCGTCGGCGACAGTGGGCGGGTGCAGCCCGTACGGGGCGTCGGACATCCGGTTCTCCGATCAGTGGCGGAACGTGCCGACCAGGGAGCTCAGGTCGCTGGCCAGCCGGGTGAGGTCGGCGGCGGCCTGCTGGGTGGCCTGGGCGCCGTCCGCGGTGGCGGCCGCGACCTCGGCGACCCCGGAGACCGTACGGGCCACGTTGCCGCTGTTGGTGGCGGCGTCGGCGACCGCCCGGCTCATCTCGCCGGTGGTGGCGGTCTGCTCCTCCACGGCCGACGCGATGGTCGTGGTGTAGTCGCCGATCTGCTGGATCACCTGGGTGATCTCGTTGATGGCGACGGCGGCGGAACCGCTCGAGGCCTGGATCGCGCCGATCCGGGCGGTGATCTCCTCGGTCGCCTTCGCGGTCTGCTGCGCCAGTTCCTTGACCTCGCCGGCGACCACCGCGAAGCCCTTGCCCAGCTCGCCCGCCCGGGCCGCCTCGATGGTGGCGTTGAGCGCGAGCAGGTTCGTCTGCTCGGCGATGCTGGTGATCAGCCGGACCACGTCGCCGATCTCGGCGCTGGCCGTGCCGAGTTCGGCGACCTGCCCGTTGGTGCGTTCGGCCACCGCCTGGGCCCGGATGGCGACCTCGGCCGCCTGGGCGGCGTTGGTGGCGATCTCGCTGATCGAGGCGCTCATCTGCTCCGCCCCGGCGGCGATCGACTGCACGCCGGTGTTGACCTCCTGGGTCGCGGCGGTGGCATAGGTGGCCTTCTGCGCCGCCTCGCCCGCCCCGGCCCGCAGCTGGGAGCTGACCGCGGACAGTTCCTCGGAGGCGCCGGCGAGGGTGACCGCGGACCCGCCGATGGTGGTGACGGTGTCGCGGATCTTGCGCACCGCCGTGTCCAGGGCCCGCGCCATCGTGCCCGGTTCGTCCCGGGAGACGACGCCGGCGCTGCGGGTCAGATCGCCGTCGGCGAGCCCCACGCACACGTCGGTGACCCGGTTGAGCGAGCGGACGATGCCCCGGGCCACCATGGCCCCGAGCGTCAGGGCGATCAGCAGGCCGGCCACCAGTACGACGAGGGCGACGGTGCGGCCGGTCTCGTAGTTGGTCTTGGCGGCGGCCGCCGACCGGGCCGCGTCCACCCGCTCCGTCGTGCTCAGCGTGTCGAGGTTCTCGTTGTACTTCGCGGCCAGTGGCGTGACCTCGTCGTCGCGGACCTTCTGCCAAGCGATGTAGTCCTTCGCCCGGCCGAGCGGGATCAGCTTGGTCCGGGCGATCTGGACGTACTCGTTCCACTGCGCCGTCAGCTGGGCCAGAACCGCCGGATCGCCGGTGGGCTGGCTGTCCCGGTAGGCGGCGAACGCCGCGTCCACGGCCTCGACGTCCTTGTCGAATTTCGCCTCGTACTTGGCCTTGGCCGCGCTGTTCTGGGCGATGGCGTGGCTGGCCGTGTCCAGCCGGCTCTGGGTGATGGCCGCGTCGAGCTCGGCGATCGCCCCGACGCTTGCCAGGTTGCTGTGGTAGATCTGCTGCGCCGATCGGCTGGCCTGACCGAGCGCGGTGAGACCCACGATCCCGGTCAGGAGTGCCACGGCCGACGCGACAAGCACAGCCGCGAGAATCTTCACCCGCACGCTCAGATCGCTCCACGACGGCCGCCCCCGATTGGGCGCCACCGTGGTCATGGTGATCGCTGTCACGATGCCCTCCTGCGGGCAGCCCCCGCCTCCCGCACTACTCCCGATCGGCAACCAGGCCGCGTGTCTGAGTGGGGGCGGGTGCCGATTTGCTCCGGCGACCTGCCGGCACGATCCCGCCGAGGCGGACGACCCGATCGACCTGGTCGGCGAGGTCCGGGCGGTGGGTGATCAGCAGGACCGTACGAGCACCGGCCGCGGCCAGCAGATCCCGGGTGAGCGCCGCCGCGGTGGCCTCGTCGAGGTGTTCGGTGGGCTCGTCGAGGATCAGGATCTCGAAGTCCGCCAGCAGCGCCCGGGCCAGCGCCAGTCGCCGCCGCTCACCGCCGGAGAGCGCCATGCCGTGCTCGCCCACCGGGGTCTCGAGGCCGGCCGGCAGCCCGGCGACCCACTCCCCCAGCCGCGCCTGGGTCAGGGCCGAGAACAGCTCGTCGTCGGTCGCGCCGGGCCGGGCGACGCGCAGGTTGGCCGCGATCGTGGTGTCGAAGAGGTGCGCGTCCTCGGGGAGGTAACCGACGACGCGCCGCACCCGGTCGGCCGGGATCCGCCGGTAGTCGACGCCGTCCAGGGTGATCTGCCCGGCGGTCGGGTCGACGAAGCGCACCAGCAGCGCGGCCACCGTGCTCTTGCCGGACCCGCTCGGCCCGACGAGCGCCACCCGATCACCGGGGGCGAGCGTCAGGTCGAAGTCGCGCAGCACCGGCCGCCCCGGCCGCCAGGCCGCGCCCACCCCGGTCAACCGCAGCGTGTGCGGCCCGGTCGGCACCGTCACGGGCGACGCCGGTTCGGTCACCGGGGGAACCGTGGACAGCACCTCGGACAGCCGGCCCATCGCGGCCCGGCAGGCGGCGAACCGCTGGGCGGCGGCCGGCAGCGCACCGATCGTCTCGAAGACGGCCAGCGGCGTCAGCACGACGACCGCGAGCAGTTCGCCGGACAGCGCCCCGGAACGGACCGCCACCGCGCCCGCCGCCAGACCGACCACCAGCGACAGTCCGGTGGCCAGCGCGGTGCCGGCGGCGGCCAGGCCGGCCATCCGGCTCGACCGGCGCTCGGCCTGGCGCAGCTCGGCACCGATCCGGGCCAGCTTCTCCAGGCGGTCGGCGACGGCCCCGTACGCGATGAGGTCCGGCAGTCCCTGCAGCAGGTCGGCGGCCCCGGTGGCGAGCTCGCCGCGCAGCGGTGCGAGCCGGCCGTCGGCGCGTCGCGCCGCCCGCGACTGAAGCAGCGGCACACCGACGCCGACGAGCAGGATCCCGGCGGCGAGAGTGCCGCCCGCGATCGGCGACAGCGCGCCCACCAGCAGCACCGAGCCGGTCCCGACCACCAGCGCCACCGCGTACGGCAGCAGCACCCGGGTGAGCAGGTCGAGCACCGCGTCGACGTCGGCGGCGAGACGCTGCGCCAGGTCGGCGCGGCGATAGGCGGCGAGACCGGCCGGGGCGACGCGGGCGAGGTGGGTGAACAGGCGCACCCGCATGCTGCCGAGGGCCCGCAGCGCGGCGTCGTGGCCGGTCAGGCGTTCCACGTAGCGCAGGACCCCACGACCGACCCCGAACGCCCGCACCGCGACGATCGCCACCATCAGGTGCAGCACCGGCGGGTGCAGCGCGGCTCGCGAGATCAGCCAGGCCGAGGTGGCCATCAGCCCGACCGCGCAGCCGGCGGCCAGCGCGCCGCTGACGACGGCGATCCAGAATCCGGGGCGGAGCAGCCGGAGGTACGTCATCGGGCACCGGCCGGGGTGAGATCGAGGACGCGCCCGGCGAGCGCGATGAGTTCGGGGCGGTGGGCGGCCATCAGGACCGTACGCCCGTGGGCCAGTCGCCGGATCGCCGCCATCACGCCCTCCGCGGTGGCCGCGTCGAGGTTGGCGGTGGGCTCGTCGAGCAGCACGATCGGGGCGTCCCGCAGGAACGCGCGGGCCAGCGCGAGCCGCTGCCGTTGCCCGGCGGAGAGCCCGGCGCCGCCGTCGCCGAGCACCGTCTCGTAACCGGCGGGCAGGTCGGCGATGAAGTGGTGGGCGCCGGCGAGGCGGGCGGCGGACTTCACGTCGGCGTCCTCCGCGGCGCCGAGGGCGATGTTGTCCCGGACGGTGCCGGCGAAGAGGTACGGCCGTTGCGGCACCCACGCCACGCTCGCCCGCAGGTCCGTCGTGGACAATTGGCGGCCGCCCACGGTGACCGTGCCGCCGGCCAGCTCCGCGAAGCCGAGCAGCACGTTCAGGGCGGTCGACTTGCCGCACCCGCTCGGCCCGGTCAGCGCGACGAACTCGCCGGCCTCGACGGTCGCGGACAACCGCAACGCGTCCCGCTCGCGGTAACGGACCACCGCGTCCTCGAAGACGATCGCCCCGCCCGGGACGGCCGGCCGGCCCTCCGCGGGTGCGGTGGCGGGCGTCTCCAGGACGGCGAACGCCTCCTCCGCCGCGGCCACCCCCTCGGCCGCCGCGTGATACTGCGCGCCCACCTGGCGCAGTGGCAGGTAGGCCTCCGGGGCCAGGATCAGCACCAGCAACGCGGTCGCCAGGTCGAGGTTCCCGTCGACGAGCCGCAGCCCGATCCCGACCGCCACGAGCGCGACCGACAGCGTGGCGAGCAGTTCCAGGACGAGTGAGGAGAGAAAGGCGATCCGGAGCGTACGCATGGTGATCCTGCGCTGTTCCGCACTCACCCGGCGGATGTTGCCGATCTGGGCGCCCGCCCGCCCGAAGATCTTGAGAGTGGCCAGGCCGGCGACCACGTCGAGGAAGTGGTGGCCGAGGCGGGCCAGGAGCCGGAACTGCCGCCGGTTGGCCGACTCGGTGTGCAACCCGACGAGCGCCAGGAAGACCGGGATGAGCGGCAGCGTCAGCACGATCGTGACGGCGGCGACCAGGTCGGCCGGCAGGAGCCGGCAAAGCACGACGGCGGGAATCAGAGCGGCGAGCACCAGCTGGGGAAGGTATCTCGCGAAGTACGCGTCGAGGGCGTCCAGCCCCCGCGTGACCAGCGTGCTCATCTCCCCGGTCCGGACCTCGCCGGGGCCGAGCGCGACCGCGTGGCCGAGAAGCCGGGCGCGCAGTTCCTCCTTGACCGCGGCGGCGGAGCGCGCCGCCGCGGCCTCCTGCAGCCAGCCGAGACCGGCCCGGCCGGCGGTGACCGCGGCGAGCGCGATGAGCGTCGGGGTGAGGCGGGCGACGGACAGCCCGTCGAGGAACACCGCGGCGATGCCGTACGCGAGCAGGGTGGCCTGCCCGACGATCAGCCCGGCTTGCGCCACGCCGAGCGCGACGGTGGCCGCGAGGTAGGCCCGGCTGGCGCGGGCGTACCGCAGAAGCCGCGGGTCCAGGGGCTTCATGCCGGAATCTTCTCCACGGTCAGGCGCTTGCGGAAGATCCAGTAGGTCCAGCCCTGGTAGAGCAGGACGATCGGGGTGAAGAACACCGCCACCCACGTCATGACCTTCAACGTGTACGGCGTGGACGACGCGTTGTGGACGGTCAGGCTGTTGGCGTCGCCGATCGTCGACGGCAGCACGTTCGGGAACAGCGTGACGAACAACCCGAGGACGGCCAGGACCAGGGTGGCCCCGGTGGCGATGAACGCCCAGCCCTCCCGGCCCAGCCGGTTGGCGACCAGGGCGGCGACCAGCGCGACCGCGGCCACCGCGAACAGGCCCACCCCGATCCCGTCGAACCGGATGATCGCGGTGCAGATCAGGAAGGCCGCGGCGATCGCGACCGCCGGGAGGCCGATCGTGGCGGCGAGCTTGTTGGCCCGTCGGCGCATCTCACCGTCCGTCTTCAGGGCCAGGAACACCGCCCCGTGCAGGGTGAACAGGGTGAGCGTGGTCAGGCCGCCGAGCAACGCGTACGGGTTGAGCAGGCTGACGAAACCGCCGACGTACTCGTGCCGCTCGTCGAGGCGTACCCCGCGGACGATGTTGCCGAAGGCCACACCCCAGAGCAGGGCCGGAACCAGCGAGCCGACGAAGATCGAGAGGTCCCAGCGCTTCTTCCAGACGGCGCCGTCGCGCTTGCCGCGGTACTCGAACGCGACACCGCGGATGATCAGCGCCACCAGGATGAGCAGCAGTGGCAGGTAGAAGCCGGAGAACAGGGTCGCGTACCACTCCGGGAAAGCGGCGAAGGTGGCGCCGCCCGCGACGAGCAGCCACACCTCGTTGCCGTCCCAGACCGGGCCGATCGTGTTGATCAGCAGCCGGCGTTCGCGGTCGTCGCGGCCGAGCACCGGCAGCAGGATGCCGACGCCGAAGTCGAAACCCTCGAGCAGGAAGTAGCCGGCCCAGAGGATCGCGATGAGCGCGAACCACACGGTCGTGAGTTCCATGATCACAAACCTCCTTTCTCAGTACGCGAAGGCCAGCGGCCGGTCGTCGGGTTCGCCCTCGGCCTCGGCCGGCAGCTCCGGCGCTCCCGCCCGGGCGTATTTGAGGAACAGTCCGACCTCGATCACGGCGAGCACGCCGTAGAGGAGAGTGAGCACGGCGAACGAGGTGGCGACCGTGCCCGCACCGACCGTGGGGGACACCCCGTCGGTCGTCTTGAGCAGGCCGAAGACGGCCCACGGCTGGCGGCCCAGCTCGGTGAAGATCCAGCCGAACGAGTTGGCTGCGAGCGGCGCCCCGATGGCGAAGATCCCGGCCGGCCAGAGCCACTTCGGCGCCGTGCTGCGGCCCTTGCGGGTGAACCAGAGGGCGGCCAGCGCGACCAGCATGGCGAGGCCGCCGAAGCCGATCATCAGGCGGAACGACCAGTAGGTGACCGGGATGTTGGGCTTGTAGTCCCCCGGCCCGTACTTCTGCTCGTACTCGCCCTGGATGTTGTTGATGCCCTCGACCTCCCCGCCGGGGCTGCCGGTCGCCATGAAGGACAGCAGCGACGGGATGCGGACGCTCGCCACCTCCTCGCTGCCGTCGAGCGACCCGATGGTGAAGATGGAGAAGCCGGCCGGCTTGGCCGTGTCGTAGAGCGCCTCGGCGGCGGCCATCTTCATCGGCTGCTGCTCGGTCATGATGCGGGCCTGCAGGTCACCGGTGATCAGCACGCCGACCCCCGCGATCAGCACGACCCAGGCGCCGAGCTTGAGGCTGGGCCGGAAGACGTCCACCTGGTTGCGCCGCTTGAGGTGCCAGGCGCTGACCGCCACGAGCACGGCGCCGCCGGTCAGCAGGCAGGCGGCGATCGTGTGCGGGAACGTGACGAGGGTGGTCGAGTTGGTCAGGACGGCGCCGATGCTCTTCAGCTCGGCGCGGCCGCGGGCCTCGTTGAACTCGTAACCGACCGGGTGCTGCATCCAGGAATTGGCGGCGAGAATGAAGTACGCCGACAGCCAGGTGCCGATCGCGGCGATCCAGATGGTCGCCAGGTGCAATTTCCTGGGCAGCCGATCCCAGCCGAAAATCCACAGCCCGAGAAACGTCGACTCGAGGAAGAAGGCGAGCAGGCCCTCCATCGCGAGCGGCGCCCCGAAGATGTCACCGACGAAACGCGAGTAGTCGCTCCAGTTCATCCCGAACTGGAATTCCTGCACGATTCCGGTGACCACGCCGATCGCGAAGTTGATCAGGAACAGCTTGCCCCAGAACTTGGTCGCGCGCAGGTACTGCTCCTTGCCGGTCCGCACCCACGCGGTCTGCAGGCCGGCCACCAGAACCGACATGCCGATCGTGATCGGCACGAACAGGAAGTGGTAAACGGTAATGACCCCGAATTGCCATCGGGCCAGATCCAAGGCGTCCACGGACGATCCTTTCAAAAGGTTCGTCCGTATCCTTTCGATCAGTACGGCCCGGCGGGCAGGGCCGAAAGTCCCACGTCAGTTCGATTTGTGCTCGCCGAGCAGGCGGGTGGCCAGGACCGCCGCCTGGGTACGCCGTTCCAGACCCAGCTTGGCGAGCAGACTGGAAACGTAGTTCTTCACCGTCTTCTCGGCGAGGAACATTCGCGAGGCGATCTCCCGATTGGTCAGACCTTCGGCGATGAACTCGAGGATGCGGCGCTCCTGATCGGTCAGACCGGCAAGCTCGCGGGGCGCCTCGACACCGTTGCGGATGCGCTCCAGCACCCGCTGGGTGACCGCCGGGTCGAGCAGCGACTTCCCGTCCGCCACCTGCCGGACGGCGTCGACCAGGTCGGTGCCGCGGATCTGCTTCAGCACGTAACCCGAGGCGCCGGCCATGATCGCGGCGAAGAGCGCCTCGTCGTCCTCGTAGGAGGTGAGGATCAAGCCCTTGATCGACGAGTCGATCGCCCGCACGTCGCGGCACACGTCGATGCCGTTGCCGTCGGGCAACCGGGCGTCGAGTACCGCCACGTCGGGACGCAGGGCCGGGATGCGGCGGGTGGCCTCCTGGGCCGAGCCCGACTCCCCCACGACCTCGATGTCGCCGTCGGCCTGCAGCAGGTCGACGAGGCCACGGCGGACCACCTCGTGGTCATCGAGCAGAAAGACGCGGATCATGTCTATTTCCTACCGGTAGGTTGTCCAGGGGTCCAAGTGCCTAAGGTCCCGTGTCCTTTCGGACCCCGATAATCTTGCCCCATGTCGGAACCGCCCTCGCTCGGACTCGGCCCACTCTCCCGGGTGCGCCTCGACGAACTGCTGCACGAGATGCTCGACCGGGTCGGCGACGTGATGGCCAGCCGCGAGCGCCTGCGCGCCCTGCTCGACGCCGTCGTCGGCATCGGCAGTGACCTCGACCTGCGCAGCACCCTGCAACGCATCGTCGAGGCCGCCTGCGCCCTGGCCGGCGCGCGGTACGGCGCGCTCGGCGTGATCGGCGCCGACCGCACCGAGCTGGTCGACTTCATCACCCACGGCATCGACCCGGCCGCGCACGCCCGGATCGGCGACCTGCCGCACGGGCGGGGCGTGCTCGGCCTGCTCATCACCGATCCGCAACCGGTGCGGCTGCCCGACATCACCCGGCACCCGGCGTCGTACGGTTTCCCGCCGAACCATCCGCCGATGCACAGCTTCCTCGGCGTCCCGGTGAGCACCCGCGAGAAGATCTTCGGAAACCTCTACCTGGCCGAGAAGCAGGGCGCGGCCGAGTTCAGCGAGGACGACGAGAAGATCGTGGTGGCGCTGGCCGCCGCGGCCGGCGTCGCCATCGACAACGCCCGCCTCTACGCCATCGCCCAGCGCCGCGAACGCTGGCTGTCGGCGACCGCCGAGATCACCGGCGTATTGCTGGGCGAGGTGCGCACCAACGACGCGCTGCGGCTGATCGCCCGCCGCGCCCGCGAGGTCTCCGGCGCCGAGCTCGTCATGGTGCTGCTCTACGACGAGGAGAACGGCCGCTACACCATCGAGGTGGCCGACGGCGCCCGCGGCCTGTCCGGCCGGTCCATCCCGGTCGACGGGGTGGTCACCACCGAGCTCGGCAGCGAGCAGTACCGCCTGGTGGAAAACCTGGCCTCGGTCGCCGAGTGGCCGGCCGCCGTGCCCGAGGGACCGGCGCTGGCCGCCCCGCTCACCGTGGCCCAGGCGATGCGCGGCGTGCTGATCGTCACCCAGCCGCTCGAGCGGCCCGCCGACGCCGACGACCCGTCGCTGCTCTCCACCTTCGCCGACCAGGCCGCCCTCGTCCTCGAACGGGCCCGGGCCCAGGAGGAACGCGAGCAGTTCCTGGTGCTGGAGGACCGCGAACGCATCGCCCGCGACCTGCACGACGTGGTCATCCAGCGGCTGTTCGCCACCGGCATGCAGCTGCAGGGGGCGATCCCGCACGCGGCCAAGCCCGAGGTGACCCGGCGCATCAACGCGGCCGTGGACGACCTCGACGCGACGATCCGCGACATCCGGCGCTCGATCTTCGAACTGCGCACCCCGTCCGGCCCGTCGCTGCGCACCGAATTGCGCGAGGCGGTCGACGCGGCCGAGACCACCCTCGGCTTCCGGCCGGTGCTCGACACGGTCGGCCCGGTCGACAGCGCCATTCCCGACGACATCGTCCCCGAGCTGATGGCCGTGCTGCGCGAGGCGTTGTCGAACGTCGCCCGGCACGCGCAGGCCACCACCGCCCGGGTCACGGTGCACGCCACCGGCCTGGAGGTGGTGCTGCGCATCGAGGACGACGGCGTCGGCACCGACCCCGCCAAGGCCCGCGGCGGCATCGTCAACATGATCGACCGCGCCGGTGACCTCGGCGGCGAGTTCGAGATCGGCCCCGGCCCGGCCGGCCACGGCACCGTCGTCACCTGGCGGGCGCCGATCGCCGGCTGACAGGACTTTCGGCCCTGAGCGACCAGGGTCGCCGCGCGGCACTGTTGGCACATGCCAGCCTTGGAGAATGCCGCCCGCGCGGCCCAGCACGCCCCCTCGGTGTTCAACACCCAGCCGTGGTCGTGGCGGATCACGGGCGAAACCCTCTCGCTGTACGCCGATGCCGACCGCCGCCTCGACACGGTCGACCCGGACAGCCGGCTGTTGCTGCTCAGCTGCGGCGCCGTCCTGCACCACGCCCGCGTCTGGCTGGCCGCCGCCGGCCACACCGCGCTCGTCGAGCGCTTCCCCGACCCGGCTCAGCCCCAGCTGCTCGCCCGGATCACGCTGAACCCACCCCTACCCCCCGCTCCACCTCTCGCCGCAGCCCCGGCCCTCGCCCCAGCTTCGGCCCCAGCTCCGTCGGGCGTCGCACCCGCCCTGCCCTTTTCGACCATTTCGCCCGGCGCGGCGGTCTCGCCCAGTTCCGAGGCGGACGCGGTCCGGCTGGCCGAGGCGATCCACCGGCGCCACACCGACCGCCGGGCCTTCGGCGACACCCCGGTGCCCGACGCGGAACTGACCGCGCTGCGGCGGCTGGTCGAGTCGGAAGGCGCCTACCTCCACGTGGTCGGTCCCGACCAGCTCCCGAAACTGGCGGTCACCGCCGAGCTGGCCGCCCGCGCCGAACAGTCCGACCCGGCCTACCGCCAGGAGCTGAGCCACTGGACGAACCGGCCGGACTTCACCGGCGACGGCGTGCCGCCGTCCACCGCCGTACGCGATGAACTGCGCCGTGTCCCGGTCCGTGATTTCGCCCCGGCCGGCGACGCCGGGCTGTCCGCCGGCCCGGCCCACGACCTCGGCGCCGCCTACGTCGTGCTGTTCGGCACCGGCGACGAACCGGTCGACCTGCTGCGCGGCGGTGAGGCGCTGTCCGCCCTGCTGCTACGGGCCACCGCCGACGGCCTGGCCACCGCACCGATCAGCGACGCCCTCGAGGTGGAGTGGCCGCGAAACCTGCTGCGCACCATGCTCGCCGGCGTCGGGGACCCCTACCTCGTGGTCCGGCTCGGCTACCCGGACACCGACGTCCCGCTCCCCCGCGCACCGCGGCGCGACCCGCGCGACGTGATCACCATCGTGGAGTAGTCATGAACGCGTACACCGAAGATGATCTGCGCCGGGCGGTGGACGCCGCTGTCCGGGCCCCGTCCCTGCACAACAGTCAGCCTTGGCTGTTCCGCCTGTCCGGCGGCGCGGTCGAGATATTCGCCGACCCGGCCCGTCGCCTGCCGGCGATCGACCGGACCGGGTGGGCGGCGCGCATGGCGTGCGGTGCGGCCACCTACAACGCCCGGCTCGCGCTCGCCGCGTCCGGGCGTCCGGCCGAGGTGCGACTGCACCCCGACCCGCGGGAGCCGGGCCTGATCGCCCGGCTCACGGCGGCAAGGCAACGCCCACCGACGTACGCCGAGACCGAGCTGTACGACGCCATCCCGCACCGGCACACCAACCGCCGCCCGTTCTGGCCCGACCCGGTGCCCGCCGAGGTGCGGGTGCGCCTGATCGAGGCCGCCCGCACGGAGAGCAGCTGGCTGGCCCTGCTGGTGGGCACGGTCGCGGTGGCCGGCTTCGCCGAGATCGCCACCAGCGCCGACCGGGTCCTCCGCCGCGACCCGGCCTACCAGGCCGAGATGGCCGCATGGCGGCCCGCCATCCCCGAGCACGCCCGTGCTCCCCTGGCCGAACCGCAGGACCTGCTGCCCCAGCGCTTCTTCTCCGAGCGCCGGCGCGCACCCGGCCACGACTACGAGCCGGAACCGCTGATCGGCATCCTCGGCGTGCCCGGCGACACCAAGGCCGACCAGAGCAACGCCGGCCAGGCCATGCAGAAGGTCCTGCTCACGGCAACCGCGGCGGGTCTGGACACCGCCCTGATCAGCCAGCCCATCGAGGTCCCCGCGGCCCGCGACCAACTGCGCCGCACCCTCGGCCGGCCCGGCCATCCGCAGATCGTCATCCGCTTCGGCTACGGCAACCCGACGGGCGCGACCCCCCGCCGCGACGCCGCCGAGGTCAGCCTCCCCGGCGGGACTTTGGTCCCGGGCATTCCAGGCGCTTAGGCCCAGGTCAACCGGGCCGCCGCGGAGGAGTCTCGAAGACGAGAGACAAACAGACCCCGGAGGCAACGATGACCACCACCGCCGCTCACGCCCACCAGCTCGAAACCGTCGAAGCCCCCGGGCACATGCTCACCAAGACCGCCGCCAAAGTCCTCGCCGTCACCCGCCTCGCCACCGGCTTCATCTTCCTCTGGGCCTTCCTCGACAAAACCTTCGGCCTCGGCTACAGCACCCCCTCCGCCAAAGCCTGGATCAACGGCGGCTCCCCCACCAAAGGCTTCCTCGCCAACGTCGAAGCCGGCCCCCTCAAAGGCTTCTTCCACTCCATCGCCGGCACCCCCTTCGCCAACATCACCTTCATGCTCGGCATGCTCGCCATCGGCCTCGCCCTCATCCTCGGCATCGGCCTACGCGTCACCGCCGTCGCCGCCCCCCTCATGATGGCCTTCATGTGGCTCGCCGAATGGCCCCTCGCCGCCGGCTCCGCCAACCCCGCCATCGACTACCACGTCATCTACGCACTGGCCGCCATCCTGTTCGCCCTCACCTACGCCGGCCAAACCTGGGGCCTCGGCAAGATCTGGGCCAACCTCTCCCTCGTCCAGAAGAACCGCTGGCTCATCTGACCCCCTCACCCCATGCCCTGCCGACTCCGGCAGGGCATTCGCGTATGCCCCGCTGTCGACCGCACCGCCGTTCGCCCACCGTCGTCCCGCCGTCCGCCCGACCGAGGTCACCGCAACTTCGGTGAAAAGGGTCTCCCAGACGACCCGCCAGGGCCGCGGTGAGGCGCAGCTCGGGGTGGGCGCGAGCCGCTCGGCACGCGAACCGCCCTTGACTTTCGAAGCACGGCCGGGAACCGTCAGCGCTCACCAACGACAGAGGAGTTCATCAATATGTCGTCCTCCCTGAGTCGCCGCTCGCTGCTGGCGGGCGTGGGCGGCGTGGCGTTTGCCGCGCTCCTGCCGACCGAGGCCTACGCGCACGGCAACAACGGCAAGACTCTTTCGGTACGCGGTGCCGACCTGTCCTTCCTTCCGCAACTGGAGGAGGCCGGAGTCCAGTACCGGGACTTCGCCGGTCGCGTACGCCCGGCCGAACGGATCCTCGCCGCGCAGGGTGCCAATTACCTGAGGCTGCGCGTGTGGGTCGACCCGCCGGACGGCTACAGCGACAAGGCCCGCGCGCTGGCCCTGGCGCGGCGGGCCAAGCGGGCCGGCCTGCGGATTCTGCTCGACCCGCACTACAGCGACTTCTGGGCGGACCCCAGCAAGCAGCCGATCCCGGCGAGCTGGCCCACCGACCAGCCCGGCCTGCTCACCAAGATCCGCACATACACCCGCGAACTGGTGCGCGACTTCGCCCGTCAGGGCACGCCGATCGACATGATCCAGATCGGCAACGAGATCACCAACGGCATCCTGTGGCCGGTCGGCCAGCTCTACCTGCCGGACGGCACCCAGCAGTGGCCGGCCTTCACCGACCTGCTCAAGTCGGGGATCCAGGGCGCCCGCGAGGCCCAGCGGGACGTCAAGATCGTGCTGCACGTCGACCGTGGCGGGAAGATGGGTGACACCCGCTGGTTCTTCGACAACATCGCCACCTACCAGGTGCCGTTCGACATCATCGGCCAGTCGTACTACCCGATGTGGCACGGCTCCCTGGCCGAGCTGCAGGCCAACCTGCTCGACTCGGTGGCCCGTTACGACAAGCCGGTGCTGCTCGCCGAGGTCGCGTACCCGTGGACCTTCGAGGACGGCGACGGCCGCGGCAACATCGTCGGCCCCGGCACCTTGCTGCCCGACGCCGACCGCTTCCCCGCGACTCCGGCCGGTCAGGCGGGCTTCTACGAGGCCGTACGCGACGTACTCAAGCAGCTGCCGGACGGCCGCGGCCTGGGCTTGCTCGCCTGGGAACCGGAGTGGATCCCGGGTGTCGGGTGGGAGCCGGGGGCCGAGGCGTCCAACGACAACCTGACCCAGTTCGACTTCACCGGCCGCGCGCTGCCGTCGCTCAGCGTCTATCGGCGGCCGTGAGGCTATTTCGCCGCGGCGATCACCTGGGTCAGGGCGGCGTGCAGCGTACGCAACTCCTCGATCGGCAGGCCGAGGCGCTCGACGACGGCCGGCGGGATCTTCTCGGCGTCCGCCCGCAGCGCCCGGCCCCGGTCGGTGAGCGTGAGGGCCAGGCTGCGCTCGTCGCCGGGCTTGCGCTCGCGGCGCAGGTAGCCGATCGACTCGAGGCGCTTGAGCAGCGGCGACAGCGTGCCCGGATCCAGTTGCAGCAGCTCGGAGAGGCGGCGTACGGAGACCGGGGCGTATTGCCAGAGGGCCAGCATCACCAGGTATTGCGGGTGGGTGAGGCCCATCGGCTCGAGCAGCGGGCGGTAGACGGCCACGACGCTGCGGGCGGCCACCGAGAGGGCGAAGCAGACCTGTTCCTCCAGCGCGAGCGGATCTGTGTCACTCATTGGTCGCTTCCCCCTTCAGTTGGGTACGATCCTACCGATAGTTGGTGTACAAATAGTTGGTGCACCAAGCTTCCCGGGAGGACGTCACATGGCGAAGGACAATCGCGGGGTCGAGCGCGGCCGGCTCGGCCGCTGGTTCCACGACACGTTCGACGACTGGGCGTTCCGGTCGCTGATCGGGCCCGCGCAAACCAAGGGTGCCGTGCAAGGCTGTGACGAATCGGCCCGCGAACAGTGGAAACGTGATCTTGCCGCACGCAAGAAGTACACCCAGGAGCAGCGCGAACGCCGACGTCAGGAACGCTCGATTTCATAGCGTAATTGGGCGACTACTAATAGCCACTTTTTCGCTATTGGAAATGTCCAGAGTTCTAGCCTCCGAGTACTACGCACGTGCGCACTTGAGTTGGCCCGGATTCGGACAACAATCAGGTCATGACGTACGGCAAGAAAGACCTGCCTTATCCTTACAGCCAGGACTTTTCCGGCATCGTCACCCGAGTGAAGGGTGTCCGGGAGTCGACCCGCGCGGCGCTCGTCAATTCGCTCAAGGTCGCCTCCTACCTCAAGGCGGGGGCGAACCTGGTGGAGCGCAACCTCGGTGCCCCCAAAGTGGTGGCGCCGAACAGCGAC
This sequence comes from Paractinoplanes ferrugineus, assembly GCF_016862195.1. Lineage (GTDB taxonomy): Bacteria > Actinomycetota > Actinomycetes > Mycobacteriales > Micromonosporaceae > Actinoplanes > Actinoplanes ferrugineus. The sequence goes on along the minus strand of NZ_BOMM01000022.1, from coordinate 158,952 downwards.
GGCCGTAAGGAGTACTGGTCGGGCCTGAACTTCTTGTCGGAGCGGGCACTGTCGCGGGAGGTGGCCGAGCTCGAGCCACCGTTCCTGCGCCAGCGCGGCACCGGCCCCTACCGGTCGACCTGGGCCAGTCACGACGACTATCTGAACGACCTGCTCGCATTCCTGTTCCACGCGATGAACTACGACCCGCAATACGGCGCCGAGCTGGAAACCCGGGGCGACTGGCTGGCCACCGACGACAGCTTCGTCGACGCCGTGCACCGGGCGGTGTTCCACGAGATCCTGGCCATCTGCCGAATGCCACTGTTCCGCCTGCAACTGGTCGTCTGCGCGACGGCCGACCGCAACGACGGCATCCACGACGCGATCGCCAACAACTACGCGGGCGCCCTCGACCCCTGGATGAAGGTCTACGAGCAGACCATCGCCGCCCGCGGGTTCCGGTTGCGCGAGGGCATCACCCTCGAACAGTTCACCAACATCCTGGCCGCGATGACCGAGGGATTCGCCATCCGGCACCTCGGCGACCCGGGCTCCGGCGTGCTCGGCGGCCCCGCCGACAACCTGGCCGGCATGGGCATCCTGGCCATGATGAACAGCTATCTCGAACCTGCCGATGAACCACCGGGCCCGACTCTTCGTGAAGTGTTCGAAGGCGCAGCGCAACCGATCGAGCACGGGGAGTGACGAAATGACAAGCACCACCGAACGCCCCGCACCACGGGCGGCAAAACCCCCCTCCTGGTGGGAACGGCAGGGTGATCTGCTCATGCGCCGGCCGTTCAGCGAGTTCACGTTCACCCACATGAACTGGCTGATGCCGACCGAGCGGGTGTCCCGCGGCGAGGTTCACCGTCCACTTCCCTACGAGTCGCACCGTCTCGACCTGACCTACCGCTTCGAGGGCCACGACCGCACCCTCGCCGAGCTGCACCGCCGCACCAACACCACCGCGTTCGTCGTCCTGCACCACGGACGGGTGATCCACGAGTACTACCCCGGCGTCTTCGCCGGCCCGCGCACCCGCATGCAGCTGTTCTCCATCTCCAAATCGGTCACCTCGCTGCTGCTCGGCATCGCGCTGGAAGAGGGCCTCGTCGACAGCATCCACGACCGCGTCGTCGACTACCGCAAGGACTTCGTCGGTTCGGCCTACGAGGAGGTGACCCTCGCCGAGCTGCTCACCATGACGAGCGGCGTCGGCCAGCTCGAGGCGTGGGACGTGCCCGACAGCGACATCAAACGCTTCGAGCAGGCCGCGATGAGCGGCGGCGACCTGGCCGAGGTGGTCAAGTCGGCGCAGCGCCGGGCACCGTCCGGCGAGGCCTTCAACTACTCGACCCTGGACGCTCAGGTCCTGGGCTGGGTCCTGGAAGCCGCCACCGAGATGTCTCTGGCCTCCTACGCCTCCGACCGCCTGTGGCGTCACCTCGGCGCCGACCGCGACGCCTACTACTGGCTCACTCGAGCTCACCCACGCACCGCCATCGGTGCCGGTTCCCTCAACGCGACCCCGCGCGACGTCGCCCGCCTGGGCCTGCTGATGGCCAACGACGGCGTGGTGGCCGGCCGCCAGGTGGTCCCGCGCGACTGGATCCGCCGAAGCCGCGGCAGCGAGCTGCCCCAGCTGGCGGTGGGCGAGCTCGGCCCGAGCGGTTACTCGCACTACGGGTACGCGAATCAGTGGTGGACCCTGGGCGGTTCCGCCTTCGACGCCTTCACCGCCCTCGGAGTCCACGGCCAATACCTCTACATCGACCCGTCAGCCGACGTGGTGATCGTCAAGTGCAGTGCCTGGCCGACCCAGGACGACGAGGGCCGCGACCGCGAGACCATCGCCGCCCTCCGCCGGATAGCCGACCACTTCGCCTGCGCCCGCTGACCTACTGACCCACCCTCAGCAACTCACCCTGGCTCCGCCGTGCCTCAAAACGGCCCGAAAGGAGGCGAAAAATGAGGATCACGGCGGTTTTGCCCAGCCCCACCAACCTGGCGGCGGCATCCCACGCGCCGACCCCCCGCGTGGGCTGCCGCCGCCACACTCCCCGCAACGCCCGGCCCCCACACCCCCGCACCCCCACCCGAACCAGCAGCGCGAACCAGCTCCACCACGCGACCACCGCGAGCCGAGGCGCGAACCAGCTCCACCACGCGACCACCGCGAGCCGGGGCGCGAACCAGCTCCCCTGAGCGACCGCCCCCACCAGGGCGAACGAGCGGCGCCGCCGATCTGGACCGTCCGCCGCGCCACCACGGCTCGGTCGCCCGGCGCGAGACACGATCGCTGCCTGACACACAGCGGACGTTGCCTGACACGCCGCGCCGGGCGACCGTCTTGAACCGACCCATCCGTCAGCCGGCTTGCCCAGATCCGGCAGGCGGATGGGTCGTCCGAAAGTCCCGCCGTTTCTCGGCCCAGAGCCGATCGCCGGCCGGTATTCCTCGCGGGCCGGCCGGCGATCACCTGCCGCACAGCCCGCCCGGTTCACCCGCTCGGGGGGCGCAGCGCTCGCGATGACCTCCCCGATCATCCGGCGGCCGCACGTTAACGTAAGGAATGCGGAAATTTGGGTACGAATCAGTCAAGTTCGCCGTCGTCACCGTCAGTGTGGTGGCACTCGCGACGCCCGTGCCGGCCTTCGCATCGCCGGCCTCGTCCGCCTCGGCCGCAACGACCCCGACGACGGCCACGCCGGCGGTCGCACCCGTGGCCGCCGCGCCCCGGCCACGACCGCTGAATGGTGCGCTGCTCACCGCGGACGACCTGCCGAACGGCTACCGCACCACACCCGGCGACGCCGGCGGAATGTCGATGATGACCGACATCAACACCGACACCGACATCTGTGCTCAGCGGGTCGGCTCGACCGTCCCCAAAGGCCCGTCGGTGACGGCCGCGTTTACCAAGAGCGGCACTGGCACGATGCTCTTCCAGTCGCTCGCGACAACCGGAGCACCTGGCGCCCGCGCCATCGTACGAAGCGTGGCAGCCGCCCCCCGCAAGTGCCCGGCCGTACTGGTGAACCTGCCGACCTCGGGCCAGAAGGCTCGCCTTCACCTGGCCCCGATGCGGGTCACCCGCCTCGGCGACGCCGCCGCCGGCCTGCGGTTCACGGTCGGCCTGCCGGACGTCGCCAGGACCGTCCAGGGCAGGATGATCTCGGTCGCCTACCGGGGAGTGGCGCTGACGATCATGCTGATCGGCGGCCCGCAGGTCAGCCCGCAGGAGGCCGGCCTCATCGCCGCCACCGCCGTCCGCAAACTGCGGCGCCTCGGCTGACCAGCGCCGGGGCGGCCGGTCGCCCCTTGCCATCGATGGTTAGCGTTTTGCCATGGGGCATGGCGGTAAGGCGGAGGACGTCCGGAGGTTGGGGGCAGCGCTCCACGCCCTCGGGATAGACGAGGACCCACCCGGGAGCGTCACCGAGCAGCGCGCCTGGATGGCCAGCGTGCTGCTGGGGGCGGCCCAGGCGGAGGCCATCGAGGCGGACCGGGTGCGGCTCAGCCGGGAGGCCCGGTTCGCGCTGTGGCAGCGGCAACTGGCCGCGGCCGAGCCGGTCAGCCGGGCCGAACTGGTGCTCTGGCAGGTCAGACGGGCCTGCGTGCCGCTGCCGGCGCTGGCCCGGGAGAACCGCACCGACCCGATCCCGCTCGCCGCCGCCCACGCCGGCGAGGCGTTGCAGACCCTGGTCGAGGTGGGCGTGGCGACCCGGGGAGCGGTCGCCGCGGGCGATGTCGGCACGCTGGCCGCGCAGGCCGAGCGGCTGCGGGAGGCACGCAAGCAGCTGCGGGCGGCCCTGGACAACACCGACCTCATGCTCGACCTGCTGGGATCAGTGGATCTCTGAGCTCTGCCGAACGGGACCGCCGGTCGGATAGCGCCAAATTCAGCACGCCCCCGAATCGCAACTTGCGATAGAGTCACGGAACTTACGACCCGGGGGTGGCTGACGAATGACGAGCACCGAGACCACGAGCGCCATCGAGGCGCAGCCCGTGGCCGGCCGACCGATCACCAACCCCGTGCTGACCGGCTTCCACCCCGATCCGTCGATCCTGCGGGTCGGGGCGGACTACTACATCGCCACGTCGACGTTCGAGTGGTACCCGGGCGTGCGCCTGCACCACTCGACGAACCTGGTCGACTGGCGCCCGCTCGGCGGCGCGCTCAACGAGAAGCGGCTGCTGGACCTCACCGGGGCCGGCAACTCCGGCGGCGTCTGGGCACCCAGCCTGACCTGGGCGCACGGCGAGTTCCACCTGCTCTACACCGACGTCTCGACGTTCGAGGGCGGCTACTGGGACCCGCAGAACTACCTGGTCACCGCCCCGTCCATCGAGGGGCCCTGGTCCGACCCGGTGCTGCTGCACGGCCGCGGCTTCGACGCGTCGCTCTTCCACGACGGCGACGAGACCTGGATGCTGTCGATGGTCGCCGACTGGCGCCCGGGCCGAAACCGCTTCGGCGGCATCTCGATCCAGCGCTACGACCGCGAGACCAAGCAGCTCACCGGCGACGAGCAGATGATCTTCCAGGGCACCGCGGCGAAGGTGACCGAGGCGCCCGTCATGTACCGCAAGGACGGCTGGTACTACCTGGTCACGGCCGAGGGCGGCACCAGCTGGGAGCACCAGGTCACGGTCGCCAGATCGACGGACCTCCGCGGACCGTACGAGGCGGATCCGGCCGGCCCGCTGCTCACCTCGAACGGCCACCCGGAGCTGACCCTGCAGAAGGCCGGCCACGGCAGTCTGGTCGAGACCCCGGCCGGTCAGTGGTACCTGGCGCACCTGGTCGGCCGCCCGTACTCGGAGCTGGGCCGCTGCGTGCTCGGCCGCGAGTCGGCGATCCAGGAGGTCACCTGGACCGAGGACGGCTGGCCGCGGGTGGCCGGCGGGGTTCCCGCCGACACCGTCGCGGCCCCGCTCGGCGTGACCGTCCCGGGCGAGCGCCCGATCTCCTCCGAGCAGTTCGAGGAGGACGACTTCGACGAGCCGGCGCTCGGCGTGAACTGGTCGACGCTGCGCCGCCCGGCCACCCCGGACTGGGTCTCGCTCACCGAGCGGCCGTCACACCTGCGCATCTACGGCGGCCAGTCGCCGATGACCCGGCTGCGGCCGAGCCTGGTGGCCCGCCGGGTGACCGCCCGCGAACTGACCTTCGACGCGGTGCTGGAGTTCAAGCCCCGTAACTACCGGCAGCTCGCCGGAATAACCGGCTACTACAACACCCGCAACTGGTACTACCTGCACGTCACGGCGGAGGACGACGGCACCCCGGTGCTGGGCCTGCTCGCCGCCGATTCCGGCAAGGTCCGGGAGATCCCGGACACCCGCCGCGACCTCAGCGGGGTGGAGCGCTTGGCACTGCGGTTGCGCTTCGCCGGTCCGGAGCTGACTTTCGCGTACGCGACCGAGCTCACCGGCGAACCGAAGTGGCAGGACATCGGCCCGGCGCTCGACGCCACCACGCTGTCGGACGAGTACGCGGCGAACGTGGTCGCGGGCGAGCCCGAGGCGTGGGGCTTCACCGGCGCGTTCGTCGGCTTGTGGGTGCAGGATCTGGGGCGCGAGGGCGGCTTCGCCGACTTCGATCGCGCCTCGTTCAAGACCTCTGGGTGAAGAGGGGTGCCCGGGCTGGGCAGGGTGCGCCCGGCCCGGGCATTAAAAAACTCCCACCGGCAACCGGAGCCGTCACCGGTCGGCGGCACCGGGCGCGATCGCCATGACCCGCCACTGCCCGACCCCGTCGGCCGAGCAGGCGTTGCCGGGCAGGGCCACGAACAGCGCGGCCGTCTCGTCCGGCGGGTAGACGCGGAACCCGCGTACGGGAACCGGCTTGCATTTGGCCGCATCGAAGAAGCCGACGTCGCTGCCCGCGATCGTCGCGTGCGCGACGCCCCCCGGAGCCAGCGGCACCGTGGTCTTCTTACTGTTCTGCTCCCTCGCGAAGCCCTTGTTGACCTGGGTGCCCGCGTCGCCGGCCACGAACGAGACGCCGGGGTAGCCGTAGAGCGTGCACTTGTGGCCGGACTTGTTGGTGAAGACCAGCGGAACGTATTGCGTGCCGGCCGCGCCCTCCCCGCCGCCGAGCTTCACGGCCAGGTCACCGGTGTGGCAGCGCGGCACCCCCGCCGCTGGCGTGCCCGAGCCGGCCGCACTGTCCGGACCGGCCGCAGCCGACGCCGACCCGCTGCCGCCCGACCCACTGCCGGCCGACCCACTGCCGGTCGATCCGGTGTCGGCCGAAGCGGGGGACGAAGCGCCCGGCGCGGAGGGTGCGGCCGAGGCGGCGCCGGGCGTGGTGGGCGCCGCCGTCGGTGAACCGCCGGTGCAACCGGCCGCCAGCAGCACCGGCATCGCCATCAGGAGCAGGAGTTTTCTCATCCTCCCTTGATACCTGTATCAACCCGCTACCTGACTCACGCCTTCGTGCCGAGCAGGGGCGGTCAGGAGGCGGTCAGGAGGCGGTGGCCGCCGCGGCGGCGCGGCCGGCCGCCCGTCCGGAGAAGAGGCAGCCGCCCAGGAACGTACCCTCCAGGGAGCGGTAACCATGCACCCCGCCGCCGCCGAACCCGGCGACCTCACCGGCCGCGTAGAGGCCGGGGATCGGCGCGCCGGCCGCGTCGAGCACCTGGCCGCTGAGGTTGGTCTGCAGGCCGCCGAGGGTCTTGCGGGTAAGGATGTTGAGCCGCGCGGCGACCAGCGGGCCCTTGCTCGAGTCGAGGATCTTGTGCGCGCCGGCGGTCCGGCTGAGCGAGTCGCCGATGTAGGTGAGCGCGTTGCGGATGCCCATGACCTGGGCGTCCTTGCTGTACGTGTTGTCGATCTCGCGGTCCCGGGCCTCGATCTGCCGCTTCAGGTCGTCCAGGTTTATCAGGTTGTTGCCGGCCACCCGGTTCATGCCGGCGACGAGCTCGGGAAGCGTGTTGGCGACCACGAAGTCCTCGCCGTACTTCTCGAACTTCTGCACCGGCTCGGGGGTCTGCCAGATGCGGGACAGCAACTTCCAGACGTTCTTCTCGGTCAGGTCGGGGTTCTGCTCGGAGCCGGAGAGCGCGAACTCCTTGTCCACGATCTCCTGGGTGGCCACGAACCAGGAGTAGTCGTAGCCGGTCGCGGTGATCGAGCCGAGCGTGTGCAGCGTGTCGTAGCCGGGCATGTCCGGGGCGCTGAACCGCTTGCCGTCGGCGGTGAACCACATCGACGACGGGCCGGGCAGGATGCGGATGCCGTGGTTGGGCCAGATCGGGGCGTAGTTCTTCAGACCCTCGGTGTAGTGCCACATCCGGTCCGGGTTGACGATGCGCCCGCCCGCCGACTGGGTGATGCCGAGCATCCGGCCGTCCACGTGGGCGGGCACGCCCGTGATCATCTTCTTCGGGACCGGACCGAGACGGGCCGGCCAGTTCTGCCGCACCAGGTCCTGGTTGGCGCCGATGCCGCCGGACGTCACGATCACGACCGGGGCGCGCAGCTCGAACGTGCCGACCGCGGTGCGCGAGCTGGGCGTACCTCTCGCGGCGCTGCTGGGTTCGAGGATCGCGCCGCGTACGCCGGTGATCGCTCCCCCGGTCCGGACGATCTCGTCGACCCGGTGCCGGAACTTGAAGACCACCTTGCCGGCGGCCACGCCGGCCCGGACCTTCTTCTCGAACGGCTCCATGACGGCCGGCCCGGTTCCCCACGTCACGTGGAAGCGGGGCACCGAGTTGCCGTGCCCGGTGGCGAGGCCGCCGCCGCGTTCCGCCCAGCCGACGAGCGGGAACCACTGCACCCCGAGGCCGGCGAGCCAGGACCGTTTCTCGCCGGCGGCGAACTCCACGTACGCGCGGGCCCACTTGGCCGCCCAGTAGTCCTGGCCGAGCGGGTCGTCGACACCCCGGTCGAACCCGGCCGCGCCCTGCCAGTCCTGCCAGGCCAGGTCCACGTTGTCCTTGACGCCCATGAGCCGCTGCTCGTCGGAGTTCACCAGGAACAGCCCGCCGAACGACCAGTACGCCTGCCCACCGAGGCTCGCCTCCGGCTCCTGGTCGAGCAGCAGCACCTTGCGTCCGGCCGCGACCAGTTCCGCGGTGGCCACCAGTCCGGCAAGGCCGTGCCCGATGACGATCGCATCGGCGTCGTAGGCGGCCGCGGCCCCGAACGCGGCCGGCGCCACGGCCTGCGCGACGGCCGCCCCGGCCACTATTCCACCGGCGGCGGCCATCGCCCGGCGACGACTGATTCCTGGCGATTCCATGTGCCCTCCCGGCGTTCGCTCATGTGCCAGAAATGGAAACAGTTCGATTCGACGCGGCGATAGTCGCCGGACGCCAAGCGTGAACCGCTTCGTTGTCCGTCAGACTGGGCCGCATGATCGTCGAGTGGAGCGCCACCGAGCTGTCGGCCGCCGTTTCCCGCCGCGAGGTCAGCTGCGTCGAGGTGATGACCGCCTACCTCGACCAGATCGACCGGCTCAACCCTTCGGTGAACGCGCTGGTCGCCCTGCGCCCGCGGGCCGAGCTGCTCGCCGAGGCGGCCACCGCCGACCGGATCGGGCCGCGCGGCTGGATGCACGGCTTCCCGTTCGCGGTCAAGGACCTCGCCGACGTGGCCGGCCTGCCGACCAGCGCCGGCTACTTCCGTGACCCGCCGCCGGCCACCGCCGACTCGCTGCACGTCGAGCGGATCCGCGCGGCCGGCGCGATCTTCATCGGCAAGACCAACGTGCCCGAGTTCGGCCTCGGCTCGCACACCTACAACACCGTCTTCGGCACCACGCTGAACGCCTACGACCAGCGTAGATCGGCGGGCGGGAGCAGCGGCGGGGCGGCCGTCGCGGTCGCGCTGCGGATGGTCCCGCTGGCCGACGGCAGCGACTTCATGGGTTCCCTGCGCAATCCGCCGGGCTGGAACAACGTCCTCGGTCTGCGACCGTCGGTGGGCCGGGTGCCGAGCATCGACGACGAGGTGTTCGTGGCCCAGTCGAGTGTGGCCGGCCCGATCGCCCGTACCGCGCTGGATCTTGCCTGGCTCTTGCGGACGATGTCCGGTTATGATCCGCGCGCTCCGCTCTCCCTGCACGACGACCCGGCCACGCTGACCTCGTTCGACGACGTCACCGGCCGCAAGGTCGCCTGGCTCGGTGATCTCCGCGGTTACCTGCCGATGGAGCCGTCGGTGCGGCAGGTGACAAACGACGCGCGGGCCGGTTTCGCGGAGCTCGGCATGACCGTCACCGACGCCCTCCCCGACTTCCCGCTCGATGATCTCTGGCCGACCTGGCTCACCCTGCGCCACTGGATGGCCGGTTTTGCACCCCCGGACCGGATCGAGAACCTCAAACCCGAGCTTGTGTACGAGCTGCGCGGCGCCGACCACCTCAGCGGCCGTGATGTGCTGCTCGGCTCGGCCCGCCGCAGCGCCCTCTACCAGGCGTTCCGCGAACTGTTCGAGACGTACGACTACGCCGTGCTGCCCACCGCCCAGGTGATGCCGTTCGCCGCCGGCGCGCACTGGCCGACCCACATCGGTGACGTGCCGATGTCGTCCTACCACCGGTGGATGGAGGTGAGCACGATCGCCACCCTGATCAACGCGCCCGCCCTCGCGATGCCCGCCGGCTTCAGCGCGGACGGCCTGCCGATCGGCCTGCAGGTGATCGGCCGCAACCACGACGACCGTTCCCTGCTGAGCCTGGCCGCCGCCTGGGAAGACCGGACCCCGTGGCTGCGCCGCCGGCCACCGCTGATCGGCTAGCCGGTCACCCGGAGATCACGAGGCCAGCATCGCCCGGATCTCGGTCGCATCGGTGTTCGCGCCGAAGACCGGGGTGCCGGGCTCCATGCGTACCCCAGCCGGTAGGGGTCCGGCGATCACCGGGTCGAAACCAAGCGCGTCGACGAGCGCCACCACCTCGGCCAGATCCTCGCCGGCTATCGCGATCGCCTTGCGGCCGGGCGTCCCCGCGGGGCGGGCGCCCTCCTCGAGATCGTGATATCCCATGTGGTTGAAGGCTTTCACCACGTGCGAGCCGGGCAGGAACGCCTGGATCAGCGACGTCGAGTCGGTCAGGTCGTCGCGGACGCCGTCGACCTCCCACCAGTAGTTCATCGCGTCGATCACGAGCTTGCCCCGCAGCTCGTCGACCGGGATGGTGCGGTACTTGCCCAGCGGCAGCGCCAGGATCACGAGGTCGGCGCGGGCGGCGGCCTCGGCGGCGGTGACGACCGTCGCGCCGGGCGTGAGCACCTCGACGATCAGCCGGATCTTCGCCGGGTCGCCGGAGCCGGCCACGAGCACGTCGTAGCCGGCGGCCAGCGCGAGCCGGGCCAGCACCGTGCCGACCTTGCCCGCGCCCAGGATGCCGATGGTGGTCATGTTCAGCCGGCCAGGATGTCGTTGACCATGGGCATCACCTTCGCACCGAACAGCTCGACCGCGCGCAACCGGGCGGCGGCCGGCTGCGCCCCGGCGGAATAGATCAGATCGAAACGGCCGACATCCAGCTTTCGTACGGCCTGAGCGATCTTCCGGGCCACCGTGTCCGGGGAGCCGAGATAGAGCGACCCGTGCTCCACTTCGGACAGGAACTCGGCGCGACGCAACGGCGGCCAGCCCCGCAGGGCCCCGATCCGGTCGCGCATCACCTTGTAGGGGGCGTAGAACAACTCCATCGCCTCCTCGTCGGTGTCGGCCACGAAGCCGGGCGAGTGCATGCCGACCGGGTGCGCGACCGTGCCCAACTGCTCGGCGGCGCGCCTGTAGAGGTCGGTGTAGGGCGCGAACCGGCCCGGGTCACCCCCGATGATCGCCAGCATCAGCGGCAGCCCGTACCTCGCGGTGCGCACCACCGACTGCGGTGATCCGCCGACGCCGACCCAGGTGGCCAGCCGGCCCGATTCGGTCTTGGGGAAGACGTCCGCGTCCTCGAGGGCCGCCCGGGTGGTGCCGCTCCAGGTGACCGGCTTCTCGTCGAGCAGCTTGACGAACAGGTCGAGCTTCTCCTCGAACAGGACGTCGTAGTCGGCCATGTCGTAGCCGAACAGCGGGAACGACTCGGTGAACGAGCCACGCCCGAGGATGACCTCGGCCCGCCCGTGGGACAGCGCGTCGACCGTGGCGAACCGCTGGAACACCCGCACCGGGTCGTCGGAACTGAGCACGGTCACCCCGGAGGCGAGGCGGATGCGGCTGGTGCGGCCCGCGATGCCGGCGAGCACGGTCTCGGGGGTGGAGATCGAGTATTCCGGCCGGTGGTGCTCGCCCAACGCGATCACGTCGACGCCGAGCTCGTCGGCGACCACCGCCTCGGCCACGACCTGCCGGATCGCGGCGGCGTGCGACATCGGCGCGCCGGCGTCGTCCACCGGCACGTCGCCGAAGGTGTCGAGGCCGAACTGAAGTTCCGTCATGGCTTGTCCTCCTGATTGACGTGTCAACTATGACGCCATACGATTGACACGTCAACCAGATGGGGTGCGATCTTATGCCCAAGCTCCCGAACCGCGAACAGCTGCTCGTGTGGCGCGACTTCATCGAGACCACCGAGGCGCTGCACACCCGGATGGGCGCCCGCCTGCAGTCCGACACCGGCCTGTCGAACGGCGACTACACCGTGCTGCTGGCCCTGAGCGAAGCCCCGCACAACCGGGTCCGCTCCTCCGAACTGGCCACGCTGGTCGGCTGGGAACGTAGCCGCCTCTCGCACCACCTGGGCCGCATGGAGAAACGCGGCCTGATCCGCCGCGAACACTGCACCACCGACAGCCGCGGCGCCGAAGTCGTGCTGTCCGACACCGGCGCCGCCACCTTCCACGCCGCCACCCGCCCCCACCTGCGCGCCATCCGCGAACTCTTCGTCGACGCCCTCACCCCCACCCAACTGGCCGCCGCCGGCGAAATAGCCGCCGCCTTGCGCCACCACCTGAACCCTCCCGACGCCTGACGCCCCACCTCGCCCCCACCTCGCCCCCGCCCACCTCGCCCCCGCCCGGCCCGGTACGGCCCAGGCCGGTCCAGCTCCGGGACGGCGAAGGACGGCGGCTGTGGGTGGGCGCGGGCGGCCGGGGAGGGCCTAGAGTCGGGCTATGAGCCGCAACGGGTCGATCCTGTCCTACAAGTCCGAGGATTCGGTGCTCAGCCTCTGGTCGAGGGGCTCGGTCCTGTCGATCGGCTCGACCGGTTCCGCCCTGTCGATCGGGTCGGTCGGGTCGTGCGGGTCCATCCTGTCGATCGGCTCGTTCCTGAGCGTCGGCTCGATCCTGTCGGCCGTCTCGATCGTCTCGGTGCTGGCCTGGCGCTCCCGCCGAGCCATCCTGGCCGCCCCCGACGCGCCGCACCACGGTTCGCGCCACTACAAATCCGGCCATCACAGAACCGGCAGCAAGAACCACCACTGAACGGGCTCCCGCCACCCGCCCCGCGCGGCCGGAAAGCCACCGGCCGGCCGCGTTCAGTTGAGGGCGCCCTCCCAGGCCGCGCGCAACAAGGCGGCGATCTCGTTGCGGGAGGCCGGGCGGGGGTTGGCGTAGGAGCTTTCGGCTACCGCGTCGGCGACGCGGTCGATGTCGGCGAAGGCCATGCCCAGTTCGGCCAGGGAGCCGGGGGCGCCGAGACTGTCGGCCAGGTCGAACAGGTAGCGGGCGGGGTCGGAGCAATCGAAGGCCCGGCTCAGGGCCGCCACCGCGGCGGGGGCGGCGGGGGCGTTGAAGGCCAGCACGTGGGGCAGGACCACGGTGTGGGTCTCGGCATGGGGCAGATTGAGGGTGCCGCCCAGGGCGTGACACAGCTTGTGGTGCAGGGACATGGTGGTGGCGCCGAGGACGGCTCCGCACAGCCAGGCACCGTAAAGCGCAGTACTTCGCGCGGATAAATCGGAAATGTCCGAGGCGACCCCGGGAAGCGCGGTGGCCAACGAGGTGGCGCCCTCGACCGCCATCAACGACACGATCGGGGACGCGTCCGGAGCGTACAAGCCCTCGACCGCGTGGGCGATCGCGTTGAAGCCGCTCGTCACGGAGAGCGAGGCCGGCATCGACACGGTCAGCGACGGGTCGTAGATCACGCTCACCGGCAGCACACGGGAATCGCGGCCGGTGCGTTTCACCCCGTTCGTCGTGAGGCCCCAGACCGGCGTCATCTCCGAGCCCGCGTACGTCGTCGGGACCGCCACCACGGGCAGGCCCAGCTCCTTGGCCACCGCCTTGCCCAGGCCGATCGACGAGCCGCCACCGACCGCCAGGCAGCTGTCGGCGCCCAGTTGCGAGGCCACGTCGACGGCTCGCGCGGCGACCGCGGCGGGCACGTGCATGACCGCCTCGGGCAGGATGCCGACGGCGCGATCGCCGAGCGTCGCAACGATCTGCTTGCCCAGCGCCTCCTGCCGGGGGCCGCAGAGAACCAGCACCCGCTCGAAGCCCAGGGCGGAGATCTCGGTCGGCAGCGACGACAGCGAGTCGGCGCCGAAGACCACCCGCATCGGCAGCGCGGCGTAGGTGAAGGACCGGGTCATGACTCCAGCAACCGGAGATCGAAGGTCAGGGTGCGGAACGGGTTGCCGAGGCCGGCGGCGGCGGCGCGCTCCGGGTCGTCGACCGACGGGACGGCACGGACCAGGCTGTCCTTGACGCCGAAGACGGCATCCGAATCCAGATAGGGACTGTCGTCCACGAACACGTGGGTGGTCACCGAGCGATATCCCGGTGCGGTCACGATGAAGTGCAGATGCGCGGGCCGGTAGGGATGCCGGCCGGTGGCCGAGAGCAGCTCGCCGACCGGGCCGTCGGACGGGATCGGATAGAACCGCGGCACCACCGACCGGAACCAGAACCGGCCGTCGGCATCCGTGGTGAACAGCCCGCGCAGGTTGCCGACCGGTTGGATGCCGGGCTGCTGAACGTCGTAGAAGCCGTCCTCGTTCGCCTGCCAGACGTCCACGGTCGCGCCCTTGACCGGCTCCGACGACGGCCCGGTGACCTGTCCGGACACCAGGCACGGCGCGCCCTTGCCGTCGAGCGCGATCAAGTCGCCGAGTTCGCGGGGCGGGGACTCGACCACATGGAACGGTCCGAGCACAGTCGATTCGGTCGACCCGCCGCCGCTGCGGTGGTTGATCGTCTCGACAAGCATCGACACCCCGAGCACGTCGGAAAGCAGGATGAACTCCTGCCGCGACTCGTCGCATTTCTGCCCGGTGCGGGTCAGGAAATCGATCGCCACGGCCCACTCGGCCTCGGTCAGCTCGACGTCCTTGACGAACGCGTGCAAATGCTTGACCAGCGACGTCATCACCTCGCGCAGCCGCGGGTCGGCCGTCTGACCGAAACTCTCGGCAACCACTTCAGCCGAGCGCTCCTCACTGAACAGCTCCATGCCCACACCCTATGCCCTGCCCCCGCACGCACGCGCGAACTGCCCGCGCACAACTGATTACCGAATTCCTCCCGGTATTCACAAAAATCCCCTATCAGTACGCTCGCCAACTCCCGCGATCTCCCCGAATACCCTGGTCAGGCACTTTCGCCGAACCCGGGGCGGGAAAGGGAAAAGCCTCGAACAACCGCCCATCGGCAGCCCCCCGGAACAATTCCCTGGCACCCCCCGCAAAGCCCGAGAATTGCACCGGCCCACCTCGCCGACACCGGACCGCGCCGAAATCGCCGAACCGCTCGGGCGCCGTCCGCCGACGACGGCTACCCTGCCTACCGCAGGGCGGGAACCGGTCGGGCGTGGTGCGTACCCGGCATTTCCTTGCCACCCGCCGGCCCGTGACATAGAGAAGGCGCCATGACTTCGCCGGAGCTCCGCCCGGACAGCCCGCACGCCGTGAGCGGTGCGGTTCGGTCGGTCGGGCGCGCTCTGGACATTCTCAGCGCGTTCAGTTCGGCGCACCCCCGGCTGACTCTCTCCGAGCTGGCCGAGGCGGTCGGTCTGCCCCGGCCGAGCGTTCGGCGCCTCGCGGTCACCCTGATGGACCGGGGTTTCCTGCGGCAGGACCAGGACGGCGGTTACCTGCTCGGGGTACGCCTGGTGGAGTTGGGCAGCCAGGTCACGGCGAGCTCGGCGGTCACCCACCTGGCCGCGCCGGCCGCCGACGAGCTGGCCCGGATGACCGGCGAGACGGTGCTGATCGCCGAGGTCGACTGGTCGTCGCTGTCCCTGGTGATCATCGGCAAGCGGCATCCGGTGCAGCCGGCCGCTGAGACCTCGCCGGTCGGCCACCGTTACGACCTCGCGAGCGGCTGCCTGGCCAAGGCGGTGCTGTCCGGGTTGCCGCCGTCCGGGCTGGCCTCGGTGGTGCCGAAGTTGCGGCTCACCGCGCGTACGCCGGCGTCCATCGTCGACCCGGCGGCACTGACCGCCGACGTGACCGCCAGCCGCGCCCGGGGCTACGCCGTACAGTCCGGCGAGTTCCTGCCCGGCATGTCCGGCGCCGCCGTTCCGGTGCACGTCTCCGGCCGGGTCGCGGGCGCCTTGGCGGTGCTCGGTCCGACGAGGCGCTACCCGGGGCCCGAGCTGCACCGGGCCGGCCGCCTGGTGCGCAGCGTCATGACCGCAACCGCCCGGTGACGGCGGGTCACGCGTTTCGCGCTACGGAATGACGCCTCGCCACCGGTCGATCCTGCTGGCTACCCTCCCGGCGTTCCGATCGCACGCAGGAGGATCCACCGTGGCCGACGACAACAAGGACATCGAGTTCGACAAAGACGGCGGCGGCACGATGGTCACCGTGATCGTCAGCGGCTTGATCCTGCTGATGGTGATCGCCCTCGGCGCCCTGCTCTACCTGGCCTTCGCCAACTGAGCCGCGCGAACGAGGTTCGTCGAACTACGGTTTGTCGCCCGTGGTGAAGGCCGGCTCCGGGCTGTCCGAGCCGTACCGCAGGTAGGAGACGAGCTGCTCCCCCAGCTCCCGTTCCGCTGCCGGGTTCGCCGGCAGTGGCCAGCACAATTTGCGGTAGAGCTCCAGCCGATGCAGGTCGATCGAAGCCTCGAGCAGCTCGGCGTGGGTCTGCGCGGTGCCGAGCACGACCGTACGGGTCAGGAGCACGGCACCGGCCAGCCCCACCGGCCCCAGCCACCACACCCAGGGCGTCAGCAGGATCAGGAGCAGGCTCCAGAGCACGGCCATGACCGCTCGCTCCACCGCGTTCGTGGCGGCCGTGAGCTCCTTCTGAGTGGTCTCCGGCATGACCAGGAACAGGTGCGGCCAGATCGCGACCGGGTCCAGCCCGTACTTGTCGATCGGTCTGGTCCGGGCGGCCCGCGCCAGGTTGCCGAGCCGCGTCGGCCGGTAACGCTCCGGCGTACTCGGCAGTTGCCGACGCGTACGGTCCGGCCGGCCGGCCGCCACGTCCCGCTGAGCCCGCGCCGCGTCGCGTTCCGCGGCGACCTTGACCCGGTCGACGAGCCGCTCGCGCAGCGGGTCCAGCCACCCGGGCCAGTCACCTTCCAGCAGCCGGCTGGTCGCCGGCCCGGCGGCCAGCACGAGCAGACCGGCCACCGCCACCCCGACCAGCACGGCCGCGGTGGCCAGGCCCTGGACGAAGCCGGTCCGGCCGGTGAGCCACCGCATCGACCGCCCGACCAGCTGGCCGTCGTCGTGGCTGGACCACGCGGCCACCGCCGCGCCGAGAAAGACCAGGGCCAGCAGCGCGGCGCCGAACACCCGCTGCGAGGCCCGGCCGCTGACCGTGCGGAAGAGCGACTCGATCAAGGCCGGCTGCCACTTCGGACGAGGTCGACGTCGTGCACCGGGCACTTCGGCGGTTTCTCCCCGACGAACCGCCTGTACCAGACCAGGGTGCCCAGCGGGCAGGTGAACGTGGCGGACGGCCGGACGAACTCGGCGTCACCGGGCAGCCGGGTGTAGTCGCGCGGCGCCGACGACACCGCCTCGAGGTAGTCGGCCAGCCATTCCCGCACCCGGGGCTGCCGCTCGACCAGGACGATCAGCTGCTCGTCGTCGGCGACGGCCGCGATCTCCGCGCCGAACGTGCCGGCCAGGTCGGGCCCGAGCAGCTCGGGCAGGTGCGGGCGGACGGCCTGCACCGCCCGGCGGACTGTCGATTCCTCACTGGCCACTCAGGACTCCTCACGCGCCGACGTAGATGAACGGGGCCCAGAAGAACGGATCGCGGAACGGACGGTCGGACGGCGGCCGGAACCGCAGGAAGCTCAGTGCCGGCGGCAGGTCGACGCATTCTCGCAGAATCTCACCGGCCGTCACATCCCGGAGCCGGCGGCGGGCACGGGCCAGCGCGGCCGGCGGCTCGACCTCGGCCGCCGCCCGGTAGAAGGCGCGCACGAACAGGAAGGTGGCCGCGTCGTCGACCGGCCACAGCGTGCCGATCACCCCGATCGCGCCGCTGTAGATGCAGGCCGAGGGCAGGCCCACGACCTCGTCCCGGGCCGACAGGACGTCGCTGATCCCGGTCTGGCAGGCGGACAGGAACACCAGTCGTACCCCGCTGAGCAGCTGCCGCTCGATCAGCTCGCGGAGCAGCAGCGCGTCGGACCCGATCCGGATGGCCGAGTCGGCCGGCTCGGCCGGCGCGTAGACACCGTGGGTCGCGAGGTGCAGGTGGGTGAACCGGGGCAGCGCCGCCAGCAGTTCTGCCTTGGCGCGCGGTCCGGGCGGGACGACCACCCCGGCGCTCAGCTCCGCCACCTCCCGGCCGGCCAGGGGCAGGCTCGGGTCGGCGTACGCGAGAACGCCCGGCCGCCGCCCGGCGCCCCCCGCCAGTCGCGTGCGGCAGTGGTGCCGGACCTCGGCGGACACCGCCTGCACCAGCGTCCCGTCGGTGAACAGCCCGAACGGCACGGCGCTCCACGGCCCCATCGGCACGACGATCGTGCTGCCGGCCCCGGCCCCGGCGGCGGCCAGGCCGGCCCGCAACCAGTCCGCGACCGGCGACCGGCGCAGCTCCGCGAGCGCCTCGCGGATCAGATCGTCACCGAACACGGCGCCGACCAGCAGCCCGCCGCCGCCGTGGAACAGCAGTTCGGACAGGTCCTCGTGGCGCAGGTCGTGCTCCCGTCTCGTCATCTCGCCGGTCTCCGGGCGCAGGGTCAGCAGCACCGAGCCCCACGAGGTCGACAGGACGTAGACGAGGGCATCCGCCCCGGCGGCATAGCGACGGATCGCCGTGACATCGGTGGGCTTCCGGGCGGTGAGCCGGCCCCGGGCGTCGGCCGCCGCCCGGCGCGCGTCCGCCAGTTCGGCCTGCCGTCGTTCGTCGTCCAGCCGGGCCTGCGCGGCCGCCGTCCGCGCGTGGGCCAGCCAGGGCGCACGCACCGCGGCCTCGGCGGCTCGCATCGTCTCCAGCGCGCGCAGATAGGTCTCGTACTCGGGTGTGGTCCGGTCGACCGCCGGTTCCACGGTGGCCGGGTCGAGTTCGAGCGCCTCCCGCAGCGCGAACGCCCGGCCCGCCTCGGCCAGCACGATCGCCTGTTCCAGGTCGCCGGCGCGGGCCGCCGCGTACGCCGCCGAGGTGTGCTGCACGCCCGCCTGCCGGAACAGGCCGGTGCGCGCGGAGGTGCGGACCGACTCCTCGTAGGCGTACCGCCACGCGTCGACCGCCTGCCGGAACGCGCCGGCCGCCGCCGGCCATCGCCCGGCCGCGGCGTGGCATTCGCCGAGCAGGCTCGCCACGCGGACGGCGACCGAGGGGGTACGGTCCGGTCTGAGCTCCGCCAGCGCCAGTTCGCCGTGGTGGACCGCGTCCTCGAGCTCCCCGCCGAGCTGGTGCACGACGGCCTTGTTGAGTTGCGCGATCCCCCATTCGAACGGAAACCGGTCGCGGCGCAGCGTGTCGATCGCCTCGCCGGCGGCGGCCAGCGCCCCGGCCCGGTCGGGTTCCGCCTTCTTGGCCAGGATCAGCGACAGTCCCGAGCGCAGCACACCCCAGCTCCGCGGATCGCGCTCCCGGTCGTAGTAGGAGCCGGCCCGGACGTTGTGCTCCATCGCCTGGTCGGCGTGCTCGACGGCACCCTGGTTGACCTTCCGGGTGAACAGCATGGCGAGTTGCTGATGACACTCCGCCGCGACGCCCCCGTCCGGGTCGTCGGACACGACGGCGAGAACCTCCGCCAACAACTCGATGGCCTGCTGCTCGAAGCGGTCGGCCGGCTCCCGGTCGCGTTCCAGCATCGTCGTCGCGAGGCCGATCCGGGCCTGCGCCCACTCGGCCCGGCCGTCCTGCCGGCGCAGGACCGAGACCGCGTTGCTGAAATGGGTGAACGCCTTCTCGATGTTGCGGTCCCGGTTCCCGCCGTAGCGAAGCGCGTGGCACAGCCCCAGACTCGTCTGGATCACCGCCCACTCCACCGGCGCCTGGGCGCGCCGCAATCCGTCCGCCGCCGACTCCAGTGCTGCCCGGGCCTTCTCGAGGTTCGCGAAACGATCACCGGTCGCTGTCCGCAGGTAGTGCGTGCCGATGTTGTTGCGGATGAGGGCGACGGTGTTCGGGTGCTCAACCGGGTCGAGCAGCTCGAGTGCCCGCTCGGCGAGCTGCCGGCTGTGGACCTCGTTCGCCGCCGGGTCGCCGGCCACCCGGCTCCCGTAGGCGTTGCTCAGATTGGCCAGCACGGACGCCCGGCGGGCCCGGTCGCGCGAACTGTCGACCCGGCTCAGCTCGGGCAGTGCCAGAGCTTCCTCGCCGGCGGCGATCGCCCGTTCGATCCACGTCGCGCGGGCACCGTCGCGCGGCTGATCGCAGTACATCGCGGCGAGGTTGCTCAGCGCGGTCGCGAGCCAGGTGCGCTCCGCCTCGGCCCGCAGCACCGGGAGCACCGCTTCCACGACGGCGATCGCCTCCGCGGTCCGCCCCCGGTCGAGTTTGAAGAGCGCGAGCCCCTGATAGACGCTCGCGTGCGCCCGCTGACTGCCCTCGGCGCGGTCCGCCAGTTCGCTCGCCAGCTCCAGCGCGCGTTCGTAGCCGGCCGGGGTCGCGCCCCGCTCCGGGTCGATCAGCTCCTCGATCCGGTTGAGCTCGACCGAGATCCGCAGTTCCACCAGCATCGGCAGCACGTTCGCGAGGCGCTGCCGGTCCGCCGGCCGGCCGAATCGCGCCCGGGCCCGGCGCAGCTCGGCGAGCGAGGTGTCGATCTGCGCCAGCCGGTCGGCGATCGGCGCGCCGGGGTCGAGTCGCGCCCGGATCCGGGCCAGCAGACTGCCGAGATCGTCCGGCAACGGTTCGTCGGCCGGCCCCGGCCGCTCGTCGGCCGGCCCGGGGTGCGCCACCCAGCTCTCGAGCAGCGGGGCCACCGCGTCGAGCTCACCCCACACCACGTGGGTCGGCTCGGCCATCGCCTCGGCCGCCCGGACGATCTGGGCCAGCTCGGTTCCGGTCCACTGGCTGTCGTGCCGGCTCATGCCCGGTGGCGGGACGAAGATCATGACCGGCAGGTGCCGGGGGTGATAGACGAGCAACGGGTGCGGCTCTCGCCGGGTGCGGTGGCAGTGGCCGCAGACGAAGTCGAAGACGACCCCCGTGCGGATCTCGTCGACGACCTCCGGCTCGGCCTCGAGGTTGCGGATGACGCGCAGCTCGAGAACCATCCGGTGGCGGCAGTGGGCGCACACGGTCTCGGGACGGAGCGGTTCGTACATGTTCCCCGGAGGCTATCGGTGAAGGTGCGCTCGCCCCTCGTGGCGACGAATTGCCGACACTGTCGAACCGGGTGCGGGGCACCGCACGTACCCGACTAATTCGTCACTTCCGTCACTTCGCACTTTTTTACTGTTTGTCGGCAATACCGTGAGCTTGCGCATCTGCTGGCGTATCACGGTGAGGAATTGCGGTAATGGTCGGAACAATTCCGCGGCGCAGTTGTGCCGTAGTGCTCGCACTGTTCGTCGGCGGATTGGTGGGGCTGGTGGGAATGCCACCCTCCGCCGCCGACGACCCGATCCCGACAAGCCTCGCCGACGAGATGATGTACTCCGTCAGCGGCGGCAAGTTGGCCCGTCTGGTCGCCGACAGCTCCCAGGCCACCACCAGCTCGGCGCCCTCGGTGCAGTCGGTGGCGGTGGCCGCGGACGGCACCGCCTATGCGGCACTCGGCGACGGCAGCGTATTGCAGGTCAACTCCGACATGTCGCTCGGCGCCTCCCTGTTCGGCAACCTGCTCAGCGCCGACGACGTGGCCGTGGACGGTGTCGGCAACGTCTACGCCGCCGACAGCACCGGGCAGAAGCTGGCCGTCAACCGGGCCGGCGCCGAGTCCGACCTGCCGACGACGAACTACAACCCGACCCAGGTCGCGGCGGGCGGCGACCACATCTACTTCGCCGCCCAGGGATTCGTCTTCCAGTACCGGGACGGGATGACACCGAAGCGGCTGGCGATACCGGACAGCCTCAACGATCTGGCCGCCGACGCCTCGGGCTACCTCTACATCGCCGACCAGAACAAGATCTCGAAGTACGACCCCTTCGCCGACTCCGTCAGCCAGCTTGCGATCAACATGCCCTACGGACCGGTCGCCCTCTCGGTCAGCGACAGCGGCGCGTTGTACGTCGAGACCAGTGACGGCAACGTCTACCGCTACTCGGACACCGCCGCCCTGGGCAGCCCGATCCTCAACGTCGACGCGGGGCGGGCGATCGCGGTCCGCGCCGTGCCCAAGGCGCCGACCAACGTCAAAGCGGTGACCGGCGACGCCACCGTGAAACTCAGCTGGGACGCGGCCGGCCAGAACGGCGGGCAGGAGGTGAAGCGCTACGTAGCCACGGCCTACACCGGTGGCACGGTGGCCGGCACGTGCCGGGTCACCGATCTCGCCTGCGACTTCACCGGCCTCACCAACGGCAGCTCCTATTTCTTCACCGTGAAGGCGGCGAACACCACCGACGACACCGGCCTGTCGGTGGCCAGCGCGCCGAGCGACCCGGTGGTCCCGCACAAGTCACCGGCCGCGCCCACCCTGAAGACACCGGCGGCCGGCAACGCCGCCGCGACGCTGGCCTTCACCCCGGGCGCCGCCAACGGCAACACGGTCACCGGCTGGCAGACCACCACCGACGGCACCACCTGGGCCGCGGCCCCGGCCGAGCAGCTTCCCACGGGCGACGTCGAGGTCGTGGTCAGCGGTCTGACCAACGGCACCGACACGGTGGTCAAGGTGCGGGCGGTCACCGGCCAGAAGGCGGGTCAGGAGGACATCGTCGGGGCCCCGTCGGACGTCTCCGCCAGTTTCACGCCGCTGGCCGGCCTGCCCGGCATACCCCGGAACCTGAGCCTCACGGCCGGCGACAAGTCGGCCACCCTGACCTTCACGCCACCGGCCGAGGCCAGTGACACCGCGCTCAGCTATCAGGCGAGCGTCGACGGCGCGGCCTGGCAGGCGCTGACCGTCCAGGGCGACACCACCCGTACGGCCACGGTCGGGGGCCTGACCAACGGCTCGGCGGTCCGGATCCGGGTACGGGCGGTGAACGGTGCGGGCAACGGCGTCTACACGGCCGGCAGCGTCACCCCGGCGATCGCGCCGACGACGGCCCCCACCACCACGGCACCCACTTCCGCACCCACTTCCGCGCCCACATCCGCACCCACCTCAGCACCCACTTCCGCACCCACCACGGCACCGACGAGCGCACCGACCACGGCGCCGACGACATCGGCCTCGACGAGCTCACCCACCACCGCCCCGACGACCACGCCCACGACGGCGCCGACCACCACACCGACGAGCGCACCGACCACCACACCGACGACGCCGGCCCCGACAAGTGCGCCGACGACGAGCCCGTCCGCGACCCCCACCTCGAGCCCGACCGTGACACCCTCCACCTCGGCACCCACCTCGGCGCCGACCAGTTCCCCGACCGCGACCCCCACCACGACGGCACCCACGACCACACCGACCACCCCGGCGCCCACCACCGCGCCGACCACACCGGCGCCGATCGTGCCGCTCGCGCCGACCGGGGTGTCGGCCACCGCCGGCATCGCGTCGATCACCGCCTCGTGGAGTGCGCCGGCGGCCAACGGCGCGACCATCACCGGCTACCGCGTCACCGCCGCCCCCGGCGGCGCCACCTGTTCCACCGGCGGAGCCACCACCTGCGTGGTGGGCGGGACGGCCGGTACGGCGTACACGGTAAGCGTCGTTGCTCTGTCCGAGGCCGGCGCCTCCGGCGCCTCGAACTCCTCGAACGCCGTGACCCCGACCGAGCTGACGGTGCCGCCCTCGGCGCCGGACACGACCCTGCCGCTCGAGACGCCGGACGGCCCGATCACCTCGGCCGCGCCCGGCTCGTCGCTGCGGATGTCCGGCTCCGGCTATGCGCCGTTCTCCGAGGTCACTCTGGCGGTCTATTCGGAACCCCGGGTGCTCGGCACCGTCAAGGCCGATGTGGACGGGGCGTTCGACACCGAGGTCGCCGTGCCCGCCGACCTCAGCGGCAAGCACTCGTTCGTCGCGGCCGGGGTGGACACCAACGGTGACTTCCGCGCGCTGCGCCTCGATCTGACGGTGGCCGCGTCGGGCGGTAGCGGCGCACTGCCGGTGACCGGCGCCGCCACCCTGTGGATGATCGTGGCCGGTTTCGCCACCGTGCTGGGTGGCGTGACGGTGCGCCGGTACGCGATCGAGAAGGACACCACCGGCCGGCATCGCGTACGCCGCGGCGGCGCTCACCGATAGGCCGTGTGCCACTGTTGAGGCGTGGGGACAGCGGCGCGGTCCGGCAGGGAGTCCGGATCGTCGCCGCCCCCGAGGAGTCCGGTCTCGCCAAGCCGCTCATCGAGCCGCTGCGCGAGGCCGGCTACGCCGCGCAGGATCGCAACGGCGTCGCGGCCGGCGCCCGACCTGATCCGGGTGCTGGGCGCCGACCACGACGACACCCGAGCCGTGCGCGCAAGCCTCCAGGAACTGGCCCGCGCCGCGACCCGACGCAGCACATCCAGGTCGGTGGGGACATCCTCATCGGCGACAAGGCACTTCAGAACAACGCGTCAGCGCACCGTGGCTTCCTCACCGGATCGCCGCGCACAGGTCGGCGACCCCCTGGTCCCAGTCCTTGACCAGATCGGCGTAACGCGTGCCGGCCAGGATCGCCGGTGGCTCGCCCCCGGTCAGCCGGGCCGGCAGAACCTTCACCGCGTGGCCACTCAACTGCCGGTGCAGAGTCGCAGTCCATTCCGCGTCCGTGTATGCCGACCGCCCCGACGACGAGTAACACAGCACGAGATAGTCGAGTGCGTCCAGCCCCTCGTCGATCTTCCCGACGATCGAGTCACCGACCGCGATCTCCTCGCTGTCGAGCCAGACCTTGTGCCCGCACTTCTCCAGCCCCGCCTTGAGCGCAGTCGCCTCGGCCCGGTCCGGAGTGCGATACGAGATGAACACCGCCGCCATACGCCACACCGTAACGCCCACCCGCACTCCCCCGCCCAGCCCACCGCTCAGCCGAGCACCTCGCCGCCGCGTGACCGCTTGGTGCTCAGACCGCCGGCAATTCACGCAGCCCCTGATCGAGGAAGTTGCGGCCTGACGGGACGCAGGCCTCGCCGAGGGGCGGGCCCAGCCGGACCCCGCGCTCCGAGAGCGGGCCGGTCGCGGCGGCGGGTGCGAACACGCCGGGCGGCGAACCGGGCGGACGTTCGCGGACGAGGGCAGTAGCGAAAGCGGCGTTCCTGCAGGTCGTTCGCAACTGCACGGTTGTCGCACGACTAGCGGTCAGGGTAGCCTGCGAGGCGTGGTGGAGCACGGGCACGGGCACGGGCATGAAGGCGGCCTGCTTCATCGGGTGCGGCACCTGGTGACTCCGCACTCGCACGCCAGCGGCGAGAAGGTCGACTCGGCGCTGGAGGGGTCGCGGGCGGGCCTACGCGCACTGTGGATCTCGCTGGTGGGGCTCGGGGTGACGGCCGGGCTGCAGGCGTTGGTCGTGGTGCTGTCGGGGTCGGTGGCGTTGCTTGGTGACAGTCTGCACAACGTGGCCGACGCCCTGACCGCCGTGCCGCTCGGCATCGCGTTCTGGCTGGGGCGGCGGGCGGCGACCCGGGCGTACACCTATGGTTTCGGCCGGGCCGAGGATCTGGCCGGCATCGCCGTCGTCCTGGCCATCGCCGCGTCCTCGGTGGGGGCGGGCTGGTTGGCGGTGGCGCGACTGCTCAGCCCTCGGGAGATGACGCACCTGCCGTGGGTGTTCGCGGCCGGGGTGACCGGGTTTCTGGGCAACGAGGCGGTCGCGCGTTATCGGATCAGGGTGGGGCGGCGCATCGGGTCGGCCGCCCTGGTGGCTGACGGCCGGCACGCCCGGACCGATGGTTTCACCTCGCTGGCGGTGGTTCTGGCGGCCGGCGGCACCGGGTTGGGCTGGGGCTGGGCCGACCCGGTGGTCGGCCTGGCGACCACGGTGGCGATCGCGTTCGTGCTCAAGGACGCGGGCCGGGAGGTCTACCGGCGGCTGATGGACCGGGTCGAGCCGGAGCTGGTGGATGCCGCCGAGCACGCCCTGCGGCACGTTCCCGGCGTCCACGACGTGCCGGCGCTACGCCTGCGCTGGATCGGGCACCGCCTGCACGCCGAGGCCGCCGTGGTGGTCGACGCGAAGTTGACCCTGCTGGCCGCGCACGAGATCGCCGCCGACGCGGAACACCAGCTGACCCACCACGTCCCGAAGCTGGCCACAGTGACCGTGCACGTCGATCCGGACAGCCATCCCGGCGCCGAGCACCACGCCGCGCTGTCCCAAGATCGCCGGCACCGCCTGGCCCACACCCACTGAACGGCGGCTACAGCGGCTTGTTGAAGATCAGGAAGTCGCAGGGCGTGGCCAGCCGGGGCGCCAGGGCGGGGAACGACTCGGCGAGGTCGGTGACGCGCACGACTCGGTAACCGGAACGGGTGTACCAGCCACGCAGGAACTCCTTGACCGGGTGCGACCAGGTCTTCGGCACCAGGAGCTCCAGCTGCATGGTGTGCCGGCCCTGACCGCGGGCCCAGTCCTCGGCGTACGCCAGGAGGTCCCCGCCCAGGCCGGCACCGCGCCGGGCGGGGTGTGTGACCAGCATGCCGACCTCGCCCTCGCCGGACGGCAGGCGCTGAACCCGGGCGGCGCCGATGATCTCCGCGCCGTCGCGGGCCACCACCAGTTCGCCCGCGTCGATCAGCGCCCCGATCTCGGCCGGCGACGTGCGGTCGACCTCGCCCGCCCACAGGCCGTCCTCGGCGACCGCGTAGACCTTGTTGACCAGGTCGGCCACGCCGGTGCGGAGTTCCGGGTCGGCGGCCGACGACTGCGGGGCGATGGAGATCATGGCCCGATGCTGCCAGCCCTCTCGTGATCGGCGCCACCTCGAAGAACCCTCATGTACCGCGAAAATCACTTAGGTTAGCCTCACCTCATGAACCGGGGCGAGATGAAGACCGAGGCGAGATGACGACCGAGGCCGGGTTGGGTACGAGGCGGGGCGAGACCGACGGTGCCGCGCTCACCGGCGCTGACCTGACGCTCGCCTACGACGGCCGGACGGTCGTGCACGGAGCCGGCATCGCGTTGCGCGCCGGCACCGTGGTGGCGCTCATCGGGCCCAACGGGTCGGGCAAGTCCACCCTGCTGCGCTCGCTCGCCCGGCTGCACACGCCGCGGTCCGGGGCCGTCGACCTCGGTGGCGAGGACGCGTTCGCGCTGCGGCCCCGCGACTTCGCCCGCCAGGTCACCCTGCTCACCCAGTCGCGGCCGACGCCGGGCGGGGTGCGGGTGCGGGACGTCGTCGCGTACGGGCGGCATCCCTACCGCGGGCGGTTCGGTGCGGGGGACACCGACGGGCCGGCCCACGTGTCGCGGGCCATGGAGCTGACCGGGGTGGCCGGGATGGCCGACCGCGCGGTCGACGAGCTGTCCGGCGGCGAGCTGCAGCGGGTGTGGCTGGCCACCTGCCTCGCCCAGGACACCGGCGTGGTGCTGCTCGACGAGCCCACCACGTTCCTCGACCTGCGCTATCAGATCGAGACCCTGGACATCGTGCGTGACCTGGCCGACGCGCACGGGGTCGCGGTCGGCGTCGTGCTGCACGACCTCGACCAGGCCGCCGCGGTCGCCGACGAGGTCGTACTGCTGGAGAAAGGCGTCGTGCGCGCCACCGGCCGCCCCGCCGAGGTGCTCACCGCCGAGCTTCTCACCGAGATCTACGGCCTGCGCATCGACGTCCACGTCGAGGCCGACGGCCATGTCCGCACCCGGCCGGTCGGCCGGCACCACATCCGAAAGGTTTCCATCTAAATGAGCATCACCCGCCGCGCCCTCGCCACTTCGGCGGTGGCACTCACCGCGATGCTGGTCTCGGCCTGCGGCACCACCGAGGACACCACCGACACGGCGGCCCCGGCGTCGTCGGCACCGTCCGGGCCGGTCGACCTCACCGACGAGCGCGGCGCCGTGCACCTGAACGCACCGGCCCGCAACGTGGTCTCCCTCGAATGGGGCCTGACCGAGAACCTCGTCGCGCTCGGCGTGAAGCCGGCCGGGCAGGCCGACGTGAAGGGCTACAACGTCTGGGACACCAGCGCCCCGATCGACGCCA
This sequence comes from Paractinoplanes ferrugineus, assembly GCF_016862195.1. Taxonomy (GTDB): domain Bacteria; phylum Actinomycetota; class Actinomycetes; order Mycobacteriales; family Micromonosporaceae; genus Actinoplanes; species Actinoplanes ferrugineus. The sequence continues at coordinate 131,428 of NZ_BOMM01000022.1, read as the reverse complement.
CCACCCCGGACGTCGGCCAGCGCGGCGAACCCAGCCTCGACGCGATCATCGCGCTGAACCCGGACCTGGTCGTCACCACCACCGACGTGCAGGAGCCGGTGCTCAAGCAGCTCGCCGCCAAGGTTCCGGTGCTGGCGCTGCGCGGGTCCGACGGCAGCGACCCGATCGGTTACATGCGCAAGACGGTGAACACCCTGGCCAAGGCCACCGGCACCGAGGCGAAGGCGACCGAGTTGCTCGCCGGCTTCGACGCCAAGGTCGCCACCGGCAAGGACGCGCTGGCCAAGGCGGGCAAGACCGGCGCGCCGTTCACCATGGCCGACGGCTGGGTCGACTCCGGCACCGTCACCCTGCGCATGTACACGCCGAACTCGTTCTTCGGCGGCATCGCCAAGGAACTGGGGTTGGCGAACCAGTGGACCACCGGCGGCGACAAGGACTACGGACTCGCGCAGACCGACGTCGAGGGCCTCACCAAGATCACGGGTGCCGGCACCACGTTCCTCTACGTGGCCAACAAGACCGACGGCGGCGACTTCACCGACAACCTCAAGGGCAACGCGGTCTGGAAGCAGCTCCCGTTCGTCACCGGGAACAAGGTCAAGCGCATCCCGGACGGCATCTGGATGTTCGGCGGCCCGGCCTCGGCCAGCGCCTTCGTCGACGCGCTCGTCCCGGCCCTGACCGCCTGACATGACAAGCACGATCGACGCTCCGGTCAAGATCGGGAAGACCGGGAACCCGCAGACGTACGGGATCATCGCCGTCTTCGCGGGGGCGGTCGTGCTGCTCGCCGTCCTGGCCGCGGTGCACCTCACGCAGGGCACCGCGCGCCTGGGCGTCGGCGAACTACTACGCGCCGGCTGGCCGTGGGCGCCCGACGACAGCACCCGCGAGCGGGCGGTGGCCGTACTCGTGGCAAGCCGGCTCCCCCGCCTCGCCGCCGCCCTCCTGGTCGGCATCGCCGTCGGGATCGCCGGTGGGGTCTTCCAATCGGTCGCCCGCAACCCGCTCGCCTCCCCCGACACGCTCGCCGTCAACGCCGGCGCCTACGTCTCGGTGGTGGCCGTCGCCGCGTCCGGCGTCGCCCTGCCGTTCTCCGTCAACGGCCTGGTCGCGTTTGTCGGTGGCCTGCTCGCCGCGGGTCTGGTGCTACTCGTCGCGCGGGGCGGCGCGGCCGGCCCGACCCGGCTCGTGCTCGCCGGCTCGGCGGTGGCTCTCGCGCTCAACTCGCTGACCACCGTGCTCCTGATGCTCTTCCAGCAGAACACCATCGGCCTGTACGCGTGGGGCAGCGGCTCCACCGTGCAGTCCGGCTCGCACCAGGTGAGCACGGCCGCCCCGATCGTCGCCGTCGGCGTGCTCGCCACGCTGCTGATCGCGCACCGGCTCGACGTGCTGGCCATCGGCGACGACGCGGCCCGGGTGCTCGGTGTCGACGTACGCCGCACCCGGGTGGTCGCGGTGACCCTGGCCGTACTCCTCGCCGCGATCTCGGTGAGCGTCGCCGGCCCGATCGGCTTCGTCGGCCTGTGCGCGCCGGTCATCGCCCGGCTGATCGCCCGCCGGGTTCCCGGCCTCGGCGCCCACCGGTTGCTCCTGCCGTTCGCCGGGCTGGCCGGCGCGGTCCTCGTGGTCGGCGCCGACGTGCTGCTGCGCCTGGTGTTCGCGGCCGACAAGTCCATCTCGGTGCCCACCGGCGTCGTCACCACCCTGGCCGGCGCGGTGGTGCTCGTCTGGCTGGCCCGGGGGCTTCGCGACGGCGGTCCGGCGTCGGTTCCGGCCCGCGGCGCGCCCGGCTCGGTGCGTACGCGTGGCCGGATCTTCTCGGTCTCCGCTTTTCTCGTCGTGGCGGTGGTCGCCGCCTTCGTCGCCGCGCTGCTGCTCGGTGACCGGATCGTGCTGCTCGGTGACGTCCTGAACTGGGCCGAGGGGATCTCCGGGCGTCAGGTCAGCTTCGTGCTCGACCAGCGGTGGCCGCGCGTGCTCGCGGCCCTGGCCGGTGGTGCCGCGCTCGCCCTGGCCGGCGCGATCGTGCAGGCCGTGTGCCGCAACGCGCTGGCCGAGCCGAGCCTGCTCGGCGTCACCCCGGGGGCGAGCGTCGGTGCGGTGGCCGTCGTCATGCTGCTGCCCGGCCTCGGCGTGTGGCCGGTGCTCGGCGCCGCCACTGCGGCCGCGCTCGCCGCGTTCGGCCTGGTCTACTGGCTGGCCGCGGGGCGCGGCCCGGCCTCCGACCGGATCGTGCTGATCGGGGTGGGGGTCAGCGCCGCCGCGACGGCGCTGACCACCCTGGTCGTGGTCACGGTCTCGCCGTGGAACATCAACACCGCCCTGACCTGGCTGGCCGGCTCCACCTACGGCCGCACCACGGGTCAGGTCGTCCCGGTAGCGACCATGCTGCTGATCGCGTTCCCGCTGGCCCTGGCCGGTTCCCGCACACTCGACCTGGTCGCCCTGGACGAGGACGTGCCCCGGGTGCTGGGCGTCCCGCTGGGCCGGGCCCGCCTCGGGCTGCTCACCCTGGCCGCGCTGCTGACCGCGGCGGCCGCGGTCGCGGTCGGCGCGCTCGCCTTCGTCGGCCTGGTCGCCCCGCACGCGGCCCGCGCCCTGGTCGGCGCCCGGCACAGCCGCGCCGTCCCGGTCGCGGTCGGCCTGGGCGCCCTGCTGGTGAGCGTGGCCGACACCCTGGGGCGTACCGTCATCGCCCCGTCCTCGCTGGCCGCGGGCTTGGTCACGGCCCTGATCGGCGCGCCCTACTTCGTCTGGCTGCTCTGGCGCAGCCGCACCTGATTCCCTCGTCGGGCTGGGCTGGGCGGGGTACGGCAGCTGGGTGCTGACCCGCCGTACCCCGCTCTTCGCCCGCGACCGCGTCGTCGCCGCCTGGATCGCGCTCGCCGCCTGGCCGGCCGGCGGGATGGGAGTGGCTGCCATCGCCGTCTCCCGCCACCGCTCCCCCGTTGGCCTCGCCCTGGTCGTCGGCGCCCTCGGCGTCGCCGCGGTCGCGAACCTCGTGGTGGCCCGCCGCCGGCGGGCCGCCCTGCTCCGCAGGTCGACCGAGCTCAGCCGTTAGGCCGCGGCTGGTCGGTCGGCATTTTTGTCATACCTGCTCTTTACGATCGCCGAGACAGACCGCGGACGCCGGCGGAACTCATCGGCCCGACGACGATGAGTTCCGGCCGCGACCGCTGTCGTAACTTCATGAGGAGGTGGCGTGGTGGAAGCCGAGTTCGTGCGGCAAGCGGATCCCTACCGTCGGGAGCTTCTGGCGCACTGTTATCGCATGCTGGGCTCGGTCTACGACGCCGAGGACCTGGTGCAGGAGACGTACGTTCGGGCCTGGCGCTCCTACGACCGTTTCGAGGGCCGCTCGTCGATGCGCACGTGGCTGCACCGCATCGCGACGAACGCCTGCCTCAACGCGCTCGAGTCGCGCAACCGCCGCCCGCTGCCGATCGGGCTCGGCGCGCCCAGCTCGGACCCGGCCGACGACCTGGTCGAGCAGCGTGAGGTGCGATGGCTCGAGCCGATGCCCGACGAGTTCCTCGACCCGGCGTCGGTGGTGACCGGCCGCGAGAGCATCCGGCTGGCCGTGGTCGCCGCGATGCAATACCTGCCGCCCCGCCAGCGTGCCGTGCTGATCCTGCGGGACGTCCTGCAGTGGTCCGCGGCCGAGGTGGCGGAGATGTTGGAGATGACTGTCGCCTCGGTCAACAGCGCCCTGCAACGGGCGCGGGCCCAGATGTCGCGGACCGAGCTCGACTCCGACAAGATCACCGAGCCCGGCGACGCCGTGCGCAAGGAGCTGCTGGACCGGTTCGTGGCCGCGTTCGAGGCCAAGGACATCCCCGCCATGGTGGACATCTTCACCAAGGACGCGGTGTGGGAGATGCCGCCGTTCACCGGTTGGTACGAGGGGCCGGAGAACATCGCCCGGCTTGTCGACACGCACTGCCCGGCCCGCCGACCCGGCGACATGAAGCTGATCCCGACCAGGGCGAACGGCCAGCACGCGTTCGGCCTCTACATGCGCGACGGCGACGTCTACAAGCCGTTCAACCTCCCGGTCCTGACGTTGACCAAGGACGGCGTCAGCCACGTGTCGAGCTTCTTCGACAGGCGCCTGTTCCGCACGTTCGGCCTCCCCGATTTCCTTCCGGTGACCTGATGACAGCAGCGCTGCGGGCCGGGGTGGCCGTGCTGGAACGGGCAGTTTCCTACTGCCTGGGCAGCCTTTCCCTGGTGACGCCGGCGCTGCTGAGCAACCCGACCCCGTGCCCCGGGTGGGATCTCGGCGCCCTGCTGGAGCACCTGATCGACTCGATGACCGCGCTGCACGAGGCCGCCGACACGGGCGTGGTCCGGCCCAGCGCCCCGCCGCCGGCGGCGCCGGTCGTTCCGCTGGCACGCGACCGGGCGGTGCTCCTGCTGGGTGCCTGGGCCGCGGTCCGGGACGATTTCACCGTACGGGTGGACGAAGCAACCGCCGCCGCCCCCCTGATCGCCACCGCCGGGGCGATCGAGCTCACGGCCCACAGCTGGGACGTGTCCCAGGCGTGCCACCGGTCCAGGCCGATCCCACCCGAGCTGGCCGACGAGCTCCTCGACCTGGCCGTCATCCTGATCCGCCCGGCCGACCGCCCCGGCCGTTTCGCCCGTCCCGTCCCCCCACCCGGCGACGCCTCGCCGGGCGACCGTCTGCTGGCCTTCCTGGGCCGGCGCTGACCTGCCACCGCCTTCACCGCCTTCACCGCCGACCGCCGAACCCGGCCTGCGTCGCCGCGGCAAATCGCTCAGCGCCGCGGGCGGATCGCTCAGCGCCGCGGGCGGATCGCTCAGCGCCGCGGGCGGATCGCTCAGCGCCGCGGGCGGTGGCATGCCGAGCTGGTGACACGTCGAGGGTGCCACCGGTGGTCGGCCGCGCATCATCGAGCGGGATTCAGAGGCCGGGTCAGCTGTCCTGCTCGAGGATCCGGCGGGCGGCTTCGAGCAGCAGCGCCGTTCTTGCCCTCGCGATGCTGGTCATCGCGGCCACCATGACGGTGCGCTGCGGCGACCGTCCGAGTTCGACACGACTGGAGACAATCCATGACCGGATACGTCGTGATCGCCGCCCTGGGCGCGCTCGTGTTCCTGGCCTCGACCGAGCTTGCCGCGGCTGCCCTTCCGATGCTCATCGTGATCGCCGCCGTCCCGCCCGAGGAACGGGAAAACCCGGCCAAGGTGCTGGCCACCTGCGACAGTCGCCGGCGCCGGTGGCCCGCCCTGCGCCTCGCTGTCCGCAACCGCCGAACCGAGGCGGCCCGTTCGCAAGCCCGCCACACCCCCGCGCCCCGAACCCAGTCGCCCTACACCCAAGCGCCCCACACCCAGGCGACCCACACCCAAGCGACCCACGCGGAAGCGGGCCGCGTCTCGACCAGCGTCTGATCGGGACCGCAGCTCAGGGGGCGGGGCGGACCGGCGGTTCGTGGAGTCGAGAGTGGACTCGACGGGGTGGAGCGGGAGTTGCGGCCATTTGCAAGGGTCTATCCGAGAGCCGGGACGGTCCCGGCCCGGGGAGGCACCCAGATGCGTCGACGAAGACTGCCCGCCGTACTGCTCGTCTCGGTCCTGGTCATCGGGGCCATGCAGGCACCGGCGGCAGCAGCACCGTCCACGACCACCGGAACGCCTGCGGACTCCACTTCGGTCGCGCTGATCACCGGTGACCGCGTCACGATTCACGGCAAGGGCGCGACCGTCCAGCCCGGACCGGGCCGCAGCAAGATCCGCTTCCTGACCCGCACCGAGGGCGAGAAGCGCTACGTCATTCCGTCGGACGCGCTCGCGCTGCTGCGGGCGGGACGGGTCGACAAGCGGCTGTTCGACCTCGACTCGCTCACCGCGCGCGGCGAAGCCGATCTGCGACTGCTCATCTCGTACCCCAGAAACAGCGCGACCGGCGCACGCAGCGCCCTCACCGCGGGTGGTGCGCGGATCACGCGCGACATCCCGCAGGTCGGCGCCCTGGCCGCGCGGGCGGACGTCGCCGAGCGGGCCCAGCTCTGGTCGTCGCTGACCGCCGGGGCGGCGAACGCGCGCTCGCTCAAGGCCGGGGTGCAGCGAATCTGGCTGGACGGGCAGCGCAAGGTCACGCTCGACCACAGCGTGCCGCAGATCGGCGCACCGACCGCGTGGCAGGCCGGTTATGACGGCACCGGCACCAAGGTGGCGATCCTCGACACCGGCATCGACGCGACCCACCCCGACGTGGCCGGGCAGATCGCCGAGACGGCCAACTTCACCACCACGCCGAGCGCCGACGACGAGGTCGGGCACGGCACCCACGTCGCCTCGATCATCGCGGGCACCGGTGCCGCGTCGGGTGGCCGTTACAAGGGGGTCGCCCCCGGCGCCAAGCTGGTCATCGGCAAGGTGTGCGAGACCGAGTTCTGTGACGACTCGGCGATCCTGGCCGGCATGGCCTGGGCGGCCGAGCGCGCACCGGTGATCAACATGAGCCTCGGCGGTGGCGACACCCCGGACATCGACCCGCTCGAGCAGGCCGTCACCGACCTGACCGCGCAGTTCAACACGCTGTTCGTGATCGCGGCCGGCAACGCGGGCCCCGGCAAGGGGTCGGTCAGCTCACCGTCCACCGCCGACGAGGCGCTCTCGGTCGGTGCCGTCGACCGCGAGGACCAGCTCGCCGACTTCTCCGGGCGCGGTCCGCGCAGCGGCGACAGCGGGCTCAAGCCGGAGATCACCGCGCCCGGCGTGGACATCGTGGCGGCCAAGGCCAAGAACGGCTTCATCGGTGACCCGGCGCCGGTCGACGGCTACGTGTCGCTGTCCGGCACCTCGATGGCCACCCCGCACGTGGCCGGTGCGGCCGCGATCCTGACCCAGGAGCACCCGGACTGGTCGTCGAAGCTGCGCAAGAACACGTTGCTGGGCTCGGCCGCGCCGACCGCCGGGGTCAACGCGTTCGACCAGGGTGCCGGCCGGGTCGACGTGGCCCGCGAGATCACTCAGACGGTGAGCGCCGACGCCGGCTCGCTCGCCTTCGGCCTGCAGATCTGGCCGCACGGCGACGACAAGCCGGTCACCAGGACCGTCACCTACCGCAACACGGGCGCGGCGGCGGTCGAGCTGACCCTCGCCCGGACCGGCTCGGCGGCGTTCAAGGTGGCCACCACGCGGCTCTCGGTGCCGGCCGGCGGGACGGCGAGCACGACGGTCACCGCCGACACGAGCCCGGCGAGCCTGTCCGACGGCCTGCTCGACGGTTACCTCACCGCCACTTCCGAGAAGGGACGGGTGGTGACGCCGCTCGGGGTCAACCGGGAGCCGGAGAGCTACGACGTCACGGTCGAGACGATCAACCCGGACGGTACGCCGAGCCTCGATCACTACGCCTCCTTCGTCAACCTCGACGAGTTCGACACCTTCGACGTGGCCCAGGCCAAGGGCACCGAGACGGTCCGCCTGCCGAAGGGCCGCTACGGCGCGTACGTCTGGATCAACAACGCCGAGGCCGAGTCGACAGCCATGCTCACCATCTCCGAGCTGGTCGTCGACAAGGCGAAGAAGGTCACCTTCGACGGCCGCACCGCCGAGCCGGTGACCGTGGTCCCGCCGCAGGCCGGCGCGGGCACTGTCCTGGCCGCGGTCAACGCCGACTGGACCCTGCCGGAGTTCAGCTTCGGCGCCAGCGCGCTCGGCCTGACGTTCGCCAGCCTGTCCGCTGCCCCGGCCACCCCGGTCTCCAAGGACTTCTTCCTGGCCAGCGTGAACGGGTCGTTCGCCGACCCGGGCGCCGACGGCGACTTCCGGAACAGCCCCTGGACCACCGACCTGGCCTACTTCAAGCCCGGCAGGATGTTCAGCGGCCTCACCCGCAAGCCGCGCCCGAGTGACCTGGCCACGGTGAAAGCCGACTACTCGGTGGCCGCCACCGGCGCCGAGGGCGCCAAGAGCAACATGGCGCAGTACACGGAGAAAAGCGGCGGCTGGTCCGCGATCGTCCCGTTCAGCCTGCCCTTCCACCGCACCGAATATCTGAGCACGGAGGCACCCTGGCGGGGTGACTTCATGCAGGAGATGCCGGCCGTCGGGGACGACTTCCCGGAGCCGATCAGCGAGCAGCTCGGCGGTCGCGAGCAACTGCGCCCCGGCCGGACCTATCACCAGGAGTGGAACACCGCGGTGTTCGGCCCGAACGTCACGCAGCCGCTCTGGGCCGGCGACTGGGTGGTCCGCCAGGGCGACCACCTCACCGCCAACCCGTCGCTGTTCGGCGACGGCGCCGGTCACCCCGGCTTCTCCACCGGCGACTCCACGTCGGCGCTCTACCGGGGCGACACGAAGCTGGGCGACGGCAACGAGTTCGACCTGCCGGCCGCCACCGCGACGTACCGGCTGGAGACCTCGGCCGCCCGGGGCGCCCCGCATCTGTTCGCCACCTCGGTGAAGGCGTCGTGGACGTTCAAGTCGGGGCACGTCGCCGGTACGGACTATCAGCGGCTACCGCTCTCGACGGTCCGTTTCAGCCCGCGTCTCGACGCCTACAACGCGGCGCCGGCGGGCCACCGCTTCGACATCCCGGTCCTCGTCGAGCACCAGCCGGGCTCCTCCGCCGGCACTGCCCGCACGGTGCGGGTCGACGTGTCGTTCGACGACGGCAAGACGTGGAAGCAGGCCTCGGTGCGCGGGTTCGGCGACCAGCGGGTGGCCACGGTCGACCACCGGCGCGGCGCCGGTTACGCCTCGCTGCGGGTCTCGGCCACCGACAGCAAGGGCAACACCGTGAACCAAACCATCATCCGGGCGTACGCGCTCCGCTGACGACCGTCGGTGCCCGGGCGGCTGACATGGTCGCCCGGGCACCGATGAGTTCGGCATGCTCAGGCGGTCCATCCTGCCGAAGACATCACGACTCGAGAGGAACACCGCCATGGCGAAGGTCATCTCCACTCTCTTCATCTCGGCCGACGGGGTGGCCGAGATCGACCCCGAATGGCACTTCCCCTACTTCGACGACAGCATGGGACGCGCCGTGGCCGAGGACTACGAGACCTCGGACGTGCTGCTGCTGGGTCGCGAGACCTATGACAGCTTCGCCGGGGCGTGGCCCGACCGGGAGGCCGCCGGCGGCGACGACGCGACCTTCGCCGGCCGGCTCGGCGACACCCGCAAGGTGGTCGCGTCACGGCAGCCGCTGGAGTTCACCTGGCGCAACTCCGAGCTCATCCAGGACGACCTGGTCAAGTCGGCCGCCGCGCTCAAGGCCGACCCGGCCGTCAAGGGCATCCTCATCCCGGGCTCGATCTCGGTGGTCCAGCAGCTGCTCGCGGCCGGCCTGATCGACGAGCTGCGCCTGCTGATCCACCCGGTCGCGGCACGCAGGGGCCGCCGGCTGTTCGACGAGGGCGACACCGCCCAGCACCTTTCGGTGCTCGCGACCGAGGCCTTCCCGACCGGCGTGCTCCGGGTGATCTACGCGCCCACCGAGGCGCCGGCGAAGGTCACCTATGCCGAGGTCGCGGACCTGACCCCGGGCAACGACTAGTCCCGTGCGCTGCGCGGAATGCGGATTCGACTACGACTCCGTCACCCCGGGCGAACTGCCCACCCGGCTGGCGGAGGCCGGCCCACGCTTTGCGGCGGCGCTGCACCCGATCACCGATCCGCGCCGCCGCCCGGCCGTCGACGTCTGGTCGCCGCTGGAATATGCCTGCCACGTCCGCGACGTGCTGCGGGTCCAGCGCCAACGGCTGGAGTTGGCGCTCCGCGCGGACGACCCACCGGTGACCCCGATGGGTCGCGACGAGTTGGCGGTCCGGGACGCCTACAACACGCAGGACCCCCAGCTCGTGCTGACCGCCCTCACCGAGGCGGCCACCACCCTGGCGCGCTCGTTCGCCGCCCTGACGCCCGCTCAGTGGACACGCACGACTCGCTACAACTGGCCGGCCGCGGCCTCGCGAACCCTCCTCTGGCTGGGCCGGCACACCATTCACGAGGTGGAGCACCACTTGCTGGACGTGACACGCTGACCGGCCGTCCGGCGGCGGTCGGTCCGGTTGTCCGCAGCCCTGGTCCGGATGTCGACGGCGCCCGCCGGCGGCTTGCGGCGGCGCTCTGCACGGCGGTAGAGCTGCTCGGTCGCGGCGTCGATATCGGTTCGCCGCCCCGCGGTACTCCCTTTCCGCGTACACGTGGGGCTTGATGCGATTCCGGGTCCGCAGCATCCGATAGGTCGTCTGCACCGCGACGGAGTCCCGGCCCGGGTCGGGACGTGGGCAAGAGGAGGTGCCGGGCCGAGGTCAGACCTCGATGTGCGAGCCCATGATGACTGTGTGGTCGCGGGGCAGGCCGAAATGCTCGGCCGCGTCGGCGGTGACGTGGGAGGTGGCGATGAACAGACGCTTGCGCCACAGGGCCATGGTGGGGGCGTCGCCGCGGCGCAGGGAGATCTTGGAGAGGAAGTACGAGGCGTTGTCGACGTCGATATGACCCTCGGTGGTGGCCGGGTCCAGCCGGCGCAGGGCGGCCGGGACGTCCTGGTTGTCGGCGTAGCCGAAGCGGATTCGGACGAACGTGATGCCGTCGTCGGCGTAGCCGAGGTCGTCCAGTTCCACCCGGTCGGCGTCGGGCACGCGCGGCACGACCTGGGTCTCGATCGAGATGATCAGGATGTGGTCGTGGCGGACCCGGTTGTGCTCGACGTTCGCGCGCATGGCCAGCGGGGCGGTTTCCATGCCCCGGTTGAGGAACACCGCGGTGCCGCTCACCCGGGCGATCCGGTCGGCGCCGGTGCGGAGCTGGTCGATGAAGTCCGGCAGCGAGCCTTCCCGGCGGCGGCGCTCGGCGGTGACGATCGAGCGGCCCTTCTGCCAGGTGGTCATGACCGTGAAGGCGATCACGCCGATCAGCAGCGGCAGCCAGGCGCCGTGCAGCAGCTTGGTCAGGTTCGCCGCGACGAAGAGCAGGTCGATCGCCACCAGGATGCCGGCGCCGGCGGCCAGCAACCACGGCGGCACCTTCCAACGCCATTGGGCGATGTAGAAGAACAGCAGCGTGGTGATGGTGATGGTGCCGGTCACCGCCATGCCGTAGGCGTAGGCGAGGGCGGCCGAGCTGCGGAAGGCGAAGACCAGGGTCAGCACCGACACCAGCAGCAGCCAGTTGATCCAGGGCACGTAGATCTGACCGATCGTCGATTCGCTGGTGTGCGTGATCCGCATCCGGGGCAGGTAGCCGAGCTGGGCCGCCTGCGAGGTCACCGAGTAGGCCCCGGTGATCACCGCTTGGGCGGCGATGACCGTGGCGCCGGTGGCGAGCAGCACCAGTGGCAGCCTGAGCCAGTCCGGGGCGAGCAGGAAGAACGGGCCACTGATGTTCGCCGGGTCGTCGAGGATCAGGGCACCCTGGCCGAGGAAGCTGAGCATGCAGGCCGGCAGGACGAGCAGCAGCCAGCCGCGGGTGATGGCGCGGCGGCCGAAGTGGCCCATGTCGGCGTAGAGCGCCTCGGCGCCGGTCACCGAGAGCACCACGGCCGCGAGGGCGAAGAAGGCGATGCCGAAGTGGCCGGCCAGGAATCCGACGGCGTACGTGGGTGAGAGCGCTTTGAGGATGGCCGGCTCGCGGACGACGCCGCCGACGCCGAGAGCCCCGACCGCGCCGAACCACAGGATCATCACCGGGCCGAAGATCTTGCCGACGGTCGCGGTTCCGTGCTTCTGCACCAGGAACAGCACCACGATGATGACCGCGGTGATCGGGACGACCGCTTCGCCGAGCGACGGCTCGACGAGCTTGAGGCCCTCGACGGCGGAGAGCACCGAGATGGCCGGGGTGATCATGCTGTCGCCGAAGAACAGGGCGGCGCCGAAGATGCCGAGCGCGGCCAGCCAGAGGCCCCGCCGGCGGCCGTGCGCGGCGCCCCACTGCCGGATCAGCGTGATCAGGGCCATCACGCCGCCCTCGCCGTCGTTGTCGGCGCGCATGGCGAGCAGGACGTAGCTGACCGTAACGATGATCATGACGGACCAGAAGATCAGTGAGACGACGCCGTAGACGTTCGCCGTGCTGACCGGCACCGGGTGCGGGTCGTCCGGGTTGAAGACGGTCTGCAGCGTGTAGATCGGGCTGGTGCCGATGTCGCCGAAGACCACACCGAGCGCGCCGACCACGACCGCGAGCCGCACGGTGTCGTGCGGGCTGGGATGCGCCACGGCTCCTCCTCGGCCCGTAATGTCCGCTCTGAGACATTACGGGCCGAGAGGTCAGCCGGGTCGCGAAATGGCGGTTACCGGTGCTGCCGGGCGCTCGGCGCGGAAAGCGTCGCGGGCTCGGCCGGAACCGGGGCCGGCCACGGCTTGACGGTCCAGTCGGGGTGGCCCGGCATCGGCGGGGTCTTGGTGCCGTAGAGCCAGTCGGTCAGGAACGCCGTCAGGTTCTGCCCGGACACCCGCGACGCCAGCCGGATGAAGTCGCCGGTCGAGGCCGACTTGCCTGCGTAGCGGCGCACCCACTCGCGCTCGATCTGCTGGAACTTGACCGCCCCGACCTTCTGCTGCAGCGCGTAGAGCACGAGCGCGCCACCGTCGTAGACGTTCGGGTTGAAGACGTCCCAGATCACATCGGCCTTCAGCGGCTGGGCGGTCGGGCCGAAGCGGGCGCGCCGCTCGTCGCCACGGGCGTAGATGCCCTTGTAGACCTCGTCGAGGGTGTCCTCGCCGGCGTAGTCCTTGAGCCGGCCGGTCTCGTACGCGTAGAGGTATTCGTACCAGGTGGCGTGGCCCTCGTTCTGCCACACGTCACTCCACTCCCACGGCGCGACGCTGTCGCCGAACCACTGGTGCGCGAGCTCGTGCGCGGCGACCGGGTCGAGAACGTAGGCGGGCAGGCTGTACCACGACGTGTCGAACAGCGACAGGGTCTGGGTCTCGAGGGCGAAGCCGAGGTTGCCGTCGATGACCAGGGTGCCGTAGTTCTCGAACGGGTATTTCCCGACCTTGCCCTGCAGCCACGGGATCTCGTTCATCTCGTCGGCCGCTTTGGGCAGCAGGTCGTCGGCGAGCCGGCGGGGCACCACGTCCCGCACCGGTACGCCGCCGGCCCGCCCGCGGTTGTAGGTGATGAAGTCGCCGACCGCGACCTGGATCAGCTCGCTGGCCATCGGGTGGGTCTCGCGGTAGACCGAGACCACCTTGTCGCCGCTCTGCCGGCGGCTGACCTGGATGCCGTTGGCAGTGCCGGTCCAGCCGACCGGATTGGTGATCCGGATGGTGTAGGTGGCCTTGTCGCGCGGGTGGTCGTTGCTCGGGTAGAGGTTGTGCGTCTCGTCCGGCTGACCGGCCACGATAGTGCCGTCCGGGGTCTTCACGAAGCCGGCCGGCGAGTCGGCGTTGGGCTCGATCGGGGTGGCCTTGAAGCCGGAGACCCGCACCGTGAACTTGCGGTCGGCCGGCAGGGCGCGCTGGGGCGTGATGATCAACTCGTCGCCCGAGCGGGTGAAGGCGGCCGCCTTGCCGTTCACCGTGACCGCACCGACGGCGTCGCCGCCGAAGTCCAGGTCGAAGCGGGAAAGCCACTGCGTGGCGACGGCCGTGATGGTCACGTCGCCGATCACCTGCTGACCCGGGTCCTTCTGCGGATAGGTGAGCGAGAGGTCGTAGTTCTGTACGTCGTAGCCCCCGTTGCCGAGCAGCGGGTACAACCGGTCGCCCAGCCCGGCCGCGCCGGGAGTCGGACGGTGTCCCGACGCGGACGCCGGGCCGGCTGTGATCACCACGACACCGGTGAGCGAGAGGACCGTTGCCGATCCAAGCGCCACCAGGCGTGTTGGGACATTACCCAAATCAGCTCTCATGGCGGCCGAGCGTAACAATATATCTAGATCCTTTAGTACCGCTTTTCGACTTCGCCACAGAAACGATGAGAGGGCGGCGCCCCCCACCCACTGAGCCTCCCCCTCTGGTTCAGTGCGGCACCGCCCCCGGCCCACTCAGGGTCCCCCGGCGCGGGCACCCCGGCCAGGACCTTCATCGGCACTTTCACCCGCCACGCCGATGGAGGATGCAGTCCCCGCAGGTGGCGCCGCCCGGGATGCGGTAGTAGAGGCAGCAGTTGTTCCTGGTCAGCGCGCCGCCGTCAAGGGTGCCGGTGCCGGCCAGCGGCGGCCCCGCGAGCACGCCCTCGACCAGGGCGTACGCCCGTGCACCCGCCGCCGGGTCGGCCCTTCGGATCATGGCGGCGGCGCCGGCCAGGGCGGAACTGACGTTACCCCACAGCACCTGCGGGGACAGCCGGAAGCGGGCCCGGCAGGCGAGCAGGACAGGTTCGAGGACGGCCTCGACGGCGATCTCCCGCAGGGCCTCCGGGGAGGCGGGAACGGTCGCGCTGAGCCCGGCGTACGCCACCGGGAGCGGACCGGCGGGCACGGGCCGCCACCACAACGTGGTCCGCCCGGCCACCGGCACGACACCGGTGAGCACGGCCGCACCGAGCAGTGGGGAGAGCACGCGGGCGGCGTACCCGAGGAAGGCGACGGAGGCGACCACACGTTCCTCGACGGCGTCCTCGGGGAGACCGCCCATGGTGGCGAGGGCGCGGCGGGCGACGGCGACGCGGGCGGCGAGGACGGTCCCGTCCGTCAGGTCGGACCACCGCCGCCAGCCGGACAGGTCGCCGGCGGCCTCCCACCCGAAGTAGGGACCCAGCGTGGCCGCCCGGGCCAGCGCCTCCCGCGCCGCGACTTCACTCACCTGTCGAGATTAGTGGACGCCGATCGGAACTTGATCGGAACTTTCCCGCCTATGCGGGCGTGCGGGCACCTGAGACGATCGTCCGGGATCGATGGCGAAACTTCCGGGGGGAGCTCCGTGTTCGGTGACCTTGTGCGCGCTCACCGCCGGCGGCTCGGCATGACCCAGGAGGAGCTGGCCGAACGGGCCGGGGTGAGCGTTCGCAGCGTCGGCAAGTGGGAGGCCGGCAAGGTCGCCGCCCCGCGGTCGTCCACGATGCGCCTGCTCGCCGACGCGTTCCGGCTCGAGGGCGCCGACCGGGAGCGGTTACTGGGGTCGGCCACCGAACCGGTGCGCGGCACCGAGATCACCCCGGCCCAGCTGCCGTCCGACCCGGCCGGGTTCACCGGGCGTGACCGGGAGCTGGGCCGGCTCGACGCGTTGCTGGCCGGCCCGCCCGACCGGGCCGCGCGCGGCGTGATCATCTCGGCGGTCTCGGGCACGGCCGGCGTCGGCAAGACCACCCTGGCCATCCGGTGGGCGCACCGGGTGCGCGACCGTTTCCCGGACGGCCAGCTCTACGTGAACCTGCGCGGCTTCGGGCCGGTCGGCCCGCCGGTGCCGCCCGGCGAGGCCCTGCGCGGGCTGCTCGACGGTCTCGGGGTGACGCCGCAGCGCATCCCGGCCGACCTCGAGGCGCGCGCCGCGCTCTATCGCAGCGTGCTGGCCGGGCAGCGGCTGCTGATCCTGCTCGACAACGCGGGTGACGCCGAGCAGGTCCGCCCGCTGCTGCCGGGGGTGCCGGGCTGCGTCGTGATCGTCACCAGCCGCGACCGGCTGGCCGGCCTGACCGTCGCCGACGGCGCCCAGATGCTGCTGCTCGACGTGCTCGACACCGGCTCGGCCCGGGACCTGCTGGCCCGGCGCATCGGTGCCGGCCGGGTGGCCCGGGAGCCGGACGCCGTCGACGACCTGGTCCGCTCGTGTGCCCGGCTGCCGCTGGCGCTCGCCATCGTGGCCGCGCGCGCCGCCGCCAACCCCGGATTCCCGCTCACCGCACTGGCCGCCGAGCTGCGCGACGCCCGGTCGCGGCTGGACGTGCTCACCGGCCCGGACCCGGCCACCGACGTACGCGGCGTGTTCTCCTGGTCCTATCGCAAGCTCGGCCCCGACGCCGCGCGACTCTTCCGCCTGTTCGCCCTGCACGTCACGCCGGTGGTCGGCGCGGCCGCGCTGACCGGCCTGGCCGGTCTGGCGGCTCGGCGGGTGCGCACGGCGCTGCGGGAGCTGGTCGCCGCCAACCTCGTGTCGGAGCAGTTGCCCGGCCGCTTCGGCTGTCACGATCTGCTCCGCGACTACGCCCGGGACCTGGCCGAGGAGATCGACTCGCGCCGCGACCGGGCGGCCGCGACCCGCCGGATGATCGACCACTACCTGCACACGGCCCTCGCCGCCGACCAGTGCCTGAAGAGCGACCGCAGCCTGAGCAACCGGCGCCCGACCGAGATGGCCGAGGGCGCCGCACCCGAGTCGTTCGGCGACGGCGCCCGGTCGATGGCCTGGTTCGCCGCCGAGCAACCGGCCCTGCGCGCCGCCGCCGACCTCGCCGTCGCCGCCGGCCTCGACGTGACGGCCTGGTGGATGGCCTGGGCGGTGCTCACCTATCTGGAGCGGCGCTGGGACAAGCGGAACTGGACGCACTGGCAGATGATCGCGATCGCGGCCGCCGAACGTGCCGGCGACGTGCTGCTGCAGGCGGTGTCGCACTACAACGTCGGGTTCGCGCTCGCCGGCCTCGGCGACCTCGACCGGGCCCGCTCGCACCTGACCACGGCGCTCGCCCTCTACCGCCGGCTCGGCAACCGGAGCGGGATGGCCGACGCGCACCTCAACCTGGGCATCGTGGCCCGGCGCGAGGCCCGCTACTCGGACGCGCTGGAGGAGGGTGGCCACGCGCTCGAACTGGCCCGGCAGGCCGGCGACCGGGTCGGCGAGGCCCGCGCCATGAACAACATCGGCTGGTGTCACCTCACCATGGGTGACTACCGGGAAGCCCTCGACTACTGCCGGCGAGCGGTCCGGTTGCACGAGGCGGCGGGCAACCGGATGGGTGCCGCCCACTCGTGGGACAGTGTCGGCATGGCCCACTTCAGGCTCGGTGAGCCGGCCCAGGCGGCGTCCTGCTACCGGCGCGCGGCGTCGATCTTCCGCGACGAGAACGACCAGCAGTACCAGGCGATCGCGCTGTCCCACCTGGGCGACACCGAGGAGGCGGCGGGCCGGCACCGCTCCGCCCGCGACGCGTGGCGCAACGCCCTGGCCATCCTCACCGAGCTCGACCACCCGGACGCCGACGAGGTGCGGGCCAAGCTGGCGACCGGCCAGGCGGCCCGGCGATGAGGTGGGCGGAGTCGGTGACCGGGCGCAAGGTCGTGTCGTCCCGGCTGCTCAGCGGCGGCTACAGCAACGAGAACACCCTGCTCGAGATGAGCGACGGCGGCCGGCTGGTCCTGCGGCGCTATCTCGGGAAGAACCGCTGCGCGGTCGAGACGGCGCTGGCCACCCGGCTGCGCGGAATCGTGCCGGTGCCCGAGGTGGTGGCCGCCTCCCCCGCGGACGGGCTGCTGCTGTCCATGTTCGTCGAGGGCGGCCCGGTGACCGCCGACGCCGGTCGGTCGGTCGGCGAGACACTCGCCCGGATCGGCTCGGTGTCCTTCGGACAGCCCGGCTTCTTCGGCGACGAGACCCTCACCCCCGACGGCTTCGAACCGATCGGCGGCCTCGACGCGTTCGTCGAACGCTGTCTGCGCGAGGGCAACGCCGCCGGGCACCTGACCCCCGCGGAGCAGAAAGCCCTTCTCCGGTACGCCACCCAGGTCACGCCCGAACTGGACGCGCTGCGGGGCAGCGACCGACTGGTGCACGCCGACTACAACCCGAAGAACATGCTCGCCGCAGCCGGCACGATCGTGGCGGTGCTTGACTGGGAGTTCGCGTTCAGCAGCTCGCCGCTCTTCGACGTCGCCAACCTGATGCGTGACCCCCGCCCGCCCGGCTTCACCGACGACTTCCTGCGCGGCTTCCGGGACGGCGGCGGCGTGCTGCCGGCCAACTGGAGAAGCCTCAGCGCGGCCCTGGACCTCTATTCGCTCGCCGACTTCCTGACCCGCCCGGTGGAGCACCGCTACTTCGGCAAGGCGGTCACGAAGATCCGCGAGTTGGTGCGGTGACCGCACCACCTACGACGGCAGCACCGGCCGCATCGGGGTCGGCTCCGCGCAGTTAGCTTCTTCGTGGACGGTGGGCCCGCCCGCCGGCCGGACCGATGCGGGGGTGGAGGTGCCGTTCACCGGAAGTCACCCGGCCGCGGTGCTGCCGCTGCTCCGGCCGCTGCGCCGCCTCGGGGTTCCGCCCGCGGCGCTCGTCGTCGGCAGCCTCGCGCCCGACCTGCCGTTCTTCGTGACGGTCACTTCACTCACCGCACTGACCCACTCGACGGCCGGCGTGGGGACGATCGACCTGGTCATCGGAGCTGTCGCGTACGCCGGGTGGCAGCTGGTCGGTCGACCCGCGCTCGGGGTGCTGCTCCCCGGGCGGCCCGCGCCGGTCACCGGATCCCCGGCGGGCGGCCGGGGCGCCGCTTGGTGGCGGCGCGCCCTCGCCGTCGCGCTCGGCCTGGTGGTCGGCGCCGGCACGCACCTGATCTGGGACAGCTTCACCCACGCCGGGATGTGGGGCGTCCGCCGGGTGCCGTGGTTGGCGGAGTCCTTCGGCCCGCTCCCGGGCTACGAGTGGGCGCAGTACGCGAGCAGCCTCGCCGGCCTGTCCGTACTGGCCGTCCGGTGCGCCCCCGGATCCTCGGCGACCTGGTCCCGGCGTACGTACCGGGCGTGGGCGTTCGTCATCGGGGCGGCCCTGACCGGCGCCGCGCTCGGGGTGTGGGCCGGCCTCGGTGGCGAGCCCGACCCGATCCGGGGCGGACTGTTCCTGACCGCCACCCGAGGCGGGCTCGCCGGTTTGCTCGCGGTCGCGATGATCGGGGCGAAGGTCGCACTCGGCGGCGGTACGGAGAAAAACGTCTCGGCGTGCAACCTCCCGGCGGGTTCGGCTCCTCTGACTGGCGACAACGGAGGGGGCTTGCCTGGTGGAGGCGGGAGACAATGACGGCTTTCGCGAGTTCGTCCGGGTCCGGTTCGAGTCGCTTCGGGCGCTGGCGTTCCTGACCTGCGGGGACTGGCAGGCCGCCGAGGACGCCGTGGCCGGCACGCTGGCCCGGCTCTATCTGCGGTGGGATCGGGTCGCCTCACCGGAGGCGTACGCGCGCACCATGGTGGTCCGCGCGGCCATCGGCGAGAAACGACGGCCCTGGCGGCGGGAGCGGTCGGCCGGCGACCTGCTTCCGGACGTGCTCGGTCCGGATCCGGCCGCCGACGTCGACGAGCGGCTGCGGATGCGGGCCGCCCTGGCGAAAGTGCCGCCCCGGCAACGCGCCGTCCTGGTGCTGCGGTTCCTCGAGGGCCTCAGCGTCGAGGAGACGGCCGAGGTCCTGGGCTGCCGCGCCGGAACCGTGAAAAGTCAATGTTCGCGTGGGCTGGACACGCTGCGCACGGTGCTGGCGGCCGAAGACATCATCATCACTGATCCGGAAGGTAACGATCATGGTCTATCACGTCCGCGACGTGCTGGAATCAACCCGACGGACGCCGTCACCGCCGGCCCGCACCAGTACCGATGACATCATCGCCCGAGCCCGGGGGATCCGCCGGCGCCGGACGGCCGCGGCCGGTGGGGCCGCCGTCGCCGTGGCGGTCGCCGCCCTCGGCGTCGGGCTCGCGAACCGGCCCGGCGGCACCGAGATCCTGACCGCCGCGCCGGTGGCCGGCAACACCGCCTTCCGCACCGGCTACGGCGAGTACCGCACCGGACCCAACCGGATCGGCCCGGTCGGGCAGATCACCACCGGCTACCAGGAACTGCCGGTCTATCGGGACGGGCTGACCTGGCAGGACGACCAGGGGCAGGCCTATCCGTTGACGGACGGGGCGATCCGGTTCTACCGGCCCGGCGTCTTCGACCCGGCCACGCTGGGGGCGGACGAGGGGGGCGCGACCTTCGGTCCCGATTTCACCGCCGAGGTCGGCGGGGTGCGGGGCTTCGGGCGCATCATGACGTACGCGGATCGGAGCGGCCAGTATCACCGGACCGCCCTGGCCTGGCAGTACGAGCCGGACGCGTGGGCCACCTACGTGCCGCGGGCGTGGAAGACGACGGCCTCCACCGAGGACGCGCTCCGCATCGCCGGCGCGGTCTCGCCGACCGGGACGACGCGGCCGGTCAAGGTGCCCTACACGATGGCGTTCGTGCCCGCGGGCTGGCAGACGGTGGCGGTCGAGGAGGCCACCACCGAGTACAGCAACGTGGTCTCGCACGTCTTCATGCACGCCGGACCGCTCACCGGCGCCGCCCGGGGCGCGACGGTCGACCTGCGCATGGACGGCATCGAGATCCTGGTGATGCGGGGCAAGCCCAAGAACCGGCCGGTCGGCGACAAGGACGGCCTGTCCTGCTCATCGGTGACCGCGGCCTGCACGCTCGTCAAGGGCGACTACTTACTCGAGGTGAACGGCCGGTCGAGCGGCCTGTCGACGGCGACGGTGCGCAAGATGGTCACCGAGATGAAGCCGGCCGATTTCACCGACCACGCCACCTGGCAGTCCGTGGGTCAGTGAGCAAACCGGCGGCGGCCCTGGTCCCCGGGCCGCCGCCGGTCCCCGGTCACGGGCAGCCGATCACCGGCAGCCGATCACCGGCAGCCGAGGCTCTGCCGGTAGTGGGACGGGTCGGCGCCGTCGGCCATCTTGTCGCCGATCTCCCAGACCGCTTCCGGCCAGTCGCCCTCGGCGTTCATGTCGTTGAGCACCTTCCACTTGTGACTGCTGGACATCGCCTGCGACGCCCGCTTCTGCGCGGCGAAGTCACCGGCCTTCTTGGCGCGCTCCCACTCGTCGAGCCAGCCGCAGCCGACCAGGCCGGTCACGTTGGCGCCGAACTGGTAGGGGTCGTTGGTGCCGAACCTGCCGACCGCGGACTTGTCGAAGCCCGGCGGCAGCGGAACGTCGGCCAGGATCTTGTCGGCGGCGGCGCCGGCCTCGGCCGGGGTGACGATCTCGGCCGGCAGCGCGTCGAGCCAGGTCGGCACGTCGGCCTCGACGATGTGCGAGACGGTCCTGTCGAAGTCGGCCCGCTTCCAGTCGCCGTCGGTGCGCAGCTCGACGAACGTACCGTTGCTGGGCTCCAGCATGATCGCCCAGTCGTGCTCGGAGTAGGTGACCAGGCTTCCCGGCCGGCCCGCGACGGTGGCCTTCTCCCGGGCGCTGACCTCGCTGCGGTCCCGGTAGTAGTCGTCGTACCGGGCCGCCTCGTACCAGTTCATCTCCAGCTTGTGGGTGCCCTTGGTGAAGCCGATGGTGCCGGACTTCTCGGCGAAGCCGTAGACCGTGGTGGCCTTCCAGCCGGGTTCGTCGATGAGCAGGCGCGGGTTCTCCTCGGCGGCCTGGAGCACGAACGCCGAGTAGGTGCGGGGGCCGGCCGCCGCGGGGGCCGCCCCGGTGGTCGACGGTGCCTGGGGAAGTGCCTGGTGCGGCGGGGCCGGCTGGTGGCGGCGGGCCACGGCGGCGACGCCCAGGATGGCCACCAGGACCGCGGCGGCGGCTGCGGCGGTGACGAGCCGCCGGGTCATGGCGCGTCTCGATGGTGCTGGCGCGGAAGACATGATCTCCTCGAGGAGGGTCTGCGCCGCCCCGTCGAGTCGCCCGATGACCTCGGTGCGGTACGGGTCGGCGGCGCGGACCACTCGGTCCAGCTGTTCGTCGGTCATCTGCCCTCCTCCGGGACGGGTGCGGTCAGGACGTCGAATACATGTCCGGGCGGCCCGGGATCGTCACCGAGCAGTTCCCGCAGCCGCGCCCGTGCCCGGGACAGCCGGGTGCGGACCACCGCCGAACTGACCTCGAGCACCGTCGCCGCCTCCCGCGGTTCCAGCCCCTCCCACACGGTGAGCATCAGCACCTCCCGGTCGAGCGGACCGAGACTCGCCATGGCGGCCCGCACGGTCAGCCGGTCGGACACCGTACTGCCGGGATCGGGGGCGGTGGGCGCGGTGAGGCGCTGCCGCAGGCGTACCCCCAGGCGCTCCCGCCGCACCCCACCGCGCAGATGGTTGGAAAGCACCCGCCGGGCCACCCCGTAGAGCCAGAGGCGCGCCTCGGCGCCGGCCGGGATCTCGTGCTGTCGCCGCCAGGCGACGAGGAAGGTCTCCGCGACCACGTCGGCCGCGTCGGCCGGCTGCTCGACCCGCCGGGTGGCATAGGCGAGCAGCGGCTCGAAGTTGCCGGCGTAAATCTGCCGGAAGCGGTCCTCGTCATCGGTCGCGGAGTTCTCGGTCGCGGAGCTCACGTCCCGTCCATGTCCGGCATCGCCCTGATCGTGACCGGCTGCTTCCGGTTGGCCAGTTTGCGAGCCGCCGTCAACGCAATGGTGTGCATGGCGTGCAAGCCGACGTCGGCCACGCCGACCGCCATCACCACGACGGTCGATCGACCGGCGGCGAAGACGACGAGCCGGGTCCGGGTGGGCGGGACGGTCGCTGTCTTGACGAGTACGCCGGAAGCCCGCACCCCCAGATCGGGAACGCTCATCCGTTCGACGGACAGGGCCAGCTCGCCGAGTCGCACGACGGGGCATCTCCGCGGGGCGGCGGCGACGTCCGCGACGAGCGAGCGCGCCTTCGCCGGACCGTCGCCGAGCACGATCTCGTAGAGCAGGATCCCGCTCCGCTTGTCGAAGAACGACGCGTACGAGCTGATCGCCGGCCGGTTGACCACGCTGCCGACCGCCACCGGGTCGACGCAGACATCGGGGTCCGGCTCCCCCGGCCGCACGACTCCGCTCCAGTCGTCCGCGGACTCGTAGCCCGGCGGCAGATCCGCGACGGAGAGCAGAGCCGGCTCGGGCCGGCCGACCGCCGATGTCATGGAGGCCGCTGACGCTCCGGGGGCCGGCGCCACGAATGCGGCGGCGACGGCGTACACCAGTAGGATTTTTGGTAGTTTTATGGGCATTTGCCCACGCTAGCCCGCAGCCGAATTGTCCCGACCCGGTTTTCGCGGCGCTCACCTAGGCTGTTGATCAGCGGAGAGGGGTGCCGGATGGCGATCACGGAAGCGGACCAGGGCTATCTGGAGCGGGCGGTGGAGCTCGCCTGGGAGGCGCGCGAACGGGGCAACCATCCGTTCGGCTCGCTGCTGGTCACGGCGGAGGGCACGATCCTCGAGGCGCGCAACACGGTGGTGACCGACGCCGACCCGACCGGCCACGCCGAGACCAACCTGGTGCGCCTCGCCGGCTCCCTCGACCACCCGACGCTCGGCGGCAGCACGCTCTACACGAGCACCGAGCCGTGCGCGATGTGCGCGGGCGCGATCTACTGGTCCGGCATCGGCCGGGTCGTGTTCGCTCTGTCCGAGTCGGAGCTGGCCACCATGGTCGAGGAGGAAGAGGGCGTCCCCCCGCTGCGTCTGCCCTGCCGGGAGGTCTTCGCCCGGGGTGGCCGCGACATCGCCGTCGACGGCCCGGTCCCGCTCCTCGGCGCGACGAAGGTCCACGAGGGCTTCTGGGAGTGATCCCGGCGGGACGCCGCGGCGAGCCGGCCCCGGCTGACCGTGCCGCTGGTGGGCAGCGCGGCCATCGGGCGGCGGTCACCCAGGGGCTGACCCGCCGGTAGGGTGCCCCGCATGGAACGCACCGCGCTGGTCACCGGGGCATCGTCGGGCATCGGGAAGGCCACGGCCCAGCTGCTGGCCGCCCGCGGATATCGCGTGCTCGGCACCAGTCGCCGGCCGGACGTCGTGGTCGAGGAGGTCGAGTTCCTGCGGCTGGATCTGACCGACGCCGGCTCGATCGAGGCGCTCGGCGAGCGGCTCCGGACCGTCGACATCCTGGTCAACAACGCCGGGGAGAGCCAGTCCGGCCCGTTCGAGGAGTTGCCGGGCGAGGCGCTCAGGCGGTTGTTCCAGGTGAACGTGCTCGGGCCGGTGCGGCTGTCCCAGCTCGCGGTGCCGGGGATGCGCGCCCGGGGTTACGGCCGGATCGTGATGGTCGGCTCGATGCTGGCGTCGTTCCCGCTCGCCTACCGATCGTCCTATGTGGCCTCCAAGGCCGCGATCAAGGGTTTCGCCGCCGGCGCGCGGCACGAGTTCTCGCCGTTCGGCGTCTGGCTCACCACCGTCGAGCCCGGCTCGATCAGGACCGGGATCAACGAGCGCCGCACCAACTACGTCGCGCCGGACTCACCGCACCGGCGCGACTTCGAGACGATGCTCGCCGCCCTGGACCGCAACGAGCGGGCCGGCCTCACCCCGGACAAGGTCGCCGAGGTCATCGTCAAAGCCATCGAGAGCCCGAGACCCAAGCGGATGTACGCGGTGGGCAGCAACGCGCCGCTCGTGTTCGCGCTCCGGCGGGTGATGCCCTCGGGGCTGGCCGAGAAGCTCACCCACCGCCGCCACCAGCTGCCCCGGTAGTCACCGGCGATCCGGACCGCGATTCGCCGCCGGGTCGCCGGGAGACCGGTGCCGCGCTCGCTGGGTCAGCACGACGCTGCCGAGCACGACCACGGCCGCGCCGATCGAGGCGGCGGTCACGGTCTCGCCGAGCAACAGCGCCGACCACATCAGGGTGAGGATCGGCTGCGCCAGCTGGATCTGGCCGACCTTGGCGATGCCGCCCTTCGCGAGCCCGGCGTACCAGGCGAAGAAGCCGAGGAACATCGACACCGCGGTGAGATAGCCGAACGCCGCCCAGGCCGCCGGATCCGCCCGCGGCGGGCTCGACCAGGCGGAGAGCACGGTGATCGGCACGGTCACCGGCAGCGCGATCAGCAGGGCCCAGCAGATGGTACGGGCGCCGCCGAGCTCCCGGGCCAGCGCGCCGCCCTCGGCGTACCCGAGTCCGCAGAGAACCACCGCCGCCAGCAGATGGAGGTCGTTGCGGGAGAGGGCACCGTGCACGGTCCCGGTGGTGCCCAGGAAGGTCAGGACCGCGAGCAGGCCGGCACCGCCACCCACCCAGAACAGGACCGGCGGTCGCTCGCCCGCGCGGACCACGGCGAAGATCGCGGTCAGCGCCGGTAACACCGTGACGACCACGGCACCGTGCGCCGCCGTCTCGCCGGTCAGCGCGAGCGAGGTGAACAGCGGGAAACCGACGACGACGCCGAGCGCGACGACGGCCAGTCGCCGCCACTGCGCGAGGGTGGGTCGCGGCGCGCCGGTGCCGGTCAGGTAGAGCCAGGCCAGCACCGCGGCGCCGACCGCTCGGCCGAAGGCCACGAACCACGGATCGAGCTGCTGGACGGTCACCCGGGTCAGGGGCAGCGACAGGCTGAACGCGAGGACGCCCAGCGCACCGAGCGCGAGCCCGGCCGGTACCGTTTCCAGCGCGATAGCGTTACTCTTGGCTCTCATGAGTGACGGTAACGCAGCGACCCGCGTTATCCAAGATCTCCGCGAGCTGGCGCAGCGCTCGGCGGCCGGCACCCGACTGCCCTCGGTCCGGTCCTTGACCGCGCGGCATCAGGCCTCGCCGGTCACGGTCGCCGAGGCGATCCGCGTTCTGGCCGCTCAGGGCCTGATCGAGACCCAGCCGGGCCGCGGCACGTTCGTGGCCTACCGACCCGCGGCCGTCGCCCCGCCCGACCTGTCCTGGCAGACCGTGGCGCTCGGCGCGGCCCCGGCCGGTGACGCCGACATGGCCGCGTTACTGGCGTTACCGCCGGCGGGCGTCATCCCGCTCTCCGGTGGCTACCTCGACGCCGACCTGCAGCCGGCCGCCGCGCTCGGGGCCGCCCTGGCCCGCGCCGCCCGGCAGCCCGCCACCTGGCAGCGCGGCCCGGTGGAGGGACGCGAGGACCTGCGGGCCTGGTTCGCCCAGCAGTCCGGCTCCGGTCTGCACGCCGACGACCTGGTCATCTGTCCCGGCGGCCAGGCCGCGCTCGCGTCGGCGCTGCGCTCGCTGACCAGCCCCGGCGACACCCTGCTCGTCGAGTCGCCGACCTATCTGGGCGCGCTCGCCGCCGGCCGGGCGGCCGGACTGCGCGTCGTGCCGGTGCCGGCCGACGCCGACGGGGTGCTTCCCGACCAGTTGGCGGCGGCGTTCACACGTACCCGGTCGAGGCTCTTCTACTGCCAGCCGCTGCACGCCAACCCGAGTGGGGCGACGCTGGCCCGGGGGCGCCGCGCGGCGGTGGCCGAGGCGGTACGCGAGGCCGGCGCCTTCCTGATCGAGGACGACTACGCGCGTGATCTGACCATCGACGGCGAGGCACCGCCCCCGCTCGCCGCCGACGACCCCGACGGCCACGTGATCTACCTGCGTTCGCTCACCAAGTCGGCCGCTCCGGGCCTGCGCATCGCCGCGATCGGCGCCCGCGGTCCGGCCGGCGCGCGCTTGCGGGCGGCGCGCCTGCTGGACGACTTCTTCGTGGCCGGCCCGCTCCAGCAGGCAACGCTCGAGCTGGTGACCACGCCCGGCTGGGGCCGCCATCTGCGTCACCTGCGCAGCTCGTTACGCGCCCGCCGCGAGGCCCTGCTGACCGCCCTGTCCCGGCACCTGCCGGAACTGGCCCCGCCCGCGGTCCCCCGCGGCGGCCTGCACCTGTGGCAACGCCTCCCCGACGGCACCGACGACGTGGCCGCCTCGACCGCCGCGGCGGCCGCCGGTGTGCTCGTCTTCCCCGGCCGGCCCTGGTTCCCGGCCGAGCCACCGGCCCCGCACCTGCGCCTCACCTACGCCGCGTCCGCCCCCGACCGGATGGACGAGGCCGTCCGCCGACTCGCCCACGCCCTCCGCTAGAGCCGTCGATCAGATGCCGGTCTCCTGGTAGGTGGGCAGGCCGTAGCCGCGGGCGACCGGGTTCCACGTGCTGATGAACTGCCGTTTCGTGGCGCTGGCACGGCGCGAACAACGCATGCCGTCGGCCTAGTTGCCGTCCTTGGCGCAGCCGGACTCGCCCCAGCGCACGAACGCCCGGTCGGCCTGCCACGAGAACTTGAGCGCCCGCACCAGCGTGTCGCGGATCGCGCCGCCGCCGGACAGGGCCGAGACGTCGACACCGGCGAGCGCGTCGACCTGGCGGGCCCGGCCGTCCGCGACCGCACGCAGCGCTTCGGTCGCACCGTCGACGTCGCGGCAGGCCTCGAGGTCGGCGAGTGCGGCGAACAGGCTCGACCGGCTGCGACCCGACCACCCGAGAACGCCGTCGATCGTCGCCGCCTGGTCCTTTCCACTGCTGTTTCCCGCGCCCTTGCGAACGGCGCCGCCGAGTTCGATCGCGACTTTCCCGGTGGTGCCGCTGACCGCGGTCACGGCGATTCCGTTGCCGTCCCCGACGATGTGGATTTCGCCTTTCACGTCCTGCACGGTGACGTTCTGCGTGGTGATCCGCTGAGCCCCGCCGACCGCGTAATGGGTGCCCACCCCGTCGCCGGTGGCATTGGTGTAGCTCACGAATGCACACATGCTGGTGCGCTCGAGCGATCGGTGTCCTCATCGGACCCGGTGGCAAATTGGGTCCGATCATCCGAGGACCGGGGCCGCAATCGCGCGCAGTCTCACCTTCAGTCCTCAAAACTCAGCGGAAGGTGATCCACCGTGAGATTCCGCAAAATCATCGTCGGCGCGCTGGTGCAGCTGCTGGCGGTCGGCGCGGTCGTGGTGACCGCAAGTGCCGCGGCCCAGGCCGGCAGTCCCGGCACCGGGGTCCCCGGCGTGACTCGGCTGTGCGGCCCCGACGCCGCCTACGGATGCACCACCGGCGGTTATGCCGGCCGGAGCACCGGCTGGCCGGGCACGAAGTACGGCGCCGGCTACGCGAGCAGCAACCAGTACGGCTACCACAACTGCACGCTGTACGCGGCCTACCGCATCGCCGCCAACGGCGCCGGTGACCCGGGCTGGTCCGGCAACGCGAACCAGTGGGACGAGAAGGCTCGGGCCGCCGGCACGCCGGTGAACGGCACCGCGACGGTCGGCGCCGTCGCCCAGTGGAACTCCGGGAGCGCGGGCCACGTCGCCTACGTCGAGGTGGTCACGTCCGGCTACATCGAGGTGACCGACGACAACTACGGCCTCAACTACACCGACCGCTGGCGCATCAACGTGGGCTCGGCGTCCTGGCCGGACAACTTCATCCACTTCAAGGACGTCCAGCCACCGGCCAAGCCACCTGCACCGGCGACGCTGTCGGCGCTCCCGCACGGCTCCCGCGTTCCGCTGCGCTGGGCGGCCTCGGCCGGCGCCGCCGACTATCTGGTCTACCGGGACGGCCTGCTGCTGACCACCACCGCCGCGACAAGCTTCACCGACCTGCAGGTCTCCCCCAAGCAGGCATACGCGTACGCGGTGGAAGCCCGCAACAGTGCCGGTTCGTCGGCGCCCACCACGTTGTACGTACAGACCCGCTTCGAGGCCGCCGACCGGGTCTACCTGCGCAGCAGCGGCGGGCAGGCGGTCTGCGGACGGGCCGGGGACCAGTCCACCCAGACGCTGGTGTGCACCGTGGGTTCCTCGACGGTCTACACGCCGGCGGGCGACTGGGGTTACGCCAGCGACCGCAACTGGCTGACCAACGCCGACGGTACGGTCTCCTACTGCCGCCGGGTGAACTACGGCGACCAGGCCCAGTGCGACACGTTCAACGGTACGACGTGGACGCGGTCCACCTCGCCGCGCACCGATCTCGGCTACGGCGAGAACCGCGCCTACCTGTCCACCGCGAGCGGCCTGGCCGTCTGCGGGCGCACCGGCGACCAGAGCTACCAGAGCCTCGCCTGCACGCTCAAGAGCCCGACCGGCTGGACCACCGTCTACTCCCCCGCCGGCGACTGGGGTTACAGTACCGACCGGGCGTGGCTCACCGACAGCGCGGGCAACGCCACCTACTGCCGCCGAGTGAACAATGGCGACCAGGCCCGATGCGACACCTTCGACGGCACGACGTGGACCTGGTCCAGCTCTCCCCGCACCGATCTCGGCTACGGCGAGAACCGCGCCTACCTGTCCACCGCGAGCGGCCTGGCCGTCTGCGCCCGCACCGGCGACCAGAGCTACCAGAGCCTCGCCTGCACGGTGCGCAAGCCGACCGGCTGGACCACCATCGGTTCACCGGCCGGCGACTGGGGCTACAGCACCGACCGCGCCTGGCTCGTCGACAGTGCCGGCAACGCCACCTACTGCCGCCGCGTCAACTACGGCGACCAGGCCCGATGCGACACCTTCGACGGCACCACCTGGACCTCGTCGACCTCACCCCGCACCGACCTCGGCTACGGCGAGAACCGCGCCTACCTCGCCACCGCGAGCGGCCTGGCCGTCTGCGGGCGCACCGGCGACCAGAGCTACCAGAGCGTCGCCTGCACGGTGCACAAGCCGACCGGCTGGACCACCATCGGTTCACCGGCCGGCGACTGGGGCTACAGCACCGATCGGGCGTGGCTGCCCGACGGCACCTACTGCCGCCGCGTCAACAACGGCGACCAGGCCCGATGCGACACCTTCGACGGCACCACCTGGACCTGGTCGGCCACGCCGCGTACCGACCTGGGTTATCCGGACAGCTTCGACTGACCGCCCGGAAACCGCCCGGGTCGCGGTGCCGCGCTCAGCCGCGCCATTCCTTGACCCGGGCGGCGGCGCGGGTGCCGAGCTTGACCGTGTCGGCCTTCTCGGCGCCGGACGACTCCCAGCCGGTGTTGCTCACGAACGCGATCGTGTCGGCGTGCCGGACCACGGCCCAGAACAGCCGGCTCGGCTGGCCCTGGACCGGCTCGCCGGCGTCGTCGGTGGCCGGGGTGGACTGCTCGATCAGCTCGGAGTCGTCCCCGGCCTCTATCGAGCCGCGCAGGAAGTTCTTGTCGTCCTCGTCCGAGGCGCAATTCTTGACGGCGGCCCGCAGGTCGGTCATGAACTCCTTGGCACCGTCGCCCCGGTAGACGAGCACGTCCTCGTAGACGGCGGACTTCGGCGTGGAGCCCTCGCTCTCACCCTTGCTCTGGATCAGGAGCAGCTGCGTTGCGCGTACCCCGATCCGGTCCTTCTGCTCGTAGCTCTTGCCGCAGAAGGCCGGCAGGTCGTGATCGGCGCGTGCGGGCTTCTGCCGGGCTTTCTCGGGGGCGTCGGAAACCTGGAGGAAGGCGCTCGCCGGGATGGCCTTCGGAATGCTCCGCGCCTTGCTCGAGGAGGGCGCGGCACCGGCGGTCGTGGTCGCCGGTGCCGCCGAGGACGTGTAGAACGGCTCGGTCGGCTCACTTGTCGCACATCCGGCGACCAGAAGCGCGGCCGCCAAGCCCGTCACGTGACGAACATTTACCATCGTCATCCTCTCCGATTTACCGTGATCAACTCCTCCTTGCCCGTTCGGGTGTCTTTTCTATCCAGGAGCACGTCACCGAGGGCGGCGATCAGGGCGATCACGACGAAGGCGACGGTCACCCACAACGAGGTGCGGAAGGCCGGCACCCAATCGCCGCCGTGGTGGTCCAGCCGGTTGAAGAAGACCGCGCCGACCGCCGCGATGCCGACCGCCGTGCCGATGCGCTGGCCGGTCTGCAGCACCGCCCCCGCGCTGCCCGCCCGTTCGACCGGGACCTCGGCGAGCGTGAGGGTCTGGTTGGGGCTGATCACGAGGCCGCTGCCGAGCCCGGCCACCAGCAGCGGCACGGCGGTGGCCCAGCCGCCGTGCTGGACGACCAGGTCGGTGGCCGCCAGCCCGGCGATCACCAGGACCAGGCCGATCACCACCAGCGGCCGGCCGTAGCGGTTGACCACCCGCCCGCCGAGCGCCGACGCGGCCGCCGAGCCGAGCGCGAACGGGGTCACCGCCAGGCCGGCTTCCAGGGCCGAATAGTGCAGGCCGCTCTGCAGGAGCAGGGTGAACGTGAAGAAGATCGAGGTGAAGCCGGCGAAGTAGAGCAGGCCGATGACCGCCCCGAGGCCGTACGACCGGGTCCGGAACAGGGCGAGGTCGACGAGCGGCGTCCGGCCGAACCGCCGCTCCCAGACGACGAACCCGGCCATGATCGCCGCGGCCGCCACGACCAGGAGCCACTTGGCCGGACCGTGCCACTCACGCTCCTGCACCAGCGGGAGCAGGAGCAGGATGACCGAGAGCCCGAGCAGCACGACACCGACCGGGTCGAGGCTCTCGTGTGTCCTTTCCTGTTTGGGCCGGGAGGGGATCCACTTCAGGCCGAGCACGATGGCGACCAGCCCGATCGGCACGTTGATGTAGAAGATCCAGCGCCAGCCCTGCTCGGCGCCGAAGATCTCGATCAGCAGACCGCCGAGCAGCGGGCCGACCGCCGTGGAGATGCCGATCGTGGCACCGAGCAGGCCGAACGGGCGGCCGCGCTCGGGCGGCTCGAACAGCTGCTGGATCAGCCCGCTGACCTGTGGGTTGACCACGCCGGCCGCGGCGCCCTGGACGAGCCGGGCGACGACCAGCCAGGTGGCGCTGGGGGCGAGCCCGGCGCCGGCGCTGGCGAGGGTGAACACGGCGAGCCCGGCGATGAAGACGTTGCGGCGTCCGCGGGCGTCGCCGAACCGGCCGGCCGGCACGAGCAGCAGCCCGAACGTCACCGCGTAGCCGGACAGCACCCACTGCAGCTCGCTGGAGCTCAGGCCCAGGTCGGCGCGGATCGACGGCAGGGCGACGTTGACGATGCTCACGTCGAGGAGCGTCATGAAGCCGGCCACGAGGGCGACCGTCATCGCATGCCAGCGGTTCTGTTGCGTCACCAGCGGGCTGTTCCCCCGGTCTGCCCGGCTCTAACGCAAGGAGCCGAACACCACTCCCGCCACCACGCCGCCGATCGCGGCGCCGACCAGCACCTGGGCGGTCGTGTGGTCGCGCAGGTGGACGCGGGACCAGGCGACCGCCGCGGTGATCGCCGCGGTCAGCAGCAGCCACGGGCCGAAGACCATGGTCAGGACCACGGTGGTGGCCGCCGCGACGCCGGCGTGGACGCTCGACTTCCAGAAGTGGTTGACGCCGGTGGCGATCACGCCACCGGCCAGCGACGCCACGATCAGGGCGGTCAGCTCCCGTGGTGCGGGCAGGACCAGCAGCAGGACCACGCCCACGGTCACCGACGCCAGGCCGAGGAGCAGCGGCTTCGTGCGCTGCTCGCGTACGCCGATGTGGCGGTCGGTCAGGTGGCCGCGACGCACGCCTCGCAAGATCATCGCGTACGGGATGACGGCGCAGAACAGGCTCGCCAGCAAACCCCACAGCAAACCCTCAGGAACGGACTTCGCGACCCGCGCTCCCACCACCGGCGGGAGGCATGCGGCCAGCACAGCGGGGGCGAAGGCTTCCGTGAGACCGCGTGCCAAAGTGTCTCTACTGTTACGCAACGGTCACATCCTGACTTCCGTGGGAGCGCTTCTCATGCTGAAATGAAGATCGTCGATCCGAGCTGGGCTGGGCTGCGTATCACTGGTGAACCGTGGCAGACGCACGGCGAGTGGGAGGTGCCGCGGTGGCCATCAGGCCTGGTGACAACGAGGATGGGCAGTGGTTTTCGGCGGTGTCCGAGCCTACCCAGTCGATGCCGACGATCCCGCGGCAGCCGCCGCCCGTGGTGGTGGCCCGCGCGGTCATCGTCTATCAGGAGAAGCCGCGCAAGCCGTGGCGGCTGTGGGCGTTCACCGCGGTGCTGGTCGCCCTCACCATCGGCGTCGTGCTCGGGCAGACGGCCGCCTTCGAGCCGACCTACCGGTCGACGGCCAACGCCCAGACCGCACCGGTCGAGGTCGTGCCGTCACAGCCGATCAGCGCGGGGCCGTGGCCGGACGCCGCGCACCAGCTGACCGCGCCGCTCGGCACGGTCAAGACCCGCACCCTCGAGCTGGTCGGCACGTCGGCGGTCCTGCACGTGCGCAGCGCCGAGCTCGGCGACAAACTGTTCGACATCGCGACCGTCGACCGCAGTGCGGTGCCGCGGCTGGAGGACACCAAGGCCGCCACCAAGGTCGAGCTGATCAAGACCGGGGAGACCGGCACCGTCGGCGCCGAGATCCAGCTCAACGCCAAGGTGAAGTGGACGCTCAAGCTGGCCGGTGGCACCACCGAGCAGAACGTCGACATGCAGGCGGGCGGGGTCGCGGCGATCACGATGGCCGGCGGCACCGCGCACGCGGTGCTTCAACTGCCACCCCCGGCGGGCACGGTGCGTCTCTCGGTGGCGGGCACGATCGGCGAGCTTGCGGTACGCCGGAAGACCGCCACCCCCCTGCAGATCAAGCTGACCAAGGGCGCCAAGGTCGCGACCGTCGACGGCAAGGCTCAGGGCGAGGTGAAACCCGGCACCCTGAGCTCCCCCGACTACAAGACCGCGAAGAACCGTTACGAGGTGGCCGTCACCGGCCCGGTGTCGGCGCTGGTGGCCGAGACCTTCTGAGGCGGATCCTCACCGGTCAGGCC
Source organism: Paractinoplanes ferrugineus (assembly GCF_016862195.1). GTDB lineage: Bacteria > Actinomycetota > Actinomycetes > Mycobacteriales > Micromonosporaceae > Actinoplanes > Actinoplanes ferrugineus. The sequence goes on along the minus strand of NZ_BOMM01000022.1, from coordinate 98,158 downwards.
GTCCACCGCCTCCCGCAGGAGGTCGGCGTGCCCGACGTGCCGGGCGTACTCGTCGTGCAGGTCGACCACGATGCGCCGCAGGTTGGGTGAGTTGCCCTCGTCGTCGCTGGTGAACAGCGCCGGCTGAGCGAGTCCGCCGGCCCGGGCGAGCGCCGCCGACATGGCCGTGCGCGACCGCGCCACCGCGTCCCGCCACAGGCTGTAGAGCAGCTCCGGCGGATCGTCCGCGGCCGTCGTCCACTCCCAGTCGGGCACGTCCCGGTCGGCGTCGGAGAGCGGCGGCCCGGGCGGCCGGCCACTGAAGTCGATCGTGTAACGCTCCTCCACCAGCGCCATGTGCTTGATCAGCCCGCCGAGTGTCATGGTGGTCGGCGGATGAGCCCGGGCGAGCGCCGCCGCCGGCAGACCACCGGTCTTCCAGGCGAACTGGGCCCGGGACCGGTCGAGCGCGAAGAGCAGCATCTCCACCTCGCCGGCATCCAGCGGTGGCTCTTGGATCGTGGTGTCGTCGGTCATGACGACAAGGCTAGAGTCGGTTCCGGTCGAAAGGCGTCCGGAAATGAACCCCACCGCACGAGCCCTGCAAACTCTCGAGCTGATCCAGACCTCGCCCGGCATCACCGCCGACCGGCTGGCCGACAAGCTGGGCGTCACCGAACGGGCGGCACGGCGCTACGTCAGCTTCCTGCGGGACGCCGGCATCCCGATCGCGGCGAGCCGGGGGCCGTACGGGGGTTATCGACTCGGGCGTGGCCTGCGTCCGCCACCGCTCGTGTTCTCCGCGACCGAGGCGCTGGGCCTGGTGATGGCGGTGCTCGACGGCCACCACGACGCCACCGAGGGACCGGTCGGGCAGGCGCTCGGCAAGATCATGCGGGCGCTCCCGGCACCGGTGGCGGAACAGGCTTCGGCCGTACGTCAATCGGCCGCCCCCGCACCCGATCGCGGCGCCGCCCGGCCCGACCCCACACTCACCGCCGCCCTGGTGGCCGCCTGCGAACAACGTCGCCGGACGACGGTGCGCTACCGCAGCGAGGCCGGCACCGAGCGCGACTTCGACGTCGAGCCCTGGGCCGTGGTGATCCGCCACGGCCGCTGGTATCTGCTGTGCGGCACCGCGCACGGCCGCCGCGCCTACCGCATCGACCGGGTGCGCACGGTGTCGCCGGGGGTGGGCACCTTCGACCCGCCGACCGGCCTCGACCCGGTCCAGGAACTGGAGGACCACCTGGCGGTGGGCTGGGAATACACGGTGGAGGTGCGGATCTCCGCGCCGCTGGCCGACGCCGCCGGTCGGGTGCCCCGCAGCCTGGGCCGGCTGGAGCCGGCCGGCGAGGACGCCTGCCGGCTGATCGCCACCACCAGCAATCCGGGGTGGTACGCCCGGCAGCTGACCGCCTTCCCGGTGCCGTTCACCATCGTCGGCGGACCGGAACTCCGCGCCGCCGCCCGCACCATCGCCCAGCGCCTGCTCGCCTCGACGGAGTGACTCGATAGGCCTAGAAGCGCGCGTCGGAACGGCGACCAACGCGGCAAATGCCGTCAAATAGGGTAATGAACTGGTCCCGTGTAGGAGCCCCCGTACTCGCCTTGTGCCTGTCCTTACCGGTGGGCGCCCAGCCCGCGAACGCCGCCGACCCCCGCGACAGCGTGGTGGTGACCGGGCGCGGTGAGGTGTTCGGTACGCCCGACATGATGTCCGCCGACTTCGCCGTCGAGACCGACGCCGCCACCGTCGGGGCGGCCCTGAAAACCTCCGCGACGGCCGCCACCCGGATGCGCAACGCGCTGGTCGAAGCCGGCATCGCCCGGACCGACCTGCAGACCTCCAACGTCAGCATCACCTCCCGGACGAACGACGACCGCAAGATCATCGGCTACACCGTGAACCAGGGACTCACCGCGAAGATCCGGAACCTGCCGAAGGCCGGCGCGATCCTGTCCGCGGCCGTCGCGGCCGGCGGCGACGCGGCCCGGCTCAACGGCGTCTCGTTCACCATCGAGAAGAACACCGCCCTGCTCGCCGAGGCGCGCGGCAAGGCGTTCGCCGACGCCCGCGGGAAGGCCGAGCTCTACGCCAAGCAGGCCGGCCGGCAGCTCGGCCAGGTCGTCCGGGTGAACGAGGCGGAACCCGGCTACTTCGTGCCCGGCGCGCAGGACGGCCTGGCCGCGGCGGGCTCCCGCTTCGTGGTCGAGCCGGGTCAGCAGCGGATGGCCGCCACCGTCACGGTGGAGTGGGCGTTCCGCTGACCGCGAGGACATGGGTCACGGGTCGCGGCCCGCTCGCCCGCCGTCATGATGCCGCACGTCATGCCGGCCGGCGGCGCGGCCGCAGGCTCGACCAGGCCAGACTCAGGCCGATCAACAACCCCAGCACCCCGATCGACGTCAAGACCGCGTCGAGTACGAGGGTATGGCCGCTGCGCGCATCCACCAGTTTCGCCACCCCGATGATCACGGCGCCGGCCGCCAGCGCGCCCACACCGGTCCAGCGGGCCACCTTCACCCGTGGCCGGCCCCACTCGCGCAGATAGGGGAACAGGATGAAGAACACCGGAACCAACGCGATCAGCCCCGCCACCAGGTAGACCGTGGCGAAGCGGGAATCCCACATCGACACCGCGGGGGCGTTCGGAACCTCCTTGGCGTTGATGCCGAGGAAGGCGATCACGAACCCGACCGACACACCGACGAGGCTCAGCACCCCCGCGGCGAAAGCGTTCCACTTCTGCCGTCCCTCGTCACGACGCCGTTCGCGGACGTCGATCGCGGTTATCTCGGACTTGAGACTCCCGCCCAGCTGACTGAACATCTGGCTGAGCGCCCGCGCCTGCCCCGACAGGTCCATCGTCTCGTACAGAGCGGTGTGGAACGTCTCGATCCGCATCAGCGGGAACTCGACGCTGAACGTCAGGTCGAACTCCAGGTTGCCGAGGTTGTCGGCGAGCTCCTCCAGCGCGTCGCGGGTCTGCTGGCCCACCACCTGGGCCTGCCCCTTGAGGCGGAACTCGCGCACCTGCCGATAGGAGTCGTGCCAGATCTGCCGGAAGATCGACGCCGTGCCGACCGCGTGCACCGTCGACAGGTAGATGCTGTCCTCGACCTCGTACTGGTGGCCGTAGAGCAGCGAGACGTAGGTGGTGACCACCCCGCGGGTGACCCGCCCGTCGATCGTCTCGTTGAGCTGCTCCGGCTCCTGACGCCGAGCGAACTCCTTGCTGTACGGCCTGGAGCGGCGGTAGACGAGCCGTTCGACGGTGTCGTCGTCGGGGCCGTCGTCGTCGGGCCGGACGAAGATCAGCTGGTGCCGCTCGGGCAACAGCCCGCCCTTGCCCGACTCCCGCCAGCGCTTGACGTCGCCCCGGTGGTAGGGGAAGTCCTCCAGGTGGGTGGCCAGATCCTTGCCGTCGACCTGGAACTTGCCCTCGATGCCCAGGTCCAGGACCGCGGCGGTCTCGTCGAGGGACGAGGTGTCGAACTCCAGCACCACCGCCAGCACGACCTGGTCGGACGGCAACGCGAACAGCACCGCCTCGCACTTGTCGAACCGGATCGGTGAATCGATACCGAGGTTCTCGACGCAGCGGCGACCGCCGAAGAAGTCGTCCGGCAGCAACCGGGGCAGCTGATCCCGGTACAGCTCGTAGTGGTCGCGCAGGTTGCCCAGCTCGAGTTCCTCGGTCGGGTTGCGGCTCGAGATGCCGTCGTACTGCCAGGGCAGGGAATAGACGTTGATGACGCGTACGTGGTTCATCACGATAGTTGCCCTCCCCAGGGACAAACGCGCGGAAGGCGCCGGGCGTTCTTCTTACCGCCCGCCTCGGTCCGCGCGTATCGTCCACTCAGGCCGATCGGGTTGACCCGTGCGGACCGGGGTCACCGGGCCAGCCAGCCGCCGTCGACGGGCAGGACGGTTCCGTGGAGGTAACGGGCCGCGTCGGAGGCCAGGAACACGACAGCCCCGGCCAGGTCGGCGGGGGTGCCCCAGCGGCCGGCGGGAATGCGGTCGAGGATCGCCGCCGCGCGGGCCGGGTCGGCGCGCAGAGCGGCGGTGTTGTCGGTGGCCATGTAGCCCGGGGCGACCGCGTTGACGTTCACGCCGTGCGCGGCCCACTCGTTGGCCAGGGCCTTGGTGAGGCCGACGACGGCGTGTTTGGCCGCCGTGTAGGCCGGGACGCGGATGCCGCCCTGGAAGGACAGCATCGAGGCGACGTTGATGATCCGGCCGCCGCCGGGAGCGTCCAGCATGACGCGGCCGGCGGCCTGGGACAGGTGCCAGACCGCGTCGAGGTCGACGGTCAGCACCTCGTCCCAGTCCGCCGCGCTGGTCTCGACCGCGTCCGCACGGCGGATGATCCCGGCGTTGTTGACCAGGATGTCGAGCCGGCCCAGCTCGTCGAGAACGGTGCGGACGGCCCCGGCGAGGTCCGCCTTGCCGAGGTCGCCGGGGACGTGCAGCGCGCGGCGGCCGACGGCGGCGACGGCCGCCATGGTGTCCGCGGGCGACGAGCGGCCCAGCAGCGCGACGTCGGCGCCGGCCTCGGCCAGGGCGATCGCGCATCCCTGGCCGAGGCCGCGGTTGCCGCCGGTGACCAGGGCGACCTGGCCGTCGAGCCGGAAGCGGTCCAGGATCATCCTCAGTGCCCCAGGTCGCGCAGCATCGGCACGGTGCGCCCCACCCACGACAGGCCGGCGTCCTCGACGGCGCCCTGGGTGCGCTGGGTGCCGGCCAGGAACCACAGGTAGTACGTGGTGTAGCCGGGCGCGCTGACCACGGTGTGGTAGCCCGACGGCATCATCTGCACGGCGTGGTCGCGTGCCGTGTAGTTCTCCTCGTAGCCCTCGTCGGTGTAGACCCGGGAGATGCCGAAGCCGTCGCCGGGCGAGACCCGGAAGTAGTACATCTCCTCGTGGGCGGCCTCGCCGGGCAGGCTGTCGAACTTGTGGCGGTGCGGCGGGAAGGTGCTCCAGTTGCCGGACGGCGTGTAGGTCTCCCCCACGATCAAACGGCGGGCGGGCAGGTCCGGCTGCGCGATCTCGGTCAGGATCTGGTGGTACGTGCGACCGAAGTTGGCCGCGCCCCATCGACCGTCGGCGACCCGGGACGGGGCGATGACGTAGGGCGCCACGTCCAGATCGCTCGGTGCGCTCGGCAGCGCTATCTCCACCGCGCTTTCGGCCCGCACCACAAAGGACGAGCCGGCCGGAATGTACACCGAATGCGGTTTCCCACCGAACACGTTGGGCCGCCCGCCGACGTTGTCGAACTTCTCACCGCCGACCGTGACGGACGCGATCCCGCCGAGCACGACCGCGAGAATCTCCCGGTCGCCGGACTCCCCGGCATGGGACTCCCCCGCCGACAGCCGCAGCAGCTGGAAATCGAGCAGGTCGCACGGATTGACCGGCAGCTCGTTGAGGCCCGGCCCGGCCGGGATGTCGCAGTGATATCTGTAGTCCATGGGGCTCCTCACCAGTGATCGGACCAGTCGGGGCGGGTGACGCGGGTGAGGGCCTCCAGATAGAAGTAGTCACCCCAGAGAGTGCCCTCGTCGACGCCCACCCCCTTCGGCTTGTCGTAGACGCCGTGCAGCAGAAGGGCATTGGATTCCGGCTGTACGGCGGTGGAGTAACCGTCGATGAGCGAGTCGAGAATTCGCCCGGCGGCGGCCCGGTGGCGTTCGCCGCCGAGTTCCAGCAGTCCGCAGACCGCGATCGCGGCCGCCGAACTGTCGCGTTCCTCGCTGCTGCCGTCGGTGAAGACCAGATCCCAATAGGGCACCGAGTCGGCCGGCAGCCGGCTGAGGAATCGTTCCGCGCAGCGGTGCGCGGCGTCGAGCAACGTCGGATCGCCGGTGTGGCGGTGATTGAGCGCGAAACCGTAGATCCCCCACGCCTGTCCGCGCGCCCAGCACGATTCGTCGGAGCTGCCCTGCTCGGTCTCGCCGCGTAACGGCGCTCCGGTTTCCGGGTCCCAGTAGAACGTGTGGAACGTCGTACCGTCCGGCCGCAGGATGTGGTCCCGCAGCTGGATGCCGTGCCGCCGGGCGACGTCGGCGTATCGCCGATCGCCGGTGATCTCCGACGCCCAGAACAACAGCGGCGTGTTCATCAGACTGTCGATGATGGTGCGCCCCTGCTGGCGCGGGTCGCTCATGTCGCCCCAGGCCTGGATGATCCCGGCCGGTTCGAGCACCCGGGTGAGCAGATGGTCGGCGGCGGCGACGGCGGCGTCCCGCGCCACCCGGTCGCCGGTCAGCTGCCACGGCACGACGCTGGAGAGCGTGTAGAGGAAGCCGAGGTCGTGGGTGTCCACGTCGGACCGGGTGTGGATCCGGTCGGCGAAGCTCGGCACGTGCGCGGCGGCCGCACGGGCGTACGAGGCCTCCCCGGTCAGCTCGTGCGCTAGCCACAACATGCCGGGCCAGAAGCTCGTCGTCCAGCCCACGTTCCCGGCCCGCTCGGCGTACCGGCCGCCGACGGTGGTGTCGCCGGGATAACCGCCGCCGAAGGTCGCGATGTTGGCGTCGACCGTGCGCAGGGCGGCGGCGCGGGCCGCCGCCACGGCCTCGGCGTCGGGGCTGGGGCGGACGTCGATCGCCGTCATGCGGCTCCTTCCGATGCGGCGGACGCGGGCGGCATCGCCGCGTTGAGCGAGAAGCGGCTGCCCGCCCACACCACGTAGAGCAGGGGTGCGGCGGCCAGGCCGAGCGCGATCGCGGGGCGGGTCGAGAGCAACGCCTCCAGCAGGCCGAGCACGGCCAGCGAGAACAGCGTCAGATACCAGTGCCGGACGGCCAGGTAGAGGCTCACCCGGCAGGCGTCGCGCAGCCGCACCGCCGGCCGTTCGGCCAGGACCACCAGGGCGAGCAGGGTGGTCGCCGAGACCAGGATCATCGCCACGACGAGCATCGGGATGACCAGCGCGCCGACCTGGCGCCCCCACGCGTACCGCAGGTCGACGGCGAGCACGACGACAGTGGTCGCCGCGACCGCCACCAGCGGGACCGCCCGGCGCGCCGAGGCGCGCCAGACCCGGCCGAAGGTCCGCACCGGAGTGCCGTCGGCGTGCTTGGCCAGCACCGCGAACGCCCCGCACAGCGCCGGCCCGGCGAGCGGGGTGAGCGCGGCGAGCAGCGGCCACGAGCGGGCCGGGTCGGTGGTCATCAGCAACGCCACCAGCGGCGCGCACGCCAGGGTCAACAGGACGTTGGTCATCAGGCCCGCGTACGCGAGCTCGAACAGGGGGCCGAGGCGCTGTTTCACGGCGGTCACCCCTTCAGTCCGGTGCTGGCGATGCCTTCGACGAAGTAGCGCTGGCCGAGCAGGAAGATGATCGCGATCGGCAGGACCGACAGCACCGACCCGGTCATGATCAGGGCGTACTCGGCGTTGTAGGTGTTCACGAACGTCTTCAGGCCGATCTGGATCGTCCACAGGTCCCGGCTGCGCAGGTAGATCAGCGGGCCCATGTAGTCGTTCCAGGTCGACACCAGGGTCAGCAGCGTCAGGCTGGCCAGCGCCGGCACCGACAGCGGAAGCATGATGCGGCGCCAGATGCCGTACTCGCTCATGCCGTCGATGCGCGCGGCGTCCAGCAGTTCGTCCGGGATCGACTCGTAGTACTGCTTCATCAGGAACACGCCGAACGCCCCGAACGCCTGCAACGCGACTATCGCCCAGAGGGTGTCCGACAGGTGCAGCTTCGAGAACAGGATGAACTGCGGAATCATGTAGGACTGCCAGGGGACGGCGAGGGTGCCGATGTAGGCGAGGAACAACGCCGTACGGCCGGGGAAGCGCACCTTGGCGAATCCGTAGGCGGCGAAACTGCCGGTCAGCACCTGCAGAAAGGTGACGACGACGGACAGGATCAGGGTGTTCTTGAGCCACGTCGTCAGATCCGACTTCTGCCAGATGTCGAGGTAGTTCCTCCAGACGACCGGGTCGGGCAGCCAGCGCACCGGAATGGTGTAGACGTCGTTGTTGGCCTTCAGCGACGACATCGCCATCCAGTAGAACGGGAGGAGCACGGCGGCCGCGGCGAGGACGAGGGCCGCATAGCCGAGGAAGCGATAGCCGCTCCGGCGCCGGCGCGGCAACGGTTCCAGGCTCACTCTCTCGACCGGCGGCGCGTGGCGGAGGGTCACGAGTCACTCCCCCGCCGATTGATGAGGAACTGGGCGGCCGTGACCCCGAAACAGATCAGGAACAATGCGATCGACACGGTCGAGGCGTAACCGAACTGGTTCTCGACGAAGCCCTTCTGATAGATGTACTGCGAGAGCACCAGCGTCGACTGGCCCGGCCCGCCGTTGGTCATCACCAGGATCAGGTCGAAGACCTTGAAACTGCCGATGGTCAGCATCACGACGACGAAGAACGTGGTGGGTCGCAGCCCGGGAATCGTCACCGCCCGCAACCGCTGCCAGGCGTTCGCCCCGTCCACCTTGGCCGCCTCGTAGAGCTGACCGGGAATGGTCTGCAGGCCGGCCAGGAAGAGCAGCATGTAGTAGCCCATCTCGCGCCAGGTCCCGACGACGATCACGGCCGGCATCGACCAGTCCGCCGAGGTGGTCCAGCCGGGTGGATGGTCGACGCCGAGCCCGCGCAGAGCCGCGTTGATCGGGCCGTACCCGGGGCTGAAAAGCATGTTCCAGACCTGGGCGAGCGCCACGATCGAGGTGATGTAGGGGAAGAACGCGACCGTACGGAAAAATGCGACGCCCCGCAGCCGCCGGTTGAGCAGAAGCGCGAGAGCGAGCGCCGCGACCAGGGTCAGTGGAATGTGGAAGACCGTGTAATAGAGGGTGTTGCGCAGCGCGGTCCGGAAGCTGGCGTCGTGCAGCATCTGCCGGACGTTGTCCAGGCCGGTCCATTCCGCGCCGCCGAACACGTTCCAGCTGGTGAACGCGTAATAGAAGAGCAGCGCCACCGGCACGAGGGTGAGCAGGGCGAAACCGGCGAAGTTCGGCAGCAGGAACGACCAGCCCACCGCCGTGTCGCGCCATACCTGCCGGCCACGCCGGCGGCGGGCCAACGGCATCGATGTCATGTCAGGCTCCCGGTGGGTCGCGGCGCCGCGGGTTCGTTCCCGCGGCGCCCCCGCTTACTTGTTGAGGACCTCGTTCTTGGCCCGGTTCTGCGCCTCGGTGATGGCCGCGCCGACGTCCTTGCTGCCGGACATGATCGCGGTGTGGGTGTCGCTGAGAACGTTCTGCAACGCCGCCGTGTGCTTGGAGACCGGGTTCTCCGGCTTCGTCTCGTGCTTGGTGAAGGCGAACTTCGAGAGGTCGTCCTGCGGCACGCCGTCGAGCTTGAAGAAGGTGTCCCGCACCGCTTCGGTGTCGGCCGGCGTGATGCCGATTCCGGCGAGCGCTTTCGCACCGTCGACGCCCGCCGCGTACGCGAGGAATGCCTTGGCCGAGGCGAGCTTGCCCTTGTTGATCTTGGGGTTGATGCCGAGGCCCGTCGGATCGCCGAAGGTGACCGGAGTGGCGCTCGTTCCGGTGGTGCTCTTGTCGAGCTGCGGCGCCGGCGCGAAGCCCCAGTCGAACTTGTCGGCCTCGCCGCTGCCCTGCTGTTTGCGCAGGGTGGCGATGTACCACGAGCCCATCAGCATCATCGCCGCCGACTGTTTGCCGAACTGCGACTGATAGGTGAGGTTGTTGGTGGTGGCGTCGCCGAACTTGACCTGCGCCCCGGCGTTCTGCAGGTCGAGAACCCGCGAATAGTACGGCTTGAGGTAGCCGAAGTCGCCGCTCTCGATGGCCGCACCCGGGGTCTGGGCGAGGGCGAAACCCTGCACCGTCGACTGCCAGATGTGCTCGTAGTCGCCTTTCGGCCCGTTGAGTTTCGCCGTCAGCTCCTTGGCCGTGGCGGCATAGTCGTCCCATGTCCACGAACCGTCGGGCAGCTTGACGCCGGCCTTGTCGAACAGCGTCTTGTTGTAGAACAGCACCCAGGAGTCCTGCCGGTACGGGACGGCCCAGGTCTTGCCGTCCGCCTGGTAGCTGTCGATCCCACCGACGGTTTTGGCCAGGCCGCTCGCGACATCCGACACGTCGACGAGTTGCTTGCCGTTCTGATAGGTGTAGAAGTTCTTGAGCGTCTTCTGCGCGTAGATGTCCGGCGCTTTGCCGGCGGCCAGGTCGGCGACCATCTGCGTGTCGTAATTGGCCGCGTCGTATTCCTTCAGCTCCACCGTCACGTCGGGATGGGCGGCGTGGAAACCGTCGGCGAGCGTCTTGAACTCGGGCGTGGTGGCGAAGCTCCAGCCGGCGAGGGTGAGCGTCTGCGGCCCGCCGGCGGAACCCTCGTCGTCAGCACCGCTGCAGCCGGTGAGCACCAAGGAGATCGCCGCCGTGGCACCGAGGACGGCCGTGAGAGAGCGTTTCATCATTTCTCCTTCCCGTTCTGTTGCCGGGTGTTTTCCAGGGGAGTGCGGGTCTGGACGCCGTCGGGCCAGGTGACCCGGACCTCCAGCCCGTGGTCGATGTGCGCGTCCGCACCGGGGGGTGTCGGATCGCGGGTGAGGGCGACGAGGGCGGCGATCCATTCGCCCGGCCCGACCTGCCACTCGAGCCAGGGCACACGTGTCGGACTGCCCAGCGGGCCGGCGTCGGCGCGCTCCTCGAGGCCCGCGCGAGTCGTACCCGGGTCCGGGCCGCCGACGGCCAGCGGGATCAGGTGCGACGCCAGTTCGCCGGTCACCGGCCAGCCGCTCATCCGCAGCGTGGCCACCCGGTCGGCAGCGGCCAGCCGGATCTCCCAGGCGCCGCGGACCAGTGAGTACACCGTCACCACGCCGGCCACCGTGACCACACCGGGCCGGCCGCCGCCGTGCTCGCGCCGCACCGGCGCCGGGTCGAGCCAGTGGACCGGTCCGGTCGAGCCGGCCACCCCCACCGCACCGTCGACGCGCGCACCGAGGGATCGGAAACCGGCCCGGTGCGTCGACCGCCCGTCCGCGCCGACGAGCACCACCGACTGGTCCCCGGGGTTGGTCCACCCGGTCTCGTCCAGCAGCGGAGCCGTCGCGGTGGAGTAGCCGAGCCGGGCGTACAGCGGGGAATCGCCGACCGCGGCCCCCGCCACCTCGTGGTCGGTGCCGTGGTTGAGCACCCGGACGATGCCGTCCGCCCGTACGCCGGAGACCAGCCAGCCCGGCGCCTCGACGGCTCGCAGCACGTCGCCCCGGTCGATCGGCAGCGGTTCGGCCGGCGCCGTCCACACCGGATGGTCGGCGGGCAGGGCCAGACCGAGCATGCCCTTGCTCGCCCAGTACGGCGAGCCCGGTCCCGAGTAGGACTGGGCCAGCGGCCGCCAGGCTCCGTGCCAGCCGATGTCGAGCAGGCCGGCCGCGTCCGGCGCGCCCCGGTCGGCGAAGTGGTGGACGATCCGGTCGGCGGCGTGCCGCAGCAGACCCGGGGACAGCGACGGGACCTCGGCCAGGGCGCCGGCCCAGAACGGCGCCGCCGCGGCGAACCGGTAGGTCAGGCTCCGCCCCTGGATCAGCGGCGATCCGTCGGCACCGATCAGGTTCACCGCGTCCAGCAGGAAGCGGTCGAGGTCGGCCCGATAGCGGCCGATCCGGGACGCCGCCAGGTCTTCCGCACCCGACATGCGGGACCACAGGATCGGGTAGACGTGCAGCGCCCACCCGTTGTAGTGGTCGTAGGCCCGGGTCGGGCCGTCGGCCAGCCACCCGTCGGCGCGGCGGAAGCTGTCGTGCGTGGCCAGGTCCTCGAGCATGTCGGTGCCCGACCACGGACCGCCCACCGAGCGCAGGAACGTCTGCACCACCAGCCGGAACCACACCCAGTTGGTCTGCGGATAGGTGCGGTCGCCGACGGCCGGGGACAGGTAGTCGACGATCCGTTCCTGGGCCGCGGGCTCGAGCCGGTCCCAGATCCAGGGCCGGGTCAGGTCCAGGACGAGGGCGATCGACGCGGCCTCGACCTTGGCCTGTCCGTGTTCGTCGAGCCGGGTCCAGCGGTCCGGCATGTGCGGGTCGGTGCCGTTGGTGAGGCCCGTCGCGTACCACTCGGCGAGCCCGTCCGGATCGGCCGGCGACCCGGCGAGGCGGAAGCCGGCGAGCAGGAACGTGCGGGCGAAGCCCTCGAGTCCGTCGATCGCGCGTCCGTAACCGCCTTCGGCGCCCGGCGGCGTGATGCGGGCATGTCCGGGCGAGGCATGCCGGCGGGCCGCCGCCAGCATGCGGTCGGCCAGGCGTAACCAGTCGGTGCGGGGGTGGTCGGGGCTGTTCTCGGACACGCGTCACTCTCCGAGGAACTCGGCGACTTGGGGATGGAGAGACGGTTTCGGGGAAGTAAAACGCTCATATTCAGCCATGTCAACGCCATGTTCATCCTGAATAGATTCCAAAGTGATCTGATACGATCACGTTCGATCACATCAGGAGTCGTCAATCCTCCTGCGGTCGTGAACTGGAGGCCTGCATGGTCGGACTCCGTCCCCCGCCGGAAGCGCTGCCGGTCGCCCCGGCCACCGACCGTGGCGTCTGGGCGGCGGCGGGCCTCGACGCCGCGACCTTCCGGCAGCTCGCGGCCGCCGCCGTGGCCCGCCGCGGAACGCCCTGGCCCACACCGCTCGCCAGCGGATTCGCGCGCTACTTCCGGGACGGCGACCGCGAGGCCTACGAATCGGTCCTCTGGCAGCGGCAATACCGCGTGACCCGGGCCGCGATCATGGCGGCCGGCACGCTCGACCCGGAATGGATCGACGAGGTCGCGGACGGCGTGGTGCTGCTGTGCGAGCAGTCGACCTGGTGCTGGCCCGCACACGACGACACGTTCACGCGGCACAGTTCGGTGCTGCCCACCGTCACCGACCCCTACCTCGACCTCGGGGCCGGCGAGGTGGCGATGCAGCTGACCTGGATCTATCACCTGCTCGCCGACCAGTTCGACGCCCGGGTCCCGGGCCTGCGGCAACGGATCCGGCACGAAGTGGACCGCCGCGTCCTCACCCCGTTCGAGACCAGGCGCGACTGGCACTGGCTCGGACTCGACGGCCACCTGCACAACTGGAACCCGTGGATCCACGGGAACGTGCTTGTCGCGGCGCTGCGCCTGACGTCGGGCGAGCGGCGCGACCACCTCGTGCGGCTCGTCGTCGACGGCCTCGAGCGCTACGCGGCCTCGATCCCGCCCGACGGGGCCATCGACGAGGGTTACGCCTACTGGTGGAACGGAGCCGGCCGGCTCCTCGAGGCCTTCCACCTGCTCGAGTACGCGACCGGCGGCGCTCTCGGCGACGCGAGGGGGTGGCCGGCGCTGCGGGCGACGGTCTCCTTCCCGCACCGCATGCACCTGGGCGGCGACTGGTACCTGAACTTCGCCGACGGCCAGGCCCGCCCGCCGCGTTCCCAGCCGTGGCACGCCTTGCACCGGGCCGCCCGGCTGTTCGGCGACCGGCAGGCCGAGGCGCACGCCGCGACCTACCGGGTGCCGGGCGAGCCGGTGGCCGACGAGACCCAGGGCCTCGGGCGCCTCGTGCAGGCCCTGACCGACCCGGCCTGGCTCGCCGCCGGCTCCGGCTCCGGCTCCGGCTCCGGCTCCGGCTCCGGCGACCCTGCGCCCCGGACGGTCGGCGCGGATGCGGCGGCCGGGGGTGGTGACTGGTTCGCGTCGACCGAGGTGTTCGTGGCCCGGGGGGCGCGACTCACCCTGGCGGTCAAGGGTGGGGACAACGGGGAGAACCACAATCACAACGACGTCGGCAGCGTGGTCGTGGCCCTGGGCGGGGTGCCGGTGCTCGTCGACCCGGGACGACCGACCTACACGAGGCAGACGTTCTCGCCGGAGCGGTACGCGATCTGGACCATGCGCAGTTCGTGGCACAACACTCCGACGATCGCCGGGGTGGAGCAGTCGGACGGCAGGCGGTTCGCGGCCCAGGGCATCCAGGTTCGGGACGGTGCTGTCTCGGCGGAACTCTCCGGCGCGTACCCGATGAAAAACAGGCTGAGCTGGCGGCGGACCGCGCGGCTCGAGCACGACGTGGTGTTGATCTCGGATGTGTGGGACGACGCCAAGATCGACAAGGGGCGCACCGTGATCCACTATGTCGTTGCCGGATCAGTTTCGGTCGGCGACGGTTTCGCGGAGATCGTCGCGCTGGAGGGGGCGGGCTCGGTGCGGATGACGTGGGAGCCGGCGGTGGAGTGCACGGTGGTGGTCCGGCCGCTGGACGATCCGATGCTCAGCGAGGTCTGGGGCGAGCGCCTGACCAGGCTCGACCTCGACGTGACGGCGGTCGGTAGGCTCGATGTGACCGTCCTCGATGCTGCCGCCGTGCGCCCTGACATGGCCGTGCGCCTTGATGTGAGGGAGCAGCGGTGAGCACCTCTGAGAAGCGCGGGCCTCTGCAGGTCGCCCGGCGCGCCCGGCTGCTCGAGGCCCTGCAGCGCGACGGCGTGCTGCGCATCTCCGATCTGACCGACGCGCTCGGCGCGGCGGCCGTCACGATCCGGCGCGACATCGCCCAGCTGGCCGAGGAAGGCCTGGTCAAGCGGGTGCACGGGGGCGTGGCGCTGCCGTCGGCGGCGGTCGAGGAGGCGACCGAGGCGGGGGGCGGGTCGATCGGCATGCTGGTGCCGTCACTCGACTACTACTACCCGAGTGTCGCGCGGGGGGCCGAGGAGGCCGCGCGCGAACTGGACATGCGGATCGTGCTGCGCGGCTCGTCGTACGACTCGGCGGACGACCTCCCGCCGCTCAGCCGGCTCGTCGAGCAGGGCGCGGCGGCGCTGATCGTGACGCCGCGACTGGACGCGCCCACCTCGGCCCGCACCGTCGAGTGGCTGGCCGAGCTGGACATCCCGGTCGTCCTGCTGGAGCGGACGGCGTCGAGCGGGCCGCACCACGAGGTTCTCGAGTCGGTGGTCACCGATCACGCGCTGGGTGCCGCGATGGCCGTGCGCCATCTGGTCTCTCTCGGACATTCGCATGTCGGAGCCGTGCTCGCCGAGAACAGTCCGACCACGCCGCACATCCGCCGCGGTTTCCAGGAGGCGGTGATCGAATGTGGTCTGACCGCCATCGCCACCGAACTCGTCCCGGACGCGCGGTTGCCGGCCTGCGCCGTGGCCCTCGACGCGGTGCTCGACCGGTGCCACGAGACCGGCACCACCGCGCTGCTCGTGCACGCCGACGCCGAGGCGATCGCCCTGGCCCAGCGGTGCGAGGAGCGTGGCCTGGTGGTGCCGGGCGACCTGTCGGTGGTCGCCTACGACGACGAGGTGGCCGGCCTGGTCAGCCCGGCCCTGACCGCGGTGCGGCCGCCCCGCCGGTCGATCGGGCGAGCCGCGGTGCGGCTCGTCGCCGACCGGCTGGCCGATCCCGACCGGCCCGCCCACCGGGTCGTGATCAGCCCGTCGCTCACCGTCCGGGCGTCGACCGGTCGCCTGTCCGCTTGAGAGAGCCGCCGGTGCCGGCCGTCAGCCGACGGTCACGGCGACGGTGTGCCAGCCGGTGGCGCCGTTCGGGAACGGGGTCACCCGGGCCTCGGGCTGCGTCGCCCCCGTGCCGTCGGTGGCCCGCACCGACAGGGAGTGCGGTCCCGCCGTGGCCTGCCAGGGGAACCGCCACTGCACCCAGGTGTCGACCGACGGCGTGGGCAGCAGCTCGGCCGGCTTCCACGGGCCGCCGTCCACGCTGACCTCCACCGCCTTGATGCCCCGGCGCTGGGCCCACGCGACGCCGGCGACCGTGACCGGACCGGCCGCCGGGCGGCCGAACGGGCGGGGCATGTCGATGCGCGAAGCCGTCTTCACCGGGCCCTCGGCCGACCAGCCGCGCTCCACCCAGTACGGGTCGAACTTCGCGAACGTGGTCAGTTCCAATTCGGTGACCCACTTGCAGGCCCCCGCATACCCGTACAGGCCGGGGGTCAGCATCCGCACCGGGAAGCCGTGCTCCAGCGGCAACGGCTCGCCGTTCATCCCGACGACGAGCATGGTGTCGCGACCGTCGAGGGCGGTGATCACCGGCGTGCCGATGGTCATGCCCTCGGCCGAGCGGGCCACGATCTGGTCCGCCCCGGCGTCGATGCCCGCCTCGTCCAACAGTGCTTTGAGGGGTACGCCGAGCCAGCGCGACGTGCCGATGTAGGGCCCGCCGACCTCGTTGGACACGCAGTTGAGGGTGATGACACGCTCGATGAGCGGGCGCCGCAGCAGATCCTCGAACGACAGCCGCAGCTCCTTGCCGACCATCCCGTGGATCCGCAGTTCCCAGGTGTCCGGGTCGAGCCGGGGCACGGTGAGCGCGGTGTCGACCCGATAGAAGTCGCCGTTCGGGGTGAGGGTGAACCCGCTCGGCAGGGCGGGCGCCGGGTCGGCCGCCGTGGGCAGCCGGATGTCCGCCCGCGATCGCGCCGCCGCACCCCCTCGCACCCCTTTGATCGCGGTCGCCCCGGCCGCCGTCGCCGCTGCCGCACCGGCCACCACGGCCGCCGCCTGCAGGAACTTGCGCCGATCGAGGACTACCGGACCGGCTTCGCCGGCCGATCCGCGGGGGGTGAGCCGGGTCAGCAGCCACCACAGGGTCCCGCCCGCCACCAGGGCGCCGAGCAGGGAGGGTAGTAGGTCGCCGGCTCGGGCGGCGGGGCGGGACAGCGCGGCCCCCGCGCCCGCCACTCCGAGCACCGCCGCACCGATCACGACGGCGAGGCGGTGGCGCCGGCCGAGGATGCCGGCCAGCGCCGCCAGCAGGGCCAGGACCACGGCGACGACGCTCAGCAGGAACGGCTTGTCGTTGGTACCGAGCTCGCGGACCGCGAGCTCCTTCACCGGGGTCGGCGTCGCGTCGATCACCGCGGCACCGACCGCTACCAGGGGCCCGGCCTCGGGCCGGGTCGCGGCCGCAAGAAGTTCCGCGGCCGCGACCCCGAAGCCCGCGGCGATGATCCCGGCCAGGGCGCCGGGAAACCCGCGGCGGATCATCAGCTCTTCGGCATCAGCACGGTGTCGACGATGTAGACGTTGGCGTTCGACGTCTGCACGTTGCCGCACACCACCGAGGCGTCGTTGACCTTCCAGTCCATGCCGCTACCGGTGACGTTCACCTCGCCGCCCTGCAGGGTCTTGTGCGAGCCGGCGATGTCGGCGGGCGTCAGCCGGCCCGGCACCACGTGGTAGGTCAGGATGCTGGTCAGCGTCTTCTTGTCGGCAAGGACCTTCTTGAGGGTGGCCTCGGGGATCTTCTTGAAGGCGTCGTTGGTCGGGGCGAAGACCGTGATGTTGTCGGCCGAGTTCAAGGTGTCGACCAGGCCGGCCTGCTTCACCGCGGTGACCAGGGTGGACAGCAGCGGGTTGCCGGACGCCGCGGTAGCCACCGGCACCTGCGACATCGACTGGAAGCTGCCCTTGTTCGACGGGTCGGTGGGCACGGCCGCACAGCCGGAGCCGAAGTTGACCATCGAGTCGCTCGGGGCGGACGACGGCATCATGCTGGGTGCCGCGGTCGTTGTGGTCGGCGCCGCCGCGGTCGTGTCCTTGCTGTCGTCACTGCCGCCACAAGCGGCCATGGAGGCCGAGAAAGCAAGGGCGGCAGCGACGGCGGTGAGCTTAATTGCACGCATAAGGTCCAACCTCCATCTATCGGGCTAACATCAGTAATTCGGAGCTAAGCGGCCCGCGGATAGGTCGGAGATCAGATTAATTTCAAATCGGCGATCATGTCGGTGGTCGGCCGAACTGACCCGTGTGGTGGTTCCACCGTCACGCCGACGTCGGAGACGCCCACCATGTTCTCGACGATCCGCACGGACGCCGTCTGCCCCGGCTCGAGCACCCCGGCGTTGGCGGGCGTGCCGCCCCGCAGGGTCCACAGCTGGTAGACGTTGCCGTCGACCGGCGCGGAGGAGGCGGCGAGCATGATGACGCCGGCGCCGTGCAGCGTGGACATCGCCACGGTCACCTTGCCGCCGCCGGTCAGGGCCTGCTCGCGAACGGTCAGGTCGGGGGCGGTGAGCACGGCCTGGATGCGGGCCTCGGCGGACCGGGCCTGCTGGGCGGACGCTCGCTCATCGCGTACCCGCTGCTCCTGGATGACCGCGACGGACCCACTCACCACGACCACCGCGGCTGCGGCGGCGGCGAGACGCCGCCAGCTCGAGGTGGACGGCCGGACCGGCACGCTCGGCTGGACCGGCGGAAGCTGGCGGGTCGACGCGATCTGCGAGAGCACGGTCGCCCGCAGCCGCGGCGGCGGCACCGACCAGGTCGCGTCGGCCAGCCGGGCGGCCGCCATGTGCAGCTCGTCGGTCTCGGCCCGGCAGTCCGCGCACTCGCGCAGGTGCCGCTCGAAAGCGACCCGCTCAAGATCATCAACGGCATCCAAGACGTACGCGCCGAGCAGCGCGTGAATGTCGGCGGTCATGCTCGCACCCCCGCTCCCAGGCAGTCCCGCAGTCGGCTCAATCCGTCTCGCATCCGCGCCTTGACGGTGGTCAGCGAGGCGCCGACCAACTCCGCCACCTGCGGGTACGAGTTGCCCTGGTAATAGGCGAGGGTCACGGCCTGGCGCTGCAACTCGGTGAGCCCGTCCAGGCAGTGGCGCACCTGCTGGCGCTCGAGTCGGCCGGCCACCTCGTCGGCCACCGCGTCGTAGGGCGTGTCGATCGAGGCACTGCCGGTGCGCAGCAGCCGGTTGGCCGACGCCTGCTCCGAGCGGGCCCGGTCCACGGCCCGGCGGTGCGCGATGGTGAAGACCCACGAGGTGGCCGAGCCGCGCGCCGGATCGAACCGGGCGGCCGTGCGCCACACCTCGACAAGGACCTCCTGGACGACCTCCTCGGACTGCCCAGGGTCCCGAAGAACGCGCCTGACCAGGCCGTATACCCGGGGAGCGACGAGGTCGTACAGCTTCGCGAACGCCCTCTCGTCACCCCGCGCCACAGCGCTGAGCAAGTCGGTCTCGCCGGGACTACCCGGGACCACGGAGAGATGTCGGCTCGCGCTTTGCTCGGTCATAAGGGTGATTCGGAGTCTTCGGTTCGCCGGATAGGTGCGGTGCGATCCAGTTCACCCTAGCGGGGGTACGGCCGGAGCGGGCGGGACCTCCCGCTCCGGCGGTCCCGGTCTCAGGACGCGGTCCGGCTCCACTGCTGGTTGGTGCCGGAGCCGCAGGTGTACTGCTGGATGTCGGCGCCGTCAGCGGTGCTCGAGGCGACCACGTCGAGGCACTTGCCGCTGTGCCGCGCCTTCAACTGGTAGTAACTTCCGGTCGCGGCCCACTGCCATTGCTGGTTGGTGCCGCCGCCACAGGTGTACTGGATGATGTTGGCGCCGTCCGCCGTCGACGCGCCGGACACGTCCAGGCACTTGCCGCTGTTCTGGTTGACGAGGCGCAGATAACCGCCGCCCGCGTCCTGGAAGTCCCACTTCTGGTTGCCGCCGCCGTTCCAGCCGTACTGCTTGATCTCGACGTTGTTGGCGGTCGAGGCGTTCACCGCGTCCATCACCTTGCCGCTGTTGCGGTTGGTGATGCGGTAGTAGGCGGCGGTGCTGCCGGTGACGGTGCCGGTCTCGGTGTCGATCGTGACGGTCGGCGACCAGCTCAGGCTCATGCTCGTCGCCGACGGGAAGGCGATCGGGAGCCAGACGTACGTCGAGTTGTTGACCGGCCCGCCGCTCGCCCCCGCCCACCGGTCACCCAGGTAGAGGTAGCTGGTCGTGGTGGTTCCCTGGATCGGCAGCACATAGGCGGGCTGGGAGGCGAATGTCGTCGAGTCGCCCACGTTGGCCCAGCCGGTCCACGGCCCGGAGATGCTGGCGGCCGTCGCGTACTGAGCCTGGTTGGGGCTCCAGCCGGTGGCCGCGGAGGTCAGCATGAAGTAGGTGCCGCCCCGCTTGAACAGCGCCGGCGCCTCCCGATGGCCGCCCGGCCAGAAGTTGCCGACGACCGCGGCTATCCCGGTGTACTCGGCGTTCAGCCGGTAGATCATCAGATCGTAGTTCTCGTTGGCCGCCGAGATCATGTACGCGGTCCCGTTGTCGTTGAACAACGTGATGTCCCGCGACATGTAGGTGCCGTTGGGCCGGAAACTGCCCTGGTAGGTGTAGGTCCCGTCGACCGTCGACGACACCGCCACCGCGGCCCTGGCCTCGTTGTAGTCCGAGCCGTTCTCCTTGTGCATCCACATCACGTATTTGCCGGTCGACGCGTTGTAGATGACCTTGGGTCGCTCGATCTTGGCGTTCTGCAACTCCGACGCCGACGACTGGGTCAGCACGTTGCCGCGGAACTCCCAGGTCTTGAGGTCGGTGGACCGGTAGGCGGACACCGCCTTGAATGTGTCGTTGCTGTTCCGGTTCTCGCCGAACCAGTAGTAGTAGGAGCCCACCTGCAACACGCCCCCGCCGTGCGCGTGCACGCCGGCGCCGGAGGTGTCGGTGAACTGAGTGCCGTTGGTAACGGTGACCGCCGCCGCCAGGGCCGGCACCGGCGCCACAAGCACGGAGGCCAGCACGAGGGCCGCCACGAGTCGCCATCTCATGTTCTGTTGGTAACCGAGATCCGGCCTCCGGCGCCATGAAACGTTCACGACCGAAACCAATCGCACATCGTTGACCATCTATGCGACAGGCGCTATGTTAACGTTCACGAAACATTTGGGAGCGCGCCGTGACCCTCTTCCAGGTGCAGCGCCACGAGCGCCTGATGAGCGAACTGCACCAGCACGGCGCCGTCCGCGTCAGCGAACTGGCCCGCGAGCTCGGCGTCAGCGAGCTGACCATCCGCCGCGACATCGCCGCCCTGGCCGCCCGCAACCTTCTCACCCGGGTGCACGGTGGCGCCACCCTGCCGCTGCGGTCCCGGCCGGCCGGCCGCTCCCGCTCCACCACCGCCCTGACCGTCGGCATGGTCGTGCCGTCCCTCGACTTCTACTGGCCCCCGGTGGTCGGCGGCGCCCGGGCCGCCGCCGCCGCGCTCGGCGTGACAGTTCAACTGCGCGGCTCCACCTATGATCCCGACGAGGACCGCCGGCAGATCGGCCGGCTGATCGAGGCCGGCGAGGTGCGCGGCCTCCTGCTGGCCCCCAGCCTCGACGGCGACGACGCGATGATCGACTGGATCGGCCGCCTGCCGGTGCCGGCGGTGCTCGTCGAACGCCAGCCCCGCCGCTGGACCTCGGCGTCCCGGCAGGTCGAATGGGTGCGCAGCGACCACGCCCTCGGCCTGGAGATGGCCGTGCATCACCTGCACGAGAGCGGCCACGACCGGATCGGCCTGCTGCTGTCCCGCGGAAGTCCCACCTCCGCCTATCTGTCGCAGGCGTGGCGAACGGCCGCCTTCCCGCACGATCACCCGCCGGTGGTTCTCGACGACCCGGCCGACCGGCGAACGATCCGCTCCTTCCTCGCCCAGCGCGGCGGGCCGACCGCCCTCATCGTGCACAGCGATCCGCATGCCATGGCGGTCGCCCAGGTCTGCGCCGAGGACGGCATCCGCATCCCCGAAGACCTGGCGCTGATCTCCTACGACGACGAGATCGCCCACCTCGGCGAACCACCGCTGACCGCCGTCCGCCCACCCAAGAACCACGTCGGCCGCGTCGCGGTGGAACTCATCGTCTCCCGGCTGCTCGACGGCGACCGCCGCCCCGCGCGCGGCATCCTCGTCGCCCCCGAACTCGTGGTGCGGGAGTCATCGTTCGGTTCCGCCCGGTTCCGCCTGTCGCGGTTCGGTTCTTGAGCAGTCCTCGGCCGGCTTCGGCCGGCTTCGGGAACCGCCTCGCGCAAGCTATTCGCAGTGCTCGAGCGGACTGTCGAAGCCGACGTCGCCGATCGACCCACCCCACTTCACGCAGGTCGCACCCGCTTTCGCCTTGACCGGCCCGGCGTAGTACTGGAAGTTCCCCCCGTCGCTGACCCGCGCGCCCCCGGCCGGCTCCAGGTAGGCGAGAGCGGGCGTCGCCACGCCGACATCAGTCGCCTTG
This sequence comes from Paractinoplanes ferrugineus, assembly GCF_016862195.1. Classification (GTDB taxonomy): domain Bacteria; phylum Actinomycetota; class Actinomycetes; order Mycobacteriales; family Micromonosporaceae; genus Actinoplanes; species Actinoplanes ferrugineus. Next base: position 76,189 of record NZ_BOMM01000022.1, on the reverse strand, counting down.
AGCGTCACCACGCAGTTCTTCCGGTTCGCCGCGTTGTAGAGCAGATGAACCCGCCCCAGCAACGTTCCGTCCGCGTCCTTCAACGCCGCCTGGTCGATCGCCACGAAGGCGCCGCCACACACCGAACGCGCCGTGTAAGGATTCGTGACCGGCGCCGGCGTCACCGTCTCCGACGGCTCCACCCCGGGATCCACCCCGCCGGTTGCGCTGGTTGCCCCGCCTACCGGTTTAGTCGCCGGAGGCAAACTGCCGGCTGACGTACGCCCGGACGCACTCGAACTGGCCCCCGGAACCGCCCGCCCCGACGTGAACGTGGGCGCGATGATCGGCTTCCGCTCCCCCGGCCCGCCCCCACCCCCGAAGTTCGGCACGCCGATCCGCTCCGCCCCGGGCGGCCGCCCCTGCGCCGGACTGGGCCCCGACCGCACCGCCAGCCCAACCCCGACCGCCGCCACAGCCACAAGCACCGCCGCCCCCGCGACAAGCACCCGCTTGCGCCGCCGCCCCGTCGTGCCTGCTCCCCCAGGGCCCGAGCCGCCGGCACTCGAGTCGCCAGCAGTGCCCGAGCCGCCAAAACCGCCCGAGCCGCCAAAACCGCCCGAGCCGCCAGAACTGCCCGAGCCGCCAGAACTGCCCGATCCGCCAGAACTGCCAAGCGCCCCGGTGCCGGATCCTAGGCTCCGATTACCCCTTTCGACGCCCGCGACGTCTGCGGCTGAACTCGCACCACTGGTGGCTGCACTTGCACCACTGGTGGCTGCACTCGCACCACTGGCGGCTGCACTCGCACCACTGGCGGATCCTGGGCTCCGGTTGCCGCCGCTGCCGGTCGCGGCCCTACCTTCGCCCTCGCCCCGGCCTCCGCCCCAGCCCTGGCCTCCGCCCCAGCCCTCGCCTTCGAACCGGCCCTCGTCTTCGAACCGGCCCTCGTCTTCGAACCGGCCCTCGTCTTCGAACCGGCCCTCGCCTTCGAACCGGACTGCGGTATCCCAGCTGTTACCGGATCCCAGCCTCCGCTCGCCGGCGGCGAGTGAGCCCGATCCCTGCGGGCTGCCGTCTCCCATGGCTCCGCTGCCCGCGCCGGCTTTCTGACCCCCGGAGCTCGGACCGCCGAGCGGGGTCGAGGAGCGGGAAATCGGGGTCGCGGGCTGGGCCGGCAGCTGGGAGGTCGGGGGCATGCGGCGGGACGGGCCCTGGCCGGTGAGCGCGACGCGGGCGGCGGCGGCGAAGGCGGCGGCGCTCTGGTGGCGGGCGGTGGGGTCCTTGTCGAGGGCTCGCAGCACTACGGCGGCGACCTGCGGGGGGACGTCGAACGGGAGCGTGGGCGGGTCGGCGACGATCAGTTGGGCGATCACCTGCAGGGGGTTGTCGCCCACGTAGGGCGGGCGGCCCATCAGGCAGGTGTAGGCCACGGCGCCCAGGGCGTACACGTCGGTGGCGGGTGTCACCGGTTTGCCTTCGGCCTGCTCCGGGGCCATGTAGTGGGCTGAACCCATCACGACGTTGGTGCTTGTCAGGCCGGCACCGGTGGTCGAGCGGGCAACCCCGAAGTCGACGAGGACGAGCGCTCCGCCGGGGCGTACCAGAAGGTTGCTGGGTTTGACGTCGCGGTGGATGATGCCCGCCTCGTGCGCGGCGCGCAGGGCGTCGGCGACCTGGCCGACGATCGCCACCGTCTCGGCCGCACCGAGTTTGCCGGCCTCCTCGATCCGGTTCGCGAGGGAGGTGCCCTCGATGAACTCCATGACCAGGTAGTCGAGGCTGCCGTCGTCGCTCTTGCCGAAGTCGTACACCTGCACGATGCCCGGGTGGCGCAGCGAGGCCATCATCTGGGCCTCGGTGCGGAACCGGGCGATGAGGCCGGCGTCGGCCGCGAGACCGGGCAGCAGCACCTTCACCGCGACCGGGCGGTGCAGCAGCAGATCGGTGCCGCGCCACACCTCACCCATGCCGCCGGCGGCGATGCGCTCGGTCAGTTGGTAGCGCTCGCTGAGCACGGCTCCGGGGGACAACACCCGGACATGGTACTGGCCGGACCCGTGGGCCCGGCCAGATGCGAACGTACGAATACTGTCAGTGTTCGATGTCGGCCCGTCGCCGGCGGGTCGCCACGACAAGGGCGGTACCCACCATTACCAGGGCAAGTCCGGTGCCACCGGTGACCATTCCGGTCGGGCCGGTGATCGCCAGGCCGCCACCGCCCCGGCCGCTCGCGGCCGGGGTGACGCTCGCCGAGGCCGACCGCGACGGCGAGGCGGAGGGCGAGGCGGAGGTGGCCGAGGGCGAAGCCGAGGCGGAGGTGGCCGAGGGCGAAGCCGAGGCGGACGCCGACGGCGACGGCGAGGCGGTGCCGGCAGGGCCCGCGACCATGACCACGAACGTGTCGGAGTCGTCGGTGGAGTCGACGTCGCCGTAGTCGGGCGAGATGTATCCGGCGGAAACCACGCCACCACGGAGGATCGGTCCGACCGCGTCCGTTGCCACCTGCACGTCGAAGTAGAGGTCGATGCTCCAGCCGGTGGGGACGCTGTCGGTCACGAGGCGCGGTCGCAGGTTGTACTGACTCATCGCACAGTCCACGGTGCGGCGATCGGCACTGAGGAAACACCCGTCGAACAGCTTGTCCATGACGAACACGGCGTGCTCGGGCAACTTGATCGACACTTTGATGCCCTGGGCGGTCTTGACGCCCTCGTTGGAGACGAACACCGGCAGCGTGGTGATCTTGCCAGGGACGACCGGGTCCGGGGTGATCGCGCCGTTCTCGGCCCGCGCGGTGACGTCGTCGGCATAGACCTTGATGTCCGGCCCCCGGCTCCCGACCTTCAACTCGACGGTGGTGATGTCGTTGGCGGTCGTCGCGTCACCGTCGGCCTTGATCGACGCGGTGATCTTGCCGGCCGAGCCTTGACTGGTATTCGGGACGAGGTCGACCTGCACCCAGAAGTGCTTGGTGGCGCCGGGACCGGGGATGGAGGTCTCGCTGAGCGGGCAGGTGCGGATCTTCCCGGCGCTGGTGCAGCCCGGACCGTCGTAGGTGACCGACGCCTTCGACGCGTCCACCTCGGACGTGTCGAGGATCAGGGACGCCTTGGCCGGCTTCGTCGTGCCGCGGTTGACCAGGTCGATCGTGAGGTGCTTACCGAAGTTGGATTGCGCGATCGTGGTCCCGGTGACGCTGAGGCTGAGGTCGACGTCGGCCGCGAGGGCCGGCGCCGCGGCGATGCCGAGGGCGCCGGCAATGACGAGTGCGGCCACGCCGAGGCGGCCGAGACTGCGCAAAGACATTGAAGAGGGCTCCCCGTACGCGACGACTTGCAGGGAGCCACCCTAGCGATGAACTTCGAAGTATTCTGCCCCGCCCCGCCCGGTTACGAGACCAGCGGCTTGAGCGCCTCACCCGCCGCCGCCACGGCGCCCGGCACGTGACCGTTGCGCACCATGTTGATGGTCAGGCCGGTGATGCCCGGCTCGATGACGTCGCTGTGCAGCTGCTCGGCGATCTGGGCGGGCGTACCGATGAAGACGCGACTCTGCCGGTCGGCCGGAACCGTGTCGAGGATCCGCTTCGCCTCCTCCTCGGACTCGACCGGAACCGTCATGGCGAGGTAGCTGGTGGGCAGCGTCGCCGGGTCGCGGCCGGCCTCCTCGCAGCGCTGCCGCAGCGCGGCCAGCTTCTTCGGGATGTCGGCCTTGTCGCAGATGATGTTCATGTGATCGGCGAAGTGGGCGGCCAGCCGGAACGTCTTCTTCTCGCCCGAGCCGCCCAGCATGATCGGGATCTGGGAGCGGTAGCGCGGGTTGTTCATCGCGTTCTCGACCTTGTACCACTTGCCGGTCACGGTCGGGTTCTCGCCTCGCAGCATCGGGGCGATGATGTTGAGCGCCTCCTCGAGGCGCTCGAACCGGTCGGTGAACGTGCCGAACTCGTAGCCGAAGTCGTTGTGCTCCCGCTCGAACCACCCGGCACCGAGGCCGAGGATGGCGCGGCCGTGCGAGACCATGTCGAGAGTGGTGACGGTCTTGGCGAGCATCGGCGGGTTGCGGTAGGTGTTGCCGGTGACCAGCGTCGACAGCTGGATGTTCTCGGTGGCCGTGGCCAGTGCGCCCAGCGTCGTGTATGCCTCGAGCATCGGCTGGTCCGGAGTGCCGATGCCGGGCAGCTGGTAGAAGTGGTCCATCACCAGGACGGTGTCGAACCCGGCCGCCTCCGCTTCCCGGGCCTGAGCGACCACCGAGTCGAAGATCTGCTCGACAGGCTTGTCCGGATAGGTGAAGTTCGGGATCTGGTATCCCAGGCGAATCGTCATATGCCCAGCTTTACCACTCTCGCGTCGCCGCGGCCCCTCAGTAGCTGGCACGGCCTCCGCTGATGTCGTAGACCGCGCCGGTGGAGAAGCTGACCTTGTCCGAGCAGAGCCAGGCGATCAGCTCGGCCACCTCCGCCGGTTGCCCGACGCGGCGCATCGGGATGAGACCGGTGATGTGCGCGAGGGCCTCGGGGGCGGTGTCGGCGTTCATCGGCGTCTCGATGACGGCCGGGGCGATCGCGTTGGCGAGCACCCCGGTGGTGGCCAGCTCCTTGCCGAGCGACTTGGTGAGGGCGATGACGGCGGCCTTGGACGCCGAATAGGGCGACATGTTGGGGTTACCGTCCTTGCCCGCCATGCTGGCGATGTTGACGATCCGTCCCCAGCCGGCCGCGATCATGCCGGGGACGAAGGCCTGACAGGCGTTGAAGGTGCCGTTCACGTTCACCGCGAATGTCCGCGTCCAGCCGTCGATCGGGATCTCCCACAGCGGGGCCGCGGGCCCGACGACGCCGGCCGAGTTGACCAGGATGTCGACCGCGCCGACCCGGGCGGCCGCCGCCCGGACCGCGGTCGCGTCGGTGACGTCGAGCCGCAGGTCGGCGCCTTCGGCAAGATCGAGGGTGAGCACCTTGACGCCGTCGGCGGAGAGCCTCGTTGTCACGGCCGCGCCGATGCCGCTGCAGCCTCCGGTGACAACGGCGGTGCGCATCAGTGCGACTCCCGGGAGACCTGCCAGCCGCTCGAGCCGGCGAGGAAGTCGCAGTCGGCACCGGTGCTGGCCGGGCCGACCGTGTTCACGTAGAGCTTTTCCCACCCGCGGGTGGGCGCCGCATAGGCGGCTGCGGCCTCGGCGGACGGTGCGCGGGCAGCGAGCTCCTCATCGGTGATCTCCACGTCGAGGCGCCGCTTCGCGACGTCGAGCACGATCATGTCGCCGGTGCGCACCTTGGCGAGCGGTCCGCCGGCGGCGGCCTCGGGCGTGACGTGCAGGACGACCGTTCCGTAGGCGGTGCCGCTCATCCGCCCGTCGCTGATCCGCACCATGTCACGCACGCCCAGCTCGAGCAGCTTGCGCGGCAGCGGCGTGTTGGAGACCTCGGGCATGCCGGGATAGCCCCGGGGACCGCAGCCGCGCAGAACCAGCACCGAGTCGGGCGTGACGTCGAGATCGGGATCGTCGAGGCGGGCGTGCAGATCTTCGATCGAGTCGAACACCACGGCCGGGCCTCGGTGCGACAGCAGCTCCGGTGACGCGGCGGCCGGTTTGATCACCGCGCCGCCGGGGGCGAGGTTGCCGTAGAGCACCGCGATGCCGGCCTCGGGCTGCAGCGGCTCCTCCCGGGCGCGGATCACCTCACGGTCGTAGACCTGGGCGTCGTCGAGATAGTCCACGAGCGGGCGGCCGGTGACCGTCAGCGCGGCCGGGTCGAGCAGGTCACGCACCTCGCGGAGGACGGCGAGCAGGCCCCCGGCGCGGTAGAGGTCGTCCATCAGGAAACGGCCGGCCGGCTGGAGGTCGACGAGCAGCGGGACGCCGGAACCGACCCGGTCGAAGTCGTCCTGGGTGAGCTCGATGCCGAGCCGCCCGGCGATGGCGAGCAGATGCACGACGGCGTTGGTGGAGCCGCCGATCGCGGCGAGGGCGACGATCGCGTTGAGGAAGCTCGCCCGGCTCAGGACCTGGCTGGGCCGGGTCTCCGCGTCGACCATCCGGACGGCCAGGACACCGGTCTCGTGGGCCGCCTCGAGCAGGCGGCTGTCGGGTGCCGGGGTGCCGGCGATGCCGGGCAGGGTCATCCCGAGCACCTCGGCGAGCAGGCCCATCGTCGAGGCCGTGCCCATCGTGTTGCAGTGGCCCCGGCTGCGGATCATGGCGGACTCCGAGCGGCGGAACTCGGCCGCGCTCAGCGTGCCCGCCCGGACCTCCTCGGACAGCTGCCAGACGCCGGTGCCGCACCCGATCGGCACGCCGCGGAAGGTGCCGGTGAGCATCGGCCCGCCGGGGACGACGACGGCCGGGATGTCGACCGAGGAGGCCGCCATGAGCAGCGCCGGGATGGTCTTGTCGCAGCCGCCGAGCAGGACGACGCCGTCGATCGGGTTGGCCCGCAGCATCTCCTCGATGGCCATCGCGGCCATGTTGCGCCACAGCATGGCTGTCGGTTTGACGAGCGTCTCGCCGATGGAGACCACCGGCAGGTTGAGGGCGATGCCGCCGGCCGCGTGGATGCCGTCGGCCACGCTGCGGGCCACCTCGTTGAGATGCGCGTTGCACGGGGTCAGGTCGGAGGCGGTGTTGGCCATCGCGATGTGCGGGCGCTCGCCGTCGAACGCGTCGGCGGGCAGGCCGCGGCGCATCCAGGCTCGATGGATGTAGCTGTTCCGGTCGTCACCGCCGTACCAGCCGGTGCTTCGCCTCTGGGTCATGTTCGGACCGTAGACCCAGACGACGGGGGGAAGATAGGACTTTCCTCCAGATGGAACGAAGGTCTAGCATCCGGAACGTGACCGAGCCCGACAGCCGCCTCGTCGGCGCCGACCGTGTGCTGGCCGTGCTGGCCGAGCTGGCCCGGCACCCGCAGGGGGTCGGGCTGGAGGACATGGCGCGCGCGATGGCCAGCCCGAAACCGACTGTCCACCGGTGCCTCGCGGCGCTGCGCCGGGCCGGCTTCGCGACCCAGGACGGCTACGGGCGTTATGTGCTGGGCGACGAGTTCCTGCGCCTCGCGTTCACGCACCACGAGGCGCGCCCCGACCACCTGCGGGTGCTGCCGGTGCTGGAGGCGCTCTGCGAGCGCTACGGCGAGACCGTCCACTACGCGACGCTCGACGGCCGGTCGGTGGTCTACCGGTCGAAACTCGACCCACCGAGCGGCGCCGTGCGGCTCACGTCGATGGTCGGCGGCCGCAACCCGGCCCATACCACGGCGGTCGGCAAGCTGCTGCTCTCCTTCGAGCTGACCAGCGCCCAGGCGGTCCAGGCGTGGGTGGGCGACAGCGAGCTGGACACCCCGACCCCCCGCTCGGTCGCCACCGCCGGACAGCTCTGGGACGAGCTGCGAATCACCCACGAGCGTGGTTTCGGGGTGGATGATCAGGAGAACGAACCGGGGGTGAACTGCCTGGCGGTCCCGGCCTATCTGACCTCGCCGACCGCGCCGAGCGGCGCGATCAGCATCAGTGGCCTCGCCTATCGCACCCCGATCGAGAAGTTGGTCGCCGACGTGCCCGCGATCCGCGCGATCGTGGCCGGACAGGAGTTGCCGTGAGCCCCGCACCGGAAGCCATCCCGGTCAGCCCGGACCGTTACGAGCTGGGCGAGGGCCCGCTCTGGGACGCGGAGCGCCAGCGCCTGCTCTGGGTGGACATCCTCGCCGGCAAGGTGTTCGCCGGCCGTCTCGACCCGTTCGAGGTGACCGACACCTGGGAGTTCGACGGGGTCGCCACCGCCGTCGCGGTCGCGGCCGACGGGGCGCTGCTGGTGGCCGAGCGCGAGACCCTGACCCGGGTCGACCCCGACGGCGCGCGCACCCATGTCGCCCGGGTGCTGCCGGCCGGCTGCGGCAGCCGCCTCAACGACGGCGCGGTCGACCCGACCGGCCGCTTCCTGGTGGGCAGCATGGCGCTCGACGATCGCACCGGTGCGGAGCTGCTGGTGCGGCTCGAGGGCGGCGGCTGCGCCACGATCGACAGCGACCTGACCCTCTCCAACGGCCTGGCCTGGGCACCGGACGGCAACGCGCTCTACAGCATCGACTCGACCGCCCGGAAGGTGCGGGTTCGCGACTATCCCGGTGGCGAGCGGCGCGACCTGCTCGAGGTCACCGGCGGACTGCCCGACGGCATGTGCGCCGACAGCGACGGCAACCTGTGGATCGCGGTGCACGGCGCCGGCCGGGTCGAGTGCCGCAGCCCCGGCGGCACCCTGTTCGGCGTCATCGAGCTGAGTGCTCCGCAACCCACGAGCGTGTCGTTCGCCGGTCCTGATCTCGACGTGCTGGTCATCACCACCGCGACGGAGAACATGTCCGCCGAGGAGCTGGCGAAGCACCCGGATTCGGGCCGCGTCTTCACCGCCCGGGTCGGTGCGACCGGCCTGCCCACCCCGTACTGGAATCCCGCCCTCTGACATCGGAGATCTCGTGCATCTCATGCGTGTCGGCGCCCCCGGCGCCGAAAAGCCCGTCGTCCGGGTCGACGACCGCTCCTACGTCGACGTGTCCGATCTGGTGACCGATTTCGACGAGAGCTTCTTCGGCGGTGGCGGCATCCGGCAGCTGGCCGAGCCGGTCGCCGAGCGGATCGCGGCCGGCGAGACGCAGGAGTTCGGCGAGCAGCGGATCGGGGCGCCGATCGCCCGCCCGCATCAGATCCTCTGCATCGGCCTCAACTACCGCGACCACGCGGCCGAGACCGGCCAGGCCGTGCCCGCCGAGCCGATCCTGTTCACCAAGTCGCCCAACACGCTCGTCGGGCCGAACGACGACATCCGCATCCCGCGCGGCTCCGACAAGACCGACTGGGAGGTCGAGCTCGGCATCGTCATCGGCGGCCGCACCTCCTACCTGGCCTCCCCCGCCGACGCGAAGGCGGCGATCGCCGGTTATGTGCTGGTCAACGACGTCAGCGAGCGCACCTTCCAGATGGAGCGCGGCGGCCAGTGGAGCAAGGGCAAGTCGGCCGAGACGTTCAACCCGGCCGGACCGTGGCTGGCGACGCCGGACGAGATCCCCGACGTGCTCGACCTCGACATGACACTCGACGTCAACGGGGTGCGGCGGCAGACCGGCAACACCCAGACGATGATCTTCGATCCCTATGTCATCGTCCACCACCTGAGCCAGTTCATGGTTCTGGAGCCCGGGGACCTGATCAACACCGGCACCCCGCCGGGCGTCGGCATGGGTCTGCGGCCGCAGGTGTGGCTGCGGGCGGGCGACGTGGTCGAGCTCAGCATCGAACACCTCGGCACCGCGCGGCAGAACGTGATCGGCCCCCGCTGATGCGTGCCCTCGTCCTCACCGGCCCCGGCAAGGCCGAGGTGCAAGACGTTCCGCCACCGACACCCGCCGAGGGTCAGGTGGTGGTCGATGTCGAGCGGGTCGGCGTGTGCGGCACCGACATGGAGCTTTTCAGCGGCGAGATGAGCTATCTGCACACCGGAGCGTCGACCTATCCGCTGCGGCCCGGCCACGAGTGGTGCGGCACGGTGACGGCGGTCGGCACCGGGGTCGACGAGAGCTGGACGGGGCGCCGGGTCACCGGCGACACGATGATCGGTTGCGGTCACTGCCGCCGCTGCCGGCAGGGCCGGCACTGGGTCTGCGAGCAGCGGTACGAGCTGGGCATCCGGGACGGCCTGCCGGGGGCGCTCGCCGAGCAGGTCGCGGTGCCGGCCGACTATCTGCACGCCCTGCCCGACACGGTCGACCCGACGCTCGGGGCGATGGTCGAGCCGGGTGGCAACGCCCTGCGCTGCGTCGAGGCGGCGCAGTTGAGCCCCGGCGAGCGGCTGCTGGTGCTCGGCACCGGCACGATCGGACTGCTCGTCGCCATGTTCGCCCGCGCCGGCGGCGCCCAGGTGCACCTGATCGGCCGCGGCGAGACCGACCTGGAGCTGCCGAGGTCGCTGGGGTTCGACCGCTGCTGGACCCGGGACACCCGGCCCGACCTGCCCTGGGACGGTGTCGTCGACGCGTCGACGGGGGCCGAGATGCCGCCGTTCGCACTCGACCGCGTCGAACCGGGCCGCCGGGTCGTCTATATCGGTCTGTCCGTGTCGCCGAGTGCGATCGACACCCGCGACCTGGTGCTCAAGGACGTGACAGCGGTCGGCATCCTCGGCGCCTCGGCCGGCCTGGACGGCGCCATCGAGGCCTACGCCAACGGCTCGGTCGACCCCCGCCCGCTGGTCGCCGCCACCGTGACACTCGATGAGATCGTGGATGTCTTCGCCGGCCGGCGCCCGCCGGGCGGCGCCCCGAAGGTGCACGCCGATCCCAGGAGCAGCAGATGAGCGAATTCGACGGACTCGCCGCCATCGTCACCGGTGGTGCCTCCGGAATCGGGCTGGCCACCGCCACCCTGCTTGCCGCCCGTGGCGCCCGGGTGGCCTGCCTGGACCTCAATCCCGAGGTGGGCGAACCGCTCGTCGGCATCCGCGCGGACGTCACCGACGACCAGTCGATCCGGGCCGCCGTCGCCGCGGCGGCCGACACGTTCGGCGGCCTCGACCTGGTCGTCAACAACGCCGGCATCGGCGCACAGGGCACGGTCGAGGACAACGACGACGCCGAGTGGGCGCGCGTCTTCGACGTGAACGTGCAGGGCATGGTCCGCACCACCCGGGCCGCGCTGCCCTACCTGCGAAGGTCCTCGAACGCCGCGATCGTCAACGTCTCGTCGATCGCCGCCACCGCCGGCCTGCCGCAACGGGCCCTCTACTCGACCACCAAGGGCGCCGTGCTGTCGTTGACCCTCGCGATGGCCGCCGACCACCTGCCCGAGGGCATCCGGGTCAACTGCGTCAACCCGGGCACCGCCGACACCCCCTGGGTCGGCCGCCTGCTGGCCAAGGCCGACGACCCCGAGGCCGAACGCGCCGCCCTCGAAGCCCGCCAGCCCAGTGGCCGCCTGGTCAGCGCCGACGAGGTGGCGGCCGCGATCGCCTACCTGGCCAGCCCGCTGGCGGCGGCCACGACCGGCACCTCACTGGCCGTCGACGGCGGCATGCACGGCCTGCGGCTGCGCCCGAAAAGCTGATCGATGGGCCACGCTCGGCGAGCGTTCTCGTCGCCGGACCTCCGACGTGGCGCCGAGCAGGCCGAGCTTGACCTCGCGGTACGGTGATCGTCATGGACGGCGACACCACAGCGAGGCTGGCGGTCCTGATCGACGCCGACAACGCCCCGCCCGGGATCGGGCCCGCACTGCTTGCCGAGATCGCCAAGTACGGCACGGCGAACGTCAAGCGCGCCTACGGCGACTGGACCGGCACCTCGCTGCGCGGCTGGAAGGAGCAACTGCTCGCCCAGTCGATCCAGCCGATCCAGCAGTTCGCCTACACAACCGGCAAGAACGCCACCGACTCGGCCCTGATCATCGACGCGATGGACCTGCTCTACACCGGGCGGTTCGACGGCTTCTGCCTGGTTTCCAGCGACAGCGACTTCACCCGGCTGGCCGCCCGCCTGCGCGAGTCCGGCCTGACCGTCTACGGCTTCGGCGAGCGCAAGACCCCGAAACCGTTCGTCTCGGCGTGCGACAAGTTCATCTACACCGAGAACCTGCAGAGCCCGGCCGTGCCCGCGGCGGCCGAGCCCAAGTCGCTGGCCTCGGTGACGACCCTGCTGCGCGACGCCGTGAACGCCGCTTCCGACGACGACGGGTGGGCGCCGCTGGCCTACGTCGGCAACATCATCGTGAAGCAGCGACCGGACTTCGACCCCCGCACGTACGGTTATGCGAAGCTCTCCGACCTCGTGACCGCGACGTCGCTGTTCGAGACCCAGCGCCGGGCCGTGGGCGACGGCAAGCCCAATGTGATCTACGTTCGCGCGGGTGGACACGTTACCTAGGCTGTCGATCATGACAACTGTGCGGGCGCGGGTGGCGGCGGCCGCCGATCCTGCCGCGACCCCGTCGGCGCTCGCCGATCTCGCCGCGGACCCGTCCCGATCGGTCCGCCGGGTCGTCGCCGGCCGGCCCGACACCCCGCCGGAAGCGTTGCGCACGCTCGTGCACGACAGCGACCGGCAGACCCGGGAATGCCTGGCCCGCAACCCAGGCTGCCCGCCGGACATCCTCATCGTGCTGCTGACCGACCCGCATTGGTCGGTCCGCTGGACCGTGCTGGACAACCCGGGCATCGATCCCGCGAAACGGCTCGACGGCCCGGATCACGGCCTGGCCGTCCGGCTGGCCGCCGCCCGCTCGGACGACAAGGACATGCGATACATCCTGGCGCAGCGGCTCGGGCTCGAGGACGAGGTGATCGACCTCTTGCTGCACGACACCTCGGCCGAGGTCCGCGCCGCGCTGGCGGAACGGACCGACAGCCCCCGGACTCTCGAGAGCCTGTTCGCCGACCCCGATCCGAAGGTTCGCCGCGCCGCCGGCTTCAACGCCGACACCACCGCCGAGCAACGCCACCGCCTGGTGAGCGACCCCGCCGCCCAGGTGCGCTCGGCCGTCTCGGAGGCGAAGAGCGTGCACGGCTGGGAGATTCTCGAGGAAGACCTGATGCTCTTGGCGCGTGACCGCTCCGTGAATGTTCGGTGGTGGCTGGCCAACGGGCCCGGCGCCACCCGGCCGGTCTATCAGGTGCTGGCCGAGGACCGCGACGAATCGGTGGCGACCGCCGCCCGCGCCTGGCTGATGGAACCGCTCCGCCGGGCGCCGGCTGTCGATGAGGTCGCCGGGATCAGGGTGGTTGGGCCGCGGCGCATGTGGGGCCCGCGATATGTCGGCGAGCCGATCCCCCACGCCGAGTTCGATCCTGCTAGCTTTCCTGGAGCGTGACGCAACCGAAGGAGGTGAGACCCATGACCGCTGTACGCACGTGGGTGCTCCCCCTCAGGTCACGGCTGGGCGACTGACGCAGGTGTCGCCGGGAGCGCCATGGACTCCCGAAAGGCACACCATGCACTTCACCGCGTCAACCTCCTCGAACGGCATCGTCGAACGCGACTTCCGGCTCGGCGAGATCCCGGGTGTTCTCTGGTCGCCCGTCTCCGCCACCGAGCACGCGCCCCTGGTCCTGATGGGTCACGGCGGCGGCCAGCACAAGAAGACCCCCGCCCAGGTGGCTCGGGCGCACGACGCCGTGCTCCGGTGCGGTTTCCACGTGGCCGCCATCGACGCTCCCGGCCACGGCGACCGGCCGCGCACAGCCGACGACGAGCAGGCCCGCGCCGAGTTGCGCCAGTCGGCCGGCGATCCGGAGCGCTTCCGGACGGCCACCATCCGATATGCCTCTTCCCTGGTGGAACGGGCCGTCCCGGAGTGGCGGGCGACCATCGACGCGCTTCAGCAACTGCCGGAGATCGGCCCGCGGGCGCCGATCGGTTATGGCGGCGGCATCACGCTGGGCACGGCGATCGGCGTCCCGCTGACGGCCGCCGACCCCCGGATCCGAGCGGCGATCTTCGGCGGCGGCTTCTTCGTGTACGACGCACAGCTCGAAGCCGCCCGCCGGATCACGGTCCCGGTCCAGTTCCTGCTGCCCTGGGACGACGAACACGTGGACCGCCGGTCCGCGTGCGAGTTGTTCGACGCGTTCGCCTCGACCGAGAAGACCCTGCACGCCAACCCGGGCGACCATCGGACCATCCGCTGGGTCGGCGTGGACAACGAGTTCCTCCCCCGGCATCTGACCCGGTGACGCCCCGGCTCGGCGTCCGGCACCCCGCCGGACGCCGAGCCCCCCGCGGGCGGTCAGGCGCGCCGGCCCACGCGCAGCACGCTCAGGTAGCGGCGGGCGACCCGGTCGCCCAGGCGGGTCCGGATGCGCTCGGCGATGGCGTCGAGCAACGGCTCACGGACGGCGGGATCCAGTTTCCGGTACGGGGAATTGGTGCGCTGCAGGTCGGCGAAACCGGCGCCGTCGAGCCACTGGACGGTCGGGTACCAGCGCACCGTCGCCGGCTCGAACAGCGGGGACCAGTCGAAACCGGCGGTGCGCGCCTGCTCCGCCAGCGGCGGGTGCCCCCAGTCGGGATCGCCGGGGGCGAACAGTTCGTGCAGGTCGGCCGTTTCCGCGTACACCTCGGGCTCGTCCTCGCGCCGGACCACGACGTTGCTCAGCAGGGCCAACCGGCCGCCGGGTTTCAGCAGTCGGTGGGCTCGGGCCCAGCCGACGGCGGGGTCGACCCAGTGCCACGACGAGGCGGCCACCACGGCGTCGAAGCGCCGGCCCCGGTCGTCCCATTCCTCGAAGGTCGAGTTCTCCACCGTGACGTCGGGGTAGTTGGCGAGCTTGCGCCGGGCGTGCGCGGCCAGGTCGGCGCCGGGTTCGAGGGCGGTGATCCGGCAGCCGAGGCCGGCCAGCGGAATGGTGGCGTGACCGGTTCCGGCGCCGACCTCCAGCACCGCCGTCTCCGGTCCGAGCCCGTCGAGGTCGGCCAGGTCGGCGAACAGTTCGGCCGGATAGCCGGGTCGTGCCCGGTCGTAGAGCTCCGGCACCTCGTTGAAGACCCGCCCCAGTTCAGTCACGCCTCCATTCTGGGCTATCCAAAAATTGCGTAACTTAGTTCAACTATTGCGTTCATGTGACCGGCGCTGCCACCATGACCCTCGATCCGTCCCCATCCCCAACCGGATCACCAGGAGTCCCCCATGCCCCTGACCAGGCGCACCCTGCTGTCCGCGGCGGCTCTTTCCCCGGCCGCCGCCCTGTTGTCCCAAACCGCGGCCGGTGCCGCGTCCCCGCCCGGCGACGTCGTCGGCAAGATCAGCGTCGGCTATCAGGGGTGGTTCGCCTGCCCCGGTGACGGCGCCCCGATCGGCGGCTGGTGGCATTGGAGCCGCGACCGCTTCCAGCCGCCCTCGACCGGCAACACGACGATCGTCTCCTGGCCGGACGTCCGCGACTACACGCACACCTATCCCACGGCCTACCCGAATCTCGGCGACGGCCGCCCGGCCGCGCTGTTCTCCTCCTACGACCAGCAGACCGTGGACACCCACTTCGGCTGGATGCGCGCCTACGGCGTCGACACCGCCGCCCTGCAACGCTTCAACCCGGTCGGCGACGAGGGCCCCACCCGCGACGCCATGGCCCAGAAGGTCCGGGCCGCCGCCGAGGCAACCGGCCGGAAGTTCTACATCATGTACGACGTCAGTGGCTGGGCGAACATGCAGTCCGAGCTCAAGGCCGACTGGACAGCCAAGATGTCGGCGCACACCGCGTCGGCGGCGTACGCCCGGCAGAACGGCAAACCGGTCGTCTGCGTCTGGGGTTTCGGCTTCGCCGACGAGAACCACACCTTCCCCCCGGCCGCCTGCCTGGACGTCGTCAACTGGCTCAAGGCCCAGGGCTGCTACGTGATCGGCGGCGTGCCGACCTACTGGCGCGAGGGCAGGAACGACAGCCGCGCCGGTTACCTCGACGTCTACCACGCGTTCGACATGATCTCGCCGTGGATGGTGGGCCGCACCGGTGATCTGGACGGCCTCGACTGGTTCTACACCAACGTCAACACGCCCGATCAGGCCGACTGCAACGCCCACGGCATCGATTACCAGCCGTGTGCGCTGCCCGGCGACCTGTCCGCCGGACATCGGCGGCACGGCGACTTCTACTGGCGCAGCCTCTACAACATGGTCCGCCTGGGCGCCCAGGGCCTCTACGTGTCCATGTTCGACGAGTACAACGAGGGCAACCAGATCGCCAAGACGGCCGAGACCGCCGCGTCGGTGCCGGCGGGCAGCGGCATCCGGGCCCTCGACGAGGACGGCACGTTCTGCTCGGCCGACTACTATCTGCGCCTCACCACCGACGGCGGCCGGATGCTGAAGGGGCAGCTCGCCCTGACCGCGACCCGTCCGACCCCGCCCACCACCACCCCCACCACCGGGGGCGACCTGGCCGCCGGGCGGGCGGTGAGCGCCAGCAGTGTCAACGGTTCCTACGCGGCGGCCAACGCGGTCGACGGCAACGCCGGCAGTTACTGGGAGTCGAGCGGCGCGTTGCCGCAGTGGCTCTCGGTAGATCTGGGTGCCACCCGCTCGGTGACCAGGGTCGTCCTGCGTCTGCCGGCCGGCTGGGAACGGCGTACCCAGACGATCGCCGTCCAAGCCGGCGGCGACGGCACCACCTGGACCACCGCCGCCGGCAACGCCGGCATCGTCTTCGATCCGGCCACCGGCAACACCGCGACCATCACGCTGAGCGCCACCTCGGCGAGATTCCTCCGGCTGAGCTTCGCGGCCAACTCCGGCTGGCCGGCGGCCCAGCTCGGCCAATTCGAGGTGTACGGCGACAGCACGCCCCCGCCGAGCACCGACCTGGCCCGCGGCCGATCGACCACCGCGAGCGGATATGTCCAGAACTACGCGCCGGGCAACACGGTGGACGGCGACGCCGACACCTACTGGGAGAGCGCCAACAACGCCTTCCCGCAGTGGGTGCAGGTGGACCTGGGGACGGCGGCGCCGGTCGGCCGGTTCGTCCTGCGGCTGCCGCCGGCGTGGGGCGCCCGCACCCAGACCTTGGCGATCACCGGGAGTACGAACGGCTCGGCGTTCACCACCCTCGCCGGCGCCGCCGCCCGCACGTTCGACCCGGCCGCCGGCAACGTGGTGACTGTGACGTGCACGCCGACCCAGGCCCGCTACCTGCGGGTGACCGCGACGGCCAACTCCGCGTGGCCGGCCGCCCAGCTGTCCGGGTTGGAGGTCTACCCGGGCTGAGGGCCGTCACCCATCGGCTGATCGTCGCGGGTTCGCCCGTCCCGGTCGCGGCGTCGCGGGTCATCGTGTGAGCATGACCAGCAAGATTGTTCAGATCGCCGTGGCGACGACAACCGCGATCGGGATCGCCGCGCCCGCGCAGGCGGCCCCGCCCGAGCCGATCAGCTATCCCAACTGCGCCACGCTGAACGCCGTCTACAAGCACGGCGTGGCCAAGGAGGGGGCCGTCGACAAGACCGCCACCGGCAAACCGGTGACCACGTTCCTGGTCTACCGGGCGGCCTACCTCAAGAACACCCGCCTCGACCGGGACAAGGACGGCGTGGCCTGCGAGAAGAAGTAGCTCGGTCCACGCCGAGACCCCGGTCCACGCCGAGACCTCGGTCCAGGCAGAGACCTCAGTCCACGCAGAGACAGAACGGGTGACCGGCCGGGTCGAGGAAGACGCGGAACGAGGTGTCGGGCTGGTGCGCGTGTTTCGTCGCGCCCAGCCCGAGCACCGCCCGCTCCCCGGTGTCGAGGTCGTCGACGATCACGTCCAGGTGCACCTGCTGCGGGTGTTCCTGGCCCGGCCACTCCGGCGCCCGGAAGTCGGCCACCTGCTGGAACGAGATGCACTGCTGGCCGTCCTTGATGTCGGCCCAGTCGTCGCCGGGCTCGACCTTCCAGCCCAGCAGCTCGCCGTAGAAATGGGCCAGCACCGACGGGTCGGGGCAGTCGAGGACGAAACTCGGGGAGCGCGCGATAGCCATGCCGATCATGCTACGAGCGGTTCCGGACGATCAGCGTCCGCTACTACTGGGAAGTCCGCCGGCGTTCGAGTCCGTCGAGGATCAGATCCAGCGCGAAGGCGAACTCGACGTCGTCGTCGCAGCCGCCGAGGGTGCCGCTGTGCGAGGCCTCGGCGGCAAGCTCGCCGACGTGCGGCAGGGCGTCGAAGGCGCCCGGGGGCGGCGGGGCGGCACCCGGCTTGTCCGCGAAAAGATCCTGGCTGAACCCGAGGATCCGGCTGCCCAGCAGGTGGATGGCGTGGTGGCCGAGATCGACCGGGCAGTCGCCGGCCCGCATGATGGCCAGCACTCGCTCGATGTGCATCAGGACGGCCGGTGTCGGGGTGTCCCCGCCCTCGATCACCCGCACCGCCCACGGATGCCGCAGCATCACCTCGCGCGCCGCCATGATCAGCGCGCGTAGCCGAGCGGTCCACGGCCCGGCCGACGGCGCCGCGACGATCTCGGCGGTGACGGCGTCGGCCATGCACGCAAGAAGCGTGCCCTTGTCGTGCACGTGGTAATAGATCGACATCGCGTCGACCTCCAGCGCCTGGGCCAGCTTGCGCATGCTGAAGCCGGCCAGGCCCTCACGGTCGGCGAGCTCGACGGCGGCGGCCACGATGCCGGCCCGGCTCAGCCGCGAATTGGCGCGGGCCGGGATGCCGGCTGAGGGAGAGCGTCGGGCCACGGCGGAATCCTACTTGCTCCCCTACACCGTAGGGCCTAACCTACGGCGTAGACCTACAGCGTAGGTTTCCGGCCGGAGGAAGCCATGCCCCAGCTGCCCCCGAGATGGTTCATCCGCGGCGCCTGGCGCGCCCACCGCACCCTGCTCCGCGTCTCCGCCGACCGCGTCGGCCTGTCCACCCCCACGCCGGGCGGCAAGTTCGGCATGCTTCGCCTCACCACGATCGGCCGCCGCACCGGCACTCCCCGAGGCGTGGTCCTCGGCTACATCCAAGACGGCGACAACTACGTCACCCTCGCCATGAACGGCTGGGCGAAGGAAGATCCGGCCTGGTGGCTCAATCTCCGGGCAGATCCGCACGGCACCGTCGACCTCAGGACCGGCTCCCACCCGGTGACCGCAACCGAGGCGACCGGCGCCGACCGCGAGCGGCTGTGGGCCGCCCTGCACGACTGCACCGGCTACGGCGACCTCGACGCGTTCGCCGCCCGCCGCGGCCGCGAGACGGCGGTGGTCGTGCTCGCCCGCTCCTGACACGGCCCGCCCGGCGCGCGGACGCACCACGGATTGCCTGGCTGATGTGACGAGCACGACGCGTATTTCGATCGCGGAATGATTCGTCGCGACGAAATGGGAGATCATCAGGGGATGAACGCATCCTCCGTGGCGCGCGCGCTGGGCCAGGCTGCCCTCGGCGGCATCCTGCTGACCGCCGGCGCCGGGCATCTGACAAGCAAGCGGGAAGAGTTCCAGGCCCAGGTACCGTCCTGGTTCCCGGTCGATCCCGATCGCGTCGTCGTGGTGTCGGGCTTCGTCGAACTGGCGCTGGGCACGGCGCTGTTGACGACCTGGCGCCAGCCCGCCCGCCGGCTGCTCGGCACCGCCGTGGCCGGGTTCTTCGTCGGCGTCTTCCCCGGCAACGTCGCCCAGTTCATCGAGCGCAAGGACGGCTTCGGCCTGGACACCGACGGGAAACGGGCGCTCCGCCTGCTCGGGCAGCCGATGCTGGTGGCCTGGGCGCGGGCGGCCACCAAGGGTTGAGATGATCGGTGGGTGGCCACCATCCGTGTAGAAACCTTCATCGACCGCCCGGCCGGCGAGGTCTGGGCGGCCGTCGCCGACATCGCCGCCGTCCACCGGCGCCTGCTGCCCGGCCGGGTCCGCGACGCCCGGCTCGAGGGCGACATCCGCATCCTGACGATGCCCGACGGTTCCGAGATCAGGGAGCTGATCATCTCCGTCGACGATCAACTGCGGCGCTTGGCGTACGCCGTACAAGCGGGCCAGAAACTATCTCTCACCTACCATCACGCGTCGTTCGAGGTGCGCGACGAGGGTGCCGGGGCTCGCCTCATCTGGCTGACCGACGTTCTCCCGCACGACCTGGCCCCCGCCGTCCGGGCCCGCACCGAGCGCGGCATGGTCGAACTGAAGCAGACCCTCGAAAGCCCCTGACACGATCGCTGTTCCGGCCAGTTGTCGGGGACCGGAGCCTTCGCCGGCCACGGCGGCAGCACCGGCTCGATGAGCTTCCACAAGCTGTCATCAACGACTCAGGCCTTGCTCACGACGATCCGCACTTCGCCACGCTGATCAACATCGATTCGACTGATCGGGTCAGGCGTTCTGAAGCGGCCCGATCACGGTCGGCCTCTGCGCGTCGGGGCGGTGAGCGGCCTGGGCCGGGTGCCCCGGACAGGCGTCACGGCCAGGTCTTGGCGTTGCGGGCGAAGACTTCGGGGTCGCTGTGCCGCGGGATCACGCAGACGAGGTGGCCGCCCGGGACGCGCAGGATCCGGCACTCCAGCCAGCGGTTGACCTCGACGGCGCCCAGGGACAGCAGGCGCTCGGTCTCGGCCTCGACGTCGTCGGTCTCGATGTCCAAGTGGTAGCGGGCGGTGTCGTCGACCGCCTGCACCGCCACGGTCAGGCCGTCGAGGATGCCGGGCAGGGAGGTGAACTGCTCCTCGCCCTTCTCCGGTTCGGCGGGCACGCCGAGGGCCGCCGACCAGAAGGCCGACGCCCGCGCCGCCTCGTCGGTGGGGACGTCGATGAGCAGTGTGGAAAACCGGCTCCGATGCATCCGCCCAGGTTACGTTTCCGGCCACGCACGCGGAATGAAGGGCCCGGGCCGGCGAAGCCGGGCCCCGGCCCGGCCTCGGCGGGAGCGACGGTCCGTCACCCCCACCGAGTTACGACATCAGGATTTGAAGGTTTGCCAGCCGTCCCTGTCGACACCGCCGGGGATCGGGGCGGCGGCGTCGTAGGGACTGCGGGTGAAGACGAAGCTGCCCAGGTCGAAGTGGGTGATGGTGCCGTCGGCGGCGCGGCCGAGGCGCAGCCGTTCGCCGTCGTAGTAGTCGCTCGTGCCGATCCATTCGCCGGCGCCGGTGGGTCGCAACCGGACGCCGCGGACCGCCGGTGGCACGGTCAGCTCGAGCCAGCCGTCGGCGAGCGGTTTGAGCACGTGCTCGGCCGGACCCCAATACCAGTGGCCGGCCAGGGCCAGCAGCGACTCGTCGACCGACGGCAGCGGGGTCCACGGTGCCGGGATGCGCGGCTCCCGGTCGGCGACCAGGTCCAGCATCTCGGCGGCGACCAGCGGCAGGGGCGCACCGGTCGTGCTGTTGGCCAGGGCCACCGCGGCGAGGTCGTCGTCGGGGCTGGTCCACAGCGTGGCGACGAAGCCGGGCATCGAGCCGGTATGGCCGGACAGCAGGCGTTCGTCGCGCTGGAACAGCTCCATGCCGAGGCCGTAGGACCAGTTCCAGCGGCCGACCGCGGGCGCGCTCGCCGGCCGGCGCATCTCGCCGACCGAGCCGGCGCTGAGCACCCGGTCGTCGCCGTGCAGCAGGAACGCGGCGTAGCGCGACAGGTCCTCGATGGTCGACCAGATCTGCCCGGCCGGGGCCATCAGGCCGGTGTCGGTGAGCGGTTCCGGCAGCAGCACGTCGGCGTGCGGGTGGACGGCCCAGCCGGCGGCGTGCGGCGCGACCGGCAGCAGGGTGGTGCGGCGCAGGCCGAGCGGCTCGAGGATCTCGTTGCGCAGCACGGTGCCCCACTCCTGCCCGCGCAGCTTCGCCACGAGCGCGCCGAGCAGCGCGAACCCGGGGTTGGAGTAGTGGAACCGGTCGCCGGCCGGGTGCACCCGGTGCTGCTCGGCGAGCACGTCGGTCAGCGCCCGGCGGTGCTCCCCGGCCGTGCGCTCCCACCAGGGGCCGGGTGTCTCGGAGGTCAGCCCGGCGGTGTGCGCGAGCAGGTCCCGGATGAGCGCGTCGCCGGCCGGGCTGCCGGGCAGGTGCGCACCGAGCGGGTCGGTGAGCGAGATCAGGCCCTCGTCGCGCAGCCGCAGCACCAGCACGGTCGTGAAGGTCTTGCTGATCGAGCCGACCCGGTACTGCACGTCGGTGCCGGTGTCACTCCCCCAGCTCTCCGCCCACACCCGGGCCCCGTCGCGCACGACGGCGGCGACGATCGACGGGGCGCGGGCCTCGACCTGGGCGGTGGCAAGGCGATGGCGCAGCGCGCGCCGGGTTTCCGGGAGCAGCTCGTCCGACATCCCGGAAACTTATCCCTTTCGTCCGGTGGGATGCCGCTGATTTACGACCCGCCGAGACCGCCCACCGGGGTGCCGGCCGGCGCGATCCGGCCGGTGACGGCGCCGAAACTGAGGCGGCTGCCGTCGGCGGCCGGGGCGGTGGCGGTGATCGTCACCTCGTCGCCGTCCTCGAGGAAGGTGCGCGTGCCGCCGCCGGCCAGGGTGAGCGGTTCGGCGCCGCCCCAGGACAGCTCGATCAACGATCCGCGCTGGTCACGGGCCGGGCCGGAAACGGTGCCCGAGGCGAACAGGTCACCGGTTCGCAGCGAGGCGCCGTTGACGGTCAGGTGGGCGAGTTGCTGGGCGGGTGTCCAGTACATCTCCGCGAACGGCGGCGAGCTGATCAGCTCGCCGTTCAGTCGCACCTCGAGGGCCAGGTCGAGGCCCCACGGATGCTCGGTGTCGTCCAGGTAGGGCAGCAGCGGCTCGGCGCGCGCCGGGGGTGCGACCCGGGCCGCCGCCAGCGCCTCGACGGGAACGATCCAGGGCGACATCGAGGTGAGGAACGACTTGCCCAGGAACGGGCCGAGCGGGACGTACTCCCACGCCTGCAGATCCCGCGCCGACCAGTCGTTGACCAGGCACACCCCGAAGACATGCTGGTCGAACTCGCCCAGCGCGACGGACTCGCCGAGCGCGGTCGGCACCCCGACGACGAACCCCACCTCGGCCTCGATGTCGAGGCGGCGCGACGGACCGAGCGACGGTGCGGCGTCGGGGGACTTGCGCTGGCCGTTCGGGCGGACGACCGGGGTGCCCGACACCTGCACGGTGCCGGCCCGGCCGTGATAGCCGATCGGCAGATGGGTCCAGTTGGGGGTCAGCGGCGGCGTGCCGGGCCGGAACATCCGGCCGAGGTTCTCGGCGTGGTGCCGCGAACTGTAGAAGTCGACGTAGTCGGCGACCTCCACCGGCAGGTGCATCGTCACCGCGGCGGCCGGGTGCAGGTGCGGTTCGACGGCAGACCGGTGCGACTCGTCGGTGAGCAAGTCGACGAGGCGCCGCCGCAGCCGCGACCACGCCGCGGGCCCCTGCGCCATGAACGCGTTCAGACTGCCGGTGGCATGCACCGGATCACCGGTGACGGCGGCCAGATCGAGCACCCGATCGCCGACCGCCACCCCCGTACGCCTGTCGTCCGGGCCGCTCGTGAAGATCCCGTAGGGCAGGTTGGCGAGGCCGAAGCCGGTTCCGGCGGGCAGTTCGAGCCAGCTCACAGCAGTCCCAAGGTCGTCAGGTCGTCGATCGGCTCCTGCACGCTGCACGTGCCGAACGAGATGAACAGGTCGCGGGCCAGGGCGGCCCGCTCCGGGGTCAGGGCCCGGATGCCGGCCGCGACGCCCGGCGCGTAGTCGGCTTCCAGATGACCCTCGGCGATCAGGGCCGAGCCGTCGGCACTGAGCGCGGCGGCGGCCAGCAGCACGTTCAGGAAGCCGTGGTGCTCGAAGCCGGTGGCCGGGTCGGTGTGCCGGATCGCCTGGTGCAGGCCGGCCGTGCACTTGAACGCGATGCCGCGGGCGGCACAGGCCGCCATCGCGTCGGCGAGCGCGGCCGGCGCCGGGAAGAGGTCGGCGCGCAGCCCGCCCGTCCGCAGCTTGGCCCGGTAACGGGTGCCGGCCAGGACGTCGACCACGTGCAGGGCGTCCCACGACAACTCGACGTAGGCCGGCACCTCCGGGGGCAGGACGTCGTCGAGGATCTTCAGCACGTCACGGGCGTCCGGGGCGGTGCGCACGGCCGGGATCTCCACCGCTCGCACGCGCACGCCGGGCCGGTCGAGCGTGGTCAGGTCGGCGGCGGCGGCGATCAGCGACACGTCGATCGGGGCCGCCTCGTCGGCGTACGGCATCAGTTCGTCGAGCCGCGCCGCCGCGACGACGAAGGGTCCGACCAGGTCCGCGAAGCGGGCGCGCAGCGACCGATGAGCCGGGACCGCCACCTCCATCGGCGCGTCGCCCGGCGGGAACAGGGCCGCGTCGTCGAACAGTCCGTCGAAGATCACGACGGTCCCCGGCCCGACCACGACCAGGCGTACCGACCGTCGTCCGACGCCGTACCGGCCTCGCCGAGGCCCAGCGGACGGAACGTGTCGACCATGACCGCGGTCTCGTCGAAGAATTCGGCGCCCAGCGAACGCTCGACCGCGCCCGGCTGCGGGCCGTGCGAATGACCGCCCGGGTGCAGCGAGATCGAGCCCTTGCCGATGCCGGAACCCTTGCGTGCCTCGTAGTCGCCGTCCACGTAGAACATCACCTCGTCGGAGTCGACGTTCGAGTGGTAATAGGGCACCGGGATGGCGAGCGGGTGGTAGTCGACCTTGCGGGGCAGGAAGTTGCAGATGACGAAGTTGGTGCCCTCGAAGACCTGGTGGACCGGCGGCGGCTGGTGGACGCGGCCGGTGATCGGCTCGAAGTCGCGCAGGTTGAACGCGTACGGATAGAGGCAGCCGTCCCAGCCGACCACGTCGAACGGGTGCTCGGGCACGACGTGGACCGTGCCGGCGAGCCCACCCGGCCCGTCGCCCCGATGCTTCACGAAGATCTCGACGTCGGTGCCCTCGGCACTCATCGGTTCGGCCGGCGCCCGCAGGTCACGTTCGCAGTAGGGGCTGTGCTCCAGGAACTGGCCGTAGCGGGAGAGGTAGCGCTTGGGCGGCGCGATGTGCGAGTTGGCCTCGATGGCGTAGACCCGCAGCGGCTCGTCGCCGATCGGCACCCACCGATGCGTCGTCGTGCGCGGAATGATCACGTAGTCCCCCGCGCCGACGTCGAGCGCTCCGAAGGTCGTCTCGACGGTCGCCCGGCCGCGCTCCACGAACACGCACTCGTCGCCGACGGCGTTGCGATAGAGCGGCGAGGGCAACCCGCAGACCGCGTACGAGATCCGCACATCCGCGTTGCCCAGGACCAGACGCCGCCCGGTGACCGCGTCCACCGCCTTCCACTCCTGTCCCCCGAACAGGTCGTGGAGCTTGAGGTGGCGCGGGATCAGCGGCGCGTTCGCCGTGATCGCCTGATCCGGCAGTTCCCAGGGGCGCGCGTCGACGAGGGCCGAGGGCAGCCCGCGGTGATAGACGAGGGAGGAGTCCGACGAGAACCCTTCCTCACCGACCAGTTCCTCCGCGTAGAGCCCGCCGTCGGGCCGCCGATGCTGCGTATGCCGCTTGGCGGGAACGCTGCCGACTTGTCGGTAGAACGCCATTGTCATACCTCCGGTTTGTTCAGATTTTGAGCGGTTTGCTCAGCATCCGAGTAGGCGGCTCGCCTCGCCTCGTGAGCGCGACGACGTCCCCCACCGCACTCACTATGCCGCCCCGAGCCGGCCGCCGCAGCAGCGGTCCCGACAGCAAGAAGGCGGGGCCCCGCGACCGCGGGACCCCGCCGAGCAGACCGAGGATCAGGTCCAGACGGGACGTACGGGCGCCGGCAGCCCGGTTTCCTCCTCGCACCGGGCCAGGATCTCGTCCAGCCCCGGGCCCATGTCGAAGACCGGTAGCTCGGCCGGCCGGTCGGTCCGCATCCGAGCCCGCAACGCCGACGTGCCGGCCGGGTCGAGCTCGCCCGCCTCGGAGACCTGCACCCCGTACGCGAGTGCGCCGGAGGCGGTGACCAGCCCGCGCCGGACCTCCTTGGCGACCAGCGCCGGGTCTCGCTCGAGGGGGTCGCCCCACCCGCCGCCGCCCCAGGTGACGAAGTGCAGCACGTCGCCGGGGCCGACCGGCACGTCGTGACACTTGCTGGGCAGCACCTCGCGGTCGCCGGACGCCCGATCGATCCACTTCCGTCCCCGCGCGCCCGGTGCGCCGCCGTTGACCCCCCACGGATAGGTGAGCCAGCGGTCGTCGTGGATCGCGATGGTGCCCGGCTCGAGGAAGCGGTAGGCGACGTCCACACCGTTGCCGCCGCGGTGCAGGCCGGCCCCGCCGGTGTCGGCGACCGTCTCCCACTTCTCGATGCGCAGCGGGTAGTAGGACTCGAGGAACTCGCACGGAATGTTGACGAAGCTCGGCCACAGCGAGTGGCCGTCGGGGCCGTCGCCGAGCGGCCGGCCGGGGATGCCGCCGAACCCGATCGAGTAGAGCTGGAACCATTCGCCCTTGCGGTCGCCGCCGGAGTAGTTGCCGGAATACATGAAGTGCGGCGAGGACGAGAAGCCGGCCGCGTTGAGCAGCGCCGGGTCGGTCTGCCCGAGCAGCCCGCCGAACAGGTCGAACACCCGCCCGATGCCGTGGTTGCGGGCGTTGAGCGCGGCCGGGTGCTTGGGCTTCCAGTAGGACCCGTCCGGGATCGTCACGTCGACCAGCGGATAGAAGCCGTCGTTCCACAGGATCTGCGGGTCGGCCACGGTGATCATGTAGATGCCGAAGAACATCCGGGCCAGGTTCTCGTTCAGGTAGTAGTTCACCGGCCCGATCGCCTGCGGGGACGAACCTGTGAAGTCCAGGTGCACGCGGTCACCGGTGCGGGTCAAGGACAGCTTCAGCTCGTACGGGCCGTAACCGACCCCGTCGTCACAGATGTAGTCGGTGAACGAGAGGGTGCGGCCCTCCTCGAAGACGACGTGCAGGAGCGTCTTCATCGCGTCGTAATTGCGCTGCAGCAGGGCGTCCAGCGCCGAGAGATACCGCTCGACACCGAACCGGGCACACATCTCGGTGACCCGTCTCGCCGCCGTGCGACACGCCGCGACCAGGCCGTTCAGGTCGGCCCGGTTCCAGTCGGGCACGCGAACCTGGTTCAGGATGATGCGCAGGGCGTCGTCGTTGAGCTTGCCCCCGGCGTACAGCTTGAAGGGCGGGATGACCACGCCCTCCTCGTAGATCGTCTTCGCGTCGGTGGGCATCGACGACGGCGTCTTGCCGCCGACGTCGGACATGTGGCCGAACATCGACGCCCAGCCCACCACCCGGCCGCCGGTGAAGATCGGGATGACCACGAGCCAGTCGTTGGCGTGACTGATGGCGGCGCCGCAGGAGTAGGGGTCGGAGGTCAGCAGGACGTCGCCCTCGCCGATGTCGCCGTCGAAACCGGCGAGGAAGTCGGGGATCGACAACCCGAACTGGCCCACCACCATCTTCCCGCTCGGGTCGGCGATGAGCGGGAACTCGTCGTGCTGCTCGCGGATGCCGGGACTCAGGGCCGTGCGGAAGAGGACCTCGTCCATCTCGTAACGGGCGTTGCGCAGGCCGTTCTCGACCAGGTCGAGGGTGACCGGGTCGACCTCGACCGGGTTCAGCGGCGCGGTGTTGGTTTCCACTAGGCGGGCCATCAGGCCTCCTTCGAGGGACGGATGAGGAGGCTGCCGCTCGCGTCGGCGGTGGCGGCGTGGCCGGGGAGGATGAGGGTGGTCGAGTCCATTTCGGTCACGATGGCGGGGCCGGTGATGACGTTGCCCGCCTTGAGCTTGAGCCGGTCGTAGAGGGCCGCGTCGACGAAGCCCCCGTCGACGTAGATCGGGGTCTCGCCGGTGCGCGCCGCGGACGCGTCGGCGTCGCCCTTCTCGAGGTTCGTCGGCGAGACGCGCGGCCGGGGGCCGGTGACCGTGGCTCGCGCGTTCACCAGCTCGTGATCGACCGCAAGGGTGAAGGAGAAGAGCCGCTCGTGCTCGCCGTCGAACTTGGCGGCGAGCCCGCCGGGGCCGTCGGCCGGCTCGAACGTCACCGGCAACTCGTTGCCCTGCCCGACGAACCGGAGGTCGGCGGAATAGGTGATCTCCTGCGGGGTGACGCCCTGGGCCGCCAACCGATCGGCGGCGGCCGTCGCCAACTCCTCGAAGATTCCGGCGAACTCGGCGGCGGACAGATCGTCGAGCTTGCGCAGGACGGTCCGGGCGGACTCGTCGCGAGCCGACGTGGTCGCGTCACCGAGGGCGCAGAGCACACCGGGTGACGGCGGCACGATCACCGGCCAGGCCCCGGTCAGCCGGCCGAGCGCATTGGCGTGCAACGGCCCCGCCCCACCAAACGCGACCAGGGCGAACTCGCGCGGGTCGAACCCCTGCTGCACGCTCACCAGCCGCAGACCGCCGAGCATGTTCTCGTTGACGATGTCGATGATCCCGGCCGCCGCCTGCTCGGCGCTTTCCAGCCCCATCGCGTCGGCGATCGTCTGCACGGCGGCGCGGGCGGCCGCCCGGTCGAGGTCGATCTCGCCGCCGGCCAGGGCCGCCGGGAGATAGCCGAGCACCACGTTGGCGTCGGTCACGGTCGGTGCGGTGCCCCCCTTGCCGTACGCGGCCGGGCCCGGTTCCGCCCCCGCCGACTGGGGACCGACCCGCAACGCCCGGGTCAACTCCGGGACGTGGGCGATCGAGCCGCCGCCGGCACCCACCGTGCGTACGTCCACCGCCGAGGCCCGGACCGTGAGGTCACCCACCTTGGTCTCCCGGCCGATGCGTGCCTGCGCGCCCTGCACCAGCGCGACGTCGGTGGAGGTGCCGCCCATGTCGAAGGTGAGCAGCTCGGTGTGGCCGGACTGCTCAGCGACCCAGACCGCGCCGGCGACACCGCCGGCCGGGCCGGAGAGAAGCATCGTGACCGGGGACTTGATCGCCGCGTCGGCCGACGAGAGACCGCCGTCGCTGCGCAGGATGGACAGTTCGGCCGGCACCCCCTCGGCGGTCAGCTTGGCGCTCAGATTGGCGACGTAGCGGGCGACCTGCGGCTGGACGTAACCGTTGGCGACGGTGGTCAGCGCCCGTTCGTACTCCCGCATCTCGGGCAGCACGACCGAGGAGAGCGACACCTCGATGCCCGGCAGTTCCTCGCCGGCGAGCTCGAGCAGCCGCCGTTCGTGCACGTCGTCGGCGAAGGCGTTGATCAGCGAGATGGCGAGAGCCTCCACCCCGTTGGCCCGGAGTTTTCGCAGGGCGACCCGGGCCGCCTCCTCGTCCAGTTCCTGGATCAGGGAACCGTCGCTGGCGATGCGTTCCGGGACCTCGACCGTGTTCTCCAACGCGGCGAGCGGTTCCGGTTTGGGCCAGATGATCCAACCGGCCAGGCCGCCCGGGACGAACGACCGGGCGATCTGCAGCACCTGGCGGAATCCGGCGGTCGTCACCAGACCGACGGTGGCGCCTTTTCCTTCGAGGATCGCGTTCGTGGCGACCGTGGTCCCGTGCAGCACGTGGGCGACCGCCGACCGGTCGATCCCGGCCTCGGCGCACACCTTGTCGATCCCGTGCAGCACGCCCACGGACTGATCGCTCGGCGTCGAGGCGGTCTTCGCCCGCCACGTCGAACCGGTTTCCTCGTCGATCAGCAGCACGTCGGTAAACGTGCCGCCCACATCCACGCCGAGTCGATAGGACATAACACTCCTTAGATGATTCCGGTCTGGCGCAAAAGCGCGCGCTCCGTTTCGTTCAGGCCGAGAAGGCCGCCGTAGATCTCGTCGTTGTGCTCACCCAGGCTCGGCCCGGCCGTCCGCACCGCACCCGGTGTCTCGGACAGTCGGGGCGTCGCGTTCTGCATCGGGATCTCCCCGAAATCGGGGTGCGGCACGTTGACGATCGCCTCCCGCGCCTGGAAGTGCGGGTCGGCGAACATGTCCTTGGCGCGGAAGATGCGCCCGGCCGGCACACCACCACCGTGCAGTTCGGTCAGGAGCTCGTCGGCGTTCCTGGTCGAGGTCCATTCCGCGATCAGGACATCGAGTTCGGCCATGGCCGTGCCGCGAGCGGAGTGAGTGGCATAGCGGGGATCCTGCGCGAGATGGGCGGCCCCCATCACGTTCGCGAGCCGGCCGAAAACGCTGTCCTGGTTGGCCGCGATCAGGATCAGATCGCCGTCACCGGTCGGATAGACATTGCTCGGCGAGACGTTCGGGAGCACCGCCCCGGTGCGTTCCCGCTGGTAACCGGCCACCGCCCACTCCGGAAGCAGCGATTCCATCATGGCCAGCACGGCCTCGTAGATCGCCGAGTCGACGACCTGGCCGCGGCCGGTCCGGGTGCGGTTGTGCACCGCGACAAGCGTCCCGATGGTGGCGTAGGTGGCGGCGAGGGAGTCGCCCAGCGAGATGCCGGCCCGCACCGGCGCCCGATCCGGATCCCCCATGACGTAGCGGATCCCGCCCATCGCCTCGCCTATCGAGCCGAAGCCGGCCCGGCTCGCGTAGGGGCCGGTCTGGCCGTATCCGGTCACCCGGGTGACGATCAGGCCGGGGTTGGTCTCCCACAGCACCGACGGCGCCATGCCCCAGCGCTCGAGGGTGCCGGGCCGGAAGTTCTCGACCACGATGTCGGCCTTGTCGATCAACTCGCGGACGAGTGCCTGCCCCTGGGGTTGCCGCAGGTCACACGTCACCGACTTCTTGTTGCGCGCGACCACCGGCCACCACAGCGACTTGCCGTGCGGCTTCTCCCGGCCCCACTCGCGCATCGGGTCGCCGCGGCCCGGGTCCTCCACCTTGATCACTTCGGCGCCGAAGTCGCCGAGGAGCTGCCCGCAGAACGGCCCGGCAAGCAACTGGCCGAACTCGACCACCCGCAGGTCGTCCAGTGGCAACGTCATCCGCTTCTCCCGATCATCGTGGCCCGCGCGTTGTAGAGGTGGGCGCGCATGACCGCTTCCGCCCAGTCGCCGTCACCCGCCCGCGCCGCCGCCACCATCTCCACGTGGTGATGCAGGCTCCGGCGCATCGCATCGGGCGTGTAGTCGGCGAAGTTCTGATGCACCACGGCCGCGTGGGTGACCGCCTTCAGCGCGCCCGCGAGCGGCGGCGACCCCGCCGCCTCGATGAACATCCCGTGGAAGCGCCGGTTGGCGTCGACCAGACCGGCGAGGTCCTGGCCGCCGTCCCGCAGCATCCGCTGGGCGAGCCCGTCCAGCTCGGCCAGCTGATCCTCGCCGAGGCGAGGCACCGCCTGCCGGACCGCATAGGGCTCCAGCCGCAACCGGAGCTCGAAGATCTCCCGGAGCTGGTCCTCGCTCCACGACGCCACCCGCGCGCCGCGATTCGGCTGCAACTCGACGAGACCCTCGGCGGCGAGCCGCGACAGTGCCTCCCGGATCGGCGTGCGGCTCACCCGCAGACGACCGGCCAGCTCGGCCTCGCCGAGACGCGTGCCGGACGCGATCGCCCCCGAGAGGATTTCCTCCCGCAGGGACTGAGCTGCCTGTTCCGCCGCCTGTCGCACCCGGGCCTCCTAGCGCCGATTGCATGCAATCCTGGCCTCAGACCCTGGGTTTCCGCAAGATCCCCGGCTGATTGCATGCAACTTGGGTTTCCAGATTTTTGTCGTAGGGCCGGGCTAACCTTCCGGGCCATGCGGAGCTTCGAGTTCGTTGAGGGCACGTCGGCCAAGTTCTGGGCGATCCGGCGCGACGGCGCCGAGGTCACGGTCCGGTGGGGCCGCGTCGGCACCACCGGCCAGACCAAGAGCAAGACCTTCACCGACGACTCACTCGCGGCCGCACACGAGCTCAAGCTCATCACCGAGAAGACCAAGAAGGGGTACGCGGAGGTCAGCGACCCGACCGCGGCGATGGCCGTGCCCGCTCCGTCGCCCACGCCGGCTTCCGCGACACCCACCCCGGTTGCCGCGGCTTCGGCCCCGGCCACTCCTTCCCCGGCCCCGGCTGCCCCGCCGACCCCGGCTTCGGCTGCCCCGGCTTCGGCTTCGGCTTCGGCTTCGGCTTCGGCTGACGAGGACACCTTCGCGGTGCCCGCGAGTTGGTACCGGCATCGGCACGCCCGCCGCACCAGCGCCGGCCTCGGGCCCTTCACCCCCGACGCCAAGGCCCGCCGGACCGTCGACGAGGAGATCGCCCGGGTCCCGCACCAGGCGCGCCGGCTTCTCGAGGCCGACGGCACCGACCCCGACCTGCGCACAGCCGGCCTGGCCTGGCTCGACGGCGATCCCCATGGGTCCGCGGCGGGTGCCGCCGCGGTGGCGATCACGGCCTCGCTGGGCCGGTGGGGTGAGGAGGGCCGGGCGGCCGCCTTCGCCGACGTGTGGATCGCCGAGCGTGGCCTGCTGTTCGCGGTGGAGGCCGCCGCCATCGCCATGGGCCTGCGCATCGGTGAAGCGAGCGGCGGCTCCGGCAGCCGGTCGAACTTCGCGATCCGTGCCCTCCGGCCCGGCGAGGACCGGCAGAACTGGCGGCAGGACGTGCAGATGACCGTCGCCCTGCGAGTCCGGGAGGCCCTCGCCGGCGCCCCCGAGGCCGACTACGCGTCGGCCCTCGCCCTGCTCGCCGGTTTCCGCGCCGGTCACCTCTACAGCCGGGTCGGCACCTCGCTGCTCGCGCCCGACCAGGCCGAGTGGGTCGAGCAGGACGTCGAGGCCGCGGTCACGGCCGGCGACCACTACCTCAGCTTCGCCCTGATCCACTCGGCCGGCACCGCGCGGCAGGCCGACGCCCTCGCCGACGTGGTCGGCCCGTGGTCGGCCGTCTCGACGATGGCCCCGCCGGTGACCCTCGCCGAGGGCGTCGGCCCGGCCTGCGCGCCCGCCCTGTTCCACTGGTTCGACGCCGATTCCGGCGCCGACGCCCGGCGCCGCCTCCTCGCCGTGCTGGCCGCGCTGCCGGGCGACGAGGTGATGACCGGTCTGATCGAGCGCGTCGACGCCAAATACGTGGTTCCGGCCCTGCTGGAGGCGGTCGACCGGTTCCCGCGGCGGGGCCTGCGGCTGCTCGCCGGGGCAGCCGACAAACGAGCGGTAGCCGATCTGCTGCGCGCCCACGTGCTCGCCCACACCGACCTGATCGAGGCGGTGCGCCCCGCCCTGAGTCCGGCGGCGGCGGCCCGGGTCGACGCGATCGCGGGGGCCGCCGCCTCGGTGGTCGTCGCCGACGCCGCGGCCGTGCCCGCGCTGCTCGCCGACCCGCCCTGGCAGAACCGCAAGCGGACGGCCAAGCCGGTCGTCATCAGTGGGTTGAGGTGCGACGACCGGGCGACCGTCGAGTGGCTGCCGGGCGAGCGCGACACCTGGTCGCAGAGCCACGACTCGCATCGCGCCGGCGGCAACACCGATGACTGGGCGTCGGTCGCGAAGCGCATCGTCCTTGGCCGCACCTCGTGGTACGAACCGGTCCGCTTCTTCAACGAAGCCCCGGAGTTGATCGCCCGGCCGGCTGTGACGCACTGGCGGCCCCGCGAGACCTGGGACTCCGGCAACTGGATGCGGTCGATCGCGGCCCGGTTCGAGCTGGACGCGCTGCCGGCCGTGCTCGACCTGGCCGAGCGCACCACCGACGTCGCCCAGGTGCTCCTGCCGTTCTCGGCACCGGTGATCGCGGTGCGGATGGCCGACTGGTTCGCCCGGCTCAAGAGCGTGCGCCGCATCGCGACGACCTGGCTGCTCCGGCACGCCGCCGAGGCCGCGCGGGCGCTGGTCCCGCCCGCGCTCGACAGGTCCGGCGCGCCCCGCCGAGCCGCCGAACGGGCCCTGCTCCTGCTGCACGCCAACGGCCACACCGAGACGGTCCGGGCCGCCGCCGCCGCCTACGGCCCGGCCCCGGCCGCCGCCATCGAGACCCTGCTGACGACCGACCCGCTCGACGTGCTGCCGGCCAGGGTGCCACCGGTCCCGGCGTGGGCGGTGCCCGGCCTGCTGCCCCCGGTGCGGCTGCTGGGCGACGCGGGCGCCCTGCCCGCCGACGCCGTCACCAACCTGATCACCGTCCTGGCCCTGTCCCGGGTCGACGAACCCTACGCCGGGGTCGAGATCGTCAAGGCCGCCTGCGACCCGTCGAGCCTCGCCGAGTTCGCGTGGACGGTGTTCCAGCGCTGGCAGTCCGCCGGCGCGAACGCCAAGGAGAACTGGGCGCTCGACGCGCTCGGGCTGATCGGCGACGACGAGACGGTTCGCCGGCTCACCCCGCTGATCCTGGCCTGGCCGGGCGAGGGCGGGCACGCCAAGGCGGTCACGGGTGTCGGCGTGCTCGCCGCGATCGGCTCCGACGTCGCCCTGATGCATCTGCACGGCATCGCTCAGCGGGCCAAGTTCAAGGGGCTCAAGGCAGCCGCCAACCAGAAGATGGACGAGGTCGCGGCCGGTCTCGGGCTCAGCGCCGACCAGCTGGCCGACCGCCTGGTGCCCGACCTCGGGCTCGACGCCGACGGCAGCATGCGGCTCGACTACGGCCCGCGCCAGTTCGTCGTCGGCTTCGACGAGCAGCTCCGGCCATACGTGACCGATGCCGCCGGCAAGCACCTCAAGGCCCTGCCCAAGCCGGGCGCTCGCGACGACGCCACCCGGGGTGACGCCGCCTACAAGCAGTTCGCGGGTCTGAAGAAGGACGTGCGGACGATCGCCGCCGACCAGATCCGCCGGCTGGAGCGGGCCATGGTCACCGGCCGCCGCTGGTCCGGTGCCGAGTTCCGCCAACTGTTCGTCGGTCACCCGCTGCTGTGGCACATCGTCCGGCGGCTGGTCTGGGGTCTCTACGACGAGTCCGGCCAGATGACCGAGGCGATCCGGGTCGCCGAGGACCGCTCGTTCTCCACTGTCGACGACGACGAGACCACGATCGCCGCCGACGCGATCGTCGGTGTCGCCCACCCGCTGCACCTCGCCGACGAGCTGGCCGGCTGGGCGGAGCTGTTCGCCGACTACGAGATCCTGCAGCCGTTCCCGCAGCTGGGCCGCGAGACGTTCGCGCTGACCGCGGCGGAGGCGGCGGACACCCGTTTCGCCAGGTTCGAGGGCATCACGCTGCCGACCACCAAGGTGCTGGGGCTGGAGCGGCGCGGCTGGCGGCGGGAGGAGCCGCAGGACGCCGGCATCCAGGCCGCGATGGAGCTGAAACTGTCCCCGAGCCTGGAAGTGGCGATCGAACTCGACCCCGGCATCGTCGTCGGCATGCCCACCGAGTTCGCCGAGCAGAAGCTGACCGGCATCTACGTGCACGACGGCACCGCGTACAGCAGCTGGTCGCGCGGCACTCAGGGGCACATCCCGCTCGGCGAGCTCGACCCGGTGGCGGCCTCCGAGATCATCCGCGACCTGACCGACATCACGGCCTGAGGAACTGATCATGATCGTTGAAGTGAACGAGCCGGCCGACGCCGTGCAACGCCCACCGGCGGAGGTCCGCTTCGCCGGCGAGCTGGCCCGGCTGCGCGAGGCCGACCGGGCGGCCCGGCCGCCGGGGTGGCACCTGAGCGTGCAGGCGGCCCGCCGGTTCGTGGTCGGTGATCCGGCGCTCGGCGTGAGCCGCAAGTTCGTCGGCGACCCGTCGCTCATCGACCGGGCGCTGATCACACTGGCCACCAGCCGCGGACTCATGCTCGTCGGCGAGCCCGGCACGGCCAAGTCCCTGCTGTCCGAGCTGCTGGCGGCGGCGGTCAGCGGCGATTCCACACTGACCATCCAGGGCGGCGCGGCCACCACCGAGGACCAGATCCGCTACTCGTGGAACTACGCCCTGCTCGTCGCCGAGGGGCCGTCGATGCGCTCGCTCGTGCCCGCCCCGCTGCTGCGCGGCATGCGCGAGGGCCGCACCGTCCGCTTCGAGGAGATCACCCGCTGCCCCCTGGAGGTGCAGGACTGCCTGCTCTCCCCGCTCTCCGACCGGGTCCTGGCCATCCCCGAGCTGACCGGCCCGGAGTCGATGGTGTTCGCCCGCGACGGCTTCAACGTCATCGGCACCGCGAACACCCGCGACCGCGGGGTCAACGACATGAGCTCGGCCCTCAAGCGCCGGTTCAACTTCGAGACGGTCTTCCCGATCGCCGACTTCCGCACCGAGCTGTCCCTGGTCGCCGACGAGGCGGCCAAGCTGCTGCGCCGCTCCGGGGTCACCGCCGAGCCCCGGCGCGACGTGCTGGAGGTCCTCGTCACGACATTCCGTGAGCTGCGCACCGGCGAGACCGCGCGGGGCGACTCGATGGACCGGCTGTCGGCCGTGATGAGCACCGCCGAGGCGGTGTCGGTGGCGCACGCCGTCGGGCTGCGCGGCTGGTTCCTGCGCGGCGAGGCGGGCAGCGCCGAGGACGTGGTCGCCTGCCTGGCCGGCACCGCCGCGAAGGACAACGCGGAAGACCTCGCCAAGCTGCGCCGCTACCTTGCCCAACAGGTCAGCTGGCGCGACGGCGATCAGTGGAAGGCCCTGCACCGGGCCCGGCACTTGCTCCCGGGCTGAGTCATGCCGGTCACGTTCATCGGCGTTCGCCACCACAGTCCCGCCTGCGCACGGCTGGTGGCGGAGACCATCGACGAGTTACGCCCGGCGTACGTGCTCATCGAGGGGCCGGCCGACTTCAACCCGCGCCTCGACGAGCTCACCCTGGGCCACCGCCTCCCGATCGCGATCTTCAGCAGCTACCGGGACGCCGAGCGCCGGCACGCGTCGTGGGCGCCGATGTGCGACTACTCCCCCGAGTGGACGGCCCTGACCCACGCGCGGGCGGTGGGGGCGGTGCCGCGCTTCATCGACCTGCCCGCCTGGCATCCCGCGTTCGCCGGTCTGGCCAACCGGTACGCCGACGCCGAACTGCGCTACGCCGACGTGATGACCCGCCTGTGCCGGTCGTTCGAGGTCGACAACGTCGACGTGCTGTGGGACCACCTCTTCGAGAACGCCTCCACCGACGGCCTGGCCACCCGCCTCGACACCTATTTCGACCTGGTCCGGGGCGACGCCGACCCGGGCGACTCCGACAGCGCCCGGGAGTCCTACATGTCCACCTGGGTGGCCGCCGCCGCGGCCGCCGCCGGGGACGCCCCCGTCGTCGTGGTCACCGGTGGCTTCCACCGCCCGGCCCTGGTGGCCGCCCACACCGCCGGCACGGTCCCCGGCGACGACTGGCCGGCGGTGCCCCACATGCCCGACGGGGCGATCGGCGGAAGCTTCCTGGTGCCCTATTCGTTCCGGCGACTCGACGCGTTCGACGGCTACCAGTCGGGCATGCCGTCGCCCGGCTACTACCAGGAACTCTGGGAGTCGGGCCGGCAAGGCGCCGCTCGGCACCTGGTCGAAGCCGTCGCCACCCGCCTGCGCCGACGCAAGCAGCCGGTGTCCACCGCCCACCTCATCGCGGCGCACGCCACCGCGCAGGGGCTCGCCATCGTGCGCGGCCATCCGTCGCCCGGACGCACGGACGTGCTCGACGGACTCGCTTCGGCGCTGGTCAACGAGGCTCTCGACGTACCCCTGCCGTGGTCCTCGCGGGGGATGCTCGGAGCCGGCAGCCACCCCGTCGTGGTCGAGATGGTCGCCGCGCTCAGCGGCACGCGCGTCGGGCGCCTGCACCCCACCACGCCGGCGCCGCCCCTCGTGCACGACCTCGACAGCGAGCTGGAACGCTCCGGCCTCGACGGCACCGC
This sequence comes from Paractinoplanes ferrugineus, assembly GCF_016862195.1. Taxonomy (GTDB): domain Bacteria; phylum Actinomycetota; class Actinomycetes; order Mycobacteriales; family Micromonosporaceae; genus Actinoplanes; species Actinoplanes ferrugineus. The sequence goes on along the minus strand of NZ_BOMM01000022.1, from coordinate 39,130 downwards.
CGACCTCGACCTCGACCTGACCCGGGCCGAGGACCGGGTGCGCAGTCGCGTGCTGCATCGGGTGCGGGTGCTCGGCGTGCCCGGTTTCCGGCGCGATTCCGGCCCCGCCACGGGTCTCGAGCCGGTGCTGCGCGAACACTGGACCCTGCGCCCCTCGACCGACCGCCTCAGCGCGGTGATCGAGGCCGGGGCCTACGGCGCCACGCTGGCCGACGCCGCCGCCGCGGCCCTCGCCGACCGCGCCGCCCAGGCCGGACGCGACGTGGACGCGCTGGCCACGGTGCTGTTCGACGCCGCCCTGGCCGACCTCACCGACATCTCCCAGCGCACCCTCACCGACATCGAGTCGTCCGTCGGCTCCGCCCCCGACCTCGGCCCGCTCGGCCGCACCCTGGCGATCGTCCTGACCATGTGGCGGTACGGCCACCTGTTCGGTACCGCCCGCAGCGCCACCCTGGGCGCGGTGATCGCCGCCGCCGTCCGCCGGATCCTCTGGCTGGCCGAAGGGATCCGCGGCGGCGACGCCCCCGCCGATCCGGGCCGCATCGCCGCTCTCGCCGCCACCCGCGACGCCCTGCACCACGCCGAACAGCAGCTGACCCTCAACCGCGACGCCGCCCTCGAGGTGGCCGCCCGCCTGGCCACCGACCCCGACGTGCCCCCGGACCTGCGCGGCGCCGCCTTCGGCTTCCGCTGGTCCCTGTCCCCACCGCCGACGCCCACCCCGCCGGCCCCGCCCACCACATCGGACTTGCTCTCCGCACCGCAGACGTCCGCCGTGCCTTCCACCCCCGCCGCGCGGGACACTCCCGCCGCGCGGGACACCCCCGCCGCGCCCGATCTACCCTCCACAGTGGATGCTTTTGCCGCGCTTGATGCCCCCACCGTGCCGGGCGCCGGCCGCGCGGCCGGGGTGCTTGATCCGGTTCGGGCGGTTCGGGGGGCGTTCGTGCCGCGGTCGGCCGGGGACTGGCTGGCCGGGCTGTTCGCGCTGGCCCGGGAGGAGGTGCTGGAGCATCCCGAGGTGGTGGCGTTGCTCGACGAGCTGATGTCGGGGCTGTCGGCGGACGACTTCCTGGTCGCACTGCCCGCGCTGCGGCAGGCATTCGAGTACTTCCCGCCCCGCGAGCGGGAGACCATCGCGGAGCGGCTGCTCGCGCGGCGGGGGCTCGGCGGGAGCGGGCGGCGGCTGCTGCGCGGCGGGCTCGACCCGGCGGTGGTCGCGGCCGGGATGGCCCTCGACGATCTGGTGGACGCCGTGCTGCGGCGGGAAGGGCTGGCGTCGTGACCTCTGCGGATCTGGAACGGTGGCGGCTCGTGCTCGGCGAGCCGGCGTCCGCGGCGGGTGAGCTCAGCGGCGAGGGGGCGCGGCGGGACGCGGCCCTCGACTGGCTCTACGGCCGGGACGGCGACAACGACCGGCGTGACGTGCGGCGCGGCGGCGGGCGGCACGGCGGGGACGGGCCGTCCTCGCTGACCACCGTGGACTGGCTCAACGACATCAACCAGCTCTTCCCGAAGGAGACAGTCGAGCGGTTGCAGCGCGACGCCATCGAACGCTACGAGATCACCGACCTCGTCACCGACCCCGAGGTACTCCGGACCGTCGAACCCAATCCTGGGCTGCTGCGGGCCGTACTCCAGACCAAGCACCTGATGAACCCGGAGGTTCTGCGGCTGGCCCGGCGGATCGTGGAGGCCGTGGTCCGCGACCTGATGGCGAAGATGGCAACCGAGGTGCGGGCCGCGTTCACCGGCACCCGCGCGCGCCGGCCGAGTCGGTGGAAGCAGGCGCGCGACTTCGATGTGAAGCGCACGCTGCGCGGGAACCTGGGCCACTACCGCCCGGACGAGCAGCGGCTCTACATCGAGACGGCACACTTCTTCTCCCGGAGCCGCAAACACGTCGAGCAGTGGCAGCTGATCCTGCTCGTCGACCAGTCCGGCTCGATGGTCGACTCGGTCGTCCACTCGGCGGTGACCGCCGCCTGCCTGTGGGGCCTGCCCGGGGTGCGAACCCACCTGGTCGCCTTCGACACCGACGTGGTCGACCTGACCCAGGACGTCGACGACCCGGTCGAGTTGCTGATGAAGGTCCAGCTGGGCGGGGGCACCGACATCAACCGGGCGGTACGCTATGCCGCCGGCCTGATCGAGCAGCCCCGCCGCACCATCGTCGCCCTGATCAGCGACTTCTACGAGGGCGGCGCCGAGACCGGCCTGGTCCGCTCGGTCCGCGAACTGGTCGAGCAGGGTTCGAAGGTCCTGTGCCTGGCCGCCCTGGACGAGCAGGCCAATCCGGTCTACGACCGCGAGATGGGCCAGCGCCTCGCCGACGTGGGCGCCGCGGTCGGCGCGATGACACCGGGGCAGCTCGCCGAGTTCGTGGCCGAGCAGGTGACCCGATGAGACCCGACCTGCTCGCGCTGACCCCCGACACGCTTGCCGAACTGACCAACCGCGGCCTGGTGAAGCGCGCGCTCAAGGAGTTGGACCGGGAGCCACCGACCCTGACCGAGGACCCCGACGGCACCGTCCACGCCACCACCCCCGACGGCACCACCACGTCCCTGCCGGGCGGTGGGTTGGCGGCCGGCACGTGCAGCTGCGGCGCTCCCGGCGTCTGCCGCCACGTGGTCGCGCTGGTGCTGGCCTACCAGCAGTCCCCCACCGGCCCGGCTCCCACGGCGAGCACGGCTACCGATCCGGTCGGCCCGACGAATGAGGACTCGTCCGGATCGACCGAGGTGCCGAGCCACGACGAACCGGCTCCGGGGTGGTCGCCCGGGGACTTCACCGACGAGCAGCTGGTGGCCCGGATCGGGGAGCGGGCCCTCGCCGCCGCGCGTCGGGTGGCCCGGACCGGGTTTGTCGCTCGGGTGCATCGGGAGCGGCCGGGAGACCCGGTTCCGACAGTGGAACTGCCCACCGCGACGGTCCGGTTCCTGGTCCCCGGAGACCTCGGGTTCGCCCGGACCGACGCGGTCGCCGGCGTACGGGATGACGTCATCGCCCTTGCGGTCTGGGCCTTTCGGGCCGCTGACGCGCAAGCCCCGCGCGGGGCCGACGTCCAGGTGCAGGTCGGCGGGGGCGAGTCGGGCACGTCGGGGGCCGGGCTCGATCGGGCGGTCGCGCTCGCCGGGCTCGTGCTGACGGAGGGGGCCATCCACCTGGGCGACGGGCTCGGGGCCGAGGTGGCGGTGGTCGAGCGGGGGCTGGAGAGCGCGCGGTTCCGGTGGCCGCTGCTCGCTGTGGCGGATCTTGTCGGGCAGCTCGACGCCTATCGGGAGCGTAGTGCCCGCTATCGGCCGGAGGCGCTTGCCGATCAGGTGGCGGAGCTGTTCGCTCGGCATCGGGCGGTGCGGGCCGGCGGGAGCAGTCTGGTCTCGCGGGTTCTCGGTACCGACGAGGCGTCCGAGACTCCGCTCCGGCGGGCCCGGCTCGACGGGCTCGGGGCCCGGGTCTCCGCGGTCGGGGAGGAGCGGGTGGTCGACGTCTTCCTCGCGCATGCGGACAGTGCGACCGTGCTGGTGCTGCGGCGGGCGTACACGACGGAGGAAGCCGGACCACGTCTCGGCGAACGTCGCGTCGCCGGGGTGACTCTCCGCGCGCTCGCGTCGGGGGCGGTGGTGACCGAGTCGGCGTCGCGCAGCGCGAGCCGCACCGTTCGGCTCGGGGCGCGGCGGCTGAGCCGGACCGAGGCGATGGCGACCCGGGGTTCCTGGGATGAGCTGGCGCGCTCGCTGATCGTGGCGGATCTCGGCCGGCTCGCCACCGAGTTGGCGGCGTTGCCGCCGCGCCCGATCCGGGCGCGGGTGGAGGCGGAGCTGGTGCGGGTGGTGCCGGTGGCGGAGGTGCTGTCGATCGGCTATGCGCCGGGGGCGCAGCGGCTCGACGCGGTGATCGCCGGGCCGGACGGCAGCACGGCGACGATCACCGCCACCCACGCGGCGTGCGCGCCGGGGCGGCTCGACGCGGTGGCCGAGGCGCTGAGCGGGGAGGTGCGGTACGTCGCGGGCAGCGTCCGGCGGGCCGGCGGCGGTGTGCTCATCGACCCGATCGGCTTCGCGGTGGACGCCGGCGTGGTGGTGCCGGATCTGGCGGCGGCCGGCGGCGGCGTAGACCCGGCGACGCCGGCCGGCGCCGGCCCCGATCCGCTCGGTCAGGCGCTGGACGAGACGTTGTCGCTGCTGTCCGAGCTCGCCCATCGCGGGCTGGCGCACACGCCGCCGACGATGGCGGGCCGGTTGACCAAGGCCGCCGAGCAGCTGGCCCGCACCGGCCTGCATCGTGCAGCCGAAGCGGTGCGGACCTTGGCCGGGCTGCTCGGGCCCGACCCCGGCGACGAGGCGGTGACTGCCTGGGTCGACGCCCACCTGCGGGTTTCGCTCACGTCCGAGCTGCGACCGTAGCGGCGCCGGGTCAGAACTTGCCGGTCAGGTTCGTGAAGACGTCGCTGAGGTGGGTGCCGAAGGCACTGACCCCGACGATGATCACAATGGCGATGAACGTGACGAGCAGGCCGTATTCCACGGCGGTCGCACCCTCGTCGTTCTGCAGCGCGGCGCGGACGTAGGCGGTGAGAATGGTCAAACGTTCCATCTGGCGGCTCCCCCGAGAGATTCGTTACGCCGGAAGTCATCGGTCCAGCACCGACAAGGTTGAGGATCCGGGCCGTTCCGTGCGGGTGCCGCTGAGTTGCTGTTCGAGAAGCGCGATCAACCTGGGAACGGCCGGGTTGGTGGTGCCGGTGGGAAAGGCGAGCGCGACGTCGACCGTGGGAACCGGATCGGTGAAACGGCGCAGGCGGACACCCGGGACCTTCAGCGCGCGGGCCCGCCCGGCGGGAACCGGGGCGATCAGCGAACCCTCGGACACGGCCCGCAGCAGTTGTTCGTCGTCGGGCTCGTGCCGCACCAGGTGGAAGCCACCGGCCGGCCACACCTGCGAGATCGTGCGGTCGAACATCCCGGGCCCGTTCTCCCGCGGCCACATCACGGCGGGAAGCCCGGCGACGGCCGGGCGGGGGATCCGGCGACGGCCGGCGAGTTGATGATCGACCGGTACGGCGAGGAGCAGCTCCTCCCGATCGACGACGACGCAGGTCAGCGACGGCTCGTCGATCGGCGGCCGGACGAAGGCCGCGTCGAGCAGACCACCGAGCAGACCGGCCACGTTCGGTGCGGTCCACCCGGTCGACGGAACGACCGCGATTGCCGGGTACGCCTCCCGGAAGGCCGACACCAGCGCGTCCACCCGGCCGCCCCGGGCCGACCGGGTGTAGGCCAGCCGCAGTTGCCCCTGGGCCGCGGCGGCGATCCGGGCGGCCGCCGCGTCGGCCTCGGCGAGCAGTCGCGCGGTCTCGGCCGCGACCAGCGCGCCGACCGCGGTGAGGGTGCAGCCTCGGGCGTGCCGCTCGAGCAGGGGTGCGCCGAGTTGCCGTTCGAGCGCCCGGATCTGCTGACTGAGCGCCGGCTGGGTGAGGTGCAGGCGGGCCGCGGCCCGGGTGAAGTGCAGCTCGGCGGCCAGCACATGGAACGACCGCAGCCGATCGAGGTCGATCCCGGAGAGGCGCGCCACCCTCGCATCATAAGCGTCGCTTATCGTCGGGGCGGCACTGGCGATTGGCCGCGGCGGCCGGTCTGACCGCAGGATCGAGGCATGACCGAGGTGATCGTGGTGGGCGGCGGAGTGATCGGCTTGACCATCGCCGTGCGGCTGCTGGAGCGGGGCGCACGCGTGACCGTACGGTCGGCCGACGCCCCGGCCGACACGGTGTCGGCGGTGGCGGCGGCCGCGTGGTACCCGGTCCACATCGCCGAGAATCCCCGGGTCGCGGCGTGGGCCGCCGACACCTACCGGGAGTTCCGTCGCCAGCTCGACGCCGGTGTCCCGGGCCTGCTGCTCCGCCCGACCCGCAACCTGCTGCGCACCCCGATTCCGGCGCTCCCCTGGTGGGCCGGCGGCGCCGACGGGGTCGAACTCCGCGCCGGCTCCCACCCATACGCCCAAGAATTGCGCTTTCTCGCCCCGCTCGCCGAGATGGACGTCTATCTGGGTTGGCTGGCGGACCGGGTGGCGGCGGCCGGCGGCCGGATCGAACGGCGACGCGTGCCGTCGTTGTCGCAGGTGGAGGCCGATGTCGTGGTGAACGCGACCGGGTTGGCCGCTCGACAGCTGGCGGCCGACCCCCGGGTGCATCCGGCGCGCGGCCACATCGTGCTGGTCACCAACCCGGGCCTCACCGCGACGGTCCGGGACCCGCAGAACCCGGCGGGCAGCACCTATGTGCACCCGCGCTCCGCCGACGTCGTGCTGGGCGGCACGTTCGAGGCGGGTCGCGGCGATCTCGAACCCGACCCGGCGCAGGCCGCCGCGATCGTCCGGCGCTGCACCGCGCTGGTGCCGGAGCTGGCCGGGGCGCGCGTCCTCGCCGAGCGGATCGGCCTGCGGCCGTGCCGCGACGGCGGCCCGAGGGTGGAGATCGATCCCGCCGACCCCCGGCTGATCCACGCGTACGGCCACGGTGGCGCCGGCATGACCCTGTCCTGGGGTTGCGCCGACGAGGTGGCGAACCTGGCCCTGAACCGAGGCTGACCCCACCCGGCCGTGGCGGTGTCCCGCGTCAGACGGTGTCGAAGAGGTCGACGCCCTCGGCCTCGGCCTTGGCGATCAGGAGCCGGCCGACCAGCGCGGTCAGCTCCGCGCGGGCGGCCGGCGGGAGCAGACCGACCAGGGCGGTCACGTCGGTCTCGAAGTCGGCCGCCACCTGCGCCGCCATCTCCCGGGCCCGGTCGGTCAGCTCGACAAGCGAGGAACGGCGGTCGGTCGGCGACGGGACCCGGGTGACCAGGCCGCGCCGTTCGGCCCGGTCGACCAGCCCGGTGACGCTCGACTTGTCCAGGGCGAGGAGGCGGGCCAGTTCCTGCATGGTCGGCCGGCGATCGCGCAGCACACCGAGCAGGCGGGTCTGGATCAGGGAGACGTCGTGCTCGGCCGCGCGGCGCTCGAGGGTGCCCTGGATCAGGAAGGAGAGCTGGGCGAGGCCGTCGACGGTGCTGATCTGTGCCATGGGCGGAGCCTACTTGATTTAGTACGTGCCACCAACTATCTTAGTTTGTGTCACGTACTAAACCGGAAGCCAGCACCTCGCAGGAGCCACCATGAAGATGAACGCCGCCGTCGTCACCTCGTTCGACGAGCCGCCGCACCACCTGCCGTTCGACGTGCCCGAGCCGGACGACGGCCAGACGCTGGTCGACGTGCTCGCGGTCGGCCTGCACCCGCGGGTCCGCACCGGCGCGACCGGCAAGCACTACACGAGCAGCGGCACGCTGCCGATGATCCCGGGCATCGACGGCGTCGGCCGCCGCCCCGACGGCAAGCTGGTCTACTTCGTGGCCGACGACGACGTCATCGGGACCATGGCGGAGAAGGCCGCGGTCGACCGGCGCCGCATGGTGGAGCTGCCCGATCACGTCGACGTGGCCCGGGTGGCCGCGGCCATGAACCCGGCCATGTCGTCGTGGGTCGCGCTGCGTCGCCGGGTGCCGATCCAGCCCGGTCAGAGCGTGCTGGTGCTCGGCGCCACCGGAAACGCCGGGGCGATGGCCCTGCAGGTGGCCAAGCGCCTCGGGGCCGGCCGCGTGGTCGGGGCCGGCCGCGACGTCGCTCGACTGAAGACCCTGGACGCCGACCAGACCGTCGCGCTGGGCGACGGCCCCGACGCGCTCGCCGACGCCGCCGCCGAGGTCGACCTCGTGCTCGACTACCTCTGGGGCAAGCCCGCCGCCGAGGCCATGATGGCGCTGCTCACGGCCCGGTCGGACCGGAGCCGGCAGCTCGACTGGATCCAGCTCGGCTCGATCGCCGGCCCCACCATCGAGCTGCCCTCCGTGGCGCTGCGCTCGGCGAACTTCCGCATCCAGGGAAACGGCCAGGGCGCCGTGTCCCCCCGCGCCTACCTGGCCGAGCTCCCCGCCCTGGTCGAGGAGATCGACGCGGACCGCATCAGCGCGACGCCGCGCGTCGTGCCACTGGCCGACGTGGAGTCGGCGTGGGCCGAGCCGGACGTTCCGGGCGAGCGAGTGGTGCTGACCCCGCGGGAGCCGAGCCGCTCGTCCTGAATGAGGGTTTTGGGGGCCACCGGAACCGGTTTCGGGTGCGAGAGCGCTCTCTTGTTCCGGAACTCTTAAGAGAGTTTTAAGTCGGTCAATGTGGGGTTGACCGGGCACTCGACGTCGGGGAACTGTAAACCCACTTTCCGGTTTCCCGATCCCCCACCCGGGAGCATCCCCATGCGCAAACGCGCACTTTCAGCGGCTTTCACGGCTTTGGTCGCGGTCGGTGGCGCCTTCGGCGTCCGCCTCGCGACGGCCGACGCCGCGCCGATCAGTTTCAGTCATCCCGGCGTGCTTGTCAGCCGCGCTCAGCTCGACTTCGTGAAGAGCCGGGTCGCGGCTCGGGCGGCCCCCTGGACGGCCGCCTACCACCAGATGATGGCCAGCTCGTACGCGTCGCTCTCGCGCACCCCCAAGCCGCGAGCGACCGTCGAGTGCGGCTCCTACTCCAACCCGAACAACGGCTGCACGGAGGAACGCGAGGACGCGATCGCGGCCTACACCGACGCGCTGGCCTGGTATCTCACCGGCAACGCGGCCTACGCGCAGAAGTCGATCGCGCTGATGGACGCGTGGTCGGCCACCATCAAGGCGCACACCAACAGCAACGGTCCGCTGCAGACCGGCTGGGCCGGATCGGTCTGGCCGCGCGCCGCCGAGATCATCAAGTACACCTGGTCCAGCTGGCCGAACGCGGCCCGGTTCGCCACCATGCTGCGCACCGTCTATCTCCCGACGGTGATCGTGGGCAGCTCCAGCAACGGCAACTGGGAGCTGTCGATGATGGAGGCCGCCGTCGGGATCTCGGTGTTCCTCGACGACCGGGCGAGCTACGACCGGGCCGTCACCCGGTTCAAGGCGCGGGCCGCCTCCTACATCTACCTCTCCGCGGACGGCTCGCAGCCGAAATATCCGCCGGCCGGCAGCATCGACACGACCGCCGAGCTGATCAACTTCTGGCAGGGGCAGAGCACCTTCGTCGACGGGCTCACCCAGGAGACCTGCCGCGACTTCGTGCACACCGGCTACGGCCTCTCGGCGATCAGCCACGTCGCGGAGACGACCCGCATCCAGGGCGAAGACCTCTGGCCGTCGCTGCAGGACCGGATGCGGCAGGCCTTCGGTCTGCACACGAAGCTCGAGAACGGTACGGCCGTACCGGCCACCCTCTGCGGCGGCAAGGTGACCAAGGGCCTCGGTCCGGTTTCCGAGGTCGCCTTCAACGCGCTGCACAACCGTCTCGGCATCGCGATGACGAACTCGCAGCAGTTCACCGAGTCGCGCCGCCCCCAGGGGTCGAACAACCTCTTCGTCGCCTGGGAAACCCTTACCCACGCCAACAATCCGGCCTGAGGAGCACGATCGTGAAATCTCGCAAACTGATGGCCGGCGCGGTCGTTGCCGTGGCGGTCGGCGCGCTCGGAATCATCGGCATAACCAATGCCTTCGCCGCTTCGTCGGGCACCCTGGTCTCGGCGGCCAACAGCAAGTGTCTCGACGTCACCGACGGGTCGACGACCAACGGGAACCAGCCGCAGATGTGGTCGTGCACCAGCGGCAACCAGAACCAGACGTGGACGCTCGCCGACAACGGTTCCGTGCAGGGGCGCGGAAAGTGCCTGGACGTCGCCAACAACTCGACGGCCAACGGCGCGGTCATTCACCTGTGGGACTGCTACGACACCGTGGCCACCCAGAAATGGACGCTGACCGCCGCCAAGGACCTGGTCAACACCGCGTCCGGCAAGTGCCTCGACATCAAGGACAACAACCTAGCCGACGGCGCCAAGCTGCAGCTCTGGGACTGCTCCGGCACGGCGAATCAGAAGTGGACGTTCTCCGGCGGCTCGACGCCGCCCACGACGCCGCCGACCACGGTGCCGAGCAACCCCAACAACCCGGACCTCGGCCCCAACGTCACCGTCTTCGACCCCTCGATGTCGGCGTCGAGCATCCAGAACAAGCTGAACAGCGTCTTCAACGCGCAGGTCAGCAACCAGTTCGGCAACGCGCGCTACGCCCTGCTGTTCAAGCCGGGCAGCTACAACGTCGACGCCAACGTCGGCTTCTTCACCCAGGTCGCCGGCCTCGGCCTGTCCCCCGACCAGGTGAACATCAACGGTCACGTGCACGTCGAGGCGGACTGGTGGCCGGACGGCTCGCAGAACGCCACGCAGAACTTCTGGCGCTCGGCCGAGGGCCTGTCGGTGACCCCCGCCGACGGCCTGGATCGCTGGGCGGTGTCCCAGGCCGCTCCGTACCGTCGCATGCACGTGCGCGGCAACCTGGCCCTGTCCGACGGCGGCTGGTCGTCCGGCGGCTTCATCGCCGACTCGAAGATCGACGGGCAGATCCAGTCCGGCTCGCAGCAGCAGTTCCTCACCCGGAACTCGCAGATGGGCAGTTGGAACGGCGCCAACTGGAACCAGGTGTTCGTCGGCAGCCCGGGCGCGCCGGCCCAGAGCTTCCCGTCCCCGCCGTACACCACCATCGGCTCGTCGCCGGTCGTCGCCGAGAAGCCCTACCTGTACGTCGACGGTGCCGGCGCCTACCAGGTGTTCGTGCCCGCCGTACGCACCAACGCGAGCGGCACCACCTGGGCGGCCGGCAACCCGGCCGGGACATCGCTGCCGATCAGCACGTTCTACGTCGTCAAGTCCGGGGACACCGCGTCCACGATCAACGCGGCCCTCGCGGCCGGTAAGAACCTGCTCGTCACCCCGGGTGTCTACCACCTCAACCAGACACTGAACGTGACCCGGGCCGGCACCGTCATCCTCGGACTGGGCCTCGCCACCTTCCAGCCCGACGGCGGCGTCGACGCCATCCACGTCGCCGACGTCGACGGGGTGCGGCTCGCCGGCGTGCTCCTCGACGCCGGCACCACCAACTCGAACATCCTGCTCCAGGTCGGCCCGGCCGGCTCGACCGCGTCGCACGCCGCCAACCCGACGGTGCTGTCCGACGTGTTCGTGCGGATCGGTGGCGCGGTCGCCGGCAAGGCGACCACGAGCGTCGAGGTGAACAGCAGCAACGTGATCGGCGACCACGCCTGGATCTGGCGGGCCGACCACGGCGTCGGCACCGACACGGTCGGCTGGACCTACAACCCGGCCAGGACCGGCCTTGTCGTGAACGGTCAGAACGTCACGTTCTACGGCCTGTTCGTCGAGCATTACCAGCAATACCAGACGATCTGGAACGGCAACGGCGGGCGCACCTACTTCTACCAGAACGAGATGCCGTACGACCCGCCGAACCAGGCCGCCTACATGAACGGTTCCACCCAGGGCTGGGCCGCTTACAAGGTGGCCGATTCGGTGACGAGTCATGAGGCGTGGGGGTTGGGCAGCTACGCCTTCTTCAACGTCAATCCGTCGATCGTCAACGCCCGGGCCTTCGAGGTTCCGGCCACCTCCGGCGTCAAGTTCCACGACATGGTGACCGTCTCGCTCGGCGGCAACGGCACGATCAGCCACGTCATCAACAACACCGGCGCGGCGGTCAACAGCGGCCACCAGGTGACGAGCATCGTCAGCGGTCCGTAAGCCATCCTCCCACCAGCCCGGCCCGGTCGTCGCGAGACGGCCGGGCCGGGTGTCTGGTGAGTAGACAGTGTCTACTCCCCTCTGGTAGACACTGTCTATGCCTTCCGGAGAGCTCGAACGGCGGCTCGTGGCGGCCGGCGTCGAACTGCTCGCCGAAGCCGGCACGGACGCCCTGTCACTGCGCGAGATCGCCCGCCGGGCCGGCGTTTCGCACGGCGCTCCCCGCCGCTATTTCCCGACTCGTCAGGCGCTCCTCGCGGCCATCGCGCGAGAGGGTTATCGGGCGCTCGGCGAGCTCGTCGAAGCGACCATCGGGGACCACGCCGCCGAGCCCCGGGAAGCGCTCCTCGCGCTGGGCCGGCGCTATGTCGAGTTCGCCCGGCACGAACCGGGAATGTTCGCGCTGATGTTCCGGCATGATCTGCTCACCGGTAACAACATCGGGCTCCGCGAGGAAAGTACACCCCTGTTCGGCGTACTCGTGGAAATACTGAAGCGGGCCGGCCAGGCGCGACCCACCGCCCGAGCGGGCGCCCTCTGGGCCGCCCTGCACGGCATCGCGCAGCTCTGGCATTGGGGAACGCTGCAGGTGGTGACCGGGCTCGACGATCCGGAACCGCTTCTCGTCGCCGCCGTCGAAACCCATCTCGGAAAGGTCACCGCATGATGCTCGCCGAGACTCTGCGATCCGTTATGCGCCCGGTCAGCCGGCTGGCCTTCCGTCCGGAGGTGCACGGAGCACACCATGTGCCGCGCACCGGCCCGGTCATTCTCGCCGCCAACCACTTGTCCTTCGTGGACAGTTTTTTGATTCCGCTGACCGCGCCCCGGCGGGTGTCGTTCATCGCCAAGCAGGAGTATTTCGAGCCCGGCGGGGCCAAGCAGTGGCTGACCCGCAATTTCCTGACCGGGATCGACGCCATTCCGGTGGCCCGCGGCGATTTCCGGGCCGCCCAGGAATCGCTCGAGGTGGCGCTGAGACATCTCAAGGACGGCGGCGCGTTCGGCATTCACCCGGAGGGCAGCCGCTCGCGCGACGGGCGGCTCTACCGCGGCCGCACCGGGGTCGCCTGGCTGGCCATCGCCTCGGGGGCGCCGGTGGTGCCGGTGGCGCTCATCGGCACCGAGCGCATCCAGCCGGTCGGGGCCCGCCTCCCCCGGCCGGGCAAGGTGATCGTGCACTTCGGCGCGCCGCTGCGGTTCACTCCCCCGCCGGACGGCAAGCAGGGCCCGGCCCGCCGCCGGGCCACCGACGAGATCATGGCGGCCATCGCCGCGCTGTCCGGCCAGGAGGTGGCCGCGGAGTTCAACCAGCTCTCCGCGGGATAGCGTCAGCCCCCGCCGCCCCGCGGCCCCCGCTGCTGCTGCCGCCGAGGCCGGGGCCGAGGCCGAGCATCGGGGCGGCGGCTCGGAACAGGGTGGGGTCGGACAGCAGATCGGTGTTGTCCAACGCTTGGTCGACGGTTCCGGGCAGCCGCGGGACCGTTCCATGCCGGACCCCGAAGCCTTCCAGAACGGCACGCAGCTCCGGATCGGTTATCTCGGCGGCAAGGGCAACCGTGTAGCGCTCGGCTTGTAGAACTCTGATGTCGCGTTCGTAGAACTGTCGCGGTGCCGGATCCAGCGGCGGGCCGAGGGCGAGGTCGTTGGTGGCGGCTGCGAGCACGCTTGCCGCCCTGACCAGCGCAGCCTCGCGGTCCTGCCAGGACGCCGCGCTCAGCGCCGTCGCCAGCGCCGGGCCGAGCTCGGCGGCGATCGTCAGCTCCCGGAAACCGCGGCCGAGCCATTTGGCGTACGGGGCCCAGCGGCGCGAGACGAGGAAGGCGAGCCGGACGAGTTCGCGGCTCAGTCGCGCGGCCAGGATGCGCGAGCCGAGGTCGTCGCCGGTGGAACCGGTCCGGCCGACGAACGCCTCCTCCTGGGAGATCTTGAGCCAGCCGGCCGCCAGGGCGTAGCGCCAGACGTCGTCCGGGTACCAGCCGAGCGCTTCCCGCCGCCGGGCCAGGTCGCCTCCCGGATCGTGGAAGACGGCGCCCCGGGTGAGGCTCGCCAGCAACTGCGTGGGGGTGAGCAGCCAGTCCGAGAGTGCTACATCGGTGCCGGGATCGAACCCCAACTGGGCCGTGAAGAATTCCGCAACGGTGTCGCGATCGTTGTAGAAGACTTGGACGCGCGGTCCGAAATCGTGGTCGGGCGACACCGCATCGTCGTAGCCCAGCACCTCCGAACCGGGCCCGAGCAGGGCGGCCGCATGGGGCACTCCGGCCAGACCGGGCGCCACCTCGTCGAGGTAATAGCGTCGCGCGAGCTGGATCCCGTTCATCACCCCGGACATTCTGCTCCCGGAGAGCTCCCATGCGCGTGCCCAGCCCGCGTGCCCAGCCCGCGTGGACAGCGCGAGCTCGGTCATTCGGCCCCCCGGCGGCCCGGTCCGCGGCGACCATGGAGGCATGGGTCGGCTGTTGCGTGTAGAGGCGCTCGTGCCGGTCACCGGGGTGGTGGCCTTCCTCCTGCTCTTCGGGGTGCTCGGCGGGCCCGGCGACCCGTCGCCGCAGGCCCGATGGGTGGGGCTCGGCGTGCTGCTGGCGCCGGCCTTCATGGCGTACGCCCATCGCGGCTCGGCGGCCTGGGCCGGGGTGCTCGGCGCGGTGGTGTGGACGTCCCTCGCCGGTTCCCCCGTCACGGCACTGGTCGTGTGGGCGTACGCCCTGGTCGCCATCGCCCTCACCCGCCGCGACCGGTCCCCGGTGACCGCACCGGTCCCCCGCCGGCAGCCCCCGGCCCCGCGCGGCTTGCCGCACGTGGCCCTCCCGGCCGAGGTGGCCGGCTTCGCCCTGCTGGTGCTGGCGATGGCCGGCTTCGTCGCCGTGCTCCTGGACCGGGCCGGCCCACCGAGCCTGGCCGCGGTGATCGCCGCCTTCGGGCTGGGCTGCGCGCTCGTGGCGAGGGCCGTCGCCCAGCGGGCCCACCTGCGCAAGCTTTTCGGGACGCCGCAGCCGGTGCACGCGGTGCGCGTGGTGGAGCAGCCGGGTCACGTGCATGTGCTCATGCCGGAGCCGGGTGGGCTGATGGCCCGGGAGTTCGCGTTCGACGTGGCCGAGGACGCCGCGTGGCCGGACGACGATGAGGATCCGCACACGTTGCCGGCCACGCTCTACGGCGATCCGCGGCCGGGCGCGTGGTGCGCCGTGCAGGTCGAGGGCCGGCTGCACGTGCCGGTCGGCCCGGTCGGCGAGGTGATCGAGGTGGCCTACGACGTGGTGCAGGGTCTGCCCCGCGAGATCGAGGACGACGAGGAGCAACTGGTCGACCCGGAGGCGCTGCTGCCGTCCGACCGGGTGGACGCGTTCGAGCCGCGCGAGCATCGAATCGCCCCGGCCCGCGCGTGGGGCGCCACCGTCGCGATCGGGCTGGGTGCCGCGCTGGCCGCCGCCGAGCTGGCCCAGGTGGCCGGGCTGCCGACGGCGGCGCTGGGGGTGGCGACGGCGGTGGCGGCCGCGGTCGGTTACGAGTTCGGCTGGCGCAGTCAACTGCGGCCGCGGCTGCGCTGGCACGTGGGCGGCGTGGCGGCGGTCGGCTTCCGCGGCCCGGACCGTCAGCCGTGGGCGACCGACAGCGCGGTGGTGCACGACGACGCCGGCACGGTGCTGCTGACCGCGGGCGAGTCGGTGCTGACCGTGCCGGTGCCGCCGCCGTGGCCGGGCCCGGAGAGCCAGCGCAGCGCCGATCAGTTGGTGGCGGCCCTGCGCGACGCCCGGAACCAGTCGTTCGTGATCAGCCCGCTGCCCCCGCCGCCGGACGTGCAGGTGCCGCCCCGCCCGCCGGCGCTCTACGCGGCTTGGTTGCTCTCCGTCGCGCTCACCGTGCTGATCCTGGGCTGAACAGCGCGAGAGCGAAGATCTGAAACACAACCCGCGTAGCGTACGAACGTGGATCTGAACACCGTCGCCGAAGTGATCAGCCCCGCCGGCCCCGGTCAGTGGCGTCCTGGTGACGCCTGGCTGGGCGGAGGCACGGCGCTGTTCGCCGAGCCCCGGCCGCACCTGAGCCGACTGCTCGACCTGCCCTCGGCGGGCTGGCCCGCCCTCACGCTGAGCGACGACGCCCTGGAGATCGCCGCCACCTGCACGATCGCCGAGCTGGCCGACAGCGGCTATCCGCTCGCGCGGCAGTGCTGTCAGGCGTTCCTGGCGTCGTTCAAGATCTGGAACGTCGCCACGGTCGGGGGCAATCTGTGTGCCGCCCTGCCGGCCGGCCCGATGATCTCGTTCGGCGCGGCGCTCGACGGGGTCTGCCTGATCCTGGGCCCGGACGGACCGCGCGAGGTGCCGGTGGCCGACTTCGTGACCGGCGAGGGCACCACGGTGCTCGACGACAGCGAGTTGCTGCGGTCGATCACCGTCCCGCTGTCCGCGCTGTCCGCCGCGTTCGCCTTCCGGCAGGGCTCACTGCACGAGCACGGCCGGTCGGGGGTGCTGCTGATCGGGCGGCGGACGGCGGACGGCGGCCTGGCGCTCACCGTGACGGCCGCGACGAAACGCCCCTACGTGCTGCGTTTCCGCGGCCTGCCCAACGCCGAGGTGCTGCAGATCGCGCTGAGCGAGCGCATCCCGCCCGACGCCTACGTCGGCGACGTCCACGGCCTGCCGACCTGGCGACGTCACCTGACCAGGCTCTATGCCGAGGAGATCAGGCAGGAGCTGGCCGCATGAGGATCAACGGCAGCGAGCACGACCGGGCTCCTCGCCCCGGCCAGTGCCTGCGCACCTACCTGCGCGAAGAAGGCTGCTTCGGGGTCAAGAAGGGCTGCGACACCGGCGACTGCGGGGCTTGCACCGTGCACGTGGACGGCCGGCCGGTGCACTCCTGCGTCTATCCCGCGTTCCGGGCCGCCGACAAGTCGATCACCACGGTGGAGGGGCTGGCCGGCCCGGCCGGCCGGCACCCGGTGCAGCAGGCGTTCCTCGACGCCCAGGGCTTCCAGTGCGGCTTCTGCACCGCCGGCTTGATCATGACCACGGCTGCCCTCACCGACGATCAGCGCGCCGATCTCCCCCGCTCCCTCAAGGGCAACCTCTGCCGGTGTACGGGCTATCGCGCCATCGCCGACGCGGTGGCCGGCGTGGTGAACGTGTGCGAGCCGGCCGCCGGCCCGGCGGTCGGCGCGAGCCTGGGCGCCCCGGCCGGTCCGCAGGTGGTGACCGGCACCGCGCGCTACACGTTCGACCTGGACGTGCCCGGGGTGCTGCACATGAAGGTGCTGCGCTCGACGGTCGCGCACGCGCGCATCGCCGCGATCGCCACCGAGGCCGCCCTGTCGGTTCCCGGCGTGGTGGCGGTCCTGACCCACGCCGACGACCCGGGCCGGCTCTTCTCCACCGCCCAGCACGAGAACGTCACCGAGGACCCGGCCGACACCCGGGTGCTCGACGACGTGGTCCGCTATGCCGGCCAGCGGGTCGCGGCGGTGGTAGCTACGTCGGAGGCGGCGGCCGAGGAGGGCTGCCGCGCCATCACCGTGGATTACGACCGCCTGCCCGCCGTGTTCACGCCGGCGGCCGCGATGCGGCCGGGCGCGCCGATCCTGCACGGCACCGACAGCAACGTCATCGGCGAGCTGCACGCCGAGACCGGCGACGTGGAAGCCGGTTTCGCCGAGGCCACCGCGGTCTGCGAGCGGACCTTCAGCACCGCGCGGATGCAGCACGCGAGCCTCGAGACGCACGGCGCGGTCGGCTGGCTCGACGACGACGGCCGGCTGGTGATCCGCAGCAGCACCCAGACCCCGTTCCTGACCCGGCGCGCCGTCGCGGCGCTGTTCGACCTCCCCCTGGACCGGACCAGGGTGATCGCCGGCCGGGTCGGCGGCGGTTTCGGCGGCAAGCAGGAGATGCTCGTCGAGGACCTGGTCGCGCTGGCCGTGCTCAAGCTGCGCCGGCCGGTGAAGCTGGAATACACCCGCGCCGAGCAGTTCATCGGCGCCACCACCCGGCACCCGTTCAAGGTCACGCTGAAAGCGGGGGCGCGGGCCGACGGCACCCTCACCGCACTGCGACTCGAGGCGGTGGTCGACACCGGGGCGTACGGGAATCACGGACCGGCCGTGATGTTCCACGGCTGCCACGAGTCGCTGGCCGTCTACCGGTGCGTCAACAAGCGCACCGATGCCGTCTGCGTCTACACCAACACCGTGCCGGCCGGCGCGTTCCGGGGCTACGGCCTCGGCCAGACGACGTTCGCTGTCGAGTCGGTGCTCGACGAGCTGGCCCGCATGCTCGACATCGACCCGATCACGATGCGCGAGCGCAACATCGTGCGGGCGGGCGAGCCCCTGCTGGCCCCCGGCGACCACGCCGACGACCTGTCGATCGCCAGTTACGGCCTGGACCAGTGCCTCGAGCACATCCGGGCGGCGGCCCGCACCCCGGTGCCGCCGGTGCCGGCGGGCTGGCGGGTCGGCGACGGCATGGCGATCGCGATGATCGCGGCCGGTCCGCCCGGCGGCCACTTCGCCGACGCGACCGTGACCCTGCTGCCGGACGGACGCTTCGAGCTGGCCGTGGGCACGGCCGAGTTCGGCAACGGCAGCACCACCGTGCACGCCCAGATCGCCGCCGACACGCTGCGCACCACACCCGACCGGATCACGGTGCGCCAGTCCGACACCGACGTGGTGCGGCACGACACCGGCGCCTTCGGTTCCACCGGTGTCGTGGTGGCCGGCAAGGCGGTGCTGCGGGCCACCACCACGCTGTACGAGACGCTGGTGGCCGCGGCCGGCGGACGCGAGCTGGACGAGGCCGTGCTCAAGGAGATCGCGGCCCGCGCCGGGGCACCGCTCACCGGTCAGGGCAGCTTCGACGGCACCCCCCGGTCGGTGGCGTTCAACGCGCAGTGGTTCCGGGTGGCGGTCGACCCGCGTACCGGCGAGACCCGGATCCTCGGCAGCGTGCACAGCGCCGACGCCGGCACCGTGCTGAACCCCGGGCAGCTGCGCGGCCAGATCGAGGGCGGGGTGGCGCAGGGGCTCGGCTCGGCGCTCGCCGAACACGTCGACATCGACGACGAGGGCCACGTCACCACCACCGGCTTCCGGCAATATCACCTGCCCACGTACGCCGACGTTCCGCGCACCGAGGTGCTCTTCGCCGACACCGACGACGCGATCGGCCCGCTGGGCGCCAAGTCGATGAGCGAGAGCCCGTTCAACCCGGTCGCCCCGGCCCTGGCCAACGCCTTGCGGGACGCCACCGGCGTACGCCTCACCGCCCTGCCGTTCACCCGGGACCGTGTCTGGGTCGCCCTGGACGGCGCCTGAGCTCAGGCGGCGACGGTCGCGAGCGCGGGCAGGACGATCGTGAAGGTGGAGCCCTGGCCCAGCGCGGAGCGGACCGAGACGGTGCCGCCGTGCTCGGCGATGATGTTGCGGACGATGGCCAGGCCGAGGCCGGTGCCCTGGACCGCCTCGTCCATCGCGTTGGTCGCCCGGTGGAACGGCGTGAACACGCCGGGCAGGTCGTCGGCGGGGATGCCCATGCCGGTGTCGGTGATGGAGATGACCGCGTTCGGGCCCTCGGCGGACAGGCACAGCTCGACGCGGCCCCCGGGCGGGGTGAACTTGATCGCGTTGTCGGTCAGCTTGCGCAGGGCGCGTTCCAGCTGGACGCTGTCGCCGCGTACCCGGGCCGCGCCGACCTCGAGCGTGGTGTCGACGTTCTTGGAGCGGGCCGCGGCGGCCAGCTCGTCGTGTACGCCGGTGACCATGACGGCCAGGTCGACCGGCACCGCTTCGGCCCCGATCCGCTCGTTGTTGCGGTCGAGCAGCAGCAGGTCGGCCACGGTCGCCTGGAGACGATGCGCGTTGCGCAGGATGGCGGCGAGGCCGCGTTCCTGCATCGGGGTGAGCCCGCCGCCGTCGCTGAGCATCTCGCTGTAGCCGAGGATGCTGGTCAGCGGCGTGCGCAACTCGTGCGTCACGGTCGAGACGAAGACGTCCTTCTGCTCGTCGAGCACCCGCAACTCACTGATCAGCCGGGACTGGCGCAGGGCGAGCCGCTGCTGACGGATCGCGTGGTCGATGTCCCGGCCCAGGCCGGCCACCAGGGCCCGCTCGTCGTCGGTCCAGTCCGGCCGGGCCGGCCGGTTGATCAGGAGCAGGCCGGCCGCGCAGTCGTCGTCGCCGGTCATCGCGACCGCCAGGGCACCCGGCAGACCGGCCACGTCCCGGGCCTTGCCGGGCTGGCCCGCCCGCACCCGGCGGACCACGTCCGGGGCGAGCGCGGGCGCGTTCTCCGGCCAGCTCACCGAGAAGGCCGCGCCCCGTCCGACGGCGTACTGGCCGTAAACGGCCTCGGCGCCGAGCGCGGCGCCGAGCATGCGGGCCAGCCGGCGGCCGTTCTCGGTCGGGTCCTCGCGCTCGGTGCGCAGCTCGGCCGCGATCCGCTGGCGCACCTCACCGGTGTCGGCGCGGGCCTGCTCGGCGGTGAGCAGCCGCTGGATCTCGGCGGCCAGGTCGTTGAGGGTGCCGATGACGGCGCGCATCTCGGCGGGCCCGGTCTGTTCGGCGCGGGCGCCGAGATCACCGTCGGCGAGCCGGCGCAGCGTCTGGCGGATGTACTCGACCGGCTGCAGCAGGTGCCGCTGATGGACGTACGCCATCGCCAGCCCGGTGACCAGCACCAGCACCGCCAGCCCGGCGAACAGCAGCTGCACCTGTCCGATGGTGCGCCGATCGGTGGCGACCGTGGCGTCGCGCTCGGCGGCGATGGCCCGGGCGGCCGCCCCGTTGGCGGTGCGGAGCTGGTCGAACAGCGCCTTGCCGTGCGCGGCCCGGGCGGCGTCGGTGTCGACCACCCCGGCGTTGACGATCGGGATGGCATAGCCGTAGAGCCACCGGTCGACGGCCACCCGCTCGTCGCCGACGAGCTTCTCGATGCCGGCGTCGGGGGCCCGTGCGATCAACCGGGTGAGCTCGACGAACGCACCGGCCCGGCCGGTGTCGTACGGCCTGAGGTAGTCGATGTCGCCGGTGAGCTGGAAGCCTCGTACGCCGGTCTCGGCATCTGTCATGAACTGCAGGATCGACCGGTTGGAGTCGGCCATCCAGTCGATGCGGGCCATCCGATCCGCGTGCTGGGTCTGCAACCGGTCGCCGACGACCAGTTGGAGCGTCACCAGCGCGAGGAACAGCAGGCACAGTACGGCGAAACCGGCCGCGACACGACGCCGGAGCTTCATCGACGGCCCGCCACCCGGACCGCGGCCGGCAGGGTGAAGACGACCGTGGTGCCGCCGCCCGTCGTCTCCCCGGCGGTGATCCGCCCGCCGTGCCGGTCGATGATCCGCCGACAGGTCGACAGGCCGATCCCGTGCCCGCCCCGTGCCGACGGGTCCACCTGGGTGAACATCTCGAAGACGCGGTCCCGCTGGTCGGCCGGGATGCCGAGGCCGTTGTCGGCGACCGAGACGACCCATTCGGCGCCGTCGTGGTGGGCGTCGACGGTGATCCGGCACGGGCGGTCCGGGTGCCGGTACTTGAGTGAGTTGCCGATCAGATTCTGCAACAGCTGGCGGATCAGGGTGGGGTCGCAGGTCAGTTCGGGCAGGTCGTCCGCGATGGTGATCTCGGCGCCGGCGAGCCGGGCCGCCAGGTCGGCCAGGGCCAGCTCGACCAGCTCGCCGAGGCCGGCCGGCTCGAAGCGGCACGGGGCGTGACCGGCCCGGGCGTACGACAGCAGGGCGGTGATGAGGGCGGACATCCGGCCGACCGCGCGTCCCGCCGCGCCGATGAAGTGGACGGCTTGGCTGTCGGCGGCGTAGTTCTCGCCGAGCACCTCGAGGTAGCCGTTGACCACGCTGAGCGGGGCGGCCAGGTCGTGGCTGACCACGGCGGCGAACTGTTCCAGCTCGGAGTTGGAGCGGCGCAGCTCGGCGATGGTGGCGGCCCGGTCGGCCTGGGCGCGCTCCAGCTGCGAGTTCTTGGCGCCCAGCTCAGCGGCCAGGTCGCCGTTGACCCGGGCCTGCCGGCGTCGCTCGAACAGGGCCAGGACGACCAGGCCGAGGTCCTTGAGCCGGGCGACCTGATCGTCGGTCAGCTCCCCCGGCTTGTCGTCGAAGACGCAGAGCGAGCCCAGCGCGTACCCCCGCGGGGTGATCAGTGGCACCGAGGCGTAGTTGCGCACGTAGCCCAGCGCCCCGGTGACCCAGGGGTTGATCTTGAAGATGGGATCGGCGCGGGCGTCGGCGCGGTGGATGAACTCGCCCTCCTCGAAATGCACGGCGCACATCGAGTCGGCCCGCGCCGAGATGCCACCCTCGAAACCGAACGAGGTCAGCTGACACTGCCGGTTCTCGTCGATGAGGTTGAGGGTGGCGTTCGGGACGCCGGCGACCAGGGCGGCCACCCGGACCACCGCCTCCAGCTCGTCACCCGCGGGCAGGTCGAGCAGGCCGTACTCGTGCAGCGCGGCGATGCGCTCCTGCTCGCGGGTGGTCACCTCGATAAATTCGGCAGCCGGGCCCGCCTACCTGAGGCTGCCGATCAATCAGCCGCCGAAGGCGATCTGGCTGCTCGGAGCGGTGAAATCGGGATAGCCGTCGCCCGACGCGGCCCGCAGCGCCTTGGCCACCGCCACGATCACCTGCGCCTGCACGGCGGCACCGACGTGGTTCGACGGGTCGGCCGGGTCGGCCGCGATGCCCGCCGACACCGCGGCCCGGGTGAAGCCGACGAACGTCTCGGTGCTGTTGTCCTCGGTGCTGCCGGTCTTGCCGGCCACCGGGCTGCCCTTGAAGATCGTGCCCACCGAGGTGGCGGTGCCGCCGTCGCACTTGCCGAAGCTGCTCTGCTGGCCCACCGGGCAGCGGGCGGCGTCGGTGGCGGCCCGCGCCACGTCCGGGTCGAGCACCTGCTTGCAGCCGTCCGGCAGGGCGACCTTCCGGCCGTCCGGGCCGGTGATCGACTCGACCGGCAGCGGCGCGCAGTAGGTGCCTTCCGCGGCCACCGTCGCATATGCCGAGGCCAGCTCGAGCGGGGTGGTGTCGATGACCCCGAGGGTGAACGAGCCCCACGAGTCGGCGCCGGTCGCGGCCAGCTGGGCGTCGCTCTTGGCGGCGAAGCTGATGCCCAGCTTCTTCGCCTCGGCGACCACGGCGGCCGGCCCGACCTCCTGCTCGAGGTGCACGAAGTAGGTGTTCACCGAGCGGCCGAACGCGTTCCACATGGTGCGGTAGCCGTCCATCCAGCTCGGGTTGGCGTTGCCCGGGCAGTAGTAGCCGGCGCAGTTGCCGGGCCCGCTGTCAGGCCATTCGGTGCGCAGTTTCGCCGGCGAGTCGAAGCCCTCGGCGAGCGGCCGGCCGGCTTCGAGGGCGGTCAGCATGGTGAACATCTTGAAGGTCGACCCGGCCGGATAGCCGGTCACCCCCGGGCCACCGCTGACCAGCGGGTTCACTGTGTTCTGCAGGCCCTTGGCGGTCGAGTACCGCCGATTGACGGCCAGCGCCAGGACCTTGCCGGTGCCCGGCTGCACGACCGCGATCGGCAGGACCTTCTTGCTGTTCAGTCCGTAGACCGAGCGGGACTGCTCGGAGGCGGTCCGCTGCACGTCGCGGTCGAGGGTGGTGACGATCGTGTAGCCGCCGCGGCGCAACGCCATGTCCCGTTCGGCGCTCGTCCTGCCGAACTGGGCCTGCTGGTCCCACCAGCGGCGCACGTAGTCGCAGAAGAAACCCCAGCCGTCGGTCCGGCCGGCGGCGTCCACACACCCGTTCGGCTGGGTCTTGCCGGAGTACGTCAACTTCTCGGCCGCGGCCGCCCGGTGCTGGGCTGCGGTGATCATGCCGGCCTTCTCCATGGCGCTGAGCACGTACCCCTGGCGCTCTTTGGCCTTGACCTGGCTTCCGGTGCCGACCGGGTTGTAGGCGTCCGGCGACTGCGCGATGCCGGCGATCAACGAGGCCTGGGCCAGGTCGAGCTTGGCCGGGGTGGTGCCGAACAGCCGGCGGGCGGCCGCCTCGATGCCGTAGGCGCCGTCCCCGAAATACACGATGTTCAGGTAGTTCTGCAGGATCTGCGGCTTGGACAACTGCTGCTCGATGGTGATCGCGTACTGGATCTCCTTGAGCTTGCGGGCCGCGGTGTCCTCGGTCGCGGCCGCTCGCTCGTCGGCGGTCAGGCTGGGATCCTCCTTGAGCACGTTGCGCACGTACTGCATGGTCAGCGTCGACGCGCCCTGCTCGGCGGTGCCGCTGCGGGCGTCGGTGACCAGCGCCCGCGCGACGCCCTTGAGGTCGACGCCGCCGTGCTGGAAGAAGCGCACGTCCTCGGCCGCGACCATGGCGTCCTGCATGACCTGGGAGATCTGACCGAGGGCCACGTCGTGCCGGTCCTCGTCGTAGAACATCGTGACGAGCGTCTTGCCGTCGTTCGCGTAGACCCGCGTGACCTGGGCGCTCGTCGGAGTGATCAGCTGCCGGGGCAGCTCACTCGACTGCTTGTCGGCCCAGTGCGTGCCGGCGAGGACGATCGCTCCGGTCGGGATGGCCGCCACCCCCACGAGCACGCCGACCAGCAGCAGTACACCGCCGAGCCGGGTGATGGCGCCGCGGCGCCGGCGTTCGGGGGTCTCGCCGGGGGGTGGCTGGATCATTCTGGGGTCCTTTCTGGCATCCGCCCTTCAGTCGGTAGCACCGAAATCTGAGATGTCGCTGGGATTCGTTACCGATCCGTAACTTTTCGGGTCACTTATACACGTGGTGACGATCACACCGGACTAGGCGTATCGAGTTGTCCAGATTAGGGACGGAATTCCGTCGAACGCGATGATCAACCTCACCCTGAGTCATGGAAATCCGGTGACTTGGGTTACTGACTGGTAATCCAGCCACTTGTAGTCCGTGAGCAGGGGCGGCAACATTTCCCGCACGTTAAACGACGGCATCGACGGACCCCACTGCACACGGCCGACCGACAGGGTCATCCGTCGATGCGAGCCCATGGCGGGGGGCCGGTGCGAGCCGTCTGAATCCATAGGAGGATCCGTGAAGGATGCGCTGAGCGAGCAAGGCGAGGGGCGCACCAACTGGCGCCGTTTCGCCATTGCCGCCGTCATCCCGGGGGCGGTCGCCGGAGCACTGGTCGCGGGAGTCGCGTCCGGAGCGCTGGCCGCCAGCTTCTCGGTGTCGGGCACCCAGTTCAAGCTTTCCGCCGACCAGCTCGTCGGGGACGGCTTCACGCAGTACAGCGGCGTGCTGGGCACCGAGGCCGGCAAGACCGACCCCAACGCCAACATCCCGGCCGCCATGTCGGGCATCCAGTCGGCGAAGATCTACAACCTGTGCCAGACGGTGAAGGTGGGCTCGTTCGTCCTCCGCATCGAGGCCGGCAAGGACAAGGCCAAGCCGGTCGAGGCGTCCAACCTGGTGATCGGCATGTCCGAGCTGAACGGTGACGCGACGTTCAAGAACATCGACATCGGCCAGGACGCCGCCACGCTCACCCGGGACGGCCGCAGCGGACCGGAGCACGGCGTGCCCGGCACCAAGGCCTTCGGCCAGCAGGCGGAGAGCGTCACGATCGACGGCCTCAAGCAGGTCGCCTACTCGACGTCGGCGTCGACCTTCAAGCTCACCGGCATGAGCCTGAAGCTCTACCTGACCGGTGGCCAGGAGTGCTTCTCCTGATCTCGTAGCGGGGCTCGCGGGTGACCTCCCGCGGGCCTCTCTCATGTACGGCTATTTCTCGCACCACCCTTTTCTGGAGGACCCGTGGCCACCGACAACTTCTGGGGCAAGTTCCGCCGCTGGCGGCGGCACCGCCCGTTCTGGGGCGGCCTGTTCCTCATCCTGTCGGGCGTCGAGCTCTTCATCAGCGCCAACATGAGCCTCGGCGGCATCGAGCTGCACCTCGGTCCCCAGGGTTTCCTCTCCTACCTGATCCCGATCATGCTGCTGCTGGCCGGCCTGCTCATCTGGTTCACCCCGGCGCAGCGCCTGTTCTACGCCATCATCGGCCTGCTCGCCGCGCTCTACTCGTTCGTCGGCCTGAACCTCGGCGGCTTCTTCTTCGGCATGCTGCTCGGCATCGTCGGCGGCGCGCTGGCGATCGCCTGGACGCCGCGCCGGCCCCGGCCCGGCGCCGAGCTCGGCGACCAGCCGCCCACCGGCGAGCCCACCGACCGGGACGAGGACACCCCCGAGGACATCGGCGACGACATCTTCGGCGAGCGCCGCGACGCCGACGAACGCCGCGACATCGAGGAGACCCAGCGCATCGAGATCGCCGGGCACGACGACCGGCCGCACGATCCGGTCCGCCCGGCCACCCGATCGGTGACCGAGGCTCCGGCCGAGGGCCCGCGACCGGGTCTCGGCCGGCTCGGCCGCAGCCCCAAGGCGATGGTGCTGGCGATCGTCCCGCTCGCGGTCACCGCCACCGTCCTCGTGGTCGGCAGCAACCTGCAGGCCAGCGCCGCGGTGGAGTGCCCCGAGGGCCTGCCGTCGGCGACGAGCTCGGCCACCTCCGCAGCCGGTTCGAAGGCGGCCGCCGCCGAGCGGAAGGCCGCGGCGAAGAAGACCACCACCACCACCACCCCGGCGGCGGCGAAGACGACCGCCGCCACTGCCACCAAGACCACCGCCCCGGCCGCGGCCCCGGCGGCAACCGAGGACGGCGGCGGCAACGCGGTCGTCGACGGCATCGGCGACTTCTTCGACGGCGTCGGCAATCTGCTCGGCATCAACGACGACGAGACGTCGTCACCGAGCGGGTCGCCGACCCCGTCGGACCCGGCCACCGAGACCAAGGAACCGGTCCCGACCGCCACCACGCCGGCCGAGGCCGCCACCACACCGCCCGCGACCACCACGCCGGCCGAGGCCAAGCCCGACGGTTCGAGTGCGGCGTCGGTGCTGCCGGCCGCGACCGGCGACGAGATCCCCTGCCTGGGCGCCCGCGTCAAGGGCCTGGTCGCCGACCCCGACGGCATCCCGCTGGTCGCCGCGAAACCCGGCCTCATGGAGGTCGACTCGCTGACCATGCACTACGCCACCTACGACGGCGTGGTCGACATGCCGGTGCAGGGCGGCGGCAGCTTCAAGGCGCTCAAGTTCAGCATGCGGGAGGCCGACAACGAGCCGTTCAAGCTGACCATCGCCGAGCCCGGCGGCGGCAAGACGGTCATCTCCAGCAAGAAGCTCGTCACCAAGGACAACGTGAAGTTCTACACGCCCGAGTTCAAGGGCAACCTCTTCGGCGTCATCCCGGTCACCTTCACCCCGGACAGCCCGCCCCCGCTGATGCTCGACTTCCTCTGGTTCACCAAGGCCAAGATCCAGCTCGCGTACGTCCGTTGCGACACGCTCACCGGCGACCCGCTGAAGGTCGCGGGTTAGTAGGCCGGCGTCACGGTGTAGCCGATCGTCCCGGAGTAGGTGCCGGGCGGCAGCAGGTTGTCGACGCGAACCCGGGTCGACAGGCCGATCACGTCGCCGGTCACCGACGTGGGCCGGGTTGCCGTGACGGCCGTCTCGCCGGTGGTGGTGTAACCGGCGTACGCCCCGGAGAGTGCCGCCGCCCCGGCCCCCGCACCGCTGCCACCGACGCCGGTGACCGTGTAGCCGAGGCGATCGACGCCGAAGGCGGCGGAGCCGACCGCGGTGGCCTGGCCGGCCGAGACCGGCGAGATCGTCCCGCCGGGACCGGTCAGCGACGTGCCCCGGACGGTGACGGTGTAGCCGTGGGTGGCGTTGGTGCGCACCGTGATCGGCATGCTGGTGACGACGTCGGCCCCGATCAGCGGATCCACCAGGATCGTCCGGGAACCGGGGACGGTGACCAGCTCGCTGGGGTTGGGCAGGGGAAGGACGGCGGAGCTGGGGGTCACGAAGGAGACGGCACCGGACCGAGCCGTGTCGACGGTGCTGCCGCCGGTGGTGAGGGTGGTGACGGTGCTGTACTGCGGGCCGGTGCTGCCGGTGTTGGTGAAGTTGCCGGCCGAGAGGTAGACGTGCCGGCCGGCCGGGACGGTGATCGCCGACCCGAACGTGTAGGTGAGGGTGTTGGTGGCGGTGTCCAGCGACAGAGCCCCGTCGGCCGGCAGGTCGACCACGCTGACCAGGGCCGGTCCGGGATTGGTGGTGCCGCTCGGGACCGTGAAGGTGATCCTCCCGATGGCGACGGCGGTCTGCGCGACGAACTCCCACCCATAGGTGGTGCCCGGGTGCGACACGGTGGCGTCGGAGACGTAGAAGGTGGCGGCGGTGCCCTGCCGGGTGAGCATGCGCACGCGGATCTCGCCGGACGACGGAATGTAGAGGTTGCCGGTCGAGTCCACCGCGAGCCGGCCCGGTCCGAACAGGAACGACCCGGTGGCGGCGCCGGCCTGGCCGTCACCACCCCACGAGCCGCTGCCGAGCTTGCCGGCGACATTGTGGATGACGCCGTGCCGGTCGACCCGGCGGACCACGTGGTTCCCGGTGTCCGCGAGGTAGATCTCGCCGCCGGTGCCGAAGGCGAGACCGGCCGGGCCGTTGAGGGTGGCGCCGGTGGCCAGGCCGCCGTCGCCGGTGCCGCCGGACACCCCGGTTCCGGCGATCGTGCCGATCACGCCGGAGCGGACGCGACGGATCACGTTGTTGCCGGTGTCGGCGATGTACATGTCCCCGGCGAGGTCGAACCGCACGTCGCCGGGGCTGGTGAGGGCGGCCGAGGTGGCAGCACCGCCGTCCCCGGAGTAGCCGGCGCTGCCGGTGCCGGCGATCGTGCCGACCACGCCACCGCCCACCGAGCGGATCTTGTGGGAGCCGTAGTCGGCGAAGACCACGGTGCCGGCGGCCGTGACCGTGAGGCCGTACGGTTTGTTGAGGGTCGCGGTCGCGACGACGCCGTCGGTGCTGCCGGTCGAGCCGGTGCCGGCCACGGTGCTGATCACTCCCGTGCCGGCGGCGACCTTCCGGATGCGCTGGTGACCGGTGTCGGAGATGTACAGGTCACCGGCCGCCGAAACCGCCACGGCCTGCGGGTTGTACAGATTGGCGCTGGTCGCCGCGCCACCGTCGCCGATGTTGACACCGCTGCACGGCGCGGTGCAGGGCAGGCCGTTGCCGGCCACCGTGCTGATCACCCCGGAGGTGTCGATCCGGCGGATCCGGTTGTTCCAGGAGTCGGCCACATAGACGTTGCCGGCCGCGTCGAGCGCCGCCCCGGCCGGATGGCTCAACTGGGCGGCGGTCGCCGCGGCGCCGTCCCCCGAATAGCCACGCCACGTGTTGCCCGCGACCGTGGTGATCACCCCGAGACTGCTGACCCGGCGGACCACGGAGTCGCTCGACGTGGACGTGTTGGTGATCAGCGCGCCCTGCGCGACGTAGAAGTTGCCCGAACCGTCCCGGGCCAGATCGGTGGGACGGTCCAGGGCGGCGAGGATCGCCAGGCCACCGTCACCGGACAGACCGGTGGTGCCGTTACCGGCGAACGTGGTGATCAGCCCGCCGACCGTGAAGCGGCGCAGGCGGTCGTTCGTCGAGTCGGCGAAGTAGATCACGTCGGACGAGTCGATGACGATGCCGGTCGGGCAGCTGATCGCCGCCGAGGTGGCCGCGCCCCCGTCACCGCTGTACCCGGCCGTCCCGGTGCCCGCGACCACGGTGGGCGCGCCGCCCGACGGGGCGTACCGGTTGATCGTGTTGCCGACGCAGTCGGTGACGTAGACGTTGCCGGCGCTGTCGAACGCGACGTCCTCCGGCCCGCGGATCGTCGCCGGCGCCGTCGGGGTGAGCGTGGCGAACGTACTGATCGCCCCGGTCGCGGCGGTCACCTTGCGGACCACGAAGTTGTCGGTGTCGGCGATGTAGTAGTCGCCGTTGGGGGCCACCGCCACCCCGGCCGGGTTCTGCATCCTCGCCGAGGTCGCCGGGCCGCCGTCGCCGGAGTACCCGCTCGACGACCCGGCCACCGTGGTGATCACCCCGGTGGTCACGTTGACCTTGCGGATGCGGTGGTTCGAGGTGGCGGCGACGATCAGGTTGCCGGCGGCGTCCAGGTCGACGTCGTACGGGTTGTTCAGGCCGGCCGACGTCGCCGGGCCGTTGTCTCCGGAGTTGTTCGGTACGCCGGTGCCGGCCACGACGGTGGCCGTGCTGGTGGCGAGGTCGACCTTGCGGATCGTGTTCGAGTCCTGATCGGCGATCCACAGAGTGGTGCCGGCCGTGTTCACGGCGACGCCCCGGGCCGCGATCCCGATCGAGGTGGCGGCACCGGTCGCCACCGTGCCCGCGACGGTGGCGAGGTCACCCGGCGCGGCCGGCGCGGGCGATGCGGCGGGTACGACCGCCGCAGCCGCCGTCACCAGGACCAACGGCAGGAGCAGCCGCGCCCTCAACCGGCCCATGCGGTCTCGGTTCGGTCGTCGTCGCGCGGACGGCGCCCTTTCGCGCGATGCCGGCCCCCGGTCAGCTCGGCCGCCCGGCGGCGGGCCGCGCGCCGCCGCCGCAGCCAGACCAGGTAGGCGGTCAGCACCAGTGCGACGAGGCCGAGCAGGATCAGCGTCAGCCACGGGATGACCAGCAGGGCGTCACCGCCGGCGGTCAACGTCTGCAGGGTGCCGGTGCCGTTGCCGTACATGACCTGCGCCTGCGGCCGGGCGTAGAGGAAGAAGCCCCGGACGCGGTAGTGGAACTCGACGTGCCGGGCGGTCCCCGCGGGCAGGAGTCGCATGCCGTCGCCGGTGTGCACGGTGGCCACACCCTCGTGGGTGAGCTCGTTGTCGAGCGCCACCTGATCGCGCGCCATCGCGGCCGCCTCGCCGACGTTGACCATGTCGTACGCGCCGTCGAAGGTCGACCCGATGGTGATGAACCGGTTGGGTTGCACGCTCAGGGTCAGGTGCCGCTGCCGGGCCCCGGCCAGTTGCAGCGACACGAGCGCGCCGATGCGGTGGTAGATCCGCACCGCGGCGCTGGGCTCGACGGGCTGCGCCTCGGCGACGAAACCCAGCAGGTAGATGTCGGGCAGCACGGTCGGCGGCACCGTGATGACCACCGGCACCGACCGGTACGAGTGCGCGGCCAGCTGCAACGACGGCGTGACGGTGACGCCCGGCGACCAGGTCGGGTCGCTGCGGTCGGTCAGCTCGGCCTGGCCGTCGTCCAGCGGGCGGACCCGGACCGAGCGCACCTTCACGGCCAGCGGGTGGGAGCCGTTGTTGGCGATGGTGAGCTGCGTACGCACGACGCCGTCAGCGTCCGGCGACACCGGCTCGGCGGAGGTGCTCACCGAGAAGTCGGCCGACCCGCCGGTGCCGGGGTGCGGGACCGTTGCCGAGGTGGTCGAACCGGTGCCGGGATGCGGGACCGGTTCCGCCGCCGCGGGAGACGCCGGGCCGGCCAGCACCGCGACGGCGGCGACCAGCGAGGCGGCCCGCTGGGCAAGGGTGCGCACCGGAGACTCCCGGTTCAGTAGCTCGGGACCACGGTGTACGTCACCGTGGCGCTGTAATCGTCGGCCGGCTGGGTGTAGTCGATCTTCGCCCGGTTGGTGATGGTCACCGCGTCACCGTTTGTCGGGCCGCTCGCCGACACCACATTGTCTCCGGCGCCGGTCACGTAACCGACGTAGTTTCCGGAAGTCAACGGCGACGACGTGCCGGTGCCGAGCCCGGTGGTGGTCAGCGTGTAACCGAACATGCCGGGGGCGAAGGCGGCCGGCGCCAGCCCGGTGGTCCGGTCCGGGGTCGCCGCGGTGATATGACTGCCCGGATGCACCGCACCGGTGAGATGTTGGCTCGTCTTGACGTTCAGCACATAGCCGTTGGTGGCGTTGGTGGCGATGCCCAGATGGACGGCCCGGGTCTCGTCGGACAACGCGGCCACCGACGGATCCATGAGCATGGTGAAGCTGGTGGTGTCACTGGTGAAGGCCGTGGACCGGGCCACCACCACGGTGACCGCGGTGGTGTTGCTGTTGATCGCCACCGTGCTGCTGGTGGCGGTGTCGCTGCTCGACCCACCGACCACCGTGGTGACGGTGCTGGCGTACGTGCCGGGGGTGCCGGTGTTGGTGAACCCGTCGAGCGAAACCAGCACCGAGGTGCCGCCGGCCACCGACGAGGGCGTGGTCACCGTGTACGTGACGGTGGTTCCGCTGAGGGCGGCGGTGCCACCGGTGAGGCCGTAGACGTCCACGACGCTGGGCGTGCCACCGGTGCCGGCCGGGACCGAGAAGGTGACGGACTGGATGATGCCCGTGGTGGCGGTGGTGAAACTCCAGGTGTAGCGGACACTCGAGGTGCTCGGCTGAGGATTGGACAGTGACCAGGAAACACTGGTGAGCGCGGCGGCGTAGGCGGGAGCGGCCACGGCGAGAGCGGCACCGGTCGATAACGTTGCCAGCGCGGCCAGGCGGGACGTCCAGTTGCGAAACATGTCCAACTCCCGTTCGAGGTGACGGCTCGCCCTACCGTCGGCGACAACCCGGTAGGTCTTGAGCCGATCACCCCTGCGGGGTCCGTGAACGGCTGTGGTGTGCCGCACTCCCTCCGGTAACTCCTATCGACCGGGCCGGCCCGCGATGAACCGCGACGGGAAAGTTCTCAGTTCGTGCGGCGTTCCCGCCACCCGGCCACGACCACGTCGGCGTCGCGCGGCGGGAGCACCACCGGCGGTCCGTCCATCAGCCCGACACGAGCCTTGCCGAGGCGCTCGTTGAGCTCGGCGACGTGGTCGCGCACCTCCCGCTCGCTCCGCAGCCGGTCCACCTTCTCAGCCAGGTCCTCGACGTCCCGGCGCAACGCGAGCGTGGGCGGGACGACCCCGGCGGTCGCGCCCTCCCGCCGCAGCCAGTCCCGGACCCACCAGTCCTCTTCGTAGTCCCGGCCGGCGTCGGCCAGCGGTTTCCCGCGGCCCTCGAGGTTGTCGAACTCGCCGCGCTCCGCCGCCTCGCGCAACTGCCGGTCGATCGACGACTCGTACCAGTGCACCATGCACCCAACTGTAAATCGCCCGCCCGGAACGCCTCGGCGGCGGCGTAGGTTGGGCGAGACCTCAGACGTACCGGGGAAGGACCACGACCGATGTGCCGCAACATCCACCAACTGCACAACTTCGAGCCGCCGGCCACCGTCGACGAGATCCAGGCGGCGGCCCTGCAATACGTGCGGAAGGTCGCCGGAGCCACCCGGCCGTCGCAGGCCAATCAGGCGGCGTTCGACCGGGCGGTGGCGGCTGTCGCGGCCGCCACCGCCGAGCTGCTCGAGGAGCTCGTCACCACCGCCCCGCCGAAGAACCGCGAGGTGGAGGCCACGAAGGCGCGCGCCCGAGCCGAGAAGCGCTACGCCTCCTGACCCGCGCCGCCCGGACGACGCGAGCGCTCCGGGCGGCCGGGGGTGCGGACGGCGGTCAGGCCGAGACCTTGGTCTCCTCGGCGGCGACCGGCTCGGTCGGGCGGCGGCTCGCGCGCTGGAACGCCAGCAGGGCGAGCACCAGGGCGAGCAGACCCGCGACCAGACCGGCGATGCCGAAGGCGTCCGGGCCGTCGGAGTCCTCGGAGCCGACCGGCGCCGCGGCGGCGGCCGTGGGGGCGGCGGCGGCCGCGTCGGTCGCGGTGGCGGCGGTCAGCTTCAGGACCGGGGCCGGGTGTTCGGGCTCGGAGCCGTCCGTGGTGGGCTCGTCGATCCAGCGGGTGACCGTGCCGTCGGAGTAGGTCTGCAGCGCCTTGAAGACCAGCTGACCCGACTCGGGCAGCGGGCCGAGCGAGACGTCGAACTCCTGGAACGTGCCGGGCTTGATGTCCGAGCCGGTCTGCGCGGTCCAGGTGATCTTCGAGACCGCCTCGGTGATCTCGGTGTCGTGCGCCTTGATCGGGGTCGCGAGCTTCGACTTCACGGCTTCGGCGGTCCAGCCCGGCACCGGCTTGAGCGAGACCGACGCGACCGGCTTGTCGGCCGGCAGGTTGACCTCGACCTTCGTGGTGCTGGCGGTGTCCGACTCGTTGGGAACACGGAACGTGACCTTGGTGTAACCACCCGGCGTAGCGGTGTTCGGGTTGACGGTCACGTGCGCCGAGGCCGGGGCGGCCAGCGCGAGAGTCAGGCCGCCGACGACGGCGGCCACCAGGGCCGAGCGCTTGAGCAGGGACATCGGTGTCGCAACCTCCATGGGGGGTTCATCGCCCGCAGTCGGGCACGGAGGTTGGTCGGACGAGGTGGCCGAAAAGTTCCCGCGGCCTCGGTCAGCCGGCGGGAAGGCGGACATCGACGCGGAGGCCGGGTGCGGCGTCGCCCAGCGTGACCGTGCCGTGGTGGCGGCGCACCAGTTCCCGGACGATCGCGAGGCCGAGGCCGGAGCCGCCGGCATCGCGGGCCCGGGCGTCGTCGAGCCTGGTGAAACGGTCGAAGACGCGTTCGCGGTCGGCGGCCGGGATGCCGGGGCCGTCGTCGGTGACCGTGATGCGGGCGAACCCGCCCTCCTCAGCCACCTCGACGCCGACTTTCGTGCGGGCATGCCGTTCCGCGTTGTCGATCAGGTTGGCCACCACCCGGCCGATGGCGTCCGGCTCGAGGGTCGTGACGATCGGCCCGGCCGGCCGGGCATAGGCGAGGTCGGGATAGCGGGCGGCCACCTCGGCGACCAGCACCCCGAGGTCCACCTCGGCGAGCCGGGCGGCGGCCAGCCGGCCCGGTGGCGCCCCGTCGTCGGAGCGGGCGAGCAGCAGCAGGTCGTCGACGAGGCGGCTGAGCCGGTCGACGTCGGTGAGCAGGTCGGCGGAGAGCGCCGGCCAGTCGGTGTCGGGCAGCCGCTGCGCCACCTCGAGTTCGGTCCGCATGTTGGTGAGCGGGCTGCGCAGTTCGTGCGCGGCGTCCGCGACGAACGCCCGCTGCCGGGCCCGGGCCGCGTC
Organism: Paractinoplanes ferrugineus; assembly: GCF_016862195.1. Classification (GTDB taxonomy): domain Bacteria; phylum Actinomycetota; class Actinomycetes; order Mycobacteriales; family Micromonosporaceae; genus Actinoplanes; species Actinoplanes ferrugineus. Next base: position 4,574 of record NZ_BOMM01000022.1, on the reverse strand, counting down.
GAGCCGGTGCAGCATGCCGTTGAGGGTCACCGACAGCCGGTAGATCTCGTCGCGCGACTCGGGCACCGGCAGCCGGCCCGCCCGGGTGCCGCCGGTGATCTCCTCGGCGCCCGCCCGCAGCGCCTCCACCGGCCGGAACGCGGCACCGAGGGTGCGCCACATGATCGTCGCCAGCATGGCCACGAGCAGCGGGAACGCGATGAGCAACGTGACACTCAGGATGTGCACACCCTGGCTGAGGTCGTCGGTCGAGCGGGCGACCAGTACGTACTCCGGGTTGGTGGGTGCCCCGGCGGTCTTCACCACGACCCGCACCGGGCCGTTCATCCCGATCCGGTCGCCGGGGATCTCGATGATGTCGCCGTCCTTCATCCCCCGCAGTTCACTCTCGCGCAGGATCGAGAAGACCCGGTCGGAGTTCGACGCGGCCGCCACCACCCGGGCGTCGGCGGTGACCACCTGGGCCTGCATGTTCGGGTTGACCGTGAACGCCTCGGGCAGTTCGCGCTGGTTGACCAGGCCGACGACGCCGGTCGCGGTCTCCAGGGCCTCGGTGTTGACGGCCCGCAGCAGCGCGTAGTTGAGCACCCCGATCAGCAGGATGCCGCCGGCGGCGAGTCCGGCGCTGACGATGAGCACGGTGAGCCACAGCAGGCGGGCCCGCACGCTGAGTTCGCGGGGCCGGCGCATCACACAGTCGCCAGCCGGTAGCCGGCGCCGCGCACCGTCTCCAGGCGATCCCGGCCGATCTTGCGACGGAGGTAGCCGACGTAGACCTCGACCGCGTTCGGGGCGGTCTCGACGGCGGCGTCCCACACGTGGTCGAGCAGCTCGATCTTGCTGACCACCTCGCCGGGCCGCCGGATCAGGTATTCCAGCAGGGCGAACTCGCGCGTGGTCAGCACCACCTCGGACCCCGCCACCATGACCCGGCGCTCGGCCGGGTCGAGCTCGATGTCGCCGAACGTCAGCACCGGTGGCCGCTCGTGCGCGCCCCGCCGCAGCATCGCCCGCAGCCGGGCCAGCAGCACGATGTAGGAGAACGGCTTGGTCAGGTAGTCGTCGGCCCCGCAGTCGAGTCCGTCGGCCTGGTCGTACTCGCCGTCCTTGGCCGAGAGCATCAGCACCGGCACCCAGTTCCGCTCGGCCCGCAGCTGACGAACGATCCGATAGCCGCTCAGCCGGGGCAGCATCACGTCCAGGATCATCGCGTCGTAGCCGCCGTGCCGGGCCATCTCGAGCCCGTCCTGACCGTCGCCCGCCACATCGACCGCGAAGCCCTCGGCCTGCAGCCCACGCTGAAGCGCCGCCGCCAGGCGCGCCTCGTCCTCCACCACCAGCAACCGCACGCTCATACTTTTACATGTAGGGCGCCACCCCTAGGGGAAGCTCTCAGCACGGTCACAGCCCTTACACCGCACAGTGGTAGGCAGAGAAACAACGGGAGGTGGACATCGTGTCCGTGTTCAGCAGGCCGGCACTGCGCTGGTTGGTACCGTCCGCCGCGGCGGTTGTCGTCATCGGGGGCGGCGCCGTCGCCGGCACGCTCGTCGCCAGCGCGGACTCGTCGCTGCCCGAGCGCAGCGCGGCACAGTTGCTGGTCGACGTGCAGAGCGCCAAGGTCGACGGGTTGTCCGGGACGGTCGTGGAGAGCGCCGATCTCGGTCTGGGGGCATTCGCCAATCTGACCCAGGGCAAAGGCGATCTGTCCTCGCTGCTCGGCGGCAGCAACACCGCCCGCGTCTGGTACGCGGGTGAGACCAAGGCCCGGGTCGCCCTGCTCGGCACGCAGGGTGAGACCGACGTGATCCGCAACGGCTCGGACGTCTACCTGTGGAAGAGCACGGAGAAGACGGCCGCGCACTTCAAGATCCCGGCGGGGGCCGACGCCAAGCACCGGGAGCTCGGGGCGGCGTCGACGCTGACTCCGCAGCAGGCGGCCGACGAGGCCCTGGCGGCCATCAACCCGACCACGGCGGTGAGCACCACCGGCGCCGCGAAGGTGGCCGGCCGGGACGCGTACGAGCTGGTGCTCAGCCCGAAGGACGCGGGGTCGCTGATCGGCCAGGTGCGACTGGCCATCGACGCCGAGAAGCACATCCCGCTGCGGGTCGACGTCTACGCGAAGAACGCCACGAAGCCCGCGGTGCGGGTGGCGTTCCAGCAGATCAGCTTCGCGGTGCCGGATGACCAGCAGTTCGTCTTCAAGGCGCCGGCGGGCACGAAGGTGCAGGAGAGCACCGCCGGTGAAGTGAAGAAGGGTCTGGCGGACCACCAGAAGGCCGCCGCCGAGAAGCAGGAGCGGGCGAAGGCGGACGCGTCGAAGTCGGGCGCGCCGAAGATGATCGGCACCGGCTGGACGACGATCGTCTCGGCGAAGCTGCCGAAGACCGACGCCGCCGACTCGCAGGCCAAGCAGCTGTCCGGGCTGACCGGGATGCTGCCCGAGGTCAGCGGTGCCTGGGGCAAGGGTCACCTGTTCGCCGGCACCCTGTTCAGCGTGCTGGTCACCGACGACGGCCGGGTGTTCGCCGGCGCCGTCACCCCGGAGAAGCTGTACCAGGCCGCCGCCTAGATAGTTCTAGAACTCTCCGCCGCGATGTGCAACACTGCGGCGGAGAGTTCTATAACTGTTGGAGGTGGCTTTCATGACGTCCCTCATGACCGAGCCCGCCGCCGGTCGCTTCGGTGACTTCGGCGGCCGTTTCGTTCCCGAGTCCCTGGTGCCGGCCTGCGCGGCGGTCGCCGCCGCCTTCGGCGAGGCCTGGGCCGACAAGGATTTTCGCGACGAGCTGGACTCGCTGCTCGCGGTCTACGCCGGTCGCCCGACGCCGCTGACGCCCGCCGGCAACCTTTCCGCCCGGCTCGGCATCTCGCTGTGGCTCAAGCGCGAGGATCTCGCCCACACCGGCAGCCACAAGATCAACAACGTGCTCGGCCAGGGGCTGCTCGCTCGCCGGATGGGCCGCACCCGGCTGATTGCCGAGACCGGCGCCGGCCAGCACGGCGTCGCCACCGCCACCGCGGCCGCCCTGCTCGGCCTGTCCGCGACGATCTACATGGGGTCGCGGGACATCGAACGGCAGCGGCTCAACGTGCACCGGATGGAGATGCTCGGCGCCACCGTCGTGCCGGTGACCAGCGGCAGCCGCACCCTCAAGGACGCGACCAACGAGGCGATGCGGGCGTGGGTGGCCGACACCGATCAGGCCCACTTCCTGCTCGGCTCGGTCGGCGGTCCCCACCCGTACCCGTGGATGGTGCGGGAGTTCCAGCGGGTGATCGGCACCGAGGCCCGCCGGCAGGCGGGCTTCACCCCGGACGTGGTGGTGGCCTGCGTCGGCGGCGGCTCCAACGCGGCCGGCACGTTCGCCGGCTTCGTCGACACCACGGCCCGGCTCATCGGCGTGGAAGCCGCGGGCGGCGCCGCGATGTCGAACGGGGCACCCGGAGTCGTGCACGGCACCCGCTCCATGGTTCTGCAGGACTCCGAGGGGCAGATCGCCGAGGCCGAGTCGATCGCGGCCGGCCTCGACTACCCGGGAATCGGCCCCGAGCACGCGCATCTCGGCGCGATCGGCCGGGCCGAATACCGCACCGTCACCGACGACGAGGTGATCGAGGCGGTCGGCCGGCTGGCCCGCAGCGAGGGGATCATCTGCGCCCTCGAGACGGCGCACGCGGTGGCGTGGGTGCTGAAGGCGGCCGGCACCGCCGACCTGCCGGCGAACTCGACAGTCGTGCTGACCCTGTCCGGGCGCGGCGACAAGGACATGCACACTCTGATCGGGGACAAGGCATGACGACCACTCTCCTGCGCCGGGACCGCAAAGCTCTGGTCCCCTACCTGACCGGCGGCATCACCGCCGACTGGACCGACTACCTGCACGCCCTCGAGGCGGCGGGCGCCGACGCGATCGAGATCGGGTTGCCGTTCTCCGATCCGATGCTCGACGGCGCCACGATCCAGCAGGCGTCCGACCGGGCGCTGGCCCGGGGCGCCACGGTGGCGTCCATCCTCGCCGACCTCGCCCGGGTCACGGTGGGCGTGCCGCTGGTCGTGATGACGTACGCCAATCTGGTCTTCCGGGCCGGCCCCGCCGCCTTCTGCGCTCGCCTCGCCGAGGCCGGCGTCTCCGGCCTGATCGTCTCCGACCTGCCGGTGGACGAGCTCGCCGAGGTGGAGCGGGCCGCCGCCGACGCCGGGCTGGCGCTGATCCTGCTCGTCGCCCCGGTCACCAGCGACGAGCGGCTGGCCGAGATCGTACGGCGGGCGAGCGGCTACCTCTATGCGATAAGCGTGATGGGTACGACCGGGGAACGCGACACCCTCGCCGACTCCGCGGCCCCGCTCGCCGCCCGCATCAAGGCGGTCAGTGACCTGCCGGTGCTTCTCGGTTTCGGCATCTCCGGCCCGGCCCAGGCGGCAGCGGCCGGGGCGGTCGCGGACGGCGCGGTGGTCGGTGCGGCCGTGATGCGCCGAATCCTGGACGGCGCCACACCGGACGAACTGGCTGTGGACATCGCCCGCCTGCGCGCGGCCCTCGACTAGGGTCTTGGCTCGCGGATCACGC
>NZ_BOMM01000021.1 GCF_016862195.1 Paractinoplanes ferrugineus | reverse complement strand
CCGGTGATCCGCGAGCCGAGGAGGACCCGCTGACCGCGCCGCGCACGCCGAAATATCAGGCCATCGCCGCCGACCTGGCCGCCAAGATCCGCGGCGGGGAGCTGCCACCCGGGTCGGCGCTGCCGCCGCAGAAGGAGCTTTGCGGGTCGTACGGCGTCACGCTCGCGACCCTGCGGCAGGCACTGCGGCAACTCGAGAACGACGGTCTGCTCTCCCAGCAGCCCGGCCGGGGCACGTTCGTCGCCGAACCGCGGGCCGCGTACCGGCTGGATTCGCTCCGGGGTTTCGCCGAGGACCTGCGGGCGCAGGGCCAGACCGTGAGCACCCAGATCCTCGGGCAGCAGATCCGCAAGCCGCCGGCGGCGGTGGCGGACCGGCTCGGTGACGTGGCCCAGACGCTGCGGCTGGAGCGGTTGCGCCTGGTCGCCGGGCGCCCGGCGGTGCACCAGCTGTCGTGGATCCGCGACACCGAGCTGTTCGGCGCCGACTTCAGCGGCACCTCCCTCTATGCCGCGCTGGCCGACCGCGGCGTCGTCGTGCATCGCGCCGCCGAGACGATCCGGCCCGGCGTCCTCGACGAGGACGCCGGCGACCTGCTGAAGCATCCGGTCGGCACGCCCGCCTTCATCTCCGAGCGGATCACGTACGGCCTGGACGACACTCCCCTGGTCTTCGACCGGGCGACGATCCTCGGCACCGCCATGGAGATCCGCACCGAGCGGGCCCTCACCGGACTGTCGATGCGGTGGAGCACCCATCCGCGGTGACAGCGGTGCGGGCGTGAACCACGCCACTCGGGTTGTTGCCAGAGGTTGGCAACAACAAGAATGCGAGACGTGGCTTCGAAGAGACGACACGAGCTCGCGAGCATCGGCGGGATGTCGGCGTTCATCGTGTTCCTGCACGTGGTCGGCTTCGGCCTGCTGTTCCTGGTGATCGTGCCGGCGCACTACCACGTCGGGGCGGCCGGCGTGTACGGCGTCGGGCTCGGTGTCACCGCGTACACCCTGGGCATGCGCCACGCGTTCGACGCCGACCACATCGCCGCCATCGACAACACCACGCGCAAGCTGATGGGCGGCGAACGCCGCCCCCTGTCCGTCGGTTTCTGGTTCTCGCTCGGCCACTCCAGCGTGGTGTTCGCCCTGTGCCTGCTGCTCGGCCTGGGCATGCGCTCGCTGGCCGGTCAGGTGGAGCGCGACTCGTCGACGCTGCAGCAGGTCACCGGCGTGATCGGGGTGAGCGTCTCGGGCGTCTTCCTCTACGTCATCGGGGTCATCAACCTGATCCTGCTGGTCGGCATCTGGAAGGTGTTCCGCCGGATGCGCCGGGGCGACTTCGACGAGGCCCAGCTCGAGGCCCATTTGAACAACCGCGGTTTCCTCAACCGCATCCTGGCGAAGGCCGGCGGTGCGGTGACCAAGCCCTGGCAGATGTACCCGATCGGGCTGCTGTTCGGCCTCGGCTTCGACACCGCGACGGAGATCTCGCTGCTGGTGCTGGCGGGCGGTGCGGCGGCGTTCGCGCTGCCCTGGTACGCCGTGCTGACACTGCCGGTGCTGTTCGCGGCCGGGATGAGCCTGCTGGACGCGGCCGACGGCGTCTTCATGAACTACGCCTACGGCTGGGCGTTCGCCAAACCGGTCCGCAAGGTCTACTACAACCTCACCATCACCGGCCTGTCGGTGGCGGTGGCCCTGATCATCGGCACCATCGAACTCGACTCGGTGATCACCGAGAAGCTCGGCATCACCTCCGGCCCGCTGGCCGCGATCGGCCGGCTCGACCTCAACTACGTCGGCTTCGTGATCGTCGGCCTGTTCGTGGCGACGTGGGCGGTGGCCCTGCTGGTGTGGCGGTTCGGCCGTATCGAGGAGAAGTGGGACGCCCAGCTAACGCAACCGCCGGTGGACCGCCTCGATCGCGTTTGACGGCACCCCGATCTGCCGCAGGTAGGGCACCGGACCGCCGTAGAGGACGTCGACGTGGTTGAGGGTGCGGGCCATCGCCCCCGGCACCGCCTCCGGGCTGCGGTCGTAGTCGGCACAGATCGCCGCCGGCGTCACCCCGGCCACCGCCAGGGCCAGGGCGGTCAGCCCGCCGGTGCGGTCGCGGCCGCCGTGACAGTGGATCAGAGTGCCCCCCGGCGGGGCGGTGGCCAGCGCGCAGAAGGCCCGCGCGATGCGGTCGCCGTTGTGGTCGAGCATCGGACCGTACGAGTCGTGCGGCGGATCGTAGGACAGCTCGTCCTCCAGCAGGGGGACATGCATGTAGATCGGGTCGCCGGCGAACGGGTTGGGGTGCCGCTCGCACTCCCACGGCCAGCGCAGGTCGACGATGCGGGTGATGCCGGCGGCCCGCACCGCGGCGATCCCCGGCGGGGTCAGCCGGAAAAGGCCGTCGGCGCGGTAGAGGACACCCTCCCGGGTCACGCCGCCGTCAGTGGTGGGGAGACCGCCGAGGTCACGGGCGTTCCGGCAGTCGGGCCAGTCGAGAACGACTGCGGCTGGGAAGTTGGTCATGGGGGTCCGCCTCCCGGCTCAACTGCCCTCCAGCCTACTTGGGCGGCGGGTCCGACCAAGCCGCTCGAAGGTCCTTCTTGGTGGTCTGCCACCATTCGCGGAACTCCCCGCCGAGATCCCGGAACGCCTGCCGGTAACCGGGATCGTCGAGGCCCGCCGCCAGCAGTTCCAGCCAGCTGAGCCCCCACATCAGCGGCGCCATCACCAGGGCCGGCAAAATCAGGATCCAACGGCCGGAGATCGCGTACGACGCCAGGAAAGCCACCGCCACCACGACCGCCGCCAAGCCACCGACGTTGGCCCGGCGCATCAGCGGGGGCAGCAGCGGCAGGCAGCGCCACGGCAAGCGGCCGGCCGGGACCAGCACCCGAACCGCGAACCCGGCAAGGACAACGGCGAGCACCCCGGCGAGGATGCGGGCGAACGTCAGCGCGTGCGTCCACCAGTGCCCGACGACCAGGAACGCGCACACCAGCAGCACGCCGACGGCCAGCCCCCGGCGCAGGCCGCTCAGCACGCCCCGGATCGGCCACGTCATCGAGATCAGGTCGGGGCGCGCCGGGTTGTCCCGGGCGACCTCCCGCAGACCCCGCATGGAGCTGCGCACCTGCAGACGTTCGGCGTCGAGCATGGCGATCAGCCAGCGCCCGTACGCGTTCTCCGGGTCGATCGCCAGCGCCCCGTACGCCGCCGTCGTGGCCGCCTCCCGGTGGCCGGCGCCCCGTTCCACGTCGGCGACCGTCAGCAGCGCCTCGACCGAGCGCGGCGCCATCGACAGGCCACGCGCCGCCGCCGCGCGAGCCTGGTCATGCGCGTTCGTCGAGGCCAGCGCGCGGGCCAGGACCAGGTGCGCCGACGGATCCAGCGGGGCGAGCCGCACCGCCTCCCCCGCCGCCACCACCGCCTCCTTCGAGCGGATCAGCAGGATCAGGCTCTCGGCCCGCTCGGCGTGCGCGTCGGCCAGATGCGGCGCGGCCTCGACCGCCGCCGTGGCGGTCGCCAGCGCCGGAGCGTATTCCCGGCGCAGCCGCAACACCGAGGCGAGCAGCGTGAGCAGCCGACCGTCCCGCGGCGCGTCGGCGAGGCCGTGGCGCGCTGCCCGCTCCGCCTCCTCGTATCGCCCGACCTGGGCGAGATGCCGGGCCTCCCGGTAGAAGTCCGTCAAGATCGCTTGCGCTTCTTCAGGTAGGCCGCGAGATCGTCGTATTCACCGCTCTCGTTGGCGAACATCGCCACGTTGCGGGCCGTGGCGAACCACCCGTCGGTCGACGGGCGCACCTCGCGCACGGCGGCCACCATGTCGGCCTGACCGATCATGCGGATCTCCCCCGTCGCGATCGAGTCACGCATCGCGAACTCGGCCGCCGTCTCACACAGGTGGGCCAGGTCGGCGCCCGAATAGTGCTCGGTGATCTCGGCGACCTTGCCCAGATCGATCCCGGCGACCGGACGATCCCGCAGGTGGTACTCCAGGATGGCGGCGCGGGCCGGCTTGTCCGGCGGCAACACCAGCAGCGTGCGGTCGAGCCGGCCGGGCCGGCGCAGCGCCGAGTCGATGTCCCACGGCGCGTTGGTGGCGGCGAGCACGAACACCCCGTCGTTGTTGCCGTCCACCCCGTCGAGCTCGGTGAGCAGCTGATTGACCACCGTGCGCATCGACGACGAGTTGAGCTGGCTGCGCTTGTGGCCCAGCGCGTCGATCTCGTCGAGGAACAGCACGCACGGCGCATGGCCGCGCGCCGACTCGAACAGGTCGTGCAGGTTGCGCTCGGAGCTGCCGATCCACATGTTGAGCACGTCGGTGATCGACAGCGAGATGAACGAGGCACCCATCTCACCCGCGACGGCCCGCGCGAGGAACGTCTTGCCGCAACCGGGCGGACCGTACAACAGAAGGCCGCCCCGCAGGCTCTTGCCGAACAGACTCCGCAGTTTCGGGTTTTTCAACGGCCCCAGGAAGGAGACCTCAAGACGCTTCTTGACCTCCTGCATGCCACCGACGTCGGCGAGCGTGATGGTGGACCGCTCGACGTCGAACGCGCGGTCGGCGTGCCCCTGAACCGGATCGGGCTCGTCGGTGGTCTTGGCGAACCGCGGCGGCACGATGTCCCCGAGCTCCTGCTCCATGGCCACCCAGTCGACCGAATCGCCACGCTTCGCCGGCTCGGGACCGAACTCACCCAGCTCGGCGCCCTGCTGTCCCGGCCCGCCCTGCTGCCCCGGCCCGCCCTGGTTCCCCGGCGCGGCGCCGGGCGCGCCCTGCCTCCCCGGCTCGGGGACGGGGGCCAGCGCGGCGGCCATCAGGCGTTGCGCGGCCGCGTTGCCCGGGTCACGGGCGAGCACTTGAGCCGCATGCCCGATCGCCTCCTGGCCGCGAGCCGCCCCGACAAGCAACTCAGCCAGGTGCAGGCGCAGCGTCAGATCGTCGGGCCGGGCCTCGACGGCCGCAACCAGACTGTCGATCAGGGGCGAGTCGCTCATGAGAACGAATTATGCCCGCCCCCGCCGACAAGATCTCGGCCCCCGTCACCGGCCCCCGTCACCGACCTCCGTCACCGGCCCCGCCGAACGAGACGGCGTCGGCGGCGAGCAGGGCATGAGCCGCTCCAGCAGCGCCCAGCAGTCCTCAGTGGCGAAGTATCGACGTATTGGTGGTGCCGCGATCCAACCTGGCACGCAGGAGGCAGCGATGAACGGCGCCCGACAGCCAAGAGCCAGTAGGGCAAATGCGTAATTTGCCCAGCTTTCAGCCCACTGATGGCGTCGACAAGCAGCAACTTCCTTGAAAGGCCCCCTCAATTCGTCTGGAGGCCCCTGTTTCAAGGAAGCTGTGGTTCACCGGGCGCCCGGACGGCCCTCAACCTGAGCCCGCGGTGCCTCATACATCCACGCGAGCGATCACGACCGGGTAGCCAGGAGCGGTGGCGGCTCAGCAGGGTGGTGACATTTACGACTTGAACTGATAAATCGGCTCAGCGACCGACTGAAGGGGACCGCCGCGAGCAGGGCGGGGCGAACTGACGGGGGACGCGGGAAGAAGGGGACGGGGGGACGGGGGCGAAACCACCGGGGCACGGGGCGGGACGACGGGGCGGGACGAACCACAGCGGTGGGCCAGTCGACAGGGGCAAGGGCGGAAGCTAGCGTCCGGCCCGCTGACGGCAGGTGGACGACGGGGATGGCGCATGGCACGACGGCCCAGCCAGCTCCTCACGCCGACGGCGGCGCGCGCCGGTCGGCTGGTCAGCGAGGCATTCGCGGCCTCGGGCGCGGCCATCACTACCGGGTGCTGACTTCGCTGTACACCGACGGCCCGGGTCTCCCCCGTCGCCGGCCGACTGGCGGGGGCGTACGGAAAAAGGCCGCCGGAAAGCCGGCGGCCTTTCTCGAGGAGTAACCGAATGCTCAGCCCGGTCGGCGGTAACCCGCGATCGGGCCCCGTTCGATCGTCGCCATCCGCACATGGTCGCCCGTGTGCGGAGCATGCACCACCATGCCGCCACCGATGTAGATGGCCACGTGGTGGAGGCTGCCCGGGTAGTAGAAGACCAGGTCGCCCGGCTGAAGGTCGTCGCGTGACACCGCCTTGCCCTCGTTCCACTGGTCTTTCGTGTAGTGGTCGAGGTTGACGCCGACGCTGGCCCACGCCTCTTTCGTCAGACCCGAGCAGTCGTAGCTGTTCGGGCCCTCGGAACCGAAGACGTAGGGCTTGCCGAGGAGGTCGCACGCACGCTGCGCCGCCCGGCCGCCCTTGTCGTTGGTGTAGGTGACGGGACACGGACCGGTCTTGTACGGGCCGTCGGACACGTCCGCCGTACCGTACGCCTGGATCCGTAGCTTCTGCAGGTCGTTGATCTTCTTCTCGATCGCCGTCTTCTTCTTGGCCAGGTCGGCGTCGCGCGCCGCGATCGAGGTGGTCAGCAGGTCCAGATCGGACTTGATGCCGGTGTACTTGTCGCGCAACTTGGCGACGCCGGCGATCTGTTCCTGCTGGTGCCGGGCAAGCTGATCGAGGTAGGTCAGCTTGTCGGTCAGCCCGGTGGGCGAGCCCGTGATCAGCATCGCGTGCAGCGCGCTGGGCGAACCCTGCATGTAGGCGTCCGTCGCAAGACCACGCACCTGGGCCAACGCCACGTCCACCTGCACCTGGAGCGGCGTGATCTGTTTGGCGAGGCTCTTCTGCTGGGCCTGGTTCTGGAGCAGTTTGCCGTGCACGTCGTTGTACTGCTCGATGACCGGCTCGAGCTCGTTCCACTGCTTGTCGATCTGGGCCTCGACACTGGCCGGCGAAGGTGCCGCGTGCGCCACGGAGGGTCCGGCGAGAACGACCCCGATCGCGGCGGCAGCGCTGACGAGGCCGCGCAGAACTGCGGCGCGACGCGCCCCAATCCGTTTCACGTAGGTGCGTAGTCCTTTCTTCCCTCGCCGCCGACCGGGTTAGCTGACGGGTTCGGGCGGGAAGCGCGCCCGGCCGCACGAAGCGGCTTCACCCCAACTGCTCGGGTCCCCGGTTCACCTGTCGGTGATTAGGCGGTGGTTCGTCAGATCGTCCGGATGGACGATGGGGGGCTGCCGAACCGGGGACCACCGTACTCCGGATCAAGTCGGTAACTGAAGCGGCCACGACCAGGAAACTGCATGCTCAACCACGGCTACCGAGGGTTATCTCAACGGCCATTCATCCAGCGCCGCATGGAGCCACGGCACCACGAGTATCACGGTGGGTAGCACCAGCAGGCCCAGGGCGGCCGCCGCCGCGACGGTGTCGAGGGCGACGGACCGGTGGTGCGACGACCCCAGCCGGGTCAGCCTGCGTCGGCGTGCATCACCCTTGGGATCGGGCGCGACGTCCTCCGTCAGGGGGACGGCGTCGGTCAGCCGCTCCAGCGCGGCCTTGAGCGGCGCGGGCCCGGCGACGCGACTCGCGGCATCGTCGGCCACCATCTCGAGCAGCAGGTGTACGGCGTCCAGCGGCGCCCGGCTGCGCAACGGACGGGGCACCGCCCGGTAGAACGCGGTGAACGACTCCATCACCAGCTCGTGGTGGTGCCGCAGGTGGGTCTGCTCGTGCGCGAGCACCGCGTCGATCTCCGGCCGGCTGAGGATCCGCAGCACCCCGTCGCTGAGCACGACCCGCCCCTGTCCCCCGGCCACGCAGTAGGCCAGCGGCAACGCCCCCTGGAGCACGCGCAGGTTCTCGACGCCGAGTTCCTCCCGCTGCTCCGCCCGGTCGAGCAGGTCGACCAGGGTGCGGTGCTTCTCGCGGCGGGCCCGGGACCGTTTGGAGACGCCGTAGAGCGACCAGAGCAGGCGCAACACGATGCTGGCGGCGATCAGCAGGGCGCCGATCAGGGCGGCGGTGGCGATCGGCCGGCCCGACGTGCGGGTCAGCTCCTCGGGGGCGGAGAGCACCACCCCGAGCGCGCAGAGCACGCCGGTCAGGGTGATCGCCTGCCAGAGCAGCACGGCGGCGGCCGGCGCCCGGTCGGGCCAGCGCGCCCGGGCCAGGATGCCCGGGACGACGAGCGAGAGCAGCAGCCCCAGCGCGCCGAGCAGGAAGGCGGTCACTTCTTCCGGGCGGCCTCGATGGCGGCGGCCAGGGCGTCCGGCGGGAGCTGACCGACGAAGTAGGCCAGGGCGGCGTCCTGGTCGGGGGTGGCGCTGAGCGCGTCGAGCATGACCGACGCGGTCATCTCCTCGCGGGTCTGGGCCGGCGCGTAGCGGTAGGCCCGGTCGGCCTTCTGCTGCACCACCACGCCTTTCTTGGCGAGCCGGTCGAGCACGGTCATGACGGTCGTGTAGGCGAGGTCGCGATCACGGCTCAGCGCCTCGTGGACCTGCCGCACCGTCAGCGGCTCGGCGGCGGCCCACAGCCGCGCCATGATCTCGCGCTCGAGATCTCCCAGTGCCATGTGAGCCACTCTACTGCACGGCGTCGTACTACGCGGCGTAGTATCTACTACGCGGCGTCGTACTCGTCGCTGAGGAGGCTTTCTCATGGACGTGCTGGACCTGACCCGGCTGCAGTTCGCGGTCGTGACGATCTATCACTACTTCTTCGTGCCGCTGTCGATCTCGCTGGCCGCCGTTGCCGCCGGGCTCGAGCTGGCCTGGCTCCGTACCCGCCGCCCGGCCTTTCTGGATCTGACGAAGTTCGTCGGGAAGCTGTTGATCGTCACCTTCGCCGTCGGTGTCGTCACCGGGCTCGTGCAGGAATTCCAGTTCGGCATGGGGTGGAGCGCGTTCGCCAAGTTCTACGGCGACGTCTTCGGGCCGACCCTCGCCATCGAGGGCATGCTCGCGTTCTTCCTCGAGGCGACGTTCCTGGCGATCTGGTATTTCGGCTGGGACCGCCTGCCCCGCGCCCTGCATGCCGCGACCATCGTGATCGTCTCGCTCGGCACCGTGCTGTCCGCCTTCATCATCCTGGCCGCCAACAGCTTCATGCAGAATCCGGTCGCGTACGCGCTGGACCCGGTCACCGGGCGGGCGCACCTCACGTCGTTCCGTGAGCTGCTGCTCAACAAGGTCAACCTGGCGGCATTCCCGCACACCCTGGCCGGCGCCGCGATGGTCGGCGGTGCGCTGCTGCTGGCGATCGCGGTCCGGCGCCTCGCCGCCGAGCCCGCCCACCGCACCCTGGCCCGGCTGGGCGCCTGGCTGATGGCGGCCGGCGGCGCCGCCACCGCCCTGACCGGCGACCACCTCGGCAAGGTCATCACCCAGGTCCAGCCGATGAAGATGGCCGCCGCCGAAGCGCTCTACGAGACCACCAAGGGCGCGCCGTTCTCGCTGTTCACCATCGGCCACCCGCTGCCGTCCTTCGCGCTCGACCTCCCGTGGCTGCTGTCGATCCTGGCCAAGGGCTCGCCGACGGCCACCGTGCAGGGCATCGACGACCTGCAGGCGCAGTACGCCGCCCAGTACGGGCCGGGAAACTACGTACCGATGATCCCGGTCGCCTTCTGGACGTTCCGGCTCATGATCGGCGCCGGCATGCTGGCCGCCGCGATCGCCGCCTACTACCTGTGGCGTACGCGTAGCAAGCGCGCCGCCCCGACCTGGCTGATCCGCTGGTTGCCGTTGATCCCGCTGCTCCTGGCGGCGGCGAACACGTTCGGCTGGATCTTCACCGAGACCGCCCGCCAGCCGTGGATCGCGTTCGGCATCTCCACCGTCGCCGACGGCATCTCCCCCGGATTGACCAGCGCCGAGGTCCTCGCCTCGCTTATCGGATTCGCCGCGATCTACGGGATTCTGGCGGTCGCCTGGTTCCGGGTGATCCGGCACATCGCCCGCCGGCCCCTGCGGGTCGCGCCGGAAACGGCAGCCGAGACCCCCGAACCCGCGCCCGTCTACTGAGGGGACCCGTCCCGTGATCACCTTCTGGTTCTGGATCGTCGTACTCGCCTGGGTGCTCTTCTTCGTCCTGGAGGGCTTCGACTTCGGCGTCGGAGTTCTGGATCCCCTGCTCGGCCGTTCCGAACACGAGCGAACAGCGATCGTGCGCACGATCGGACCGTTCTGGGACGGCAACGAGGTCTGGCTGGTCGCCGCGATCGGCGTGACGTTCGCCGCCTTCCCGGCGTGGTACAGCGCCCTGCTCTCCGCCCTCTACCTCCCGATGGCCGCGTTGTTGCTGCTGCTGGCCGTGCGCGGGGTCGCCCTGGAGTTCCGTGGAAAGGTCGACACGTCGTCGTGGCGGCGCCGTTGCGACCTGTTCCTGGCGACCAGCTCGGCCGCGATCGTGTTGCTGTGGGGCGCACTGCTCACGGTCTTCGCCCGGGGCGTGGCGCTGGGCCCCGACGGCTCGGTCCGTGGCGCCGGGCTGTCCCGCAGCCTGTCGCCGTTGCTGACCTGGCCGGCGTTGCTGGGCGCGGGCGCCGCGCTGTTCGCCGCGCTGCTGCTGGGCGCCACGTTCCTGAGCCTGCGCACCAGCGGCCCGGTCCGCCGCCGGGCGGCCGGCCTGGCCCGATGGCTCGGTGCGGCCGGCGCCGCCGCGCTGGTGATCGCCGGCATCGCCACGTCGTCCCGCCTGGTCCTGGTGGCGGCCGCGCTGTCGCTGGCCGCCGGCATGCTGGCCCGCAGCGGCCGGGAGGCGCTTGCCTTCGCCACCACGGCGGTGGCGGTGGCCGGCACCGTGGTGACGGTCCTGACCGCCCACCCCGGCGTGGTGCTGCACAGCACCCTCGACGAGGCCTGGTCGCTGACCCGGTCGGGGGCTGCCGCCACCCCGCAGGCGTTGACTTTGCTCACCTGGTGCGGCGTCGTGATCCTGCCCGGCGTGCTGGCCTACCAGTCCTACTCGTACTTCGTCTTCCGCCGCCGGGTAGCCAGCGAACGGGTTCCGTCATGACCCGGTCGACCCGGCGCGGCCCGATCGACCCGCGCCTGCTGCGCCACGCCCGGACCAGCCGCCGCGGCATCGTCACCCTGGCCGCGCTGGGCGCCACCCAGGCCGCCACGACCGTGGCGATCGCCGCGTCCCTCACCCTGATCATCGCGGCCCAGCGCCGCTGGGCGATAGCGCTGTTACTTGCCGCGTACGCCCTCCGCGCGGCCCTGTCCTGGGCGGAGCAGGCGGTGGCCGCCCGAACCGCCGCCGCGGTGACCGACGAGCTGCGCCGGCGCCTGCTCCGGACGGTGCCGGAACGTGGCCCCGCGTGGCTGGCATCCTTCGGTGCGGGCCGGCTGACCGCGGTGCTGACGTCGGGTCTGGACTCGCTGCGCCCGTGGTTCACCGGCTATCTCCCCGCCGTGCTCCTGGGCGTGGTCCTCCCGCCCCTGGTGATCATCGTGATGGTGCTCGTCGACCCGGCCTCGGGCCTGATCGCGCTGGCCACCCTGCCGCTGATCCCGCTGCTGGGCGCCCTGATCGGCTGGGCGACGGAATCCCGCGCGAAACAGCGCTGGCAGGCCGACGCGCGGCTGGCCGGCCACTTCCTGGACATCGTCCGCGGCCTGCCCACCCTTCGGATCTACGGCCGGGCCGAGCGCCAGACCGAAGCGATCGCGACCCTGACCGATCGGCACCGGCACGCCACCATGCGCGTCCTCAAGGTCGCGTTCCTGTCCTCGACCGCCCTCGATCTGGTCGGCACCCTGTCCGTCGGCTTGATCGCGGTGGAGGCCGGCCTCCGCGTCGCCGCCGGCCACCTCGCCCTGGCCCCGGCGTTGCTGGTGATCCTGCTGGCCCCCGAGGCCTACCGCCCCCTGCGCGAGATGGCCGCCCGCTACCACGCCGCCACCGCCGCCACCGCGGTGATCGCCGACCTGGACGAGGCCCTGACCCCTACCTCCCCCCAGCCCGCCGCCCCGACCTCCCCCCAGGCGGGCGCCCCGACCTCTCTCCGGGCGGGCGCGCCGGTCCGGGTCGGCGGGCCTGCGCCCGGTGTCGGCGGGCCCGGTGTCGGCGGGCCCGGTGTCGGCGGGCCCGGCGTCGGCGTGGCGGGGCTGCGCGCCGGCTATCCCGGGGCGCTCGGTGACGCCCTCGACCTGCCCGAGCTGACCGTGGCCCCGGGTGAGATCGTCGCGCTCAGCGGCCCGTCCGGCGCCGGCAAGACCACCGCCCTGCGCGTGCTCGCCGGCCTGCACCCGGCCACCGCCGGCACCGTCACCGCGGGGGAAACCCTCTACCTCCCCCAACGCCCGACCCTGCCGCACGCCCGCACGGTGGCCGACCTCTTCCCCCCGGACGCCGGGGTGGTGAAGTCAGCGGGCTCCCGCAACGCGGCGCTGGCGACGGTCGGCCTGGCGGGCGAGCTGAGCGGCGACACCCCGCTCGGTGAGCACGGCACCGGGGTGTCCGCGGGGCAGCGGCACCGCCTGGCCCTGGCCGCTCTCCTGCACCGCGCCTCGGCCGCCCCCACCACCCTGCTGCTCGACGAACCGACAGCCCACCTCGACGCCGACACCGAACGCCAGGTGATAGCCCGGCTCCGGGCCGCCGCCGACGCCGGTTGCGCGATCCTGGTGGTCGCACACCGCCCGGCCCTGCTCGCCGCCGCCGACCGGACAGTCCCGCTGACCGCCCCGCCCCGGACCACCACCGCCGCCCAGCCCGCGCACCCCGCGCACCCCGCGCACCCCGCGCACCCCGCGCACCCCGCGCAAGATCATCGGCTGGGGTCCGGGGCGGGGCGGGACCAAGCCGAGGAGAACGGGCCGGCGGCAACCCCCGAGCCGGTGCGGCGACGAGTGCGGTGGGCGTCGGGCCGGTCGGTGGCGGTTGCTCTGGGCAGTGGTTCGTCGCTGGCCGGGGTGGTGCTGACCGGGGCGGCCGCGTGGCTGCTGGTCCGGGCGGCTTCCCTGCCGCCGGTTCTGACCCTCTCGGCGGCCGTGGTGCTGGTGCGGGGCAGCGCGGTGGCCCGGCCCCTGCTGCGCTATCTGGAACGTCTGGTCGCGCACGACACGGCGTTCGCTCGCCTCGGTGCTCGCCGGGCCCGCGTCTACGCCGACCTGGTCTCCCGAGTTCCCGGACCGCGCCTGCGCCGCCGCGGCGAGCTGCTGGACCGGATCGCCGCCGACGTGGACGCCCGCGTCGACGGCCTGCTCCGGGGCCGGCTTCCGGCGGCGAGCGCGGTCCTGACCCTGGCCGTGGTGTCGCTCGCCGCGATCGCCGTCGCCCCGGCGGTGGCCGGCCCGCTCGCCGCCGGTCTGGTGGTGGCGGCGGTGCTCGCGCCGGCCGTCGCCGCCCGGCAGACCACTCGCGAGGACCACGCCACCGCGACGGCCCGGGGCCGTTTGAACGACGCCGTGGTGGAGACGATCGACGGCGTGGAGGACCTTCCGGTCGCGAACGACGTACCGGCGCACCGGAGCCGCGCCCTGGCCGCTGCCGAGTTCCGGGCGGCCCGCACCGCCGGTCAGGCGACCGCCACAGCGCACCTGGGCTGGGGCGTCGCCGCGGCCGGTACCGCCTGGGCGCTGACCGGCACGGCCCTCACCCCGGAGTGGACGGCCGTCCTGCTCCTGGCGGTGGTCGCCCTCGGCGAGACCGTTCTGTCCCTGCCCGACACCGCCATCGCCCGCCGCCGCGACGCCGGCGCCACCGCCCGCTTGGCCGAACTGACCGCCGCTCCGGTCCCGGCCGGCTTCTCCTCGGGCGCACCCGAGGCCGGACCGCGACCCGAGCGCGAAACAGCGCCGGCCGGGGCGATCGGCGGCCTCACCGTGCGCGGGCTGAGCGCGGGCTGGGACCCGGCGCGGGAGCCGGTGCTGCGCGACCTCGACCTGGACCTCCCGGCCGGGGCCCGGGTCGCGGTCACCGGTCGGTCCGGGTCGGGCAAGTCGACGCTCGGTGCGGTGCTGGCCCGCCTGCTCGACCCCGCGGCCGGCACCGTCCTCGGCGGAGACGGGCGAGACCTGCGGGACCTGCCCGAGTCGGCGGTTCGCGGCCGGGTCGTCCTGGTCGGGGACGACACGGGCCACATCTTCGCGTCGACGGTCCGGGCGAACCTCCGGCTGGCCCGGCCCACCGCCACCGACGCCGACCTGCACGCGGCGCTGGGCCGGGTCCGCCTCGGCGATTGGCTGGCCACCCTCCCGGACGGACTCGACACCTGGCTGGGCACCGGCGGCACCACGATGTCCGGCGGTCAGGCCCGCCGCCTGGTCACGGCCCGCGCGCTGCTGGCCGACCCGGAGATCCTGATTCTCGACGAGCCGACCGAGGGCCTCGACGAAGACCTGGCCGAGGCCCTGATGGCCGACCTGCTGGACGCGGCCACCGGCCGTACGATCCTGCTCCTGACCCATCGCCGCGAAGGCCTGGACCGGGTCGATCAGATCGTCGACCTCAACGGCCGCCTGACCCCCTCGGGGGTCGGCTGAACCGGGGGTCAGCCGAGCAGGCGGCGGCTGACGCGCTCGAGGATCGACGTCAGTTCCTCGTCGGAGACGGCGGGCGGCAGTGCGGGCTCGAGCTTCCGGGCCGCCGGAGTCAGGTGCGAGGCCACCGCCGCCGGCAGCGTCTCGACCGCCCACACCGCGCGCACGCGGCCGGCCCGCTCCTCGACGCGCAGGAACGACTCCTGCCGGTCCGAGCCGGTCTCCGCGAGCGCGCGCCGCCGGGCCACCACGATCGGCACCCGGCCGAGGCGCTGCACCAGGCGCACCGTGCTGCCGGCGTGGGTGATGACGATGGCGGCGTCGGACAGCCGGCACTGCATCTCGTCGAGCGGGATCCAGCGGGCGTGCGGGCACGGCGGCACCACCGCCGACGCACCGGTCTGCACGAATAGATCGTGGTAGGCGCACAGTGGTTCGACCGCCCGGATCAGCCGGTCGAAGGACCACGGGCCCATCCCGACGGTGACCAGGATCGCGGCCATCAGTACAGCTCGCCCACCAGGACGGCGTGGCGGTGCGCGGCGACCCGCTCGGGGCGCTGCACCAGCACCATGTCGGCGAGCCGGGCGCTCAGCCGGGCGGTTCCGCACGGCGTACCGGTCTGGGTCAGGGTTTCCAGCCACAGCGTCGACACCGGCGCAGGCGGGCGGCCAGGAAGAACGGCACGGTGAGCCGCCGCCCGGCCGAGACGATCAGGTCCGGTCGCCGGCGGCCGAGCAGCCGGAACGCCCGCCACGTCGCGGTCACCAGGTGCGGCCAGGTGGGTGGGTCGGGCAGCCACGTCACCGGGAGGCCGTGCAGAGCGATCTCGGTGTCGGCCGCCCGCACGGCGACCCACGATGTTTCCTGGTGCTGCCACCAGGGGCGCAGGGCGAGCGTGTCCAGCAGTACCCCACCACTGCCGGACACGATCACCACCCGAAGCCCCCCGCTCATACCGGCCGACGCTAGCTCTTCACCACCGGACCTGTTAATCCACTGTGGAGTCGGGTTGGCGGCGCCGTTCAGTGGATGTTCAGCGCCGCACGGAGGAAGCGCAACTGGGGCGTGAGCAGGTCGACGAAGGGCGGCATGTGGCTGGCGCCGGGCAGCGGCAGCACGGTGTGCGGCCGGCCGGCGGCGAGCAGGGCCGCCGACAGCCGCATGGTGTGCACGGGATAGACGTTGTCGTCGTGCAACCCGTGGATCAGCATGAGCGGCCGTTCGAGCAACGGGGCGTCGTCGATCAGCGACGACCGCCGGTAGGCGTCCGGGTCGAGGTTCGGGTCACCGAGGAACCGCTCCTGCCAGTGGGTGTCGTAGAACCGATGGTCGGTGACGGGCGCCCCGGCGACCCCGGCGTGGAAGACGTCCGGCCGGCGGAGGATCGCGAGGGCGGCCAGATAACCGCCGGCCGACCAGCCCCGGATTCCCACTCTTGTGGTGTCGAGTTCCGGATGTTCGGCGGCAACCTTCTGCAACGCCTCCACCTGGTCTTCCAGCAGAAGGGTGGAACGGTCCCCATGAATCGTCCGCTCCCAGCGCGGTCCGCGCCCGGGTGTCCCGCGTCCGTCGGCGACGATCACGGCGAATCCCTGGTCGGCGAACCACTGCGACTCGTAGTAGACGTCCCGGTCGGCCACCGCCAGCTGCGCGGCCGGCCCGCCGTAGGGATCCATCAGCACCGGAAGCCGCTCGCCCCGCCATCCGGCGGGGAACAACACGGCCGTCCGAAGCTCACGCTCGCCGGCCCTCATCAGCTTCACCTGGGGTACGGCCGGGGACACCACCGCCAGATCCTTGACCGTACGCTCGGCGAACGCCACCGCCCGCGCCCCCCGGCGGGCCGCGGCCGGCGGCGGCTCGATGCGCGGGCGTGCGGAGACGGTGATCGCATGACCGTCGAGGGTGGCGCTGCGGATCACCGTGGTGCCGGCCGTCCGGATCCCGGAATGCCGGCCGGGCGTGCTTGTCACCCGGGCGATCCCGGCCTCGGGCGACCAGGTCCACACATGCCGTTCGGTGGGTTCCTCGGACGCCCCGAACAGCACCGTCTCGCCGTCGCAGCCGTACACCTCGGCGACTTCGAGCCCGGCCGGGGTGACCGGCTCGCCGTCGACGGTCAGACTGCGGGTCTCGCCGAGGTCGGCGGTGCCGACAAGCGCGCCGGACGCGGTGCGGCACGGCACGCCGGGGACGATCTGGGTCCAGGCCGCGTCGCGGCTCTCGGCCACGGTCCGCACCGTGCCGGTGTCGGGGTCGACCGCCACGGTTCGTAGAACTGTCTGCGGACGGTTCTGCAACACCGCCAGCAAGCCATGTACATCCCACTCGACCTTGACCAGATATTCGTAGTCGTCCCACCCGAAGTCCACGTCGACCCGAGTGCCATCCCGGCCGAGGACGTGCAGGCTGACGACCGCGTTCGCGGTGCCGGCCGCGGGATACCGGTGCGCGGCCGGTGGCTGGTCGGGCTGGGTGGGATCGCTCAGGTACCAGATGGCGACCGGCCCGTTGTCGACCCGGCACACCGCCAGCCGCTCGGACCCGGGCGACCACCAGTAGCCGCGCATCCGGTTCATCGACTCGGCGGCCACGTGCTCGGCCAGTCCGTAGGTCACGTCCGGGCCCTCCGGCACGGCGAGCTCGCGATCGCCGTCGCCGTCGGCGCCGATCAACCGCAGCGCCCCCGCGTGCACATAGGCCACCGCGGTGCCGTCCGGGCTGATCACGGCGTCGGTCAGCGGGGTACGGGCGGGGAGCCGTCCACCGTCCCCGGTCCACGGGTCGACCACGTACAGCTCCTGCGAGACCGTGTAGGCGACGGCCCGGACGTGCTGGTCGAAGTAGTAGTCCGAGATGCCCGCGCCGCGGTCACGGGTCCGCTCCCGCCGGGTCCGCTCCTGCGCCGCCACCGCGTCCGTGCCCGCCGCGTCAGCCCCCGATTCCGGTGCGCGGGGATCGGCGAGCAGGCGTTCCACCCCGGTCTCGAGGTCGAGCTGCCAGAGCCGCCGCACCGGGTCCTCGCCGCCGCGCGACCGGAGGAAGAGCACCCGCCGCCCGTCCGGGGTGAGGGTGACCCGCTGGGGCCGCCCGAGCCGGAAATGCTGGGTGCGGGCCAGAAGACCCGGGTACGTCGACGACATGCCAGCCAGTCTGTCCCAGAACTCCGGGCGCCGGCGCACATCGATCGAGCAACGTCATTGTCTCGGCCTCGAAACTGATCATTGCCCGGGGGTGGCCGCAGGGCCAAGACCAGGAGATGTGAGCGGTAACATCGCCGGGTCGGATCAGCGCGTACCGCGCTGATCGCTTAGAGTCCCCGCCATGGCGACTATCCACCGGGCCACCCTCAATCCGACAAAACTCGAGTTGCTCACGGCCTGGCTTCCCGCCCGTCACTGGTACCCCGCGGACGATGTGAAGGATCTTCAACGGATCGGCGCGTGCCGCCTGGACGACCCGGCGGGCGAGGTCGGCATCGAGCTTCTGGTGGTGCGTGCCGAGCACGGCCCGCTGGTCCACGTGCCGCTCACCTATCGCGCCGCCGAGCTCGAGGGCGCCGACCTGCACCTGGTCGGCACGACCGAGCACTCCGTCCTCGGCACCCGCTACGTCTACGACGCGGTGATCGATCCGGTGTTCGTCGAAGCGGTGACGGCCGTGATCCGCACCGGCGGGCAGCAGGCGGAGGAGTTCGTCGAGACGGCCGACGGCCCGGAGCGCCGCGACCCGATGATGCGGTTGCGGGGCAACGGCTGGGGGATGAAATCCCAGCCGGCCGGGCGTCTCGTCCGGCTCGAGGAGGGCGACCCGGCGGTCACGGTGGCCGAGGGCGTACGCCTGGAGGTCCGGCGGGTGCTGACCGACGAGCCCGCCGAGAGCCCGTTGTATCTCACCGGCGCCTGGGACGAGAACGTTCCGGCGACAGTTCTGACCGAGCTCTACTGAGAGTTGCGGAGTGCGCGGGCCACAGATGTGGTCCGCGCACCCGGCAGTTACAGAAGTTCCTTGGCCGCGAAGTCGAGGAAGCCGTCCACGTCGGGTCCGGCGTTCATCAACACGATGTGGTCGAAGCCCGCCTCCTGGTGCTTGCGGATGGCCTCGAGGTAGGGCTGCGGGTCAGGCCCGACGACGAACTTGTCCCGGATGTCCTCGGGGCGCACCGTCGCGCCGGCCGCCTCGAAGTTCACCGGGTTCGGCAGTTCGGACATGACCTTCCAGCCGGTGACCGCCCACCGCGTGGTCTCGTGCGCGGCCTTCACGGCCTCGTCCGACGAGGGCGCCCAGGCGACCGGGATCTCGACGTACTTCGGCCCGGTCCCGCCCGCACCCTCGAAGGCGGCGACCAGGTCGGCGCGCGGCTCGGTGGCGAAAAGACCGGAACCGTGGGTAGCCGCCAACTCCGCGGCCTGCTTCCCACCGGCGGCCACCGCGATGTCCGGGAGCTTGTCGGGGAGATCGAAGACCCGAGCGTCCTCCAGCTTCAGGTACTTTCCGTCGTACGACTGGTAGCCGCCCTGCCACAGCAGTTTGATGATCTCCAGCGCCTCGGCCAGGAGCGCCTGCCGCTCCCGTACGGCCGGGAAACCGCGCCCCACCACGTGCTCGTTCAGGCGCTCGCCGGCACCCACACCGAGCGTGAAGCGATCATCGGAGATGATCGCCAGGGTGGCCGCGGCCTGCGCGATGATCGCCGGGTGGTAACGCACCGTGGGACAGGTGACGCCGGTCGCGAGCCGCAGCCGCGAGGTCTTCGACGCGATGGACGCGAGAGTGCTCCACACGAACGGTGAATGCCCCTGCACGTCCAACCACGGATGGTAGTGATCGCTCATCTCGGCGAAGGCGAATCCGGCCTCCTCGGCGCGTACCGCCTGCCGGATCAGCTCCTTGGGCCCGAATGCCTCCGCCGCCAGCTTGAATCCAAGTTCCATGCGATCCGGATGCCCGCAATCGGCGGGGCGAACCGTGAAAACACTGCCTGTTACCCTCGCCAATCGTGGGCGACGCGGGAAAACGGATCATCGGCGGGCGCGGGTTCGACTTCGCACGGCAGGTGGCGGTGATGGCGATCGTGAACCGTACGCCCGACTCGTTCCACGACCGGGGCAGCACCTTCGCCCTGGAGCACGCCCTCGAGCGGGTCAAGCGGGCGGCCGCCGAGGGCGCCGACTGGATCGACATCGGCGGCGTCCCGTTCGCCCCCGGCCCGGAGGTGTCGACGGCCGAGGAGATCGACCGGGTGCTACCGGTAGTGACGGCCGCGCGGGACTTCGCGGTGGTCTCGGTGGACACGTTCCGGCCCGAGGTGGCCCGGGAGGTGATCGCCGCCGGCGCGGGCGTCATCAACGACACGTCCGGCCTGCGTGACCCGGCGATGGCCGACGCGGTGGCGGGCACCGACGCCCAGCTGGTGATCACGCACAGCCTGGCCCCGCCGCGCACCGAGTGGCCGAGCCCGCGATATTCCGACGCGACCGCCGAGGTAGCCGCCTTCCTGCGGGAACGCGTCGGGCTGGCGCTCGCACGCGGCGTGCGACCGGATCAGATCATCATCGATCCGGGGCACGACCTGAACAAGAACACGCTGCACACGCTGGAGATCACCGGCCGCCTCGACGAGCTCGCCGAGATCGGCTATCCGCTGCTCGCGGCGGTGAGCAACAAGGATTTCATCGGCGAGACGCTGAACGCCGAACAACACGACCGCCTCGCCGGCACCCTCGCCGCGGTGGTCTTCTGCGTCCTGAAGGGCGCCCGGATCGTCCGCGTCCACGACGTCGCCGCGACGGTGGACGCGGTCCGGATGACCGAGGCCATGCTGGGCTGGCGCCCACCCGCCTTCACCAGGCACAACATCTAGTTCTTGGCGTCCCAGGTGGCCAGCAGGTCCGCGGCCCAGGGGGCCGGGGCCACCGCGTCGGGGCCGACCACACGCATCGCACCCAGGCAGGTGAGCAGCATGCCGATCGAGAAGAACTCGCGCGCCTCGGTCGAGCTGATCCCGGTCACCTCACGCACGGTGTCGTAGAGCCGGCCGAAACAGGCACGCACCGGGTCGCCGATCACCGGGTCGGTGCCGGCCGCCGCGAAGCCGTGCAGCAGCAGCACGATCAGCTCCCGCTCGGCCAGCATCTCGTCGTACGCATCGCCGAGCGACGCGACGGTCGGCTCCTTCGCCGCCGCCTCGCGGAACTTCGCCTCGATCCGGTCGCCGGCGTGGTTGATCGCCGCGATGAACAGCTCCTGCTTCGTGCGGAAGATCCGGATGACGTACGGCTGGGAGACCCCGGCCAGTCGCGCGACCTGGTCGGTCGTGGTCCCCGCGTAGCCGCCGAGACTGAACGCGGTGACGGCGGCGGTCACGAGTTGAGCGTGCCGCTCCTCCGCCGTGAGACGTGTACGGGTAGCCATGGTTGACAGGTTATCAGTCAATAACTACTGTCGTCCGCAGTGAAGTTATCAGTCGATAACAACTTCGGGGAGAAGACCATGACCACGTCCACCGCCGTACGCCCGGAGGCATCGCCGCCCGCCCGGCGCAAGCCCCGTCCCCTCGCGGCGGTCCTCGCCGCCGTGGGCATCCCGACCTTCATGGTCACCCTCGACAACCTGGTGGTGAGCACGGCTCTGCCGGTGATCCGCGAGGATCTGGGCGCGTCGCTGACCGACCTCCAGTGGTTCGTCAACGCCTACACCCTGCCGTTCGCCGCGTTCCTGCTGACCGCGGCCGCGCTGGGCGACCGGCTCGGCCGCCGCCGGATGTTCCTGGCCGGCATCACCGTGTTCACCCTGGCCTCGGCGGCCGCCGGGCTCGCGACCGAGAGCTGGCAGCTGACCCTCGCCCGCGCCGTGCAGGGCCTCGGCGGCGCCGCGGTCGCCCCGCTGGCACTGACCCTGCTGGCCCAGGCGGTTCCGGAGCGGTTGCGCACCGCGGCCGTGGGCATCTGGGGCGGCATCTCCGGCCTCGGCGTCGCGGTCGGCCCGGTCGTCGGCGGCGCGGTGGTCGAGGGACTCGACTGGCACTGGATCTTCTGGCTGAACGTTCCGGTCGGCGTGGTCGCGATCGTCCTGGCCACGACCGTGCTCGACGAGTCCCGGGGCGGCGCCCGGCGCCTCGACCCGCTCGGCCTGGTCCTCTCCGCCGCGGGCATGCTGCTGCTGATCTGGGGTGTGGTGGACGGTCCCGACCACGGCTGGACCTCGGGCCGCGTGCTCGGCATGCTCGTCGGCGGCGCGGTCCTGATCGCGGCCTTCGTGCTCTGGCAGGCGCGGAACTCGACCCCGATGCTGCCGTTGTCGCTGTTCCGCTCGCGCGGCTTCAGCCTGGTCAACATCGTGACCCTGACCTTCTCGGCCGGCACCTTCGGCGCGGTGTTCCTGCTCGCCCAGTTCTTCCAGGTGGTGCAGGGCCTGAGCCCGCTCGACGCGGGACTGCGCACACTGCCCTGGACGATGGCCCCGATGATCGTGGCCCCGCTGGCCGGCATCTTCGGCGACCGGATCGGCCAGCGGAACCTGATCTTCGCGGGCCAGGTGCTCC
The DNA here is from genome assembly GCF_016862195.1 of Paractinoplanes ferrugineus. GTDB lineage: Bacteria > Actinomycetota > Actinomycetes > Mycobacteriales > Micromonosporaceae > Actinoplanes > Actinoplanes ferrugineus. The sequence continues at coordinate 15,542 of NZ_BOMM01000021.1, read as the reverse complement.
TCGCCGGCGCGATCCTCTGGATCGGCATCGCCAGCACCGCGACCGTCAGCTACGCCGACCTGGTGGTCGCGTTCGCGATGGCCGGCGTGGGCATGGGCCTGACGTTCGCCCCGATCAGCACGATGGCCCTGGCCAGTGTGTCGGAGCAGCAGCGCGGCGTGGCGTCCGGCGCCAACAACACGATCCGCGAGCTCGGCGTGGCCGTCGGGGTCGCGGCCCTGGCCTCGGTGTTCAGCTCGTACGGCAGCTACACCAGCCACGCGGCCTTCGTCCACGGCCTGCGCCCCGCCGTCTTCGTCGGAGCGGCGATCGTGGCCGTCGGCGCGGTCTTCGCCCTCTGGCTGCCCAAGCGCCACTGAGTGCTCCCCGCCGGGCGGTCGCCGGCGGGGCCCTCGCCGGCGCGGCCGCTACGTGTCGGCGCAGGCGTTGTCGAGTTTCTGGCCGACGGTCTGGAAGTCGCCGTTGACGTAGGCCTTCGGGTCGGGCTGCTGGGCGGCGGCGGTCAGGTCGGCGGCCACGGTGGACAGGGCCTGCTTCAGCGCCTGGTCCGTGGTGCCGGCGGCTTCCTTGCCGAGCTTGGTGGCCATGTCGGTGAAGGCGTCGCGCATGTCCTGCTTCGCGGAGTCGGACGAGCTGGACATCTTGGTGGCCAGCTGCACGGCGCCGTCGGTGAGGATCTTGTAGGCGGCGGTGCAGACGTAGGCCGGGACGCCCGCCGAGCCGGCCGGGGTCGGGGCCACGCTGAACGGCAGCGGGACGGACTCCGGGGAAAGCTCGATGGCGCAGCCGGTCAGGGACACGGTCGCGATCAGGGCGAGGGGCAGGGCGGTGAGGCGGCGTGGCGGCACGGCGTTTCTCCCTCGAACTCTCGTACGCGTGGGGACAAGCATAGATACCCACGGGTAGCCCATTGATCGAGCACGATGACACCCATTGTGATTAGCCCGATCGGTCCTATTTGCCATCCTTTCGGCGACGCATCTCCCCCGGGCGGGCCACCGTTAACCGACAATGTGCCCCATATGCAAAAAAGCGGTAGGTCGGCCGTCCGCCGCGTACTGATCGTCGGCGTCGCCACGGTCCTGGTCGCGGTCGACGGTATTGCCCTGGCCGGGGTGGTCTCCTCCGATCCGGGTGTCTCGCCGTCGTTCAACGGGCCGGTCTACGCGGTCACCTACCGGGGCGGCACCGTCTATGTGGGCGGCAACTTCACCAGCGCGAACGCCGGTGGCAAGAACGTCGCACGGACGCGACTGGCCGCGTTCGACGCGCGCACGGGGGCCCTGCTCGACTGGCAGCCGGCAGCCGACGCGAACGTGCGCGCCCTCGCGGTGGCCGGCGACACCGTCTATGCGGCCGGCGACTTCGACCACATCAACGGCATCCGCCGCGACGCGCTGGCGGGCATCAGCGCCGTCTCCGGTGCACTCACCCCGATGCGGCACACCGTGGCCGGCCAACCCAGCGCCCTGGTCACCGGGTCGGGGCGGCTCTATCTGGGCGGCCGGATCACCGGGGTCGACGGCTGGCCGCGCACCAACCTGGCGGCGTTCGACCTGGCCACCGGCGAGCTCGACGAGTGGGCGCCGAGCACCGACGACGCGGTGACCGCCCTCGCGTACGCGCCGCAGCGCATCTATGTCGGCGGACGGTTCCACAAGACCAACGGCATCAGTTCCACCCTGCGCCTCTCCGCAGTCGACACGCAGACCGGCGTACTCGATCGGACTTTTGTCGCGAAGCCGGTGTCGCAGGTCTTCGCGCTCGCCGCCGACGAGGCCGGCGTCTACGCCGCTCTTGGCGGCCAGGGCGGACGGGCGGTCGCCTACACGCGCACCGGGCAGACCCGATGGACCCGGGTGTTCGACGGGGACGCGCAGGCCATCGCCACCCTCGGCGGCATCACCTACGTCGGCGGGCACTTCGACCGGGCCTGCACGACCACGAACAACGGGGTCAAGGGCCAGTGCACGGACGGTTCGGTGGACCGGGGCAAGCTCGCCGCCGTCGACGCGCAGGGCAACCTGCTGCAGTGGTCGCCCAAGGCCAACGGCGTCGCCGGGACCCGGCAGCTGGCGACCAGCACGGCCCTCGGCTCGATCAGCGCCGTCGGCGACTTCACCCAGGTCGGACCGCTCACCCGGAAACGGTACGTGTCGTTCGCCGGCGGCAGCCCGACACCGGAGAAGGACACTCCCACGAACGACTTCGTGGCGTCCTACAACTTCGACACCACGATCGCGGACGGTACGTTCGACGACGGTTCCGGGCACAGCCACCTGCTGCGCGCCGTGACCCGCAACGGCGCCAGGCCGGTGATGACGCCACACGGCAACGGGCAGGCGCTCACCTTCCCGGCGAAGTGCACCGGCCCCACCTGTCCGCGGCTCGTCCTGCAGGCCGCCGACACCGCCGACCTCAACCCGGGCAGCCGGCCGCTGCGTTACGGCGCCGCCGTGCTGCTGGCCGCGGCCGGGACCGCGAGCGTCGAGAACATCCTGCAGAAGGGCCATTCGGCGGGCGGCGGGCAGTACACATTGCAGGTCGACGGGGTGTCCGGCAGGCCGAGCTGCGGCCTGGGCGGCCAGGACGAGACCGTGGTGCACCGGGCCCGCAGCCGCGAGTCGATCGCCGACGGCGAGTGGCACTCCCTCGAGTGCCGGCGCACCGGCCCGACGCTGTCGATCGTCGTCGACGATCAGGTGCGGGCGAGCATCGCCGTGCCGGTGGAGTTGTCGGTGCAGTCGAACGTGCCGTTCCGTGTCGGCGGCAAGGACGCGAGCGCCGCCAACGAACAGTTCCACGGCAGCGTCGACGACGTCTGGGTGCACATCGGCTGAGGTCGGCCGGTCACGGTGCCGCGGTGATGTCCTGCGTCACGGCGGCTTCGTCGGCGCTGCCACCGCTGCCGCCACCAGTGCCGCCGCCGCTGCCGGAGTTGTTCCCCGCCGCGCCGCCGCCGGTGTTGTTGTCGCCGCTCCCGGTGCCCTCGCCGGTCCCGTTGTCGCCCTGGTCGCCGCCGCCGGTCTGGGTGGGAGCGTCGGGGGCGGTGGTGGTCCGTTCCGGGGCGCCAGTCGTGGCCTTGGTGGTCGGCTTCTCGCTGGGAGCGGAGCTCGGGGCGGCCGACTCGGCCGGGGCCGACTGCTTCGTCTTGACGTTCTGCGCCGGCTGGTTGTCGTTGCCCCGCTTGTCGCTGTTCTTCTCGGCGGCGGGCGCGGTGGCGGCGCTGCTCGACCGCGCCGGCACGGTGCTCGCCGGGGCGGGCGTGCCGGGGAGGCCATCCGGGTCGGCGAAGGCGAACACGGCCACGGCGGTACCGAGAACCACCAGACCGAGAGCGGCCAGCATGGCCGTACGCCGGCGGGAGCCGCCACCGGCCACGCCCGCCCCGGCCACTGCCGGGAGCACCGAGGTGTGGCCGCTGACCGGGGCCGACCGGGGGGCCGGCGCGGGGGTGGCGGCCAGGACGGCGGTGGTGTGCGGACCCGCGTCCGCCGCCTCGGCGGCCAGGGCCAGTTCCGCGGCGTCGGACATCGCGGCCGCGGAGCCGAACCGGTCGGCCGGGTCCTTCGCCATCGCCGTCATGACGAGTGCGGCGACGGCGGGCGGCACGTCGGCGGGCAGTGCCGGCGGCTCCTCGCTCACGTGCGCCAACGCCACCGTGAGCGGGTTGTCGGCCATGAACGGCGGGTTCCCGGCCAGGCAGTGGTAGGCCACCACGCCGAGGGCGTAGACGTCGGCCGACGGTCCGGTCGAGTCCTTCGAGACCTGCTCGGGGGCGATGTAGAGAGCGGTGCCGACGACTTCCTTGGCCCCGGTCAGCTCGGCCGACTCGGCCGAGCGGGCCACCCCGAAGTCGACCAGGACGACCGTACCGTCCGGCTGGATGATCAGGTTGCCGGGCTTGACGTCGCGGTGCACGATGCCGGCCTGGTGGGCGGCCTCGAGGGCCCGGCCCGCCTGGGCGACGATCGACATCGTCTCGGCGGCGCTCAGCCGGCCGTGCTCGGCGATGCGGTGGTTGAGTGCCTGCCCGTTCACCTTGGCCATCACGATGTACGCGTCCGGGCCGCTCTGCCCGTAGTCGTAGACGTCGGCCACTCCGGGGTGGTGCAGCACCGCCATGGCGCGCGCCTCGTGCTTGAACCGGGTCTGGAAGCCGGAGTCGCCGGCCCGTCCCGCGTGCAGCGTCTTCACCGCGACGTCACGGCCCAGCACGGTGTCGGTGGCCTGCCAGACCTCGCCCATGCCGCCGGCCGCGATGCGGTCGTCCAGGCGGTATCGATCTCCGAGTATCTCTCCGGGGTGGGGCATGGCTTGTCCTCTACCCATTCGAGGCGGACCTGAAATCTCCGGTGCGGCAGATCTTCTGCCGTTCGGCCGGCCGGTTCGCACCGGCCGGCCGATGGCCTCGTCAAACCACCAGGTGCAGGAGGAAGACACAGGTCATGCCGACCACCGAGATGATCGTCTCCATCACCGACCAGGTCTTGATGGTCTGCCCGACGGTCATGCCGAAGTATTCCTTGACCAGCCAGAAGCCGGCGTCGTTGACGTGCGAGAAGAACAGCGAGCCGCAGCCGATCGCCAGGGCCAGCAGGGAGACCTCGGGCTTGTCGAGGGTGGCGGCGAGCGGGGCGACGATGCCGGCGGCGGTGATCGTGGCGACCGTCGCCGAGCCGGTGGCGACGCGGATGCCGACGGCCACCAGGAAGCCGAGCAGCAGAGCGTTGATGTTGGCGTCCTTGGCCGCGTCGGCGACCACGTTGCCGACGCCCGCGTCGACCAGCACCTGCTTGAAGCCGCCGCCGGCGGCGACGATCAGCAGGATGCCGGCGATCGGCGGCAGCGAGCCGCCGAGCACCGCGTTCGTCTGCCGGCGGTCCATCCCGACCCGGGTGCCGAGCGTCCACATGGCGAGTAGTACGCCGAACAGCAGTGCCACCGGCGGGTTGCCGAGCACGTCCAGGGTGTCCCGCACCGGGTTGCCCTTGTCGGCCGTCAGTTCGCCGACGGCGCGGGCCAGCATGAGCACGATCGGCACCAGCACGGTCAGCACGGCCGGCCAGAAGCCCGGGTTGCGGCGGGCGCGCTCGACCTCGGTGGCGTCGGCGGCGTAGTCCTCGTCGCCGGTGGCGACCGACGCGTCGGCGACCGCCGGCGGGCCGAGCAGGGCGGGCACCGGCAGGGGCACCCGCTTGGCGATGAAGTTGCCGAAGATCGGTCCGGCCACGATGACCGTCGGGATGGCGCAGATGATGCCGAACAGCAGGGTCAGGCCGAGGTCGGCGTTCAGGCTGGAGATCGCGACGAGCGGGCCGGGGTGCGGCGGCACCAGGCCGTGCAGCACCGACAGCCCGGCCAGCGCGGGGATGCCGACGCGCAGCAGGCCGATGTCGGTGCGGCGGGCCACCAGCAGCACGATCGGCACCAGGAGCACGACGCCGACCTCGAAGAACAGCGGCAGGCCGACGAGCGCGGCGACGCCGGCCATCGCCCACGGCAGGGCCGAGCCGGACACCCGGTCGACGATCCGGTTGACGATGCCGTCGGCGCCGCCCGACTCGGAGAGCAGGGCGCCGATCATCGAGCCGAGCGCGATCAGCAAGCCGACACTGCCGACGGTGCTGCCGAGTCCGGTGGTGAAGGAGGTGACGGTGGCGCCCGGGGAGGCGCCGGCGACCAGGCCCAGCGTCGCCGAGCCGAGGATGAGGGCCAGGAACGGATGCCACTTGGCCCAGGCGATGAGCAGGATGACCACGGCGATGCCGAGCACCGCGGCGAGCACTAGTTGACCTGTTCCGGCATCGGTGATTGCCTCGGCGGCGAGGGTCGTCATGCGCCGGGCTTACCCCTGGCGCGGCGCTTTGAATCTTTCTCACGAAAGCGAAGAATCTTTCTCCCACCGGCGGGTCGCGGTCCCCCCTCGGCTCAGCCCGGCGAGGGGCCCAGCGGCTCGTCGATGCGCACCGCGTAGATCGCCCGTACCGCCGCGGCCACCGCGTTGAGCAGGGCCGTCACCGCGCGTGCCTCGGCCCCGGCGGCGTGGTCGGCGGCCCAGTAGTAGGAGGTGTCGGCCTTGGCGATGCGGATCCGGCGGCCCTCCTCGACGAACGCGAACGTCAGGTCGGCGAACTGCTCGTAGTCGATCCGGAACTCGCGGCCGGGTTGCCGGATGCGGGGGCCGGACAGCGGCCCGGGTGCGCTGTGGCAGTGCACGCCGCGGTCGCTCAGCCCGATCAGCGAACCGCCGTCGAGGTCGCCCAGCCGCACCAGCCACAGCGGCCGCTCGGCCGCGCGCAACGACAGGGCCGGCCGCCAGCTGTGCACCGGCGCCGGTTCGGGCAGCCGGCGGCGCAGCTCGTCGACGGCGGCGGCGCGGGCCAGCTCGGCCCGGTCGCCGGTCCAGCCGCCGCACAGGACGTCGGCGCGTGGCGAGTCCCCGAGCAGGTGACCCACATAGGGGCGGACCCACCGGCGGGCCGGGTCGTCGAGCAGCATCCGGGTGATCCGGCCGGCCATCGGGGCGCCGTCGCCGTCGTCGAGCTCCCGGATCAGGTCGGCCACCTGCTGCGGCGTACGGAGGCCGACGACCAGGTCGAGGTAGCGGTCGACGAGGTCGGGGCGGCGCCCGGCGGAGGCGGCCGGCTCCGGGTCGAGGTGCCACAGCCGGGCGATCCACTTGACCGTGCCGGGCCGCCGCGCCAGGTCGTCGAGGATCTCGCCGGCCAGCTCCCGCGCGCCGGCGGCGTAGGCCCGGGTGAGCACCGCGGCGATCACCCCGGCCGGTTCGGCGGCGAGCGCCTCGACGAACCCGCGCGGCCCGGCGGCGTCGACGACCGCGGCGAGGGCGGCGCCGTGCTCGGCGGAGGCGACCATCAGATCGATCACCACCCGGACGTCGGTCTCGGCCGGCCAGTCGACCCCGCCCGGTACGGCGGCGGCGACCGCCCGCGACAGCGACCGCTGCCCCTGACCCACCAGCTCGGCCATCACCAGCGCGGCCTCGGCGGCGGGACGTGTGCCGAGTCGGTGCAGAAGCTGCCGGAGCGGTGCGTCGGCCAGCCCGGCCAGCGCTCGCGCGGTCTCGGCCGGGCCCTCGTCGAGCACCGCCTCGGCCAGTCCGGCGGCGGCGGCCGGATCGGTCGTCTCGAGGCGAGTGAGCCGCGCGGCCGCTCCCCCGGCGAGGTCCGGCCGGGCGCTGCTCGCCGGGCTGCCGTCGGACTCCGGCCGGAGCCGGGCGGCCAGAACCGCGGCCGTCAGAGCCGCCCGCTCGGCCGGGGCGAGCAGGGCGGCGATCGCGGCGATGGTGCCGGTGTCGAGTTCGGTGGCGGCGTGGGCGCGCACCCGGGTCAGCACCGCGTCACGCCGAAGCGTGCGCAGCACGGTGAGCATCGCGGCCACCTCGGCCGGCGAGCGGCGACAGACGGCGGTCAGGACGCGATCGGCGTCGGCGGTGGCGCCGGTCGCGTCGAGGGCCTCGACGATGCCGGCGACCTCGTGGGCGGCCCGGCCGGCACCGATCGCGTCGAGCAGCCGCTCGGCCGCCCGGCCGCCGCCGGCCGCGCGCATCTCGCCGATTCGGCGCAGGACCGCGGCCGGGGCCAGCCAGGGCCGTCGCGGCTCGCGATTGCTGGCGGCGACCATCATGGACGGATTGAAGCACGTGATCGGCCGGAACGAGCCGCACAGTCTGTCAGCCGACGAGACCGGCTTTCACGGAACGGGTCACGTCGTCGGCGAGAATCTCGGCCCGGCCCTCGGCGATGCCGTCCAGGGCGAGGCGGGCGACGACGGCCGGGTCGGTCTTCTGCTCGGCCGGGATGCCGGCCGCCATGTCGGTGTCCATGTAGCCGACGTGCAGGGCGGCGACCTCGATGCCGCGCTGAGCGAGCTCGTCGCGGACCGCCCGGGTCATCGCCCAGCCGGCGGCCTTAGCCGCCGAATAGGCCCCGGCCTGCGCCGGGTGGAACCACGAGAGCACGGACAGGACGTTGAGGATCGCACCGCCGCCGTTGGCCTCGAGGACCGGTACGAACGCGCGGGTGACGCCGAGCGTGCCGAAGTAGTGGGTCTCCATCTCCTGGCGGATCAGGTCGAGGTCGCCGCCGATGAGCGGCTGGCCGAGCGACGTACCGGCATTGTTGATCAGCACGGTGGCGTCGCCGGCGATCTTGGCGGCCCGCTCGACCGAGGCCGGGTCGGTGATGTCGATCCGGAGCGGGATCGCGCCGGGCAGGTCGACCGAGTCGAGGGAGCGGGCGCCCGCGTAGACCTTGCCGCCCCGCTCGAGCAGCTGGGCGGCGAAGTGACGGCCGAGGCCGCGGTTGGCGCCGGTGACGACGGCTACCGAGTTCTTGATGTCCATGCGGATTAGATTACGACTGGCATCTAATTTGGGCAAGGTAATAGATGACACACAGCATCTATACTCGTACGCATGGGACGGGTTTCGCAGGCACAGGCACAGGAGAACCGCGGCCGGATCGTCGAGACGGCGGCCCGGCTGTTCCGCGAGCGGGGCGTCGACGGGGTCAGCGTGGCCGACGTGATGGCCGAGGTCGGGCTGACCCACGGCGGGTTCTACAAGCAGTTCGCGTCGAAGGATGCGCTGGTCGCCGAGGCGGTCGACCGGGCGTTCGCCGACACCCGGGAGAGGCTGGCCGGCACCGAGCGGGCGGCCTTCGTCGACTGGTACCTCTCGGCCGCGCACCGCGACGACCCCGGGGCGGGGTGCCCGGCCGCGGGGTTCGGCGGCGACATGGCCCGCGAGGACGCCTCGAGCGCCGCGCTCACGGCGTACGCAAGCGGGATCGATCTTTATGCCCGATGGCTCGGCGACGATCTCGCGGCGGTGAGCACGCTCGTCGGAGCGATGACGATCGCTCGCGCGACGGCCGGCACCGAGCTCTCCGACCGCGTCCTGCAAGCGGCGAAGGCCGCGCTCAGCGACGGCTGAGCTTCTCCTCGAGGATGCCCAGCGCCTGCTCGATCCGGCCGAAGTCGCGCGGGTCGTACTCGTCGCCGCCCGGCGGGGCGATCGCCAGGACCACCCCGACGAGCGCCCCGGCGATCACCCGGTATTCGAGCTCCTCGCCGGAGCGGTCGTCCCGGACGGCGAGGGCGTCGGCGAGCATGTCGACCGCCAGCACCATCTGGTTCAACGCCCGCGCCCGCAGCTCGGGCACGCTCTGATAGATGCGCTGCCGGCGGCGCTCGGCGTCCCACTCCTGCTCGGTGAGGTTGTCGAAGACCGACCGCATGCCGTTGACCAGGGCCTGGACGTGGGAGACCTGGGGTGGCTGCGACTTGATCGCAGCCACGATCACCGGGTCGTAGTCGTCGATCAGGATGACGTCTTCCTTCGTCGGGAAGTACCGGAAGAACGTGCTCTGCGAGACCTCGGCCGCCTCCGCGATCTGCTCCACGGTGGTCGACGCGTAACCCTGCTCCTCGAACAGTCGCAACGCGTGCTCGCGGATGGCGAGCCGGGTCTTGGCCTTCTTGCGTTCCCGCAAACCGGCCGGCAGGGACGACGTCATAGCCCCGATTCTGCCAGGGCCGTCTCGGTGCGCTGCACGACCGCTTCCGATCGGGCCACCCGGCCGGGCAGCATCAACAGGGCGAGGACCACGCCGGCCGCCGCCACGCTCGCGGCCACCACCAGGGAGACGTCCATGCCGTGGGTGAACGCGGCGCGCACCGCTTCGAGCGTGCCCGCGTCGCCGGTGCGGATGCCGATCGCCACACTTTCCCGGGCCGCTCCGGCCGAGGCCGGCAGGGCGTCGCGGTAGGCGCCGTTGAGCACGGTGCCGAGCACGGCCACCCCGATCGCGCCGCCGACCTGCCGCATCGCCTGGAGCAGGCCGTTGCCGATGCCGCTGCGCTCCGCGGTCAGCGCGCCGAGCGCGGCGTCCATCGACGGCGGCAGGACGAAGCCCAGACCGATGCCGGCCAGTGTGATCCACGCGGCGATGAAGCCGTAACCGCTCGTCGCGCTGGTGCCGGCGCCGACGAGCATGGCCGCTGCCATCAGGGCCAGACCGCCCGCGATCACCGTGCGACTGCCGAGCCGGGCCGCCAGCTTCTCGGCCGTACGGGCGCCCACCAGCAGGCCACCGATCACCGGGAGCAGGCGCAGGCCCGAGCCGAACGCGTCCTGGCCCTGAACCGCCGAGTAGAACTGCGGCAGCGAGAACATCAGGCCGAGCATGCCGAAACTGGCCAGGGTGGCCAGCACCGCGCCACCGGTGAACTGCTTCTTCTCGAACAGCTGGAGATCGATGAGCGGCGTCCTGGCCGTCCGCTGCCAGAACACGAACCCGCCGAGCAGCGCGACCCCGGCGATCATGGTGGACAGGGAGCGGGGGTCGGACCAGCCACGGTCGCCGGCCTCGATGATGCCGTAGGTGAGCGCGACCAGACCGGTCGCCGAGAGCACCACGCCCAGCAGGTCGAGGCGGCGAGTGCGGTCACCGTGCGACTCGGGCACCCACAGGGTCACGGCCAGCAGGGCGATCGCGATCAGCGGGACGTTTATCAGGAAGACCGAGCCCCACCAGAAGTTGTCGAGCAGCCAGCCGCCCAGCAGCGGGCCCAGCGGGATGCCGAGGGCGCTCGCGGTCAGCCAGATGGACAGGGCCCGGGAACGCTCCCGGTCCTCGAAGAGCACGGTGAGCACCGACCCGGACAGCGGCATGATCACCGCGGCGCCCAGCCCGAGCACGGCGCGGGCGGCGATCAGGTCACCGGTGGAAGCGGCCCAGGCGCAGGCGGCCGAGGCGGCACCGAAGACGACCAGCGCGCCGAGGAGCAGCTTCTTGCGGCCGAACCGGTCGCCGAGCATGCCGGCCGGGAGCAGGGCGGCGGCGAGCACCAGCAGATAGCTGTTGGTGAACCACTGCAGATCACCGGTGGAGGCATGCAGATCGCGGCTCAGCGTCGGCAGGGCGACGCTGAGGATCGTGGTGTCGAGGCCGATGGCCAGGGTGCTGAGGGCCAGCGCGGCGAGCGCGAACCAGCGGGACTTGGAAGTAACCATGTTTTGACAGTAGCTGTCAGTTTCTAGTAGCTGTCAGTTTCCTCAGCCCGGTCTCAGGTCCGCGAACCCGGCCGTCGATCCAGGTCGACGCCGCGCGGGTGAATATCCCCGATCGAGGTGCGCCGACATGCCACGATCATGTAAAGGCCGCTCACCAGGCATGGAAGGGGGCCGACATGAAGAAGGCACTCGGCTGGATACTGCTCGTCCTGATCATCTTCTATATCGGCACCAACCCCGGCCCGGCCGCCGAAGCCGCCCGGAGCCTGGGTGACGGCGTCGCCGGGGCGTTCCGGGGCATCGGCACGTTCTTCCAGAACCTGACTACGTGACCCGCCTGCTCTTCGCCGGCCTCGCCACCGTCGACCTCGTCCACCGGGTCGACCACCTCCCCGGCCCCGACGAGAAGGCGCAGGCAACCGGCGTGGAGATCGCCGCCGGCGGGCCGGCCGCCAACGCCGCCGTCACCGCGGCCGCCCTCGGCGCCGACGTCACTCTGGTCACGGCGATCGGCGCTCATCCGCTGGGCGACCTCATCCGCGCCGACCTGCAAGCCTGCGGGGTACGGGTGGTGGACGCCACCCCCACCGCCCCCGGCCCGCCGCCACTCTCCGCCATCACCGTGCTCAACGGCACCGGACAACGGACGATCGTCAGTCGTAACGCCGGTGACCTCGTCGCCCGCGTACCGCCGCGGGGCCTGCCCGACGCCGACCTGACACTGGTCGACGGCCATCACCCGGCGCTGGCCGTCGCCGCCGCCCGAAGCGCCCGCCGCCTGCTCGTCGACGCCGGCACGTGGCGCCCGGTCTGCGCCGAGATCCTGCCCCTCGCCGAGGTGGTGGCGGCGTCGGCGGCGTTCCGCCACCCGGCCGAGACGGCACCCACCGACGAGGCCCTCGCCACGGCGATCGGCGCCCCGCACGTCGTGGTGACGCACGGGCCGGAGCCGGTCCGCTGGTTCAGCGGCACCCACTCCGGCGCCGTCGACGTCACCCCGGTCGACGCGGTCGACACCGCGGGCGCGGGCGACGCCTTCCACGGAGCACTCGCGGTGGCCCTGGCCCGCTCCCCCGCCGGGGCTACCGCGCTGGCCGACTGCGTCTCGTTCGCCAACCGGGTGGCCGGGGCGCGGGTCGTACGGGCGGGGCCGCGAGCGTGGCTCGCGACCCTGCCCCGGTTCGACTGAGCCGGTGCCCGACTGAGCCGGTGCCCGTCAGACCGTCCTGGCGAGACGGTCGGCCAGCAACTTCGCGAAGCGGGCCGGGTCCTCCAGGTCGCCGCCCTCGGCCAGCAGGGCGGTGCCGTACAGCAGCTCGGCCGTCTCCGGCAGCCCACCGTCCGCCGCGTTCTGCTCGTGGGCCGCCCGCAGGCCACCCACCAGCGGGTGATTCGGGTTGAGCTCGAGGATGCGCTTGACCCGCGGACCTTCCTGACCCATCGCGCGGTACATCTTCTCCAGCGCCGGCGTGATGTCGTCGCTGTCGCTGACCAGACAGGCCGCGCTCGTGGTGAGCCGGTGCGACAGGCGGACGTCCTTGACCTGCTCCTCGAGGTTCTCCTTGAGGAACGTCAGCAGCGGCGCGAAATCACCCTCCGGCTGCGGCTCGTCCTTGTCCGCCGGCAGGTCGACGTTGCCCCGCGCGATCGACTGCAGCTTCTTGCCGTCGTAGTCGGGGACCGCCTCGACCCAGATCTCGTCGACCGGGTCGGTGAGGATCAGCACCTCGTAACCCTGGGCCTGGAACGCCTCCATGTGCGGGGAGTTCTCGACCTGCGTACGCGAATCGCCGGTCAGGTAATAGATGTCCTCCTGACCCTCCTTCATCCGCTCGATGTAGGCGGCCAGGGTCGTCGGCTCGGCGCCCGCGGTCGACGCGAACGTGGACACGTCGAGGATGGCCTTCTGGTTGTCCGAGTCGTTGAGCAGACCCTCCTTGAGGGCCTTGCCGAACTCGCGCCAGAAGGTCGCGTACTTCTCGGGGTTGTTGTTCAGCAGGTCCTTGATCGTGGACAGGACCTTCTTGACCAGTCGGCGACGGATCATCTGGATGTGCCGGTCCTGCTGAAGGATCTCGCGGGAGATGTTCAGCGACAGGTCGGCCGCGTCCACGACACCCTTGACGAAGCGCAGGTAGTCGGGGATCAGCTCCTTGCTGTCGTCCATGATGAAGACACGCTTGACGTAGAGCTGAAGGCCACGCTGCGCGTCACGCTGGAACAGGTCGTGCGGGGCCCGCGCCGGCAGGAACAGCAGCGCCTCGTACTCGAAGGTGCCCTCCGCCTTCATGTTGATGATCTCGAGCGGGTCGGTCCAGTCGTGGCTGATGTGCCGGTAGAACTGGTGGTATTCGTCGTCCGACACCTCGGAACGCGGACGCGCCCACAGCGCCTTCATCGAGTTGAGGGTCTCGTCGCCCATTTTGATCGGGAACGAGATGAAGTCGGAGTATCGCTTGACGATCTCCTTGATCTTCCACTCGTCGGCGTAGTCGTAGAGCGCGTCCTCCTCGTCCTTCGGCCGCAGGTGGACGGTCACGCTCGTGCCGATCGGGGCGTCCGGGGCGTCGTCGATCGAGTAGGTGCCCTCGCCGGCCGACTCCCACCGGGTGCCGTGCCCCTCGGTGCCGGCCTTGCGCGTCACCAGCTCGACCCGGTCGGCGACCATGAAGGTCGAGTAGAACCCGACGCCGAACTGACCGATCAGCTCCGGCGACTCCTTGGCCTCCTTGAGCTTCGTGAGCAGCTCAGCCGTGCCCGACTTGGCGATCGTGCCGATCAGCTCGACCACCTCGTCGTGCGTCATCCCGATGCCGTTGTCGCGCACCGTCAGGGTGCGCGCCTCGCTGTCGGCCTCGATCTCGATGTGCAGGTCGGACGTGTCCGCCTCGAGACCGTCCTGAAGCGTGGCCAGCCGCAGCTTGTCCAGCGCGTCGGAAGCATTCGAGATCAGCTCGCGCAGGAAGATGTCCTTGTTCGAGTAGATCGAGTGGACCATCAGTTGCAGAAGCTGCCGGGCCTCGGCCTGGAACTCCAACGTCTCCATTCCAGCACTCCCATTGATCGCGAACGGTAGTCACCCGCCCAGATCGTATGACCCCAGCGTCACCGCTTCGCCACCGGCCGGGGTTCCTCACTCCCGCGCAGCTCAAGGCGCCGCCCCGCGCCCCCTGGCCCCGCGTCCCCTCCCTCGCCCCTCCCGCGCCCCGTCCCCCGGACCCGAGCAGAGGCACGGCGGTTGGTTCAGGCGGCCTCGAGCACGGCGTCGCTGAGCGCCGCCTGATAGGGCGGGCGTCCCGGCCCACCGCCCAGCCGGTTGGTCAGATAGGCCACCACCAGCCGCCGCCCCGGATCGGCCCAGCCGAAACAGGCGTTCGACCCGTTGTGCCCGAAGGTGAGCGGATCGCTGCCGCTGCCGAAATACCGCTCCCGGCCCGGCTGCCCCAGCTGGAACCCCTCCGACCAGCGAATCGGAATCCCCGAAACCTGATCGGTCTCACCCTCACTGGTCGGCGTGGTCGCCTCGCGCCAACTCCCGTCCGCCAGCAACGACTGATAGAACGCGGCCAAGTCCCGCGCGGTCCCCGCCACCGTCGCCGCCGGCACGACCGCGTCCCGCACCAACCGCCGGTTGAACACCGCCCGCATCGCCACCGGCCCGCCGCTCAGCGGAACCCGCGAACCCGGCCCACCCAGCCACGTGTGCCGCATCCCGGCCGGCTCGAACATCTCACTGCGCAGCACCTCGGGCAACGGCCGCCCGACCACCCGTTGCACCACCTCGCCGAGCAGGAACCCGTAGCTGATCATGTGATAGGCGCAGACCTCCCCCGGCGCGCTGTGCGGCCGGGCCCGCGCCAGGGCGCGAACCGACCGATCCCACCGGGTGGCGTTGAGGGCATCCCCGCGAATGCTCTTGACGTACGGCAGTCCAGAACGATGCCGCAACACATGTCGAAGGGTGATCCCGCCCTTGTCGAACTCCCCGAACTCCGGCCAGTAGCGCACGATCGGGTCGTCCAGCGCCAGCAACCCCCGCCGCGCGAGCCGATGAACCAGCATCGCGGTGAACGGCTTGCCGGCCGAGAAGAGCAGAAACCGCGCGTCCGCCGGCACCCCCCAGGACCGGTCGAGGACCACTTCCCCGTCGCGGATCACGCACAGCTGCGCGAGTGCCTCACTCCGCTCCACCAGCCCGACCACCCGCCGCAGATCCATCACCCGACGCTAACCGCCTCCCGCCATGGATCCGTCCTCCACCTCACCCGGCGCAAACCGTCCTAGGAACCTAGCCCTGATCCTTGCCAGCTGCGGCGCAGGACGGTGCGGCTCGGGCTCGGGCTCGGGCTCGGGCTCGGGCGGGGCTCGGGCTCGGGCGGGCGCGGTGCGAACGGCCTGGCGCGGCATCGGCCTCGCCCGGCACGGGCCAGGCGCGGCACGGGCCTGGCGCGGCACGGGCCAGGCGCGGCACGGGCCAGGCGCGGCACGGGCCAGGCGCGGC
>NZ_BOMM01000020.1 GCF_016862195.1 Paractinoplanes ferrugineus | reverse complement strand
CGCGGCACGGGCCAGGCGCGGCACGGGCCAGGCGCGGCACGGGCCAGGCGCGGCACGGGCCAGGCGCGGCACGGGCCTGGCGCGGCACGGGCGGGAGTTCGGCGTGGAGGGGCGCAATCCGGTGGTTGCACCCAAGAGCCGGAAATGGCAGCGGGCGTGTTTACTCAACAGAACTGTTGCATCGACGATTCTTTCGGTGTCGAATGCGGGCGGCGTGGTCGTGGGCGGTCGGCCGCCACCGCACGCCTGCGGCCGCGTCATTCCTAGGAGTCAGCGACAGGTCGGGCTCAGCGGCGCTAAGGCCTCAGCAGCGCTCCGGACTCAGCAGCGCTCCGGGCTCAGCGACACGTCGGGCTCAGCGGCGGTCCGGGTTCGGCGGCGGTCCGGGTTCGGCGGCGGTCCGGGCCTCGGCGGCGCGGCCGAGGAGGAAGCGGCGCTCGGTGGCGTTGGCGGTCATCGTGGCGGCCTTGTGGAACTCGGCGGCGGCCTCTTCGTAACGGGCGATACGGCGTAGTAGATCGGCGCGGACGACGTGCCAGACGTGGTGCTCGGAACTTATAGAACTCAGGCCATCGACGATCTGCAACGCAGCCGTGGGGCCTTCTACCTCGGCGACCGCTACCGCGCGGTGCAGTGCCACCACCGGTGTCGGAGTCATCGCGAACAGTTGGTCGTACAGGACCAGGACCTGCTGCCAGTCGGTGATGCCGTCGGCGTGCACGGCGTTGATCGCGGCCTGGATCTGGTACGGCCCCGGCTGTCCACGGCGAAGGCAGCCACGCACGAGCGCCTGGCCCTCGGCGATCAACTCCCGGTCCCAGCGCGACCGGTCCTGCGCGGCCAGCGGCACCGGGTCACCGCCGGGACCGACGCGGGCGGGCCGGCGGGACTCGATCAGGAGCATCAGGGCGAGCAGCCCGCGCGCCTCCGGCTCGTCCGGCATGAGAACCACGAGCAGGCGAGCCAGGCGGATGGCTTCCGCGGTCATTTCCGTACGCGTGAGGGCGGCACCGCCGATCGGCGCGTACCCCTCGTTGAAGATCAGGTAGAGAACCGCCAGCACGGCACCGAGCCGGGCCGGGAGGTCGGCGTCCCGCGGTACGCGATAGGGGATGCCGGCGTCCCGGATCTTGCTCTTGGCCCGCGAGATCCGCTGCGCCATGGTCGCCTCCGGCACGAGGAACGCGCGGGCGATCTCCGATGTGGTGAGCCCGCCGATCAGGCGCAGGGTCAGCGCCACCCGGGAGGCCGGTGCCAGCGCCGGGTGGCAGCACGTGAAGATCAGCCGCAACATGTCGTCCGCTTCCGAACCGGTGAATGGGATCTCCGAACCAGTGGAGCGGGCCCCGGAACCGGTGCCCGGGACCTCGGAGCCGAGGCCGGCCGCGGCGGCCTCCCGGGTCGGGCGTTCGGCCTCGCGGCGGAGGCGGTCGATCGCGCGGTTCTTCGCGGTCGTGATGATCCAGCCCGCGGGACTGGGCGGGATGCCCTGGTCCGGCCAGCGTTGTACAGCCGTGACGAAAGCGTCCTGGACCGCCTCCTCGGCGAGTTCTATATCGCCGAGGAAGCGCACCAGAACGGCGACGGCACGGCCGTACTCCGCTCGGAAGATCTGGTCGATCGAGCTCACGACTGGATCGGGCGCACCTCGACGGCCAACGGCGCCAGGATCTTCGCCATCCGCCCGCCCCAGGAGAGGGCGGCGTCGAGATCCTCGACCTGGATGATCGTGAAACCGCCGAGCACTTCCTTACCCTCGGCGAACGGCCCGTCGGTGAGCACCGCTTCCCCGCCCCGGTCGCGAATGACAGTCGCCGACTCGGGGCCGTGCAGGCCGGCCGCGAAGACCCAGGCACCGGCGGCCCTGATCTCCTCGTTGAGTTTCCCCAGCCCCTCCATGATCGGTCCGAGCACCTCGGGCGGCGGCGGGGGCCCATCGGGCTGGTAGATGCTGAGCAGGTACTGACGCATGGTGCGCTCCTTCCTTCACCATCTATACGAGCCGCGCTCCCCCGTTCTCGACATTCGGCCCCGAAGAATTTCGGCGAGTTGCCGGTGGTCTGCGGGGCGGGCTGGGGCGGGGCGGGCTGGGCCGGGCGGGCTGGGCGGGCGGGAGGCTCAGGGCTGGGCGAACAGCCGGGCGAAGATCTGGTCGATGACGTCGTTCTTGGCCATCGTGTAGTCGTCCGGGGTGGCGGCGGTCTCGACGGCCAGGCGGCGCTTGGTCGACGCGTAGAGGTCGCGGTCGTCGGGGTGGGCGCGCAGCCAGTCGCGGAAGAGGCGGTGCCGGGTCGGCTCGACCGCGCTCGCCGGCCAGACGTGCAGGTGGACGTCCTCGGTCGCCGGGATCAGCAGGCGATGGCCCTGCCACCACGGTTCGCGCAGCAGCAGGCGGTAACCGGCCGCCTCGAGCGCCGGCACGAAGAGCGACTCGTCGGCGGTGTCCTCGAGGACCACGTCGATGTCGATCACCGATTTGGCTGACAGACCGGGCACCGAGGTGGAGCCGACGTGTTCGATCGAGATGATCCGGTCGCCCAGCGTGCGCTCGATCAGAGCGGCGATCGACGCGTACCGAGCGGGCCACGACGGGTCGTAGTCCACGATGGCGACGCTGCCGGTCCACCGTTGCGGGCGCTCGCCGACCAGGCCGGACGCCTGCTGTTCAGGCGTGCCGACCTGGCGCTCGCGAAGCTCTTTCGGATGGGCAGCCAACTCACACCTCCGGGAAAAGGGAAGTCGGCCAGGATACGGCGGCTATCGAACCGGAGTCATCCGAATTGCCGACCACGACACCGGCGCGAGGGTCGCCCGCAGCTCACCGTCGACGACCGACACCTCGTCGAGGGTGCTCGGCGTGACCCGGTCCGGCGCATCGGCCGTGTTGGTGGCCTCGAGATCGTCGTCGTGCAGGGTCCATGCCTCGGCGACCTGCAGGGACCAGGCAAAGCCGGCCAACGGTACGGCGAGGGACGCGGCCGAGTCCTGCGACCGGTTGACCACGAAGACCGTCACCTCGCCGGACTCCGGGTCGTGGGTGGCCACCGCGTCGACGACCGGGACGTCGCCGAACCGGTCGGTGGGGTAGAGCGGCGCGGCCGGTTCGACCCGCAGCACGTCGCCCCGGGCCAGCCGGGCCGTGATGGCGAACGGGTGGAAGATGGTCTGCCGCCAGGCCGGGCCGCCGGGCTCGGTACGGATCGGCGCGATCACGTTCACCAGCTGGGCCTGGCAGGCGGCGGGGACCCGGTCGCTGTGCCGGAGCAGCGAGATCAGCAGGCTGCCGACCACGACGGCGTCGGCCACGTTGTAGCTGTCCTCGATCACCCGGGGGGCGATGTTCCACTCGGTCTCCTGGACGGCCTGGAACCGCCGCAGGTACCAGACGTTCCACTCGTCGAAGGAGATCTTGAGCCGCTTCCTGCTCTTCAGTCTGGCGCCGACGCTGTCCGCGGTGGCGACGACGCTGTTGATGAAGTGGTCCATGTCCACGGCGGACGCGAGGAAGCTGCCGAGGTCGCCGTCGATCGGCTCGTAGTACGCGTGGGCCGAGATGTAGTCGATCTGGTCGTAGGTGAGTTCCAGAACTTCCGATTCCCAGGTGGCGAACGTCGGCATGGAGGAACCGGAACTGCCGACGGCGACCAGCTCCAGCCAGGGCTCGGCGGCCCGCAACGCCCGCGCCGTCTCGGCCGCCAGACGCCCGTACTCGTGAGCGGTCTTGTGCCCGGTCTGCCACGGCCCGTCGAGCTCGTTGCCGAGGCAGAACATCGTGACGCCGTAGGGTTCGTCCGCTCCGTTGGCGCGGCGCATCTCCGCGAGCCGGGTACGGTCCGGGTGGTTCAGGTATTCCTGCACGTCGAGCGCCTCCTGGACGCCCCGGGTGCCGAGGTTGAGCGCGTACATCACCTCGACGCCGGCCTTGCCCGCCCAGCGCATGAATTCGTCGATGCCGACCTCGTTGGTCTCCAGGCTGTGCCAGGCCAGGTCGCGCCGGACCGGCCGGTCCGCGACCGGGCCGATGCCGTCCTCCCAGCGGTACCCGGAGACGAAGTTGCCGCCGGGATAGCGCACCACCGACACGCCGAGCTCGCGGGTCAACTCGAGCACGTCCTGCCGGAAGCCGTCCGCGTCGGCCGTCGGGTGGGTGGGCTCGTAGATGCCGGTGTAGACGCAGCGGCCCATGTGTTCGACGAAGGTGCCGAAGGTGCGGCGGGAGACCGGGGCGATGGTGAATGCCGGGTCGAGACGGAATGACGCGTTGTGCACGAGGGTCCCCTACTTCAGGCTGCCCACCGCCAGCCCGCCCTGCCAGTACTTCTGCAGGGTCAGGAAGGCGATGATCAGCGGGATGATCGACACCAGCGAACCTACGACGATGAGGTTCCAGAGGGACTGTCCACCGCCGTTGTTACCGCTCGCGAGCTGTTCCCAGAGGCCGATGCCGACGGTCAGGGGGTAGAGCTTCGAGCTGGACAGCACGGTCAGCGGCAGGAAGAAGTTGTTCCACGTCGAGACGATCGACAGCAGCATCACAGTTATGACACCCGGCCGCATGAGTGGTAGAGCTACCCGCCAGAAGGTGCGGAACTCTCCGGCGCCGTCGATGCGCGCCGCGTCCAGAAGTTCGTCCGGGATGGACGCGCCGGCGTAGACCCGCATCAGGTAGACGGCGAACGGGCTGAGCAGCGACGGCAGGATGACGGCCCAGACGGTGTCGATCAGGCCGACGTTGCTCATCAGCACGAATGTCGGGATGACGAGCGCGGTGAGCGGCACCATCACCGAGCCGAGCACCATCGCGAACACCAGGTTCCGGCCGCGGAAGTGGAACTTCGCGAAACCGTAACCGGCGAGCACCGAGACGACCGTGCAGCCGATCCCGCCGGCGAACGCGTACAGCACGGAGTTGCCGAGCCAGCGCAGATATTCGCCGTTGTTGTAGGTGAACAGGTCGGTCAGGTTGTCGAACAGGTGGAAGCCGTTGAACCAGAGCGTGCCGGTGCCGGCGAAGAGACCTTCGGCATTCTTGGTGCTGGCGACGATCAACCACCAGACGGGTACGAGGAAATAGCCGGCCAGGGCGAGCAGCAGCAGTTTCGCCCGGACGTGCCGAGGAGTGCGCCGGGCGTTGTTCATGTGAACAGGCTCCCTCGCTTACGGGTGGCGAACATGAAGACCGCGACGGCGGCGAACACCACGAAGCCGAGCGCGAAACTGATCGCCGACGCGTAGTTGAACTGGGCGTAGTTGAACGCCATCTCGTACGCGTAGATGTTGGGGGTGAAGTCGGGGGTGATGGTGCCGTTCGCGATCGGGCGCAGGATCTGCGGCTCGACGAAGAACTGCAGCGTGCCGATCAGCGAGAAGACCAGGATCAGCACCAGTGCCGAGCGGACCAGCGGCACCTTGACCCGCAAGGCGATCTGCCGGCCGCTCGCGCCGTCGATCCGGGCGGCCTCGTAGATGGACGAGTCGATGCCTTTCAACGCCGCGTAAATGATGATCATGTAGTAGCCGGACCACTGCCAGGTGACCACGTTGAGCAGGCCGTAGAAGACGTTTCCCCGACTGAGCAGGAACGGTGCCTGCACGTTGAGGAAGGAGCTGATCTGCTCGATCGGGCCGAAGCTCGGCGAGTAGAGGAAACCCCACATCAACGCCCCGAGAACGGCCGGAATGGCGTACGGAAGGAAGATCGTCAGCCGGGCGAATCTCGCCAGTCGGCCGGTGATCTCGTCGAGCAGCAGGGCCGCGACAAGCGCCACGAGCACCTGGAGCGGGATGACGACCAGGCTGAACCGGAGAACGAACCAGAGTCCCTTGCGGAACGACGGATCGTGGAAGGCGCGCGTGTAGTTGTCGAGGCCGGCGAAGGTGGTGCCGGTCGCGAGGCCCTTGGTCCACAGGCTCAGATAACCGGCGTAGGCCAGCGGGGCGACCAGGAAGGCCAGGAACACCACCAGGAACGGCAGGATGAACAGCCACCCGATCCCATGGCGGCGGGCGGAAGCTCTGGGCGTGGCCGCCTCGCCGGTGACCGGCGAGGCGGCATTCGTCGTCGTCTGGACTGCCATTACTTCACCGTGAAACCCTGCGACTTCGCGTACTGGACCATGGTGTTCTGCAGGTCGGTCGCGGCCTGATCGCCGGTCGCCTTGCCCTCGTTGATCTTTGCGATCTGGGCCTGCAACTGGGCGTAGTAGTAGACGGTGAAGGGGCTGTAGACCGCGCCCTTGTAGGCGTTCTCGGCCGGGATGTAGATGTCCTTGTTCACCGTCTGGCCGTTGAAGAAATCGACCTTCGCGTTGACGAAATCGTCGGAGGTCAGCACGCTCTGGTTCAACGGGAAGATGGTCTGCGTCTGCCACCCGTCGGTGAGGCTGGCCGCGTCGGCGTAGAGCCCCAGCGCGACCTTGGCCGCGTTGGCCTTGTCGTTGGCCTGCGAGGTGACGGCGAACGCCGAGCCGCCCCAGTTGACCGAGACCGGGGCGGCGGTGTCCCACTGCGGGAGCGGCGCCACCGCGAACTTGCCCTTGTCTTTGCCGTTGCCGACACCGGCGCCGGTCAGGTAGCCGGGCGCCCACGCCGCCGAGACGTAGGTGGCGTACTTACCGCCGACCATGCCGGCGATGTAGTCGGTGGTGAACTGGTCCTGCTTGCCGACCAGCCCTCGCTTCGACAGGTCGGCCCAGTAGTTCAGCACGTCCTTGGTGGCCTGGTCGTCGAGCTTGATGGTGATGTTCTGCTTGTCGGCCAGGTCGTAGACGAACGGCACGGCCCCCTTCTGGATCATCAGGGCGGTGGTCAGGGCCGGTACGTTGCTGCCGAAGTCGCCGAACACCGGGCCGCCCGCCGCCTTGACCCTGGCCGCCGCGTCCGCGTACTCCGCCCAGGTTTTCGGGGGTGTCTTGATGCCGTATCTCGCGAAGACGTCGGTGCGGTAGATCAGGGCCATCGGGCCGCCGTCGACCGGGGCGGCGTAGACCTTGTCGCCCTGCGAGACGTCCTTCCACGCGCCCGCGCTGAAGTTCTTCCGGACGGCAGCCGCCTCGTACGGCGCGAGGTCGACGAGGGCGTCCTGGATCTCGAAGCCGACGAGCTGGTCGGCCTCCAGCATGATGACGTCGGGCGCGCCCTTCTTGGCGCTGATCGTGGTCTGGAACTTCTGGTACTCCGGCTGGCCCTGGCCGGCGTTGGTCCAGCAGACCTGGACGTCGGTGTGCTGGTTGTTGAAGTTGTCGACGACCTTCGCCATGTTCGGGTACCAGGCCCAGACGAGGACGCGCGGCGCGTCCTGGTTGACGATCTTGTTGGTGCAGTTGGTGGGCTTGGCCGCCGTGCCACCGCCTTTGCCGTCGTCGCCGCCACCGCAGGCAGCGAGTCCGAGGGCGAGAACGACGGGGGCCACGACGGAGAGAGTGGTCTTAAGGCGCATTCCTGGCCTCCTTGATCGGCTACACCGGTCGAGGCGGGCATTCGGGCAGAATTGATTACCGCGCGTGATGTCCAGCTCGGGGTGGGGTGCGCTATCAGTCATGGATGCCGAGGGGTGGGGGGAGCTCACCACTCGCCGGTGATGTGTGCGGTAAATTCCGTTTGCAGCGCTGCAAAGGACTATGCCTCGGCCGTTCGGGTCTGGCAAGAGGCAACGTCGCGGAAATACTTTCGTTACCGCGGGCCTTCGACGCCCGCTCCGACGGGGAGGCAACCCTTGCGAGAAACTACGCTGCGTGATGTCGCGGAGCTGGCCGGCGTCTCCCCCCGTACGGTCTCCAACGTGGTCAACGGCTACGCCAAGGTCACCGACACCACCCGGGCCAAGGTCGAGGCGGCGATCGCCGAACTGGGCTACCGGCCCAACGTTCTCGCCCGCAACCTGGCCACCGGGCGGTCCGGGCAGATCGTCGTGGTGGTGCCCTATCTGGACACCCCCTACTTCGCCGAGCTGCTGCAGGGGATCATCCCCGCGGCCCGCAAGCTCGGTTACAACGTTCTCGTCGACCAGACCGACGGTGACCGCCAGCACGAGGGCGAGCTGATCGGGCCCGGCCCCCGACGCTTCCTCTACGACGGCATGATCATCAGCCCGCTCGGCCTGGCGCAGGAGGATCTGTCCGCCCGTGACCCGGCACTCCCCCTCGTCGTGCTCGGCGAGCGGGTCTCCGACGGCACCTTCGACCACGTCGGGATCGACGACGTGGCCGCCGCCACCGAAGCGGTGGCCCATCTGATCGCCCTCGGCCGGCGGCGGATCGCGGCGATCGGCGACCAGCCCTACCCCACCGGCGAGGCCGCCCAGCTGCGCACGCGCGGATTCCGGGCCGCGCACACCGCGGCCGGCCAGCCGGTCGACGAGTCGCTGATCATCGGCACGACGCGGTTCAACCGGATCGACGGCGCGACCGCGATGGCGGCGCTGCTCGACCGTCCGAACCCGCCGGACGCCGTGTTCTGCTACTCCGACCTGGTGGCGTCGGGCGCCATCCACACCATCCTCGGCCGGGGCCTGCGGGTGCCCGAGGACGTCGCGGTCATCGGTTACGACGACATCGAGGACGGCCGGTACAGCCAGCCCACGATAAGTACGATCTCGCCCGACAAGAAGGCGATAGCGCAGCTCGCCGTGGACCGTCTCGTGCTGCGGATCGCCGCTACCGAGCCGATCGACGGGGTCGAGTTGCGCACCCCCCATCGGCTGATCGCCCGGCAGAGCACGCTCGGTACGGGCACCCGGATGTGAACGGCATGTTGCCCGGTCATCGATTCGCGGGAATGTAGGTTGAGCCTGTCTTCCCTTCGAGAAGGAGCGGGTCGAGGTGTCGTTCTCATCGCGCGAACGCTGGGTCATGCTGGTCGCGAGCGCGTGGCTGGTCACCGGGCTGCAACTGGACGCGTACGCCCACGCGACCACACCGCAGCTCGAGACGTTCTGGACGCCGTGGCACGCCGTGCTCTACTCGGGGATCGCGGCCTCCGGGCTCACCCTGGTCTGGCTGCTCCGTTCCCGACTGCCGAGCATCCCGACCTACCAGTCGCTGAACGCGCTGCCGAACGCCCTCCGCGTGCCCCTGCTCGGGATGGCTTTCCTGCTGGTCGGCGGCGGGATCGACACGCTCTGGCACAACGTGTTCGGCATCGAGCAGGGCCTGGAGATCTTCGTGAGCCCCAGCCACGAGTTCATCATCCTCGGCATGGTGCTGGTCGCCGCCGGGCCGGCCCTGATGTCCGCCCGCTCCACCGGTGACCGGCTCAGCTTCGCCGACGGGGCGATCGTCACCGTCTCGGCGCTGCTCACCTCGCTGCCGCTGCACATCTACTCGCTGCACGCGAACGTGCTGGGCGAGTTCTTCTTCGGGGACGGCGCTGATCCCGTACGCATCTATTCGACCGACGCCCAGGTCATGCACGGCTTCCTGTTCACCACCGTGCTCCTGCTCCTGCCGATCGTCCTGATCGGACGCCGCTGGCGGCTGCCGATCGGCGTGCCGGCGCTGCTCGTCACCGTGCCCGCACTCGCCATGCACCTGATGTTCCTCGAGGGAGACCCCTGGTGGATGTCACTGACGGTAGCGATCGCGGCCGCCTGCACCGAGGCTGTCGCCCGCGTGGCCGGGCCGTTCCTGCCCCTTTCCGCCGCCGCGTCGTGGGTGCTGCTCGGCCTCCTCGCGCCGGCGGTGGTGTGGGGCGCGCTGTTGCTCGCCGCCGCGAACCAGGACGGTGTGGGCTGGAACGTGCATGTGGTCAGCGGCCTGCTCACCTACACCGCTCTGACCGGAGCCGGAACCGTGCTGGTCGCCCGCAACATCCGGCCGGCCGCCCCGGCCCGCGCCGCTGACGAGGCCGCGGCGGTCTCCGTCAAGTGACCGGTGCCCGCCGGACCGCACTGGTTGTCCTGCTCGCCGCCGGGGTCCTGCTGGGCTGGGCCGGTCCCGCTCGCGCGCACGCCGGCGGCCTCGTCGCGACGGACGCCCGCAGCCGGGTCGTGGCGATTTCACCGTCGGTGGCCGGGTTGTCAATTGTGACAATTGAGTCCGGCGCCAAGCTGCGCCTGGTCAACCAGGGCCGGCTGCCGGTCTCGATCCCGGGGGTGACCGCCCCCGTGCAGCCCGGCACCACGCGGACGTGGGCCGAGCCGGCCGCCACCCCGGCCGGGCGGCACGCCGACGGCGACTGGTCCCTCACCCTCGACATCGGCGGCTCACCGGTGGTCGTCCGCGGAGTCTTCGACCGGGTCACGCCACCGCCGTTCGCGCCGTGGTGGGCCGGCGTGCTCGGGCTGGCCGTGGCGGTGCCGCTGGGATGCCGCCGGGTGCGCCGGGGCGACCTCGTGCTGGCCGGCGTCGGACTGCTCGCGATGGCCGCGTCGGTGACCCACGTGATCGGTTCCAGCCTGGCCGTGACCTCGGCGCCGTTCCTCGGGACGTTCGTCGACGCGGCCGGCGTCAACCTGCTCGCCTGGCCCTTGATCGCCGGTGGCGTCGTGGCGGTCGGGCGGGGCCGGCCCGCCGGTCTGCTGGCCGTCTGCGCGGGCGCGGCGCTCACCGCCGTGTTCGTCCTGCCCGACGTGACCTCGTTCCACCGCTCGGTGCTGCCGTTCGCCGGTCCCGCCACTCTCGAACGCCTGCTCGTGGTGTTCGCCCTGGGCGGCGGCGCGGGCACCGCGATCGCCGGAGCCACGGTGTTGCGCGCACTCGCCGCCCGCCCGGAAGCCACATGAGCCGGGCGGTGCGCGCCGGCCGCGCGGTGGCGGTGGCGGTGGTGGTTCTGCTTGCCGGGTGCAGCCGGGCGCCGGGCGCGTCGGCCGTCGCCGGCTGTTCCTCCACCGCTCCACGATCTATGACAGTGACCGCCACTGTTGTAGAAGGCCGCGCGGACCCCTCTCCCCACCGCGTCGCGGTAGCTCTGCACGGCGTCGTACAGGTGCAGGTCGCAGCCGACAGAGTTCTACAGGTCCACATCCATGGTTATGACCTCGAATACGACGCCGCGCCCGGCACGCCCGGCTGTGTGTCGTTCACCGCCGACCGGGCCGGCCTCTTCGACGTGGAGGCCCACCCGGACATCCTGCTGCTGCAACTGCAAGTGCGATGACGGTCCTGGCCCACGGCATCGGCCGGTCCACCGACCTGCCGCTCCCGCTGGACCTCGTGCTCCAGGCCGGTGCCGCCACGGTCGCGATCTCGTTCCTGGGCTCGGCGCTGCTGTGGCGCCGCCCCCGCCTGTCCCCCGCCACCGAACGCCACCCCAGTTCTGGATGGTGGCTGCCACCGTTGCGGATCGCAGCCCTCATAGTTTCGGTCTACATAACGGCGAACGCACTCCTCGGCCCCCGGGACTTGTCGAACCCTGCCGCCCGAGCTCTATATGTCTGGCTGTGGGTGGGCCTCATCCCGCTGAGCCTCGTCTTCGGCCCGGCGTGGCGAGCGTTGAACCCTTTGCGCACGATCCACCGCCTGCTGCGCCTTGCAATCCCCGCCCGGCGCCGCCCCAGCCCCACCCCCGAACCAGCCACCGCCGAACCGCCCGCCGCCGAATCAGCCGTCGCGAGGCCCCCCGTCGCGGGACCGGCCGCCGCCAGACCGCCCGCCCTCGGACCGGCCGCCCTCGGACCGGCCGGCGCCGGACCTGGGCCGGCCATCGCTGGACCGGCCGTCGCGGTGGGGGCGCTGCTCGGCTTCGTCTGGCTGGAGCTGATCGCGCCGGACCGGACCGATCCCCTCGTCATCGGAGGCTTCCTGGTCGCGTACGCAGTGGTCCAGCTCGCCTTTGCCGCCCGCTACGGCGAGGACTGGTTCCGGCGCGGCGACGCCTTCGAGATCTACTCCGAGCTGGCCGGCCGACTCAGTCCACTGCGGTGGCGCCCCTGGTTGTCGGGCCTCGCGACGGACCATCCGGCGGGTTTCGGACGAGCGGCGTTCCTCGCCGTCTGGTGGGGCTCGACGATCTTCGACAGCGCTTCCGGTTCACCGGCGTGGGCGGCCCTGGTGCAACGAACCGGCCATCCCGCATGGCTGGGCACGGCGGGTCTGCTCACGGTCTGCGGTCTGCTGCTTCTGGGCGTACGCCTCCTGGCCGGCAAACTCGACATCACCAACTCCCTGATCCCGATCGCCGCCGGTTACACCCTCGCCCACTACCTCAGCCTGTTGCTGACCGAGGGCCCCAGTGGCGCCCTGCTCGCCGTCCAGCAGTGGGGGGTGGCCGAATCAGCGAGTTGGACCCTGATCCCCGACCCGAAGCTGATCTCGATCCTGCAGGTGGTCCTGATCCTGACCGGTCACGCCCTCGGCGTACTGGCCGCGCACGACCTGGCCCTGGCCGACGCCCCGCCGGGCCGCCCGCCGCTGGCCACTCTCGCCGCCGAGCTCCCGGTCGTACTGTTCATGATCGTCTGCACGTGGGCGGGCTTGTTCCTGCTCTTCGTCCGCTAGGTTCTCCCGATTCCGGCGCCCGAGCGAGAGCGAGACGCCGTCGCCGCCGGCCGTGCCCGACGCATCCACCATCGAGAGATCGCTAAGCTACGGCCCGATCGACGCGACCGCCTTCGAGGGAGATCCGGGTGACAGGCACGCCAGCGGACCGTCCCGATCCGGCCCACCACACACAACCCGCCGGATCGGATCGGCCGGCCGGCGATCCGCCGCCCGCCGGATCGGACCGTTCGGCCGCTGCCCACGCGGCGTCCGAACGGGCAGCCAGCCTGCGCGCGGTGTTCGCGGCGTCGCCCCGGGCGGGCCAGCCGGCCGAGTTCACTTCCCGAGACCTGCGCCGCCACGCCGGCGGCACCCAGGCACCGAACACCCCGGCAGCGCGCACCCCGCAGCCCCGCACCGCGAAACCGGGGCCCGGGACGCCGCTGTTCTACAACGCCCTCCCGGAGCGGACGACCTCGCCGGTGCCCGGCCCGGCCACGCCGGCACGACCAGGACGGCGGCTCTGGCTCGTGCCGGTGGTCGCCGGCGCGCTGCTGGTCGGCGCGGTCGCGGGTGGCGTAGCGGTACATCTCGACCGGAGCACGCGGAGCACCGGCGCCGAGCGAGACATCTCAGCGGACCGGCCGGCAGCGCCCGGTGCGTCGGCGCCCGGCGCTTCGGTGGCCGCACCATCGAACGCGACGGCCGTCCCGTCGGCGGAGAAGCCACCGGCCGCCGCCCCGCCGGCCGCCGCGTCTTCCGCCGCGTCGCCCGAGCCGGGCTCACCCTCGGCCTCGGCGTCGGCCCCGGGAAAAACCGCCGCCCGCCCCAATCCGACGGGCGCCAACCTGGCTCTGCGCAAGACCGCGACCACTTCCAGCGTCGAGAGCGATTCCTGGCCCGCGGCGGACGCGGTCGACGGTGACATGTCCAGCCGCTGGAGCAGCGGCTGGACCGACCCGCAGTGGATCAAGGTGGATCTGGGCGCGGTGTGGGCGATCAGTGACGTACGCCTGGCGTGGGAACACGCCTACGCGCTGAGCTATCGCGTCGACGTCTCGCTGGACGCCCACCGGTGGACGACCGTCTATCGGACCACGGCCGGCACCAACGGGCCCCGCGACATCCACCTGTCCGCGACCCCGGCCCGCTACGTCCGCCTCTACGGCACGAAGCGGGCGAGCAAGTACGGCTATTCGCTGCAGGAGTTCGAAGTCCGCTAGAAGGTGATGCTCCACCCCTCCCGGCGGGCCTGCTCGGCGGTGTAGGCGACACCGTCCACCTTGAGCCCGCGCGGGTCGAGAAGCGTGATCGTGCCGCCCTGGTTGCCCAGTTGCAGCGGCGGCGCCACGCCCACCCGAAGCGTGTCGCCGGCGGGCAGGCTGCCGGTCAGCGGATGACGGTTGCCGGCCCGGTCGAGCAGCGCCCAGCCGGTCAGGTCGAGCACGCCGGGCGTCGTGTTGAGCAGGGTGACGGTCTCCGCCTCGGGGGCGGGGCCGGCCGGGTTGGCGAGGGCTCCCACGATGCGTACGAGATGATCCGGCCCCGCCTGCGGCCCCGGCCCCGGGGTGTCCGGCAGGGTGTGGCCGGTGGTGTCGTCGGTGTGCACCGACTGCGACTGGAACGCCAGGAAGATCGCCACCCACGTGTCGTCCGCGGGGAAGTGCAGCAGCAGCGCGCCGTCCTGGAAAACCCCGTCGTCGTCGGCGAAGCGCCCGCTGTTGCCCTGATTCATGTGTACGTCGTGAACGCCGTTGCCCGGCGAGAAACGAAACACCTTGTCCGGCGTGGTCGGCTCCGGCCCCCAGGCCTGGCCGAATACGAATGCGCGCGCCTCGGGGTCACCGACCGCCCGCCGGACATAATGATCGAGGAAATCGCCGAGATCGTTCTCCGGCCCCGGTTCGGCGGTCGGCACCGGCCGCATCAGGTCGCGCTGGAACAGGTTGCCGCGGACGTAGTCGAGCGCCGGACCGTCGGCCGGCCCGCTGAGCTCGGTGAATCCGTCCGGCAACGCCCGCGTCCGGTTGAGCACCGGGTGCGCGAAGTTGTCGACGGCCAGGTACAGCAATTCGGGCGGCCGCTGCTGGGAACGCACGTTCACCGCCGCGCGATAGTCCACGCCCGCGGCCCGTAGATGTATTTGGTAATGCGGCGTCGCAGAGGTCTCAATTCGACGATCTATAACTGTCGCGCGCAGAACTCCATAACGCTTGATAGGCATGGCCGCGAGTAAACCACCGCACCCGGAAGGCGGCAGTCAAAAGATCTACAGCCCAGCCATTTCCACCCGGTTCCGCGACGCCCGTCACCGGCCGCATAGGTCGAGTTATGACAACTCCGGTCATGAGCGGAGCCTCGGTGCGCGGCCGGGGCCAGAGCCGGCGAGATGTTCGACCGCGACCGGGAGGGGCGTGCCCTCGGCGCCTTCGCCACCGATCCGGCGGTCGGCGGCCGGCGGCCGGCGGCCGGCGCCACTCTGGGCATCGTCTCCGGGCCGGCGACGGCAGGGCAAGACCTTCCACCTGCGAGTGCTCTGCCAGGCCACCGGGGGTTCTACTTCGATCATGCGGCCGAGCCGGGGCGACCTGGAGCACACGCGGGATGCGAGCCGGTTGTGGCAGCGGGGTCGGCGACGCTTCGCCGCTCGGAAGCGGCACGGCGCGTCCGGTGCCCGGCTCGTCTGTTTCGGCGGGGCCGGCTTCACCGCGGGCCTGGTGGCCGCCGCCGACCAGGACGACAGTGTCGTCCTGGTCGGGCTTGACGATCTTTACCGACGAGGCGGTCAGTAGCCGCCGGGGTGGAGCACGCCGCGGATCCAGGTGCTCAGGTTGTCGGTCCGGGCGCCGTTCTCGGTCTGGGTGTGCGGACAGCTCGGGCCGTTGCTGACCACGCCGACCAGGCGGGGCCACAGCTTGCCGCGCTCCACGAAGTACGGTGCGCCCGAGTCGTACGGGCACGGCGTGGTGTTGTCCTGCGGGGCGTAACCGTGCAGGCCCACCTCGTTGTCGGTGAGCGAGACCACCGACAGCTGACCGGTACGCAGGTGCGTGACCGGGGTGGGGTTGGTGCTGGTGGTCGAGCCGTAGCCGGTGACCCGGACGATCGAGTCGATCTTCGGGGGGTTGGTGGCCAGGGCGATCGGGCGGATGCCGCGGGCGGGCTCGGCCAGTTCGGCCAGGGCCACGTCGGCGGTCGGGGACTGGCGGACCGCGATGATCGTGGTCTGGATGCCGTGGGTGGTGTCGGTGACGTCGGTGCGGCCGATGTCGGCGGTGGTGACGTCGGCGACGGGGCGTTCGACGCGAACGCCGTTCGCGTCGCGGAAGCAGTGGCCGGCCGTGATGATCCAGCGGGCCGAGACCAGCGCTCCCGAGCACCCGCTGTTGCGCTTGCCACCGTCGGCGGTGGGGATGCCGGTCATGGTCAGTTTCACCGAGAACGTGTATTTGCCGACTGGCACCTCCTCACCGTTGGCGATGGCCTGGGCGGGCGCGGCGGACAGGGTCAGTGCGAGGAGGCCGGCTGCGGTGCCGGCGCTGATGGATCGCAACATGGGCGCCAACATATCGACGTGGCGCAATCAGCGCGCGCCGAGCAGGGCCTCGACGACGTCACCGAGCGGTTCGGCCAGGTCATCGGCACCGGCCGAGGCGAGCGGCTCGATCGGGGTGGTCCAGCGCAGCAGCGCGAGGCCGATGGTGGTGGCGAGCAGCAGTTCGGCCCGCAGGAGCGTCCGGTCGCTGTCCGGCCGGCCGGCGGCGGCGGCGATCTTCTCGGCCGAGGAGAGCAGCACGGCGCGCCGGATCTCGTCGGCCCGTTCGTCGCCGGAGGTGCGCAGCAGCAGGCTGAGCTGGGCCGGCACCTCGGCGGCGCCGGTCATCTGCTCGGCGATCCGGCCCGCGATGCCGGCGAGCGGCACATCGCCCGCCGAGCGCCGCAACTCCTCCCCGGCGTGCCGCAGACAGGCCTCGAACAGGCCTTCCTTGCTGGCGAAGTAGCGGTTGATCAGGGCCACGTTCACGCCGGCGTCGTCGGCGATGTCGCGCACGGTGGTCGCCGCGTACCCATCCTCGGAGAAACGTCGCCGGGCCGCCTCGAGCAACCGGCGCCGGGTTTCTTCCGCGTCCCGGCGGCGCGGCGTGGAGGTCGTCACGCCGGGAAGCGTAACCGGCGTCGCACCTCATGTAAACGATCGTTGACTTAGCGGCCGCGGACCGGATAGCGTCGGTGAAGTCAGCAATTGTTTACTTGTCTCGGGGGACATTCATGACGGCAAACTCCCAACCCCGCAGCAGTACGCTCGTGGTGCTCTTCCTGTCGCTCGGCGGTCTCGCCTTCGCGGTGCTCCAGTCCCTGGTCGCGCCCGCGCTCCCGGTGATCGGGAAGGACCTGGGCGCCTCCACCGAGGACATCAGCTGGGTGCTGACCGCCTATCTGCTGGCCGCGTCGGTCCTCACCCCGATCCTCGGCCGGCTCGGCGACATGGTCGGCAAACGACGCGTACTCCTCGTGGTCCTGGTGATCCTCGCCGCCGGAACCCTGGTCGCCGCGCTCGCCCCCAGCCTGCCGGTGTTGATCGCGGCGCGCGCCCTGCAGGGTGCGGCCGGCGCCATCCTGCCGCTGTCCATCGGCATCGTCCGCGACGAGTTGCCCCGGGAGAAGGTCGGCGTGGTCGTCGGCCTGCTGTCGGCGATCTTCGGCATCGGCGCGGGCCTGGGCATCGTGGCCGCCGGGCCGATCGTCGACCACCTCTCCTGGCACTGGCTGTTCTGGCTGCCGCTGGTGCTGATCGCGGTGGCCCTGGCCGGCGTCGCGGTGGGCGTGCCCGAGTCGCCGGTTCGCACCCCCGGCCGGCTCGACTGGCTCGGCGCGCTGATCCTGTCGGTGTCGCTGGTCAGCCTGCTCCTCGCGATCAGCAAGGGCCGCCAGTGGGGCTGGACCGACGCCAAGACCGTGACGTTGCTGATCGTCGGGGCGCTCGCCCTGCTCGTGTTCGCCCGGACCGAGTTGCGGGTCGCCGAGCCGCTGATCGACATGAAGCTGATGGCACTGCGCGGCGTCTGGACCACCAACCTGGTCGGCCTGGCCTTCGGGTTCGCCATGTTCGGCACGTTCCTGCTGATCCCGACGCTGCTCGAACTGCCCGCCGCCACCGGTCACGGCTTCGGCAAGAGCGTGTCGCAGGCCGGCCTGTTCCTGCTGCCGACGACCCTGATGATGCTGGTCTTCGGGCCGCTGTCGGGTCTGCTGGAGCGCCGTTACGGCCCGCGGCTGCCGCTGCTCCTCGGCTCGGTCGCGGTGACCGCGGCGTTCGCCCTGCCGGCGGTCATCCACGACCACGTGTGGCACCTGCTGGTGTCGGGCGTGCTCACCGGCATCGGCATCGGCCTGGCGTTCGCCGCCATGTCCAACGCGATCATCGAGACCGTCCCGGCCACCCAGACCGGCGAGGCGACAAGCGTCAACGCGATCGTCCGGACGGTCGGCGGCAGCGTCGGCAGCGCGGTGGTGGCGGCCGTCGTCGCCTCCGACACCACACCGCAGGGCATCCCCACCGATCACGCCTTCACCGTCGGATTCTGGGTGTGCGCGGCGGTCGCGGCGCTGGCGATCGCCGCGTCCCTGGCCCTGCCGCCGGCCCGCAAGCGGGCCGCCGAGGCAGCCGCCCACGGCGTCGACGACCTCCCGGTCGAGCCGGTCGACCTGCGGAAGTAGCTGTCGGCGGCACCGAGTGTGAACCGGCTCATGGAGAGACCTCCAGGAGCCGGCTCGCGCCGTGGCCGCGGGTCACGACGGCCCTCGGCGGGGACACGGACCCGCACATCCGCACCGCCCTGATGATCTTGAGGAGCGGCCCGCCGACGGCTCCCGATCGCCCGGCGCCGACCCGCTACGCTGCGGGATCCCTGGCCGGGACGAGCGCGGGCCGGGTCGCCGACGGGCCCGGCAAACCCACACGAACGAACGCGTCGGCACGTGTATCAATATCGTGTTAGCGATAACAACGGGTCACCCGGAGCGGCGTTGACACCTGCTTTGTTAGCGATAACAATGCTGGCACAGCGCCGCAACATCCCCGAAAGCGGGAGGTAACCCTCATGCCCGTTGACCCCTCCGTGGCCTGCGTGGTCGGTGTCGATTACGGCACCCTCTCCGGCCGCGCGGTCGTGGTGCGCGTGTCCGACGGCGCCGAACTCGGCTCCGCGGTGCACGACTACCGGCACGCCGTGCTCACCGAGGCGCTGCCCGACGGCACCCCGCTCGGGCACGACTGGGCGCTACAGGTTCCGTCCGACTACGTCGACGTGCTCAAGACCGCCGTGCCGGCCGCGCTGACCGCCGCCGGCGTCGACCCCGCGCACGTCATCGGCGTCGGCACCGACTTCACGGCCTGCACCATGGTGCCGACCCGGGCCGACGGGACACCGCTGTGCGAGCTCGACGAATGGGCGAGCCGGCCGCACGCGTACGTCAAGCTCTGGAAGCATCACGCGGCCCAGGCGCAAGCGGACCGCATCAACGAACTCGCCGCGAAGCGCGGCGAGTCGTGGCTCCCCCGGTACGGCGGGCTGATCTCCTCGGAGTGGGAGTTCGCGAAGGGCCTGCAACTTCTGGAGGAGGACCCGCAGGCGTACGCGGCGACCGAGCGCTGGGTCGAGGCGGCCGACTGGATCGTCTGGCAGCTCACCGGCAGTTACGTCCGCAACGCCTGCACCGCCGGTTACAAGGGGATCCGCCAGGAGGGTCACTACCCGACGCCGGAGTTCCTGGCCGAGCTCAATCCGCGGTTCCGTGACTTCGTCGCCGAGAAGCTGGAACAGCCGATCGGGCAGTTGGGCGACTCCGCCGGCACCCTGACCGCCGAGGCCGCCTCCTGGACCGGCCTGCCCGAGGGCATCGCGGTCGCGGTCGGCAACGTCGACGCGCACGTCACCAGCGCCGCCGCGAAAGCGCTCGAGCCCGGCCAGCTGGTCGCGATCATGGGCACGTCCACCTGCCACGTGATGAACGGCGACGAGGTGCGCGAGGTCCCCGGCATGTGCGGGGTCGTCGACGGCGGGATCGTCGCCGGGTTGTGGGGCTACGAGGCGGGCCAGTCCGGGGTCGGCGACATCTTCGGGCACTACGTGGCCAACCTCGGCGAGGCGTACACCCATGAATCGCTGACGGCGCAGGCGGCGCGGCAGAAACCGGGGCAGCACGGCCTGCTCGCGCTCGACTGGCACAACGGCAACCGCTCCGTGCTCGTCGACCACGAGCTGTCCGGACTGCTGATCGGCGAGACGCTGGCGACCAGGCCGGCCGACGTCTACCGCGCGCTGATCGAGGCGACCGCGTTCGGCACCCGCAAGATCGTCGAGACGTTCAACGAGGCCGGCGTGCCGGTGCGGGAGTTCATCGCGGCCGGGGGGCTGCTGAAGAACGAGCTGCTCATGCAGATCTACGCGGACGTGCTCAACATGCCGTTGTCGGTGATCGGCTCCGACCAGGGACCGGCGCTGGGTTCGGCGATCCACGCGGCCGCGGCGGCCGGCGCCTACCCGTCGGTGCGCGAGGCCGCGGCGGCGATGGGCCGGGTCTCGGCCGGCGCCTACCGGCCGGACCCCGAGGCGGCCGCGATCTACGACGAGTTGTACGCCGAGTATTCGGTGCTGCACGACTACTTCGGCCGGGGCGACAACCGGGTCATGCGCAAGCTGCGGACGGTGCAACGCCGGGTGACCGGCGCGACGGCCGGCTCGCGGCCGGACGGTGCGGCATGATCAGCGGGCTCGTCAAGGAGATCAAGCAGCAGGTTGCCGACCTGCACGCCGAGCTGCCCCGCAACGACCTGGTGGTGTGGACCGCCGGCAACGTGTCGGCCCGGGTACCGGGTGCGGACCTGCTGGTCATCAAGCCCTCCGGAGTCTCCTACGACGAGATCACGGCGGACCGGATGGTGGTCACCGACCTCGACGGCAACCTGGTCGAGGGCGAGCACAAGCCGT
The DNA here is from genome assembly GCF_016862195.1 of Paractinoplanes ferrugineus. Taxonomy (GTDB): domain Bacteria; phylum Actinomycetota; class Actinomycetes; order Mycobacteriales; family Micromonosporaceae; genus Actinoplanes; species Actinoplanes ferrugineus. The sequence goes on along the minus strand of NZ_BOMM01000020.1, from coordinate 73,833 downwards.
CCTCCGACACGGCCGCGCACGCGTACGTCTACAAGCACCTGCCGCACGTCATGGGCGTCGTGCACACCCACTCGACGTACGCCACCGCCTGGTCCGCCCGAGCCGAGGCCATCCCCTGCGTCCTGACGATGATCGCCGACGAGTTCGGCGGCGAGATCCCGGTCGGCCCGTTCGCGCTCATCGGCGACGACTCGATCGGTCGCGGCATCGTCGAGACGCTGCGTGACCACCGCTCCCCCGCCGTGCTGATGCGTAACCACGGCGTCTTCACCATCGGTCGCTCCGCCCGCGACGCGGTCAAGGCCGCCGTCATGTGCGAGGACGTCGCCCGCACCGTGCACATCGCCTGCCAGCTCGGCCGGCCGGTCCCGATCGCGCAGGCCGACATCGATTCCCTCTACGCCCGCTACCAGAACGTCTACGGACAGGAGCCCGCCGCATGAAGCCCCAGATCTGGTTCCTGACCGGAAGTCAGCACCTCTACGGCCCGGAGACGCTGCAGCAGGTGGCCGACCAGTCGGCTGAGATCCAGGCCCAGCTGACCGCGGCCGGCCTCAGCGCCGAGATCGTCAGCCGGCCGGTGCTCACCGACTCGGTCGCCATCCGGCAGACCATGCTCGAGGCCAACGCCGACCCCGGCGTGCTGGGCGTGATCGCCTGGATGCACACGTTCTCGCCGGCCAAGATGTGGATCACCGGGCTCGACACGCTGCGCAAACCACTCCTGCACCTGCACACCCAGCACAACCAGTCGCTGCCCTGGGCGACCATCGACATGGACTTCATGAACCTCAACCAGGCCGCCCACGGCGACCGCGAGTTCGGGTTCATCCAGGCCCGGCTGGGCGTGCCGCGCAAGACGGTGGCCGGGCACGCGGCCGACCCCGAGGTGGCGCGGCGCATCGACGCGTGGATCCGGGCCGCGGCGGGCTTCGCCCACCTGCGAACCCTGCGGCTGGCCCGCTTCGGCGACAACATGCGGGACGTCGCGGTCACCGAGGGCGACAAGGTCGAGGCCGAGTTGCGCTTCGGGGTCTCCGTCAACACGTACGGGGTGAACGACCTCGTCGCCCTGGTGGACGCGGTGTCCCCGGCCGCCGTGGACGCGCTCGTGGCGGAGTACTCCGACGTCTACGATCTGTCGCCCTCGCTGCGCAAGGACGGCGATCGGCATGACTCCCTGCGCTATGCCGCGCAGATCGAGGCGGGGCTCCGGCAGTTCCTGACCGAGGGCGGCTTCGGCGCGTTCACGACCAACTTCGAAGACCTGGGTGGCCTCCGGCAGCTGCCCGGCCTGGCGGTGCAACGCCTGATGGCCGACGGCTACGGCTTCGGCGGCGAAGGCGACTGGAAGACCTCGGCGCTGCTGGCCACCGTCAAGAAAATGGGCGAGGGCACCGGCCGTGGCACCTCCTTCATGGAGGACTACACCTACCACTTCGGCCCGGGCGAGCCCAAGATCTTGGGCGCCCACATGCTCGAGGTCTGCCCCACGATCGCCGCCGACCGCCCCCGCGCCGAGATCCACCCCCTCGGCATCGGCGGCCGCGAGGACCCGGTGCGCCTGGTCTTCGACGCCGCCCCCGGCCCCGGCGTGGTCATCGGCCTGGCCGACCTGGGCGACCGCTTCCGCTTCGTCGCCAACACGGTCGAGGTGGTCCCCCCGGACGAGCCCCTGCCCAACCTGCCGGTAGCCCGCGCCGTCTGGAAGCCGGCCCCGTCCCTCTCCACCTCCACGGAGTGCTGGCTCACCGCCGGCGGCCCCCACCACACCGTCATGACCCAGGCCGTAGGCGCCGAGACGCTCCGCGACTTCGCCGAGATGGTCCGCACCGAACTGCTCCTCATCGACGAGCGCACCACCCCCTACGATTTCGCCGACCGCGTCCGCTGGAACCAGGCCTACTACCGCCTGTCCCGTCCGATGTAGCGCCCACCCCGGCTCCCCCCTTACCTGTCGCCGGTATGCGCGCTTCGTGAGGAATGCCGGGGTTACTGCCCCTCTCCCCCTCGTAGCCAGGGTTTGGCTTTCGCACGCGCGGGGCGCGGGGCGCGGGGCGGCGCGGGGCGCGGGGCGCGGGCGCGGGGCGCGGGGCGCGGGGCAGCGCACGCCCCCGCGATCGCCCCGTCCCCGTCCGGCGGCGGCCGTAGTGCTGTTGCTTGCGCAGGGGCAGGAACCAGCGCCGGCCTTCCGGGCGGCTCGCGTTCTCAGTGCCGCGCTCGGGTCGATGATCGCGTCCACTTGATGGGAGCCACGGCCAGAATGCGGGACGGTGGTCTAATGAGGACGGAAACTTAAGGGGATTTGTCGCTCTTGCGGCGGCCGGGGAAGCCGCGAAAGCGGCTAGGACACCGCAACTTCGCTGAAGAAGGGGCCTCCCCAGCGTTCGAGAGCCCTTTTCGAGGAAGTCGCGGTCGCGAAGGCGTTCGAGTCGCCGGAGCCGTCCGATTGCGAGGACGTGCGAGTGGCGAAGCGGCCGGCGCGGCCAAGAACGCCTGGGCGGCCACAGTGGAGGTCAGGGTGGTCAGTTCGGCGGTGAGGGACGGAACGTGGGCTCGGCGGTGAGGGAGTGGAGTGGCCCCCGGGTCGACGGACCCGGGGGCCGAGGGACTACCTGGTGATCTTCTGGCTGACCACCTGGGGGGTGGACGAGTTGCCGGCCCTGTCGGTGGCCCAGTACTTGAGCTCCAGGGTGCCCCGGTCGACGCCGACCACGATGGTCAGCCAGCTGCCCCAGAGGTCGAGCAGGTTGGTGACCACCTGGGCCTTGGCCTGGGCGTCAGCCTTGGTGGCGGCCTTGGTCCAGCGGCCGCCGGCGTAGTAGAACCAACTGCCGGAACGCTCCTGGATGAGCTGGAGCTTCACCTGTTCGCCGCCGAGGCCCTCGTCGGAGACCTTGCCGGTGAGCACCCACCAGGAGGCGGCGTACTCGGGGTGGCGCGGCATGTCGAGGGTGACCACGGGGGCGATGGTGTCGGCCTTGACCGTGACGGTGCCGACGGTTACCGGGGTGCCGGGTCCGTTGGCGTTGGCGGGTGTCACCTTGACGGTGAACGAGCCTGCGGCACGGTAGGTGTGGCCGACACGGCCGGTGGGGACGGTGGCAGTGGAACCGTCGCCCCAGTCGACCACGGCGTTGCTGACGCCGGTGACGGTCAGGGTGACCGACTGGGTCAGCCAGACCGACGTCCGGTCCAGTTTGAAGGTGCCGGGCTGGGCGGTGACGGTCACGCTCGCCGAACCGGTGGCCGGGCCGCTGTTGCCGGCCTGGTCGGTCAGGGTCACGGTCGGCTGGTAGGTGCCGGCCGCGGCGTACGCGTGGGTGTCCGACGAATCGGTGGTGCCGTCGCCCCAGTTCACGGTTTTCTTGATCGCGGTCGCCGGGGTGACGTCGTCGGTCGCGGTGACCGTGATCGTCACCTCCTGGCCGGCCCACACCGTGCTCGGCGACACCGTGAAGGTGCCGGTCGGCGCGGTGCTGTCGGCCTTGCCCGGGGTGGAGCGGAACACCGGGTCCGCGGTGACCGGGCTGTTGGCGGCCAGGTAGTCGACCAGCATGGTCAGGTCGTTGTCGCCGGTGGTGATCCGGGCGGTGCCCTTGCCGAGGGTGGTGAAGTTGTCACCGCCGGCGGCCAGGAACGAGTTCGACGTGACCCGGTAGGTGCCGGCCGGGTCGAGCACGACCCCGCCGAGTTTCAGCGAGGACGCGATGATCCGCGAACCGCGCGGCTGGGACACGTCGTAAGAGTAGGTGAGCCCCTTCGACGAGCCCAGGTGCAGCACCGGGCGGGACGCGCCGTCCGGCTGCCACTGCTCTTCCAGCACCTGTTTGATCTGCGCACCGGTGAGGGTCTGGGTCACCACGTCGTTCGAGAACGGCTGGACGCTGAACGCGTTCGAGTAGGTGACGGTGCCGTCGGTGCCGTAGAGCAGGTCCGCCCGCAGGCCGCCCGGGTTCATGAAGGCGATCTGCGCACCACCGCGGCCGGCGGCCTCGGTCTGGTCGAGCTGGACGTCGGCGATGAAGTTGCCGAGCACCGACTCGGCGCCGCGGTCCTCGGCTCCGGCACTGGTCACGGCGCGCTTGATGTCGGCGGTGATGGAGCCGAGCTTGCGCTGGCCGAGCACCTCGGCGTTGGCTTTCGCCGTGGCCACGATGTCGGACACGGCGGCGTCGGACGGCTGGCCGGTCACCGCGAGCAGGGTGGCCGTCGACTTGGTCACCGATCTGGTGGCCGGGTCGTAGGTCAGCCCGATCTGACCGAGCTTCACGCCGTAGTCCTCGGCCTGCAGGACCGGCCGGGTGCGGTCGGTGCCGGGAATCGGGACCTGGAACGCGTACGGCTGATGGGTGTGCCCGCTGATGATCGCGTCGATGTCGGCGTCGACCCGGGTGAAGGCGCCGAAGACCGGGTCGGCCTGCAGGGCCGCCGCCGAGGTGATGTTCTCGGTGGCCGCGCCCTCGTGGGCGAGCAGGACGACGACGTCGGCCTCGCCGTTGGCGGGGTCGCCGTCGGACAGCTGGTCGGCGAGTTTGTCCGCCTCGGCGACCGGGTCCCGGAACTCGACGCCGGCGATCCCGTCCGGACTGACCAGGGAGGCGGTCTGCGCGGTGACGACACCGATGTAGCCGACCTTGACGCCGCCCACGGTCTGCACTGTGTAGCCGGGCAGGACCCGCTTGCCGTCCTTGTAGACGTTCGCGGCGAGGTAGGGGAAGTCGGCCCGGTCCTCGACGCGACCGGTGAGGTCGGCCAGTCCCTTGTCGAACTCGTGGTTGCCGACCGCGGAGACGGCCAGCCCACCGGCGTTCAGCGCGTCGATCGTCGGGTTGTCCGAGTCGATCGCCGAGATGAAGGTGGAGGCGCCGATGTTGTCACCGGCCGACACCCAGGCGGTGTTCGGGTTCGCCGCCCGCAGCTTGTTGACCATGCCGACCAGCTGGGCGGCACCGCCGACGCCGGCCGAGGGGGCCTCGAGCCGGCCGTGGAAGTCGTTTATCGACAGCAGCTGCAGGTCGACCGGGGCGGTCAGGCCGGTCTTGAGACCGATGACGACCGGGTCGTGGTCACTGGCCCGGTACGGGTCCGGCGCGTAGAACGGGGCGAATCCGTTGTACTGGAACGCGTACGACTCGACCGAGTTGATGTTCCAGATGTCGACACCGGTGACCCGGTCCGCCAGCGCCGGCGTGACCAGGGCGTGGTCGAGCGAGCCGGATTCGCCGCCGAAGACGTACGACGACTTGCCCGGCGCGTGCGTGGTGTGCACGTCCTCGTAGCCCGCGTCGTAGAGAACCCGCATCGGGTCCTCCTGGGTGTACGAGTTGAAGTCGCCGAGCAGGATGGCGTTGCTCGTGCCGAGGGACGAGACGAACGTGGCGAGGGCCGCGGCCTGCCGCTTCCGGTCGCCGTTGTAGGCACCCTGTCCGTCACCGGTGTCGACGTTGTCCCCGGTCGGCACGACCGAGGCGCTCTTGGACTTGAGGTGGTTGGCGACGACCGTGAACTCGAGGGCGCCGGCCGTGAACGTCTGCGCGATCGGCTCGCGGGCGTTCGACCACACCGTCTCGTCGTTCACCGAGCGCGACGCGCCCTTCCGGGTCACCCGGGACGGCTTGAAGATGATCGCGGTGGTGATGTAGTCCTGCTGCGCGGCGGCCGGCAGTTCGGCCGGCGAGCGTACGTAGTCCCAGGTGCCCGCCCCGTCGACGGCGTTGAGCGCGCCGACCAGGGTACGGAGCGCGAGCTGCGGGTCGTCCGCCTCGAACCGGACCGAGTTCTCGATCTCCATCAGCGCGACCACGTCGGCGTCCAGTGCGGTGATCGCCGAGACGATCTTCGCCTGCTGCTTGGCCAGGGCGGCCGCGTCGGTGGCGCCCCGGGCCTCGCCACCGAAGTGGACGAAGTAGTTGAGCACGTTGAAGCTGGCGACCTTGAGGTCGCCGCCCACGGCCGCCGGGTGCGCGGTGCGCGGGTTGGTGGCCTTGACCGTGGTGCGCCCCACCGGCGGGGTGTCCGCCGAGACCGGGGTGGTCGGCTCGAACATCCAGTCGCCGTACTCGTAGCTGAACACCACCGGGCCGAACTTCTCGACCTGGTCGCCGGTGCGGACCGGCTCCGTGGGGCTCAGGTAGGGCGGGGCGATCCCGGCCGACGAGAGGTTGGTGGTCTTGCCGTCGTCGAGCAGCACGCGCGCGTCGACGTTGCCGGCCTTGACCTGGCGAGCGGCGTCGGTGCCGGGCCGCGCGACGTCGGTCGGGTTCCGGGCCGGGGTGTCACCGGCCGAGAGGATCAGCTCGCCGTACTGGTTGGCCGGGTAGGTGTCGGACACCGTGTAGGCACCGACCGGCGCGACCAGCATGCCCTCGACGGACTCGCGCGCGTCGGCGGCCAGCGGCAGCGTCAGCGGCACCGGGGCGGGCAGCGCGGCGTTGTGCGCACAGACCTGGGTGTCGGCCTTGGCCGCGGCGCTGAGCTCGGTGAGGCCGTTGTATTCGCTCACCGTGCCGGTGACCCGCACCCGGTCGCCGATGGCGACGGACGGCTGGGCGGCACCGGAGCCGACGAACACGAAGACGCCGTCGGAGGCGGTGCCGGCGGTGACCGGGCGGGTGCCGCCGGTGCCGGCGGTCTGCAGGTAGATGCCGTTGAAGCCGCCGCTGCGGTGGTCGGCGGTGACGATGCCCTCGACCGTCACGACCGAACCGGCAAGCGTGGACGCCGCCCCGGTGCCCTGCACCTCGGCGATCGTCTTGGTGACCGGGGTCGTGCACCCGACCGGGTCGGGGTCGCCGGGCTCGTCGACCGCCTTGTTGAGCGCGCCGAAGCTGTTCCGCGCCGGGGCGGTCCAGCCGCCGTCGATCTTCTGCAGGGAGTAGCCGACCGGGTCGGTGCCGAGCTCGGCGACCCCGATGTCGGTGCTGGCGAGTCCGTCGGCCGGTCCGCCCGAGGCGGTGAACACACCCTCGTAGCTGAGGAACTCGGCCACCGAGTTGTCCGGCTTGACCAGGGCCACGCCGTCCGGCGCACCGTTCTGGATGCCGTTGGCCGCGTAGTTCTGCACGACCACGCCGGTGGAGGTGACGGCGCCGCTCAGACCGGCCGTGTTGTACGCGGCCCGGCTGTTGGGGTCGCCGTTGTAGAGGACGATCTTCCACCCGGACAGGTCGAAGCCGACCGGGGCCTGGATCTCGATGGCCTCCCCGCTGTCGGCTCCGGTGTTGTCGTAGTGGATCTCGCTGATGAACGGCGTTTCCCCGGCCGCGACGGCCTGGCCGGCGAGGCTCAGGCCGAGCGCGGTGACCACGGCGATGACGCCCGCCGGGCGGGCCGTGGTCAGAGCGCGTCTTGATAGGCGCATCGAAAAGTTTCCTCCGAAGGTTGTCGATCCCGCAGGAGACTAATGAGAACCGATGACGGGAGACTTTCCGGAAGGTAACGGGAACGCGGGCGAACCACGGCCGGATCGACCATATCGCTCAGGTCATATGACCCGAGCGATGGCCTGAATGTTCGTTTTGTATCAGCGCCCGGATTGGACCGACAAGCGGCGTACATCGGCGGCGTCGGCGAGTTCGAGCGCGCGTTCCGCGAGCGGACCGGCGAGGTCGAGCCGGGTGGCCCGGACGGCCTCCTTCACCAGCGGCACGGCGGGCGGCGCGACACTCAGTTCGCGTACGCCGAGGGCCGTCAGCAACGGCACGGCCGCCTCGTCGCCGGCCAGCTCCCCGCAGACCGCGACCGGCACACCGGCCCGCCGGCAGATCCCGCCGACCAGGCGGAGCACCGCCGGGTCGAGGCCGTCCGCCGGCACGGCGGCATTGCCCCGCTCCGCGGCCAGGGTGTACTGCGTCAGGTCGTTGGTGCCCACGCTGACGAAGTCGACGTACGGGGTGAAGGCCGCGGCCCGCAACGCGGCGGCCGGCACCTCGACCATGATGCCGACCCGCAGTCCCGCCGCCGGTCCGGTGCGCGCCAGGGCGTCGTCGAGCATGCGCCGGGCCGCCACGATCTCGGCCACCGTGCTGACCATCGGAAACATGACGCTCACCGGTGTCTCGCGGGCCACCCGGGCGATCGCGAGGAGCTGCTCGGCGAACAGGGCCGGGTGGGCGAGGGAGTGGCGGATACCCCGTACGCCCAGGAAGGGGTTCTGCTCGTGCGGCGCCGGCGCGTAGCGCAGCGGCTTGTCCCCGCCCACGTCGAGCGTGCGCAGCGTGATCCGCCGGCCGCCGAGGGCCGCGGCGAGCTGCCGATAGGTGGCGAACTGCTCGTCGGCACCGGGGGCGGCGGCCCGGTCGAGGAAGAGGAACTCGGTGCGCACCAGACCGGCCAGATCGGCGCCGTGCTCGGCGGCGGCGGTCGCGTCGGCGAGCGAGCCGATGTTGGCGGCGACCTCGATGCGCACGCCGTCGGCGGTCACGGCCGGCTGGTGGGCGCGGGACCCGGCGGCGCGGGCGCGTGCCGACCGCGAGGCGGCCCGCTCCCGGAACCGGGTCAGCACGTCGCCGGGCGGGTTGACGGCGAACTCGCCGGTGGAGCCGTCCAGCGCCACCGCCGCGCCGGGCGGGACACTCAGGACCGCCGGGCCGGCTCCGACCACCATCGGGATCCCCCGGGTGCGGGCCAGGATCGCGCCGTGCGAGGTGGCGCTGCCGAACGCCAGGAGCACCCCCTTGACGCGTACGGGATCAAGGGTCGCCGCCTCGGCCGGGGTGAGGTCGGCCGCCACCAGGACGCCGTCGCCCGCGGGTGTTCGCTCGGCGATGCCGAGCATCGCCCGCAGCACCTGGTCGGCCACCGCGTGCACGTCGTCGCCACGACCGCGCAGATAGGGATCCTCGAGGGCGTCGAAGTCGGCCGCGATCAGGCCGGCCGCGCCCCGGAAGGCCGGCGGGGCCGCCGCGCCCGCGTCGATCCGCCGGCGCGCCTCGCCGAGCAGCTCGGCATCGTCGAGCAGGAGCAGGTGCGCGTCGAAGATGCTGGCCTCGGGGTTGCCCTCCCAGATCTTGTCGATCTCCCGGCGCACCGCCGCGACCGCGTCGGTCACCCGCCGCCACTCGGCGTCGGCGCCCCGGGACGGCTCGTCGGGCAGGTCCGGCGAGGTGCTCGACCGCCGCCAGGCCGGTCCGAGGCCGATGCCGGCGGAGGCGGGCTGTCCACGGCGCACGCCGGTCGTCGCCCCGTCGAGTTTGCCGACGTCGACCGGGTCGTCGCCGCCCCACTCCCCGATCTTCTCGAGCTCCGGCGGCGTCTCGTCGAACTGCCGGGCCGCCACCGCGACGATCTCGTCGACCGCCTGGCGAGCCCGCGGCCCGGACGCCCGCACGTCGATCTCGTGGCCGCGCAGCGCCCCCAGCGTGGCGACCCGGGACAGACTGGTGGCCGGCACCCACCCCGACCCGGTCGTCCGGTTGCGCACCTCGACCCCGGCGTCGAGCCGGCGCGCCTCGGTGACCAGCCGTGCCGCCGGCCGAGCATGCAGCCCGTGCGGATTGCCCACGCGCACCGTCGCCACCGCCCCGAACTCCCCCGCCGGAGCGGGCTGAGCGGCACCGGGCCGGGCCGGAGCCGGCTGGGCCGGAGCCGGCTGGGCCGGAGCGGGCGCCTCGCCGAGCTGTGCCTGTTTGCCGGCCAGGCCGGCGATCGCCTCGCGCGCGACCTCGTCCCGGCCGGCTCCCGAGGCCGCCGCGACGGCCGCGGCGACCAGGCCCTCGACCAGCGGCGCCGGGCACAGGAGCACGCGTGAGCGCAGTTCGTCGTCCACCATCTCCAGAGCCAGTTCGGCGGAGAGGACGGCGCTGCCGAGGTCCATCAGCACCACCACGCCGGAGCCGTCGTCGGCGGCGGCCAGCGCGGACCTGATCGCGGTCGCATCGGTGCCGAGCGTCTTCTCGTCGAGGCCGGCCGCGATCTCGATGCGGGCGGTGGGCGCCATCTCGGCGGCCAGCGCCACGGCGGCCCGGGCCAGGGCACGGCTGTGGCTCACCACCACCACGGCGACCATGGCGGTGCTCAGGCCAGCGCCGTGGCCGCGGCCACCACCAGGTAGGTGACCGACGTGGCGCCCGGATCCGGATGACCGGCGCTGCGTTCGCCGAGGTAGCTGGCGCGGCCCTTGCGGGCGATCATCGCGGTCGTCGCCTCGCGGCCCCGCTCGGCGGCGCGGGCGGCGGCGTCGAGGGCCTCGGCCAGGGGCTGCCCGGTCCCGACCGCCTCCTCGAGGGCCCGCACGGCGGGGGCCAGCGCGTCGTACATCGTCTTGTCGCCGGCCTGGGCCTTGCCCCGGGTGACGACGCCCTCGAGCGCGGCCCGGAGGATCTTCGCGAGGTCGCCCGCGTCGAGTGTCTCGGCCTCACCGGCGGTCGCGGACATGCGCAGGAAGGCGGTGCCGTAGAGCGGGCCGCTCGCGCCACCCACCGTCGACACCAGCGTCATCCCCGTACGTTTGAACAGCTCGGCCGGGGTCGACGGGGTCTCCGCCCGCAGCACCTCGACCACGGCGGACATGCCTCGATGGAGGTTGGCTCCGTGATCGGCGTCGCCGATCGCGGAGTCCAACTCGGTGAGCAGATCCTGGTGCTGCTCGACCAGACGCGCGAACTCGCGGATCCAGGCGTGCAGAGCGTCGGTGTCGACCATGCGGCTCAGCTTCCCCATCGCAGGCCCGGGGTGCGCACCGGGGCGTCCCACAGGCGCAGGATCTCGTCGTCGGCGCGCAGCAGGGTCACCGAGGCGCCGGCCATGTCGAGGCTCGTGATGTAGGGCCCGACCAGCGACCGGGCGATGCGCACGCCCGACTTCTCGAGAATGGTCGCGACCTCCTGGTAGAGGACGTAGAGCTCGAGGAGCGGGGTGGCGCCCATGCCGTTGACGAAGGCGATCACCGGGCTGCCGGTGAAGTCGAGGTCGGCCAGGATCGGCGCGACGAGCATCTCGGCGGCTTCGGCGGCGGTGGCGAGCGGGACCCGGCGGCGGCCCGGTTCGCCGTGGATGCCGATGCCGACCTCCATCTCGCCGGCCGGCAGCTCGAACGTCGGCCGGCCGGCGGCCGGCACCGTGCAGGAGGTGAGCGCCAGCCCCATGCTGCGGCCGTTGTCGTTGGCCTTCCGGGCGACCGCAGCCACGTCGCCGAGGGTGCGGCCCTCCTCGGCGGCGGCCCCGGCGAGCTTCTCGACGAGCACCGTGCCGCCGACGCCGCGGCGCCCGGCGGTGTAGAGGCTGTCCTGGACCGCGACGTCGTCGTCGGTGATCACGGAGAGCACCTCGGTGCCGGTGTCGGCGGCGACGATCTCGGCGGCCATCTCGAAGTTCAGCACGTCGCCGGTGTAGTTCTTGACGATGTGCAGCACCCCGGCGCCACCGTCGACGCCCCGGGTGGCGGCGACCATCTGGTCGGGCACGGGGGAGGTGAAGATCTCCCCGGCGCAGGCCGCGTCGAGCATGCCGGGCCCGACGAACCCGCCGTGCAGCGGCTCGTGCCCGGAACCGCCGCCGGAGACGAGGCCGACCTTGCCACGCACCGGCGCGTCGGCCCGGAAAATGACCCGCTGCTCGTGGTCGACGCGCAGCTCGGGATGGGCGGCCGCGACACCGCGCAGGGCGTCGGCGACCACGTGTGCGGGATCGTTGATGAGCTTCTTCATCTCCGCCATGGACCCAAGCTACGCCACCCGGAACTGGGTGACGATGCGCTGAAGGTCGTTGCCCATTCGGGCAAGTTCGGCGGTGGTCTGCTGCGCCTCGGTGACGGCGGCGGCGGTGTTCTGGGTGGCGTCGGAGACGTCGCTCACCGAGTGCGAGATCTCGGCGGCTCCGGCGGCGGCGGCGCTGACGTTGCGCACCATCTCGTTGGTGGTGGCGGTCTGCTCCTCGACGGCCGACGCGATGGTCGTCTGGAACTCGTTGATCTGCCCGATGACGGCCTGGATCTCGGCTATCGCGCTGACCGCGCCGGCCGAGTCGTTCTGGATGGCCTGCACCCGGTTGCTGATGTCCTCGGTGGCCCGGCCGGTCTCCTGGGCCAGGTCCTTGACCTCGCTGGCCACGACCGCGAAGCCTTTGCCCTGCTCACCGGCGCGGGCGGCCTCGATGGTGGCGTTCAGGGCGAGCAGGTTGGTCTGCTCGGCGATCTGGGTGATCACCTTGATCACGTTGCCGATCTCGGCCGATGAGACCCCGAGCTTGCTCACCGTCTGGTTGGTCGACTCGGCGAGGACGACCGCGTCGGCGGCGACCCGGGCGGCCTCGCCGGCGTTACTGGCGATCTCGTTGATCGCCGCACCCATCTGCTCGGAGCTGGCCGCCACCGTGGCGATGTTCAGACCGACCTGCCCGGCACTCGCCGACACCGCGCTGACCTGGGCGTTGGTGCGCTCGGCGGCCTCCGCGATCTGGCTCGACGTGGCGGCGAGCTCCTCACTCGACCCGGCCAGGGTGACCGCGTTGGCCTCCAGCTCCGATACCGTGTTTCGCAGCGCGCCCACCGCGCCGTCGAGGTCCCGGGCCATCAGCCCGAGCTCGTCGGACGAGCGCACCCCCGACCGCACCGTCAGATCACCCTCGGCCAGGGCCTTCGCGACCACCGACACGGACCGCACGGACCGGACGATCGCCCGCGCCACCAGCACGGCGAGGCTGAGGGCCAGGAGCCCGCCGACGACGAGCAGTACGACGATCAGCGTACGGGCGCCGTTGTAGTCCGCCCGCGCCTGCGCGGCCCGGCTGGCCGACTGGGTGGTCTCCGCCTCGTTGGCCGCGTCGAGGTCGGCGGTCGCCTTGTCCACCGCCGACTGATAGGTGGTGGTGCGCAGTTGCTCGAACTCGGCGGTCTTGCCGGTGCGGGAGAGTTCCAGCAGCGTCGAGCGCACCGTCGAGGCGGCTTTCCAGTCCGCGGCGAAGGTGTCGATCAGCGCCGGGTCGGCGGCTTTCGGCCGATAGGCGGCGACGTAGCCGGCGAGCTGCTGCTCGTGCTCGGCGATCAGCTGCTCGGCCTTCTCCTTGTTCGCGGCCGACCGGCTGATCCCGTGCCGCAGCAGGTCCACCCGCAGCTGCATCATCGTCCGGTCCGCCCGGCCCAGCACGATGAGCGGCTGGACCTCCAGCTCGTACATCTCCTGGACCTGACCGGCGGTGGTGTCGAGCTTGACCAGCGCGACTATGCCCACCACCAGCGCGACCGCGAGCGTGATCACCGCGCCCGCGATCGTCTTCGGCAGGACCGGCAGGTCCGCGAAGCTCCACCGGCCACGCGGCGCCTCATCCATCGTCACGACCAGACCCCCGCCTCAGCCGTTACCGTCAACGTCCCTCTTGCAACCTTTCGGCAACCCGCGCCGGCTCCTGAGCCCGCCGGCCCGCCAAGTGCGCACACCGCAGTTCGCCCGAGATCAGGCGGGGCAGCAGGTCGTCGCGCAGGGCCCGCAGGGCGGCGCTCTCCCGGGCCGTTCGAGCACGCACGGCGAACAGGGGACGCACCCGTGCGGTGAAGGCGGTGTCGGTGGCGGGGGCGCGCACCGGGAGGTTCAGGAGTCGGGACCGGTTCAGGCCGGGGACCGCGGAGTCGCTGTTCATCCCGCTCAGGCCCAGCGTCCGGAGCAGGAAATAGGCGTACTCCAGCGAAATGGTTCTCGGCCGGACGTAGAACGTGGTGTCGATCGGGAAGAAGTCGTCGTCGGACCAGCGCACGGCACCGACCGTGCCCTTGCGGCCGACGATGACGCCGGGCCCGTCGACGAGCGGTTCGTCGTGCCGGCCGGCCGGGCCGCCGCTGCCGTGCACGACCACCGGGCCGCCCCGGCGCCGCGCGGCCGGCAGAGCCTTGCCGTAGACCAGGTCGAGCAGATCGCCGAGCTTCGCCGCCCGGTCCCGCGGCACGGCCGCGAACTCGGCCTCGGCCAGGTCCATCGCCGTCGCCGCGAGCCGGTCGTTCCCGGCGATCTTGTCGTCCAGCGAGCCCAGCAGGCCGGCCACCGCGCGTTGGTCGGCCAGTGGCGGGATCACGATCGGCACGGCGGCGAGGATGCCGAGGTTGATGTGCGGGACCCCGGTGGCGATGGCGCTGCCGCGGATCGCCGCCCGCACCTGGGCCGACCGGAACTGGTAGTAGACGTAGCGCGGATCGGCCCGGCCGGGGTCGACGCGCAGGCGCATCTGCGACTGGGAGACGACGTAGGTGTCGTGCGGCGCCGGCGGAACCAGGCCGACCTGGCCGAGGGTGCCGCGCTGGGTGAAGACCACGTCGCCGGGCCGGGCCAGGTTGCCGGCCAGTTCGCCGGCCGCTTTCTCCCTGGTCACGTGCACGAACTCGGCCGGGTCGAAGAGGCCGTCGCCGGCCAGGTTGACGCCGCGGATCACCGGGACGCCGGACGCGACGTAGTCCTTGGCCCCCAGCATCGAGCCGAACGGGCCGCCGACCAGGCCCCGGGGCACCGCGATGTCGCGCACGGTGCCGACCGGCCAGTCAGACATCCAGTTTCCCCAGCTGTTCCCGGACCGCCGCCGCGAGCCGCGCCGATTCCTCGAACTGCGCGAACAGCTCCTCGGTGAGCCGGGCGATCCGGTCGGCGACCGGCTCCGCGTCCGGGTCGGCCTCCGCCGAGGCGGCGCCGACATAGCGGCCCGGGGTGAGGATGTGGTCGTTCTCCGCGACCTGCTCCAGCGAGGCGGAGAAACAGAAACCCGGCACATCGGTGTACGCGGTGGAGGTGCGCCACGCGTGATAGGTGTCCGCGATCCGCGCGATGTCGCCGTCGGTCAGGACCCGCTCGGTGCGGTCGACCATCGTGCCCAGCTGGCGCGCGTCGACGAAGAGGATCTGGCCGCGCCGCTGCTGCTTGTCGCGACCGAGGAACCACACGCAGGCCGGGATCGCGGTGCTGCGGAACAGGTTGCCGGGCAGCGCCACCATGCACGAGACCAGGTCCTCCTCGACGATCCGGCGCCGGATCGCGCCCTCGCCGGAGAGCTTGGACGACATCGAGCCGTTGGAGAGCACCACGCCCGCGCGGCCGCCCCGGGCCAGCTTCGCCACCATGTGCTGCAGCCAGGCGAAGTTGGCGTTCCCGCGCGGCGGCAGCCCGTACACCCAGCGGGGGTCGTCCGCGCGCCGCGCCCACTCGCTCATGTTGAACGGCGGGTTGGCCAGGATGAAGTCGGCGGCCAGGCCGGGCTGCTTGTCCTCGGCGAAGGTGTCGGCCCACCGGTCGCCGAGCCCGCCCGGATCCATCCCGTGGATGGCCAGGTTCATCTTGGCGAGCCGCCAGGTGCGCTCGTTGGCCTCCTGCCCGTACACCGTGATGTCGCGCCCGTGCGCGCGCCCGGCCTGCACGAACATGCCACCCGACCCGCAGCAGGGGTCGTAGACCTTGCCGTGGAAGGGTTCCAGCACTTCCACGAGCAGTTTCACCACGCTCGCCGGCGTGTAGAACTCCCCCGCCCGTTTCCCCTCGGCCCGCGCGAACTTCTCCAGGAAATACTCGTAGACCTGACCGAGCACGTCCTGCGCGGCCCGGTCCGCATGGCCCGTGAAGCGCGCGTCGCTGATCAGCGTGACCAGTTCCCGCAGCGGCGCCGGATCGACCCCGCCCCGCCCGAAGATCTTCGGCAGCACCCCGTCGAGCGCCGGGTTCTCCCGCATGATCGCGTCCATGGCGTCGTCGAGCAGCCCACCGACGTCCCCGCCGGCGTTGCGGGCGAGGTGGTCCCAGCGAGCGTTCTCCGGCACCCAGAAAACGCCGGCGTAGCGCTGCCGGTCGTCGTCGCCGGAGAGCAGTTCCCGGCGCTCCGCGAACGCGTCCGAGATGTACTTCAGGAAGACCAGCCCGAGGACGAACTCCTTGTACTGGGCCGCGTCCATGGTGCCGCGAAGCCGGTTGGCGGCCTTCCACAGAATGTCCTGGATGCCCTTGGCCCCGGATCCTTGCTTGCGTTCAGGCACCGCTGTCCCCGTCCTGAAGGTGTTCGGCCTCTCGGGCGGGAAGTGACTTCCCGCCCGAGAAGTAAACGCCGTCCCAACGGGCGAGGTCACCTCAGCCCGGCGGGTGGGCCGGCGTTCGTCCGCTCACCAGAGGCGCGTGCGACTGCGGCCCGCGGCCAGGCCGGCGATCGGGCCGGGCGCGAACGAACCGCTTTCCTTGGGTACGCCGGTCAGGTCCACCCCCAGCACGGCCGGGGTGCCGTCGTTCTCCTCGAACTCGGCGTCGACGAACCGCACCCGCTCCAGGTCGCGGCCGCCCACCACACCGACGCGGGCCTGGTCGAACTCGGCCGGCAGGTCGGTCACCAGGTAGACCTCGGCGCCCTCCTCGACCACCCGGGCCGCTCCGCCGGCCAGCACGGTCGCGCCGGCCTCACCGGCGAACGCCTTGGCGCCGGCGGTGTAGACGTTGTCCCGCGCGTACACCGCCTGCTTGACCCCGATGAACCGGGCGTGGTCGCCCGGCGGCTGGTCGGCGATGCGCTGCAGGTATTCCGCCCACGAGGCCGGGAACTCGTCGTAGCCGTCGAGACCGCTGTGCGGCTGCCCGCCCGGCTGGCCGTACTTGCCGTACGCGGTCGCCGGGTCGATGCCGACGAACAGGTTGCCCACCCACCTGTCGTCACCGCCGACGATGAACGCGTAACCGGCGACCTGCGTGCTGTGCGGCCGGTGGTACGGCGTCGCCCGGTCCATCACGTCCTCGATCCGGACCGTGCCGGCGATCAGGTTGTTGACGTAGGCGCCACCCTGGCTGAACGACTCGATCGCGGCCGGCGAGGCGAGGACGTTGTGCTCGACCAGGTAGGGGCCGTGCGACACCTCGACGAACAGGTCCCGGCTGTTGGCGTAGAAGACGTTGCGCGAGATCCGGGTGCCCTGCGTCTGCCAGTCCAGCCAGGTGCCGAGCGAGCAGTGGTGGATGCGGTTGTGCCGGATCGTCACGTCGATCGCCGCGTGCAGCTTGATGCCGCCGATCTCGTAGCCGTAGTACTCACGCTTGGTCGCGATGTGGTGGATGTGATTGTCCTCGATGGTGGAGAACACACATCCCAGATGGCCGACGACGCCGTTCTGCCCGCAGTCGTGAATGGTGTTGCGACGGATCACATGCGACCCGATGTGCTCCTTGTCCCACCCGATCTGCTGGGCCGAGAAGACCGACTCGAGCTGATATTGATAGCCCGGTTTGTCACCCCGCAGGCTGGCGAAATTGTGTCCGGTCGATTCCTCCTTGCCGATCGAGATCGCCGAGCATTTCGCGTCGTGGATGTCGTTGTCCTCGATGATCCAGCCCTTGGCCCAGTTCGGGCCGATCAGTCCGGGCTGGTCGGCGGTCGGCGGCGTCCACGGGGTGGCGGCCTGCGCCAGCTCGAAACCGCGCACGGTGATCCAGTCGAGGTGGTTCTTCTCCGGGTAGAACACCGATCGGCGTACGTTGATCTCGGTGGTCCGCTCGTTGGGGTCGGCGCCCTGGAAGTTCGCCCAGATGGTCGTCTCGTCCGCGCCCACCTCGGCGAACCACACCAGCGCGGTCTGCGCCGGATTCGGCGTCGCGACGGTGGTGCCGGTCCAGTCGTCGACGACCTCGGTCCGCTCGGCCGCCGCCCCGACCTCGTCGCGGCTGCTCACCTCGTAGAAGCTCAGCCCGTCCAGGTAGACGTCGCCCAGGTGCTTGCGCTTCTCCCCGGGCCGGTCGACGACCCAATCCCCGAAGATCTCCTCGGCGTACGGGTTGAAGTCGCCGAAGATCGCGTTCGGGATCGCGGCTTTCCAGACCGTCCCGCCGTCCGCCGTCCAGCCGGTGATCCGCTCCGACCCCTTGATCACGACGTGCTCGCCGGGCGCCGCCTGATAGGTGATCCGGCGGGTGTCGCTGAGCCCGCCGCGCTGCGGCTTGACCCATTCCCGATATTCACCGGCGTGCACCACGACGGTGTCCCCGGGCCGGGCCAGTGCGGCGGCGCGGTTGATCGTGCGGAACGGCCGCTCGGCGGAACCGTCGGCGTCATCGGATCCGGTTGTCGCGACGTGCAGCTCGGATGTCATCTCATCGGGCCTCTCGGTATCGCCTGCGCGGCCTCGCGGTGGATCGTGGGCCGCCTCGGCAACCTTGACACCGGCGGCCCAGCCTGGTGACCATGCGATCACTGTGAGGAGGATCTCAATGATCACGCAGCCGTACACCCTTATCGAGGAACTCCACTTCGCTGAGGCCCCCCGCCACCGGCCAGCTCAACGACATGGTGGTCGACGCGGCCGGCCGGGCCTACGTCGGAAATTTCGGTTATGACCTGATGGCCGGCGCCCCGCCGGCCACCGCCTCGCCGCACCGGGTCGACCCCGACGGCACCGTCACCGAGGTGGCCGACGACCTCTGGTTCCCCAACGGCGTCGTGCTCACCGCCGACGGCACACTGCTGGTGAACGAGACCTTCGGCAACCGCGTCACCGCCTTCGACCTGGCCCCGGACGGCTCCCTCGGCAACCGCCGGGGGTGGGCCGAGTTCGGCCCGCTGCCCACCGAACGCGAGTTCGACAAACTGCTGCCCCAGGTGGTGGTCGCCCCCGACGGCAGCGGCCCGGACGCCGACGGCGCCCGGTGGCTCGCCGACGCCACCGACTCCCGCCTGCTGCGCCTGGTCGACGGCCGGATCACCGACGAACTGACACCCGGCACCCCGGTCTACGCCTGCGCCGTAGGCGGACCCGACGGCCGCACCCTGTTCGCCTGCGCCGCCCCCGACTTCTACGAACACGCCCGCCGAGCCACCACCGACGCCCGGATGATCGCTTTCCCGATCCAGCCCGAGCGACGTCGGCGTCTCGACCACAACTTCCCTGAAAAGGGGGCCTCAGCGACTCCGGCGGCACCATTTTCACTGAAGCTGCGCGGGCCGCGGCGGGCGTACTGGGTCGGCGTCACGCGGTAGCGCGCCTCGACGGTGGGAAGGTGCGCGAACGGACAGCCATGAGCGGATTCGGCCCGGGTCAGGCGGCACCGGATCAGGCGGCACCGGATCAGGGGCCGGGCCCGGCCTGGTGGCCGGGCCCGGAGCCGATCAGCGAGCGGTGCAGGTGATGGTGGGGGTGGAGGCGGTGCCGTTGGCGAGGAAGCCGAACTGGGTGGTTCCGCCGGCCGGCAGGGCGCCGTTCCAGGAGACGTTGCGGGCGGTGGCGGTGGAGCCGGAGGTGGTCAGTTCGCCGTTCCAGGCCTGGGTGATCGACTGGCCGCCGGCCAGCGTCCAGGTGACCGTCCAGCCGGTGATGGCGCTGCTGCCGGCCTTGATGGTGACGTCGCCCTGGAAGCCGCCGGACCACGAGCCGGTGGTCTGGTAACTCGCCGAGCAACCGGCGCCGGCCGGCGGGGCGCTGGTGGGCGCGGTGGTCGGGGCCGTGGTCGGCGCGGTGGTGGGGGGCGTGGTCGGGGCGGTGGTGGGAGGCGTCGTCACCGGCGGGTTCGGGGCGGAGGACGCCAGGCTGTAGGCCAGGTCGGGCTGGAAGGAACCGGCGGCGTACTTGCAACCGTCGGCCTCGCCCGGGGGCTTCACCCAGATGTAGGCGTCGATGTTGGCATCGTTGGTGGCGGTCGTCGGGTAGGCGCCGATGCGACGGTCGGTGTTGTCGTCGCCGCACCAGTCGCCGGACGCTCCGCCGTTGCGGCTGGTGTCGATCACCTGACGCTTGCCGGAGGCACCGCGGCTGTTCAGCGCCGAGATGAGCGACCGGCCGAACGCGGCCTCACTGGCGGTCGAGTTGAAGTTCGAGACGTTCGAGTAGAAGCCGTCGGCGCTGGTGATGCCGGCCGCGATCAGCCGCGAGGCCTGCTCGTTGGCGGAGTTCCAGGTCGAGTGACCGGCGTCGAGGTAGACCTTGGCGTTCGGGTTGCCGGCCTTCAACGTCTGGGTGGCGGTGCGCAGCGCGTTGTCCCGGGCCTGGACCTCGCCGCTGCTCAGGCAGGTCTGCAGGGCGATCGAGTCGGGCTCGAGCAGGATCAGCACGGTCTGGTTGCCGAGGCCGCGGGCGATGTTGCTGACCCACGACTGGTAGGTGTTGAGGTCGGGGGCACCACCCGCGCTGGCGCCACCGCAGTCCCGGTTGGGGATGCCGTAGAGGGTGAGCTGCGGGATCCGGCCGGCCGCGTTGGCCGCGCCGACGTAACCGCTCACCTCCGCCTGGACGGTGGAGACGTTGAAGTTCGACAGCCAGCGGGACGCCGGTTGGCTGGCGATCTTGTCGCGGATCACTGCCGTACGCGAATCGTTGGGGTTGGCCGAGACCCAGCGGGCGACGGCGGTGTCGGGGTCGCGGTAGAGGGCGCCGCTGACCGTGCCGGCCGAGGCGGTGCCGCCGGCAGCGAGCCAGACGCCGGCCGCCGCGGTGGCGCAGACGGCCGCGAGGCCGGCGGTGGTCAGCCGCCGGCGGAGGGGGGATGAGGAGGACACGGGGGCTTCCTTCCGGAGAGGGGAAAGACATCCGTCGATGGGAGCGCTCCCAGAAGGTAACCCGCCGAAAACCTGAGGGCAACACAGGTCCCACCGCCGAGGGCCGATCGGCCCTGACCGGGCGCGCCGGGCGGAGCCAGAGTGGACGTCGAGGAGGCCGACAATGAGAGCGCTGGTCGTCTACGAATCGATGTTCGGCAACACCGGGAAACTCGCGCGGGCGATTGCCGACGGGCTGTCCGCGAGCGCCGAGGTGAGCCTGGCCGAGGTCTCCACGGAACCGGCGATCGACGGCTTCGACCTGCTCGTCGTGGGTGCGCCGACCCACGCGTTCGGGCTCAGCCGGCCCGCCAGCCGGGCCGAGGCGGCCCGGCTGGGCGCCCCGCCCGGCGGTGTCGGCCTACGCGAATACCTCGACACCCGCGGACCGCTCACCGGGCTGGCGGCGGCCGCGTTCGGCAGCCGGATGGACAAGCCGCTGTCCGGCTCGGCGGCGCGCAAGGCCGGCACGCGGTTGCACCGGCTGGGCTGCCGGCTGGTGTCGCCGCCCGCCGACTTCCGGGTCAGCGGCATGACCGGCCCCCTGCTCGACGGCGAGCAGGACCGGGCCCGCAGCTGGGCGACCGGCCTGCTGGGGGTGGCGGCGAGATGAGCGTGGTGGTCGCGACCGACGGCACCGAAACGGCGGGCGTCGCGGTCCGGTGGGCGGCGGCGGAGGCCCGGCGGCGCCGGGCGAGCCTGCGGATCGTGTACGCCTACGACAGTGACTGGCTCGAGTCCCGCTTCGACATCGGCGCCGAACACCTGGACGTCGCCGAGTCGCTGGCCCGGGGAGTAGTGGCGGACGCCCGGGACCGGGCCCGGGACGTGGTGCCGGATCTGCACATCGAGACCGACATCCGGCCCGGTCCGGCCGTCCCCCGGCTGCTCGAGGCGGCCGACGGGGCCGAACTGCTGGTGCTCGGCAGCCGGGGCCGGGGCGGATTCGCCGGCATGCTGCTGGGCTCGGTCAGTCAGCGGATGGCCATGCACGCGCCGTGCCCGGTCGCGGTGGTCCGGGCCGGCCCGGACGGTCACGGCGCGCCCGGTGACGGCGCCGTGGTGGCCGGGGTGGACGACTCCCCCGCGGCCGATCAGGTGCTGCCGACCGCGTTCGCGGCGGCGGCCGACCGGGACACGACCCTCCTCGTGGTGCGCGCCTACCTCGCCGACGACCAGGACGCGGGCGAGCGCCTCGAGACCCGGCTCGCTCCGTACCGGGCCAGGTATCCGCAGGTCCATGTGGCCACCGTGCTCACCCGGGAGGGCGCGGCGGCGGCGCTGGTGGAGGCCACCCGGCACGCCGCGCTGACCGTGGTGGGCAGTCACGGCCACGGCAGTCTCGCCGCGGCCCTACTCGGATCGACCGTTCTGCAGCTGCTGCACCACGCCGACTGCCCGGTGCTGGTCGTCCGCCGATAGATGGTGCAAGGCGTTCCGGGCGTTGATCTGCTGAGTCGTGGCGATCCGCTCGGAACGCCCTCGCCCCAGGAAACTGACGGTCCAGTGCATCAGCGTGCTCACCTTGTTCTTGAAACCGATCAGATAGAACAGGTGCACGCCGAGCCAGCTCAGCCAGCCGAGCAGACCGGACAGGTGCAGCTGGCCGACGTTCGCGACGGCCGAGAACCGTGAGATCGTCGCCATGTTGCCCTTGTCGAAATACTTGAACGGCGCGGCCACCGGCTTGCCGGTCAGCCGGCCCGCGATCACTCGCGCGGCGTGCCGGCCGCCCTGCATCGCCACCTGGGCCACGCCCGGCAGGTTCTGCGCGGCCATGTCGCCGACCACGAAGATCTCCGGATGACCGGGCACCGTCAGGTCGGGCTCGACCACGATGCGGCCGGCCCGGTCGGTGCGCGCGCCGGTCGCTTCGGCCAGCCGCCCGGCCAGGCCGGGGGCCATCACCCCGGCGGCCCAGATCTTGGTGTACGCGTCCAGGCGCTCGCCGCCGGCAAAGGTGACACCCGTCCGGTCGACGTCGACGACACGCGTCCCCAGGCGTACGTCGATCTTGAGCTTGGCCAGGGTTCTGCTCGCCTTCTCCGACAGCTGATGGTCGAACGCGGGCAGCACCCGGTCGACCGCGTCGAGCAGCACGACGCGGGTCTCCGGCAAATGGCGGTACTGACCTTTCAGGGCCCGCTGGGCCAACTCGGCGATCTGTCCGGCCAATTCGACACCGGTCGGCCCGGCACCGACGATCGCGAACGTCAGCCATCGTCGCCGTTCGACGGGATCGTCGGCCAGTTCGGCCATCTCGAACGCGTGGAAGATGCGCCCCCGGACCTCGAGCGCGTCGTCGATGCTCTTCAGCGACGGGGCGTGCTCGGCGAAGCCGTCGTTGCCGAAATACGAGTTCTGCGCGCCCGCCGCGACGATCAGCGAATCGTACGGAACTCGCCGTTCCTTTCCGTCGAGACCGGTCGCGATCACCTCTTTGACGTCGGGTCGCACGTCGGTGACCCAGCCGAGCTGGATGTCGAGGTTCCGGCGGGCCCGGAAGATCTCCCGGATCGGCGGGGCGACCTCGCCCTCGGAGAGAATGCCGGTCGCGACCTGATAGAGCAGCGGCTCGAAGAGGTGGTAGGTGGTCGGGTTGATCAGGGTCACCTGGGCGGGCACGCGACGCAGCGCCCGGGTGGCGAAAAGCCCACCGAAGCCGGCGCCGACGACCACGACACGATGCTGGGTCATGCGATCAGGACCGTTCGGCGCGTCCATTCGTGACAGCCCGACCCGCCGTTGTGACGCGGCCCTCAGACCGGCCGGCAGCGACCAATGCCTGGGTCCGACGTTGTAATCGGCGTACGCCGGGTAAAAGCGCCGATCATGAGACTCGGGCTGGGCTGCGCGCCCATCGGTAACCTCTATCGCGCCATCGATGACGACGGGGCGGCGGCGACCGTCGATGCCGCCTGGGACGCCGGTATCCGTTATTTCGACACCGCGCCGCATTACGGGCTCGGGCTTTCCGAGCGCCGGCTCGGTGCGGCGCTGCGCCGGCGACCACGAGCCGACTACCGGGTGAGCACCAAGGTGGGCCGGTTGCTGGTGCCGACGCCCGCCGCGACCGGCCGGGACGAGGACCTGTTCGACGTGCCGGCCACCCACCGGCGGATCTGGGACCTCACCGCCGACGGCGTCCGCCGCTCGCTGGACGACAGCCTGGACCGGCTCGGCCTGGACCGGGTCGACATGGTCCTGATCCACGAGCCCGAGAAACACCCGGCGGACGCC
Organism: Paractinoplanes ferrugineus; assembly: GCF_016862195.1. Classification (GTDB taxonomy): domain Bacteria; phylum Actinomycetota; class Actinomycetes; order Mycobacteriales; family Micromonosporaceae; genus Actinoplanes; species Actinoplanes ferrugineus. The sequence continues at coordinate 50,130 of NZ_BOMM01000020.1, read as the reverse complement.
CTCGACCAGGCCTACCCGGCCCTGCACGCGCTGCGCGCCGAGGGCGTGCTCAGCGAGATCGGCATCGGCACCGGCGACCTGGAGATCGCCTGCCGGTTCGTCACCGACACCGACCTCGACGTCGCGATGGTCGCCGGGCGCTACTCGCTGCTCCAGCAGTCGGCCCTCGGCACGCTCCTGCCGCTGTGTGCCGAGCGGGACGTCGCGGTGCTCAACGCGGCCGTGTTCAACGGCGGTCTGCTCGCCGAGGACCGGCCGCACGCGGGTCTGCGCTACGACTACGAGAAGGCTCCGGAGGCACTGGTGGCCCGCGCCTCGGCCATGGCGGCCGTCTGCGAGCGCCACGGCTCGACCCTGCCCGCCGCCGCCCTGCACTTCGCCGGGGCCCACCCGGCCGTCCGCACCACGGTGGTCGGTGCACAGGGCCCGCACGAGGTGAGCCGAAACGCCGCCCTGGCCTTCGGCCCGCCCCCACCGGCCGCGCTGTGGGCCGAGATGATCGAGATCGGCCTGCTGCGCCGGGACGCCCCGCTGCCGGACCTCGGGCGCCCCGCCGGCCTGCTCGCCTGACCGCGAACCGGATTGCCGCCGCACGCGGGCCGGCGCCCGGGGCGCAACCGGCCCCGGGCGCCGGGCGGTCAGCTGTTCCAGACCTGGAAACCGGAGATCTGGCCGGCCGGCCAGCCGGAGTTGGCGGTGACGTTCAGCCGGAAGTAGCGCTGGGTCGACGCGGTGAAGGTGATCGTCACCGTGTTGCCGGCCGACTGGGTGAAGTTGTAGGCGGCCGAGGCCTTCAGCGTGCTCCAGGTGGAGCCGTCGGTGCTGCCCAGCACCGACAGCGTCTCGGTGCGATCACCCCACGCCGCCGGGAGTTGCAGGACCACCCGGCCGGCACTCTGCGCCGAGCCCAGGTCGACCTGCACCCACTGCGGGAACGCGTGGTTGCCGCTCTCCCAGTAGGTGTTCGGGTCGGCGTCGGTGACGTTGCCCGAACCGTAGACGTCGGCGTGACTCGACTCGCTCGTCGGCCTGCCGGCGGCCAGGTTCGTGCTGGTGGTGCCCGCGCCGGTGCCGGTCAGGGCGACGGTGGTGCTCGCCCCGCCGCCGGTCAGGGTGACCCCGCCGGTCCGGGTGCCGGCGGCGGTCGGGCGGAACGTGACGGTCACCGTGCAGGAGGCGCCGGCGGCCAGGGCGGTACCGCAGTTGTTGGACTGGGCGTAGTCGCCGGACACCGAGGCGGCCAGGGACGTGGCGGCGGCGGTACCGCTGTTGGTGACGGTCACCGAGCGGGCGCTGCTTGTCGTGTTCACACTCTGGCTGCCGAAGGTGAGCGACGCCGGGTCGGCCGACAGGACCGCGGCCGGGGTGGTGGTGCCGCCACTCGGGTAGACCTCGAGCTCGGACACCTGGCCGGCGGGCCAACCCGAGTTCGCGGTGATGGTGACGCGGACGTAGCGGGCCGAGGTGCCGGGCACCGCGATCGACGCCGTGTTGCCGGTGGCCGGGTCGAACCGGTAGGTGGCCGAGCCGACCGCGGTGCCGAAGGTGGAACCGTTCGTGCTGGTCTGCACGGACAGTGTCTGGGTGCGGGCGGCCCAAGCCGTGGCCGGCGGCAGCTTCAGGGTCACCTTGCCGATGTCGTACGCGGCGCCCAGGTCGGCCTGCAACCACTGCGGGAACGCGCTGTTGTCGCTCTCCCAGTAGGTCGAGGCGGCGCCGTCGGTGGCCGTCGACGCCGCCTGGGTGGTGTTGACCTGGCTGCTCGCGGTGGCGGGACGACCGGCCGCGAGGTTGGTGGCCGAGCCGATGCCGTCGCCGGTCAGGGCGATCACGAGCGGGCTGTTGTTGGCGTTGCCGGTGACGGTCACGCTGCCGGTTCGCGTACCCGACGTGGTGGGTTTGAAGGTGACGGTGACCGTGCAGGAGGCACCGGCCGCAACCGACGCGCAGTTGTTGGTCTGCGCGTAGTCACCGGAGGCGGTCACGCCGGAGATGGTCGCGGTGGTGGTGCCGGTGTTGGTGACGGTCACCGGCTGGGCGGCCGAGGTGGCGCCGACGGTGGTGCCGGCGAACGACAGGGACGACGGCGAGGCGGCCAGGACCGGGCCGGGGGCGACGCCGGTGCCGGAGAGCGGCACGCCGCTGGTGGTCCCGGCGGCGGTGACGGTCAGGCTGCCGCCGCGGGCCCCCGCGGAGGCGGGGGTGAACCGGACGCTCACTGTGCAGGAGCCGCCGGCCGCGACGGACGAGCCGCAGGTGTTGGTCTGACTGAAGTCGCCACTGGTGGCCACGGACGTGACCGGCGCGGCGGCGGAGCCCGAGTTGGTGACCGTGACGGTCTGGGCGGCGCTCGTCGAGCCGGTCGCGACCGAGCCGAAGCCGAGCGTGGACGGGCTGATCGAGATCAGGGCGCCGTTGTCCGGCAGGTAGGGCGGGAACGTCGGGGCGGTCACCTGGGTGCAGGCGGTGGAGCCGAAGATGCCGGAGTTGCCGCCGCCGTCGGTGAGCGTGAAGCCGACGCCGCAGTTGTAGCTCGCGGCCGGCCCGAGGGTGCCGGTGGCGGTGCTGTCGGAGATCGTCGCCGAGCCGCCGACCTGCTCCTGGACGACGTACGATCCGGTGTTCTGGATGGTCGCGTTATTGATCTTGACGTTCGAGATCTGCGAGCCGGAGACGAACTGGATCGCCTCGAACGGGCTCTGCTGGATCAGGATGTTGTCGACGTTGGTGAGGCCGGTCATCGCGCCGTCCCGGGCGTCGAACCAGAGCGCGCCGACACCGAACTGCCAGTTCGGGTCGAGACCACCGGACCGGATGATGGTGTTGCGCAGCACGTCGGTGCGGCCCAGCGGGGTGCTGGCGAAACGCTGCGCCACGTGGATGCCGCCACCCTGGGTGAGGCCGGAGTCGATCACCCGGTTGTCGGTGACGAAGTTGTCGTGACCGCCGTAGATCGCGATGCCGTTGGCCAGGATGGGATATTGCACCGTGTTGTGATCGAACGAGTCGTTCGCGTCGGCCACCGACTCGGCCCAGGTCGCCAGGCCGTCGTCACCGGTGTTGCGCAGGTCCGAGTTGGTGACCTTGGAGTTCGTGACGCCCTTGTGGAAGTTGACCCCGTCGGCCGTGACGTCGCGGATGCGCAGTCCGGACAGGACCAGGTTGTCCATCGGCCCGTCCATCCACGCGCCGACCTTGAGGTGCTCGATCCACAACCGGTCGACAGTCGAGTTGCTCATCGCCCCGCCGACCGCGTTGACCTGCGCCGAGTCGTTGCGCTCCTGGACGTCGCCGAAGATCGCGAAGTCGGCGAGGTGCACCCCGGTGCTGGGGTTGGGCGCGTCGTTGCCGTAGAAGCCGGGCGCGGCGCCGACGACCGTCGAGTGCCACATGCCGGCGCCCTTGATCGTCACATTGTTGACCGCGATGTGACCGGGGACGCGGAAGGTGCCGGCCGGGATCCACACCGTGCCGCCGGCACCGGCCGACTGGATCGCCGAGTTGAACGCCGCGGTGGCGTCGGCCGCGCCGGTCGGGTCGGCGCCCTTGGCGGTGATCGAGACCGAGCCGGACGGCTGGGACAGCGCGCCCGCCACCGATTCGAAGTCGGCGAAGTCGACGGTCGTGCTCGACGTGGCGGTGAGCCGGAACTTCGTGCCGGCCGGGTAGCTCGACGGGAGCAGCCGGTGCGCCTCGTCGTAGAAGTGGTGCGGGTTGCTGCCGGGCTGGTTGGTGAACGGATAGCTGCCGTAGTACCAGCTGTAGGCGTTGGTGAGGGTGAAGGCCGAGGACGCGGCGCCGTTTATCGAGAAGTTGATCGGCGTCGTGTAGACCGAGCCGCTGCCCGAGTCGGGAATGCTGTAGCGGAACACCATCGAGTTGGTCGCCACCGGGGTGGTGAACTCGACGTACTGCCCGGCGGCCAGGGTCACCGCTTTGCGATAGGACGCCTCGCCGGCGAGCGTGTTGTAGGCCGCCGACGGGCCGATGAGCGTGCCGTTCGTGGCCGAGCTCTCCGCCTGCACCTCGACGTAGGGCAGGGTGGCGCCGCTGCCACCGGTCGCGGCGGCCTGGGCCGGGGACGCGGCGAACAGGGTGGTGCCGAGCAGGGCGGCGGCACAGAGAGCGGCGCCGAGCCTTCTTCTGGACATGGTTGCTCGCTTTCGGACGAAGCGATAAGCGATGCGGCCGGTCGGGGCTCCGTCCACATCAAGGGGATAACGGGCAACGTAACGTCCGTGACACAGGATTGCAATATTGAGACAAGACTTTGCAAGACTCGAGTACGGGCACAGAAAAAGGGGCGCAGCCGACCGAAGTCCGCCGCGCCCCTCGAAAAACCGGTCAGGCCGGATAGAGAATCGGCTCGATCTCCGACAAAAGGGCGGCCAGCAGAGCGCCGTCCGGCAGCGAGGCGCAAAGGGCCAGCGCCGCGTCCCGCTCACTCGCGTAGAGCAGGAACACCCGCGACACCGACTCCTGGATCTGCGCGTGCTGCTGGTCGTCGGTCTCCGCCAGGGCGGCGGCGACCAGCGACAATCCCTTGGCGTCCGAGCGCCGGAGCAGCGCCTCGGCGGTGACCAGGGTGACGAACGTGTCCTCGGGGTCGACGACCACCCGCGCCAGGGCGGCGCGCGCCTCGGGCATCTCGGCGAAACTCGCCAGCGCCCGGCCCGCGTCGGCCCGGTCACGACAGTCGGCACTCGTCGCGAGCTCCACCAGAGCCCGCACCGCCGTCGATCTCACTCGATCATCCTAGTCAGCAGCCGAACGCGGGTTCGCCGTACGGACCAGGACCTTCGAAGGCGTCCGGCGTCTTGTCGACGTACGTCTGCCCGGTCCTGGGGTTGGTGTTGGTCTTGTACGGCTGCCAGTGCGGTGTCTCCACGCCGTTGTGCGCCGCACCGAACAGGTCGACCCGATAACGCAGGTTGCCGTTGCGGTCGTAGACGCCCCAGCCGGTGACCGCGCCGTCGGTGTTGTTGTCGACCTTGTAGTAGACCCCGTCGGCGGGCCCGCCGGTCAGCGGCGGGTGTCCTCCGTTCCACTGCTGGACATCGGCCCGCGGGTTGCCCGACCAGTCGTCCACACCCTCGTTGTGCACCAGCACCGGCGTCGCTCCGGCAAGCACCTAGTAGGTGGGGGCGCCGGCGATGGTGAGGTTGTACATTTCGCCGCGTGCATTCGGACGAGCGATGTCGAGAACGTCCGCCCGGTTTCGTCAGCAGGGCATGAGACCGACCGACGTCACCGAGATCCTCAGCCGACCGCTCAGCCAGGAGCTGCTGGCCCGCGACCTGACCCGGCTCGCCTACGTCGCCGAGGACGGCACCCCGCGCAGCATCCCGATCGCGTTCACCTGGAACGGCTCCGAGATCGTGATGTGCACCGCGACCAACGCGCCGAAGCTGCCCGCGCTGCGCCGCCACCCGATGGTGGCGCTGACCGTCGACACCGAGGTCCACCCGCCGAAGATCCTGCTGATCCGCGGGCGGGCGGAGCTCGACGTGGTCACCGGCATCCCGGCGGAATACCTCGAGATGAACGGCAGCTACGAGATGACCGCCGAGCAGCGCGTCCACTGGGAGGCCGAGGTCCGCTCCCTCTACGACGGCATGGTGCGCATCGTGGTCACCCCGACCTGGGCCAAGCTCATCGACTTCGAGACGACGCTGCCGAGCGCGGTCGAGGAGCTGGTGCGCAGACGAGCCCAAACCGCCGTGGGGGCCCAAACCGCCGCCGGGGCCGACGCCGCCGCCCCCGGGGCCGAGGGCGGCGGCGCGCCGGTCAACTGAGCGGCAGGGTCACCGAGGACAGGGCCGGGCGGACCCCGACGACCGTGCCGGCCGGGTAGCGCAGGGTGTGGTCGCGGTCGGTGGAGACGAGCACCAGGCCGATGCGGTGGCCGGCCGCGAAGACGTGCTCGGTCGGCTGCAGGTTCCAGCGGAACTCATCCGACTGACCGGCCCTGATCGGCGTGGTCCGGGCCGGGGTGAGCCGGTTCCGGACGTCCAGCCAGCCCCGCGTGACGATCTCGTAGGGCGTCGAGTCCACCACCTCCTCGCGCCGGTTGAAGCAGCCGGGGTCGCCGGGGATACCCGGGCCGACGCAGTCCTGCTCGGCAAGCGTGCGCGTGCCGGCCCAGCGGTCGGCGGTGCCGTAGTCGACGAGCAGCGCGGTCAGGTACGGCGACCCGCCGGTGAGGTCGGCCCGCACAGTCACCGAGGCAGTGCCGGAAAGGCGCGTTTCACGCGCAAGTTCAGGTCCGAGATGGATCAGCCGGTTCGGATCGGGCACGGTCTCGTTCGCCACCAGGCTTTGCGGCGTACGGGCGGGATCGTCGACGAAAACCTGTCGAGGGCCGCTGCCCAGCTTCTCCGAAACCGGGCGGGTCGACCGGGGCGGCCAGGTCGACGAGGTCTGCCAGTGGCCGGGCGCCGTCTCCACGTCGGCCTGCGGGTCACCCATGATCCCGGTGTCGATCCGGTAGAGCCAGAAGTCGAACCACCGGTGCAGCGTGGCGAGCCAGACGTCACGCCGTACGTTGAACGGGTCGGTGTGGTCGGCCTGGTGCAACCAGATCTTCTTGGGCCCCCGCAGCGCGTCCCACCACTGCCCGAACTGCTGGGTGCGCACGTTGTCGTCGTGCAGCCCGTGGACCACGAACACGCTGGCGCGAACCTTCCCGGCGTCGCGCACGTAGTTCCGCTCCGCCCAGTACGCGTTGTAGTCGCCGGTTTCCCGGTCCTGTCGCTTCTCGAGGTCGGCCAGCACCCGCTCGCAGACCTCGGGGTGGGCCCGGGTCAGCACCGCCTTGGCCAGCACGTCGGTGTCCTCGCCCTGGAAGCCGCCGGGCGCCACCACGCCGCCGTTCGCCCGGTAGTAGTCGTACCAGCTGGAGATGGCCGCGATCGGCACGATGGTCTCCAGCCCGCGGACTCCGGTGGCGGCCACGGCGTTGGGCAGGGTCCCGTTGTAGGAGACCCCGATCATCCCGGTACGCCCGGTGGACCATCCCGCGCCGACCGCCTGCCCGCTCTCGTCGAAGCCGGGGGCCCGCCCGTTGAGCCAGTCGATCACCGCCTTCATGCCGAGGGTCTCGTTGCGCCCGCCCGAGGTGGGGCACCCGTCCGAACCCCCGCTGCCGAGGCTGTCGGCGAAGACCACGGCGTAGCCGCGCGGCACGAAGTAGTTGTCGAGGTAGCCGCTGAACGTGATCGTCTCGGCCGCCCGGTCGAGCCCCGGCGAGGTGCCGAACGCGCTGACGCCGCGGTCGACATCGTCGTGGTTGGGTACGTCGTTGAGCCCGGCGTAGTAGGGACTGGCCTGGAAGATCACCGGGACCCGGGTAGCGGTCGCGGGCCGGATCACGCGGACCGCGACCCGATCGGGCCGGCCGTCGGCGTCGCTGTCGACCGGGGTCTGCACCCAGACACGTTCGCGAACGGCCTGGGTGTAGTCGTGGATGGGTTCGGTGGGGCCTTTCGTCGCCGCGGTGGCGGGCGCGACGGCCGCCGCCGAGGCGGTGAGGGCACAGAGGGTGACGGCCATCAGCCGGTTCAGTCGCATCGGCTGACCCTATCGGCGTACATCGATATTTGTGGTACTTCGCCGCGACCCGACCCCGGTCCGGCAGAATTCCGATCATGAATGCCATCGCCCAGGCCGCGGCCGTGCTAGCGGCCCTGATCCATGTCTACATCTTCATCCTGGAGGCGATCCTGTTCCCCCGCCCGCAGGGTTACCGAACCTTCGGCGTTCCCGAGTCGGACGTTCCGGCGGTCCGCTCGTGGGCGTTCAACCAGGGCTTCTACAACCTGTTCCTGGCCGTGTCGGCGATCGTCGGCGTGCTCCTGGCCCACACCGGCCCCACCCAGGCCGGCACCGCGCTGGTGGCGGCCGGGTGCGGCAGCATGCTGGCCGCCGCCGTGGTGCTGCTGGCCACCAACCGCCGCATGCTCCGGGCCGCCGCCGTGCAGGGCCTGGCCCCGCTGGTGGCGATCGTCCTGCTGATCGTCGCCTGACCGGCGTCCGAAACGTGGTACGCCCGGCCAACTCGTTGGCCGGGAATCGGCCCTCTTGCTAGGTTCGCCCCCATGACCGAGCTGTTCGCGCTCTGCATCGACGCACAGGAACCCCACCGGCTGGCCGAGTTCTGGGCCGCACTGCTGGGCCGGCAGCGGGACGGCGACACGCTGCGGCCGGCCGGTGAGCCGGGCTTCCGGATCCGGTTCCGGCCCGCGCCGGAACCCAAGCGGGGGCCGAACCAGATGCATTTCGATCTGACGAGTACGTCGCTGTCCGACCAGCAGAACACCGTCGCCCAGGCCCTGGCGCTCGGCGGCCGGCACATCGACGTCGGGCAGCTTCCCGACGAGGACCACGTCGTGCTGGCCGACCCGGAGGGCAACGAGTTCTGCGTCATCGAGCCGGGCAACGGCTTCCTGGCCGGCTGTGGCTTCGAGGGTTGCCTGGCCGGCGACGGCTCCGCGGCGGCCGGCTACTTCTGGGCCGAGGCCCTCGGCTGGCCCCTGGTCTGGGACGAGAACGAGGAAACCGCGATCCAGTCGCCCCGGGGCGGCACCAAGATCTCCTGGGGTGGCCAACCGCCGGCGCCCGGAACCGGCCGGGGCCGCCTGCACTTCGACCTGGTGAGCGACGACGAGCAGGCCGACGCCGACCGCTTGATCGCGATCGGCGCCAAGCGCGCCGACCGCAACCAGCACCCGGGCGAGCCGCACATCGCCCTGACCGATCCGGACGGCAACGAGTTCTGCGTCCGGCCCCGGCAGCTCTAGGCCGAGCCGGCTATCGGGCCTCGCGCGCCTGGGCCTGCGCGAGCAGTTGCACCAGGTGGACACCCGGCGTGTCGGCCAGGTCGGCGGCCTGGGTGCGGCAGGAGAAGCCGTCGGCCAGCAGGATGTCCCCCGGTTCGGCCTTCGCCAGGGCGGGAAGCAGCTGCTGCTCGGCCACCTGCACGGACACCTCGTAGTGGCCGCGTTCCACGCCGAAGTTGCCGGCCAGGCCGCAGCAACCGCCGAGACGCCGCACCGTGGCGCCGGCCGACTTGAGCAGTTTCGCGTCGGCCTCCCAACCCATCACCGCGTGGTGGTGGCAGTGCGGCTGGGCGATCACCCGAACCCCGTCCAGCGACGGCGGTTCGTAGCCGGGGGTGCGCGCCAGCAGCTCGGCGACCGTGACCGTGGCGGCGCTGACCTTGCGGGCCGCCTCGTTGTCGAGGATCTCCTCGATGTCGCCACGCAGCACACCGGTGCAGGACGGCTCCAGGCCGACCACCGGCATGCCCTGGTCGATCGCCGCCGACAACTCCTGCGCGGTCTTGCCGAGGATGCGCCGGGCGGCGTCGAGCTGGCCGGTCGAGATCCAGGTCAGGCCGCAGCACGCGGCCCGGGTGGTGACCCGCGGGGCGTAGCCGGCGGCGGTCAGCACCTCGACCGCGGCCCGGCCGACCTCGGGCGAGAAGTGGTCGGTGAAGCTGTCCACGAACAGCAGGACCGGCTTGCCCTCGCGGGCGACCGGCTGGGCGGCGAACCAGCCGCGGAAGGTCTGCCGGGCGAAGGCGGGGATGTCGCGGCGCGCGTCGACTCCGGCCAGGTAGAGCGCCAGGCCGCGGATGCCGGGGAGCCGCATCACGCGGTTGGCCAGGCCGGGCATCCGGGCGGCCAGGCGCGACCACCGGGGCAGCCAGCCGAGCGAGTAGTGCGAGCGGGGGCGCAGCCGGCGCTGGTAACTCTGGTGCAGGACCTCGGCCTTGTAGGCGGCCATGTCGATGCCGGTCGGGCAGTCCGACGCACAGCCCTTGCAGGAAAGACAGAGATCGAGGGCGTCGTGCACCGCGGGCGAGCGCCACGAGGGGGCCAGATCCCCGTCGAGCATCTCCTGCAGCACTCGGGCCCGGCCTCTGGTCGAGTCCTTCTCCTCGCGGGTGGCGAGGTAGGAGGGGCACATCACGCCGCCGAGAGCCGTGGTGTCGGCCCGGCACTTGCCCACCCCGGTGCAGCGGTGCACAGCCTGGTTGAAGTCGCCCTGATCGGAGTGGTAGGCCAGGGCCAGCTTGCCCGGAGCCGGGCGGGCCTGCACGACCCGGATGTTCGCGTCGACCGGATCAGGGTCGACCAGGTTGCCGGGGTTGAGCAGATTGCCCGGGTCGAAGACGCCCTTGATCTGCCGGAAGAGCGACATCGCGGCCGGCGAGTACATCCGGGACAGCAATTCACTGCGGGCGCGCCCGTCACCGTGCTCGCCGGAGAGCGACCCGCCGTAGGAGACCACCAGATCGGCGGCGTCCTCGAGGAACGCGCGGAACTTCGCCGGGCCGCCGGGCGAGGTCAGCGGGAAATCGAGGCGCACGTGCACACAACCGTCGCCGAGATGCCCGTACGGCATGTTGCTCAGACCGTGCTGGTCGCACAGCGCGTCGAAATCGCGCAGATAGGCCCCGATCCGGGCCGGTGGCACCGCCGAGTCCTCCCAGCCGGCGTGGGCCGGAAGCCCGGAGGGCGCGCGGCCGGCGAGACCGGCCCCGTCCTCCCGGATGCGCCAGAGCGGGGCGGCCGCCGCCGGATCCTCGACCACCAGCGAGTCGACCGCCTCGGCCGTCTTGACCAGGCCGGCCACCCGCTCGCGCACCTCGTCGAGGTCGTCGCCGGCGATCTCGACCATGAGCCAGGCGGTGCCACCCGGCAGCGGCGGGACCGCCGCCGGGCCACGCCGGCTGCGCACCAGGTCGCAGATGCGGGAGTCGATGCCCTCGCAGGCGGTCGGGCGGAACTCGAGGATGGCCGGGATGATGTCGCCGGCGGTGCCGAAGTCGGGATAACCGAGCACCACCAGCACCCGGTGCGCCGGGTCCGCGACCAGCCGCACCGTCGCCTCGGTGAGCACGGCGAGGGTGCCCTCGCTGCCGACCAGGAACTCGGTGAGGTTGAAGCCGCGCTCGGGCAGCAGGTGCTCGACGGCATAACCGGAGACCTGCCGGCCGAAGGTGCCGAACTCGGTGCGCGCGACGGCCAGGTTGGCCCCGACGAGATCCCGCAGGCCGTCGGTCACCCGGGCCGGCCCCTCGAGCAGTCCGGGCCCGCTGACCAGGCGCTCCCCGTCGACGGTCAGAGCGTTGAGCCCGAGCACGTTGTCCGAGGTGCGGCCGTAACCGAGGGTGCGGGACCCGCACGAGTTGTTGCCGATCATGCCGCCGATGGTGCAGCGGGTGTGCGTCGACGGGTCGGGGCCGAACCGCAGCCCGAACGGCTTGGCCGCGGCCTGCAGCACCGCCTGCACGGTGCCGGCCTCGACCCGGGCCGACCGGGCGGACGGGTCGACGTCGAGCACCTTGTTCATGTGCCGGCTGAAGTCGAGCACCACCCCGGGCCCGATGGCGTTGCCGGCGACCGAGGTGCCGGCGCCCCGGGCGGTCAGCGGAACGCCCAGGTCACGGCACACCGACAGGACCGTGGCGACCTCGTCGGCGGCGCGCGGGCGGACCACTGCCCGGGGGACGACGCGGTAGAGGGAGGCATCGGACGCGTACATCGCGCGGTTGGTGTCGTCGTCGAGCACGTCGACGACCCCGGCGCGGCGCAGTCGATCTCCCACTTCACTCATGGGCGAGATTTTTCCAGGTAGGCGCGCCACCGCGGACGGCGCCCCGGGTCAGTCCCGCAGGGCGGGCACCGCCGCGACGAGCGGGACGCGGCGGGCCACGTCGGCGAGGATCTCGGCGGTGGCGGACGAGCCGAACCGGGTGACGCCCACCGACGCCATGGCCAGGATCTGGTCCAGTGTGCGTACCCCGCCGGAGGCCTTGACCCGCACCTTGGGTGAGACCGCCGACCGCATCAGCGCGAGATCGTCGATGTTCGCGCCGCCCGGCGCGAACCCGGTGCTGGACTTCACGAACGCCGCGCCGGCCCGTTCCGAGGCCCAGCAGGCGGCCAGTTTCTGTTCGTTGGTGAGGAAGGCGGTCTCGAGGATGACCTTGACCTTGGCGTCACCGGCCGCGGCCACGACGGCACCGATCTCGGCCTCGACCGCGGCGATGTCACCGGAGCGCAGCCAGCCGATGTTGATCACCATGTCGATCTCGTCGGCACCGCTCGCCCGCATCGCGACCGTCTCGGCGACCTTCATCGCCGTCGAGGCGGAGCCGTGCGGGAAGCCGATCACCGTGCCGACCAGCACGCCGCTGCCCCGCAGCAGGCTGACCGCCAGCGGCACGTCGCACGGCCGCACGCAGACCGAGGCGACCTGGTAGCGGGCCGCGACGGCGCAGCCCGCCCGGACGTCGTCGCTGGTGAGCTCGGGCCGGAGGATGGAGTGATCGATCATCTTCGCGATCTGAGCCACCGTGAAGTCCATGTCTCGGCACGCTAGCTGTCTATACAGGTAACTGTCTAGACAGGTTAGGGTGTGATTCATGCCCGCGCCCCAGTACCCCGCCATCGAGCAGGCGTTACGCGCCCGGATCGCCCGGTCGCGGCCCCATGACCCGCTGCCCTCCGAGCCCGAGCTCGCCCGTGCGCACGGGGTCAGCCGGATGACCGCGCGCGCCGCGGTGACCAAGCTGGTGAACGACGGGCTGGTCTACCGCGCGCCGGGCCGGGGCACCTTCGTGGCGGTGCCGACCGGACCGCGCCGCGCCGACAACCTGGTGCGGCTCAGCGAGGAGATCCGCAAGCAGGGCCGCACCCCGTCGTCGCGGGTGGTGCTGGCGCGTCTGCGGCCGGCCTCGGCGATCGAGGCGACCCGCCTGCGCCTGCGGCGCGGCGACGTGGTGGCGATCCACCGGGTGCGCCTCGCCGACTCAGAGCCGATCGCGTACGAGCGGGCGCTCTACCCGGGAGCCCTGTCCGCCCTGCTCGAGGTGGACCTGAGCGGCTCCGTCCACGAGGTCCTGGCGACCCTGGGCCGGATGCCGACGCGCGGCACCGCGACCCTCACCGCGCAGCCGGCGACCGCCGAGGACGCCCGTGAGTTGCTGGTGCCGCCGGGGTCCGCGCTGCTGGTGGAGGAGCGTCTGATCCTCGACGACCGGGACGAGCCGCTGGAGCTGAGCGAGTCCCGCTACCCCGGCGACCGCTATCGCCTGGACGTCGCCTTCGGGGTGGAGCCGCTCTGAGAATTTCGTAAACAGAGTTTTACATCACCAACTGCCGCGACATAGAAGGATTTCCATCAGTTGATGTACTTCCTTAATCGTGGGAGGAAGCTGTTGAGAACCGTAATCGCGCTGGCCGCTACCATCGCGCTGGCAGGGTCCGGGGTGACGGCGATCGCTGACCGCGCGTCGGCCGCCCCGAGCACCCCGAGTCCGATCACCCAGGCCGGCACCTCGGCCGTCAAGGGCTCGGCCAAGGACAAGTACCAGGTCTACAGCCGCACCGACGAGACCGTCCGTTACACCCGCACCTATGCCGGGCTGCGGGTCTACGGCGGCGATCTGGCCATCCGACTGAAGAACGGCAAGGTGACCGGCACGTCGGTCGGCCTGCGCGCGCCGCTCTCGCTGAGCACCACCCCGGCCGTGCCGGCCGCGACCGCACTGCGCGTCTCGCGCGCCCATTTCACCGGCAGGATCACCAGCACCGGTCGGCCCGAACTGTTCGTCGACGCCAGCACCGGCCTCGGCAAACTGGCCTGGGAAACGGTCGTGAGCGGCTGGCTCCCGGACGGGCAGACCCCGTCCCGCCTGCACGTCATCACCGACGCCGGCACCGGCGCGCCGATCGGCAGCTTCGACGAGATCGAAAGCGTCGCCGGCACCGGGAACAGCATCTACTCGGGACCGGTCGCGATCGAGACCACGGCCACCGGCACCGGCTTCACCCTCACCGACCCCACCCGCGGTGCGGGCTACACCTGCGACATGGGCAACCGCACCAGCGGCAGCTGCGCGGTCCTCACCGACACCGACAACGTCTGGGGTACGGGCACGAACACCGACCGGGCCTCCGCGGCGGTGGACGCCCACTTCGGCGCGGCCACCACATTCGACTACTTCAAGAACGTGCACGGCCGGGACGGCATCTTCGGCGACGGGACCGGCGTGCCGTCGCGGGTGCACTACGGCAGCGCGTACGTCAACGCCTTCTGGGACGGCGCCCAGATGACCTACGGTGACGGCACCGGCAACGCGAAACCCCTCGTGGCGCTGGACGTGGCCGGGCACGAGATGTCACACGGCGTGACCGAGCACGTGGTGCCGGGCGGCCTCACCTACTCCGGCGAGCCGGGCGGACTCAACGAGGCGACCAGCGACATCTTCGGCAGCATGGTCGAGTTCTACGCCGGCAGCACGACCGACCCGGGCGACTACGACATCGGCGAGAAGATCGACATCCGGGGCACCGGCGCACCCCTGCGCTACATGTACAACCCGGTGCTCGACGGCTCCTCGCACGGCTGCTGGTCGTCCAGCACCAAGAACGTCGACGTGCACTACTCGTCCGGCGTGGCCAACCACTTCTTCTTCGACCTGGCCGAGGGCAGCGGCGCCACCGAGTTCGGCACCTCACCGCTGTGCGGAACGGCCGCCCCGGTGATCGGCATCGGCCGCGACAAGGCCTCGGCGATCTGGTTCCGCGCCCTGGACAACTACTTCATCTCCAGTACGACCTACGCCCAGGCCCGCGGCTACACCCTGGCCGCCGCCACCGACCTCTACGGTTTCTGCAGCACCGAGTACAAAGCCGTGCAGGCGTCCTGGACCGCGGTGAACGTGGCCGGCGACGACTTCTGCTCCGCGGGCAACGACTTCTCCCTCAGACTCGGCACCGTCTCGCTGACCGTTGACCCAGGCACCTCCGGCACCGTCACCCTGGCGACCACCTCGGTCAACGGCGAGGCTGAGCCGATCACGTTCTCGGCCGGCGTCGTGCCGGCCGGCGTGACCGTCTCCTTCGACCCGCCCACCGTGACCGCCGGCGACCCGACCACCGTCACCGTCACCGCCGCCCCCGGCGCCGCCCGCGCCTCCGCCCCGGTGACGATCACCGGCACCGCCCCGGCGGTGACCCGCGCCGTGTCACTCACCGTCGGCGTCAACAGCGCCGCCGCGTGCACCGCCACCAACGGTGACGACCTCGCCATCCCCGACAACACCACCGTCTTCAACTCCGTCACCATCGACGGCTGCGCCACCGCCCCCTCCGCCACCAGTTCCGTCGAGGTACACATCGAACACACCTACATCGGCGACCTGATAGTGACCTTGCTGGCCCCCGACGGCAGCCCCTACGTCCTGCACAACCGGGCGGGTGGCAGCACCGACAACATCGACGAGACCTACACCGTCAACCTCTCCGGCGAATCCGCCAACGGCACCTGGACCCTCTCCGTCCGCGACGCCGCCAGCGCCGACATCGGCACCCTGGACACCTGGTCCCTCTCCCTGTAACCACCCACTCCCGGCGGCCGGACCTCCACTCCGGCCGCCGGGCCCCTCGTCACCCCCAGCCGGAACCATCGCCGCGGCACAGCCACTGGCCCCCACACCGGTTCAGAACCCTGCACCCCGCCACGCCGGGCCAGCCGCTTCCGCTGCGGCTCACCGGCTCTACCAGTGGGGCGGGCGATTCACCGGCTCGCGGCCGCACCGGACCACGCATCGATCTCGGAGTTGCCGCCTGCGGCGCGGCAGGACCCAAGATCGGCCCTCGGAAGTTCGGGTGGCGGGGCAGTTGTCGGACCTCGACGCGATCGACTTCGGGCGCAGACCCTTTTCAGGGGAGATGGGGTCTGCCAGCGCCCGGCGGCCCCATCTCCCCTGAAAAGGGCCGATCCTGGTCTCCTCGGGCCGGTCGTGAAGCCAACCGCCGCAGCTGGTGGCTTCCGAATCAAGTAGACAGCCGACAAAAGCACCGGACCGCGCTGAGCCGAACCCCGCTCAGGCGGGCCGAGCAGGAGCGGGCCGGGCTGGACCGGGCCGAGCTGGCAAGCGAAGCGGAGGGGGAGCAATCAGCGGGGGGCGGGGGCCGGGGGTGGCAAGGCGGTAGGAGTGGTGGCCAGTCGGCGCAGGGAGCGGACTGCGGGGACGGTGGCCAGGAGGATGAGGGCGGGGATCAGGAAGGCCAGGCGCAGGCCGATCGGTTCGGAGAGGGCGCCCAGGAGTACGGCGCCGACCAGGGCGCCGCCGTAGTTGAAGAGGTTGACGCGGGCGATCACTTCGTCGCTGTGCCCGGGGGCGGCTTCGCCGGCGGCGCTGAAGGCCAGGGGTACCAGGACGCCGACGCCGATGCCGGTCAGGCCGAAGCCGAGGATGGCGGCCGGGATCGAGGGGAGGGCCACCACCACGCCGCAGCCGAGGGCGCAGATCAGCAGGCAGCCGGCGGCGGCGGGGATACGGCCGAGCCGGGGTACGACGTGGTCGCCGGCCAGCCGGGCCAGGAGTACGGCGGCCTGGTACGCGGCGTAGCCGAGGGGGACGACGGCGGCGGTCGCCTTCAGCGAGTCGTCCAGGTAGACGGAGCTCCAGGTGCTCACCGCCGAGTCGGCCAGGAACGCGGTGAAGATGAACGCCCCGCACACCCAGACGACGTGCCTCGTGCCGTCGTGCCGGGTTTCCCGGGCCAGTTCCGGCATGGCGGTGCGGCCCGGTTCGAAGGAGGTGAAGCCGGCCGCGACCACGACCGCGGCGATCAGGGCGGCGGCACCGACGGCGAGGGCGGCACCGGCACCGGAGGCGGCGAAGCCGGACATCAGCAGCGCGGCGAGGATGGCGGCGGCGGTGTACGCGGCGAACAGCCGGCTCATCACGCTCCGGCCGATCCGGGCCTGCACCAGGACACCCTGCATGCTCAGGCTGGCGTCGACGGCGCCGAGACCCACCCCGTACGCGATCAGGATGGCAGTGAAAAGCGGGGTCGGGGTGTGCAAGGTCGTCAGGCCCAGGCCCACCGTGACCGCCAGCAGGCCGCCGCTGAGCGCGAAGCGGCTGCCCCACCGGGCCGCCACCTTGTCCGCGACGATCGAACCGCCCGCCGCCGCGACGCAGACCAGGAGCAGGATGACGGAGACGTACGCGTCGTCGATGCCCTGCCGTTCCTTGAACGTGGGCAGTGCCGTGACCACCGCGGCGTAGCCGAAGCCCTGCGCGGCGTAGCCGGCGCCGATCCAGGTGGCTCGCCGGGCGGCTGTTCTCTCATGCGGCATCAGCGAATCATCCTGGTGCCGCCCGTTCTTGAAAAGACCTCATGTTCAACTTGCCATACCCCTATTTCCGCCGTGGCCCGTTGCTCGCGGTCCAGCCCGCCGGAAAGAGCGGCTTTCCTGCGCAGACAGCCTGTGGCGGCGGCCGCACCGGGGGAAGTTACTGACACGTACCTGTCAGGGGTTAAGGCGCGAGCCCGACGCCAGTAGGCTCCGGGTCAACGATTCTTGCGAGGCAGGGGCTCTACCGGTGTTCAGACGTATCGCCATCGTCAACCGTGGTGAGGCCGCGATGCGGCTCATTCACGCCGTTCGTGAGCTGTCCGCGGAGACCGGGACTCCGATCGAGACCGTGGCCTTCCACACCGATGTCGACCGCACCTCCACGTTCGTGCGTGCGGCCGACATCGCGTACGACCTCGGGCCCGCCGCCGCCCGGCCCTACCTCGACCTCAAGCTCCTGGAACGGGCGCTCGTCGAGTCCGGCGCCGACGCGGCCTGGGTCGGCTGGGGCTTCGTCGCCGAGGATCCGGCGTTCGCGGAGTTGTGCGAGCGGGTCGGCGTCACCTTCGTCGGGCCCAGCGCCGACGCGATGCGCAAGCTCGGCGACAAGATCGGCGCCAAGCTGATCGCCGAGGAGGTCGGCGTGCCGGTCGCGCCGTGGAGCCGCGGCCCGGTCGAGACCCTGGAGGCGGCGCTCGAGGCGGCCTCGACCATCGGCTATCCGCTCATGCTCAAGGCGACCGCCGGTGGCGGCGGGCGCGGCATCCGGGTGGTCCGCGACCCTTCCATGCTGGCCGACGCCTACGAGCGGACCAGCCAGGAAGCGGCCCGCGCGTTCGGCAGCGGCATCGTCTTCCTGGAGCGCCTGGTCACCGGCGCCCGCCACGTCGAGGTGCAGGTCATCGCGGACGGCCAGGGCACCGCGTGGGCGCTCGGGGTGCGCGACTGCTCGGTGCAGCGGCGCAACCAGAAGGTCATCGAGGAGTCCGCGTCGCCGGTGCTGCCACCCGCGCGAGTCACCGAGCTGAAGGAGTCGGCCGAGCGGCTCGCCGTGCGGGTCGGTTACCGCGGCGCCGCGACCGTCGAGTTCCTCTACCACCCGGGTGACGACCTGCTCGCGTTCCTGGAGGTCAACACCCGGCTCCAGGTCGAGCACCCGATCACCGAGTCGACCACCGGGTTCGACCTGGTCAAGGCCCAGCTGCATGTCGCGGGCGGCGGCCAGCTCGAGGGCACCCCGCCGGTCGAGCGCGGGCACGCCGTCGAGGCCCGGCTCAACGCCGAGGACCCCGACCGCGACTTCGCCCCCTCCCCCGGACGCATCGCGCACCTCGACCTGCCCGCCGGCCCCGGCATCCGGGTCGACACCGGCGTCAGCGAGGGCGACACCATCCCGGGCGACTTCGACTCGATGATCGCCAAGGTCATCGCGTACGGGAAGGACCGCGACGAGGCGCTCGGCCGCCTCCGCCGGGCGATGGCCGACACCACCGTGATCATCGAGGGTGGCGCCACCAACAAGAGCTTCGTGCTCGACCTGCTCGACCAGCCCGAGGTGATCGACGGCAGCGCCGACACCGGCTGGATCGACCGGGTGCGCGAGCAGGGCCGGCTGGTCTCGCACAGCAACAGCGCGGTCGCGCTGGCGGCGGCGGCCATCGAGGCGTACGAGGACGAGGAGCGCACCGAGCGGCAGCGGCTGCTGTCCACCGCGTTCGGCGGGCGCCCGCAGGTGCGCCACGAGAGCGGCCGCCCCCTCGATCTCAAGCTGCGCGGCAACGCCTACCGCGTGCGGGTCGCCCGGGTCGGCGCCCACCGCTTCCGGGTCGGTGTCGAGGCCGGCGAGCTGGTCCGCACCGCCGACGTCGAGCTCGAGCGCTTCGACCGGCACACCGGCCGCATCACGGTCAACGGCGAACGGCACCGCCTGATCACCGGCACGCACGGCGTGATCAGCCTGATCGAGGTCGACGGCGTCGCCCACCGGGTCACCCGCGACGAGGGCGGCGTGCTGCGCTCCCCGATGCCGGCGCTGGTCGTCGCGACCCCGCTCGAGGCGGGCGCCGAGGTCGAGGCGGGCGCGCCCGTACTGGTGCTGGAAGCCATGAAGATGGAGGCCGTGCTGCGCGCGCCGTTCAAGGCTCGCGTCAAGGAGGTGCTGGTCAGCGCCGGCAGCAAGGTCGAGACCGGGGCGGCTCTGCTGCGGCTGGAGCCGATCGGCGATGCGACCGCTGAGGCTGAGGTCGCGGGCACGGCAGTGGAGATCGATCTCCCCGCCGAACGCACCGGGGGTGAAGGCCGCATCCGCGCCACCCGCCGCCAGGAGGACCTGCGCAGCCTGCTGCTCGGCTTCGACGCCGACCCGCACGACGAGCGCCGCGTGCTCGCCGACTACCTGGACGCCCGCCGGGCCGCCGCGGCGGAGGGCCGCCGGCCGCTCGCCGGCGAGGTCGAGCTGATCGAGGTGTTCGCCGACCTGGCCGAGCTGAGCCGCAACCGGCCCGCCGGCGTGGACATCAGCAAGGACACCCACGTGCACAGCGCGCGGGAGTACTTCCACACCTACCTGCAGAGCCTGGACGTCGAGCGGGCCGGGCTGCCGGAGTCGTTCCAGGCCCGGCTCAAGAAAGCCCTCGGGTGGTACGGCGTGCGCGACCTCGAGCGCACCACCGCGCTCGAGGCCGCCGTGTTCCGGATCTTCCTGGCCCAGCAGCGGGCGGCCGGCGACGCCGCGGTGATCGCCAGCCTGCTGCGCGCCTGGCTGGGCGAGCCGCCGCCGGACGACACGCTGCGCGAGCCCATCGGCCTGGCCCTGGAACGCCTCGTCGCGGCCACCCAGGTCCGTTTCCCGGTGCTCGCCGACCTCGCTCGCGGCGTCGTGTTCGCGTGGTTCGGCCAGCCGTTGCTGCGGCGCAACCGGGCGCTCGTCTACGCCGGCGTACGCCAGCATCTGCGCCTGCTCGACGCCCAGCCGGACTCGCCCGACCGGGCCGACCGCGTCGCCGAGATGGTGCGCAGCACCGAACCGCTGGTCCGGCTGCTCGGCCAGCGCCTCAAGCGGGCGAACCTCGACAACTCGGTCATGCTGGAGGTGCTGACCCGCCGGTACTACGGCAACAAGGGCCTCACCCACGTGCACACCACGTCCGCCGCCGGTTGCTCGTTCCTGGTCGCCGACAAATCCGGCACCCTGCTCATCTCCGCCGCGGAGAAGTTCGACAAGCTCAGCAGCGTGCTCGCCGGGCTGGCCGCTCTCGGCACCGGCGACCTGGCGATCGACGCCGATCTGTACCTGTCCTGGGAGGACCAGCCCGCCGACCCGGACAAGATCGCCGGGGAGCTGCACGAGATCATCTGCGCGCAACCGCTGCCCGACCGGATCCGCCGGGTCACGGTGGCGGTCGCCGGCCGGCGCGGCAGCGTCATGCACCACCACTTCACGTTCCGGCCCGCGACCACCGGGATGATGGAGGAGCGGCTCATCCGGGGCCTGCACCCGTACATCGCGCAGCGCATGCAGATGGAACGGCTGCGCAAGTTCGACCTCACCCGGGTGCCCTCCTCCGACGAGGAGATCTACCTGTTCCGCGCGGTGGCCCGGGAGAACCCGGCGGACGACCGGCTGGTGGCGTTCGCCCAGGTGCGTGACCTGACCGAGCTGCGTGAGCACGACGGCCGCCTGGTCGCGCTGCCCACCACCGAGGACACCATCGCCACCGCCCTCGACTCGATCCGGCGGGCCCAGCAGCAGCGGCCGAGCGACAAACGGTTCAGCACCAACCGGATCGTCGTCTACGTGTGGCCGCCGTTCGCCCTGACCCGCGAGGAGATGGAGACGATCGCCCGCCGGGTGGCGCCGTCGGTGGCCGGGGCGGGACTCGAGGAGATCTCGTTCATCGCCCGCCAGGACGTCGGCGGCGAACTGCGCAAGGTCGGGGTGCGGATCGGCTTCGACGGCACCGGCACGATGGCGCTGACCATCGGCGAGCCGTCGAGCGCGCCGGTCGAGCCGATCGACGGCTACCGGCAGAAGGTGCTGCGGGCGGCCGCGCGCAACACCGTCTACCCGTACGAGTTGACCGATCTGCTGGCGGGGCCGGCCGGCGGCTTCGTCGAGTACGACCTGTCGCCGTCGTTCGAGCTGGTCCCGGTCGACCGGCCGAAGGGGCGTAACACCGCGGCGCTCGTCGCCGGCGTCGTCACCACCGTCACCGAACGCCACCCCGAGGGTGTGCGGCGGGTGATCCTGCTCGGCGACCCGACCAAGTCGCTGGGCGCCCTGTCCGAGCCCGAGTGCCGGCGCGTCATCGCCGCCCTCGACCTGGCCACGTCGATGCGGGTGCCGCTGGAGTGGTTCGCCCTGTCGTCCGGCGCCCGGATCTCGATGGAGTCCGGCACCGAGAACATGGACTGGGTCGCCGCCGCCCTCAAGCGGATCGTCGAGTTCACCCAGGCCGGCGGTGAGATCAACATCGTGGTCGCGGGCATCAACGTCGGCGCCCAGCCCTACTGGAACGCCGAAGCCACGATGCTCATGCACACCAAGGGCATCCTGGTCATGACGCCCGACTCGGCCATGGTGCTGACCGGCAAGCAGGCGCTCGACTTCTCCGGCGGCGTGTCGGCCGAGGACAACTTCGGCATCGGCGGCTACGACCGGGTGATGGGGCCGAACGGTCAGGCGCAGTACTGGGCGCCCGACCTGACCGGCGCCCGTGACGTGCTGATGGCGCACTACGACCACACCTACGTCGTGCCCGGCGAGACCGCGCCGCGCCGCGCCGCCACCACCGACCCCGTCGACCGCGACATCTCGGACTTCCCGCACGAGGCCGCCGACAGCGACTTCACCACCGTGGGCCAGATCTTCTCGGTCACGTCCAACCCCGACCGCAAGAAGCCCTTCGATATCCGTACGGTCATGCGCGCCCTGGCCGACCAGGACCACCCGGTGCTGGAACGCTGGGCCGGCATGGCCGACGCCGAGACCGCCGTGGTCCAGGACGTCCACCTCGGCGGCGTCCCGGTCTGCCTGCTCGGCATCGAGTCGCGGTCGGTGCCGCGCCGCGGCTTCCCGCCCACCGACGGTCCCGACACCTACACCGCGGGCACCCTGTTCCCCCGCTCGTCCAAGAAGGCGGCCCGTGCCATCAACGCGGCCAGCGGCAACCGCCCGCTGGTCGTGCTGGCCAACCTCTCCGGCTTCGACGGTTCCCCGGAGTCGATGCGCAAGATCCAGCTCGAGTACGGCGCGGAGATCGGCCGGGCGATCGTCAACTTCGACGGCCCGATCGTGTTCTGCGTGATCTCCCGCTACCACGGCGGCGCGTTCGTCGTGTTCTCCAAACGCCTGAACCCGAACATGACGGTCCTGGCCCTGGAGGGATCGTTCGCCTCGGTGCTGGGCGGCGCCCCCGCGGCCGCCGCCGTCTTCGCCGGCGACGTCAACGCCCGTACCGCCGCCGACCCCCGGATCCGGGCCGCGGAGGCCCGGCTGGGCGCGGCCCCGGGTGCCGAGCGGGGCGCGCTGGCGGCCGAGCTCGACGAGCTGCGCTCGTCGGTGCGGGCCGAGAAGCTGGGCGAGGTGGCCGCGGAGTTCGACCGGATCCACTCGATCCAGCGCGCGGTCGAGGTCGGCTCGGTCGACGCCGTGATCAAGGCCGCCGAGATGCGCCCGCGCATCATCGAGGCGATCGACACCCACCTGCGCAGGCACTGACCACCACCGCCCGGATCACCCGTACGGGTGGTCCGGGCGGGGCCCGGTCAGTCGGCCGCGGGCAGGCAGCCGCCGTCGGCGGTCCGGCTTGCGTATTCGACGTGGTAGCCGTTGGCCTCGCTCAGCCAGCCGAGCACGCACGCCTGGCCGGTCCACGCGGCGATCGTCCAGCCGTCGCCGAAGCCGATGTCGTGGGCGGTCGGGCGGCGGACCGTCGAGTCGGGCAGGCCGTGCTCGGCCAGCGCCTTCTGCACCGCTGCCCGGTCGAATTTCCTCTTCTTGATTAGCGGCATCAGCGCGTCCTCCGCGGCCAGGGCACATTTCACCGCGCCGGAGACCGCCGCCGGCGGCAACTCGTGCCGGTCGAGGAAGGCTCGGTTGGCCCGCATCTGCCGCTGGAGCATCTCGCCGCGGTACTGCTCGTCGAGGTATTCGTTCGACGGGCTCGGCAGCGGGCTCTCGTCCGGCGGCCCGGCCGTGGCGGCGGCCGTGGCCGACCGTCTTGGTGTCGCCTTGGTCGTGGCGCACGGCAGGGTGTCCTTGCCGGGCGGCGTGGTCACGACCACGCGCCGCTCGGTGGGCTCACTCTCCGGAGTGGTGCCGGGCTGGGCGCAACCCGCCAGAAGCAGGAGGGCCGTCCCGCCGGACAACGCGGATCGCCGGAATCTCATGTCTCCCCCGTTTCGTCGAGGGCGACCCTACAAGCCATGGGCGCCTATCGATCCGGAGGCACCTCGAGCGGATGCCGGAACTCGTCGCGCGCGGCCAGCCGCTCCATGGCAAGAACATACTGCTCATGGGTTATGTCGCCGGCCTCCAGCTGGGCGGCCAGCACCCCCTCGACGCTCGCCGAAGCCTCGCCCGGCGGCGGCAGTCGCTCGGGGCGCCAGGGCCGGGCGGCGGCCGGTTCCGCGATGTTGCGGGACCACACGGCCACACTGCAAACGGACAAAACGAGCACGGCAAAAGCAAGGAGAAAGACCATCCCCCGTCACCTCCTGCAACCATCCTGCCGGATTCGAACATATGATCGGAACCCCAGCGTCAACATGACGTCACTGATCTTGGAAACGCCGGGCCGGTGATCCGGGTGCGGGCGGCACCCCATAAGGTGCTCGCGCCACATCGGACAGAACGGCATCAGGGAGCAGCGTTGACCCAGCCGCTCGGCGACCAGGATCCCTACTGGGCGCCGCCACCGGGGTCGCGGCGCATCCGCCGCTCCCGGGTCATCCCCGGCATCACGGTCGCCGCGCTCGGCCTCTTCGGCGCGGGGTGGTACAGCGGTGCGACGTGGGCGGCCCGCCCGCCCGCGGCGGACAACCGGCTGCCGAGCGCCCAGGCGACGTGCGACCCGGCCCGCAGGAACACCCGGGTGACCGACGGCGGCCGCACGATGATCATCGACGGCCGGGGCGCGCGCGATCCGCGGGGCGCGAAGGTGACCGACCTCGAGTGCCTCCTGAACGCGCTCGGAGCCCCAGAGGCCGTCCAGCGGCACATGCTGGCCACCCGCACGATCGACGGCCGCCAGTCCGACGGCTGGTCCACGTTCACCGCGTCCTGGTCGTTCGACAGCGGCGACGGCATCGAGGTGATCGTCCGGACGTCGCCCTGAAGACCACTCCGCACAGGGCGGAGCGGCCTTCCGGGCGG
Source organism: Paractinoplanes ferrugineus (assembly GCF_016862195.1). Lineage (GTDB taxonomy): Bacteria > Actinomycetota > Actinomycetes > Mycobacteriales > Micromonosporaceae > Actinoplanes > Actinoplanes ferrugineus. The sequence continues at coordinate 25,589 of NZ_BOMM01000020.1, read as the reverse complement.
ACCCGGGAATTCATCCGTTGATCCGCCGCCGCTCCGGTCGGCACGCGGCCGGCGGCGGCTCAGCCGTGCCAGTGCTCGGCGAGCAGCTCGAACGAGCGCACCCGATCGCTGTGCTCGTAGGTCATGGTGGTGACCAGCAGTTCGTCGGCGCCGGTGACCCGGCGCAGCGTCTCCAGCTTCTCGGCCACGGTCTCCGGCGAGCCGACGAACTGCGTCTCCACCCGATCCGCGACCAGCTGCCGGTCCCGCTCGGTCCACTCGAACGCCTCGGCCTGCGCCACGCTCGGGTAGGGGATCGCCCCGGCGCCGGTACGCACGCTGCGCACCCAGAGCGGATAGGGGACGGCGAGCCGGCGCGCGGTCTCGTCGTCCTCGGCCACCAGCACGTCGGCGGACACCATGACCCGCGGTTCGCGCAGGGCGGCCGACGGCCGGAACGCGGCCCGATAGGCGTCGACCGCCTCGAGCACCCGGGCCGGCGCCACGTGATAGTTGGCCGCGAACGGCAGTCCCCGCGCTCCGGCGACGCGAGCGCTCTGGCCGCCGCTGGACCCGAGGATCCAGATCTGCAGGTCGGCCCCCTCGCCCGGCACCGCGTGCGCCTCGTTGCCGTCGTCGTCGGTGTACGGCCCGGCGAGCAGCGTCTGGATGTCGGACAGGGCGCTGTCGAGGTCGGCCGGCTCCGCCCCCGGCTGGGTCAGCAGCTCGGCGAACAGGGCCGACCGCGCCGACCGCAGAATCGGCTGGAACGAGAACGACTGCGGGATCAGCAACCCGTCGACCACCCGGGCCTCGGTGACCTCGACCTCGGGCGGCTCGGCCAGGATCGATTTGCGACGCTGCGCCGACCGGCCGAGCCCGAGGTCGAAGCGGCCCGGATACAGCGCGTCGAGCAGACCGAACTGCTCGACCGCCCCGAGCGGCGTGAGGAAGCCGGTCTGCACGGCCCCCGACCCGAGCCGGATCCGCTCGGTGCGCGCCGCGATCTGGCCGAGCAGCAGCGCCGGCTGCGAGCCGGCCACCCCGGGCGTGAGGTGGTGCTCGGCCACCCAGTAACGGTGGTAGCCGAACTGCTCGGCCCGCCGCGCCAGATCGAGCGTGCGGCGCAGCGCGTCCCCGGCGGTCCCCCCGCAGACCAGCCCCGAGAGGTCCAGGATCGACAACGGAACGGCCATCGGGTTCTCCCCACGAAAGTCGGATCGAGATCGGGTACGGCGCCGAGCAGCGCCCGGGTGGCGGGGCCGGGGCATCCCGCGAGCAGCGCGAGAGTCACGACCGTGGCCGGCGGAAGCGATGCCGCGGCTCCGCCTCGGACAAGCGGGCTCTCTTTTCCTATAGCCTAAATAGGATATAGGCAAGGGGTGCGGCCCAGATCGGCGCATCGCGCCCGCCGGCCGTCCGCGACTCCGCCGCCCGGCCGCATCGAGGCGCCGTTGACAACTCCGTAAAAACATACATTGCCCATAGGACTTGAGTTATTCGCGGGAGCGGCCATAGCTTGAATTCACGCCCGCTCCCCCCGGAGGTAACCCCTTGACTGTCCTGTCCTCGCCACCAGCGGCGGCCCGCGCCGCCGACGAGGGCGACCGGCTCACCGTGGTGCCGGCCCGCCATCCCTGGCGCTGGGTGAGCACCGTGGTCGCCCTCGTCCTGGTCGCCCAGCTGGTCCACGGCCTGATCACCAACCCGGGCTGGGACTGGGGCACGTTCGCCGGCTACTTCTTCGAGAAGTCGGTGCTGAACGCCCTGCTCGTCACCCTGGAGCTGACCTTCGCCGGGGCGGTCCTCGGCTTCCTCGGCGGGGTGCTCCTGGCCCCGATGCGGCTCTCCGCCAACCCCGTGCTGCGTACCGTCAGCTGGACGTACATCTGGGTGTTCCGCTCGGTGCCGTTGATCGTGCAGTTGCTCTTCTGGGCCAACCTCGGCTACCTGTACGAGACCCTGCAGCTCGGCATCCCGTTCGGTCCCGGCCTCCTGCACTTCGAGTCGCGCAGTCTGGTCAGCTCGCTCGGCGCCGCGCTGCTCGGCCTCGCCCTGCACGAGGCCGCCTACGCCGCCGAGATCGTCCGGGCCGGCCTCATCTCGGTCGACCAGCGGCAGCTGGAGGCGGCCGCCGCGCTGGGCATCCCGCGGCTGCGCCAGTTCCGCCGCATCCTGCTCCCGCAGGCCATGCGCGCGATCCTGCCCAGTGCCGCCAACGAGCTCGTCAACCTCCTGAAAAGCACCTCAGTGGTGTACGTGCTGGCCATCGGCGAGCTGTTCTACCAGGTACAGGTCGTCTACGGACGGACCGGACGGGTCGTCCCGCTCCTGATGGTCGCGACCGTCTGGTACGTGATCCTCACCGCCGTGCTCTCGGTCTTCCAGCACTACGTGGAGCGGCACTTCAACCGGGGCTGGCGCCGATGATCGAGGTCCGCGGCGTGCACAAGTCCTTCGGCCACCACGAGGTGCTCAAGGGCATCGACCTGACCGTCGAGGCCGGCAGCGTCACCGTCGTCCTGGGCCCGTCCGGCTCCGGCAAGTCCACCCTGCTGCGCGTGCTCAACCACCTCGAGAAGGTGGACCGTGGTCACGTCCGCGTCGACGGCTCGCTCATCGGTTACCGCCAGGTCGGCGACCGGCTCTACGAGCTGCGCGAGCGGCAGGTGCTCAAGCAGCGGGCCGCGATCGGCTTCGTCTTCCAGACCTTCAACCTGTTCCCGCACCTGACCGCGCTGGAGAACATCGTCGAGGCACCGATCTCGGCGCTGGGCCGGTCGCGGGCCGACGCCACCGCCAGGGCCCTGGAACTGCTCGACCGGGTCGGCCTGGCGGACAAGGCCGCCGCCTATCCGCGTCAGCTCTCGGGCGGGCAGCAGCAGCGCGTGGCGATCGCCCGTGCCCTCGCGCTCGACCCGAAGCTGGTGCTCTTCGACGAGCCCACCTCGGCGCTCGACCCGGAGCTGGTCGGCGAGGTCCTCGACGTGCTGCGGGACCTGGCCGGCAGCGGCACCACGATGATCGTCGTCACGCACGAGATCGGCTTCGCCCGCGAGGTGGCCGACCGGATCGTCTTCCTCGACGACGGCCGCCTGATCGAGCAGGGCACGCCCACCGAGCTGCTCGACTCCCCCAAGCACGACCGCACCCGGGCCTTCCTGGCCAAGGTCCTCGTCTAGATGGAGCTCCCCTTGCGTACGAGATCGGTCTTCCTCGCCGTTGCCCTGGCCGTGAGTCTCGGCGCCTGCGCCGCGCCCGACGAGGCTCCGAAGGTGGCCGCCGCGGCCGCTGTAAAGATCAACGATGGACCGGACCAGAACCGGATCGTGCCGGCCCGGGTGGACGCCGCGGCGGCGCTCGTGCCCGAACGGATCCGGGCCACCGGCAAGCTGACCATCGGCGTCGGCGCGGCCGGCTCCGGCTTCCCGCCGCTCGCCTTCACCGCCACCGACAACAAGACGCTGATCGGCAACGAGCCGGACATCGCGGTCGCCGTCGCCGGCGTGCTCGGCCTCGAACCGCAGCTGGCGAACACGTCCTGGGAGGGCCTGTTCATCGGGCTCGACAGCGGCAGGTACGACCTCGGCGCCTCCAACATCACGGTCACCGAGCAGCGCAAGCAGAAGTACGACTTCGTCAGCTACCGCAAGGACGACCTGGCCTTCGAGGTGAAGAAGGGCTCCGCGCTGAAGGTGGCCGCGCCCAAGGACGTGGCCGGCAAGAAGGTCGCGGTGGGCTCCGGCACCAACCAGGAGAAGATCCTCGTCGAGTGGAGCAAGCAGGACGTCGCGAACGGCCTGCCCGCGGTCGACATCAAGTACTACCAGACCAACCAGGCGACCTATCTGGCCCTCGGCTCCGGGCAGATCGACGCCTACCTGGGGCCCAACCCGACCGCCGCCTACCACGTCGCGACCGCCGGGCAGACCGAGATCGCCGGTACCTGCTCCGGGGCCGGGTCGGCGCTGCCGGGCCTGATCGCGCTCACCACCAAGAAGGACAACGGCCTGGTGCAGGCGCTCAAGGCGGCACTCGACGAGCTGATCAGGTCGGGTGCCTACGCCAGGATCCTCGGACGCTGGAATCTGACCGCCGAGGCGGTCACCGCGGGCGAGGTCAACCCGCCCGGCCTGCCGATCGAAGGGAAATAGGACGATGAGTACGGCACTTCATCTGGCGGTGGCCCTGGACGGTACGGGCTGGCACCCCGCCTCCTGGCGCTTACCGTCGGCCCGCCCCGCCGAGGTGTTCTCCGCCTCCTACTGGGCCGATCTCGTCCGCCTCGCCGAGGCCGGCACGCTCGACTTCGTCACCATCGAGGACGCCCTCGGCCTGCAGACCGACCGGCTCGACGGGCCGGACGAGCGCACCGACCACGTCCGCGGCCGGCTCGACGCGGTGCTGATCGCCGCCCGGGTCGCGCCGCTCACCCGGCACATCGGTCTGGTGCCGACCGCGACCGTCACGCACACCGAGCCGTTCCACATCGCCAAGGCGCTCGCCACCCTCGACCACGTGAGCCGGGGACGGGCCGGCTGGCGCGTGCAGGTCTCCGGGCGGGCGCACGAGGCCGGCCACTTCGGCCGGCGGACGCTGCCGGTGCTCGACCCGGCCGCACCCGACCGGGAGATCGTCGCGGACCTCTTCGCGGAGGCCCGCGACCACGTCGAGGTGGTGCGGCGGCTCTGGGACAGCTGGGAGGACGACGCGGAGATCCGCGACGCCGCCACCGGCCGGTTCATCGACCGGGACAAGCTGCACCACATCTCGTTCGACGGCAGGTATTTCAGCGTCAAGGGCCCGTCCATCACGCCGCGCCCGCCGCAGGGTCAGCCGCCGGTCACGGCATTGGCGCACGCCGAGATTCCGTACGCCTTCGCCGCACGCTCGGCGGACGTGGCGTACGTGACTCCCACCGACGCCGCGCAGGCCCGCAAGATCGTCTCCCAGCTGCCGATCCCGCACGTCTTCGCCGATCTCGTGGTCTTCCTCGAGGAGAGCGAGCCGGCGGCCCGGGACGCTCACGAGCGCCTCGACACCCTGGACGGGACCGCCTACACCTCGGACGCCGCGATCTTCACCGGCACCCCGGCGCAGCTGGCCGACCTGCTGCAGGAATGGCGGGCGGCCGGCCTGACCGGCTTCCGGCTGCGCCCCGCCCGCCTGCCCGACGACCTGGTGGGCATCACCGGGGGCCTGGTGCCGGAGCTGCGCCGCCGAGGTGCCTTCCGGACCGCCTACGAGGCCGCCACCCTGCGCGGCCTGCTGGGCCTGTCCCGGCCCGCCAACCGTTACGCCGTCGCCGAGGAGGCCCGCGTTGCCTAAGCAGATCCACCTCGCCGCGCATTTCCCGGGTGTCAACAACACCACCGTGTGGAGCGACCCGCGGGCCGGCAGCCACATCGAGTTCGACTCGTTCGGGACGCTCGCCCGGACCGCCGAACGGGCCAAGTTCGACTTCTTCTTCCTGGCCGAGGGGTTGCGGCTGCGCGAGCAGGGCGGCCAGATCTACGACCTGGACGTGGTCGGGCGGCCCGACACGTTCACGGTGCTGGCCGCACTGGCCGCCGTCACCACGCACCTGGGGCTGGCCGGGACGATCAACTCGACGTTCAACGAGCCGTACGAAGTGGCCCGGCAGTTCGCGTCGCTCGATCACCTCTCCGCCGGCCGGGCCGCGTGGAACGTGGTCACCTCCTGGGATGCCTTCACCGGCGAGAACTTCCGGCGCGGCGGCTTCCTGGCCGAGTCCGACCGCTACAGCCGGGCCACTCAGTTCCTCGCCGCCGCCCGCGAGTTGTTCGACTCGTGGCCGGCCGATGCGATCGTCGCCGACAAGGACACCGGGGTCTTCCTGCGAAACGGCTCGGCCGGAAGTTTCCGGCACACCGACGACCAGTTCGACATCGCCGGACGCTTCAACGTGCCGCGCGGCCCGCAGGGGCGGCCGGTCATCCTCCAGGCCGGCGACTCCGAGGCGGGCCGGGAGTTCGCGGCGGCCACCGCCGACGCCATCTTCAGCCGGCACGGGACGCTCGTCGAGGGGCAGAAGTTCTACCGCGACGTGAAGCGACGACTGCCCGCGTACGGCCGGCCCGAGGATTCGCTGAAGGTGCTTCCGGCGGCCACCTTCGTGCTCGGCGACACCGACGCCGACGCCCACGAGAAGGCCGCCGTGGTGCGCCGTCAGCAGGTCAGCGGGGCGACCGCGATCAAGCTGCTGGAGCAGCTGTGGAACCGCGACCTCAGCGGCTACGACCCGGACGGGCCGCTGCCGGAGATCGATCCGGACGTGTCCGGCGACCACATCGCCCGGGGCCGGGCCAGCGTGCGGATGCACCGCGACCCGATCGCCGTGGCCGCCGAGTGGCGGGCCCGGGCCGAGGCGGAGAAGCTCTCCATCCGCGACCTGATCATCGAGACGACCAACCGGCAGACGTTCATCGGCGCTCCCGACACGGTCGCCACCGCGATCGACGACCTCGTGCAGCAGGACGCCGCCGACGGCTTCATCCTGGTGCCGCACGTGACGCCGGGCGGTCTCGACGAGTTCGCCGACACGGTGGTGCCGCTGCTGCAGGAGCGTGGCGTCTTCCGTACCGAATACGCCGGCCCGACCCTGCGCCACCACCTCGGCCTGGAGGTCCCGGCATGACCACCGTCTCGACCGGGCCGGCCGTCCTCGACAACGCGGTGTGGGAGTCGCTGACCGGTCCGCACACGCACCTCGCCGAACGGCACGGGCTGGCCGCGCGCTACCCCACCGCGGTGGCCGGGTTCCACGCGCTCGCCGACCCGGCCGACCCGCGGGCGTGGGCCGACCTGGCCGAGCTGACCGGCGGGCCAGGGGCCGGGCCGAACCGCGGGCCGACCGGCGGGCCGGACGGTGAGGTGGCGGTGGCCGGCCCGATTCCGGACGCCCACCCCGGGTGGGTCGTCGTCGGTCGCGTTCCCGGCGTGCAGCTGGTCGACGTGTCACTGCGGACCGCTCCCTGGCCCGAGGCGGTCCGGCTGGGCCCGGCCGACGTGCCGGAGATCCTCGACCTGGTCGAGCGCACCCGGCCCGGCCCGTTCCGGGAGCGCACCGTCGAGCTCGGCACCTGTCTCGGGATCCGCCGGGGTGGCGCGCTGGTGGCGATGGCCGGCGAGCGGCTGCACCCGCCGGGCTGGACCGAGATCAGCGCGGTCTGCACCGATCCGGGGTTTCGCGGTCAGGGCCTGGCGACGGCGCTGGTCCGGGCGGTGGCGGCGAGCATCCGGGAGCGCGGCGAAACGCCGTTCCTGCACACCGCCGCGACCAATCGGAGCGCGATCCGGCTCTACGAGTCGATCGGGTTCCGGCTGCGACGGCAGACCACGTTCGCCACTTACCGGCTCGCCGGGGTCGTGCCGTAGACCAGACGCAGGATGGCGTCGGTGAGGGTGTCGATCAGCTCGTCCTGGTCGTAGGCCGCCGGGTCGGCGAACGCGTTGGCGAACGTCGTCAGGCGCAGGTTCATCGCCATGGTCGCGAGCAGGGCGGGCGGGCCGCCGACGGTGCGGCCGGCTTGCGCGTCCCGCTCGATGCGGCGGCGGAACTGGGTGCAGCCGTCGTTCACCAGGCGCTCGCGCACGCCCAGCACCTCGGGGCCGGGCTCGGGGGCCAGGAACACCTCGCGCAGCCAGCGGCCCTCGACCAGCCACCGCTGCAGGGACAGCGCCAGCCCTTCGCGCAGCGCGGCGCGGTCGATTCCGTCGGCGGCCAGCCATTTGCCCATGTCGGCGTCGGTGAGCCCGATCGACTGGTCGCACAGGGCGGCCAGCAGCGCCTGCTTGGACTCGAAGTAGAAGTAGAAACCCGACCGGGCGATGCCGGCCGCCCCGGCCAGCTCGTCGATCGTGACGTGGCCGATCGGCTTCTCGCGCAGCACGACCTTGGCGGCGTCAAGGAGCGCTTGCTCCCTCTGGTCGCCCTTCGTGGGGGCGCGGCGGCTTCCGATGGCAGGCACGAACCGATCCTACCCGCTGCATTCGACGTCACATCTTTAGCTTTCGACACGGTGTTGAGAATGCTCGGCAGCGGGTCTAGCTTCGGTTTCATGCCTTCCCAGTCATCGCGCATGGCCTTGCCGGTCTCGTGCTACGTCGTGCTCCTGGTCTCCGCGCTGCAGACCCTGGTCGTACCGGTCGTCTCGAACATCCAGGCCGACCTGGGCGTCTCCGCCACCTCGGCGAGCTGGGTGGTCACCGCGAACCTCCTCGCCGCCGCCGTGCTCACCCCGATGCTCGGCCGGCTCGGCGACCTCTACGGCCGCCGCCCGGTGATGCTGGGCGTGCTGCTGATCGTGCTGGCCGGCTCGGTGCTCGCCGCCACCACCTCCAGCCTGGCGCTGCTGCTCGTGGCCCGGGTCGCACAGGCCGCCAGCTTCGGCCTCTTCCCGCTCTCCATCGGCGTGCTCCGCGAGGAACTCCCGCCCCGGCGCCTGACCGGGGCGATGGCCACGGTCAGCGGCATGCTCGCGGTCGGCGCCGGCCTCGGCCTCACCGTGACCGGCCTGCTGATGGCCCACGGCGGCGACTACCACCAGCTGTTCTGGCTGGCCACGGCACTGTCGGTGATCGGCGTCGCGGGTGTCTGGACGCTGCCCCGCCGGGCCGCCGTCGCCACCGGCCGCCTCGACTGGATCGGCGCCGGCCTGCTCGGTCTCGGCCTCGTGTTGCTGCTCATGCCGCTGGAGGAGGGCAACAGCTGGGGCTGGGGCTCGGCGCGCGTGCTGGGTTCGCTCGCCGCCGCCGTGCTCGTGCTGATCGTCTTCGTCCTGGCCGAGCGCCGCATCCGCCAGCCGCTCGTGACGATGCGGATGCTCACCCACCGGCCGCTGGTCATCGCCAACCTGGCCGGCCTGTTCCTGGGCTTCTCCATGTTCGCGATCTTCCTGGCCGTCTCCTACCTGGTGCAGACCCCGCCCGCGATCACCGGCTACGGGTTCGGTTCCACCGTGCTCGCCGCCAGCGTCGTCTACCTGCTGCCCGGCACCGCCGCCGGCGTCGTCACCGCCCCGCTCGGCGGCCGGCTCGTGGGTCGCTTCGGCCCGAAGAACACGTTGATCACCGCCGCGGTCCTGGCCTTCGCCGGGTTCGGGATGCTCGTCGTCCGGCACGCCGCGACCTGGGAGATCATCGTCGGCGCGTTCGTCGTCAACACCGCCGTCATGTTCGGCTACGCGGCCCTGCCGGCCCTGCTGATCGCGCACGTGTCGCCGGCCGAGACCGGCATCGCCAACAGCGTCAACTCGATCGCCCGGTCGATCGGCATGTCGCTCGGCACCGCCTTCGTGGTGACGATGGTGACCCGCAACCTGATCCCCGGCGCCCCGGTCCCGCTCCCGCACGAGTCGCAGTACACGGCCGTCTTCGCGACCGGTGCCGTACTCGCCCTGCTCGCCGGCATCCTGGTGGCCTGGGCCCTGCCTCGCAGCCGCCCCACCCACCTGAGCACCCTCGAGGCCGAGGAGGAAGAGGTCTTCGGCGCCGCCGGGCTGGCCGTCCCGGCCGAGCTGATCGCCAAGCAGGGCGCCCGCTGAGGTCGTCGGCAGGTTTCTCGCCCGGCCGGTGGGGAAGAACATCTGCCATGCAGACACCGCTTCCCATCGCCACGGTGAACGTGGGTATGACCGTCGTCGACGTCAACGGCGAAGAGGCCGGCAAGGTCACCGCCGTCCAGATGCCCGGCACCGACGTACGCCCGGAGGTGCCCGCCGGCATCGCCGAGGAACTGATGGGCGCCGGTTACCTGCGCATCGACGGCACCGGCCGGCTCTCCAACGACGTCTACGCGGGCGGCGACCAGATCCGCGAGTCGGTCGAGGAGGAGGACCGCGGCTTCGTCAACCTGCGGGTGCCCCGCGAGGACTTGTTCCGCGCCTCCTGACCCGCCCGGCCCCGCCGCCGGAACCACTCGCGCCGGCCGACCGCCCACACTGCCCACGACGCCCCCACCGTCCTCGCCGGACGGCGCGGAAAAGCACCGATTCCGGCAGGGTGTGCGGCGGTCGGCTTCGTGCGATGATCGCCGGATGAGGCGGCGATCGATGGCCGACACCCTCGGCCGGCGTTACGACGAATTCTTCCGCGACCGCACACCGGTGCCGTTCGGGGTCACGGGCCACGACGGCAGGACTTTCTCGTTCGGCGTCGCCGAGGGTTCGCCGCCCACGTTCACCGTGCTGGTGCTCGACGAGGCCGGGCACGACGCGCTCGTCTCGCTCGACCAGTTGCAGGTGGCTCTCGCGTACCTCAGGGGTCATCTCGATGTCGAGGGTGACATCGTCGCCCTGCTGAACATGCGCGAGTTCTTCTCCGACTTCCACCCGATCGCCTTCGCCGGCCGCTGGTTGCCGTCGCTGTGGCAGGGAAGGACCGACCACGACCGGCGGGCCATCTCGCACCACTACGACGAGGAGTCGGAGTTCTTCCTGACCTTCCTCGACGGTCGGCACCGGTGCTACACCCAGGGCGTCTTCCTCAGCGACGACGAGCCGCTCGAAGACGCGATGACCCGCAAGATGGACCTCGCGCTGGACGCGATCGGGGTCAAGCCGGGCGACCGGGTGCTCGAGGTGGGCGGCGGTTGGGGCGCGTTCGCCGAGCACGCCGCGATGCGCGGCATCGACGTCACGACAGTCACGCTGGCCGCGGAGTCGGAGCGGTTCCTGAACAACCTGTTCGCCGCGAAGCAGCTGCCGGTCACGGTCGTGCGCGAGCACATCCTCCGCTACCACAACCCGCAGCCGTTCGACGCGATCGTCAACATGGGCGTCACCGAACACCTGCCCGACTATCGAGCGACCCTGCAGACGTACGCCCGCCTGCTGCGCCCCGGCGGCCGCGTCTACCTGGACGCCTTGGCGATGCGGCGCAAGCACACGTCGTCCACCTTCTTCAAGAAGTACGTGTACCCGGGTCGCTCCGCCCCGCTGCTGCTCCACTCCTACCTGCGGCAGGTGGCGCACTCCCCGTTCGAGCTGCTGAACGTGCAGGACGACCGGCACAACTACTTTCTGACCTGCCGCGCGTGGGCGCAACGACTCGATGCCGCCAAGGAGGAGATCACCGCCCGGTGGGGCGACGAGCTGTACCGCCGCTTCCGGATCTTCCTGTGGGGCTCGGCGTCCGGCTTCGACACCCGGATGGTCCAGGCCTACCGGTGGACGTTGCAGCGCACCCCCGCCGACGTCATGACGTAGTCAGCACAGGGCTACCAGCCGATACACGTTCTGCCGGGCTCGGCCCGGTCAGGTCATCCAGAGCGGACCTGCTCACCATCGGCAACCGGGCCGGGTGCCGCCGGCAGCAACCTCGCCAGCAGGGTGTCGCGCAGGTCGGCGAGGGCGAGTGACTCCTGTTCCGCGGCCAGGGCTCGCTGCCACAAGCTTTCCAGGTCGGGAGTGCGGCCGGGGACGGTGACCGGCTCGTTGAGGTGGCGGCGCTGGATGTGGCCCATGGTGGTGGCCCGGTCGGCGGCGATGGCACGGTAGCGGGCCAGCCGGGAGCGGACTGCCTCGTAGGCCGTCCAGGGCGGCCGGCCGGCGCGCGGGATCACCTTGAAGATGTGCTGGTTGATGATGGCCTCGGGGCGGAACCAGCGGGCCACCGTCAGCGAGCCGGACCAGGCGAAGAGCACGTCGCCGGGGCGGGCCAGGTGCCGGTCGGCGACGTCGAGGTCGTGGTGGACGGTGGCCGGGCCGGGGCCGGAGGTGATCTCGGCGATCCGGACGACCATGCGGCCGTGCCCGGTGGCGCCTCTGGTGAAGGGGCGGCCGTTGACGAACTCCGCGACCTCGGAGAGCGGCACGGTCACCGGGTTCGCGGCGACCGCCGCCTCCCAGACGGCCGCGCGCAGGGCGTCCGAGGTGGCCACGATGCGGTCGTTCAGCGCGATCTTGTCGTCGAGTGCGCCGAGTGCGGCGGCGATCGCCTGCTGTGTGCTTCGCGACGGTACGGCGATGACCGCGGCCGTCAGGGTGGCGGCGCTCGCGTTCGGCTGGGCGGACTTGTCGCCGACGACCCCGGCGACGTACGAGCGGAAGGCGGGGGATCGGAGCGCGTACCCGATGAAGCGGGGGTCGTGCTCGGCCTTGACCCGGAGCCGCACGAGATAGGAGGCGAAGACCGCGCCGGGCGGCACCTCGGCGAGCCATCGGCTCTCCCCCGTCGTGGAGCCGGTACGCGCGACGACGATGTCACCGCGCGCCAGGCGGTAGCGCTCGCGGGTCCGTTCGTCGGCGTCGACGAACGGCACGGTCCGCCAGTCGAGCCGGGCGCCGACGATGTCGGTGATGCGCAGGAAGCGGGTGCCGGTGTCGACGGCGGTGGCGCTCGCGGTCAGCCCGTAGTCGACCCGCTCGCACACGTCCCGGAGCCGCAGCCGCCGCCACTCACCCATGCCGGAATACTGCCCGGCCGGGGCCGCGGCCGATCGCGGGGGTGAGTGATTCCCCTCAGGTGGATGCGCGGCCCTGCCGATCACCTCGGGCATGGTGATGCGATGGACGGACGGCGAGCGGAGCCGGGTCAACCATCTGTCGCGTCAGATCAGGCTCAACCTCTGGGTGTTCGCCGCCCTGACCGTGCTGGGGATGGTCCGGGTCGGGTTCGCGTGGCCCGGTCACCGGGCGCCGGTGCTCGCCGCGCTCGGTGCGGCCGTGCTGGTCCTGGCCGGGGCGCAGTCGCTGCGGTGGGACTCGCTGGCCGGGCGGCCGTGGATGCCGCGGGCGGTCGTCGCCTCGTACTCGGCCGCGCTCGCCGTCCACTTCCTGTTCTGCCTGGCCGACCCGTACGCCCAGCTGATCTTCCCGGTCGGCGCGGTCATGCTGACGGCGGCGGCGGCGACCACGATCGGCTCGCGGGCCGGGTTGGGGCTCGGTGCCGCCGGGCTCGTCGGGTACGGCGCGATGATCGTCCTGCGGCCGGGCGCCGATGTGGTCCTGACCACGTCGATCGCCTCGGTCATGCTCGCGGTGGCCGGGCTCTGCCTGCTGACCGCCAACAACCGCCGGCACCATCTGGCCGAGCGCCGGGCGGCCGAGCGCCGCACCGTCGCGCTGATGGAGAACGGCTCGGACGCGGTGCTCGCCGTCGGCGAGGGCGAGGTCCGCTACGTCAGCTCGTCGATCGGCCGGATCCTGGGCCGGGACGCCGATTCGCTCACCTTCGCCGACCTGGGCGAGATGACCCACCCGGACGATGTCGAGCGGATCAACGCGTTCCTCGGCGACCTGCGGGTCGCCGGGGCCGGCGCGACCGGCTCGCTGGAGACGCGCACCCTGCACTCCGACGGCACCTGGATCGACACCGAGGTGACCGGCACCAACCACCTCGACGACCCGGACATCCGGGCGGTCATCCTGAGCGTGCGCGACGTCAGCACCCAGAACGCGCTGCGCGCCGAGCTGCTCCGGCAGGCGTTCGAGGACCCGGTGACCGGGCTGCCGAACCGCGCCCTGCTGCTCGACCGGATCGTCACGGCGGTGCGCCGGCACGCCCGCAACGGCGGGCACGTGTCGCTCCTGCTCATCGACCTGGAGGACTTCAAGAAGATCAACGACACCCTCGGCCACATGGCCGGCGACGATTTCCTGCGCACCGTCGCCCAGCGGATGACCTCGGTCGTACGACCGTCCGACACGCTGGCCCGGCTCGGCGGCGACGAGTTCGCCGTCTTCGTGGAGGAGCTCGACGAGTTGGGTCTGCACACGCTCGCCGAGCGCCTGCTCGCCGAGATCAAGCTGCCGGTCCGGCTCGGCACCAGCGACCTGATCGGCACCGCGAGCATCGGCATCGCCACCCTGAAGGCGACGCAGGACGCCGACGTGGAGACCGCCAACGAGCTGATGCGCGACGCCGACCTGGCCATGTACGCGGCGAAGCTGGGCGGCCGGGACCGGATCGCGGTGTTCGACCCGTCGATGTACACCGCCGCGGTGATGGAGGCGGAGGCCCGTACCGAGCTGGAACGGGGCCTGGGCGCCGACGAGTTCACCGTCGTCTACCAGCCGATCGTGGACCTGCCGTCGGGCCTGCTGATCGGGGTCGAGGCGCTGGCCCGCTGGCAGCACCCGACGCGCGGCCTGGTCGGCCCGGACTCGTTCATCCCGCAGGCGGAACGTACCGGCCTGATCGTCCCGCTGGGCGCGCACGTCCTGCGGGTGGCCTGCCACGAGGTGGCCGGCTGGCACTCCGCCATCCCCGGCGCGGAGAACGTGCGGGTCAGCATCAACCTGTCGGCCCGCCAGTTCCAGGAACCGGACCTGGTCGACACCGTCCGCGCGGCGCTCGCCGACAGCGGCATCCGGCCGCACCTGGTGGTCCTGGAGATCACCGAGTCGCTGCTGATGCACGACGTCGACGCCACCGTCGTCACCCTGCACGAGTTGCGGGAGCTGGGCGTGCAGATCGCCGTCGACGACTTCGGCACCGGCTACTCGTCGCTGTCCTACCTGCGCCGCTTCCCGATCGACATCCTGAAGATCGACAAAGCGTTCATCGACGGCATCACCGACGACAGCGACGACGCCACCCTGGCCGAGGCCGTGGTCGGCCTGGGCAAGGCGCTGCGGCTGAGCACGGTGGCCGAGGGCATCGAGCACGCCGACCAGCAGGAGATGCTCTCCCAGCTGGGCGTGACCTACGGACAGGGCTACCTGTTCGCCCGGCCGGGCAGCGCCGACGAGATCGCCGAGATGGTGCGCGCGGCGTACCGCAAGCAGGTGGGGGGTCAGTAACCGGTCCACTCCCGAAACGCACCCCGTACCGCAATCGACAGACCTTTTATGGGCCTTCGCGCGACCGACTTGACTCGTCGCCCTGCTCGGAACGCTCAGCGAAGGACCAGTCGTACATGCGTATCTCCCGTGCCCTGCGCCGAGGTCTCGGCGTCGCCCTGCTGGCGCCGTTGCTGATGACGGCCGCTCCGGTCGAGGCGGCCCCGGCGATGTCCACCGACGACACCGCGCGGCTGAGTGAGCGGATGGTCGCGGTGACCACCGCCAAGCAGATCAACTACTACCCGTCGGCGGCCGGCTGGACCCGGATGTGGACCACCTTCGACGCCCGGAAGATCGACGCCGACCTGGCCAGGGCGCGCAGCCTCGGCGCCGACAGCGTGCGGGCGATGCTGTTCCCGACGCTGTTCGGCTATCCGGCCCCGAAGCCCGAATACACCGCGAAGCTGGCCCAGTTCGTGTCGTTGGCCGGCAGCCACGGCCTGACCGTGAAGCTCACCCTGTTCGACTGGTGGGACGGCTATTCCGACACCGCCGGCAGCGCCGGCTGGGCGACCGCGGTGCTGGCGCCCTACCGCTACGACAACCGGATCATCTCGGTCGGCCTGCAGAACGAGCTCGACCCGGCCAACGCGACCGCGATCGCCTGGGCCAAGAAGATCCTGCCCGCCGTCCGGACGGCCATGCCCGGGTTCCCGCTGACCATCTCGGTGAGCGCCGACGACCCGATAAACGACCTGGCCCGGTTGAAGACCGCGGTGCCGCTCGACTACTACGACTTCCACTTCTACGGCAACTCCGAGCGCGCTCTGTCGATCATCCAGCAGGCGAAGGCCGCGGTCGCGCCGGCCCCGCTGGTGATCGGCGAGGCCGGGGCGAGCACGCTGAACGTCACCGAGGGCGAGCAGGCCGCCTATCTGGCCCGGGTGTTCGAGGCCGCCGAGGCGGCCGGCGTCGGTTCGGTGGCGCCGTGGACGCTCAACGACTTCACCGCCGGCGCCATCCCGGAATCGGCGGTCGCCAAGGTGCCGGCCCAATACACGTACGGGCTGTACCGCACCGACGGCACCGCGAAGCCGGCCGCCGCCGTGGTCAAGGCCGCCTGGACCGGCACCGCCTACCCGGCCACCGTGCTCGATCCCGGGTTCGAGAACACCGCCGCCCAGACCCCGTGGAGCGCGTTCATGCCGGAGCTGGGTGTGCCGGTGCGCACCCAGGCGATGGCCCGGTCCGGCAAGTGGTCGGTCGCGATGACCCGCACCGGCAAGACGTCGGCCGGCTCACCGTCGTACCGGATCTCGCCGATCGTCCCGGTGTTCGCCGGCCAGAAGTGGCACGCCGAGGTGTGGGCCCGCGGCAACGCCGCGACCGGCACCTCGCAGATCGCGCTGAGCTGGTTCGACGCCAAGGACAAGTGGCTCGGCGGCGCCTCGTCGGCGGCGCTGCCGCTGGGCACGACCGGCTGGACGAAACTGTCGGTCGACGCGACCGCCCCGGCCGGCACCGCCGGCCTGCAGGTTCACCTGAAGTCGGGCGCGAACACCGGCACCGTCTGGTTCGACGACGTCACGATGATCAAGAGCTGACCAGCGGCAGGGTGGTCGCGATCGGCCAGGCGACGAGCAGGGAGCCGGCCGCCGCGATCACCCAGCGGGGCGCGCCGAACCGGTGCAGCACCGCGCTCCATACCGCCTGCCCCACCATCAGCACGGCCAGCAGCGGAGCCACGAGCAGCACGAACGTCGAGGTCAGGCCGACGACCGCGGCGGCGACCAGGGCGACGACGGTGAGCGCCGAGACGGCCAGCAGGGTCAGGGCGTTGCCGCCGGCCCGCTCCACCGCGTACCCCAGGAGCAGGAAGCCGGCCCAGACCACCGGCAGCAACCACCAGCGGGGTCCGACCGGCACGACATGGGTCAGGCCGAGCTGCAGCGGAACGGCGATCGAGATCGCCGCGTAGAGGATCAGCAGGGGTGCGGCCGGGCGTCTGGGTGCGGCTTCCTCGACGGCAGGGCGGCGGCTTGTGTACGCGAGGAGCAAGGCCCCCGTGACGCCGGTCAGGCCGGCCACGTAACCGCCGAGTCGCAGCGGCAGGTCGTCGGTCGGCAGGAACCGGGCCGCCACGGCAGCCACGGCGGCCGCGCCGGCGGTCACCGCCACCGCCCGCCACTCGAAGCGCGGCCACCGGCGCCGGCCGGGCCCGAGAAGCAGCCGGGCCACCGGCACCAGCCCGGCCGCGAGTGCCACCAGCAGCAGCGCCGCCCCACCGGCTCGTCTCATCGGCGCCGGCAGCGGGCCGCCGGTGGCCTGGTCGAGCCAGTCGGCCGTCTCCCGGTGCGCGGTCGGCGAGAACAGGATGGAGACGTGGTCGGCGCCGGGCACCACCTCGCTCCGGCCGGTCTCCTCGGCCGCCGCCCTCTCGGCCGCGGTCCGGAAGGCGGGGAATTCCAGCCCACCGACAAGCGTCAGCAGCCGGACGGGCCGGCTGGGCGGCAGGTCCGACGCGTCCGGCAGGGAGATCGCCACGGTGCCGGCGATGTCGTCGTGCGCGGCCGCGTAACGGGTCACCGCCCCGGCTCCCATCGAGTGCCCGACGAGCGAGATCCGGGCCGGATCCACGTCCGGCAGCGACCGCAGGTGAGCGACCGCGACGTCGAGGTCGCGTTGCCGACCGGCACCGTCGTCGTCCCGCATCGGGCGGGTGTTCGCGCCGTGCCCGCTGAAGTCGAGCAGCACCACCACATAGCCGCGGGCGGCGAGGGTGTCGCCGAACGGCGCCATCAGCTCGGCCGAACCGGCGAACCCGTGCGCGACCACCACCCCGGGATGCCTGGCGGCACCGGCCGGGTGCACCTCGTCCATCGGCACCCGGTCGACCACGACGTGCGTCCGCCGGGTGTCCCCGCCCGCGCCCGCCAGCAGGGCGACACCGGCCGCCGCGAGCAGGACGGCGGCCATCGCCACGAGCAGGGGCCGGCGCATCTCGGTGGGCATGGCTCCGATTGTCCGGTCAGCTCAGCGTGGCCGCCTGGATGTCGACGTTGCCACAGGTCGGGTGGTAGACCTCGGTCGCGTTCCAGCTCAGGTTGAGCCGGCTGCCGGCCGCCGCCCGAAACTTGATCTCGAACCGGGTGGTGCTGAGCGCCTGGGTGTTCACCAGCGTACGGCTGACCGCCGCGGCCCCGTCGAGGGTGGCGGTGAGCTGCCCCTCGGCCATCCACACCCCGGCATAGAGGCGCAGCGTGCGGGTCGCCGGGCCGGCCGGCAGCTGGAGCACGAAACCGGTGTCCGCGCCGCAGACGTAGACACCGGTCGGGGTGTCGTCCCAGGCCCAGGTCGGGTCGCCGGCCGACCAGCGGTAGACCTGCGGATTGTTGTCGTAGCGCCCGCGCGCGGTCGGGCTGCCCAGGTCCTTGATCGCCGCGGTGACCCCCCACTTGCGGTCGACCGAGCTCGCCGTCGAAAGTCCCCAGTGGACCCAGTCCTTGACGCCCTCCCGGCCGAGGTCGACCTCGGCCGGAATCTGCCCCGCGAGCACGGTCAGCAGCGGCTGCACCGGCGCCGGGGACGCCGCCGCGGTTCGTGCCGGGGTGGTGGGCGCGACCACCTCGATCGTCGCCGGGGCACTCGGCGGCCGGAGAGCGTCCGGCGGCGGCAGGGTCACCGGACCGCCCGGCGACGGGACGACCGGCTCCCACGGCGGCGCCAGGGTCAGCGGCACCGGCTCCGGCGAGTTGGCGTCGGCGAGCACACCCCCGGCACCGACACCGAGCGACAGCAGACCCACGGCCGCAAGAACCACCTGCCACCGGCGCCGCTGTGCACGTGCCCACATCGACAGCCTGACGTGCATCCGCGATCTCCCCAATTACCCCGGCCAGAATGGCAACGCTCAACATACGGCCTATTGGCGCGATGTCAATGAGGGTTATGCAGGGCCGACCTCCAGTAGCACCGGGCCGCACGGCAGCGGCTCGGTCTCCACCGCCCTGAACAATCCTCATCGAGGGAGGAAATGGTCGGCGGGTGATCAACGCCGCCCCGGGGTAGACGGTCACCCATGACGGTCGCGGAGCGTAAACCGGAAAGAAAGTTCTTCGGGCAGCCCTGGGCGCTCGCCAATCTGTTCGGCGTCGAACTGTGGGAGCGTTTCTCGTTCTACGGCATGCAGGGCATCCTGCTGATCTATCTGTATTACGAGGCGAGCCGCGGTGGACTGGGACTCGACAAGGACTCCGCGACCAGCATCGTCGGCGCCTACGGCGGTTCGGTCTACCTGGCGACGGTCATCGGCGCCTGGCTGGCCGACCGCCTGCTCGGCCCGGAACGGGTCCTGTTCGGCAGCGCGATCCTGGTCATGTGCGGACATGTCGGGCTGGCCCTGATCCCCGGCATCCCCGGCGTGGCGACCGGCCTGATCCTCATCGCCCTCGGCTCCGGCGGTGTCAAGGCCACCGCCACCGCCATCGTCGGCACCCTCTACGCCGCCGACGATCCCCGCCGCGACGCCGGCTTCTCCCTGTTCTACCTGGGCATCAACCTCGGCGCCCTGGTCGGCCCGCTGCTCACCGGCCTGCTGCAGAAAGAAGCGGGCTTCCACTGGGGCTTCGGCGCCGCGGCCGTCGGCATGGCGATCGGCCTGACCCAGTACGCCATGAACCGCCGCACCCTGCCGGCGAGCGCCCACGAGATCGCCAACCCGCTCCCCCGCGAACGCCGCCCACTCGTGGCCGCCCTCGCCGCCGCCGTCATCGCCGTCGTGGCCGTGCTCGCTCTCACCGGTCTGCTCCCCGCCGCCCATCTGTCCACAATCGTCGTGGTGCTGAGCATCCTGGCCGCCGTCGCCTATTTCGCCGTCATCCTGTCCAGCCGCCGAATTGCCGACGTCGAACGCCGCCGCGTCGTCGCCTTCATCCCGATGTTCATCGCCAGCGCCGCATTCTGGTCGCTCTATCAGCAGCAATTCACGGTGGTAACCATTTACGGCGATGAGCGCCTCGATCGCGACGTCTTCGGCTGGACGATGCCGGTCTCCTGGGTCCAGTCGATAAACCCGGTCTTCATCATCATCCTGTCCGGGGTCTTCGCCGCCCTGTGGCTGCGCCTGGGCGACCGCCAGCCCACCACTGCGGTCAAGTTCGCCGCCGGCACCACCGTGATGGGCGTGGCCTTCCTGCTCTTCCTCCCGTTCGCCGGCACCGGCGCGAACAGCGTCCCGCTGCTCGGTCTGACCGGCATCATCCTGGTCTTCACCGTCGCCGAACTCCTGCTCTCCCCGGTCGGCCTCGCCTTGTCGACAAAACTGGCCCCGGAGGCGTTCCGCACTCAGATGGTCGCCCTGTTCTTCCTCTCCGTAGCCCTGGGCACCGCCATGTCCGGCACCCTCGCCGGCTACTACAGCCAGCAGAACGAAGTCCCCTACTTCGGCATCCTCGGCGCGACAGCCATCATCCTGGGCATCGCCCTGTGGCTGGCCCGAACCCCCATCCAGCGCCTGATGAGCGGAGTCCGCTGACCCCCCGACCCGATTGCTCGCGCCCGCACCCGCCGGGCCGGGGCGTCCACCCGCGCTCTCCCACCCGGCGACCGGGCGGTCCACCTAGTGGGATGCGCTCCCACATGTCGGCCCCCGTCACTCGCCGCGTCGGTTTTGACAGCTTTCGCTACGAACAAGGCCGGCGAATCCCGCACGCCCAGGGCGAGCCCTCCACAACTTCCCTGAAAATGCTGCCCCCCAAGCGTTCGAGGCCCGTTCTTCAGCGAAGTCGCGGACGGGAAGGCGGCGCGCTCGACAAGCTGGTGGCCACCGAAGCGGACGGAATCTGACCGCAATGCGTGCTTAGGTGGGCGCATGAGCCGCGAGATTCAGGTCACTTTCGACGTTCACGACCCGCAGGCGCAGTCGATTTTCTGGCGCGACGCGCTCGGTTACGTCCATCCTGGCCCGCCCGGTGTCGAACTGCCGGCGGGTGCCGACCCGCTCGCCGCGTGGGACGAGTTCCTCGACCGGATGAAGGTGCCGGCGGACCAGCGCAACAACCAGTCGGCCATTGAGGACCCGGACGGCACCGGGCCGCGCATCTTCTTCCAACGGGTGCCGGAGGGCAAGGTCGCGAAGAATCGACTGCATCTTGACGTACGGGCGGCGCCGGGTCTGCGGGGTGCCGAGCGGATGGCGGCGCTCGAGGCCGAATGCGACCGGCTCGTGGCGCTCGGGGCGAAGCGGCTCCAGCGGCACGAACCGGCGCCCCCGTTGAGTTTCGGCTTCATCGTGCTGGCCGACCCGGAGGGCAACGAGTTCTGTCTGGACTGAGCGACGCCGAAGGGCCGGCGCTCGATGCGCCGGCCCTTCGAATCAGTACGTCAGGAGCAGGTGGGCTCGCCGGACTGGGCCGGCACGCTCACCGCGGTCCACGCGGCCTTGACCGTGTTGAACTCGGTGCAGCTGCCCGGGTAGAGGGTCTTCGCCGCCTGCAGCGTCCACACCCGGTACTTGAGGTAGGACGAGGACGACGTCTTCAGCAGCATCGCGTTGTACATGATCTTGATGGCCTTCTGGATGCCGAGGCCGGTCACCGTGGAGCTGTTGCACGTCGACGAGGCGGGCTGGCCGTTGCCGCTGGTGCCCTGCGCGAGCAGGTAGAACCAGTGGTTACCGGGACCGGCCGCGGCGTGCACCTCACCGTTGGGGGTGCTGCTCGAGTAGCAGTTCGAGTCGCCCAGCGCCGACGGGTTGTACATGTTGCGGATCGGGCCGGAGCCGACCAGGTTGACCTCTTCACCCACGAGGTAGTCGGGGGCGTCGGCCGGGCTGTTGATGTACCACTCGGTGGCCGCGCCGAACGTGTCGGCGACGAACTCCTGAGTGCCCTTCGCCGAGATGCCGCCCGGGGTGTTGTCGTCGATGCCGTGCCCGAGCTCGTGGCCCACCACGTCGGCCGACGCGATCCACTGGCCGGCGGTGTTCTTGCCGATCTGCACCTGGGTGCCGTCGTAGTAGGCGTTCTGCTGGTTCAGGCCGATCCGGATCGGCCACGCGCCACCGGAGCCGTTCTGACCGTTACGACCCAGCCACGACGACAGCATCGCGTACTGCTTCTGCGCCACGTAGAACGCGTCGACGCCGCCGCTCTCGCGGTTGGTGCCGACGCCGTTGCCCCACACGTTGTCGGAGCCGGAGAAGGTCGCGTTGCCGGTCGCGTTCTGCGCCTTGATCGTCGTGTGCGACGGGTCCTGCAGCAGGTAGGTCGAGCCGGACTTGGTCGTGTCGATCGACACCGAGCCGTAGATCCAGCCGTTGCCGGAGCCGGTCACGCTGGTGACGTGCTCCGTCGAGCCGAGCACCTGGCCGGTGACCGCGTCCACGTTCACCGTCTGCCGGGACACGCCCTCGGCGCTCGTACCGTTGACCGTGGTCTGGTAGGCGAGGCGCGCGGCCTTGCCCTCGGTGGCGACCACGACGAGCTTGGTGCCCTCGACCGAGGTGACGGTCTTGAGTTGCGCCTTGGCGGTGGCCTGCGCGGCCGCCTCGGAGATCTTCGGCACGGTGGAGAGCTCACCGATCGGGCCGGTCTGCGCGACCGAGGTGTAGGTGACCTTGCCGGCCGCGTCGGTGGCGACCACGAAGTCACCGCCCTCGACCGGCAGGCCCTTGTAGGTCCGCGTGAACGGCACGTAGCTGTGCCCGGCCGACTGGATCACCGCGCGCCGCTGGAACGTGTCCAGGCTGCTGGCGTGCAGGAACGAGGGCTTCGAGGCAACCAGGGCGTCGGCCCCGTCGGCGGCGGCGACCAGCGGCGAGACGGCGGGTTGCGCCTTCGGCTGGGCGTTCGCCGGCGCGGCGGCGAGGGCGGCGGCGACCGCGGTGGCGGTCCCCACGGCAACGGCCATGTTCTGGAACTTCAACGCGTACTCCTTCCCCGCCGGTGCGAGGTTCCGGCGGGCTCGACTCCGGCCTCGGTGTCACCGCGGCCAGTGCTGGGAGACGGTATGCACATTCTTCGATGTTCGAAATGGGGAAAACCCTTGTCTACCCACCGGTAAGGAAAACGTTCCAGTTAGGAAACATACCGATACAGAGATCTTGTACGCATTTTTCAAGACATAGAAGTTCTTAATGTCCACCGAATGCCGATCACACCAGAGAGACGCCCTGCTTCGTGGTGATCCGGGCCCGACCGGCGCGCTTCGCCGCGTACATCAATTCGTCGGCGCGCCGCAGCAGATCCTCCGGGCTCTCCCGGCCGTCCCACGCGGCCAACCCGGCCGAGAACGTCTGCCCCTGCGGAGTGGCGGCCATGAGCCGCTCCAGCACCGCGGCGGCCTCGGCCATCGAATGGCCGGCGAGCAGCACCGCGAACTCCTCGCCGCCGAGGCGGGCCAGCATGTCGTCGTCGCGCAGGTTCATCAGCCAGGCCACCGCTGCCCGGCTGAGCAGTTCGTCACCGGCCTGGTGACCATGCGTGTCGTTGTACCGCTTGAAGTGGTCGAGGTCGATCAGCCCGACGATCAGCGACGTGCCGCTCACCTCGCTGCGGGCCATCGCGGCCGGCAGTCGATCGTCCCACCGGCGGCGGTTGGCCAGGCCGGTCAGGGCGTCGTGGTTGGCCAGCCGTTCCAGCCACGCCGACTCCGACTCGACCCGGTGGAGCAGACCGGCCATCCGCAGCGTGACGAGCAGGAGCAGCAGGGCGCAGGCGATGCCGGTGGGCAGCCACTCGTCGGCGATCCGGCCGGTGGCGCCGAGGTAGAGGCTGACCCCCGGCGGGAGCAGGATGGCCGTACCGAGCAGGGCCAGCCGGGGCCGGACGAAGCGCGGCGGGCGGGCGAGCGGCACCGTGAGCCGGCGCATCGAGGGGTGCGCCGCCGCGGCCGCGACCAGCGTGTTGGACGCCAGCAGGGCGATGTCGGCCGGCCCGCCGCCGTGCGGCGGCTGGGGCGAGACGAGCAGGATGTCACCGACAGCCATCGAAATCATCGCGCTCACCATCAGCCGGTAACTGACCGTGCCGGCGCCCGGCGTGGTGACGAGCAGCGCGACGAGCACGAAGAGGGCGATGTCGCCCACCGTGAAGGCGACCTCGATGGTGAACGCGTCACCCCGCAGCACGGTCCAGTAGACCAGGCCCAGACCGGTCGCGATGATGCCGCCGTCGAGCAGGGCGGTACGGTCGTCGACCCGGGCCCGCCCGCGCAGCAGACTGAACAGGGCCCAGCAGGCCAGCGGGTAGCCGATCAGGGCCAGCGCCATGCTGACCTGCGTCCAGGGCGCCTCGACGGCGAGCCGGTCCAGGACGGCGCCGGCGAGCCACACGGCGATGGCCGCGGCGAAGGCGTGCCAGGTCGACGGATGGTGCGGGCGGTGCCGGCGGACGGCGCGCACGAGCACGACGATCGACGCCACGCCGATCAGGGCGTACGCCCCGGCATGCCACCGCGTGCCCCCCGGCAGCAGGGCGTAGGCGAGCGTCGCGACACCACCGATGCCGAGCCACATCCGCCAGCTGATTTCCACGTCCGGCCATCGGCAGCCGCACCACCCGGCTGAGCACTTGAGGTTTGTGTCCCATCCGGGCGGTCCGACTCAGATCCGGCCTTCGTCTCGCGATATGCCGGGGGTGACGCCCTCGACGACTTCGGCACCGGCCACTCGTCGCTCACCCTGCTGCGTACCGTCCCGGTGACCACGCTGAAGGTCGACAAGTCGTCGAGTTGGCTGTGGTGACCAATTCCACGGCGGCCAACCCGCGGTAGCGCGCAGTCGTCGTCTCTCCTGAGTCCACAAGGAGAGATCACATGGCTTTCCGTTCGTATTTGCCGCTGGTCGCGGTGCTCCTGACCGCGGGGTGTGTTCCGGGCCCGGTATCGGGGCGCGCGGTCCCGCCGGCGACCGCCCCGGGCCCGCTTCCGATGGCGGCCGAGCCGCGGGTCAGCCCCGCGGCGCCGCCGAGGATCACCTATCCGGCGAACGGCCACGGCAACTGGCTGGTCGCGCCGCCGGCCGGGGGCACGGCCGGGGACGCGGGGCGACTGATGCGCTATCGCGTGGCAGTGGAGAGTGACATCAAGGGACTGTCACCGGCCGCCTTCGCCCGTACGGTGGCCGCGACGCTCGGCGCTCCGCAGGGCTGGACGGCGGGCGGGAAGTGGCGGTTCCGGCAGGTCGGTGCGGGCGACTCGGCCGACTTCACGGTCCGTCTGGTCACCCCGGACACCCGTGACCGGCTGTGCGACGACGTGCCCGACGGCTACACGTCCTGCCGCAACGGCTCCGACGTGGTGCTCAACGTGGCCCGCTGGGTCAAGGGGGTGCCCGGCTACGGGGCGACCCTGGCGGTGTACCGCGCCTACATGGTCAACCACGAGGTGGGCCACCGGCTGGGCGACGGCCACGAGCTGTGCTCCGGGCCGGGCGAGGCGGCCCCGGTCATGCAGCAGCAGACGCTCGGCCTGCACGGGTGCACCGCCAACCCGTGGCCCTACCGGGCGGGTCATCGGCACGCCGGCCGCTCCGGGCAGTACGACGACGACATCCCGCCCCCTGACCAGGGACGGAAGTAGCGTCGGAGCCGGCTGGCGGGCCGGCTCCGACGCTCCTGGCGAGCGACCTAGCAGGTGGGCTCGCCCGTCTGGGCCGGCACGCTCACCGCGGTCCAGGCCGCCTTGACCGTGTTGAACTCGGTGCAGCTGCCCGGGAAGAGGGTCTTCGCCGCCTGCAGGGTCCACACCCGGTACCGCAGGTACGACGAGGCCGACGTCTTGAGCAGCATCGCGTTGTACATGATCTTGATGGCGGTCTGGATGCCCAGGCCGGTCACGGTGCTGCCGTTGCAGGTGGTGCTGGCC
>NZ_BOMM01000019.1 GCF_016862195.1 Paractinoplanes ferrugineus | reverse complement strand
GGGCGCGGTGGAACGCGAGGCGATCGCCGCCGCGGAGGCGGCCGCGCGGGAGGCGGCCCAGGTCGGCGAGCAGGTCCGGGAGGCGGAGGCCCAGGTCAGCGGAGATCCTGACCGTACGGCCGCGCTGCCCGCCCCCGAGCCGATCCCGCCGTCGGCCGCTCTCGGCGGAGCCGACTACAACGGTGTCCAGCAGCGCGACCACGCCTGATCCGTCCCCGGCCTGATCGTGCACGGCCTGATCGTGCATGGTCTGGTCGTGCATGGTCTGATCGTGCACGGTGCGACAAAAGGGCCGGCCCGCACGGGCCGGCCCTTTCCCACGATCGGTTCCTACTTCTTGGCCTTCTTGGCCGGCTCGCTCGGCTCCGCGCCCGGCTCCGCCGCCTGGTCGCCGGCCGCCGCACCCTGGTCCGCCGCGCCGCCGATACCGGCCGCCGCCTTGACGTCGGAGAGCGCGAGGCACGCCTGCAGGAACGAGGCCTGCGCCGAGGTCACCGCCGCAGCCGCCGCCGCGTCCTGAGCCGCCTGGTCGTCGGCGTTCCCGGCATCCCCGGCGTCCCCGGCCTTGTCGTCCCCGGCCTTGTCATCGCCGGCCTTGTCGGCGCCCGCTTTGTCGTCAGCGGCCTTGTCGCCGGCCTTGTCCCCCGCTTCGTCGTCGCCCGCCTTGGCGCCGCCGGCCTTGGCGTCCTTGTGCTTCTTGGCCGCCTTCAGCGCCTTCGCGTACTTCTTGGCCAGCTTCTTGTTCTCGGCCGCGGCCTCGCCGGCACTCTGCTCGGCGCCGGCCTTGTCGCCGGCCTGGTCCGCGGCGTTCTGGCCCTCGTCCTGCACCGCCGCGACGTCCGCCGCGAAGGTGTCACAGGCGGCCTCGAGCGCGACCGCGGCGTCGTTGGCGGCCTGGCCCGCGTTCTGCCCCTTCTCCGCCTGCGGCGCGATCTTCTCGCCGTCGCAGATCACCTCGGCACCGTTGACCTCGAGCTGCTTGCACGCCGAGACCTCGAACTGCTTACCGTCCACGACGATCACGCCGGCGGCCTTCGTGCTGCTGGTGGTGCTGGCGTTCGCCAGCTGCACACCGGCGAGGCCGGCCGCGGCCACCACGCCGGCGACGACCACGGCACCGAGAGCCTTCCGCCGGTTGGGACCCTGGTTTCTCCGGTACGCACGCGGTCTCATCATCACTCCTCGTTCGTGGGTGTCGATGTGCTCGGTCGGCCCGCAGTACGCAGCCGATCGGCGACCGGTTCAACGCGATCCCCCCGCGAGCCGCGCCGGTCGTGGTGTTTTCGCAGCTCAGAGCGGCAGGAAATAATTTCGAAAGGAATCGACCCAGTACGCCGTCCGAGTGCCCCCGACCGTCGCGCGGCCCGTCGCCGGCCCGATCTTCGTCACGGACGGTTACCTGGGCATTTTCTGGGTATACACCCGTTTTCCTGGGAATCAGCTGCGCCGCTCACGCTCGTTTGGAATGCTCTGCCCAGGATTCCCGACGGTTGCCCCCGGGCCGCTCGGCTTGAGCCATTCGAGGCGGAGCCATGAGCATCAGCCAGAACCGCACGGCCAGTGGACGCCCGTTGCGGGTCGCGCCCGCCTGGGTCGGCGCGGCCGGAACCGTGGACACGGACCACCTCCTGCCCGTCCGCGAGGCGGTCTGGATCTGGTCGGTCCGCCGATATGCCCGGCTGGCCCTGTGGGCGCTCCCGGCCGCGGCCGTCCTCGACGGCTGGCTGACCCTGGGCATCGACACCCCGCCGGGTCCGCTCCCGGTCGCCCTGGCCGCCGACTGGCTCGCGGTGCTCGCGATGATCGCCCTGGCCGGCCTGCTGGCCGGCACCCGCACCCGGCGCACGGCGATGGCCGGCCTGCTGATCGGCCTGGCCGGCGCGATGCTCACCCTCCCGCTGGCCGCCCTGCCGCCCGGCACGCCGGCCGCCGGCGCTTCGCTGTCGGCCGACCAGATGCAGCATGCGGTGACGGTGGCGTCGGCCACCACCGGTGCGGGCTGGCTGCTGCTCGGCTGGGCCGTCTTCCGCTCGAAACTGGTGAACCCGGCCGACGGCATCCTGCTCATGCTGGCCGCCGGAGCCATCGGCGCGGGCGTCTACGCCAAGCAGCCCCTACCTACGGTGGGGGCTCTGTTGTTGCTGGCCGCGGGCACCGGCCTGGCCTGGACCGGCGCCCGCTTGATCCCCCGTCACTGACCGGGCTGGGACCCGCAACCGGATTCGTTGCCGGACTCGCCGGGCAAGAGCAGGATCTCGAGGTAGAGACCCGAGCCGTCGACGTAGACCGGCTGCTCGCCCGAACACCCGCCGTAGCTCGCGGTCACCGTGTAGTCGCCGGCCGGCAACTCGGCCGCCGGGAACGAGAACTCGCCGGCGGCGTTCGTCGTGGCCGCATGGTTGCCCGGCTCGACCCGGACGGTCGCGCCCTCGACCGGCAGGAACGTCGCGACGTCGAGCACCAGTCCGGTCAGGCTCGTCAGGCTCCGCACCGTGAAGCTGCCCTGGGTGAGCAGGCTGTCGACGCTGCCGGTGCTCGACTTCGCGAAGACCTGCGAGGTGCCGGTGAGGGTGCCGGCCGGGATCCGGACGACGACGGAACCGCCCGGACGGTCCGGGACGGCGGTCAGGTCGAGCGCGGTGGAACGGATGCTGTAGCGGAATCGCGTGACGCTGGTGTCGCCGTTGGCGTCGAGCCGCAGGGACAGCGTGCCGCCCTGATCGGTGGTGTCGCCACCGGGGAACGAGATCGTCGGGGGCAGCGGCCGCACCGGCTGCGGCTCGCTTATCGCCTTGACGAAGAAGGTCCAGGTCGCCGGGGTGGCGGAGAAGTGGCCGGCCCGATCCTGCGACCACACCCGCAACGTCACCACGCCGTCGCGGGCCGGTGCGAAGGTGAGCGTCGCCCCGTGGGTGGTCGCGTCGGCCGGGACGGTGGCGGCCGCCGACGGCGGGATCGCACCGTCGGTGGTCCAGGCGTAGGCGACGACCTCCGCCGGCCGGGTCGTGGGTGCGCTGATGACGAACTGGCCCGCGATGCCGGGCCCGCCGTGCGGTCCGTCGGCCGGGTAGTCGGTGGACGTGACCCCCGCCGGCGGCTCCGGCGAGGTCACGTCGACCGTGAACTCGCACGGGGCCGACCAGGGCCCCTTGTGCGAGCCGTCGGAGGTCCGCGCGTGCCATGCGTAGGTGCCGCCGTCGGTGAGCCGGCCGGCGGGGATGCTCGCCGAGACCACCGACGGGTTGCCGGCCGTCTGGCTCACCCGGCCGGTGAGTGTCCCGCCGACCTGCCACCAGGCGAACGTGGTGGTGAGATCCGGCCGGCCGGCGTCCGGGTCGGACTGCCGGGCGGTCAGCACCGGTGTCGTCGTCAGGACGTAGGGCCGCTGCGCCCCGGTCGCGCAGACCTTCCCGTCGGATCGTGGCTCGGCCGGCTGATCCGGTGCGGCGCCGGCTCGCGGACCGGCCGTGGCAGCTGCCGGCCAGCCCAGAACGGCCGCCGCCAGCACCGCGGCGACGATCGATCTCCCCCGTGTGGACATCCGAGACTCCGATCTGGACCAAATGATCGCTGGATTCTGACAGCCCGGTACGACACTTCCGGCCCGGCCGCCCGGCCGGTGCCTGGACGCTCGTGCGATGCTCGGCCGAGTTGGCGGACGGACCGGAGAAAGGGACCTGGACGTGCGGTACCACGATCGGGACGGGCGGGACGTGTCCCTGGCGGCGATCACCGACGACAACTGGCGGGCCGTGGCGGACGTGGCGCCCACCGACGAGCAGCGCCGGTTCGTGGCCGCGCTCGGCGCCCGCTACCTGCTGCTGTCGATGCGCGGTGGCCTCTGGAACTCGCTCGCCGTGCTGGCCGGCGAGACGGTGGCCGGGCACGTCATGTGGGCCTACGACGACGAGGGCGGGGCGCACTGGGTCGGCGGGATGCTGGTGGACGCCGCGGAGCAGGGAAAGGGGATCGGGCGGGCGGCGATGCTGGCGGTCGTGGACCGGCTGAGCGACCTGCCCGGGGCCCGGGAGATCCGGCTGGCCTACCACCCGGAGAACATCGCGGCGGCGAAACTCTATGTGTCGCTCGGGTTCCAGGACACCGGCGAGCGCGAGGACGACGACATCGTCGCCGCGTTGCCGGTGCACCGGTAGAGCCCCGCCCGGCCCGGCTCGGATCGGCTAGAACCGTTCCCAGCTCGTTCCGCCGTCGAAGCGGTAGCGGCGCGTCTCGGTGCCGCCGTCGGTCTTCCGTACGGTCGTCACGATCACCCCGTTCCGCACGCTGTACGAGGTGAACGTCATCGGCCGGCCCGGTCCGGGCTGCGGGTCGGCCGGGATGGAGCCCATCGTCTGCCGCGTCCGGCGGTCGTAGCCCAGCTTCACCGGGACGAGCATCTGCTGCTGCGTGTCGCTGCCGCAGGCGACGAGGACGACCGCGTCCTCGGTGATCGGGCTGTTGGCCGGCTCCTCGGCGAGGAATTCGGCATAGTACGGGCGGGCACCGCCGGGCAGCATGGTGCAGTTGTCGGCCCCGATGGACGCCTTGCCGTTCTTGAAGGTGACGTCCCCGTACTGCCGGAGATCGGCAAGAGTCACCGAGGACCAGTCCGTCCCGCGGATGCCACCGCCGCGGGTCGACGGCGAAGGCTTGGCGGCCGAGGGCGGGGCGGTCGAGGGCGCAGTGGTGGAAGGCGGGGCGGTCGAGGGTGGAACGGCCGTGCGGAGCGCGGCGCTCGCGCTGGTGGGCGGGGCATTCACCGGGCCCGCGTCGCCGGCCACGCTCTGCGGGCCGTCGGTGCAGGCGGTCAGGGCGAGGGGAAGGGCGGCGAGGGTCAAGAACACGGCACGCATGAGATGAGGTTCCCTCCGGCACAGTCGGTCGGTGCTTTCCCTCTGTGTGATGCGGCTCCCGGCGTTCCGGTTCGGCGATCTCGGCACTCTTTATGCCGGGGCGATCCGGATGGCATGCTCCGGTGGGAACCGGTGGAAGGAGCTAGGCCATGGCCAAGGTGGTTGCCGACATCACGGTGTCGCTGGACGGCTTCGTCACGGGGCCGGAGCCCGGCCTGGAGCTCGGTCTCGGCGTCGGCGGGGAGCCGTTGCACGAGTGGGCCCTGCAGCCCGACGCGGTCGACCGGGCGGTGCTCGAGGAGGCCGTCGACGCGACCGGGGTGCTCATCATGGGGCGCCGGCTCTTCGAGGTGATCGATCAGCCCGCCGGGTGGAACGACGAGATGGGTTACGGGGCCGGGCTGGCCGCGCAGCCGCCGGTGCTCGTCGTCACCCGCACCCCGCCGGAGAAGGTGCGGCTCGCCGACCGGATGACGTTCGTGGTCGACGGCATCGCCAGCGCGGTGGCCAAGGGGATCGCGGTCGCCGAGGAGCGCGACGTCGTCATCATGGGCGGCGGCGAGACGATCCGGCGCGCGATCGACGCCGGGGTCGTCGACGAACTCCGGCTGCACATCGCGCCGGTGCTGCTGGGTGGGGGCACGCCGCTGTTCGACGGTGCCGCACCGCGCCGGCTGCGCCAGATCCACGTGCGGGTGTCCGGCCGGGCCACCCACGCGACCTACCGCCTGGACTGAGAGGCCGGCCGGCGAGGCCGCGCCCGGTAACCGCGGCCCCGGCGGAAGACGGCGCCGGACGGAGGGCGGCGTCAGGCGGAGTCCCGCCAGACGATGGGGGACGGGAGCAGCACGCCCCGCCGGGTGATCTGTTCGCCCTTGAGCTGGCGAAGCACCATGTCGGCGGCGTACGCGCCGATGTCGTCGGCGGGCTGGTGGACGGTGGAGAGGGTGGGGCGGGTGCGCGACGCCCAGGAGCTGTCGTCGAATCCGACGACGCCCACGTCGGCGGGCACGGCGCGGCCCGCTTCGCGGAGCGCTTCCATGGCGCCGGCGGCCACCGCGTCGGAGGCGGCGAAGACACCGTCGATCTCCGGCTCGCGTTCCAGCAGCGTACGCATGCCCTTGGCGCCGCAGGCGAAGTCGTAGAGCGGGACGTCGGCGACCAGGGTCTCGTCGTAGAGCGGGCCCAGTGCCTGCTGGAAGCCGGCCAGCCGGTCGGCGCCGGAGTCGCGGTCGACGGCGGCGGCGATCATGCCGATCCGGCGGCGGCCGGTGGCGAGCAGGCGGCGGGTGATCTCCTCGGCCGAGGCCAGGTTGTCGATGCCGACGTACGGGATGTCGGGGTGCAGGTCCCGGGGGTGGCCGACGAACACCGACGGCAGGGCGAGGCTGCCGACCACCTGGATGATCGGGTCGTGGGTCCGGGCCGAGACGATTATCGCGCCGTCGACGAAACCGCCGCTGAGGTAGCGGGTGATGCGGGCGGTGTCGCGTTCGGAGTCGACGACCAGGTTGACCATCTGGTAGTCGGCGGCCGACAGCGTGGAGTTGGCACCCAGCATGATGCCGCCGATGTTCGGATCCTCGAGGAACAGCGAGTGCGGTTCGAGGACGATGAACCCGATCGCCTGGGAACGCTGCATGACCAGGTTGCGGGCGGCGGTGTTGGGCACGTAGCCGACCTCGCGGATGGCCCGTTCGATGGCGGCGCGCGCGGTCGCCGACACGTAGCCGCCGTTGAGCACACGGCTGACCGTGCCGCGGGAGACCCCGGCGGCGGCGGCGATGTCGTGCACGGTGGCCCTTTTTCCGGCTTTGCCCGGCACTCCTGGCGAACTCACCACTCGACTTTATCTTTTCGGTCTTGACGCTGATCAGCGGCAATCCTACTGTGTGCACGTTCACACATCAGACCCACCGAATTTTCCGGACGGAAATGTGTGCACGTGCACAGGTCGAGGAGGGACGCCCGTGATCACGCTGGGATGCGACTACAACCCGGAGCAGTGGCCGGCCGAGGTGTGGGCCGAGGACGTCGCGCTGATGCGGGCCGCCGGGATCAACCTGGTCGCCGTCAACATCTTCGGCTGGTCGGACCTCGAGCCCCGGGCCGGCGAATACGACTTCGGGCAGCTCGACCGCATCGTCGGCCTGCTGCACCAGAACGGCATCCGGATCAACCTCGGCACCGGTACGTCGTCCCCGCCGCCGTGGCTGGCGAGCCGGCACCCGGAGATCCTGCCGATGGCCGCCGACGGCACCCGCCGCTACCCGGGCGGGCGGCAGGCCTGGTGCCCGAGCTCGCCGGTGTTCCGCGACCACGCGCTGGCCCTGGTCGAGCAGGTCGCCGAGCGGTACGGCCGGCATCCGGGGGTGGCCCTCTGGCACGTGTCGAACGAGCTCGGCTGTCACAACGCGCTCTGCTACTGCGACGCGACCGCGGAGCGTTTCCGCGAGTGGCTGACCGACCGTTACCAGACGATCGAGGCGCTGAACGCGGCGTGGGGCACGTCGTTCTGGAGCCAGCGCTACGGCGCCTTCGCCGAGGTGCTGCCGCCCCGGGCGGCGCTGTCCCTGCGCAACCCGGCGCAGATGCTCGACTTCCAGCGGTTCTCCTCGGCCGAGCTGCTCGGCCACTACGAGGCCGAGGCCGAGCTGATCCGGGCGCGCAGCGACAAGCCGGTGACGACCAACTTCATGGTCACCGCGCACATCCGCGATCTGGACTACTGGCGCTGGGCGCCGCGGATGGACGTCGTCGCCAACGACCACTACCTCGACCACCGGCTCGGGCACCCGGCCGCCGAGCTGAGCTTCGCCGCCGACCTGACCCGGGGGCTGGCCGGTGGCAAGCCGTGGATGCTGATGGAACAGTCCACCGGCGCGGTCAACTGGCAGCCGTACAACCTGACCAAGGCGCCCGGCGAGATGCTGCGCAACACGCTCACCCACGTGGCCCGCGGCGCCGACTCGATCTGCTTCTTCCAGTGGCGGGCCTCCCGGCAGGGCAGCGAGAAGTTCCACTCGGCGCTGCTGCCGCACGCCGGCACCGAGACCGAGCAGTGGCGCGAGGTGCTCGACCTGTCGCACTCGCTGCGGCGTCTCGCCGAGGTCGCCGGGTCCACCGTGGAGTCCGACGTCGCGGTCCTGTTCAGCTGGGAGTCGTGGTGGGCGGCCGAGCAGGAGGGGCGCCCGTCCAGCGCGGTGAACTACCTCGAGCAGGTGCACGCCGTGCACGGCGCCCTGCGCGAGCTGGGCGTGACCACCGACGTGCTGAGCCCGGACAGTGACCTCTCGAGATACCGCTTCGTGGTGGTGCCCTGCCTCTACCTGGTCACCGACGAGCAGGCCAAGGCGATCTCCGAGTTCGCCGGGCACGGCGGCCACGTCCTCGTGACGTTCTTCAGCGGCATCGCCGACGAGGACGACCGGATCCGGCTGGGCGGCTACCCGGGCGCGTTCCGTGACCTGCTCGGCGTCACCGCCGAACAGTTCGCACCGCTGAACCCGGACACGACGGTGACGCTCGACAACGGCGGCGCGGCCGGCCTGTGGACCGAGCGGCTGCGCACCACCACCGCGCAGGTCGTGGCC
The DNA here is from genome assembly GCF_016862195.1 of Paractinoplanes ferrugineus. Classification (GTDB taxonomy): domain Bacteria; phylum Actinomycetota; class Actinomycetes; order Mycobacteriales; family Micromonosporaceae; genus Actinoplanes; species Actinoplanes ferrugineus. The sequence continues at coordinate 3,465 of NZ_BOMM01000019.1, read as the reverse complement.
CGCTACGTCGACGGCCCGCTGCCCGGCGTCCCGGCGATCACCCGCAACTTCTGCGGCGCGTCCGGCCGGCCGGACCGCGACGGCGGCCCGGCCGGCGGCGGCAGCGCCTGGTACGTCGCGACCGCGCTCGACCGGGCGGCGATGCGCGACCTGCTCCGGACGGCGCTCGAGGCGGCCGGCGTCGACCGCGGGCCGGAGAGCGACGGATCGGTCGAGGTGGTCCGGCGCCGGAGTGAACGACACACGTACGCCTTCGTGATCAACCACGGGGTGCGCGAGATCGAGTACGCGGTCGCCGGGTGCGACCTGATCAGTGGCGAGGTCGTGGCCGGCCGCCTGCGGGTGCCGCCCGGTGGCGTACGCGTCGTCCGTGAGGAGGCCCGTCCATGAGCAAGCGGCATACCCGCGCGATCTTCTTCTTCATCACGCCGTTCGGCGTGCTGTTCGCGCTCTTCTATCTGATTCCGATCCTCTACGCGATCTGGCAGTCGCTCTACACCGTCAAGCGGTCCGGCACGTTCGGGCCCGCCGAGGACGTCTTCGGCGGTCTCGTGCAGTACCGGCAGGTGTTCAGCGACGGCCCGTTCTGGCAGTCGGTCGAGCGGGTCCTGCTCTTCGGCGCCGTGCAGGTGCCGATCATGCTCGGCCTGGCGCTGTTCCTGGCGCTGCTGCTCGACTCCGGGCTGGTGCAGGGGCGGCGGTTCTTCCGGCTGGTCTACTTCCTGCCGTACGCGGTGCCCGGCGTGGTCGCCGCGATCATGTGGGGCTACCTCTACTCGCCGAACCTGTCGCCGTTCACCGCGGTCACCTCGAACGCCGACCTGCTCTCGCCGAGCCTGGTGCTCTGGGCCATGGCCAACGTCGTGACCTGGGTCTACGTCGGCTACAACATGTTGATCATCTATTCGGCGCTGCTCGCCGTGCCGACCGAGATCTACGAGGCCGCCAAGATCGACGGCGCCGGAGCATTCCGTACGGCGTGGTCCATCAAGATCCCGATGGTGATGCCGGCGATCGTGCTGACCACGGTGTTCTCCATCATCGGCACACTCCAGCTGCTCGCCGAACCGCAGGTGTTCCGCAGCTTCAGCTCGGCGGTATCCAGCACGTACACCCCGAACCTGACCGTCCTGAGCACCTCCGGCATCCCGAACTTCCACCTGGCCGCGGCGTTCTCGGTGGTCCTGGCGCTGGCCACGTTCGTGCTGTCGTTCTCGTTCCTCAAGCTGACCCAGCGCAAGGGGGTGCAGTGATGGCTGCCTTCAAGCTGCCGAAGTACGCCGCCATGCTGGTGATGGCCGTCTTCACGCTCTACTTCCTGACCCCGCTGTGGTGGCTGTTCGTGGCCTCCGGCAAGAAGGACGGCCAGGTCACCGAGGGGCACTCGCTGTGGCCCGACCACTTCTCGCTCGGGCGCAACCTGTCCGACCTGTTCAGCTACAACGACGGCGTCTTCCTGCGCTGGATGGCCAACTCGATCGGCTACACGGTCGGCGCCGCGCTGATCGGCACGCTGCTGGCCGGCATGTGCGGTTACGCCCTGGCCAAGTACGTGTTCCGGGGCCGCGAGCTGATCTTCAACATCGTGCTCGGTGGCGTGCTCGTGCCGGCCACCGCGCTCGCCCTGCCGCTGTTCCTGATGTTCAGCAAGGTCGAACTGGCCAACACGTTCTGGTCGGTGTTCCTGCCCAGCCTGGTCAACCCGTTCGGCGTCTACCTCGGCCGGATCTACGCCGCGGCCAGCGTCCCGGACGAGATCCTCGAGGCGGCCCGGATCGACGGATCGGGCGAGGTGCGTTCGTTCTTCACCCTTTCCGTACGACTCATGGCGCCCGCCTTCGTGACGATCTTCCTCTTCCATTTCGTCGCGGTGTGGAACAACTTCATGCTCCCGCTGATCATGCTCGGCAATGAGCGGCTGTTCCCCGTGACCCTCGGTCTCTACTCATGGAACACCCAGGTCAATCAGCATCCGGAGCTGCGCGCCCTGGTCCTGGTCGGAGCGTTCGTCTCGCTCGTTCCGATGGTCATCGCATTCCTTTCACTGCAGCGCTTCTGGCGCAGCGGCCTCGGTACCGGCTCCATCAAGTAAGGGGAATCAAATGCGCCTCCGCGCTACATCTGTCGCGATTCTGCTGCTCTCCACCCTGTCCATCACCGCCTGCTCGTCGAACAAGGACGACGAGGCCGCCGGCAGCACCGGCGCGGCGGCCTCCTGCGCCCCGGCGAGCGGCCCGGTCACCCTGACCTACACGACCTGGATCCCGAACATCGACAAGGTCGTCGACGTCTGGAACAAGGCCAACCCGAACATCCAGGTCAAGGTGCAGACCGGTCCGAACGGCAACGGCGGCACCTACGCCAACTTCTTCAACCAGCTCAAGGCCGGCAACGCCCCCGACCTCGGCCACATCGAGTACGACGCGTTGCCCAGTTTCCGGGTGCAGGACGGCCTGGCCGACCTCGGCGGCTGTGACATCGTCACCTCGTCGAAGGACAAGTTCATCGACTGGACCTGGAACCAGGTGACCTTCGGTGAGCAGGGCCACGTCTACGGCATCCCGCAGGATGCCGGCCCGATGGCGCTGTTCTACCGCAAGGACCTGTTCGAGAAGAACAACATCCCGGTCCCGACGACCTGGGCGGAGTACGCGACGGCGGCCGAGAAGGTCAAGGCCGCGGGCGGTTACATCACCAACTTCTCGCAGAGCGACATCAACCAGTTCGCCGGCTTCGTCTGGCAGGCCGGTGGCCACTGGTTCGCCAACGACGGCAGCAACTGGACCGTCAGCATGACCGACGACGCCACCAAGAAGGTCGCCGACTACTGGCAGGGCCTGATCGACTCCAAGCTCGTCTCGTCGGTGCCGCCGTGGACCCCCGAGTGGGACAACGCCTACAACTCCAGCAGCGCGTGGACCTGGGTCTCCGCGGTGTGGGGCGCCAACTCGATCGCCAGCGGCGCGCCCAAGACCTCGGGCAAATGGGCGGTCGCCCCGATGCCGCAGTGGACCGCGGGCGACAAGGCCGCCGGTAACTGGGGCGGCTCGTCGACGGCGGTCTTCAAGAGCTCGAAGCACCCGTACGAGGCGGCCAAGTTCGCTCTCTGGCTGAACACCTCGACCGAGGCGCTGACCCTGCTCAACAAGGAGGCCAACCTCTACCCGGCGACCAAGGAAGGCGCGTCGCTGCCGGCGTTGAAGGACGGTGTCGAGTTCTACGGCGGTCAGCCGATCTACGACGTCTTCGCCCAGGCCTCCACCGAGGTCAAGCCGGACTTCACCTGGGGACCGACGATGACCAAGACCTATACCGACGCGTCGGACGGCTTCAAGAAGGCGGTCACCGGCCAGGAGACCCTGACCAAGGCGCTGCAGGACGCGCAGGCGAGCACGATCTCGACGCTCAAGTCGCAGTCGATCCCGGTCAAGGAATGACGATCGGGCCGGCCCGCCCGCCGGCGGG
>NZ_BOMM01000018.1 GCF_016862195.1 Paractinoplanes ferrugineus | reverse complement strand
CCCGCCCGCCGGCGGGCCGGCCCGTCCTCAGCGGCAGGGTGAGCCGTCGACGGTGCAGCCGGACGGCCCGGCCGATCCGGAGAGCTTGAAATGGAACCGCAGCGAGCCGCTGGATCTGGCCGCGAGCGGTACGGAGGACGTCCAGGTGTACGTGTTCCCGCGCCGGGCGAGAGTGGGCTGGGGGAGCGACTCCAGCCAGCTGGTGACCAGCTCGCCGGGATAGCTGAGAGTGACGCGCCAGGACCGCTCGCTGCCGGTGGGGTTGCGCACCAGGACCTCGCCGATGAACGAGTCCGGATAGGACTCGACCACCCGGTAGGTGCCGGTGACCCCGGTCGGAGCGACCGTGCGGGGCGCGGCGGTGGTGCGGGGCGCGGTGACGGCGGCCGGCGGTCTGCCCCGGGTGGCCGGCGGCTGCCCGGTGATGTCGCCGGCCGGCAGCGTCCCGGCGGCCCCCGTGCCGGCGCCCGTCCCGGCGCCGGTGACCGGCGGGGTGCTCGGGAGCAGGCTGACCGGGATCTGCGGTCCGGAGGTGACACCGGGAAGGGTGAAGGCCGGCTCGGGCGGCGGCAGGGTGCCGCTCCGGTCGTCGCCCGGCCCGAGCCGGGCGGCCGCGACCGCACCGAAGGCGAGGACCGCGATGCCCACTGCCGTCGGCAGCCAGCGCGGAAACGCCTTACCGGCCATCGCCTTCACCGGCCAATGCCTTACCGGCCATCGCGTTACCGGCCAATGGTTTACCGGCCAAGGCTTTACCGACCATTGTGGTCACATCCGCTCATAGTTCGCGTCTCCGGTCCCAGACTATCCACCGGGACGCGAACTGAGAAGGCCCGATCGGAACGGGCCGAGCAATTCTGGAAACGTTCCGAATTATTGTCGGGCGAGTTCCCAGAATGCGATCGCGGCGGCCGTGGCCACGTTCAGCGAGTCGACCCCGTTGGCCATTGGAATGGACACCCGCACGTCGCTCGCGGCCAGCGCCGCCCCGGTCAGCCCCGGACCCTCGGCGCCGAACATCAGCGCCGGTCGTTCCCGGTCGGCCGGGCTGAGCTCGGACAACGCCACCGAGTCGGCCCCCGGGGTGAGCGCGAGCAGCCGGAACCCCGCGTCCCGCACCACCTTCAGGGCCTGCGGCCAGGCGTCGGCCTTCGCGTACGGAATCGCGAACACCTCGCCCATGCTGACTCGCACGGCCCGCCGATAGAGCGGATCGGCGCAGTTGGGCGACAGCACGATCGCGTCGATCCCGAGCGCCGCCGCACTGCGGAACAGCGCACCCAGATTGGTGTGCGTATTCAGGCCCTCCAGCACGACCAGCCGCCGGGCCGGCACCAGCAATTCCTCGATCGAGGGAAGCGCCCGCCGCTGAAAAGAGGCGAGCACCCCGCGATGGACGTGAAAGCCGGTGATGGCTTCCAGCACATCCGGGGCGCCCGCGTAGACGGTGGCCTCGTCGGGCAGATCGGCGAACTGATCGACCCGTTTCTCGTCCACCAGGATCGAGCGAAGACCGTATCCGGCGCGCAGGGCCCGCCGGATGACGAGCTCACCCTCGGCGATGAACAGCCCGTTGGGCGGCTCCCACCGGGTGCGCAACTCCAGGTCGGTCAGCGCCCGATAATCCCCGATGCGCGGATCGTCCGCGCTGACCACCTGAGTTACCCGCACCGGACCATTCTGTCAGCCGGTGCGCCGGTTCCCGAATTGCTGCCGCCGGGTGGCGACGGTGCCCCGGCCGTGCGGCTGGGAACCGGGCTGCGAGACGCCGGATTCGGCACCCCCGCCGGCTTTCTTGCTCTTGGCGGCCCGCCGTGCGGCCCGGTTCAGGAACTCCTCGGGCTGCTGCTCTTCGTCACCGGATTGCTCAACTTCAGGCTCGGACATAGGGCCCAGTATGGCCGACCGCGTCGGCGCCCGTGTTCCGGTCCGCCCGAGTGTCCCGTCCGAGTGTCCCGTCCGAGTGTCCCCGTCCGGGCGGACGGCGCGCGCGGTCACTGCGGCCGGACCAGGTAGAGGCGCTTGCCGGCGGGGCGGTAGCCGATCCGCTCGTAGACCCGCCACGAGCCGGCGCCCGCCGCCTCCAGCCAGGCGAGGTCGGCGCCGGCCGTGAACAGCCGCTCGGTGACCCCGGCGGTGATCGCCCCGGCCAGGCCCCGGCGGCGGAACTCGGGACGGACCGCGATGCCGGCCACCTCGCTCACGCCTTCGCTCGGCGGGACGGCCAGGCCGCCACCGGCGCACCCCGACGACTCGGTCAGCGCCATCACGGCCACCCCGCCCTGGCTCCGGAGGCGGCCGATGCGGGCGATGTCGGCCTCGGACGGCTCCTGGTCGCCGCCGAACGCCCGGTTCTGGGCGTCGATCATGGCGGCCAGCTCCGCGGGCGTGGCCGGCTCGGTCAGGGTGATGCCCGCCGGTGTCGGCGGGACCACGAGCGAGCCCGGTTCGCACGTCAGGTACTCGTGCCGTTCCTCCACCGTGAAACCGGCGGCGAGCAGCAGTTCCTCCAGACCGGGGGCGGCGCTCACGACGTACTCGAGCCTTGGCCGGCGGGAGACGGCGCGGAACTCCTCGATCAGCTTGGCCACGTCGGTGGCGGTGATCCGGGCGGCGCGCAGCGGCGTCGCGTAGTTGATTCCGGGACTCTCGGTGCCCGGGTCGTAACCGATGACGAACGGCCCGGTCAGGATCGGGAGCGGGCGGTTCGAGAGATTGTCGACAACGGACTGCTGGATGCGTGCATCCACGTTCACGCGATCACCTCGGTGCGGAAGAGAACGGACGGACGGCCGCGGCGCTGCGCGTCATCGCTTGCGGAGGTAGGTCAGCAGGCCCAGCTCCGGCTCCAACGCGCCGGGCTGGCCCAGGGACACGAAGTCGGCCTCGATGTCGGCGACCGTGAGGGTGCCCTCGCGCACCGCCTCGTAGCGGACGTAGCTCCACAGGAACACGTCCAGGTTGTCCCAGCGGGTGTGTTCCTCGAGCACCTCCTCCTCGTGGAACCACACCGCGATCTGACCGCTCACCAGCATCACGTAGAGGTTGCCGCCGCCGTCCGCACCGATCGAGTAGAGGTCCTCCTCGGGCACCTCGGTCTCGTAGTCGGAGTCGAGGATGCCGCACTCGTTGGCGGCGAAGTCGAAACCGTAGGACCAGTCGGCGATGTCCAGGAACTCCCGCAGCGTGCCGTCGCCGATCTTGCGGTCGAACGCGGCCAGGGACGCGGCCGCCGCCGGGGGCAGGCGCTCGAGGAACGGCTCGATCGGGCGGACCTCGGCGAGGTCGACGTCGGTGATGAAGGGCCGGTCGGGCAGGAGACGGGCCAGATCGGCGTCGAGGCCGCGCTCGACGTAGCCGTTGAGATCGTCCACGGTGAGTGTCACCGGCGGATCATAGTCAGCCGCCCGCCCGCCGCCCGCCCCGCGCGATCGTCGCTAGGGTGACTTCATGATCGATTTTCGGGTCGGATTCATGTTCGAGCGCGACCGGGCTCCCGAGGAGCTGCCCGGCTGCGCCGCCGCCCTCGAGGCGATGGGCGCCGACGACCTGTGGGTGATCGAGGACATCGGCTGGACCGGATCGATCAGCTCGGCCGCGCTGGCCCTGGCCGCCACCCGGGAACTGCGGGTCGGCATCGGGATCGCGCCGGTGGCGCTGCGCAACCCGGCGCTGCTCGCGATGGAGGTGGCGAACCTGGCCCGCGTGCACCCCGGCCGGCTCGTCGCCGGCGTCGGCCACGGGGCGGCCGGGCTGATGCGGATGGTCGGCGCCGACCGCCCCCGCAAGCTCGCCCTGCTCGAGGAGTCGATAGCCGTCCTCCGCGGCCTGATGGCGGGCGACGAGGTGACGCTGCACGGCCAGGAGGTCACCGTCGACGGGGTGCGGCTCGTGCACCCCGCCCGCGAGGTGCCGCCGATCGTGGCCGGCGTGGTGAAGCCCAGGTCACTCGAACTGTCCGGGCGCGTCGCCGACGGGACGATCCTCGCCGAGGGAGCCGGACCGGCCGAGATCACCGCGGCCCTCGAGCACATCGGCAACGGCCGGCGGGCCGGCGACCGGCCGGCCCACGAACTGATCGTCTTCGCCTACCTGCACGTGTCGGACGACCCGGTGAGCGCCGCCGAGGCCACCCGCGACATGGTCACCGGCCAGGCGGCCTGGCTCGGGGTGGCACCGGCGGCGCTGTTCACCGTGATCGGCCCGGCCGCCGGCATCCCGGCCAAGGTCGAGGCACTGCGGGCGGCCGGCGCGTCGACCGTGGTCCTGCGCCCGCTCGGCGACGACCCGGAGGGCCAGGCCCGCGCCGCCCTGGAAGCGCTCGGTCGCGCCCGATCCTGACGACTTCGTCCGGAACGCCCGCCTGAACTGGGAGTCTGGGGGGAACTGGTTCCGTTCGGGCGGGGGGTGTGGCTGTGTCAACCGGATCCGGTTCCGGCGCGGACCCGCACCTGCTCGCGCTGCTGCGGGCCATCCGGCTGCGCCAGGCCGCCCCGGACGCCGTGGAGGCGGGCGCGGCCGACGCGACCGCCGCGCTGAGCGAGGTGGCGCGGCGGCGGGCTGAAGGGCCGCCCGGCGAGCCGCATCGGCCCGACCTCCCCGGAGCGGAACTGCCCCGGCCGGGCTGGGCGGCGCCGCACCCGCCCTCGCCGCACCCGCCCTCGCCGCACCCGCCCCCGCCGCATCCGTCCGCGCCGCATCCGACCCCGCCGCATTTGTCCGCGCCGCTTCCGACCGCGCCGGGACAGCAGGTCGCGGACCAGGCGGCGGAGCGGCCGGCGGGGGAGCGGCCGGCGGGGGAGCAGGAAGCCCCGGGCCGGGCGGCGGGCCAGACGGCGGCGGGGCGCACGGCGGCGGAACTGCACGCCGCGGACGAGGTCGCGGCGGCGAACGCGGCGGCTGCGGCTCCGACCGACGACGCCGAGCTGCTGGCTTCCGCAGCCGACTTCTTCGGCCGTAGCCGTCCCGCCAAGGGCGACAAGTCGGACCTGTCGGGCAAAAAGCGGCCGGTCCCGGGCGGGGCCGGGACCGACGGCGGCACCTCCGCGGTCGGCGGGGCCGGCGCGAACCCGGTGGCCGGGGCGGCCGGGGGGGTTGCGGGGGAAGCGCGAGCGGGTGACCGGTCCGGGGCGGGCGGGGACGAGCGGGGAGCGCCGCGGGTGGTTCCGCCGATCAGGCTGACGCCGCCGGCGAAGCCGAAGGCGGAGGGCTACGTCGAGCGTGGGCCGCTCCTGCGACCGCAGGGACTGCCGCCGATCGACGCGCTGCGCAAGGCCGCGGACGACGCCGAGCCGGCCCCGCCGGGCGCGGTGCCGCCGGGTGACCGGCCAAGGGACGACGGGGCACTGGGTGACGGGCCGCTGGGTGACGGGCCGCTGGGTGACGGGCCGCTGGGTGATGGGCCCGGGGGTGACGAGCCTGCGGGTGCCGGGCCGCTGGGAGCCGGGCTGACGGGGCGCTTCGCCGGCCTGGGCCCCGGACAGGCGGGCCAGGAGCAGCGGGCGGGCCAGGAGCAGCGGGCGGGCCAGGAGCAGCGGGCGGGCCGGGAACAGGGGGCGGGGCAGGACCGGCGGGCGGGGCGGGGGCTGGACCGGCGGGCGGGGGCGGAGCGGCGGGCGGGGGCGGAGGTACGGCCGTCGGATCAGCTGGCTCGGCGGGTGCTGGCGGGGGAGCAGGAGCACGGCGTACGGCACCGGGTTCCGCGGTTCGAGGGGCTGACGCCGCCGATGGTGGCCACGTCGGGGCGGCTGCCGTCGGTGGACGGGATGGATCCGGCCGACGACGCGCTGCTGCGGCAGACGCAGCGGCTGCTCGGCACCAGTCTGACGTTCGCCGGTGGGGCCGGGGACGTGGCCGACCGGCTGCGCGAGGCGCTCTACCGGGCGCATCCGTCGCTGCTGGCGGTGCTGCCGGGGGACGCGGGGGCGCAGGCGGACCGGCTCGGCGTCGGGCTGGTCTGGCTGGTGCATCACCTCGATCAGCCGCCGCTGCTGGTGAACGGCTGTGCGGCGCTCGGGAAAGTGCTGGCCGGGGCGGGGGTGGACCTCAGCCGGCTGCAGGTGGTGGGGGCCGCGCTGGCCGAGGCGATGCGGGCGGGGATGGCCCCGGGTGACTGGCGCCAGGAATTCGACGTAGCCTGGCGCTCGACCTGGCAGCATCTCTACGAATGGATCCGGCACGGCGTGGCGACAGCCTCCTATGACCAGACCAGCTGGACGGCCGTTGTGGTTTCGCACGAGTTGCGTCGCCCCGACCTGGCCGTCATCCGGGTGCGCCCGCACCTGCCTCTCCCGTTCCGCCCCGGGCAGTACGCCCGCGTCGAGGTCCCGGCGCTGCCCGGCATCTGGCGGCCCTACTCGCTGGCCGGGGCGCCACGGCGCAACGACCTGGTCGAGCTGCACGTGCGGGCCAAGACCCGCAACGGGGTCAGCGGCACCCTGGTCTACCAGACGCGCGAGGGTGACCGATTGCGGCTGAGCCGGCCCGAGGGGCTGATGACGCTGCCGGCCGCGCCCGGCCGGGACGTGCTGATGATCGCCGGGGACACCGGGGTGGCGCCGCTCAAGGCGCTCCTGGCGGAGCTCGCGGACAGCGGCGACGAGCGCTCGGCGGTGCTGTTCTGGGGGGTGCGCGACCTCGCCGAGCTGTACGACATCGAGGACATCGCCGAGATCGCCCGCGGCGCCAAGCGGGCCACGGTGGTGCCGGTGATCTCCGAGGGCGACCCCGGACCGTACGCGTCGGGCCTGGTCACCGACGCGGTCGCGGCCTACGGCGAGTGGTCGCGGCACGAGGCCTACCTGGCCGGCCCGCCGTTGATGCTGGCCAGCACGACCGAGGCGCTACTGCGGCTGGGGGTGGCGCGGGAGCACATCCATCACGACGCCCCGGAGTAGGGCACGGCGTAACCGGGCACGGACGGCCAGCGGCAGGTCAGCACCACCGACTCGGCCTCGGCCCACCAGGTGTGGTCGACGCCCACCCCCCACAGCACGTAGTCGCCGGGTTCGGCGAGCACCACCGTGCGTTCCTCGAAGATCATCTGGAAGCGGCCGCTGATCAGCACGAGGACGGCGGTGCGCCGTTCGTTGCGCGCCCATTCGCCGCGCCGTTCGCCGGCCGGGTGCCGCCCCCACTTGATCTCGACGTCGGTGCTGTGCCGGGCGTCGGTGCCGGGCAGGAAGTGCCCGACCAGCCAGCCTCGCTCCTGCGGAGCATCGACATCGGCCTTGCCGACGTAGATCTCGCCGGTCATGCCAGGGCGGCGTCGAGGATCTTGGCGTACGCCTCGGGGACGTACGTCCGGCCGGCCGGCGCGAGCACCGCCTCGCGATCGGCCGCCGCCCAGGCCGTCGGCGGAACCGCGGCCCGCAGCGCGACCAGCACCGGGGCGTCGTCGTCGAGCATGCTCAGCGCGACCAGGGACTCCTCGACCTCGCCGACGCACTCGAACGGCTTGTGCGCGTCGATGCCGAGCAGCTCCAGGAAGCCGGGCACCTGCGCCGGGTCGGCGAACAGGTCGTGACCGAAGATGTGGGTGAGCCGGGACCGCTCCATGGCCGGGGCCATGGCCAGGAAGACGAACCGGCACTTCGGGCAGTCGCCGCACCACCGCACGGTCGGGTCGTGCAGCTTGAACGCCTTGTTGCAGCTGGTCACGACGTCGTCGTAGGCGGTGTGCCGGGCGAACAGCTGGGCGATGTGCAGCTCGGAAAGGCTTCGGAGCAACGAGAAGTACGGCTCCGTGAGCCCGGCGTGGGCGGTCACCGCCGCGCGTAGCAGGCCCTCGGCGGCAACGCCCTTCGACCACTGGTGATTGATCTCGTGACCGTTCCAGATCAGGTTGGGGTCGGAGGCGGAGCGCTCGTTCGACATCACCACCGGGCCGAGGCCGTGCCAGACCGCGGTGGCGATCGCGATGAGCGAGTTGATCGCGGTGACCGGGATGTGGCCGTTGAGCGCGCCGGCCTTGTTGAGCTCGAACAGCCGCGGGTCGAGCTGCCGGCGGGCGGCCGGCGCGGCGAGACCGGAGGCGGCGTTCACCGCCTTGATCACCGGGTTGGGGTTCACCGAGAACGGCACCGGGTCCAGGCCGGCCGCGCGCAGGATCTCCAGGGTGACGATGGAGTCCTTGCCGCCGCCGACGGCGGACAGCGGCCGGCCCTGGGAGTTGTCCACCGGCTCGGCCGCGCTCGCCACGCCCGGGACCTCGACAGTCAGATCTAGGACATGGGCAAGTTGGTTGCGATACGCGTACTCGGCGAGGCCGTGCGTGTAGACCGCGGTGAAGAAGTCGGCCACGGCCGGCGGGACGGGCCGCGGGGCGACCACCCGCGGGGGCGCGCCGACCTTGTAGTAGCTGACCCCGGCGACCACGTGGAGCAGGTCGAGGACCCGGTGGAACGCCTCGGGAACGGCTCGGCCGGCGGGCACCGGGAAGGTGATCGTCTCGGTGAAGGCGAGCGGTTCCGGGCCCTCGAGCGCGTAGTCGAACGTCGCCACGCCGGTCTGCGGATCGAACGCGTACGAGGGGAAGCGCATGACTTCGAACTGCACCCGGAAACTCCTGTCTGGTGGCCGACCGGCAATACTAGTTCGATTCGACGAGGAGGGCTCGACGTGCGTCTGGCAGACCTGAACGGCCGGTCGGTAGCGGTCTGGGGTACGGGCCGTGAGGGCCGGGCCGCGGTGAACGCGATCGCCAAGGAGAAACCGTCCCGGCTGATCGCGGTCGATGACAGCGTGGACTATCTTTCCGTGCCCTGGGACGAGTTCGCCTCGATCGCCCCGCTGGCCGGCGGCGATCACGCCTTCCCCGCCCTGGTGACCGCCGACGTGGTGGTCCGCTCGCCGGGTGTGCCGCAGACCCACCCGTGGATGAAGGAGCTGCGCGAGCGCGGCGTGACCGTCACCGGCGGCAGCGCCCTGTGGATGGCCGACAACGCCGCGCGGACCATCGGCGTCACCGGCAGCAAGGGCAAGAGCACCACCTCGAGCCTGATCAGCCACCTGCTCGCCGCGGTCGGCCGGCCCAACGTCTTCGGCGGCAACATCGGCGTGCCGCTGCTCGACCTGCCGCCCGCCGCGCAGTACGTCCTCGAGCTGTCCAGCTACCAGTGCGCCGACCTCACCGACTCGCCCCGGGTGGCGGTGGTGACCTCGTTGTTCCCGGAGCACCTCGACGCCCACGGCGGGGAGCGGGAGTACTACCGGGACAAGCTCAACCTGCTCCGGCACGGCCCCGAGATGATCGTGGTGAACGGCTCCGACCTGCGCCTGCGCGACGAGGTCCGGGGCGTCTGCGACCTGCACGGCTACCCGGCGATCCCGGCCGGGGCGACCGACTCCCGGTTCCGCATCCACGACGGCTGGGTCTACTGCAGCGACGAGCCGCTGTTCCACCGCGAGGCGCTGCATCTCAAGGGCGCCCACAACGGCCGCAACCTGTGCGTGGCGCTGGCCGTGCTGGACGGCCTGGGGGTGGACGTGCCGGGCAGCAAGGACGAGCTGGAGGCGGTCGTCGAGTCGTTCGAGGGGCTGCCGCACCGGCTCGCCGAGATCGAGGACCCGTCCGGGCTGACCTTCGTCGACGACACCCTCTCGACCAGTCCCTATTCGGCGATCCACGCGATCGAGGCGTACGCGGCGCGGCCGCTCACCGTGCTCGTCGGCGGCTCCGACCGCGGTCTCGACTACACGCCGTTGCGCGAGTTCCTCGCCGACCGTGAACTGACCGTGATCGGCATCCCCGACTCCGGTCCGCGCATCCTCGAGACGCTCACCGGCCTGGACCGGGTCCGGCTGGAGAACGCCGACGATCTGCCCGCCGCCGTGCGGCTCGCCCGCAAGCTGACCCCCGCCGGCGGGGTCGTCCTGCTGTCCCCGGCGGCCCCCAGTTACGGCCGCTACCGCAACTTCGAGCACCGGTCCGAGGCCTTCGCCACCGCGATTCGCGAGTCCGCCTGACCGGTTTTCGTCTTGGCTCAGTCGGCGGGGAAGACGTCGGCGTTAAGAATGATTACCGCCGGTGATGCCGGGAGCCCGGCCCTCGGGGCCGGGCCGGAAGCGGGCTGACCAGCGCGGGAGTCGCCCGGCCGGCCCGTGGCCACGGGTCGGCCGCGGTGCGGTTGGGAGCGGTCCCATTTCGTACGGTAAAAGATGTTGATCTTGTTTCGTGGGTTGCCTGAATGTTTCTGACCGATCGTGAAGTCACCCGAACGGTCCCGGCGCTCTCCTCCTTTCGGCGTGGTGCTGTCCGCTGAAAGTGCTATCCCATAACCGGACAAAACAGTCCGAGTGAGCCCGGTCACCCTGTAAAGAACATTTCCGGATCGATGGCCGTCAAGTGGCTGTCGTGTAACGCGGGTTCATCTGCGCAGCTCAGGTAACGGTTTGAAAACTTCGCCCACAGTCTTGACACAGGTGGCCATTTAGTAAGAACTTTTACCGCGACAGTAAACAGTCCTTCCTGAAAGGGTGGCCGATGAGCGAGCCTACGGACGGCGCCGTGCCGACTGCGGTCGTCGACTCGCTCGTGCTGGACGCCCAGCCGTCGGACGGGGTGCTCCTGCGGGTCCGCTCGCTGCTGCCGGAGTTCACCGGCGCGCTCAAGCGGGTGGCCGAGCAGGTGCTCACCGACCCGGCCGCGGCGTCCCGGGCCACCATCGTCGAGCTCGCCGAGCGCAGCGGCACCTCACCGGCCACCGTCACCCGGTTCTGCCGCGCGCTCGGCTTCGACGGCTACGCGGATCTGCGCCTCGGCATCGCCGCCGAGACCGGGCGGGCCCGCTCGGCCGGCTGGACCGTGGACATCGGGCGCGAGATCCAGCCCGGCGACCCCCTCGGGCGGGTCCTCGGGCAGATCATGGCGGCCGACACCCGCGCCATGCACGACACCGCCGCGCTGCTCGACCTCGCCGAGGTGGAGCGGGCCGCGGTGGCGATCGCGGCGGCCCCGCGGGTCAACATCTTCGGCGCCAGCGGAAGCGCGCTGGTCGGCGAGGAGATGCAGTTCAGCCTGCACCGCATCGGGGTGCCGGTGTGGGCCTGGACCGACGTGCACAACGGCCTCGCGAGCGCCGCGCTCTCCCGGCCCGGCCATGTCGCGCTCGGCATCTCGCACTCGGGCGAGACCGGCGAGACCATCGAGCTGCTCGCCGAGGCGAGCAGCCGGGGGGCCACCACCGTCGCGCTGACCAGCTTCCCCCGCTCGCCGCTGGCCGAGCTCGCCGACATCGTGCTGCACACCGCCACCCAGGCGACGACCTTCCGGCCGGACGCGCTCAGCGCCCGGCACCCGCAACTGGTCGTTCTCGATCTTCTCTATGTCGCGGTCGCGCAGCGGACCCACGAACGTTCGCACGCGGCCTTTCAGAAAACCGCACAAGCCGTCCAAGGCCACAAGGCGGCCAAGGACGGCACCCCCGTTTAACCATTCCCATCCCCGCACATACGAAATTTCCTTGTAGGAGGAAGCGATGAAGCGCCAACTCGTCGCCGTCGCCGCCCTCGCGGCGACGCTGCTCGGAGCCGCGGCCTGCGGTTCCAACGACGATGACTCCCCCACGACGTCCGCTTCCGGTCCGGTCGACGGCAAGGGCAAGACCCTCAAGGTCTGGCTGATGGTCGACGCGCAGAGCGCCTGGAAGGGTGTCGTCGACGACGCCTCCAAGCGGTTCACCGCCGCGACCGGCGCCCAGGTCAACGTCGAGTACCAGCAGTGGGCCAACCACCTCACCAAGCTGGACGCGACGCTCGCCGGCTCGGACGTCCCGGACGTCGTCGAGCTGGGCAACACCGAGTTCCCGAAGTACGTGTTCAGCCAGGCCTTCGCCGCGATCAACCCGGGCGACTACGAGAACTCGGGCACCTGGCTCGCCGGCCTCAAGGGCGCCTGCGACTTCGAGGGCAAGACCTACTGCGTGCCCTACTACGCCGGGGCCCGGGTGCTGATCTACCGCACCGACCTGTTCAAGTCGGCGGGCATCGCCGCCGCCCCCAAGTCCTACGACGAGTTCCTCGCCGACGCCGACAAGCTGCAGGTCGCGTCGAAGTCGGACACCAAGTTCGGCGCCGTCTACATGCCGGGCCAGTACTGGTACTCGGCGATGTCCTGGGTGAAGGCCGGCGGTGGGGAGATCGCGAAGCAGGACGGCGGCAAGTGGGCCGGTCAGCTCTCGCAGCCGGCCTCGGTCCAGGGCCTGCAGAAGTGGGTCGACCTGGTCAAGAAGTACTCGAAGGCGGACCCCACCAAGAACGAGAACGACCAGGCCGGCATCTTCGCGCAGGGCCAGGCCGGGATGTTCTACGGCAACGCCTGGGAGCTGGGCGCCGCCGAGCAGATCAAGAAGGACCCGAACGACCCGAACTCCGCGCTGGTCGACACCAAGGTCAAGGGCAAGCTGGCGGCCGCGCCGATGCCCGACGTCCCGTCGTTCCTGGGTGGCTCGAACCTCGGCGTCACCGAGAAGAGCCAGAACAAGGAACTGGCCGCTCAGTGGGTCAAGTACTTCACCGACAGCACCTCGATGGCCGGTCTGATCAAGGCCAACGCCCTGCCGAACTCGACCGCGCTGCTGGACAAGGCCGCGACCGACAACCCGGCCATCGCGCCGTCCGCGCTCGCCGCCAAGAGCAGCTGGTTCACCCCGAACGCCGAGAAGTGGGCGGACGTCGAGAAGGGCAACGTCCTGCAGACGATGCTCACCGACATCATCACCGGCAAGAAGTCGGTGGCCGACGGCGCCAAGTGGGCCGACGACCAGATCAACTCGACGCTGAACGAGAGCTGATCCCGCTGCCGCCCGCCCCGTCGCCGGGGCGGGCGGCACCGCTTCCCGGAAGAGGAAACCGATGTCCGTCGTCGAATCCCCGACGACCCGCCGGACGGGCGGGTCCACACCGCACCGTGCTCCCCGTCGCGCGACCCGGTCGCGCCGCAGCCGGCCGGGCGCGGCCACGCCGTGGCTGCTCGCCATCCCCACCCTGATCCTGCTCGCCGGCCTGCTCGGCTATCCCCTCGTCCGGATGGTCGTCCTGTCGTTCCAGAACATGCGGCTGCGCGAGCTGATCAGCGGCCGGACCCCGCCGTGGGTCGGCTTCGACAACTACACGAAGGTCCTCACCGACTCGGTCTTCTGGACCGTCGTGGGCCGGACCGTCGGGTTCACGGTCGTCTGCGTCGTCGTGTCGGTGGTGATCGGCCTCGGCATCGCGCTGCTGATGCGCCGGGTCGCGTACGGCGTCCGGATGCTGATGGTCGTCGCGATGATGTTCGTCTGGGCCCTGCCGCAGCTCGTCGCGGCCCAGATCTTCCGATGGATCACCGACTCCGACTTCGGCGTCCTCAACTACGTGCTCGACAAGGTGCCGGGCCTGAACTACCAGAACCACAGCTGGTTCGTGAACCCGTGGCAGGGCTGGGCGGTGATCACCACGCTCGTCGTCTGGGCCGGTGTCCCGTTCCTCGCGATCACCCTCAACGCCGGGCTCACCCAGGTGCCGAAGGAACTCGTCGAGGCCGCCACCGTGGACGGTGCGACGCCGTGGCAGGTGCTGCGCAACATCACGCTGCCGATTCTCAAGCCGCTCCTCACGATCGTCACCACGCTGTCGGTGATCTGGGACTTCGGTCTGTTCACCCAGAACTGGGCGCTGCGCGACGGCCACCCCGAGCCGGTCTACCAGACGCTCGCGACCTATTCGTACACCCAGGCGTTCGGCCAGTCGCGGTACAGCCTCGGCTCGGCCATCTCGGTGATCACCGTGCTGCTGATGCTCGGCGTGATGGCGTTCTACATCCGGCAGATGTTCAAGATCGGGGAGGTGGACTGATGGCGCGCGCTCCTCGGGACGAGGGTGTCGTCACCGTCGGCCGGACCCGGATCGGCTCGATCCTGGCCAACACGATCGGCGTGCTCTTCGCGCTCCTCATGCTGTTCCCGGTCTACTGGGTGATCAACACGGCGTTCAAGCCGGCCGACGAGGTGCTCGCGCTGGACCCGACGTTCTGGCCGAACCACCCGACGCTGGCCAACTTCACCTCGGCGTTCAAGGCGCCGCTGTTCCTGCAGGACATGCTGAACGGCCTGATCGTGACGCTGCTGGCGGTGGCCGGTGCGCTGGTCGTCGGCTTCCTGGCGGCGCTCGCGATCGCCCGGTTCAGCTTCTACGGCCGCAAGGCGATCATCCTGGTCGTCCTGGCCGTCCAGCTGGTGCCGTTCCTGGCCCTGCTGATCCCGCTGTTCCTGATGCTGCAGACGGTGTCATTGACGAACAGTCTCATTGGTGTGAGTATCACCTACTTGGTCCTGATCTTGCCGTATACGGTGTGGACACTTCGCGGGTTCATCTCCGGCATCCCGCGAGAGCTCGACGAGGCCGCGCTCATCGACGGCTGCACGAGGGCTCAGGTGTTCTGGCGCATCATCCTGCCGCTGACCGGGCCCGGCCTGGTGGCGACGAGTGTCTACGGATTCATCCAGGCCTGGAACGAATTCATCATCATCAACACGCTCAACAGCCCGGCCAAGCAGAACCTGATGGCCTGGCTGCTGCAGAACCAAACCACGCGCGGTACCGCCTGGGGCCCCCTCATGGCCGGTGCGATCATCACCTCGATCCCGGTGGTGATCTTCTTCTTGATCATTCAACGCAATATCGCCACCGGTCTCACCGCCGGTGCTGTCAAGGGCTAATGCACCTGAGGAGATGCTGTGACCGAGATTTTCGCCAATGAGGTCGGTCGGCGCACCCTGCTGCGCCGCGCGGCCGCTGTCGGCCTGCTGGCCACCCCCGCCGTCGGCCTGCTGAGCGCCTGTGTGGGCGGCGGCGACGACAAGCCGGCCACCCAGTCGACCGGCACCAAGTCGGCCGACAACCCGCTGGGCATCGACCCCAAGGCCGGCGTGGAGATCGTGATCTTCAACGGCGGTCTGGGCACCGCCTACGCCACCGACGTGGACACTCCGGCGTTCAACAAGAAGTGGGCCGACGCCAAGATCACCTACTCGGCCACCGAAGAGGTCTCCACCGTCGTCCAGCCCCGGATCAACGCCGGTAACCCGCCGGACATGATCAACAACTCGGGCTCGAAGCTGATGGACTTCGGCGCGATCGTCAAGGCCGGCCAGGCCGCCGACCTGACCGACCTGTTCGCGGCGCCGTCCTGGGACGTGGCCGGCAAGACCGTCGCCGAGACCCTGGTCCCGGGTGCGATCGAGCAGGGCACGTACGACGGCAAGCCGTTCGCGATGAACTACTCGTACACGGTCTTCGGGCTCTGGTACAACAAGAAGCTCTTCGACAAGAACAGCTGGACGATCCCGACCACGTGGGCCGACTTCACCGCCCTGTGCGACAAGATCAAGGCGGCCGGCATCACGCCGTTCGGCTACGCCGGCGCCAACGCGTCGTACTACATGGTCCGCGCCCTGCTCACCAGCGCCGGCAAGATCGGCAGCGAGCAGGTGCTCAAGGACATCGACAACCTGAAGCCGGGCGCGTGGACGGCCGAGCCGATCAAGCAGGCCGCCCAGGCCTGGGGCGAGATCGGCAACAAGTACATCAACAAGACCTTCCTGGGTCTGCGGCACACCGAGGTCCAGCTCCAGCAGGACCAGGACAAGGTCGCGTTCTACCCGTGCGGCTCCTGGCTGGAGAACGAGCAGGCCAAGGACACCCCGGCCGGCTTCGAGTACGCGGTCTGCGCGTTCCCGAGCGTCACCGCGGCCGACAAGCTCCCGGCGACCGCGATCAACGCGGCGGCCGGCGAGATCTACTTCGCGGCGGCCAAGGGCAAGAACCCGCAGGGTGGCAAGGAGTACCTGCGCGCGATGCTCTCCAAGGAGGCGGCGCTGGGCTTCACCAAGCTCACCAAGTCGCTTACGGTGGTGGCGGGCGCGTCCGACGGCCAGACCATCTCTCCCGGTCTGACCAGCGCGAACGACATGTTGACGAAGGCCGGCAAGGACGTCTTCATGGGCTACCTGTTCGACACCTGGTACAAGAAGCTCGACGACGAGTCGCGCGCGGCGGTCAACGACCTGATGTTCAAGGGTGGCGACGCCCAGAAGTTCTGCGACCGGATGGAGAAGGCGTCCCAGGCGGTCGCCAAGGACTCCTCGATCACCAAGTTCACCCGTAGCTGAGTTTCGAGTTCTAAGAGGTAGGGCGCCATGCGGCACGGCAAGTATCCATTCATCATCGGTTTCCTTGTCGTGCCGGTGGCGCTCTACGTCACCTTCGTGGTCGCGGCGTACCTGCAGACCTTCCAGCTGTCGCTGACCAGCTGGTCCGGGCTCGGCAAGATCGAGTACATCGGCTTCGACAACTTCGTGAAGCTGTGGCACGACGACACCTTCTGGAAGTCGATCAAGCACAACCTGTTCCTGCTGATCCTGCTGCCGATCATCACGATCGCCATCGCGCTGGTGTTCGCGTTCCTGCTGAACGTCGGCGGCGGCCACAAGGGCGGGCAGAGCCGGGGGGTCTGGGGCTCCAAGGTCTACCGGATCATCTTCTTCTTCCCGCAGCTGCTGGCCCTGGCCATCGTCGCGGTGATCTTCGGCCGGGTGTTCGGCCCGGACAAGAGCGGCATGCTGAACGGCCTGTTCCCGCAGTCCTGGTCGCCCTGGCTGTTCCTGGCCGACGAGCGCTACGCGATGGCCTGCATCCTGGTCGTGCTGATCTGGCAGGCGGTCGGCTTCTACGTGGTGCTGTTCTCGGCCGGCATGGGCTCGATCTCGGACGACATCTACGAGGCCGCCGCGCTCGACGGGGCCACCCGCTTCACGCTGTTCTTCCGCATCACGATCCCGCTGCTCTGGAGCACCATCCAGGTCGCCTGGGTCTATCTCGGCATCGCCGCGTTCGACGCGTTCGCCCTCGTCAACATCATGACGGTGGACCGGGGCGGGCCCAACGGCGCGACGTCGGTGCTGAGCCTGATGATCTACCGCAACGCGTTCGACTTCTCCCAGGCCGGTTACGCCTGTGCCCTCGGCGTCGTGTTGTTCTTCCTGACCCTGACCTTCGCGGCGCTGACCCTGCGGGTCACCCGGCGCGACTCCGTGGAAGCCTGAGGGGGCCCCGATGACCCTGGTTGCCGACCGGCCCACCACCAAGAGCGCCGGCACCAAGCCCAGCGCCAAGCGGGACATCAACGCGTTCACCGGGCTCGCGCACGTCGCGCTGATCGCCTGGGCGCTGGTCACCGCCGGACCGCTGATCTGGGTGGTGCTGGCCTCGTTCAAGAACAACACCGAGATCTTCCTCGGCAAGCCGTTCGCGCTGCCGGCGAGCTTCTCGCTGTCCACCTACTTCGACGCGTGGAACGAAGCCCACATCGGGCGCTACTTCTTCAACTCCGTCATCGTCGTGCTCGTCAGCACGGCCGGCACGATGCTGTTCGGCTCGATGGCGGCCTACGTGCTGGCCCGCTACCGCTTCCGCGGGAACCGGTTCATCTACTACATGTTCGTCTCGGGCCTCGCGTTCCCGACGTTCATGGCCCTGGCGCCGCTGTTCTACATCCTCAAGAACATGGGGCTGCTCGGCTCGTACACCGGCCTGGTGCTCGTCTACATCGCCTACTCGCTGCCGTTCACGGTGTTCTTCCTGGCCGCGTTCTTCAAGTCGCTGCCGTACGAGATCGAGGAGGCGGCGACCGTCGACGGCGCCTCGCACACCCGTAAGTTCTTCCAGATCATGATGCCGATGGCGCGGTCCGGCCTGGTCAGCATCACGATCTTCAACATCGTCGGGCAGTGGAACCAGTACCTGCTGCCGGTCGTGGTGATGACCGGTCCCGGCGCCGAGTCGAAGTACCTGCTGACCCAGGGCATCGCCAACATCAGCACCTCGGCCGGCTACCACGCCCAGTGGTCGACGCTGTTCGCCGCACTGACCCTGTCGATCCTGCCGATGATCGTGGTCTACGCGATCTTCCAGCGGCAGATCCAGGCCGGCCTGACCGCGGGCGCGGTCAAGTAGTACCGCGGTACCACGGGCGGCGGCCAAGTGCCGCCCGTGGTACCGCTGCGCGGGGCGCCGCGCGAAATAGCGTCGAAGCATGATCGAGGTACGCGAAGTAACCAAGCGCTACGGGGACAAGACGGTCGTCGACCGGCTGTCCTTCACCGCCCGGCCCGGCCAGGTGACCGGCTTCCTCGGCCCGAACGGCGCCGGCAAGTCGACGACCATGCGGATGATCGTCGGGCTGGACGCCCCGACCTCCGGCGACGTGCTGGTCAACGGCAAGGTCTATGCGACGTCGACGGCCCCGCTCCAGGAGCTCGGCGTGCTGCTCGAGGCCAAGGCCGTGCACCCCGGCCGCAGCGCCGTCGCGCACCTGCTCGCCATGGCCCGCACGCACGGCATCCCGCGCTCCCGGGTCGACGAGGTGCTGCACCTCGCCGGGCTGGAGCAGGTCGCGCACAAGCGGGTCGGCGCCTTCTCGCTCGGCATGGGCCAGCGGCTCGGCATCGCCGCCGCCCTGCTCGGCGACCCCGCCGTGGTCATGCTCGACGAGCCGGTGAACGGCCTCGACCCCGAGGGCGTGCTGTGGGTGCGCAACCTGCTCGCCGGGCTGGCCGCCGAGGGCCGGACCGTGCTGCTCTCCTCGCACCTGATGAGCGAGGTCTCGCTGATCGCCGACCACCTGGTGATCGTCGGCCGGGGCCGGCTGCTCGCCGACACCACGGTCGCCGACCTGGTCACCGCCGAGGGCGTCCGGGTGGTCACCGCCGCCCCCGACGACCTGCGCGCGCTGATCGGCGGCGCGGGTGTCACGGTGACCTCGACCGGCGCCCTCGCGGGGGAGGAACTGTTCGTCACCGGGCTCTCCGCCCGCGAGATCGGGCTGGCCGCGGCCACCCGTGGCATCCCGCTGTTCGAGCTGACCCCGCAGAACGCCTCCCTGGAGGAGGCGTTCATGGACCTGACCCGCGACGCCGTCGAATACGAGGCTGCCCGATGAAGATCACCCCGGGCGGCGTCGTCGCCGCCGAATGGACCAAGTTCTCCTCGCTGCGCTCCACCTGGATCACCACCGGGGTGTCGGCGTTCCTGCTCATCGCGTTCGGCATGATCGCGTCGGCGTCGTTCTCCGGGCCCGGGATGTCCGCCGTCGACCTGGCCCTGTCCGGCAGCACCCTGGCCGCCCTCGCGGTCGGCGTGCTCGGGGTGTTGCTGGCCGCGGGGGAGTACACCACCGGAATGATCCGGGCGACGTTCGCGGCGGTGCCCCGGCGGCTCCCGGTGCTGTGGTCGAAAAGTCTGGTCGCCGGGGCCGCCGCGGTCGTCGTGATGACCGCCGGGGCGTTCGCCGCGTTCGCCGGCGGCGCCGCGGTCCTCAACGACGGCGTCAGCGGCGTCGGCCTCGGCGACGGCGGCGTGCTGCGGGCCCTGCTCGGGGCCGGTCTCTACCTGGGCCTGGTCGCGGTGCTCGGGGTCGCCCTCGGCATGCTGGTCCGGTCCAGTGCCGGCGCGATCGCGATCCTGGCCGGTGGGCTGCTCATCGTTCCCGGGCTGGCCGGCCTGCTGCCGCGCTCGATCGCGGACGCGATCACCCCCTACCTGCCGAGCAACGCGGGCAGCGCGGTGATGACGCTGACCCCGGGGGAGCACATGCTGGCGCCCTGGACCGGCCTGGCGGTGTTCGCGGGATATGTCGCGATAACTCTGGCGGCGGCGGCATACCGCCTCAAGAGAAGCGATGCTTAGACCATGAATTCGCTGCTCGACCGCCGGCAACGGCTGCGCGCCCTCGACCGGCGCCGGCCGTGGCTGCTGG
This sequence comes from Paractinoplanes ferrugineus, assembly GCF_016862195.1. Lineage (GTDB taxonomy): Bacteria > Actinomycetota > Actinomycetes > Mycobacteriales > Micromonosporaceae > Actinoplanes > Actinoplanes ferrugineus. Next base: position 19,621 of record NZ_BOMM01000018.1, on the reverse strand, counting down.
ACGGCCTGGTGGCGATCCCGCCGGTGCTCCTGAGCATCCCGAACATCATCGAGAAGCCGCTGTCGGCCACCCTGGCGACCCTGGCGCTGCTGCCGCCGCTGTACTGGCGGCGGCGGCACCCGTTCCCGGCGTTCCTGGCCGCGGCGGCGATCGAGCTGGTCGAGGCGGCCCTCGACGCGGGCGTCACCGCCGGGGTGATCCTGCTGGTGATGCTGTTCTCGGTGGCGTCCCGGTCGACCTGGCGGGCGCTGGCCTGGAGCTCCGGGGTCACGGCCGGGCTGCTGACCGCCGAGATCTACCTGTTCGAGCCGGTGCTGGAACACCGCACCACCACGCTGTTCCTGGGGCTCGGCACGTCCGCCGCCGCGGTCGCGTTCGGCCTCGTGGCGCGCACCCGCCGGGCGTACCTGATGGCGCTGGAGGACCGCGCCGCCCGCCTGGAGGTCGAACGGGACCAGCGGGCCCGCCTCGCCGTCGCCGACGAGCGGGCCCGGGTGGCCCGGGAGATGCACGACATCGTCGGCCACCACGTCTCGGTGATCGTCGGTCTCGCCGACGGCGCCGCCGCGCTCGCGGTCTCCCGCCCGGAACAGACCGCCGAACCGCTGCGGCTGATCGGCGAGACCGGTCGGCAGGCGCTCGCCGAGCTGCGCCGGGTGCTGGGGGTGCTGCGCGCGGAGGACGCCGATCCGCAGCTGAGCCCGCAGCCCGGCATCGACGACCTCGACCGGCTGCTGCCGACGGTGCGGGCGGCGGGCCTGCCGGTCACCTACACCGCCGCCGGCGACCTGCACGAACTGGGCCGGGGCGTGCAGCTCGCGGTCTACCGCATCGTCCAGGAGGCACTGACCAACACCCTCAAACACGCGGGGCGCGGGGCGGCGGCGGAGGTCACGGTCACCGCGTCCGATTCGGAGGTACGGGTACGCGTACGCGACAACGGCCGGGGTGTGCCCGGCCCGCCGAACCACGGGCTCGTCGGGATGCGGGAGCGGGTGGGCCTCTACGGCGGTGCGATCACCGCCGGCCCGGCCGACGGCGGCTGGCTCGTCGACGTCGTCCTCAAGGAGCCGTCATGACCACCGTGCTGATCGCCGACGACCAGCCGTTGCAGCGCCTGGGTTTCCGGATGCTGCTCGACGGCACCCCCGGGATGACGGTGGTGGGGGAGGCCGCCAACGGCTCGGAGGCGGTCCGGATGGCCGAGCGGACCCGCCCCGACGTGGTGCTGATGGACGTGCGCATGCCCGGCATGGACGGCATCGAGGCGACCCGGCGGATCACCGGTGCCGGGTCGCGCACCCAGGTGCTGATCCTGACCACCTTCGACCTCGACGAGTACGTCTACGCCGGACTGCGGGCCGGGGCCGGCGGCTTCCTGCTCAAGGACGCCCGCCCGGAGGAGCTGATCGCCGGCATCCGGGCGGTCGCGATCGGCGACTCGGTGGTGGCGCCGAGCCTGACCCGCCGGCTGATGGATGCCTTCCTGAGCCGGCCGGACCCGGCCCCCGCGCCCGACCCGCGGCTGGCCACGTTGAGCGACCGGGAGCGGGAGGTGCTCGTCGCGATCGGCCAGGGCGCCACCAACACCGAGATCGCGGAGCGCTTCACCCTCACCGAGTCGACGGTGAAGAAGCACGTCGGGCGGGTCCTCGCCAAGATCGGTGCGCGGGACCGCATCCAGGCCGTCATCTTCGCCTACGACAACGGGCTGGCCCGGCCGCGGGCCTGAGCGACCCGGGCCGCGGCCGTACCGGTAGGTGACGTCCGGACGTTCGGAGTTCTCAACTACGGCCCTCTCCCGCCGACATTCACGGCACTCAAGGTGGGAGGAGAACCGTGTTCGGCTCGAAGAGGCAGTCGGCAACAGCGCTCATCAGCGCGGATCTGGATGAGGCGCGGGCGGACGTGGAAGCGGTGACCGCGATCGTCCGGGCCATGGAAACGGCCGGCTCGCCGGACGAGGCGATCGGGGCCGCGCTGCGGCTGGTCCGAGAGGGGTTCGGCTGGGCTTACTCGTCGTACTGGCAGTTGGACGGCCCGGCCCAGGTGCTGCGGTTCGCCCAGGAGAGCGGCAGCGCCGGCGAGGAGTTCCGCCGGGTCACCCTCGAGGCGTCGTTCGCCGAGGGCGTCGGCCTCTCCGGGCGCGCCTGGCGGGCCCGGGACCTGGTCTTCGTCCAGCGTCTCGCGGACCTCACGGACTGCTCCCGGGCACCCGCCGCGACCCGCGCGGGTGTGCACAGCGGCATCTGTTTCCCGCTGATGGAGGACGACAAGGTCGTCGGCACCATGGACTTCTTCGCGATGGAGGAGCTCAACCCGTCCGAGGGGCGGCTGGCCGTCCTGCGGACCGTCGGACTGCTCGTCTCCAACACCCTGATGCGCCTGCACGAGGCGGTACGCCAGGAGAAGTCGGCCCAGGACGTCGACGCGGTCTCCACGGTGATCCGCCAGATGACCCAGGCCGTCAGCCAGGACGAGGCGCTGCGCTCCGCCCTGGAGACCGTCCGCAAGGACTTCGACTGGCAGTACGGCTCGTTCTGGAGCCTCGACGAGGACGCCCAGGTGCTCCGGTTCGCGCTCGAGTCGGGCGACGCCGGGGCCGAGTTCCGCCAGGTCACCATGTCGGCGTCGTTCGCGCACGGGGTCGGCCTGTCCGGCCGGGCGTGGGCGCGGGGCGACCTCGTCTTCGTCGAGGACCTGGGTGAGCTGACCGACTGCGTACGCCGGCCGGCCGCTCAGCGCGCCGGGGTCAAGTCGGGTGTCTGCCTGCCGATCAGGGTGGCCGGCAAGATCGTCGGCACGATGGACTTCTTCGCCACCCGCACCTTGATCATGTCGCCGAGCCGGGAGGCGGCCCTGCGCAACACGGCCTTCCTGGTCGGGCAGGCGCTCGAGCGGTTCACCTCGACGGCCCAGCTGCACAGCGCGGGTCGCAACCTCCTCGACTCGATCGCCGAGGTGGAACGCAACGTCAGCTCGGCGGCCACCGTGGCGGCCCAGGGCGAGCGGCTCACCGTCGAGGCGAACGAGCAGGTGGCGGCGCTCGGCCAGGCCAGCGCCGAGATCAACCAGGTGGTGCAGGCGATCCAGTCGATCGCCGCGCAGACCAAGCTGCTCGCGCTCAACGCGACGATCGAGGCGGCCCGCGCCGGTGAGTCCGGCAAGGGCTTCGCGGTCGTCGCCGGCGAGGTCAAGGAGCTGTCCAGCGAGACCGAGCGGGCCACCGCCGACGTCAGCGACCGGGTCAGCACCATCCAGGCCCGGGTCGACGCGGTCACCGCGTCGCTCGCCGAGATCCACACCGCGGTCGAGCAGATCAACGAGACCCAGGAACTCATCAGCGGGGTCCTCAAGGAGCAGGTCGCCGTCACCGGCGCCATCCTCAACTGATTCGGGAGCACACATGAACAGCAACAACTGGGCCCGGCTGAGCGAGGGCAACAACCGGTGGGTGCAGGGCCGCAGCCGCGCCGACGACAAGCGCGGCGCCTCGCGCCGGGCCGAGCTCGCCTACTCGCAGAACCCGTTCGCCCTCGTCCTCGGCTGCGCGGACTCCCGCGTACCCGCTGAGATCCTGTTCGACCAGGGCCTCGGTGACCTGTTCGTGGTGCGCACCGCCGGGCACACGGTCGACTCGGCGGTGCTCGGCTCGCTGGAGTACGCCGTCGAGGTCCTCGGCGTCGAGCTGCTCGTCGTGCTCGGCCACGAGGGCTGCGGCGCGGTCGCCGCGGCGGCCCGGGTGGTCGACGAGGTCGACGTCCCGCACGGCTACATCCGGGACGTGGCCGAGAAGATCGCGCCGAACGTGCTGCGCGCCCGCCTGGGCGGCGCCGCCACCCCGGAGGAGGTCGGCGCCCAGCACGCCGCCTTCACCCTCGAACTGCTCCGGGAACGGTCGTCGACGCTCGACGCCGCCGTCCGCCGGGGCGCCCTGGACGCGGTCGCGGCGCAGTACTGCCTCCAGACCGGCCGGGTGACCGAGGTGCTGGCCCGGCCCGTGCCCCAGCTCATGATCGCCTGACCGTCAGCGGCAGCGCCTCGCCGGCCCGACCCGGCGGGGCCGCCGCTTGAACGGGCCGGCTGCGGGTACCACGATGGGGTTCGTATCCATCTGTGAGAGGACCCCCCCAATGCAGAGCCGCCAGATCGGCGATGTCCAGGTCAGCGCGATCGGCCTCGGCGGAATGCCGATGTCGATCGAGGGCCGGCCGGACGAGGAACGCTCGATCAGCACGATTCATGCCGCTCTCGACGCGGGCGTCACGCTTGTCGACACCGCCGACGCCTACCACCTGCACGCCGACGAGGTCGGTCACAACGAGTCGCTGATCGCCCGCGCGCTCGCCTCCTACGGCGGCGACACCAGCGACGTCCTCGTCGCCACCAAGGGCGGCCACCTGCGGCCCGGTGACGGCAGCTGGACCCAGGACGGCTCGCCCGAGCACCTCCGGCACGCCTGTGACGAGTCGCTCAAGCGCCTCGGCGTCGACGCGATCGGCCTCTACCAGTTCCACCGGCCCGACCCCGCCGTGCCCTACGCCGAGTCGGTCGGCGCGATCCGCGACCTGCTCGACGCCGGCAAGATCCGGATGGCCGGCATCTCCAACGCCGACCCGGCCCAGATCGTCGAGGCGCGCGACATCCTCGGCGGCCGGCTCGTCTCGGTGCAGAACCAGTTCTCCCCCGAGTTCCTGTCGTCGGCGGCCGAACTGGAGCTGTGCGACCAGCTCGGGATCGCGTTCCTGCCCTGGTCGCCGCTGGGCGGCATCAGCAGGGCCGGCGGGCTCGGCGGCGGCTTCGCCGAGGTCGCCGAACGGTACGGGGTGAGCCCGCAGCGGGTCTGCCTGGCCTGGCACCTGGCCAAGTCGCCGGTGGTGATCCCGATCCCGGGGGCCAGTCGGCCCGCCTCGATCCAGGACTCCGCGGCCGCCTCCGAACTTGAGTTGACCGCCTCTGACCTCGCACTACTTCCCTAAGGCCTGGCACTTCTTCCCTAAGGTTCGGTACATGTCCCGGTACGACAAGATGACCTACCGGCGGGTCGGGCGCAGTGGTCTGCGGCTGCCCGCCGTCTCGCTCGGCCTCTGGCACAACTTCGGGGACGACAAGCCGTTCGAGACCCAGCGCGACATCCTGCGCCGCGCCTTCGACCTCGGCATCACCCATTTCGACCTGGCCAACAACTACGGCCCGCCCTACGGCAGCGCCGAGACCAACTTCGGGCGGCACCTGGCCCAGGACTTCCGGCCGCACCGCGACGAGCTGGTCATCTCGACCAAGGCCGGCTACGACATGTGGCCCGGCCCGTACGGTGACTGGGGTTCCCGGAAGTACCTGACCGCGTCGCTGGACCAGTCGCTGAAGCGGATGGGCCTCGACTACGTCGACATCTTCTACTCGCACCGCTTCGACCCGGAGACTCCCCTCGAGGAGACGATGGGGGCGCTCGACGCGGCCGTCCGCGCGGGCAAGGCGCTGTACGTCGGCATCTCGTCGTATTCGCCGCAGAAGACCGCCGAGGCGGCCGCGATCCTGCGGGACCTCGGCACGCCGCTGCTGATCCACCAGCCGTCCTACTCGATGCTGAACCGGTGGATCGAGGGCGATCTGCTCGACACCCTGGCCGAGGCCGGCGCCGGATGCATCGCCTTCTCGCCGCTGGCCCAGGGCATGCTGACCGACCGCTACCTCGACGGGGTGCCCGACGACTCCCGGGCGAGCCAGGACAAGTCGCTGTCGACCGAGCTGCTCAGCGCCGACAACCTGGACAAGATCCGGGCGCTGAACGAGATCGCCGCGCGGCGCGGCCAGTCCCTCGCCCAGATGGCGATCGCCTGGGTGCTGCGCGACGAGCGGATGACCTCGACGGTCCTCGGCGCCAGCTCGGTGCGCCAGCTGGAGAACAACGTGGCCGCCCTCGACAACGCGTCGTTCAGCGACGACGAGCTGGCCGAGATCGACAAGTACGCCACCGAGTCCGGCATCAACCTGTGGGCCCGGTCCAGCGACAACTGAACGGGTGGGGCCTGCCCGCGCCGGTCACGTGGGGCCTTTCCGCGACCGGCCGGGCAGGCCCCGGCTGGAACCGGCCGGCCGCGAATCGCGACCGGCCGTCATTTCACCAGAACCGGCGACGGCGGTAGTGCCCGTGGTGCCGGTAGTGCCCGTGATGGCGGTAGTGGCCGTGGTGGCGGTAGTGGCCGTGGTGGCGGTAGTGCCCGTGGTGTCCCGGCTGCGGGTGGTGGCCGTACCCGTACTGCGGGGGATGACCGTGGCCGGCGCCGTGCTTGTGCGCCATCCGGTTGACCTTCGACGCGACCATGGAGAGCAGGAAACGCTTGATGCCGCTCATCGTGTGCCGTCCTCCGTGAAGCTTGGCACTTCACCGTAGCGACCCGAGTCGAGCACACGCTGTGACGGAGCTGAGCGGTTCCTGAGTTCCGTCAGTCGATGTCGTACGCCAGGTTGGGGCGCAGCCAGCGCTCGACCTCGTCGACGCTCATCCCGCGCCGCTTCGCGTAGTCGACGATCTGGTCCTTGCCGAGACGCCCGACGGTGAAGTAGCGAGCGTCGGGGTGCGCGAAGATCAGGCCGCTGACGGCGGCGGCCGGGGTCATCGCGAACGACTCGGTGAGGGCCACGCCGATCTCGTCGGTGCCGAGCAGCTCGAAGAGGTCCTTCTTCTCGCTGTGGTCGGGGCTGGCCGGGTAACCCAGGGCCGGCCGGATGCCGCGGAACCGCTCCGCGTGCAGGTCCGCCAGCACCGGCTGGGCGTCCGGCTCGAACCACTCCCGCCGCACCTTGAGGTGCAGGAACTCGGCGAACGCCTCGGCCAGCCGGTCGGCCAGGGCCTTCACCATGATGGCCCGGTAGTCGTCGTGGTCGGCCTCGTACCCGCGGGCCAGCTCGTCGGCGCCGTGGATGGCCACCGCGAAACCGGCGAGGTGGTCACCGGCCGGCGCGATGTAGTCGGCGAGACTGCGGTTGGCCCGGCCGGCCGGCTTCTCGGTCTGCTGGCGCAGCATCGGGAACGTCACGCCGTTGTCGAGCACGATGTCGTCGCCGTCGGCGTGCGCGCCCCAGAACCCGTACACCCCGCGGGCCCGGAACGATCCGTCCGCGATGATCTTGTCGAGCAGGGTGTTGGCGTCGTCCCACAGCTCGCGGGCCTCCGGCCGGTCGAGGATCTGCGGGAACTTGCCCTTGAGCTCCCAGGCCAGGAACAGGAACGTCCAGTCGACCATCTCGCGCAGCTCGGCGATGGTCGGCTCGACCACGCGTACACCCGTGAAGGCCGGCGTGGGCAGCTCGCTGAAGTCGACCGACTCGCGGTTGGCGCGGGCCTTTTCCAGCGGCAGCAGCGGCTGGGCGTGCCGGTTGGCGTGCTGCTCGCGCAGCCGCTCCTGGTCGGCCCGGTTGTCGATGTCGAGCTTCTCGGCCCGCTCGGGGTCGAGCAGGTCGGAGACCACGCCGACGACCCGGGACGCGTCGAGCACGTGCACCGTGGCCGCGTCGTACGCGGGCGCGATGCGCACCGCGGTGTGCTGCCTCGACGTGGTCGCGCCGCCGATCAGCAGCGGCAGCTTGAGACCGCGCCGCTGCATCTCGGCGCCGACCGAGACCATCTCGTCGAGCGACGGGGTGATCAGCCCGGACAGGCCGATGACGTCGGCGCCCTCGGCCACCGCCGTGTCGAGGATCCGGGCGGCCGGCACCATCACGCCGAGGTCGATCACCTCGTAGTTGTTGCAGCCCAGGACCACGCCGACGATGTTCTTGCCGATGTCGTGGACGTCGCCCTTGACCGTGGCCAGCACGACCTTGCCCTGCCCGCGGGTCGTCTCGGCGCGGCCCTCGGCGATCGCGCGCTGCTTCTCCTCCTCCATGAACGGCTCGAGGTAGGCCACCGAGCGCTTCATCACGCGGGCGCTCTTGACGACCTGCGGGAGGAACATCTTGCCCGAGCCGAACAGGTCGCCGACGACCTTCATGCCGTCCATCAGCGGACCCTCGATCACGTCGAGCGGCCGGGCCAGCTCCCGGCGGGCCTCCTCGGTGTCGTCCTCGATGTAGTCGACGATGCCGTGCACCAGCGCGTGGCTGAGCCGCTCCCGCACCGGCGCCTCCCGCCAGGACAGGTCGACCTCGCGCTGCTTGCCCTTGCCGGTGACCGTCGACGCGAACGTGACCAGGCGATCGGTGGCGTCGGGCCGGCGGTCGAACAGGACGTCCTCGACGAGCTCGAGCAGGTCGGCCGGGATGTCCTGGTAGACGGCGAGCTGGCCGGCGTTGACGATGCCCATGTCCAGGCCCGCTTGCACGGCGTAGAAGAGGAACGCCGAGTGCATGGCCTCGCGGACCACGTCGTTGCCGCGGAACGAGAACGACAGGTTGGAGATGCCGCCGCTGGTGCGCGCGCCCGGGCAGCGCTGCTTGATCAGCGGCAGGGCCTCGAGGAACGCCTTGGCGTAGCCGTTGTGCTCACTGATGCCGGTCGCCACCGCGAGCACATTGGGGTCGAAGATGATGTCGTCGGGGGCGAAGCCGGCCTTGCCGACGAGCAGGTCGTAGGCGCGGCCGCAGATGTCGACCTTGCGGTCGCGGGTGTCGGCCTGGCCCTGCTCGTCGAAGGCCATGACGACGACGCCGGCGCCGAACGTCCGGATCCGGCGGGCCTGCTCCAGGAAGGCCTCCTCGCCCTCCTTGAGACTTATCGAGTTGACCACACCCTTGCCCTGCACGCATTTGAGGCCGGCCTCGAGCACCGTCCACTTCGAGCTGTCGATCATCACCGGGATGCGGGCGACCTCGGGCTCGGTGGCGATCAGGTTGAGGAACTTGGTCATCGCCTGCTCGCTGTCGAGCAGGTCGGCGTCCATGTTGACGTCGAGCAGGTTGGCCCCGCCGCGCACCTGGTCGAGGGCCACGGCGACGGCGCCCTGGTAGTCGTCGGCCTCGATCAGCCGGCGGAACCGGGCTGAGCCGGTGACGTTGGTGCGCTCGCCGATCATGACGAAACCGGTGTCCGGGCCGATCGCGAACGGCTCCAGCCCGGAGAACCGGGTGGTGGCGGCGGGCGGGTCGATCGCGCGCGGCTGGAACCCGGCGACCGCCTCGGCGATCCGGGCGATGTGCGCGGGGGAGGTGCCGCAGCAGCCGCCGACGATGTTGACCAGGCCGTCCTCGGCGAAGCCCTGGATCAGCGCGGCGGTCTGGGCCGGGGTCTCGTCGTAACCGCCGAACGCGTTGGGCAGGCCCGCGTTGGGGTGCGCCGCCACATAGACGTCGGCGAGGCGGGCCAGCTCGGCCACGTGCGGGCGGGCCTCGGTCGCGCCGAGTGCGCAGTTCACCCCGACGACCAGGGGACGGGCGCGCTCGATGGAGCGCCAGAACGCCTCGACCGTCTGCCCGGACAGGGTGCGGCCGGACAGGTCGACGATCGTCACCGAGATCCACAGCGGGAGCTCCGGCGCGACCTCCTGGGCCGCCGCGATCGCCGCCTTGGCGTTGAGCGTGTCGAAGATCGTCTCGATCAGCAGCAGGTCGACGCCGCCCTCGGCGAGCGCCGCGATCTGCTCCGCGTAGGCCGCCTTGACCTGGTCGAACGTGACCGCCCGGTAGGACGGGTCGTCGACCTGCGGGGACAGCGACAGGGTCACGTTGAGCGGGCCGACCGAACCGGCCACGAACCGGGTGCCACCGGCCTCGTCGGCGGCCTGCCGGGCCAGCCGGGCGCCCTGCACGTTCATCTCGTGCACCAGCGACTCGAGGCCGTAGTCGGCCTGGGCGATGCTGGTCGCGGTGAAGGTGTTGGTGGTGGTGATGTCGGCGCCGGCCGCGAGATATTGCCGGTGGACGTCGAGGATCACGTCGGGGCGGGTGAGGATCAGCAGGTCGGGGTCGCCCGTGACGTCCTGCGGGTGATCCGGCGCGATCAGGTCGCCGCGGTAGTCCTCGGGTCTGAGCTCGGCGCCCTGCAGCATGGTGCCCCAGGCGCCGTCGAGCACCAGGACCCGCTCCCGTGCCGACAGGATCCGCTTGAGCTCGGCGAGACGCGCGCTTCTCTGCATACCGACCACCTCCGTGGTTACAACGGAGGCGCCCTTGGTCGGAATTCACCGAGCGAGCGTGGCGGGTGTCACCCCGTTGCAGCGCCTCTCGCTTGGACACACAAAGCTACTCCATTCGTCACTTGCCGTCGGCGTATACACCAACTACTGAGACGTCGAGGGGGAAACGAACAGCGGTGTCGCCGAACAGCAGCCGCCCGGCGGTTTCCGCGCCCTCGTGCACGGCCGTGACCACCGTTTCGGCCTCCTCGGCCGGGCAGTGCACCACCACCTCGTCGTGCACGAAGAACACCATCTCGGCCCGCATCCCGACCAGCGCGGTGCGCACCGTGGCCAGCAGGACCAGGGCCCACTCGGCCGCGGTGGCCTGCACCACGAAGTTGCGGGTGAACCGGCCGCGGGCCCGGCCGGACGCGCCGCCCTGCGGTGTCTCGGCCGACCCGGCCTGTTCCGGCGGGTCGAGACCGCCACCACCGGCGGACTCAGCGCGCCACGCCGCCGCGGCGGGCGGGCAGGTGCGGCCGAGCCAGGACCGGACCAGCCCGCCGGCCTCCCCGGTGCGGGCCGCGGCCTCGACGTATTCGAACGCCTTCGGGTAGTGCCGGCGCAGGACCGCCAGGGCCGGGACGGCATTGCCGCCGGTCTGCCCGTACATCGCGCCGATCAGGGCGACCTTGGCCTTGGCCCGGTCCCCGGCGAACGAGTCGGCGGCCAGCGCGGCGTAGAGGTCACCGGCCGCGCCCGCGGCGGCGAACCGCTCGTCGCCGGAGACCGCGGCCAGCACGCGCGGCTCGAGCTGACCGGCGTCGGCCACCACGAAGCACCAGCCCGGGTCGGCCACCACCGCCCGCCGGATCACCTTGGGCACCTGCAGCGCGCCGCCGCCCCGCGCCCCCCAGCGGCCGGAGACCACCCCGCCGGGGACGTATTCCGGCCGGAACCGCCCGTCGCGCACCCAGGCCTCGAGCCACGTCCAGCCGTGCGCCACCCAGATGCGGTAGAGCTCCTTGTATTCGAGCAGCGGCTCGACCGCCGGATGGGCGACCTGTTTCAGCACCCAGGCCCGGGTGTTCGGCACGTCGACGCCGGCCCGGGCGAACGCCCGCACCACCTCGGCCGGGGAGTCGGGATGCAGGCCGTGGGTGCCGAACGCCTCGTTGATCTCGGCGGTCAGCTCGGCCAGCCGGCGCGGCGGCCCGACCGGTTGCGGCGCGCCGAGCAGCTCCCGCAGCAACTTGTCGTGGATGTCCGCCCGCCACGGCAGCCCCACGTGCCCCATCTCGGCCCCGACCAGGGAACCGGCCGACTCGGCGGCGACCAGCAGCCGGAACCGTCCCGGCCGGTCGAGCGCGGCGATGCGGGTGAGCTGATCCGCGTACACCTCCCGGACGGCCTCGAGCACGTCGAAGCCGGCAGTGGCCCGCGGTGCGCTCATCGTCTCGAAGAGGGCGCCCTGGGCGAAGCCGGGCGGCTCGGCCGCCAGCCGGGCGGTGTCGGGCGGAACCGGCAGGCCGTGCAACCGCGCCCGCGCCGCCGCCAGCGCCCGCGGCGCGCCCCAGCGGCCGGCATGGCCCAGCAGCAGGGCCTCGGTGAGCTCGAGGTCATGGCAGCGGTCGACCCGCACCCCGGCCCGCAGCAGCACCGGGTAGAGGTCGATCGTCGCCGGCCAGACCCAGCGGGGCCGGTCGGCGGCGGCCCGCTCGGCGATCGCCGCCGGCAGGTCGCCTACGTGCCGGGGCGGGCCGAGGGGGGACCCGTCGGCCCGCAGATCCTGAAGACGCCCGTCGGGCGCCACCGCTACCAGCACGCGTTCATTGTGCGGCGGGGGTACGACAGGTTCGGCTCACAACCGGGCCGCGGCGAGCCAGGCGGCCACGGCGGCGAGGACGAGCAGGGCGATGTTCAGCCCGATCAGGTTCTTCTCGCCCCGGCGCAGGTGCACGATCATGCCGCCGACCTGGATGAGGACCAAGCCGATCGCGGCGGCCACGGCGAGGCCGGGGGCGATGCCGGTCAGCGGCGGCAGGACCAGCCCGAGCGCGCCGAGGATCTCCAGCACCCCGATCAGCCGGACCACCGGCATCGGGATCTCGTCGACCCAGCCCATCATCGGGCGCAGCTTCTCCTGGCTGCGGAGCACCTTCTGCGCGCCGGCATAGAGGTAGAAGAGGGCGAGGAGCCCAGCGACGATCCAGAACGCGATTTCCATGCCAGCCCCTTGGTTACTATCGGGAAGTGACCACATCATGCGGCACTAAGGACTGCCTTACAAAAGGCACATCCGTGTGCCTGAGGGGGTTCCGATGAATTTTCCGCACGCCTGCATGATCAAGGGCGACGGCGGCCGGACGCTACGCCGGATCCTCGACCAGATCTGCAACAAGTGGACGCTGCTGGTGGTGGCCACCCTCGACGCGGGCCGGCTGCGCTTCACCGACCTGCACCGGCAGATCCCCGGCATCTCCCAGCGCATGCTCACCCTCACCCTGCGCAACCTGGAACGCGACGGCCTCGTCTCCCGCACCGTGCACGCCGAGGTGCCACCCCGGGTCGAGTACGAGCTCACCCCGGCCGGCCGGAGCCTGCTGCAACCGGCGCTCGCCCTGGCCGGCTGGGCGATCGAGCACGTGCCGCAGATCGAGGCCAGCCGCGAGGCGTACTCGGAGCAGCGTGGCCGCGGCCACTGAGACCACCCGCCCGGTCACGGTGCGTTGTCGGCCCAGGCGTCCAGCTCGAAGCGATGCAGCAGGCCCGGGGCGAACATCGCGGCGATCGACATCAGCGCGATGGCGGTGAACGCGGTGCGCAGCACGAGCGTCTCGACCCGGCCGCCGACCCGCACCGCCACGCCGTCCGGCACCCCCACCATCCGCCACATGCGCCGGCCGGTCGGTATCGGCCACAGGATCGGCACGCCGGCCGAGGTGATCATGTCGCCCAGCAGGTGCACCACGCAGCCGACACCGACGGCGAACCCGAGCATCGGATAGCCCCGGTCGCCGGGCAGCGCGGCCGCCGTCAGCCAGGCGATCACCGCCGCGCAGATCGTCACGATCAGCCAGCCGGCCCGCTCGGCCCACTTGTCGAACAGGCCGCGCAGCGCGAGACCGGCCATGAAGAAGATGATGCCCACGACGGCCCACTTGCCGTAATGCGTGCACAGCGTCGTCGTGCCCCAGCCGACCAGGGCCGCGAACGGCAGCGTGTGGGTGAAGGTGCGGTGGCCGTTGTTGCGCCGCGGATCCCGGCTGAGCCGGGTCGCGGTGTAGACGCCGAGCGAGATCTTCTCGATCACCTCGGCCACGAACAGGGAGAACACCCCGAACGTGCGGGCCACCGTGGCGCCGCCCTGGTTGCGGGTGACCTTGCCGGAGAGGTCCAGGTCGGGCAGCAGCGCACCGCCCGCGCAGACCGTCGCGCCCACCGCGATCGCGAGCGGCGACTGACCGTACCCCGCGAAATGGTCGAGTGCCCAACTGCCGGCCAGCCACGCGGCCGCCCCCGAAAGGGCGTGCGACGGTCCCATCATGTTGTGTTGTTCCTCCCCGTTGATCACTTTCGCAGAACGGGGAGGGTCAATCAACGACCGCTAGTCCATCGTGGCGGGTGCGTTCCACGGCGCGACCCGGTGGGCGTAGCCGTAGTGCGGCTCGTAGTGGCTCCACCGCGCGTGCCGCACCAGGCCCATGACCAGGAACACCAGCGGGATGGCCGGCCAGAAGAAGTGCGCTCCGGAGAGCGTCCACAGGCCGGTCAGGAGGCCCGCCGCCAGCAGCACGAAGCTGGTGTGGCGGAGCAGGCTCCGGCGTGTCGCGAGCCGCGCCCGCGGCCCGCGGGCCTCGGTCAGGGCGCGCCCCCCGGCGTCGGGGAGATCCCGCGTCAGCGGCCCCAGCTCGTCGCGATGTCTGGCGGCGTACGCGGCGGCCAGCCGTTCCTCGCCCTCGGCCAGGGTCAGGCGGCCCTCGGTCATGGCGGCGCGCAGGATCTCGGCGATCTTCTCGCGCTCGGCGTCGCTGGTGCGCATGCGGGTCGGGACCTCGTTCGGGTTCACGGTTTCCTCCTCGGGGAAGTCGTGACTCCAGAGTCGGCCTTCCACCGCTGCGCGGCGTCGGCCCACGGTCGCATCTTGGCGGCGGCTTCGCGATGCTCGGGACCTTGCGCGTACGCCGGGGGAGGCATCCACCACCGCGGTCGTACGACCCGGGTCGTACCCACCCCTCGGACCGTGGTCCGATGTCGCCGCCCGGCCGTTGCCGTAGTTTCGGCCGCATGGAAGACGTGAAGCCCTGGGGGCCGCCGTGGCGCGAGGATCGCCGCAGCGGCCGGTTCCAGCGGCGTGGCCTGGCGCATCCCGGCGTGGCCGTCGTCGCGGGTTTCATCCAGGTGATGGGCGGCGACGACGTCGCCTGGCGGCCGATGACCCCGGCGCTCTACGCCATGCTGCTGGCCGGCCCGGTGGCGCTGGTGTTCCGCAAGCGCGCCCCGGTCACCGTCCTCGTGATCGCGGCCGCCGCGTCCATCGCCTTCGGCACCAACGCCGCGCCGCGCTGGACCTTCGCGGTCGCGCCCGCGATCGCGCTGTTCAACCTGGCCCGGATGGGCCGGCCGAGGGCCGCCGCGGTGGTGGCCGGCCTGGCCTTCGCCGCCTATTTCGGCGCCTGCTGGGGCCTCGGCGACACCATCACCCTTCCCGCCGTGGGGCGTCCCGGCTGGCGCGAGGGCGTGCTGCTGGCCATCGCCATCGCCATGATCATCTTTCTCGGCGGGGCCGCCAAGGTCCGCTCCGAGCACCTGGCCGACATGATGAAGGTGCGCGCCGAGCGGGCCCGGGCGAAAGAGGAGCAGGAACTGCGCCAGGCGTCGGAGGAGCGGCTGCGCATGGCCCGTGAGCTGCACGACGTGCTCGGCCATCACCTCTCGCTGATCAACGTGCAGGCCGGGGTGGGTCTGCACCTGATGGAGAAGCAGCCGGAGCAGGCCCGCGAGGCGCTCACCGCGATCAAGTCGGCCTCCGCCGAGGCGCTGCGCGAGGTGCGGACGGTCCTCGACGTGATGCGGGCGAAGGACGAGCCCGCGCCGCGCCGGCCCGCGCTCGGCCTGAGCCGGCTCGAGGAGCTGACCGCCGACGCCGGCCTGCCGATCACCACCGAGGTCACCGGCGCCGAGCGGCCGCTGCCGCCGGAGGTCGACCGCGCCGCCTACCGCATCGTCCAGGAGGCGCTGACCAACGTGCGCAAGCACGCTGGTGCGGGCGCGACCGCGTCGATCTGCGTCGACTACCTCCCGACCGCCCTGCACCTGGCCATCCGCAACGACGGGCCGGCGGCCGAGACCGACGCCTCCGCCGGCGAGGGCACCGGGATCGCCGGGATGCGCGAGCGCGCCCAGATCCTCGGTGGCAGCGTGGAGGCCGGGCCGGTCGACGGCGGCTTCCTGGTCTCGGTTCTTCTGCCCACCCCCGACGACGGGAGCCCCGCGTGATCACCGTTCTGCTGGCTGACGACCAGGCCCTGGTGCGGGCCGGGTTCCGGGCGCTGCTCAACGCCGAATCCGACATCAAGGTGGTGGCCGAGGCCGCCGACGGTCTCGAGGCGGTCCGGCAGGCCCAGCAGACCCACCCCGACGTGGTGCTGATGGACATCCGGATGCCCGGCGTCGACGGCCTCGAGGCGACCAAGCGCATCGCCGCCGATCCGGCGCTGGCCGAGACCCGGGTGGTCATCCTGACCACGTTCGAGCTCGACGAGTACGTGTTCGAGGCGCTGCGCGGCGGCGCCTCCGGCTTCCTGGTCAAGGACACCGAACCGGTCGACCTGCTGCGCGGCATCCGGGCGGTCGCGGCCGGTGATGCCCTGCTGTCGCCGAGCGTCACCCGCCGGGTGATCGGCGAGTTCGCCACCAGGCAGGCCCAGGCCCGGCCGGCCACCCCGCCGGCGCTGCTCGACGCGCTCACCGACCGCGAGCGCGAGGTGCTGGTGCTGGTGGCCGAGGGACTGTCCAACGACGAGATCGCCGCCCGCCTGGTGATCAGCCCCGCCACCGCCAAGACGCACGTGAGCCGCAGCATGATCAAACTGGCCGCCCGCGACCGTGCCCAGCTGGTGGTCCTCGCCTACGAGGCGGGCCTGATCCGCCCCGGCTGGCTCGCCTAGAAAAATAATCCGCGGTGCTGTCGAAAACGGCGGGAGCGCGGCGTCATCACTTCACCGGTGCCGCCTTCCGCGGCGCCCAGGAGGGAGATTCCGATGCACTACGCGCTTCTGATCTACGGCGACGAGAAGGCCTGGGAGACCCGCGACGAGGCCGAGTTGAAGGCGAACGACGAGCGGCACGCCCGCTTCATGGCGATGCTGCGCGAGCGTGGGGCCATGCTGCCCGGCGGTCAGGAACTCGCCAGGGCACACACCGCCACCACGGTGCGCAACACCGGCGACACGGTGGGCACGACCGACGGGCCGTACGCGGAGACCGCCGAACAGCTGGGCGGCTTCTACCTGATCGAGGCCCCTGACCTCGACGCCGCGCTGGAGATCGCGAGGCAACTGCCCGAGGCGATCGTCGAGGTGCGTCCCGTGGTCATCCACCCGGAGACCGGCAACTGACCCCGGACCAGGCCGTCGAGCAGGCGTACCGCGACGAGTGGTCACGCCTGCTCGCCCTGCTCGTGACCCGGCTGCGCCGTTTCGACGTGGCCGAGGACAGCTTGCAGGACGCGTTCGTGGCGGCCGCGCGCGTGTGGCCCGCGCGGGGCGTCCCGCAACGCCCGGCGGCATGGCTGTGGACGACCGCCTACCGGCGCGCGCTCGACCACCTGCGCCAGGAGCAGACCGCCGCCCGCCGCCTGCCGCTGCTGATCGCCGACCCGCCCGCGGCTGCTTTCGCGGCCCTGCCCGCAGAGGCCTTCGCCGACTCGCCCGGGGAGGCTTGCGCAGGCCCGCCCGCGGCGGCTCTCCTGGTTCCGCCCGGTGCGGCGGAGCTCGGCGGGGAGGACGGTGATGTGCCCGACGAGCGGCTGCGCCTGCTGTTCGCGTGCTGCCACCCCGCGCTGCGCGCCGACGCGCGGGCCGCCCTCATGCTGCGCTTCGTGGCCGGCCTGACCACTGCCGAGATCGCCCGGCTCTTCCTGGTCAGCGAGCCGACGATGGCCGCCCGGCTGACCCGCGCCAAGGCGAAGATGGCGGTGGCCGGCATCCCGCTGCGTGCCCCCACGGCGGCCGACCTGCCGGCCCGGCTCGACGTGGTCCTCAAGGTCATCTACTTGATCTTCACCGAGGGCTACCGGGCCACGGCCGGCCCCGACCTGCTCCGCCCGCGCCTGGCCGACGAGGCGATCCGGCTCGGCTACCTGGTCGGCGAGCTGCTGCCGGGTGAGTCCCGTACCCTCGCTCTGCTTGCCCTGATGCTGTTCCAACACGCCCGGCGCGACGCCCGGGTGGCGCCGGACGGGGCCCTGATCCTGTTGCCCGACCAGGACCGTTCGCGCTGGCACCACGACGAGATCGCCCGCGGTGCGAGCCTGCTCGGGTTGCTGGAGGCCACCCCGATGCCCGGCGAATATCACCTGCAGGCGCTGATCGCCGCCGAGCACGCCGGACCCGCACCGACCGACTGGCCCCGCATCGCCCATCTCTACGCCGAACTGGAACGCCGCCTGCCGTCCCCGATGATCCGCCTCAACCGGGCGGTGGCGATCGCCGAGGCCGGCTCCCCGGAGGCCGCTCTGTCCCTGCTGGACGGTCTCACCGTCCGCGACAGTCACCTGCTCCCGGCGGTCCGGGCGGAGCTGCTCACCCGACTCGACCGGCCCGCGGAAGCCGCCGTGGCGTTCGACGAGGCCCTGGCCCTGGTCCGCACCGACCCGGAACGGGAGCATCTGCGGCGCCGCCGCGACGCACTCTAACGGGCGGATCGGTCCCCGCCGGGTGTCGGCTTTCGTGCGGAGAGTATCGCCGGCGCGCGGCCGCTCCTAGCATTCGGGAGATGGTGGAGTACGGCCTCGGGGTCGATCTCGGTACCACTTACACCGCCGCCGCCATCAACGTGGGCGGCGACGTCGAGACCGTGCGGCTCGGTGGTCGCGAACCGGAGATACCGTCGGTGGTCTTCCTGCGCCCCGACGGCGAGGTGCTCGTCGGCGACGCCGCCCGACGTCGCGGCGAGAGCGAACCGACCCGGCTGGCCCGCGAGTTCAAACGGCGCCTCGGCGACCCGGTGCCGATCCTGCTGGGCGGCACCCCCATGTCGGCCCACGCGCTCACCGCCCGGCTGCTGAAACACGTCACCGCCGCGGTCGCGGCCACCCAGGGCGGCCCGCCGAGCCGGATCGTGCTCACCCACCCCGCCAACTGGGGACCGTACAAACGCGAGCTGCTCACCCAGGCCGCCCAACTGGCCGACCTGCCCCCGACGACCCTGCGCACCGAACCGGAAGCGGCCGCGGTGCGCTACGCGAGCACCGCGCGGGTCGCCCCGGGCGAAACCATCGCGGTGTACGACCTGGGCGGCGGCACCTTCGACGCCGCGGTGCTCCGCAAGACGACCGACGGCTTCGAGGTGCTCGGCGAGCCCCAGGGCGTGGAGCAGCTCGGCGGCATCGACTTCGACGAGGCGATCCTCGAATACGTCCGCGGCCGGCTGAGCGACCGCCTGGCCGGCATGGACCTGGCCGACCCGTCGGTGACCGAGGCCCTGACCCGCCTGCGCCGCGAATGCGTGGCGGCGAAGGAGAACCTGTCCTTCGACCCGGACACCGAGATCGGCGTGGCCCTGCCCCGCCTGCACACCCGCATCCGCCTCCACCGCTCCGAGTTCGAGGCGCTGATCGCCCCGGCCCTGGAGGACACCGTCGCCGCCGTCCACCGCGCCCTGCGCGCGGCCTCGGTCACCCCCGCCGACCTGCGCTGCATCCTGCTGGCCGGCGGCTCCTCCCGAATCCCGCTGGTCGGCGCCGTGGTCGCGGAGTCCTTCGGCCGCCCGGTCGCCTCCGACGAACAGCCCGAACTCGGCATCGCCCTGGGCGCCGCCCGCCTGAGCGGCCCGGCCGGCCGGCTGCGCGAGCCCGCCGCATCCCCTCTCACCCCGACCGCGACACCCCCACCGCTCGCCGCCCGCCATCCCCCCCACCAGCCGGCCGCCGGTACCCCCGGGGTCGGACTCGGCGTCGCGGGTCCGGCCGCCCTTGGTCCGGCCGCCCTTGGTCCGGCCGCCCTTGGTCCGGCCGGTCTTGGTCCGGCCGGGGTCGGTCCGGCCGGGGTCGGGTCGGGTGCCGGCGGGTCGGGTGCGGTCGGGTCGGGCGCTCTCGGGTTGGGCGCGGCGGGTGGCGGTCCGGCGCGGGCTGATGGGGCCGGGCCGGGCCCTGCGGATGGGCTTTCGGCGTCGGGGTCCGCCGCTCACGGCGGGGCGTCGGCGCGGTTCTCGGGGGCGGCCCGAGTGCCGGGGGCCGGTAGCGGGGATCCGGGCGGTGCATTTCCGCAGCAGCGTGCGGGAACGCCGGAGGAAGGCTTCGCTGCGGGGCGCGTAGTGGTCGGCCCCGCGCCCGTCTCCGGTGC
>NZ_BOMM01000017.1 GCF_016862195.1 Paractinoplanes ferrugineus | reverse complement strand
GGGGTGCCCCCCGTGTCTGGTGGGGTGCCGCCCGCGGGTGCGGCAGGGGCCGGTGCGGCCCGCGTCGGTATCGGTGCGGCGGGTGCGGGTGCGGGTGCGGCGGGGGCCGGTGTGGTGGGGGCCGGGGCGATCCGGGTTGCGCCTGAGTCGGTCGAGACCGGGGCCCCGGGGTGGCCGGGCGGCGGGCGGAGTGGCGGGGCGGGGCGGCGGAAGCGGTCGTACAAGTGGCCTGTCGTCGGTGGGTTCGCGGCGGTACTTGTCGTCGTGGCCGCGGTCACCGCCATCTCGGTCTGGCCCAAGGGGGACGCCGGGGGTGAGCTGGGTGGTGCGGGTGCGCCCGGCGGGGGGACCTCGGCGGCCGTGCCGGCGGTAGCGGTGGTGGCGTGGAAGGTGGAGACCGGGGGCGCCTCGACTGAGCCGCCGGCGGTCGGGAGCGAGTTCGTCTATGTGAGCGGGCGGGACGGGACGCTGCGGGCCTACCGGCGGGGGGACGGCGGGAAGGCCTGGGAGTTGCGGCTGGGGGACGGGCTGCGGGCCTCGCCGGGCGTGGTCGGCGGGGTGGTCTACGCGGTCACGGGGGACGGCGGGGTCTATGCGATCGACGGAAGCAAGGGCACCGAGCTGTGGCGTCGGAACACCGGTCATCCGGTCACGGCGCGACCGTTCGCCGACTCGGACCGGGTATTCGTCGGCGGGCAGGACGGCGTGCTCTACGCGTACCGGATCGCGGAAGGACACGGCCGGTGGCGGGTGTGGGCCGCGGAGATCAGCCAGGCACCCAGCGTGATCGGGGATGTTGCCGTTGTTGCCGGCAGTGACGGCCGGCTGTACGGGATCAGCCGCGCCGGCACCGCGTTGTGGAAGCCGGAGGTGGGCCCGGTGAGCGGCGGGCCGGTGCCGGCCGGCGACTCGGCGTGCGTGGTGCTCGGCGACGGGACGGCGCGGTGCGTGCGGCTTGCCGACGGTTCGCTGCTCGCCGGGATCAAGGGCGAGGGGACGACGCTGAGCCGGATCGCCGCCG
This sequence comes from Paractinoplanes ferrugineus, assembly GCF_016862195.1. GTDB lineage: Bacteria > Actinomycetota > Actinomycetes > Mycobacteriales > Micromonosporaceae > Actinoplanes > Actinoplanes ferrugineus. Next base: position 50,453 of record NZ_BOMM01000017.1, on the reverse strand, counting down.
CGCCGGGCGTGGTTTTCGGTGTGGGGGCCGACGGATCGGTCGGGGCGTGGGACGCGGTCACGGGGGAGAGACGCTGGCTCGTGCCGGGTTCGGGGGTGGCCGGGATCCCGGTGGTACGAGGTGGCGAGGTCGACGTGACCTTCGCCGACGGGCGGGTCGCGGGCCTGGCCGGCGAGTCCGGGAAGGTGCGGTGGGAGACGAGGACCGGTGACCGCTTCGGGGTCGCTGCCGGTGGCGACGAGACGAGCCTGTACGCGGTGAGTGACGGCGGAACCCTTTACGCACTGCGGATTCCGGGCAGCAGCACGGCCGTTCCGCAGCCCTCCGTGACGACTCCGGCCCCCACGCCTACCGCTACGCCCGCTTCCACCCCGACGCGCGCGCCGACCGCGGACCGGCGGACCACCCGCCCTACCACCGAGCCCACCCACCACCGCCGGACGACGTCGCCTACCCCCAGCGAGACGAGCCGGACCACGCCCTCGCACAAGCCGCCGCCGACCGAGCCGACGAAGGACCCGACGATCCAGCCGACCGCCTTGATCCCCTAGCGGCGATGCCGCTTGGTCAACCGGCTGGGCCGGGTGTCAACCTGGCCCGGCCAGGATGGTGACAGCCCTTTTTCAACGACTCAATGAAGAAAGGGGTCGGCGGCGGGCGCGAGATCTGCCATCTCGGCCGCTCGGAGGCGGTGGTGAATCCCGGCGCGGCCTCGCCCGCGAGGGCTTGGGCGCCCGGGGTGGGGGTGCGGGCGCGGGGCGCGGTGCCGCCGGGGGTGTGGGCGCGGGGCGCAGGTGATGTTGGAGGGTGCGGGCGCGCGGGCGCAGGGTGACGTCGGAGTGTGGGCGCGGGGTGACGTCGGGTCTGGGGCGCTCCGCGGGGGGACGCGGGGAATGCCGGGGAGTGGCGGGTCAGAGGCGGCGGGCTCGGAGGGTTTCGGCTACCGACCAGGCCTGGAAGGGGCACCCGGTGGCGGGGTGGGGGGCGTCGCCGTCGGCGGTTTCGGAGACCGAGCCCAGGCCGTACTCGCCGAGGTGGTCGTCGGAATCGGACAGGGTCTGGTCGGCGGAGACACCCAGGCGGCGCCAGGACTCGACGAAGGGGCCGGTGAGCCAGGGCCAGACGGTGCCCATGTGGTAGGCGGTGTCGCGGGCGGCGGAGTCGCCTCGGTGCCGGCCCTCGTAGCGCGGTTCGGCGGGGGCGAGGGTGCGCAGGCCGAGGGGGGTCATCAGGGCTGAGCCGATGGCCTGCAGGGTGGCCGGTTCGGGGCGCAGCGGGGCGTAGGGCAGGGACCAGGCGAGCAACTGGTTGGGTCGCATGGTCGCGTCGTCGCCGGCGGGGCCGTCGACCACGTCGTACAGCCAGCCGGTGGGTGCCGGGAACCGGCGGGCGAAGCCGGACAGCGCCTCCGGATGCGCACGCAGCGCCGCGCCCGCGCCGGTGCGGGCCTGCCAAGCCAGCTTGATCACGGTGGCGAGGCCGTTCACCCAGAGTGCGTTGATCTCGACCGGTTTGCCGCGGCGCGGGGTGACCGGTACGCCGTCGACGCGGGCGTCCATCCAGGTCAGCGCCTGGCCGTCGACGCCCTGGCGGAGCAGGCCGTCGAACGGGTCGACGCCGATGCCGTAGCGGGTGCCCTCGAGGTGCCGGTCGACCACTTCGAGCAGGGACGGGAGCAGTTCGGCGGCGAGATCGAAATCGCCCGTGGTGGCCACGTGCCGGCCGACCGCGTGCAGGAACCAGAGGGTGCCGTCGGCGGTGTTGTACTCGACGCTGCCGGTGTCGGCGGTGTTCGCCAGCATGCCCTCGGACAGTGTCGACGCGTAGGAGCGCAGCAGCTCACGGCCCTCGCCGGCGCGGTTCGTGGTCAGGAACAGGCCCTCGTAGCTGAGCATCGTGTCGCGTGACCAGGCGCCGAACCACGGGTAGCCGGCCACCACGTCGGGCCCGGCGGCCGTGCGCACGATGAAGGTGTCGGCGGCCAGCGCGAGCGTGGCCTGGGCGTCGTCGGCGGGGGCGGCCGCCGCGACCACGGCCCGGTTACGCGTGCGGGCGGCCTTGACGACCTCGGCGGCCGGTGGCGGCGGGCTGTCCAGCTCCGACGCCCACGCCGACACCTCGGCCGTCGAGCCGGGCTGGCGTAGCTCGGCGTGGAAGCTCCCCGCGTACCAGAGATCCTCCTGGGGGTGGAGCCCGCGGGCCGCCTCGGCCCGGTGCCGCACCCCGCGCCACCACTCGCCGCCGGGCCGGAAGTTCGGGCCGCGCAAGCGGTACGCCCGATCGACCACGCACCCGCCCCCGGTCCGCTCGACGACCGGCACCGGGCCGCCGTCGGTCCGTTCGGCGTGCGCGTCGCGCCAGGTCACGAGCGCTTGCAGGGCGAGGCTGACGGGGCCGCCGGTGAGCAGGCGATGCACCACGGCGACGGCGGGACGGCCGTGCACCATGGCGAGTTCGCGCTCGATGACGACGTCGCCGATCCGCCAGCGCCAGCGGGGCAGGCCGTCGACGAGTTCGAAACCGGCGAGAAGTTCGTGCCCCCGCGGGGCGATCGTCCCGTCCTCCCATTCGTGCGTGCCGAGCCGCACGGTGGTGCCCGAGGGGAGGGTCAGGACCGGGTCCAGCGCGGCCAGGCCGAGCATCCGGGTGGCCGGAGTGTCGCCCGCGACCACGAGAAGCCCGTGGTACCTGCGGGTCCGCAGGCCGCTGACGGTTCCCATGGCGTAGCCGCCCCGGCCGTCGGGCACGAGCCATTCCCGGGCAGTGCCGTCCAGAACACCACAAACCTGGGGTCCGTAGGCCAGGCGGCGGACCGTAGCCATCAGGTGACCTCCAGTTGTCGGGCAGAATCATTTGTGTCAACAGACGTAACACGCGACGGCAAGAATCGAGTCATGGGGGTGAGACACGGCGTGGCGGAACGCTTACGCCTGGCGCAGGCCGATTCGGGGGAGCAGCCGTGGCGCTCGTGGGGCCCCTATCTGTCCGAGCGTGCGTGGGGCACGGTCCGGGAGGACTACAGCGAGCACGGTACGGCGTGGGACTACTTCCCGCACGACCACGCGCGGTCCCGAGCGTACCGGTGGAACGACGACGGAATGGGTGGCATCTGCGACGACCGCCAGACGTTCTGCTTCGCCCTGGCGCTGTGGAACGGGCAGGACCCGATCCTCAAGGAGCGGATGTTCGGGCTCGGGGGTGACGGCGGAAACCACGGGGAGGACGCCAAGGACTACTGGTGGTATCAGGACTCCACGCCCACCCACTCGTGGATGCGCTGGCGGTACCACTACCCGCAGGCCGAGTTCCCCTACGACCAGCTCGTCCGGGTCAACGGCGCGAGGTCACGGGAGGAGACCGAGTACGAACTGGTCGACACCGGGGTCTTCGACGAGGACCGGTTCTGGGCGGTCACGGTCGACTACGCGAAGGCCGGCCCGAAGGACATGTGCATCGCGATCACCGTCTCCAACCGCGGACCCGACCCGGCCACCCTGGATGTGCTGCCCACGCTGTGGTTCCGCAACACCTGGTCGTGGGGGCAGCCGAACCGGCCCAAGCCGACCCTCGCCGGCTACCCCGGCCGGCTCGCCGGATGGCACCAGGTGCTCGGCCACCTCGTCCTGGAGGGGGAGGGGGACGTCCCCACCCTGCTCTGCGACAACGAGACCAACTCGCAGCGGCTCTGGGGGCAACCGGGAAGCAGCATGTTCCCCAAGGACGGGATCAACGACCACGTCATCACGGGGGCACCCACGGTCAACCCGGCGCACGTCGGCACCAAGGGGGCGCTGCACTACCGGGTCACCCTGGGGGCGGGCGAGACCCGTACCATCCGGCTCCGCCTGACCCAGGGCGAGGCCTTCGAGGAGCCCGCGGATCTCGACCTCGGCGGCGGCTGGGAAGCCGCCATGCGTGACCGGGCCGGTGAGGCCGACGAGTTCTTCGCCGAGGTCATCCCCCCGGAGGCGTCGCCCGAGGAGACGGCGGTGGCACGCCAGGGCATCGCCGGGCTGATGTGGGGCAAGCAGTTCTACCACTTCGACGTGAAGCAGTGGCTGACCGGCGACCCGGGCTCGGCACCCCCGCCACCCGGCCGCCGGTACGGGCGCAACAACGCCTGGTGGCACATGAACAGCTTCGACGTCATCTCCATGCCGGACGCGTGGGAATACCCCTGGTACGCCGCGTGGGACCTGGCCTTCCACTGTGTCTCGATCGCGCGCGTCGACCCGAGCTTCGCGAAATCGCAGCTCCTGCTGCTGCTCCGCGAGTGGTACATGCACCCCAACGGCCAGATCCCGGCGTACGAGTGGGCGTTCGGCGACGTCAACCCGCCGGTGCACGCGTGGGCCGCCCTGCGCGTCTTCGAGATCGACGGCGGTCGCGACCACGACTTCCTCGCCCGGGTCATGCACAAACTGCTGCTCAACTTCACGTGGTGGGTCAACCGCAAGGACGTGGGCGGCAACAACGTCTTCGAGGGCGGCTTCCTCGGCCTCGACAACGTCGGCCCGTTCGACAGGTCGGCGGCGCTGCCCGTCGCCGGTGTGCTCGAACAGTCGGACGGCACCGGCTGGATGGCCATGTACGCGCTCAACCTGCTCGACATGGCGATCCAGCTGGCCCTGCACGACCGCACCTACGAAGACATGGCGACGAAGTTCTTCGAGCACTTCGCCTACATCGCCGAGGCCGCCTACCGCCAGGGACTGTGGGACGAGGAGGACTGTTTCTTCTACGACCAGCTGCGCCTGCCCGACGGCCACAAACTGCCGCTGAAGGTGCGCTCGGTCGTCGGTCTGCTGCCCCTGGCCGCCACCACCCGGCTCACCAAGGGCACCCTGAACCGCCTGCCCGAACTCAGCGCCCGCCTCCGCTGGCTGCGCCACTCGCAGGGCGAGATGGCCGACGTGATCAGCGCCCGCCGGCTGTCGGCCGAGGGCCGCCAGCATCGGCTGCTCTCGATGGTCGGCCAGGACCAGCTCCTGCGCATCCTGGCCCGCATGCTCGACCCGGAGGAGTTCCTTTCGGCGTACGGGATCCGGACCCTGTCCCGTTCTCACCTGGAGAAGCCGTTCACGGTCTCGCTGGGCGGCTCGGACTTCACCGTCGGCTACGAGCCCGCCGAGTCGACGAGCGGCCTGTTCGGCGGCAACTCGAACTGGCGCGGCCCGGTCTGGATGCCGGTGAACTACCTGCTCATCGAGGCGCTGCGGGAGTACGCCTCGTTCTTCGGCGACGACCTGATGGCCGAATACCCGACCGGTTCCCAGCGCAAGCTCCCCCTCGCCGAGATCGCCGACGACCTGTCCCGCCGCCTGATCTCACTGTTCCTCCCGGACGCCGAGGGCCGGCGCCCGATCTACGGCGCCAGCGAGGTCCTCCAGTCCCATCCCGACTGGAAGGACCTGATCGTCTTCCCGGAGTACTTCCACGGCGACAACGGAGCCGGACTGGGCGCCTGGCACCAGACGGGCTGGAGCGCCCTGGTCGTCGACCTGATCCTGACCCTGCGTCGTTAGCCCTCATCGGATTCCGCCACTTCGCGGTCAGCTTCGCCCTCGTTTCGCACCGTCTTCAGGCTCGCGTTTCGCTTGCCGGGTTTGCGCTTTGCCTGGTCGGTCTTGCGGATAGCGCGCCAGGCTTGTGCTTTGCCGGCGCGGCTTGCGCTTTCGTGCTTGGCTTGCGCTTTCGTGCTTGGCTTGCGCTTTCTTGCCCAGCTTGCGTAGGGCATGCCGGCAGCGCTTTGCCGGCTGGCTCCGCACGTGGCCTGCTGGCTTGGACCTCACCCGCCGGCTTGGCCTTCTGCCGTCAGTGGCCTTCTGCCGTCAGCGGCCTTTGTCGTCAGCGGCCTTTGCCGTCAAGCTTTCGGCAGGTCGCCGGGTCGGATCAGGCCGGTCTCGTAGGCGAGGATGACTCCGTGGATGCGGTCGCGGAGACCCAGCTTGGCGATGATCCGTTTGACGTGCGTTTTCACTGTGGACTCCTCGACGTTCAGAGCCTGGGCGATCTCGGTGTTGGCCAGGCCGCGCGCGATCAGGGTGAGCACGTCCCGTTCGCGGGGGGTGAGCTGCGCCAGCCGATCCAGCGCGAGCTCGGACGGCGGTGCCTCCCGGCTCAGCTGCTCGATCACGGTTCGCGTCACCCGCGGCGCGAGCAGGCTGTCCCCACCGGCCACGGTGTGGATCGCCGCGATCAGCTCCTCGGGCCGCATGCGCTTGAGGGCGAACCCGGCCGCCCCACTGCGCAGCGCCCCCAGCACGTAGTCGTCATCCTCGAACGTGGTCAGGATCAGGATCCGGACCCGGGGCGCCACCTCGACGATCCGCCTGGTCGCCTCGATCCCGTTGAGCACCGGCATGCGGATGTCCATCAGCATGACATCGGGCTCGTAGGTGATGGCGCACTCGACGGCCTGCATGCCGTCGGCGGCTTCCGCAACGACCTGAAGGCTCTCGTCGGTGGACAGAATCGAGCAGAGCCCGATCCGCATCAGATGATCGTCGTCAACGACCACCACCCTTAGCGGGGTGCCGGCTGCGGCCTCACCGGGCTTGGAGGCGCCCGCGGCGGTGGTCGCGCCTGCGGGCGTGGTGGGGCCTGCGTCCTTGGTGGCGCCTCCGGGCTTGGTCGTGCCGCCGCCCGCGGAGGTGGGAGGGCTGGGCGCGGTCATGCGTGTGGCAGCACTGCACATAGGCGGAAGCGGTCGGGGGCTCGTTCGGCCAGCAGTGTGCCGCCGAGCAGGGTGGCTCGCTCGCGCATACCGACTATGCCCAGGCCCGGACGGTCGGATCGGGGGCGGGTGACCGTCGGGTTCGTCACGTCGATCTCGACCCGGTCGCCGCCGAAGCGGACGGCGACGGCGGCACTGCCGGCGCCGTGCCGAGCGGCGTTGGTCAGCGCCTCCTGCAGGATGCGGTAGGCCGCCCAGGCCACGCTGCGCGGCAGAGGAGCGTCGCGCTCCGGCAGGTCGGCGTCGATCGCCAGGCCGCCGGCCCGGTGCCGATCGATCAGCTCGCCGAGAGCGCCCGGGTCGGCCGGCACGTCGTCGTGCTCGCGGTCGTCGCGCAGTGCCCGCACCATGCGGTCGATGTCGGTGACTGTGTCGCGCGCGACCGTCTCGATGGTGTCGAGGGCGGCTCTGGCCCGCTCCGGGTCGCGGTCTTGCAACAACCGGGCCGCGCCGGCCTGGACCAGGATGAGGTTGATCGCATGGCCGGCCGAGTCGTGCAGCTCCCGGGCGATCCGGGTGCGCTCGTCGGCGGCGGCGAGCCGGCGGTCGCGCTCGGCGTCGGCGTGCGCCCGGCGGACGGCCTCCTCGGCCTCGGCCAGGCGCAGCGACCGCAGGCGGCTGCGGTCTCCCGCCACCCACAGCCCGGCGAACACGGCAGCCCAGGCGAGGAGCTCGGTCGCGATGCCGGCCGGGCTGATCCCCACCGAGGCGTAGGCCACCGCCACCGCCGGCACGAACGCGTTGACCGCGACCGACGCCAGCACCCGGGGACGCCGGGCGGCTCCGGTGTAGGTCCGGGCCAGTGCGTAGGCCGCGACCGCTGTCGAGATCGGTGCGTCCAGCGGATAGCCGAGGTGCAGCAGCGTCAGGGAGGCGATCGCGCTCACCGCGAAGCCGGCGGCCCGGTGGGGCAGGGCGAGCGGCACCGCCGACACCGCCGCCAGCAACACGCCGAGCATGTCGAGCGGCCGCGCTCCCGGGCCGGGCGTGCCGAACCCACCAGCGGCAAGGATGACGAGCGTCGCGTCGAGAGAAAGGAACGCGAGCGCTGCATCCGCCGCACGACGGCGCACCGGGGGATTGGGCATGGCTCCAGGTTAGACCGGCATTGAGCAGCGCGAATCCTGCTGCGGAAGGATTCCGGCGTACCCCTGTGGGGGGAGGACGAGTTCCCTCTCCGGTAGCTTCCGCCGCGGTGCCGCCGGTTCGTAGCTTCCCTCCATGTTCGAACGCATAGCCCGCTGGGCCACCCGCCGCCGATGGTGGGCGCTGACCGCATGGGTGCTCGTGCTCGTGGCGGTCACCGCCGCGGCGCAGGCCGTCGGCGCTCGGTATCACAACGACTTCTCGCTGCCCGGCACCGAATCGCAGCAGGCCCTCGAAGCGCTCTCGGCCGAGGCGCCGGCGCAGGCGGGTGCCACTGTCCAGGTCGTGCTGCGCTCGGCCGGTGGCCTCGCCACGCAGCGAACACGTGTCCAGCCGATGCTGGCGGAGCTGGGCGCCCTGCCCCGGGTCGCGGACGTCCGCGATCCGTTCACCACACCGGGTGCCGTGTCCGCCGACGGCACCATCGGCTACGCCACGGTGACTCTCGACGCGCAGGCGCAGGACGTGCCGCCCGAGGATGTCCGCCGCATCATCGACACGGCCCGGCAGGTGGCCGGTCAGGACGGCCTGCAGGTGGAGCTGGGCGGCGACCCGGTGCGCGGTGCCGAGGAAACAGCCGGCGGGGCCTCCGAAGGACTGGGGTTGCTGGCCGCCCTGGTCATCCTGGTGTTCATGTTCGGCTCGCTGCTCGCGGCGAGCCTGCCGATCATCATCGCCGTGTTCGCCGTCGGCACCGCCATCGGTCTGGTGGCGCTCGCCTCCCGTGCGGCGACGGTCGCCGACTTCACCACCCCGCTGATGATCCTGGTCGGACTGGGCGTCGGCATCGACTACGCCCTGCTGGTGTTCACCCGCTACCGCTCGGAGCTGGTGGCCGGATCACCACGGGACCGCGCGGTGGCGCGAGCGCTCGACACCGCCGGCCGCACCGTGTTCTTCGCCGGCTCCACGGTGATCGTCGCGCTGCTCGGCCTGATCGTGCTGGGCCTCGGTCCGCTGCAGGGAGTCGCGGTAGCGGTAGCGCTGACCGTGCTGGTGACCATGCTGGCCGCGCTGACCCTGCTTCCCGCCTTGCTGGCCGTGTTCGGCAGCCGGATCGAGCGGCGAATCCGCCGCCGAGCCGCCCGCAAAACGGCCGCCCCCGCCATGGCTGACACCGTCGGCCGGGGTAGGGGTGCGGGTCGGGCTGAGGGCGAGGGTCGGCGTGAGGGTGCCGGGCCGGTTGAAGGTGGACGCTGGTGGCGATGGTCGATGGGAGTGCAGCGCCGGCCCTGGATCGCGACGGTGCTGCCGCTGATGGCGCTTGTCGGGCTCAGCGTGCCGTTGTTCGATCTGCGGCTGGGTTTCGCCGATGCGAGCACCGACTCGCCGCGGGCCACCAGCCACAAGGCGTACGACCTGCTGAGTGAGGGGTTCGGACCGGGGTTCAACGGGCCGCTGATCGTGGTCGTGGAGGGTGGGGAGCAGGCGGCTGCGGCGGCCCGGGAGGCGCTCGCGGCGACAAACGGGGTGGCGGCGGTGCAGGCCGCGCCAACCGGTGGGCCGGCGGGCGAGGCGGCAGACGGGCCGTCGGGTGCGGCTGCCGCTGGGGCGGGGACGGTGGTCGTGGTGCCGGAGTCGGGGCCGCAGGCGGCCGAGACCACCGAGCTGGTGGAGCGGCTGCGCGAGGACGTGCTGCCGCCGGTGTCGGCGGCCACGGGAGGCACGTTCCTCGTCGGGGGCAGCACGGCGGCGGTCGTCGACTTCTCGGATGCGGTGGCGGGCCGGCTGCCCGCGTTCGTCGGGGTCGTGGTCGGGCTGTCGGCGCTGCTGTTGCTGCTCGTCTTCCGGTCGCTGCTGATTCCGCTCAAGGCGGCTCTGCTCAACCTGCTCAGCGTGGGGGCGGCGATGGGTGTGGTCGTTCTCGTCTTCCAGCACGGACTGCTCGGCGAGCAACCGGGGCCGGTCGAGGCGTACGTGCCGGTGATGATCTTCGCGATCGTGTTCGGGCTGTCCATGGACTACGAGGTGTTCCTGCTGGCCCGGATGCACGAGGCCTGGCAACGGCGGCCCGACCCGGGGGCGGCGGTGGCCGAAGGGATGGCCACCACGGGGCGGGTGGTGACCGCGGCGGCCGCGATCATGGTGGTGGTGTTCGGTGCATTCCTGCTCAGCCCCGACCGGATGCTGCGCCAGTTCGGTCTCGGGCTGGCCACCGCCGTGCTGCTCGACGCGATCGTCATCCGCTGTCTGATCGTTCCGGCCGTGATGCAGCTGTTCGGCCGGGCGGCGTGGTGGCTGCCGGCGCCGCTGGCCCGCCGGTTGCCCCGGGTAGCGCTCGAATGAACACGGCCCAGGTGGGCCGCTCGAGTGGCCGGGCGGCCCGGCTGCCGGGTGGTGGCGGACACCGACGCACCCGGGTGCTCGCCCCGGGCGCGTCCGAGCTGTCAGACCGCGACGAGTTCGGGCTCGACGACGCGGGAGGTGAGGCGGGTGCGGCGCGAGATGTAACGGCCGTTCCAGGCGATCAGGGCGGCGAACGTGACGACCGTCAGGAGCGTCGAAACGCCCACCATCACGTCCAGCGGCAGCGCGAGGACCAGCACCACCCGGACGACCGCCTCGACCAGCAGGCCGCTACCCCACACCAGGGACGCGACCCGGTGGCCGTGGCGGACGTCGGGGTCCGCCGCGAACGTCTCGGCCAGTTCGGTGGAGCGGTCCGGCATGAAGCTCTGCTGGGCGGCCAGGGTGAGCGGGCGGCCCCGGAACGCGGTGATCAGGAACAGGGAGCCGATCACCGCGGCCATCGCCGAGTGCTTGATCAGCAGGAACCGGGCGTCGCCGGTGAGCAGGGTGAACAACAGGCCGACGCCGAACACGGCGGCCATCACGGCGGAGAAGGCGCTGATCGTACGGCTGCGGGCCGCGACCCAGACCAGCCGGGCACCGGCCGCCGCGGTGCCGGCGAGCAGGGCGGCGGTGTCGCCGGTGCCCACCGCGTGCAGGGCGTAGTAGGTCGCCACCGGCAGGCCCAGGTCCCAGGCCATCGAGCGGATCATCGCGGTCATCTGGTTGCGCTGCATGGGTGGTCTCCCTCGTCGGCGGTGATGAACAGATCCTCGCCGCCGGAGCCGCCCCGCCGGGACGACCGAGTCACCGGCCCGGCTGTCAACCGGTCGGTGGACAGCAAAGCGGCGCCCGGGGTCGACCCCGAGCGCCGCCGTCTCACCACTGAAAGGTCAGGACTGGGCGAGCTCCTTGATCAGGTCATCCGGCACGGCGCCCTGGTAGACGCGGACGGCGTCCACGGCTCCCGGGAACCAGTCGGTGGCGTGATCGTCCCACCTGCTGCGGCCGACCAGGAACGAACCGGTGGCCTGCCACGGCGTACCGACCACCTCGTGCGACCCGACCGGGTCGCCGTTGATGTAGAGCGTCATCGTCGCCGTGGCGGCGTTGTAGACGCCGGCCACGTGGGTCCACTGACCGATCGGTGCCGTGTCGAGAGTCGGGCCGACGACGGCATCCGTCTCCGGCTCGGCGGCGTCGGTGCGGGCCAGCGTGAACTGCCAGGCCTTGCTCTCCACGCTCCAGTGCAACGAGAAGCGCCCGACGTGGGCACCCTCCTGGCTGACGATCGCGTGGTTCCAGGTGGCCGCGTCGAGGCGGACCCAGGCGGCCACGGCGAACGACTGATCGGTACGCAGCAGGGAGCTGCGGCCGACCGCGGCGTCGGTGCCGTTGAGCTTCAGAGCACCGATGTCCCAGTCACTGTGGCCCGGGTATTCGTAGGTGGCGCCACCGGCGAAAGCAGCGTCGTTGCCGTGGAACGTGGAGTCCTTGGCGACGGTGGGGACACTGTCGTCCTCGAACTCGTAGTCCGCGATCGGCTCGGCCGCCGCCTGCTGGTCGATCTCGGCCGCGCCGACCGGGCGGGCCCAGACCCGGACGTCGGCGATGTCACCGGCGAACCAGTTGGTGCCGGCGCGCCCGATGAGGGCGGAACCGGTGGTGTCGTTGAACGGGGTGACCTCCTCGATGACGGTCTCGGCGGTGCCGTTGACGAACAGCGTCAGCGCGCCGAGGTCGGCGTCGTAACTGGCCGCCAGGTGGGTCCACACGCCGACCTGCGGTACGGAGTCGGACAGCGCGTCGAACCACTTGGCATCGTCACCGGAGGTCTTCGACGGCATCTGCGCCAGCCACCGGTCCTGGGCCTTGTTGTACTGCAGGTAGAGCGAGGCCCAGCCGGTGGAGCCGCGGGCGAAGACCGTGCGGTCGGTCGACTTGTCGGCGAGGCGGACCCACGCGGACACCGAGAAGCTCTTCGCCGTGTTCACCTTGTAGTCGGTGGTGGCGTAGCTGGTGCTGCCGTTGAAGGTGCCGGCCTTCGAGTTCAGCATCCGGCCGGCGCCCCACGTCACGTTGTTGAGCGTGGCGTCGTGCATGGTGCCGGTCGGGATGCCGGTGCCCGAGTCGGCCGCGACCGTTCCGGTGCCCTCGTCGAACTTCCAGACCGCCACCGAGTCGTCACCGTCGTGCGTGCCGGTCTCGTCCTTGACCCGGTCGGCGCGGTCCGAGCTGGCCAGGTATTCCCAGGCCAGCTGCTCGTAGTAGACGTCGCTCGGATAGAGGTGACCCTTGCCGTCGTCCCACAGGTAGTCGGCCCCGACGGTGTCGGAGTTCTCGTCGCCCTCGGCGGAGACGGCGCCGGCGAAGTTGATCACGCCGTCCGCGTAGCCGCCGAGGTTGCTGTCGAGGATCGCCGCGTTCACCTGTTCCCGGGCCGTCTCCTGCACCGCCGTGTGGGTGCCGGTGAACGCCGGCAGGGTCGCCACGTAGACCTTGAGGTAGCCGGACGCGTTCGGCAGCGTCACTCCGGAGTCCGACGAGTCGTCGGACTTGAAGTTGCCGATCTGCGCCGACAGGCCCTGCAGCTTGGCGATCAGCGGAGCCGAGCAGGCCTCCGCCGTGGTGGCCGGGCACGCCAGCAGGTCGGTGGAGCCGGAGGAGATCAGCACGTTGCGCACGTTGGACTGGCTCAGCACCGTGCGGTCGATCGAGGTGATCGCGCTCTGCGCCAGCGTCGTGCTGGCGTTCGGCAGGACCACCCGGTTGCCCCAGCTGCTGCTGCCCTGGTTGAGGATGCCGAACGGCACCTTGCCGTTGCCGTCCTCGGCCCCGGCCAGGTAGTCGGCCAGCTTGTCGGTGAACTGGCTGGAGCCGTTGCCGCCGGCGGTGTCCGAGTTGACGGTCTGGTCACCGAGGACCACCAGGGCACCGGCCGGGTCGGAGGCCGACGTGGTCACGTCGACGCCCGCGACGAACGGCAGGCCGTACATCGTGGAGGCGGTGAAGCCGGCGCCGGACTGCTCGCCGGTGTGGTCCACGTTGTCCGCGGCACTGGTGTAGATCGGCGTGCGGGGGTCCTTGTGGCCGGACAGCTTCGTGACGGTGCCGTTGGCCTTGAAGCTGACCAGCAGCCGCGCCCGCTCCGGCACGGTGAGGGTGACCGGGTCGCTGAGCACCTCGGTGCCCGGCACCAGGGTGGTCGTGGCCGCTCCACCGAAGGTCAGCTTGACCGGCGTGTTCAGGGCCGTGCCGCCGCCGGTGGTCTCGTCCTGCAACGCGACCGAGGCCGCGCCGAAGGTGACCGAGGTCTTGCCCTTGGCGTTCGACAGACGCACCCGGACCTGCTGGGTGCTGCCGCCGGAGCCGATCGACGCCCGCACCGGGACCCGGATCGTCTGCCCGGTCAGGGTGGCCGGGGCGTCGGCCGGGCTGGTCAGGACGGCGTCGGTGTCCTGCGCGGCCGACCAGGTGCCGACCCAGTGCGCCGAGTCGGTCGCCGAGCTGGGCCGGATGCCCAGGCCGAACAGGTGCAGGGTGTCCACCCCGTACTGCGGGATGTTGGTGACGACCGGCAGCACGATGCTGTCGACCACGGCGCCGGGGCACTGCAGCGGCACGGTGACCGCGTAGATGCTGATCGGCGTGGCCTGCCGGGTGGCGTTGCTCTTGTTGTAGCGGGGCATGGTGACCACGGCGTCGGTGGCGGTGGCCGCGGCGTTGGTCCAGTCCGGCATGGTGCTGAGGGTGAACGACTGGCTCTTCAGCCCGCAGCTGGTGCCCGCGTAGTTGATGGTGCCCGTGGAGTTGTTGGTCGGCCCGTCGGTGGCGAACCCGACGAAGACCAGGGCGTTGCCCTTGTTGACCACGCCCGTGGTCGGCACGTTGATCACCTGGCCGGAGGCCATCATGTTGTCCTTGGCGCCGGTGCCGAACACCGGGGGCAGCTTGATCTTGGCGCCGTTGACGGTGACCGTGCTGCCCGGGTTCCAGCCCGCGGCCTTCAGGTCGGCGGCGTCGAAGCTGGAGCCGGGACCGTCGGCGTTGGCCGCGGTGATGGTCGGCGTGGTGCCCTCGGTGAGCGTGCTCGTCGCCGCGTTGTTGAGGCACGTCGCCGTGTTGTCGAGGGTGCAGATCGGCAGCGGCGAGATGCGGATCAGGTCGATGCCGGCCTGATATCCGGTCGAGGCCGCGTTCTTGCCGGTCATCGTGAACGTGATGGTGTGTGCGCCCTTGGTCAGGGTCATCGGTTTGCCCGCGGTGTCCTTGACGACACCGAAGTGGACGAACCGGGGCGATCCGCCGGTGGGCTGATATCCGTCGAAGCCGCTCATCAGCGTCTTCTGGGTCGACTGCCCGGCGTCGAGGACGATGTCCCAGATGCCGTCGGCGGTGCCGGTGGTCAGGTTCGCCCCGATCTCCCACGCCCCCGTCGCCGGGACGTTGAAGGAGAACGTGGCCTTGTCACCGAGCGCCACGTTGCCGGCCGTGGTGTTGCCGAGCACCGCCTGGTAGCCGTCGCCGAAGTACAGCCAGGCCGCGGCCTGCTTGACGATCGCGCCCTTGGCGCTGACCTTGGTGGCGGCGGGCAGCGTCGTCGTGGTGCCGTCGGCGTTCGTCGCCGTACCACCGGCGACGAGCGTCGAGCCGTAGGTGAACGACGGCGTCTGGGTGCCGGCGTAGAAGACGTACGGCAGCTGCGGCGACGTGGAGCCGGCCTGGTCGACCGCCTTCACGTAGAGGGTGTGCGCACCGGCGGTGGCCGGGGCGAACGGGATGCCGGCGGTGCCGTTGACCACGACCGTGCCGGTGCCACCGGCGTTATCGGCCTTGGCATAGTAGATCGTCTTGGCCTTCAGCACCGTGCTGGTCGTCCAGGCGGTGCCCTTGTTCGTGGCGTAGACGGTGTTGGCCAGGTCGGCGTCGAGCGCGAACAGGTAGCCGGTGACGTTGTTCGTCCTGTCGTTGCCGAAGGCGAACGTGCCCTTGTCGGTGTACGCCCCGCCCATGATGTTCGGCGGGAACTGACTCGAGCGCACGGTCGGCTGTTTCGGCGCCAGGGTGTCGACGACCACGGTCTGGGTGGCGGTGTAGACGCCCGCCCACAGCCCGGAGGCGTTCTGCACCGTCGCCTTCCAGGTGTACGTGCCGTCGGCGAGCGACGGTGTCCGCCAGGCGGCGCCGTTCGTCGAGTAGCCGCTGTAACCGGTGGCGACGCGGGTCGTGCCCTTGTACACCTGGTACTCGATGCGGACGTTCTCCTGCAGGCCGTTCACCTTCGGGTTCACGCCGTACGCGGTGAGGGTCGGGGTGTGCGTCGTGGTGACGTTGCGGCCCGTGTCGACGATGCTCGGGGTGGTCTTCGGGCTGCCCGTACCGTTGAGGAGCTTGGGCTTGTAGCTGTACTTGACCGACAGCGTCGCGCCGCCGCCGTAGCCCAGCTGCTTCCACGAGTACTTGTCGTCCATGTCCTTGGCCTGTACCAGGAACGTCGCGTTGGCCTTGCTGCCCTTGGCGATGGTCTTGATGTAGCTCAGCACGTTGAACTTCAGGCTGGCCGGGGTGACCCGCACCGACTTGGTGCCGCAGTCCACCTCCTTGCCGTTGACCGTGGCGAGCACGCCGGTCGCCTTGTTCGGCTCGTGGCCCCAGTACAGGCTGCCGGAGCTCCAGCCACTGGGCGCGGCGGTGCCGTAGACGACCGCGGCGGTGTTGTAGCAGGACGCCGCCCACCGCTCGGTCACGTACAGGTTGGCCTCGGAGACCTCGGCGCCTTTGATGCCGGAGGTGTTCATCTGGTAGTACGTCCGGGCCCGCTCGGCGTCGCCGCCGGCCCAGTTGTCGTACCCGATGCGGGCGCTCGTCGACCCGGTCTTCGAGGTGGAGTTGTAGACGTTCCAGCCGTTGCTGGAGATCCGCGCCCACTTGATCTGGCTGGGGTTGCCCGACCAGTAGGGGTCGACGTAGACCGGGTACTTCGTCGCCTTCGAGGTGAGCAGCTTCTGGTCGAGCTTGAGGGTCTGCTTGCCGCTCTTCAGGCCGACGGCGATCTTGGCGCGGTTCGCGCCCATCCGGCCGACCGCGGTGCGCGAGTCCATCTTCGCGACCTCGGCGGCGGTCTCACCGGTGCTGGGGGTGCTGTCCCACATCACCGCGGTGCCGGTGCGGAAGATCGCCTCGCCGGACTTCGGGTCGGTCGCCGAGGCGCCGCCGTCCGCGGTGCCCGCCAGCTTGACGCCGGTCCCGCTCAACCCGAATTCGATCGCCGGCGGTACGGCGGACTCCGCGCTCTTGACCACGAACATCGACGAGTAGCCCGTGGCGTCCGCGATGATCTGCAGGTCGACGCCCTTGTACACCTCGGGATAGGTGGCGGTGTCGCCGTCGATGCGCGGGGCCGGCAGCTTGGTGGGCCAGCTGAACCTCAGTGCGCGCGCGCCGTCCTTCATCGTGAGCAGCCCGGTGCCACCTCCGCCTGACACCGAGATCGAGGACAGCGCCGCCTTCGGGGCGAAGCTGCCGTCCTTCTGCTTCACCAGCGTGGTGTCGATCGGCACCCAGTTCTTGCCCTGCCGGACCCGCTGCGGGCTGGTCGAGGACGTCTGAGTGAGCGTCCCGTCCGGGTTCGCCGACGTGGTCGAGTATTCGTCGAGCAGGGACGGGATGGTGACGGGTTCGCCGCCGGTCCGGGCCTGCCTGACGGCGGCCGAGATCGGATCGGCCGGTGGTGTGCTCTTCGAGGGGGTGGCGGTAGGTGGTGTCACTTGCCCGGGCGTTGCTGCCCGCGCTGGTGTTCCGACCCCCGTCAGCCCCGCGGCGAGCAACGTGGCGACCGCTGTACCCGCGGTCAGGCGAAACCGTTGCTTCGTTCGCGACATGTGCTCTCGAAACCCTCTCCGGATAGGCGCGATCTTGGACCGCGCGGAGCACATTGTGGCGGCCCGGGGAGGAGTTCATCGACCCCGTTCGCATCGAAACAGGGAGAATTGTTCATGTGATGTCGGCCGGCCCCCGTATCGTTGCGCCGGTGACCGCCGTCGCCGGATCAGCCGAGCTTCCCGAGTGGGAGCGGCTGCGGGTTCTGCGCGCCGAGGCGGAGTACGCCTCGGTCCGCAAGCAGCGCCGGGTCGCGTACGCCATCTGGGTCTTTCTCGGGCTCTTCGGGGGTCATCGCTTCTACCTCGGGGACACCGGGCGGTCGGTGGCGATGCTGTTCACCCTCGGCGGTCTGGGGGTGTGGACCCTGGTCGACGGGCTTCTCGTGGGGCGGCGGGTGACCGCGGTGAACCGGCGGCGCCGGGAAGCGATCATGGCCCGCTACGGCATCCTGGACGCACCTGATCCGTTACCGTCGTCCCATGACGGTTCGGGGACTTCAGCGGATCATCGTGTCGGTGGCCGACGGCAAGCGCGCGCTCGCCTTCTACCAGGACGCTCTCGGCCTGAGCGTGAAGGACACCGGCGATGACGTGTTCATGCTCGCCATCCCGGGCACCGGCACGGAGTTGCTGCTGCACGAGCGTCCGCCGACGCCCGGCCTGGCCGGAGTCGCGATCAGCCTGCTCGTCGACGACGTCGACGCCACCACGGCGGCGGCGGTCGCGGCCGGCGCGGTCGTGCTGGACGTCCCGGCCGACCAGCCCTGGGGTGAGCGGCAGGCGGTGCTCGTCGACCCCGACGGCCACGTCATCTGCCTCGTGACGCCGGGATGACGACCGCGACCCGGCGTTTCGCCCTGTGGCGGGCCGACCTGGCCGGTGGCGTGTGCGCGGCGCCCGACGAGTGCGTGGACGACCTGCGCCACCTCGACCGGGTCCCGGTCACGCTGGAGCACGACGTCTACGGGGTCACCCCGATGAGCGAGGTGTTCGAGACGTCGCTGCGCGACGGCCAGTTCACCGGCATCGAATGGCCGGGTGACCTGCGCCCCGGCGTGCAGGTCACGGTCGAGTGGCACGCCCGTTCCGGGGCGATCGTGGCCCGCACGATCCCGCTCGAGGAGCCGGTGCGGGTCGACGGCGTCGATTACTTCCACGAGTACGACCCCAAGGTCGTGACCAGGGAATTCGAGCCCGGCCCGGCCAACTGGAGCAAGGTGCTGCACGCCGTCTGCCGGCACGGCCGGGTCTTCGACGACGGCAGCGCCGTGTTCGCCGAGGCCAAGATCGCCGTGAAGGCCGGCCTGGGCCGCGGGGCCAAGGGCGCGTTCCTGCTGAAGAACGCGATCGACCAGCTGCTCCGCGAGGGCTACGTGACCCGCGTGCAGGGCAGCGGCGACTCCACCTTCCCGGCCGAGGACGGCGCCGAGCCGGTCGGCATGCTGTTCTACGCGCCGCTGGTCGACCCGACGGCACCCCCGGAGGGCCGGCACGACCACTGGGTGAACGGTTTCATCCGCAAGCTGCCGGCCGGCGCCCAGCCCTCCGAGAAGCAGTTGTCCCTGCACCAGCGGGCCGTCGCCAGCGAGCAGATCGACCCGGTCCCGCTGGAGCCCGGCTACACGTTCGTGCAGAAACACCACCGGCACGGCTGACCCCGGCGGGCCGGCGTCACTCGCTGCGCACCGGGATGTGGGCGACCGCGGACAGCCAGTCGGCGAACGGCAGGGCGATCCGGCCGTCCTCGTCGTCGGCGAAGATCTCGTCGCTACCGCCGCCACGGTGCGTGGCGTACAGGTGAAGCTTGGTGATGTTGTCGAGCTCGCGCCGCTGCAGCACCAGTTCGGCCGCGTCGGCCGGGCCACCGCGCCAGTTCCCGCCGGCCACCCAGACGCGTCCGCAGCGCAGCCGGCCCGGTGTGACGGTGAAGCCGTCCTGGGTCAGCGCCGTCACGATCGTGCCGATCGCCCCGGACGCCGCCATGATCGTGCCGATGACGAAGAAGCCCCGGCCGTCCGAACCGGTGTCCCGCAGGGCGTAGAACCACCAGAAGAGCAGCGCGACCCCACCGGCCGCCGCCGTCGCGAGCACCCACCGCCGTAGCGGCCGCATCCGCATCAGAATCACCGGCTCGCCGGTCTCCCGGTCGAACCGCCGCACCGCCTGCCACCCCCTCGGTAGGGGAGTGACACCCACTTCCGGAATCCAGTTCCCGGTCACAGCCTCATTGTGCGGACTCACGCAACCATCAGTCACGCTCGATCATGTCGCGGCGGCGGCGGCCCGTGATCGCCGCCGCCGTGCCGCCGGACCCGCGCCGCCCGCCACGACGGACAATGGCAGCGTGACCGAACCATCCGACGCCGAGCGCCGCACCGCGCTCTTCCAGGCCGCCCGGGCCGAGATCGCCGCCCGCGTCCCCCGGGCGGGGACCGCTTCCGGTGCCGGGACCGCCGACGACGAACCGGCCCGGGCCCTGGTCGCCCTGCACGAACAGCCGAACCGGGAGGTTTTCGACACGGCGGCCGGGATGCTCGGCGACGACGACCCGATCACGCGGGAACTCGGCGTCCTCGTGCTCCGTGAACTCGGCCCGCCGGGCGAGCTCGACCGCCGGCCGTTCTACGCGGAGGCCGTACCCCGGCTTCTTGATCTTCTTGGCCGGGAGACCGACCCGCGTGTCCTGGGCTTCACCATCTCGGCGCTCGACTACAACGGCGCGCGCGAGGCCCTCGACGCGATCCTTCCGTTCGCCCGGCACCCGCACCGGCGGGTCCGCTTCCACGTGGCCTCCGCGCTGCCCGGCCTGATCGACCCGGCCGCGGTCGATCCCCGGGTCGTGCCGGCCCTCGAACAGCTGTGCCGCGACGAGGATGCCGACACCCGCTTCTATGCGCTCTACGCCCTGCTCGAGGAGATCCCCGGAGTGGACCGGGAGCGGGTCGCCGCGCCGCTGGCCGACGATCCGGACGAGCAGATCCGCGATTTCGCCCGGACGCTCGAGATCCGATGAGTTCCGGGCCGGTCGCCGGTCTACACCGGTATGACGCAAGCAGACCTGCCGGAGATCGTGTCCCGTGACGAGTGGCTGGTGGCTCGCAAAGAGCTCCTGGCGAGCGAGAAGGAAGCAGTCCGGGCCAAGGACGCGCTGAACACGCGGCGCCGCGAGCTGCCGATGGTCAAGGTCGAGAAGGACTACCGCTTCGCCGGCCCCGGCGGGCCGGTCGGTCTGCTGGACCTCTTCGACGGACAGCGCCAGCTCGTCGTGCAGCACTTCATGTTCGACCCGGGCTGGGAGGACGGCTGCGGAAGCTGCACGGCCGCCGTCGACGAGATCTCCGACGGCCTGTTGCGGCACCTTCGGGCCCGCGGCACGGTGTACGCGATCATCGCCCGGGCCCCGCTCGCCAAGCTGGAGAAGTACCGGGCCAAGCGGGGCTGGACCATCCCGATGTACTCGTCGTCCGGCTCCGACTTCAACTACGACTTCCACGTCACCCTGGACGAGTCGGTCAACCCGGTCGAGTTCAACTTCCGCGGGCCGGACGAACTGCGCAAGGCCGGCCTCGGCTGGACCCTCGACACCGCCAACCAGCCGATGGAACAGCCCGGCATGAGCTGCTTCCTGCGGGTCGGCGACGACGTCTTCCACACCTATTCGACGTTCGCCCGCGGCACCGAGCAGGTCGGCGGCGCCTACGGCATCCTCGACATGACCGCGCTGGGCCGCCAGGAGGCGTGGGAACTGCCCGAGGGCCGCGCCGACACCTCCCGGGGGCCGATCCCGGACTTCAGCTGAGCCGATCCGCGAATCCGACAAATTAGTAAAATGTCTCATGCGCTGGACCCGCAAAGCCAAGATCCAGAAGCTCTGCGCCATGCTTCCGGGAGGCGACCTCCTCTACCGGCGGATCCAGCGACGGTACGGCCGGCTCAGCCCCGACCCGTACAAACGGCTCCCGCAGCACGCCGCCATGCTGCGGCGCCTGACCGAACTGGGGTTCCGGCCCGAGGGCGCCCGCTGCCTCGAGGTCGGCACCGGTCACCTGCCCGTCGCGCCCCTGGCGTTCTACCTGCTCGGGGCGGCCGAGGTCGTCACCGTCGACCTGCACCGCCGCCTCGACACCGAGCTCACCACCGCGATGATCCAGCGCCTGCTCCGGTCCCGCGACCGCCTCGCCGACCTCTACGCCGGCCTGGTCGACCCGGCCCGGCTCGCCGACCGGCTGGCCGCACTCGAGGCCCTGCCCAGCGGCAGCCCCCACCACCTGCGGTCACTGAACGTGCACTATGCCGCCCCCGGCGACGCCGCGCGGATGCCCGACGAGGACGACACCTTCGACCTGAGCTTCTCCATGACCGTCCTCGAACACGTCACCCCGCCGGCCCTCGCCGCCATCCTGGCCGAGGCCCGCCGGGTGCTCAGACCGACAGGTCTCGCCGCCCACCTGATCGACCCCAGCGACCACTTCGCCCACCAGGACGCCAGCATCACCCGGATAAACTTCCTGCGCTTCTCCGAACGGGAGTGGCAACGCCTGGGCGGCAACGAGTTCTCCTACTGCAACCGCCTGCGCGCCCCCGACCTGGAGCAGCTGTTCACCGACGCCGGCTTCGCCATCGAACGCCGCCTGCGCACCGTCGACGAACGCTCGGTCGCCGCCGTGAACCGCGGCTTCCCGATCCACCCCGACTACCACGGCTTCGACCCCGACGACCTCTGCACCACCGAGTTGGAGATCTACGCCCGCCCCCGCACCCACGCAGCCCGCCCCTCGTAACCGCTCCGCCGGTTATCTGGGCCAGACTGCTCGACCGGTGCCCGACGGGCGCCCCGCCAAGAGCCAACAGCCCCGGCCATCCAATGGAGCCCAGAACCCGCGAAAACGCCGGCCGCCCGCAGCCATAGCCGAACCTGTGGCCGACGGCATGTCCGACAGGGACCTCAGCGTCCTCTTCCAGGAGTTTCTGGCTGCGCTTGCCGCCGTTGGGCGGCCGTTGGCCGAGCGGGACGTCAAGTTGCTCACCATCACCGGCTTCGACCACGTCAGCATGAAGCACGCCGCCAACCAGTTGGGCATGAGCCTGGAAACCGCCTACAAGCAACGCCAGCGAGCCAAGTCCCGTTTCGTGAAGTACCTCGCCGCCCGCGACCGGGGACCCGACGAGGAAACCGGCCGGTGAGGTTCGCGGGAAGTTGGTTACCGGTCGCGGTGCCACGGCATCCGCGGAGGCGGCACCACCGACTCGTCGAACGGCTCCGAACCCTGCCCCACCGCAATCAACTCGCCGATCAGGATCGACAGCTCCTGCTGCCAGCTCGGATCACGATCGATCCGCAACACCCCACGGATCCGATCCGAAACCACCAGCACCGGACCACCCGGACCACCCGAACGACCCGCCAGACTGAACTCTTTCGCTTCCGACTACGGGATGCGTCGACTCGTTCTCGCCGTGGGTGCCGCAGCAGACGCGGCAACGGGCGTGAAGGGCGTCGGCTGGCTGGTCGTCGCTGGGGACGTAGCGATGTGACCGGTAGCCGAGTCGTTCGACGGTGACCATGGGGACGATGCCGTCACGGATGACGTGCCCGGCCGTGACGGCGGCGAGGTCGTAGCCGGCCTCGGCGAAGCAGAAGTGGAAGCGATGGCTGTAGAAGTCGGTTTCCAGCACCGACGCCATGACCGCCGGAAGCGCGGCCCCTCCACGCACTCAGGCAAGTGGACGAGCACTGCAGGTGGGTAGTGCCTCATGATCACCGTCAGGCCGCCCGCCCGGTCGCGCGGTCGGTCGATGCAGACTCGTGAGCGTCGAACCAACCGAGGATGCGGTCGTAGATCGCGTCGTCACGGCCGCTGGCGCGATGCCCGTCAGCGCGGTCGTCGATCATGTCGATCGCGCAGGACTCCAGGTAGAGCCGCAGCGATCGGCGATGCACTACGCCCTGTTCGACCAGCTCGACCTTGCCGGGTGCGCACGGCCAAGCCTCGCCGCAGGCCAGGCAGTCCCACGTCGGCCGGTCAGGCTGGTGTGGCGTCCTCGGGACCAGCATCAACGGCCGCCGTTCGCGCGGCGCCGCTGAGCCGGGTGAGGGCTCCAGCTCGCCCGACCTGGTTGTAGGACTGCGTCGGCAGCGCCGACCAACTCGGCGGGTGTGGCGGGGCGATCGTCGCGGGCAGGTCGGCGGTGGTCATCGCGCCGCAGTGCGGGCACCACCGGCTCTTGACCTTGAAGCTGATCAGGCCTGCGAGGAACCCCATCAGGAGCGCGCTCGTCGCCGCTATCGCCACCACTGGGGTTCACCTCCGCGAACGAGTTGGTTCGTGGTCGTCGCCATGTCCTGCCTTCCGTGATGGGCGAGGGCACGTCGACCTGCGACGTACTGTCACGGTGGTCCCGCCGAACCGGAGGGTGCTGTGGTTTGGCGGGGACCGCGTGCCCGGTTTCGACTCAGGAGCGGCGGCCGGCATGGTGCGGTGGCCGCCGTGGGCTTCGCTGTTGTTGACCAGGTGTTCCGGTCACAGCGTGGCGGTCCGGTGACCCGGAATTGAAGGCGACAGGCGTCAGCCACTGTCAGCCGACGCGGCAGGTGTCGGAGTACAGCCCGGAAGGCGTACGGCTACTGTGCGCTGATGAGCGTGGAGCCGAAGCGAGCAAGTGTTTGGACCATCCACGGCGAACGCGTCGTCGACGACACCCGCAAGGCGGTGCTGAGCATCGCGGACGTGGAACTACCCGACGGCGTCCGCTTCGAGCAGTACGTTCTGCGTATCCCGGCCGCCGCGATGGTCATCGTGCTCGACGACGACGAACGCGTGCTGATGATGTGGCGGCACCGGTTCATCGTCGACCGCTGGGTCTGGGAACTGCCCGGCGGCTACCTCGACCCGGCCGAGGACTCCATGACCTGCGCCGCCCGCGAGGTCGAGGAGGAAACCGGCTGGCGGCCGCGCAGCATCGAGAAGTTGATCAGCTTCCAGCCGATGGTGGGCACGATCGACCAGGAGAACATCGTCTACCTGGCCCGCGGAGCCGACTTCACCGGCGCGGCCCCGGACATCAACGAAGCCGAACGCCTCGGCTGGATCCCGCTTGACGAGATCCAGCAGCACATCGACAACGGCACCATCGTCGGTGCCGGCTCCGTCTCCGGGTTGCTCGCCCTGCTGCTCCGGAAGGCGACCGGCAAACTCTAGGCGCTCGTCAGAACCGGTCGGGCTCGCTCGGCGAAGTCCTGCACCGCGGGTAGCCCGACATGCTTGGAGAGTCGATCGACGAGGTCGGTCAGGTAGTCGCGGGCCCGTGAGGAGTACAGCCCTTCCGCGGCCTCGACGGCGTCGATGCCGACACGGGCGGCTTCCTCCGGCTCGCCGTTCTGCGCATGCGACACGGCGAGCAGAACAAGGTTGAACTGCCGTCCCCGCATACTGCCGGCTGTCCATGTCCAGCGACCGGGTCGCGAACCGCGTAGCGATATCGCCTCGGCCGAGTGCGGTGAAGCAGTGACCGAACTTCGCCGCCAGGTACGACTCGTCGAAGTAGCCGATCCACTGCGGCTCGCTGGTCCGGTCAGCCCTGTCGAAGATCGCCTCGGCCCTGTTCAGCGCGGCCGCGCAGGCCTTCTCGTTGCCGCCGACGGCATAGCCTTGTGCTTCGAGAACTGCCGACTCCGCCTCGATCGCGGCGATGCCCGCTTCGGCGGCTGCGCGGCCGGCGGCCTTGGCCAGATCCACCGCCTCGCCGGAGGCCCGCAGGAACGCGGCCTGATGGCTCATCGCCGCCAGGATCTCCGCTCCGAGCGCCCGGTCACCGGCGCCGGCCGCGAGGCGCAGTGCCTGGATCAGGTAGCGCTGGGCCAGGCCGTGCATTCCGGCGTCGTACGAAGCCCAGCCCGCGAGCTGGGTCGTCTCCGCGAGCGCGGACAGCAACTGTCGTCCGGTCGCCGCATCGTAGCGGCCGTTGATCAGCTCGGTGACGTCGGCGTTGAGGAACCGGACCAGGCTGTCGCGGATGTGGCCACCGCCGAATTGGTTGTCCAGCGTCCGGTAAGTCGAGGTCATCCTGCGCACGGTCTCGACATCGGCGGCCCCGATCAGACGCTCACCATTGCCGGCCGGACGCTCGTCGAGCGACGACATCAACCATCGCATCGCCGCTGGCAGGAGGCCGTCGCGCTGAAGCCCACCTGCCGGAGAAGGTTCCGCCGCTGCATATCGCCTCGCCAAAGATCAACAGCGACATCTATACCGTGCCGCCAGTCCGGCGCGAACTCTAGCCCGGAGGGCATGGCCACCATTGCTTGTTCGACCGCTACTCCCCGTCTGCCGGTGTCGGCTGACACCTCGGACACCATGGCGGACAACTGGCCGCCCGCTTCAAGCGCCTGATCCAGCAGAACCGCGACGGACAGGCTCGGCCGTTTGATCCCCGATTCGAGATCCCACAGGTGGCCGTGCGAGCAATGGATCATCCCGCCGAGCCGACGCAATGACAATCCGTGCTTCTCACGCAGTTCCTTGAGCTTGCGGCCGAAGTCAGGATGGGCAACAACAATCCGCCGTTGCATTGGCCACCCCTAACGATTCCGATGAACGGTGACCCCGACTTTCCGAACGGGCATCACCGGACACCCTAACCCTCAGGCGGACGTTTCCGGAGGTCACACAATCTCTCAGCGGTGCTCCGGGCTGCACCTATCCGATGTGGCGACCGCTGATGTGGACCGTCACCCACTGATTCCGACGACCTCGACCTCGATCTCGGAACTGCGCAGGTGTCGTACTGCCCGGTACATCGCGACCTGGGCGAACGTGAACAGGTTCTGCGGCGTCAACGCCTCTCCGGACTTCAGTGCGATCCCGTACACCACCTTGGAGGGCTTGAAGCCGAGCGGCACCGTCCGCGTCCCCTCTGACACCGCATGGACGCGCTCGGCGAAGCGCTGACGTGCGCTCTCCTCTTCTCGGAGGGTGTCCGCGGAAACGACGCCCTGCATGAAGAGGTGGCTCAGCAACGACGAGCGGTCGGCTCGCTTGATGTGGATCAATTCGTCGTTTGGCCCCAGCAGGTCACATACCTCGATGCCCTGCCCGCGGCGGTGCGGCCCGGAGTGAACGAACTTCTGATCCAGGCACAGGTAACCTGGCTGCGCTGCGACCGCCTTGTTGTAGGACTCCTCCGGAACGGAGGAGGACCAAGCTGGCAGCGTCACTGCCGACGGTGTGGTCAGGAGCTTCTTGATCTCGGCACGGAGATGGTCGAGGTACCGTTCCCCGATCTCGTAGCACTGCCCGTCCCGATAGATCATGCGGGCCACACCGAGCGGGATCTCGGCGGTGAGCCACTTGTGCGCAGGTGCTTCAACCGACCCGAGAAGCTCGCTGTATCGACACGGCACCGCACTGGGGGGCGCTTGGCTATCGATTCCTATTTGTTGTTTGAGTATCCCGTGAGCTGGTAAACGCCCCGGAAGTGGGCGACCGGGCACGGCGGTGGCGTGGTTCGCATGGCGCAACGTCCGGCCCACGTTGATCTTGCGTGCGAACCACAGCCGGGTGGTTCGCTGTCGTCGGCTGCTGGCGAAGCGCCAGCGGCGGTTCTCTATCCTGCGCGGGTGTCTTCGCTCAGTGATGCCGAGCTCGATGCCTTGGTCGCCGAGGCGGTCGTGGACTGCTACGACGAGCATGAGCAGCTCAGTGGCCTGTTCGCCATGATTGAGGGCGATCTGGCGGTGCCGTTCGAGACCGAGGTTCTCGGCGTGCCGGTGGTGGTCCGAAAGGTGGATCTGCGCTCGTCGGGGATCGTCGCGATCTGCCATCGTGGCCGGCTGCGGCAGACGATCGAGATTCTGGATCTTTCGTTGCCGGATCCAGCGCCGGACGGTGCGCAGTGGATCGAGGCGTACCGGTGGTGGGCGGGCACACAGTGAGCGAGTACCAGTACTACGAGTTCGTAGCGCTTGACGAGACTTTGACGCCGAAGCAGCAGGGCGAGTTGCGGGCGGTGTCGTCGCGGGGGCGGATCACGTCGTCGAGTTTCGTCAACGACTATCAGTGGGGCGATCTCAAGGCTGATCCGGCCAAGTGGATGGAGCAGTATTTCGACGCGCATCTGTATTTGGCGAACTGGGGCACGCGGCGGATCATGCTGAGACTGCCCCGAGCGGCGCTGGACCCGGAAACGGTGGAGAGGTTCTGTGTCGGCGACTCGGCCGCATCCTGGGCGACCCGCACCCATGTGATCCTCGATCTTCGTAGTGAGGACGAGGACGGCGACGACGAGTGGTGGGACGAGGAAGGACGGCTCGCCGCGATCGTGCCGGTCCGGGCGGAGTTGGCCGGCGGTGATCGGCGGCTGCTATATCTGGCTTGGCTGCTGTGTGTGCAGAACCGTGAGTTGAATGGTGAATATCCGGAGCCTTCGGTCCCGGCCGGGCTGGCGAAGCTGAGCGGGCCGTTGCGGGCCTTGGCCGACTTCCTTCGCCTGGACCCTGATCTGCTGGACGCGGCGGCAACGGCGAGCCGGCCGTTGAATGAGAAGGAGCCTTCCGCCGTCGACCTGCGCCGCTGGGTCAAATCCCTGCCGACGGCAGACAAGGACGAGGTGCTGTTGCGGGTGTTGCGTGGTGATGCCGGGTTGCTGCGGTCGGAGTTGCTGCGGCGGTTCCACGGTGTGACGGAGGAGTCGTCTGCCGGGGAGGGGCGGACCGCCGGAGACCTACTCGCCGCCGCTGAGGAACGGTGGGCCGCCCGGCAGCAGCAGCAGCGGGCGCGAGAGGCGGCCGAGCGTCAGCGTCGTGAGGAAGCGGCCGCAGCGGCTCGCGAGCAGCGCTTGGGCGAGCTGGCACGGAACCCAGTCCGCGCTTGGGACCAGGTGGACGAATTGATCGCGACGAAACGTCCGAAGGACTACGACGCGGCGGTGACCCTGCTTTTGGATCTTCAGGCGCTGGCGGTACGGGAGGGTGAGATCTTCGAGTTCGCGGAGCAGATGACCCGGCTGCGGGACCGGCATGCCCGTAAGCCGAGCCTGATCGATCGTTTCAACCGGGCCCGGCTGGACTGAGTTGGCTGCCGGGGTCGCGGCGGCCGGCGTGTGAAGATTGGCCGGTGGTGTCCGTTGACGCGGTGACTGACGACGAGGGCGCTCGGCTTCGTCGTGAGCTGGAGCGGTTACGGGCGGAGAACCATCGGCTGTCGCGTCTGCTGGAACTGCGGGGCCAGGACACCGCTCCGGCGCCGGAGCAACTCGCCGCAATGGCCACGCCGGGGCCGGTCACGATGGCGTCGCCCGTGCCGGAGAAGCTGGCGTTCTACGCCAACATCTTCCGGGGGCGGCGAGATGCTTATGCGAAGCGATGGGAGAACAGCCGGCTTGGTACGGCGGGGTGGTCTCCGGCGGTGGCAGGTGGCTGGCGCAAGGGTATGGACCGGCGCACGGCGGCCTATCTGCCGCTCACCCCGGAGGTCATGGCCGCCCATCTCGTCGGTGACGTGTTCATGGGCCTGTATCCGCTGCTCACCGATAACACCTGCCACTTCCTGGCCGCGGACTTCGACGGCAGCACTGCGATGCTCGACGCGCTGGCATACTGCAAAGCTGCCCGAGCCAGTGGTGTCCCGGCGGCTTTGGAAATCTCCCAGTCGGGACGCGGCGCGCACGCATGGATCTTCTTCACTGGCCCGATTCCCGCGACTACGGCCCGATCGGTCGGAACGGTCCTGCTGCATGAGGCCATGGTTCTGCGCGGCTCCATGGACCTGCGCTCGTACGATCGCCTGTTCCCGAACCAGGACGTCCTACCCGACGGCGGCCTAGGCAACCTGATCGCGGCGCCGCTGCAGGGCCGGCGCCGCAAAGACGGCCTGACGCTTTTCCTCGACCTGGCGACCCTGGAACCGTACGAGGATCAGTGGGCCTTCCTGTCGGTCCTCGACCGGCTCAGCCCGGGCGATGGGGAGAGAGTCGCCCGTCGCGCGAAACAGGCCGTCGTCGGCACCGGTGTGGCGAAGATGAGCAGGTCGGATGCCACCAAGGTCCACCCGCCGCTGCCAACGACGGTGAAGGCAGATCTCGCGGCGGGCCTGAGTATCGACATCTCGCAACTGCCGGCGGCCGCGCTGACCACGTTCAAGCACGCGGCCTCGCTGGCCAATCCGAAGTTCTACGAGTTGCAGCGGCTTCGCAAGTCGACCTGGGACACACCACGATTCCTTCGGGGCTACGACATCACGCTGGACGGCCGCTTGGTCCTTCCGCGCGGGTTGCGGCACGCAGTCGGACGAATCATCGAGGACGCCGGATCCCGATTGGTAGTCACGGATACGCGGGATGCCGGCACGGAGATCGAGGTCGCTTTCACCGCCGAACTGACCACCAGGCAAAGCGCCGGAGTGAGTGCGATGCTCGCCCACGACGACGGCATGCTGGTGGCCCCACCGGGCTCCGGCAAGACCGTGATGGCCTGCGCAATGATCGCCGAACGCGCCACCTCGACCCTGATTCTCGTCGATCGCAAAGCGCTGGCCGAGCAGTGGCGATCGCGCATCGAGCAGTTCCTCGGCGTACGGCCGGGGCAGATCGGTGGCGGCCGCCGCAAGCTCACTGGTGTCGTAGATGTCGCGATGTTGCCCTCGCTGGCCCGTCGTGCCGACGTCGCGGACCTCACCGCCGGGTACGGGCACGTGATCGTCGACGAATGTCACCACCTTGCCGCTGCCGCGTACGACCATGCGGTCAGGGGAATCGGCGCGCATTTCTGGCTCGGCCTCACCGCGACACCGACCCGCCGAGACGGCCTCGGTGAACTCGTGACCTGGCAACTCGGCCCTGTCCGGCACGCCGTGACCGACGAGAACCCGGACACGCTCGCCGCCGTCTGGCAGGACGAGACCGGTCCAGGTCGCCTGTTGTTCGTCCACGAGACCCAGTTCCGGGCCGATCAGGAGGACCTGTCGTCGCCGGGCGCACTGGCAGCCGTGTACCGCTCCCTGATCGGAGATGAAACACGAAACACCCAGATCGCCGACGACGTCGCGGCAGCCCTCGCCAAGGGGCGCAACTGCCTCGTGCTGACCCGCCGGGTCGCCCACGTCGAGACTCTGGCTTCCCTCCTCGCGGATCGCGGACATCAAGCACTCCTGCTGCAAGGCGGCATGACCGCTGCGGATCGGCGTGCCGCAGTCGACCGGCTCGCCGAGGCGAAGGCCGGCGACGGGATCCTGGTCATCGGCACCACACCGTTCATCGGCGAAGGTTTCGACGCACCCGTACTCGACACCCTGTTCCTGGCCGGGCCGATCTCCTTCGACGGCCTGCTGGTCCAGTGCGCCGGCCGGGTCATCCGAGCGGCGCCCGGCAAGGACGTCGCGGAGGTACACGACTACCACGACCCGGCGACGCCGATCCTTGCTGTCTCGCTGCAACGCCGAATGCCCGGCTATCGGGCGCTGGGCTTCACTAGGTCGTAGCGGCTTTCGGATTTTTCGAATAGCGGTATGCTGGCTTCATGTCGAGCACCCTGCGTGAACGGACCGTTCTGCCCCCGGAAAACCCCGCCGACCTGGTGCGCTTCGCGCGCGGTATGGCCGCCGCCGAGGCCCCCGCCCGAGCGAAGCTGGTGGGCCCGGACGGCTCGCAGCTCGACCTCCCCGCCGAACTCTACGAACTGCTACGCGACGTCGTCGGCGCCCTGTCCCAGGGGATGGCCATCTCGATCGCCCCGCACAACACGATGCTGACCACCCAAGAGGCCGCTGACCTGCTCAACATCTCACGACCCACGCTGGTCCGCCTGCTCACCGACGGCGAGATCCCGCACAGCCTGCGCGGCCGGCATCGGCGAGTTCTGCTGCGTGACATCCTCGACTACTCCGAACGCACCCGCACCGAACGCCGCCGGGCCCTGGACCAGATGGCAGCCGACGCCGAGGACGACGACCTGTACGAGATCACCCTCGACTCCCCGCCGTCGAGGTGACAGCCGGTCATGGTGGCGTTTCCCGCGTTCCTTGACACCTGCGTGCTCTACCCGGCATACCTGTGCGACACCCTGCTTCGCCTCGCCGAAGCCTCCGCATACCGGCCGCTCTGGTCGGCCGACGTCTTCGCCGAACTAAGTCGCAACCTCACCAAGCGTGGGCTACCACCGGATCGGGTCGATCGGCGGCTCGGCCAGATGAGCCGGTCATTCCCTCGAGCCGGCCCTCAAGCCCTACGACATCGCGGCCATCCACTCCGACGATTTCCTCCTCGACCAACTCGATCTCTACCCCGGCTTGACCATGGACGTGCTCCGTCACCAAGCCGCGTCCTACCGACGAGCGCCGAACACCGTGCCGGAGGTCCTCGTCCTTCTGCAACGCACCGGCGTGCCCAGATTCGCGGCGGAAGTGCGACGCCATCTTGGTCCCCCGGCCTGGTAGCGCAGCCGTCCGAGGTGGCTGAAGGCGGGTGTAAATCAGGCTGACGGGCTGGCCGGATACCCCTTGAACTGGCCAAACGTCCCCGCAGTCGTCAAATGGAAGCACCCGACCGACAGCAGGACGCGCGAACTCGAGCTCGACATCGTTGGTGGATACCGGCCTGGCCCAAAAAGCCTGAGTGCGCGAGCTGGCCAGGACCTCAGCGCCCGTCCGAAGGACTACCGCCTTGAACACCCGCGGTAGCCGCTAGCGACCGAAGTCGGGATGGACAACGACAATCCGCCGTGGCATCTTGCCGGAGCGGAACTGCGCCTGGGTCAGGAGAGTCATCAGCTGACGGCGGGCAGCGCTCGATCGGGAGCCGGCCGGATCCGTACGGCCAACGGCATCGCCAGGCCCGCTGCCAGCAGTGCCAGGGCGAAGACCAGCCAGCCGGGCCAGCCCCAGTCGACGATCAGCAGGCTGGCGCCGAGCGGGACGAGTGCCCCGGCGATCTGCGACGTCATGCCGAAGAGTCCCTGGTACTGCCCCTGGGCATGGGGCGGTGCCAGGTCGTAGGACACCGCCCAGGCCCCGGTGCTGTGCAGCAGTTCGCCGACCACGTGGACGACCGTCCCGATGACCAGGACGAGGACCGCGAGCCGGCCCGGCAGTGCGCCCGCCGCCGCGAACACGAGGCAGCACACCGCGAGGGCCGTACTCGCCCAGCGCAGCGCCCGGGCACCCTGCCGGGCATCGTTCGCCAGCCTGGCGAACCGGAGCTGCAGCAGTACCACCAGCACCGTGTTGACGAGCAGGAGCAACGGGTAGAGCGCGGTGGGTGCTTCGGTGTGGGCGGAGATCCACAGTGGCAACGCCACCGTGAGCAGGCCGGCGTTGGTGGCCAGCACGACGTTCAGGGCCGCCACCGCCAGGAAGCGGCGGTCGGTGAACACGTGCAGGACGCTGTGCCGGGTGCCCGCGGCGGCCCGGACCGTCGCGACGGCCGGGACGAACGTGGTGGTCACCGCGCTCGCGAGGAAGCAGAGCCCGGCGAACGCCAGGGCCGTCAGGTAGCCTCCGCGGGTGTCCACGGCGAGAGCCAAGGCGCCGGCCCCGGCGCCCAGCGACACCCCGAGATTCGTCGCCGTCCGCAGGTAGGCGCGGGCGCGTACCCGCTCCGCGGTGGGCACGCTCGCCGCGACGAGCGCGCCCCGGGCCGCGCTCGAACCGGCGTCCGCGACGGCGGTCAGCGCCGCCGCCGCGAAGAAGGCCGCGCCGCTGTCCACGACGAGGTAGGTCCCGACCGCGAGGCCCTGAGCGATCACGAAGAACTGGGCGGCCCGCCGGGCGCCGAGCACGTCGGCGAGGTGCCCGGCCGGCACGCTGGCCATCATGGCCAGCACCGCGGCACAGCTCATCCCCAGTCCGACCGTGTGCACGGGCAGACCGACCGGGCCGACGAAGTAGAGCACGCTCATGGACATCACGACGCCGGTGCCGACGGTGCGGATCAGGTTGCCCAGCGCGAGCACCCGGACCACGCCGGCCGGCGGCGCCAGTTGCCGGATCAGTCGCCGCACAGCGCCTCGACATCGAGACGGAACTGCTCGACCACGCGGTCGACCCGCTTGCCCAGCGTCTCCTCGTCGGGAGCCTCGAGCAGCAGGATCCCGGCGGTGGACGCCGAGTGCAGGCGAGTGCCGATCACGCTGCCCGGCCCGACCTTCATCGAGACGCTGAGCACCCCGTCGAGGGCCTCGAGTTCCTCGGCCGGCGTCACCCGCAGCACCCGGCCGGGACGGACCGGCAGCAGACAGACGGCCACGATCCCGCCGACGGCTCGACCCGCTGGTGGCAAGGCAACGGGCAGGCCGAGCGCCAGCCGATTGAAGGCGTCCCAGATGTCCACGCCGTACTGCGTCTTGATGGCGTCGGCGATGCCGCCGCCGGCGGGCCGGCAGGAGATCTCCCCGACCACGAGGCCGGCCGGGGTCTCGTAGATCTCGCAGTGGGTCACTCCGTCGCGCAGGCCGAGCCCGAGCGCCACCTGTTCGTGCAGAGCCCGGACCGCGGCCGCCGCCGGGCTGTCGGCCGGCACGATGGCCGACCCGTTGAGCCGGCCGACCGGGTCCAGCTGCGGGACCAGATATCGGCCCACGGAGCAGAAACGCACCTCGGACCCGACGATCACGGCGTCCGCGTGGTACTCCGCCGACATCGCGATCTTCTCTTCCACCAGCAGCGGGCAGCCCGCGTTCCGGAGCTTGTCCGCGGCGGCGGACGTCGCGAACTCGGCCAGCCGGGCCGGGGAATCGAAGCCGTGCACGTTCATCGATCCGGTGCCGAAGGCCGGCTTGACCACGACCGGGCCGCCGAGCTCCGCAGCGGCCCGCACGGCGGCCGGCAGGCCGGACACGACCCGGTGCGCGGCGACCGGCAGCCCGAGGTCGGTGAGAGCCCGCTTCATGACGGCTTTGTTGGTGAACCGGTTGGCGACATCGAACCCGGTGCCCGGCAGACCGAGGTAGGACCGCAGGAACCCGCCGGCCGGCATGCTGCGCTCCGACGGCGACACCACGTGGTCCACCGGGTTCGTCGCCGACAGGGCTAGCACGGCCTTGCGGACCGCGGTCAGGTCACCGATGTCGCCCACGAACACCAGATCCGTGCCCGCCGGGTACTGCGGCCGGTAGGCGGGCTCGGTCAGCACCGTGACCCTCGCCTCGGGCACGACGGCTCGCAGCTCGCCGAGCGCCTCGGCCTTGCCCGAGTTGATCAGCAGGAGGTGGCTCATGCGCTCTCCGTGACGCTGGTGGCGGCCCGGTCCAGGTACCACAGGACGTAGGCGTAGACGGCCAGCCAGGCCGCCGGGTGGCGAAGCGCCTGCTCGTACTTCAGCCAACCGGCGAGGGCGTTGGCGGCGCCCACGTGCAGCCGGGCGCGGGCCTTCGGGCCGCCGGTCTCCGCCGAGGCGGTGACCAGGCAGGTCTCCAGCTCGCGAAGGC
Organism: Paractinoplanes ferrugineus; assembly: GCF_016862195.1. Lineage (GTDB taxonomy): Bacteria > Actinomycetota > Actinomycetes > Mycobacteriales > Micromonosporaceae > Actinoplanes > Actinoplanes ferrugineus. Next base: position 15,988 of record NZ_BOMM01000017.1, on the reverse strand, counting down.
CGGCGTCGAGCCGGAACGGGGTGGTCAGGCCGGTGAGGTCGAGAACCCCGTCCGCCGGGGCCGCCGGGAGCCCGGCGAGCAGCCCGGCCGCGGTCCCGGCAGCGATCGCCGTCAGGATGCCGCTCATCGGCAGGGCGCTGTGCAACAACGTCGCGTAGTCGTACACGGGGTCGCCGTAGCCGATGTCCGGGCGGTCCACCCCGTCCCAGATCGTGCGCGGATCGACGAAGACCGGGGTGCCGTCGGCCCGGCGCATCATGTTCCGGAGATGAACGTCGCCGTGCACCAGGCTGCCCGCGGCCGGGAGCAGACCCGGCGCGAGATCGTCGAGCAGGGCGAGCGATTCCCGGTACGACGGCAGCACACGCCCGCCGGGCAGGCGCAGGCCGGCGTCCAGGAACCCGGCGAGCGACCAGCCCGGCAGGAACGCCGCGAACGACCCGCGGAAGCCGGGATGCCGGACGATCTCGTGGAAGCGCTGCCGGTACAGGTAGTCGCCGACCGTCGGCGGTCGTTGCTCCGCCGACGACCGGTAGAACTGCCGCAACAGGTCCAGGTGCGGCCGCAGGGTGGCCACCGCGTCCGGCCGCAACTGCCAGCGCCCGCCGTCGGCGAAGACGACCTCGTCCATGGTGGTGGGGTCGACCTGTTCCATCAGGCTGGTCGCGATCGTGCCGTCGACGAGCGTGCCGAAGCGCAGCGGGAAGAGTTCCGGCCGTCCGGCGTCCCGCAGCCGCCCGTTCACCAGATCGACGAAATCGGCCTCGGCGGTGATCACGTCGCGGGGACCCACCTTCGCCACGATCGGCGGGTGACCACCGAAGGCCACGATGCCGACCGAATCGGCGCCGTTGGCGTAGGAGGCGGTGACCCGGGCGTCCTGCGCCTCGATGCCGGCCACCGCGGCCCAGCTCTGCAGGCGGGTCGCCACCAGGAGGTCGATGACCGCCCGGGTGTGCTCGACGCTGTCCTCGATCTCCTCGATGAGGGTGCCGTGCCACCGGCCGCCGAGGATGACCGTCCAGCGGGTCAGGTAACGCTCGCCGGCCCGGTCGACATGCGGCAGGACGCCGGCCGCGGCCGCGTCGGCCCGGCGGATCCGGCTGGTCAGCGCGGGGTCCAGATGGGCGTGCCGGGCGCTCGGTTCGGTGCTGAGCGCGGCCACCCCGATGCCCAGCCGCTGCAGCTCGTGCTGGGCGCTCGACAGCAGCAGCATCTGGTTGGTGCATCCGGACAGTTCGCTGTATCGCTCGCCCACCCCGTGCCCGGGGTAGGCGAAGACGACGGCCTGGTCGTCGGCGCGGTGCTCGATCAGGGCGGTGACCGCGGCCAGCTCGGCCGCCGTGCCCGGCCGGATCCGGCCGCTGAGCGGCACGTCCGGCAGGGTGGTGCGGGTGTCGGTCATCGTCAGACCCCGGCCGTGACGGGAACGCCGGTCTCGGCGGCCTCGACGATCTCGGCCGCGCGGAAGGGCATCAGGGACAGCAGCACCTCGCTGAATCCGTGGGTGGCCTCGGCGTACCCCTGCAGGAAGATCTTCGGCTGGAAGCTCTCCGCCGTCTCGATGTCGTAGCTGCGGCGCAGGGCGTAACGTCCCGGCTCGGCCAGGATCAGGTGGTCGCGCAGGCCGTCGAGCAGCGGGATCGGCATCGGGTAGCGGTAGCCGGTCGCCAGGATCACCGCGTCGCATTCCAGCGATGCCGTCTTGCCGGAGTCCAGGCGGCGCAGGCCCACGACGGCACGGTCGTTCTCCTCGCGGGCGGACGTCAGTTCGGTGAACCGGTGCAGGCGGAGCGCGTCGCCGCCGACGACCGAGTCCTCGTAGTGCTCCCGGTAGATCGCGGGAATCATGTCGTAGCTGACCCCGGTGTGCGCGGCGAGCCCGTAGGTGTCGAGCACGCCGGCGCGGAAGTCGTCGCGCTGCCGGTAGAACCAGTCGGGCATGTGCGGCGCGAAGAGCTCGTTGACGAAGTGCGTGTCGTCCTCGGGACGAATCGCGAAGCCCCTGATCACCTGGTCGATCCGGGCGTTGGGGTAGGCGCGCCGCAGGTACATGAACACGTCGGCGGCGGTCTGTCCCGCTCCGGCGATCACGAACCGGTGCGGCGCCTCGCCGTCCGCGAAGTCCCGCGGCATCCGCAGCGCGGTCTCCGACGCGTGGAACACCCGGTCGCTTCGCTCCACCCGGGCCGGCAGGTGGGGCGTCCCGCCCGGGGCGACCACCAGGTTCCGGCCGAGGACGGTCCGTTCGGCACCCGTGGCCAACTCCCGGACGACGATCTCCAGCAGCTCGACACCGCCGGTCGCGTCCTTCACCGGGCGTACCGCCACCACGTCGGTTCCCCATTGCGTGCGGTCCGCGAACTGCGCCGCCACCCACCGGTAGTAGTCGTTGAACTCGACCCGGGTCGGGTAGAAGGTGCGCAGGTTGACGAACGTGGGCAGCCGGCCGGCCTGCGCCAGGTAGTTCAGGAACGAGTAATCGCTGCGCGGATTGCGCATGGTGATGAGGTCCTTCAGGAAGGAGACCTGCATCTCCGCCCCGGCGAACATCAGTCCCTCGTGCCAGGCGAATTCCGGCTTGCGGTCGAAGAAGAACGATTCCACCGGCCGGCCGGATTCCTCGGCGGCGATGGCGATCGCGAGATTGGACGGGCCGAAACCGACGCCCACGATGTCGTACACGAAATCAGACATGCTGTACTGCTCCCCCGTATCGAAACTAAACTGCGCGTGACAACTGCTTCATTCGATCGACGATCACCTTCTCGTCCTCGCCGGCCACCACGAAACGGGCGGCCGCGTCTACCGAATTCCTCGCCGCACCGGCCCGGCCCGGCATCTCCTGATGCAGCACCCAATCCGGCGAATCAGCCGGGAAGGACAACTCCGGCCCGCCGTTCTGGATGATCCAGCCGACCTGCGGTCCTTTCCTGGACAGTTCCGGAACGCTCGGCGTGATACCCGCCGAGATCAGGCAGGACATCTGCGAGATGTCCACTCCGAAACTGAATCTGATGGAGTCCTTCACCAGGGCGCCGCCGATGCGGGCGGCGACCTCACCGGCGTGCAGGCGCCCTTGCGGGTCGGCCAGGAACTCGATGTGCAGAGCCGTCGCCCCGCACCCGCCGGGCAGCGCCGCGACGAACTCGCGGGCCGCGGCGTCCAGAGCACGGAACGTGCCGTCGCCTTCGTCGAGCATCACCGAACCGAGGTTCTCGGTGCGAAAGCGATGCGGCGGCACCGTGTACCGCGACGGCGAGACCAGCACCGGCGCCCCATCGGCCCCGACGATCACGTCGACGTGGAACACCGCGCCCTCGATGTACTTCTCCACCATCAGGGTGCCTGACGAGAGGGCGAGCACCAGTGCGGGGTCCGACCGCAACGCGTCGAGAAGCTCCGGCCCGGACCGCAGGACGTGGACGCCGACCGAGCCGACACCGTCTCGCGGCTTGACGACGATCGCGCCGAACTCCCGCCGGGCCGCGAGGACGTCGCCGACGCACCGCACCGCCCGGTACGGCACGACCGGCAACCCGCAGCCGGCCAGCAGTTCCTTCATCCGGACCTTGTCGCGGAACATCACCGCGACGTCCGAGGTCATCCCGTGCACACCGAAGAGGCTGCGCGCCTCGGCGGCCCGCAGGACATCACGTTCCGAATTGATGATGATGCGATCGGGCGGCGCCTCGGAGCACAGCTCGAAAAGTCGGGCCAATGCGTCCGGGGATTCGTATTCCGTTACTCTTTCGACTCGGACACCGGCTGGTGCCGGCCGGCCGTTGTCGCCGGATTCACCGGTCAGCACCGTCACCCGAGAATTCGGCGAAGCCTCCCGTAGCCAATCCACATAACGTCCCGTCGACCCGGGACGCTGCATTACCAAGAAATGCAACCTATGCTCCACCCCGTGTTGAACCAAGAGCATGAGGCGCCGCGTCGCGCCGATGACGGAGTGCGGAAGACGTCGCGTCCCCGGTCTCCTGTCAGATTTCTCCGAGATTCAGGAGAAACCTTTTGTTCACCAATTGCTTACCTGGACGCAGCATAATCTTCACCTTCCGTTGTGGACGACCAGAGATCCCGGATAGTGGGAGAGAGTCACGTCACTCAATGATCTGACCTGCGATAAGGCGATGCTTTGCAGTGGTGCGCAACGGCGCGTCATCGAGGCGCCGGACAATAGGACGAGAAGCAGGCACCGCCCGACGAGTCGAGGGTGCCTGCTTCGCCCGCTGCACGCCGGCCGATCAGCGCCGGCCGATCAGCGCCGGCCGATCAGCGCCGGTAGGTTCCGAGATCGCCGAGATCGATCCGGTAGCCCTTCTTGATCTTCTCGTACTCACCGGCGAAGTAGTCGTCCAGATACGAGTGACCGAGAATGAACCTGTTCGGCTTCACGGCACCGTAGTAGCCGGAATCGGCGTTTTCCTGCCCGTCGAACAGGACGTAACTTCCCTGCCATCCCGAGCCGGACACGCCCCAGCTGATGACGTGATCGACGTACGGGGCGAACTTGGTGAACAGCTTGTACATCAGCGCGTACTGGTAGCCGAGGGCGTCCGACTGCCGGACGTTGAGCGTGGCCGGAGCGACCGCGCCGCCGCCCGGCGCACTGGTCGGCAGCTTGAGGTCGAACTCCGAGTAGGAGATGCCGGACAGGAGCTTCTGGTCGACGAGAGTGGCGTACAGAGCCATGGCGTACTGGTTGTCGCTGGCCAGGGTCTTGCCCAGGGAGTCGTGTCCCTGGATGCCGATGTCCTCGATGAGCGGCCGTCCGTCGTACAGCGGGTCGGAACGCCACGAGGTGTTCAGCGCGCGAACCATGTTGTAGACGGTCCGGGCCTTGCTGCGGGTGGCGATGCCGTAGTCGTTGTAGGTCAGCTTCGGCGGTCTGGCGACGACGTACGCGTCGATGCTGCCGTTCGTGTCGTTCCCGTCGCTCTTCATGTACTCCGGCAGGTCGGCGAAGTTGGCCTTGTAGGCCGCCGCCATCCGCTTGTTCGGGGCGGCGATGTGCGCGTACTTGAAGAGCAGGTAGACGTAGTGCTCCTTGAGGTCGCCACCGATCCGGTCGTCCGACATCGCCGCGAGCCAGTTGGTGTGCTTGAGGCTCGCTCGCCAGCTGTTCGGGTCCTGCGGGATGAGTTCGCTGTGGCGGCTCTCGTGGACCTCCTCGTTGAGGACGTCCCACGAGTTGAAGGGGATCACCCCGCGGGCCGCGCTCGAGCCGTACTTCTCGTCCGTCGACAGGAAATGCCGCATGACGTACGTCGTGTGGTCGAACTGCACTCGCCTGGCCGTTTCCTTGTCCACCGGGACCCGGGTGGTGACCCCGTTGCCCAGCCCGTAGAAATCGGTGGTGCCGTTGTACCCGGCGGGCAGGGTCGCCGGAACGATTTGCCGCATCCAGGCCGGGGCTTGGTTGTACCAGGCCAGGACGTGACCGTGGGACTTGAACTCGCCGGGCGTCCCGGAGTCCCTGATCGCCTGGTAGGCGCTGGTCGGGAAGCTGAACTCGGCCAGGCCCGGCGTGGTGCTCGCGCCGCCCAGCGCCTCGCCGGTGGTGCTCTTCAACCAGCTCGGCCCGCGGGGGTGGGTGCCCTCGGCCTTGAGGTTGTTGCCGTCGACGAAGATCTCGTAGTGCCGGGCCCGGGTTCCGGTCACCGGCCCGGTTCCGATCGAGCCGACCATGAACCGGTCATTCTTCCGGTTGTAGACGCTCTTCAGCGGCGCCACGGCACTCTGGTTCTCGGCGTTGACCACATCGGGAAGCGCCACGCCGTTCGGATCGGGCGCGGTGATCTTGAAGTTGGCGGCGAGGAGCGTCCCGGTCTCCGCCGGCCGGCCGGTCTCGCCGTGCAGTTCGAGGGTGAAGTTCGAGGACATCCCCACCGAGGCGTTGACGCTGTGGTGGGCCTTGAACCAGGTCTCCCCCTGGTAGCTGCCGACCCAGTCGGGGTTGAGGTTGTTGTACTCGTAATCGCGGAGGTAGCTGTCGAGGTCGGAGCTGATGTTCCGCATCCGCCACCGCATGTACTTGCCCTGCGCGCTCTTCGGGTAGTACACATCGAACTCGATGGTGGCGCCTTCGGGGACGTTCACCGCCGGGGACAGCGGAGACTGGACGGTGATACCACCGAACGTACTCGTCCCGTTGTGAACGTAATTGATCTTCAGTACGTCGGCCTGGCCCGCGGAATCCGCGAAGGGGTAGGGGATCTTCTCGAACGTGCCGCCGGCGAAGTCGGCCGGGACGCGGCTGTCGAGCGGCTTCGCCGTGGTCCAGGTGCCGGTGGGGGCGGCGATCTGCAGCGGGAGTTTGCCCGGCCCCGGGTCGAGGCGGAAGTACGGGTTCGATCCGTCCGCCTTGATCTTGCCGGCGAACTCCGCCATCGCTTTCTCGAGCCGCGCCTTGGCCTCGGCCGCGTGGGCGGCGCGCGCCCGGCGGGCGAACCGCAGCGCGCTGTCGAGATCCTTGGTCTCATCCGCGTACACCCAGGGGAGTCCTTTGTCCACGTCGGACCCGTCGCCGGTCCGCGAGATCTGGAGCGGGAACTGCGCGCTGCCGGCCCGCAGAGCCTCGGCTTGCGCGACGAGCTCCCGCAGTTCAGCGAGAATTCCGCGATCATGGAGGCTTCCCGGCGCTGCTGCCTCGACATTGCCGGAAGGGCTCATCCCGGCCGCGACGGCCGGGACCGGAACGGCGAGTACCGGGAGCAGGACCAGGGCGGCGAGGCCGCGAAAGGCGCCGATCGGCGATCTGTCACTCTTCATTGCTCGGTGTCTGCTCCTTCTCGGGCGGCAACCTGCCGACGGCGCTCGTCTTAGCTCGAGGCCGCATCAGTGGCCGAACACGTCACCCTTCCCCGAGCGGCGGGTCCGGCCGGTCGCTGCCGGCCATGCCGGTCAGCGATCGCCGGCTGAACCAGCCACGTGGCGGTGATCCCGAAACTTCCGGCTGAGGCTCGATACTTACCGAAACCTAGGAGGCCGAGGTGAAGACTGTCAAGGTTATCGATGGATGTTCCACTTGCCGGGCCGTCCGCGGTGAACGCTGAGCCCGGACCCGGCACAACGCCTCGGCTGATAGATTCTTAAGTAAGACGGAAGCGGTCGGCCAATTCCTGACTGCCCTGCGCGACTCGTCGTTGCTCAGCCCGGCCGGCCGGGATCTGTTGCCGTCGCAGCCGCCGTCGGGTGGCTGGGGCGACATGCTGCGGATCCTCGCCGGTGTCTTGCCGGACACCCCGAGCATCGTCGTGCTCGACGAACTGCCGTGGATCTCCGAGCAGGATGAGACATTCGACGGACATCTGCAGGTGGCCTGGGACCGGCTTCTTTCCCGCAAGCCCGTGCTCCTGCTGCTTCTCGGCAGCGACCTGCACATGATGCAGCGGTTCACCGAGTACGACCGGCCGTTCCACGGCCGGGCCACCAACATGGTCCTCGGGCCCTTCCACCTCGCCGAGACCGCCGCGGTGACCGGCTTGACCGGCGCGGATGCCATCGATGCTCATCTGATCACGGGCGGCTTGCCGGGCATCTGCCTCGAGTGGTCGCCGGGGGCCCGTCCCCTCGACTTTCTGCGTGCGGAGATCGCCAACAAGACATCGGCGCTGTTCACCGTTCCCGAGCAGTCCGTCGCGTCGGAGTTCCCAGCCCCGGACACCGCCCGGCGTGTTCTGGAGGCGGTGGGCGGGGCGGGTGGCCGCACCTTCAGCAACATCGCCGCGGCGGCCGGTGACCGCGGCGGTCCGGTCAGTTCAGGCACGCTGTCGCCACTGCTGCACCGGCTTGTCGACGAGAAGCGGATCCTCGCCGTCGACAAACCGCTCTCGACCAAACCCAGCAAGCTGACCCAGTACCGGATCGCTGACAGTGACTTACGTCTCTACCTGGCGATACTCCGCGATGTGCAGCAGTTGGCTCTGCGCGACCGGACGGTGGCCGCCCGCGCCACGCTGGACGCCCGCTGGTCCTCGTGGCGAGGTACCGCGGTCGAGCCGCTCATCCGCGACGCGCTCGCCATCGCCGCCGGCTCCGGGCAGCTGCCGTGGACCGACACCTGGGAGGTGGGCGGTTGGTGGAACCGGCAGGCCAACCCGGAGATCGATCTGGTCGGAGCGGACCGGGCCCCGATCGCCTCCCGCATCGCGTTCGCGGGCTCCGTCAAATGGCAGGCCGGCCCGTTCGACCGGCACCATCTCGACGAACTGCGCCGGCAGGCTCCGATGATTGCGGGCTTCGAGCCGGGCCGCAGCGGCCTGGTCGTCGTCAGTCGCTCCGGAGTCGACATCCCCGCCGGTTCGGCTGATCTGATCTGGGGCCCGGATGACATCGTCCGAGCCTGGTCCGCGTGACATCGGCCGCTCCTGCCGCGCCTGCCCCTCATAGAGGCGTTGCGCTCATCGAGAAGGACTCACCATGACCGACCTCACGGCTCTGCTGGCTTCGAACGCGTACCGAAACGGGAGATCGACCGGGCGCGCCGGGCATCGGCGCGGTGTATCGACGAGGCGCACGATGCCGGAGACGAGGAGGCTGGGTCATGAGTGAAAGTAGCGGCTGGGCCGCGATGCGAGAGCGGGGGACGCCGCGCGCCTGGCGTTCGAGCTCGGGCGGTCCGTTCGAGAGCTTCGGGAGCGCCGCGGTTGGAGCCAGACGCAGCTGGCGAAAGCCTCGGGAATGACGCAGTCGGCGGTGGCCCGGTTCGAGGCCAGCGGCACGGTGCCTACCTTGCCGGTACCGGAACGGCTGGCGACGGCGTTGGACGTGCGACTCGGAGTGGGTTTCGAGCCGCGCGGCGAGGCTGCTCGAGCGGCCGTCCAGGTCCGGGTCGAGATGAGGGCGGTCTACGTGGGTTCGCTGCCCTGGCAGTGGCGCCACCGCCAGCGGCCGTCGAGCAGCTCCACCAGGCCGGAGACGCGGTAGGGGAACGGCTCGGTGCCGCCGGTGTCGGGGCGGACCTCGCCGTCGGCTTCGGCGTGGACGTACGCGTGGGGGCCGTGCCGGTGCACGAGCGTGGTGGTGGCTGTCCACGCGTACGCCTCAGGTCGTCGGAAGACCTCGCCCAGCAGCGCCGTCACGGCGTCGCGGGTCGTGGCCGTCTCGGTTTTCTCCGACCCGGCGTAGCCGATGTCGTCGCCGTTCGCGAAGCAGGCCATCGCCGCGCCCAGGTCTCGCGCGGCGAAGGCGGCGCTGAGCTCGCGGACCGCGTCCGAGGGGTCGGTCATGCCGGGACCATCTCCTGTTCGCGGGACTCCGCGTGGGTGCGCAAGCGCGGGGTTCCGGTGGAGTGGCGGGCCTCGTAGGCGGCCTGCCGTTCGGGGTTGCGCATGCCGGGCAGGAACAGGAAGCCGAAGGTCACCGCGGCGCCGAGCAGGCCGGCGCCCAGCAGGGTGTCCCGCACGCCGATCCACTGGGCGACCGGGGCGGCCAGGGCGTAGGACAGGGGGAGCAGCGCCGTCGAGACGAACCAGTCGACGCTGGACACCCGGCCCAGCATGGCGGTCGGGACGAAGTGCTGTTTGGTGGTGGCCCACGCGATGGTGCCGGCCGCTTCCAGGCCGTTGACCACGACGCAGGCCACGGCCAGCTGCCAGGTCCGGGTGCCGAGGCCGTAGCCCGCGACGGCCAGGGTGGCGATCGCCCAGGTGCCGTAGATGTAGGTCATGAACCGGCGGGGGATGCCGATCCAGCCGACGATCAGGGCGGCCGCGATCGCGCCCAGTCCGCCCGAGGTGAGCACCAGGCTGAGCGCGGTGGCGCTGCCGCCCAGCTCCGTCTTGATCACGTAGGGCAGCAGCACCTCGGTGGGTCCGACGAACAGCAGGTAGGTGAAGGTGGCCGAGAGGAACGTGCCCCACAGCCACACGTGCTTGCGGACGTAGCCGATCCCCTCGCGCATGTCCTGCCAGATCGACACCCCCGGCGAGTCCGAGATCTCCGGCGAGGGGGCCGGAGCGGGCGCGACCCGGCGCATCGCCAGCAGGCAGAGCACCGAGAACAGGAACGTGGCCGCGTCGAAGGCGAACGTCCAGCCGACGCCGGCCACCGCGATCACCGCGCCGGCCAGCATCGGGCCGAAGATCTGCAGACCTGCCGGGCGGACGAACTGATCGAGGGCGTTCGCCTCGACCAGGTCCTCCGCCGGCACGATCCGCGGCACCAGCGCGTCGAACGAGGGGCCGAAGAACCCCGCCGCGGCGCCGTAGACCATGACCAGGCCCAGCAGCATCCACAGCGAGGTCAGCGTGCCGGTCAGCGACAGCACCGCGACCCCGGCCATGACCAGGCCGCGGAGCAGGTCCGAGACCAGCATGACCTGGCGTGGGTCGAAGCGGTCGCTGATCACCCCGCCCACCAGCAGCATCGCCACCTGCGGCAGGGACAGGGCCACCCCCACGGCGGACATGGCGGCCGGCACCCCGAACAGGTCGTAGACCTGCCAGGCGAGCGCGACCAGCAGCATGCCGTCGCCGATGAGGGAGGCACTCATGCCGGTCCACAGCAGCCGGAACTGCCGATGGCGCAGCGGTGCCAGAGGGCCGGCGAACAGAGCCATCAACGTACGGTGCGCAGCTTGCCGGCCGAAGCCAGTTCCGTGATGACGGCGTTGAGCTCGTCGAGCTCGTCGTCGCCGTTGGCCGCGGTGACCTGGGCGCGGAAGCCGACCTGGTCGCGGGGGACCAGCGGGTAGGCGGCGAGGGTGACGTAGATGCCCCGCTCCCAGAGCAGCTTGCCGACCTCGTCGATGTCCTCGCCCTGGGCCAGCGGCAGCTCGATGACCGGGGTGCTGCCCGTGTTCGGGGTGTAGACGCCCAGGCCGCGCACGTGGTCGAGGACCTTCATGGTCTTGCGGTACAGGTCGGTGCGGATGTCGTCGCCGCGCTTGTCGTTGACGTCGAAGCCGGCCAGGACGGTGGCGAGCGACGCGGTCGGGGCCGGCCCGGAGTACAGGTACGGCGGGGCGGAGACCTTCAGGTGGTTCTTCAGCCAGGTCGGCAGGGCCAGGAAGGCCAGCAGCGACGAGTACGCCTTGGAGAAGCCCCCGACGAGCACGATGTTGTCGTAGGTCTCGCCGCAGTACTTGACGATCGAGTTGCCCTTCAGGCCGTACGGCGAGGTCTCGTGCGCCGCCCGCTCGCCGATGACGCCGAAGCCGTGCGCGTCGTCGACGTAGAGCAGCGCGCCGTTCTCGCGGCAGGCCGCGGCGAAGGCCACCAGGTCGGGCGCGTTGCCGGTCATGCTGTTCACGCCGTCCATCGCCACGATCTTGGGCACCCCGGCCGGGACCGCGCGGAGCAGCTGGCGCAGGTGCTCGACGTCGTTGGACCGGAACCGCTGCACGGTGGCGCCGAGGCCCCGGGCGTACATGCTGCCGTCGTAGATGGTCTTGTGGGCCTGCGAGTCGAGGAAGATGTAGCCGTTGCCGGCCAGGATCGGCAGCACCGACATGTGGATGTGCGTGATGGTCGGCAGGACCAGGGTGTCCGGCGCGTCGAGCAGCGCGGTCAGGCGCTCCTCGATCTGCGGGTAGAGCGCCGGGTTGCCGAGCAGGCGCGACCAGCTCGGGTGGGTGCCCCAGCGGCGTACCTCGGGCTCGATCGCCGCCATGATCTCCGGCTCCAGGTCGAAGCCGAGGTAGTTGCAGGACGCGAAGTCGGCCAGCCAGTGGTCGCCGACGCGGATGCGGCGGCCCTTGATCTCCTCGATGGTGGCGTCGTACATCGGGTTGCCGCTACGCAGCCGCTCCAGGTCCGCCCAGCGACCTTCGCGCTGCACGAACTCGAGACCGGTGAGGGGAGCGAGGGACATGTGGATCCTTCCGAACAAAAGGGGTGTGGAACTAGCGGTGTGCGGGAGAAGCGACCAGCCACTGCCCGATCTCGTCGACCGTCGCCGGCCGGGAGAAGAGGTAGCCCTGGCCGTAGGGGCAGCCCATGTCGACGAGCGCCTGGCGGTGCCCGTCCAGCTCGATGCCCTCGGCGACCACGTCCAGGTCGAGGGTCCGGGCGAGGCTGACGATCGTCTCGACGAGGGCCATCTGCTGGCTCGAGTGCAGGATGTCGTCGATGAACGATTTGTCGATCTTGAGTACGTCGACCGGCATCTGACTGAGGTAGCTCAGCGACGAGTAGCCGGTGCCGAAGTCGTCGATCGCGATCCGTACGCCCATCGCGCGCAGCTCCCGCAGATCGCGCCAGACCTGCTCGGCGTCGTGCAGCACCAGGCTCTCGGTGATCTCCAGCAGCAGCCACTCGGGTTGCGCGCCGGTCTCCTGGAGCACGTCGCGCACCTGGTCGACGAACCCGGGGGTGCGGAACTGGCGGGCGGAGACGTTGACGCTGACGTAGCGCAGCCGGCCGCCGATCGGCGACCGACGCCAGCCGACCAGGGTCAGCAGGGCCTCCCGCAGCACCCAGCCGCCGATCGCCACGACCGAGCCGTTCTCCTCCGAGAGCTCGATGAACTCGTTCGGTCCGAGCAGCCCCTTGGCCGGGTGCTGCCAGCGCACCAGCGCCTCGAGGCCGATCACGCCGCCGTTGCTCAGGTCGACGATCGGCTGGAAACGCAGCCGCATCTGGTCACCCGGGACCGCCTCGACGAGCGCCGAGCGCATCTCGAGCCGGCTCACCATCGCCTCGTGCATGGCGTCCTCGTAACGGCGCCACGTGCTCTTGCCCTCGGTCTTGGCCACGTACATCGCCACGTCGGCGCGGCGCAGCAGCTCGCTGATGCCGGCCGCGTCCGCGCTGGTCGCGACGCCGACGCTGCTCGACCCGCTGACCAGGTGCAGGCCGCCGCCGCCGTCGCTGACCTCGATCAGCTCGCCGAGCGCCGCGACGATGGCCGCGGCGATCGCGTCGGCGTCCTCGGGCGCACCGAGGTGCTCCATCAGCACGGCGAACTCGTCGCCGCCGGTGCGGGCGGCCGTGTTCATCGGGCCGGCCACCTCGGCGATCCGTGTGCCGACCGCGACCAGCAGCTGGTCGCCGGCGGCGTGCCCGAGGGTGTCGTTGACCTCTTTGAAGTCGTCGAGGTCGACGAACAGGACGGCGACCGAGCCGCGCGCCTTGCCGGCCACCGCGGCGGCCTGCTCGAGCCGGTTCTGGAACAGCGCCCGGTTGGCGAGCCCGGTGAGGGTGTCGTGGAAGGCCTGGTGGGCCAGGTCGGTCTCGAGCCGGCGGCGCTCGGTGACGTCGCGGATGGTGATGACCAGACCGTTGACGGCCTTGTCCTGGCGCAGGTCCCGGCAGGTGCACTCGACCTGCAGCAGCAGGTCGTCGCCGGAGATCGCGGTCAGGTCGACGCCGTCGCGCGGGCCCCGGCCGGTGAGCACCTGGGAGAGCAGGTCCCGCAGCTCGGCGTGGTCGGTGGCGGCGAACAGCCGGAACAGCGACGTGCCGACCAGGTCCGTACGCCCGAACACCGGCAGCGCCGACGGGCTGGCGTAGCGGATGTTCTCGTCGTCGCCGACGATCAGGATGACGTCGGACGCGCTCTGGATCAGCGCCCGGAAGTAGTCCTCGCCGGCCCGCCGGTTGATCTCGGTGTTCAGCGCGATCCGCTCGATCGCCATCGTGCCCTGCGCCATCAGCGCCTCGAACGACGGCTGCACCTCGACGAGCAGTTCCTCGTCGGCCGCCAGGTAGGCGAGCCGGCGCAGCTTGGGGCCGTCGTCGCCGGCCGGTGCGGTGACGACCTCGCCGTACAGCGCCCACTCGAATCCGCCCAGCTCGGCGGCGACGTGCCGGGGCAGGTCACCGGTGTGCACCCGGCCGGTGATCAGCATGCCGCTGAGGTCAGCGGGGGCGGCCTCGACCTGGTGCGAGAACATCGCGAACGGCTCGCCGGCGGGCATGATCGCGGTGATGGCCTTGCCGACCGCCCGGCTCGCCTCCGCCTCGTCGCTGGCCGCCACCAGGTCGGCCGCCGACATGCGCAGCGTCCGTTCCCGGCCGGCGTTCTCCCGCTGCGTCTGCAGCAGGCCGGAGACCCGCGCCACGACGAGCAGGAACATCGTGGCGGAGGCGGTCGCGATCATCAGGGCGTCGTCGACGCCGCCGCTCAGGTCCTCGACCAGCAGCACCGCCGGGGCGATCAGGGCGGCCACCGACATGACGGCGATCCGCCGGCCGCCGGCCATCACGACCGCCGCCGGGGAGCGCAGCGCGGTCATCTCCCGCATCGACGGGTGCAGCGCGGCCAGCGCCGTCGCCGCGTAGAAGAGGATCCAGCCGGAGTCGACCGGGCCGCCGACGTGCCAGGTGCCGTCGAGCTGGCGCAGGCCGTACACCACGTCGGTGACCAGCAGGCTGAAGCCGCCGGCGGACAGGGTGCTCAGCGCGACCGGCTTGCGGCCGCCCGCGGTGATCAGGCGCAGCAGCATCGCCAGCGCCAGCACGTCGCCGAGCGGGTAGCCGGTGGAGGTCAGCTTGTCCAGGACGCTCAGGTCGGTGTTACGCACGTACGGCGAGATCAGGAAGACCCAGGAGAGCAGCCCCAGCCCGGCCGTCGGCACCAGCGCGTCGAGCAGCGCCGCCCGGTTGTCGGCACCCGCCCGGACCCGGATGAAGATCAGCAGCGCGCCCGCCAGCATCGGGTAGACCAGCAGGTAGAACACGTCGGCCAGGGACGGGAACGGGTTGGCCTGCCCGAGGTAGTCGGTGAGCACGTTGTAGGTGGTGTCGCCGGCCGTGAAGCTGACCAGCACCGCCGACAGCAGGTACCACGGGAGCCGTTTCGCGGGCCGGTGCACCCGGACGCCGACCAGCACCGCCGCGGCGGCCGAGAGACCGATCGCGGCCCACGAGTACATGCTGAACTCGGGGAAGCCGTAGAACAGCGCCGTCAAGGCGATGATCCAGGCGCCGAAGCACGTCTGCATCCGTGCGGGCGACATCCGTGCTCCGATCTGCCGGGAGTCCTACGTTCAGGTCCACCGGATCGGCATCGCACCGCTGCGGTTGAGGGTTGGGGCCGCTTCCGCACCGGGGAAGCAACCGAACCGGGGAGCGCCGGCTCCCCCGTTCAGCCCATCCGGGCCAGCGCCCCCCGGAACCGGGCCAGGTCGCGCCGCCGTCGCTCGAGCGTCGTGGCGCTCACCACCAGCAGCACCCCACCGGCGGCGAGCGGAATCCACCGCGGCACCAGGTCCCACACCAGCAGCAACTCGTGCCCCGCCAGCACCGCGAGCACCGCACCCCCGGCCAGCACCGGAGCGCGGAGCCGGGCCCGCGCGCCCACCAGCAGCACCGCGAGCGCCCCGAGCCCCAGCAGCAGCCGTCGCAGGTGCTGCCCGTCGCCGGTCAGGATCGACACCAGGCTCGGCGTCAGCGCCGTCGACAGCGCCGGCCCGAACGAGGCCCAGCTGGGCGCCGGCGCACGCCGGGCAAGAAGGGCGGCGGCGAGGGCCAGAAGACCAGCGGGCAACGTGTACGCCTCGAGCACCGCACCCGCCGGAGCCGCCAGGGCCACGCCCCACCCCGTGACCACCGAGACGACCGTGCCGCCCCCCCGGACGCCGCCCGCCCGCCCGGCCGTGGCGGTCACGGCCGAGGCGACCAGGAGCGCCCCGAGTGCGACGAGCGTCCCGGTCCGGTCGGTCAGCAGCCCGCCGGCCAGCGCCACCCCGAGCACGACGACGGCGGCGGCAGCCATCGCGATCCGCGGTTCACGCCCGACCCGATCCCGCGCGACCTGGTCCTGGGTCTGCGGTCGGCGGCGGGCGGCGGTGGTGGCGGTGGCGGAAGCGGCCAGCAGCAGGGCAAGGATCGCGTACGGGACGGTGTTCTGAGCCGCGATCACCGCCCAGAGCGGCAGCGGCGCCGTCACCAGCAGGATCGCGGCGAGGGCGGACGCCCGCCGGCCACTCGGCGACTCGGCGGCACCGGCCGCCCGGGACAAGCCGGCCGCCCGGGACAAGCCGGCCGCCCGGGACAAGCCGGCCGCCCGGGACAAGCCGGCCGCCCGGGACAAG
>NZ_BOMM01000016.1 GCF_016862195.1 Paractinoplanes ferrugineus | reverse complement strand
GGGACAAGCCGGCCGCCCGGGACAAGCCGGCCGCCCGGGACAAGCCGGCCGCCCGGGACAAGCCGGCCGCCCGGGACGAGCCGGCCGCCCGCGCGGTCCGCGTCGCGGCCAGGGCCGCGGCCAGCGCGGCGGTGGCTACCGCCACGGCCCGGAGCCGACCGGCGGGGGAGAGGTCGAGGGCGGTGGACGCGGTCCAGGCGATCACCGGGACGGTCACGAGAGCGACGAACAGGCCGGCGTTGCTCAGGGCGGTGTGCCGACGGCCTCGGCTTGCCGCCCCGGCGCCGAGCAGAGCGACCACGACCAGCACAGCGGTCGCCGGAGCGGGCCGCCCGAACCCGGTGGCCACAGCGTGGGCCACCAGCAGAGCAGCGGGGCCGGCCAGCAGGACGGTGCGGGCGACCGACGAACCGGCGGGAGCGGCCTGCGGGGCGGCGGGAGCGGCCTGCTGGGTGGCGGGAGCGGCCTGCGGGGCGGCGGGGAGCGGGGCCGGGGTGGGCCGGCGGGTGGTGTGGAGCAGGGTTGCGGCCACCACGAGCAGGTCGAACAAGGGGGCGGTCCACCACGGCAGGTGCAGGGCGGAGGGCAGGGCCAGGGCCAGGGCGGCGGCGCCGGTCAGCAGGGAGACGGGGCGCAGGCGGGGTGGGCCGGTGGCGAAGAGGGCGGCCGTGGTCAGGGCCAGGGCGGCCAGGAGGCGCCAGCTCGTGGCGGGGACGGTCGCGGTCCAGGCGGTGTGGAAGGGGTCGACGGTGGTGAGGGTGCGGACGGCGGTGCCGAGAGCTGGGGTGAAAGCGGCCAGGGAAGCCAGCGTGGCCAGAACATGGGCGAGCGGGGCCAGGCGGGTGCGGCGGGCGACCGGGTCGGGCGGGGCCGGGGCCAGGTGGGTGCGGGGGCCGGCCAGGCGGGGGACGGCCAGGTTCAGGGCGGCCAGGAGGCCGAAGGTGAGGGTCCAGCCGGCCGGGCCCGGGGTGGCCGGGGCGACCAGCAGGGGCAGGGCGGGCTGGGCGGCCAGCAGGGCGGCGTGGCGCGGGGCGGTCAGGCCGGTCCAGCGGGCGTACGCGGTGGCTGCGGCGGCGGTGAGGGCGAAGACGGTGCCGGCGAAGCGGGCGGGGCCGGTGGTGGAGAGGTTCAGCAGGTTCACGTACCAGGCGGCGTAGCCGTCGAGCAGGAGCAGCAGCACTCCGACGGCGGCCACGGTCTCGGCGGCGGCCCGCAGGTGCCGGCGCACGGCCAGGGGCGGGATCGCCAGCGCGGTCAGGGTGAACAGGGCGAGGATCGTGGCGCGGCCGGTGACGCCGAACTGCGACCAGGCGACGGCGGTGAAGACCACGGCGGCCACGGCCAGCAGGAGCCCGCCGAGCAGGAACAAGATGTTCTGGACGGCGCGTGACGAGGTCTCCGGCTCGGATTTCGGCCGATCGGGGCGCTGCCCGGACCGTACCCTCTCGGCCGCGAGATTGCGCCTCTCGAAAGCGTGACCGAGCCGCGTCTCCAGCTCGCTCACCGCCCGCCGGGCGGTGGCGAGTTGCGGCATCAGCTCGGCGATCTCGGCGTCGGTGCGGATCACTTCGATCGCGTCGGCGTCCGGAGCCCGGCCGCAGGCCGGGCATCCGGCCCCGGCCGACGCCGTGGCGTGGCAGTGCGGGCAGGGGTAGGTCGTGGTCACGTGCTCGATCCTGGTCGGCGGCGAGGCCTGCGGGATTGAGCCCGGGTACTCACTCGTGCCGGTCGGACACCCAGGCGGTCCAGCGCCGGACGGTGATCGTCAGGTAGGGGCCGGCCGGCGGCTCGGCGCGGTACTGCGGGTATTTCGCGACCAGGGCCGCGGCGCCGCTGTCCGACCGGTCGGAGACGACGGCCGTCCCGTCGGCCCGGACCCACCACAGTCGCGACCAGTCGCCGTCGTCGTAGTGGTCGGCCAGGACCGAGACGGTCGGGTTCCCGGCGATGTTGGCCAGCCGCCGCAACCGGCGGGTGCGCTTGGGCTTCGCGTCGACGGCGGTGTGGATGACCTCGCCGACCACCGCGAACACGATCGGGACGAGGTGCGGCGCGCCGTCCGGGCCGACGGTCGCGAGCCGCGCCACCCGGGCCGAGGCGAACCGCTCCCCCGGGGTCACCGCCCGATCAGCTCCCCGATCGCCCGCTCCCACTTCTCCAGCGCCGGCTCGACCAGGCTCCACGGCCCGGACGGCAGCCACGACGAGGCCCGGTGCACGCCCGCCTTGGCGAGCTGCTCGAGCACCTTGGGGTCGGGCGGCACGCTGAGCACCTGCACCTGGAGGTAGCGGTCGGCGCGCGAGCGCAGCTCACCGATGCGCTCGAGCAGATCGGCGTCGTCCCACTGCGGGAACCACCCGTCGCCGTAGTCGAGCACCCGGTCGAGAACCGTCGGCCCGCCGCCCCCGACGAGGATCGGCGGCCACGGCTTCTGCGCCGGCTTGGGCCACGACCAGATCCGGTCGAAGTCGACGAACCGCCCGTGGAAGGTGGCCTCGTCGGCCGTCCAGATCTCCCGCATCGCCTTGACCCGTTCGCCGAGCAGGGCCAGCCGGGTGCGCGGGTCGGTGCCGTGGTTGGCCATCTCCTCGCGGTTCCAGCCGGAGCCGATGCCGAACTCGAACCGTCCGCCGCTGAGGTGGTCGACGCTCGCGACCTCCTTGGCGGTGGTGATCGGGTCGCGCTCGACGACCAGGCACACGCCGGAGCCGACGCGCAGCCGGCTGGTCGCCTCGGCGGCCGCGGTCAGCGCCACGAACAGGTCGTAGGTGTGCCAGTACTTCTGGGGCAGCTCACGCCCGCCGCCCCAGGGCGTGCGCCGGTCGGCCGGGATGTGCGTGTGCTCGGCGAAGAAGAGCGCGTCCTGCCCGCGTTCCTCCACCCGGCGGGCGATCTCACCGGGCCGTACGCCGTCGTGGGTGGGGAAGTAGCCGACGCCGAATTCCATGACCGCAAGCGTATCGCCGCCGCGCGGAGATTCTCGGCTGAGGTAACACCGGGGGAGATGCCAGCAAGATCACAGCGACTGCCGTTACCCTCAGCAACGTTTCGGGGCGGCGCCACGTGCCGTCGATCGGTACTGTCCGCCGGGACTCGATCGGAAGGCATCCGCAGTGAGCACGCTCGAGGTCGACCGGCCGGTGCCGACCCGCAGAAGCAGGCCGTGGGGCCTGATCGTGGCGGGGGTGGTGGCCCTCGCCGCCGCCGGGCTCGCCGGGCTGGCCGCACTCAACGGCGACGTGACCTACGCCCTCGGCGGCCTGGAGACCGCCGGCCGGGGCGGCGTCAGCGTCTGGGACGTCTTCGTCGCCCGGCCGGTCGCCTACCGCCTGATGCTCGGCTCGCTCGACCTCACCGGCAGCCTCGACATGGCGTTCACCCACCGGCTGATCCGCGCCGAGGCCGACCTGGTGATCGTGGCCGTGGCGGTGCTGCTCCACTTCGGGCTGCGGCGCCATCTGGCCGGGCCGGTCGCGGCCGGCATCGCGGCCGCCACCGGGGCCACCCTGCTGATCGCCCCGCCGTGGCACTTCCTCGAGCCCGACTGGATGGCCGCGCTGGCCGCCGTCGTCGCGGTCGGCGCCGGGCTGGCCCCCCGCCGGCACTGGCTCGGCGCGCTGCTCGGCGGCCTCGCCGCGGTGCTCGTCGTGGCGGTCAAGCTGGCCACCGCGCCGATCGCGCTGATCGCGCTGATCGCCATCGCGGTGCTGAGCCGGCGGCGCGCGGTGTGGGTCGCGGTCGCGACCGGGGTGCTGGCCGTCGTCTGGTACGCCACCACCAAGCACTTCCTGCCGTGGGAGTGGATCTGGCTCAAGGACCAGGCCGACCTGGTCGCCGACTCGCCGATCCACCACGGCCTGCGCCTGCGGGACTTCCGGGAGCTGGCGCACGGGCTCGGCGACGCCACTGTGCTCAGTCCGGTCATCGCGGTCGCGCCGGCCGCCTTCGCGGCCCTCGTGCACCGCCTGCCGACGACGAGACAACGACTGCTGGGCGCGGCGGTCGCGGTGGTCGCGTCGGGTCTTTCGGTCGCTTCGGCGTACGGGCAGGCCGAGTTCTACATGTACCACTACGCGATCGTGCCGGTGCTGGCCGCCGCCGTGTGGGGGGCCGCGTTCGCGCTCTGCCCGGGGGCCCGGCTGCCCCTGGTCGTGTCCACCGTGGCCCTCGCCGTGCTCAGTTTCGTGGCGCTGCGCCAGCCGGCCGGTCGCCGGCTGGCCCACTACGAGCTGGTGGAGAACGCCTACCTGCTGGCCGCCGTGGGCACCGCGGTGATCGTCTGGACGGTCTCGACGCGATCGGTGCCGTGGCCGGTCGGCTCGGTCGCGCTGACCCTCGCGCTCGTGCCGCCGGTGCTGCTCGGCGCCCCGTACTCGTTCAGCACGTACGACTACAAGATCTCCGCGGCCACGCCCAACCCGTCCGGCTACGCCGCGGTCAGCGAGCGGATCGGCCGCGACACCCCGGTGCTCTACCTGTCGTTCGGCGCCGTCAACCATGCCATGGGCAACCCGACGAGCTGCCGCTATCCGTCGCCGCAGTGGCTGCAGCGGGGCACCAAGATCGCCAGTGTGCGGGAGTACCGGAGCTATGCCGACAACCTGGCCTGCCTCACCCAGGACAGCCAGGCCCGCTACCTGATCGTGCAGACCGACTGGTTCAAGCTCGACAAGGCCCCGGCCGACGTGAAGGAGCTGCTCGACGCCCGCTTCGACTGCTCACCGGCGGCCCGCCTGCCGAGAACCGGCAACCTCGTCGTCTGCCCGGCCCGCTGACTCCCGGCCCGCTGACTCCCGGCCCGCTGACTCCGGATCCGGCCGGTCAGCCGAACACCGAGCCGGTGGTCTCGCCGCCCGGCCGGGTGGCGAGGCAGTGCAGCAGCCAATCCTGGCCGGGCAGCCGGATCGGCCACACGTCGGGCGTGAAACCCCGGCCCGCCACCGCCGTGCCGCCCCGCGAGGCGAGCAGTCCCGGCGAGCAGACGGCGGCGATCACCGGCTGCGTCCGGAGTTCGTCCGGGCGAACCTCGAGCGCACCGTCGGGAAGCGGGATCGCGGCGTAGGTCTGGTAGAAGTGCGGCCGGTCGCAGGCGACCCGCTCCGGTGGTTGCGCCCGGCCGCTGATCGCGGTGAGCCCGCCCCAGCAGATCGGCTCGGCCGGGCAGAAAGCCGGCCCGCACCGCTCGAAGCCGGCCGGCACGGAAGCCGCCTCGGATCGCGCGGGCGCTGTGCCGGATTTCCCGGCTGCTGTGCCGGGTTGCGCGGGCGCTGCGCCGGTGGGTTGGTGGCCGCTGTCGCGGCTGACGGCCCAACCCGCGACGCCCGCGCCGGCCAGCGCGACCACCGCCACCGCGGCAAGCAGGACCCGGCCCCGGCGCGGCGTCCGCGCGGCCGCACCGGGTCCGGCCGGGGCGCCGGGTGCGGGCGGGGCGCCGGGTGCGGGAGCGGTGCCGGGTGCGGGAGCGGTGCCGGGCGGGGCGTCGGCGGCGGCGCGGGCCGCCGCGGCGAGGGCGGCGGCGGACGGCCAGCGGTGGGCGGGGTCGGTGGCGAGGGCCTTCTCGAGTACGGCGAGGACGGCGGCGGGCAACGTGATGCCGATCGTGCGGGGTGCCGCCCGCAGGCGCTGGAGCGCGACCGCGTACGGATTGTCGCCGTCGAACGGCTTCTGCCCGGCCAGGCACTCGTACGCGGTCAAGCCCAGCGAGTAGACGTCGCTGCGCTCCGTGGCGGGCCGGCCCAGCACCTGCTCCGGGGACAGGTAACTGGGCGTACCCAGAATCGCCCCCGACGCCGTCAGCCGGCTCGCGTCGGCGCGCCGGGCGATGCCGAAGTCGGTGATCACGACCGAGTCGTCGCCGCGCAGCAGCAGGTTCGCCGGTTTCAGGTCGCGGTGCACGATGCCCTGGTCGTGCACGGCCTGCAGGCCGTCCGCGGCCAGCGCGACCAGCCGCATCGCCGCCGCCGGCGAGATCCGGCCGTCCCGGGCGAGGCGCTGGGCGAGCGACTCGCCGTCGACGAACTCCATCACCAGGTAGGTCAGCTCGTGGCTGCGCCCGAAGTCGTGCACCGACGCCACGGCCGGGTGGTTGACCCGGGCCATCGCGGTCGCCTCGGCGTGGAACCGGCGCGCGAAGTCGGGGTCGTCGGCCACGCCGGGGAGCATCACCTTGACCGCGACCGTACGCCCCAGCACCTCGTCGGCCGCCCGCCACACCTCGCCCATGCCGCCGGCGCCGACCCGGGCCTCGAGCCGGTACCGGTCGCCGAGCCGAACCCCTGCTCCCAGCACGCGCGACAGCCTAGTGCCGCGACCGATTCCCGCCAGCTTCCGGCCCTGATCGCGGCCAGGATCGAGGGATGGAATTCGTGGTCTCACCGATCTCCGCCGACTGGCTCTCGACCGTGCGCCGCAGCGGCGTCGACGACTCCGGCCGGTGCTACGACACGTTCACCGCCGCCGAGGCAGGCGCCCCCCTGCGCTGCTGCCTGCGTGATGCCGCCGCCGGGGAACGGCTCGCGCTGGTCGCCTACCGGCCGGGCGGGACGGCCGGCGCGTACCGCGAGATCGGCCCGGTCTTCGTGCACGCCGACCCCTGCGCCGGTTATCGCCGGCCCGGCGCCTACCCGGCCGGGTTCCGGGGCCGGCGTCAGGTGCTGCGCGCCTATGACCGGGACGGCCGCATCGCCGACGCGATCCTGGCCGAGGGCGGCGACGCGGAGGCCGGGATCGAGCGGCTTCTCGGCCGGCCCGAGGTGGCCGTCCTGCACAGCCGCAACGTGCTGTACGGCTGTTACATGTTCGCGATCGGCCCGGCGGTACGCCCGACTGAGCAGCAGTACGCGCAAGGGTGACCGCACCTCTTATGCTCGGGCGCACCATGACCGACGTCTCCTTCGCGCACCGGCGGGCCACCCTCGCGGCGTTCGGCCTCGTCGCCCGCGGCCGGCACCTCTTCCTGCCCGCGGCCGGCCTGCTGGCCGTCCTGCTCATGCTGCTGACCCGGTGGTTCTGGTGGGTGGCGGGCGGGACGATGGCGGTGCTCACGGTCGGGCTCTACGGGCTGTCGGTGGTGGCGATCCTGCTCTACCACCCCCGTGAGCTGTGCGCCCGGCCGGCGCTGGGCGCCTTCGAGGCGCCGCTCAACCCCAACCGGGCACTGCTCGCGGGGGCGTTCACCTTCATGGGTACGACCGTGCTGGTCCTCCAGCCAGGGGCGCAGTCGCAGGTGGCCCGGGTTGTCGCGCTCGTCGTGCTGGCGGTGGTGACCGCCGGCCTGTGGTACCTCGGGTGGCGCTGGAACGGCGTACGCCTCACGGCCGGCGGTCTGACCGACCACCAGCCCTTCGGGTCCCTGTTCGTGCCGTGGGCGGCGTTCGCCGGGCACGACCCGGCCGTGCCGATCGGCCGCAACCAGCTCGCCCTCTACTTCGACCGGCCCGAGCTGGTGGTCCGCCGCGGATACCGGCCCGGCAGCACGCATTACCTGACCGCCGGGGCGGACGCCGATCTGCTCGCCCGGGTCATCGCGGAATACGTCGCCGAACCGGCGCGGCGGGCCGCGATCGGCAGCGAGACGGAATTGCGCCGCGTTCTCTGACCCCGGTCCCCGAACCGACTGTCCGAAACCAGCCTGACCTTTCCCGGGCCGATGCGTATTGTCGTCGGCCTATGGCCGGGCATCCCGACGACGTGCTCGAGGCGTACGCGTTCGGCGACTGTGCCGATCCGTCCGTCGCTGCGCACGTGGACTCTTGCGAGCCGTGCCGGGCACTGGTCGCGACGGCCGCGCGGGTGGCCGGCTGGGTCGGCCCGTCGCACCCCGGGCACCCCCCGGCCCACCTGCGGGCACGGGTCGTCGCGGCGGCGAGATCGGTGCGGGCGCCGTCCGATTCCCCGGCGCTCGACGCGTACGCGGCCGAGGTCGCCTCGCTCGGCGTCCTGCTCGACGGATTGTCGCCGGCCGATTGGCGCACGCCGATCTTCGACGGCCGTACCGTGGCGGCGATCGTGTCGCACCTGGCTTCCAACGACGCCCGGGTCTGCGCCGAACTGGGCGCCGCCGGCACCTTCTCCGACGATTGGCGGACCCAGTCGGATCGACTGCTGCGAATCGTCGGGAGTCGCGGTGATCTGCTCGGGCATCCGGTCCGGCTGGCCGGGCACACATCGTTGCGGCGGCCGTTGCGGGAGGCGCTGACCCAGCGCGCTTTCGAGACCTGGGTCCACCACGGCGACGTACGCGCGGCGGTCTCGCTGCCGGCGGTGGTGCCCGCGCCCGTACATCTGGCACAGATCCTCGATTTCGGTCTGTCGCTTCTGCCCGCCGCGATGGATGCCGCCGGACGCGGGCGCCCGGGTTCGTCGATCTCGCTGCTCCTCGAGGGACCGGGCGGTGGCTCGTGTTCCGTCGACCTGTCCGCCTCCGGCGGCGGACGTGGTCTCGCGCGGGTGCGCCTGCCGGCCGAGCTCTTCGGGCGCCTGCTGGCCGGGCGGGTGGCCGTCCCGGTGCCGGGCGCGGCCGTCGACGGCGACCGGGCCGCCGCGTTCGACCTGCTCTCCGTCGCCGCCACGCTGGGATGCGAGTGAGCGTGCCGGTCCACGCCGACGACGTGCGGCTGCGCGCCCTGCTGGTCGCCGCCGACGAGAACGCCCTGATCGAGGCGTTCGACCGGCACGCGCCGGCGGCCTACGCGCTCGCCGCCCGCATCACCGGCGACCCCGCCCACGCCGAGGACGCCGTGCAGGAGGCGTTCGTCGAACTGTGGCGCCACCCCGAACGGTTCGATCCCCGGATCGGCCCGATGCGCAGCTGGCTGTGCGTCCTGGCCCGCCGCCGGGCCATCGACCTGCTGCGCCGCCGGCCGGTCCGCCGGGCCTACCGGACCGGGCTCGCCGGATCCGCCCCGGCTCGTTCTGCCCCGGCTCGTTCTGCCCCGGCCGGCTCTGCGCCGGCTCGTTCTGCCCCGGCTGGATCTGCCCCGGCTCGTTCTGCCCCGGCTGTCTCTCCCCCGGCCGGGCTGGTTCCGGTTGGGCCGATCGGGCCGGTTCCGGTGGGGGCGGAGGGTGCGGGCGACGTGCCGGGCGCGGCTCAGGCGGCGGCGGTGCGTGCTTGCGTGCGGGATCTGCCCCCGCTCTGCGCCGACGTGATCGCCCTGGCCTACTACTACGGTCTGTCCCACCGGCAGGTAGCCGTCGAACTCGGCGTCTCCGAGGACACCGCGAGGTCCGGCCTGCGCAACGGCCTGCGCCTGCTGGCCGAGCGCATGACCGCCGCCGGTTACTGACCCGCCGGCCGGTGGTCCGCCGGCCTCGGCTCTGGGTCCGCCGGTCTCGGCCCTGGGTCCGCCGGTTCGAGGGCCGCCGGCCTGGGGTCGGCCGGGAGCAGGGGCCGCATGAAGGTTCGCTCGTACCGCAGGACGCACCCGGACTCGTCCCGGATCCGGTCGGCCGCCACGAACTCGGGGTCGCTACCGAAGAGCTTGCGGTACTCCTCGTAGGCCGCCAGGCTCGGGAAGCTGAACAGGGCCTCGGCCTTGTCGCTGGCGCCCTCGGCGGGCAGGAAGTAGCCGTGGTGGACGCCGCCGTGCGCGGCCACCAGCCGCATCCACTCGCCGGCAAAGGCTTCGAAAGCCGCGATCTGCCCCGGGTCGATGGTGTAGTGGACCACGCAGGTAATCATGGCGCCACCGTAGGGCGGTTTGATCGGGTGTGCTCGAAGGGGAGCCGATGATTCTTCACGGGGTTGCCGGGCGGGTGGAGCTGGCCGGGCGAGCCGGGTGGGCCGGGTGGGCGGGGCGGGCCGTGCTTGCCGGGCTGGCCGCCGTCGCCGCGGTGCCGATGCCGGCGCTCGCCGAGGTGCCACGGGCGGCGCTGAGCGCGGTGCCGATGGCGGTGCCCGCCGCGCCGGTGGCGGTGTGCACGGTCAAGGACAAGCGGCTCACCGAGCTGTCCGGGCTGGCCGCCACCGCGACCGGGTTCGTCGCGGTCAACGACGGTGCCGACGAGGCCTCGCACCGCAAGATCTTCTACCTCGACCAGAAGTGCCGGGTCGTCCGGGCGGTGTCCTACCCGTCCCGTCCTCGCGACACGGAGGACCTGGGACTCGCGGCCGACGGGACACTGTGGGTCGCCGACATCGGTGACAACGGGTCCACCCGCGAGACGGTCGGCCTGTGGCGGCTGACGGCGGGCGCGAAGAAGCCGCAACTGTTCCGCCTCACCTATCCCGACGGCGCGCACAACGCGGAAGCACTGCTGGTCACCCGGGCCGGCACGCCGATCGTCGTGACCAAGTCGATCGGCGCGGCGTCCGTCTACCTGCCGGTCGGTGACCTCACGGCGGGCGGGACCACGGCGCTGCGGGCGGCCGGCTCGGTCACCGTGCCGGTGACCGGCACCAGCAACCCCTTCGGCCTGCCGGGCCGGCTGGTGATCACCGGGGGAGCGGTCAGCCCGGACGGGCAACATGTGGTCCTGCGGACGTACGCCGACGCCTTCGAGTACGCCGTCACGGGCGACGACGTGGTCGGCGCTCTCACGAAGGGCACGCCGACCCGGATCGCCCTCCCGGACGAACCGCAGGGCGAGTCGATCAGCTACACGGTGGACGGCACCGCTCTGCTCACGGTCTCGGAGGAGGAGAACGGCGAGCCGGCCGAGATCCGGCGGTACGCCCTCCCCGCCCGTCCCGCCGTGACCCCGTCCTCACCCGCCGCCGACCCCGCCGTCGACCCGGCCACCGCGCCGGCCACGCAGGCCGCTCCGCAGGCCGCCCCGTCATCCGCGAAGCCGGCCCCCCGGGCGGCCGCGCGCGACGGCGGAGTCCCGGCCGGCCTGCTGGTCACCGGCGGGGTCCTGCTGCTGGCCGCCACGGCCCTCGGCGCGCTGCTCGTTCGCCGCCGCCGCTAGCCCGCCGGCCGCGGCGCGGGCCCGGGTGGTCGGCCGGGGAGCTTGGGCGGGCGCCTGTCCTGCCCGGCCGAACTCAGGCCCCGGCCGAGGTTTTCTGTCGTACCCGGGTGGCAGCATCGGAGCATGCCCTCGCGGTGGGAGACGGCGAGGGCTCCGGCGGGTCAGCGTGCGGCGGGTCAGGGTGCGGCGGGTCAGGGTGCGGCGGGTCAGGGTGCGGCGGGTCAGGGTGCGGCGGTGCGGCGGGTCGACCGCACGCCGACCGCGACGGTGTCCACACGGCTTCGGGGGGTATGAGTGGTGGCGTGAGTGCCGACCATCCGCTTGCCGCCGTGCTCGCCGCGCTGCGTTCGATCTTCGGCACCGCCGACCGGCTGCCCGGGGTCACGCCCGGCCTGCTGGTGCACGACGCCGCGGGGTGGACGCCGGCCGCCCGGCTGGCCGGTGATCTGCTGCCGGTGCTGCTGGCGCGGGCGGAACGGCGCTGGCGGGCGCAGCCGCATGTGGCGGCCTCGCTCGCCTGGAAGGCGTACACCTACTGGCTGACGCTGCCGGCGGTGCTCGGCTTCGCGGTGGCCCGCCGGGTGCCGCTGCTGACCGGCGACGCCGTGCTCGTGCGCTTCGACGACCCGCGGACGCTGGTCACGCTGGGGGTGCGGGCCGACGTGGCGGTGGCGGTGCTACCCGGGGACCCGTTCGCCGGGCGGCCCGGCGTCGAGGTGGTGGCCGGGGCCGGGGAACTGCTGGCGGCGCTGCGCCGGTCCCTGCTCGACGAGCATCTGATGCCGTTGCTCGACGCGCTGCAGGTGACCCGGATCGGGCGGCGGGTGCTGCTGGGGTCGCTGGCGTCCGCGATGGCGTACGGGCTGACGCGCACCCCCGAGCCGGCCGGCCCGGTGCTGGCGGCCCTGGGCCTGGGCGGGCTCGTCGAGATCGTGCCGCCGGGAGTGGTGCAGCGGCGGACGTGCTGCCTCGCGTTCACGCTCGCCCAGCCGAAGCTCTGCACCGACTGCTGTCTGCCGGCCCGCGCCTGTCAGTGAACCGACATTTTTTACCACTCCCGGATGTGCTCGAACGTCACCTTGAGTGACGATGTTTGTCAATTCGAGTGACGCGGGCGGCGGGCGGGGAGCGATGCCGGCCGCGGCGGCGAGCCGGCAACCGGCCGGGGTGCGGGTCGTTCCGCCCGGCCCGGCCGAGCCGGCCGAGCCGGCGGCGCAGTGTACGGGGCCCGCCGAGCGCCCGTCACTATCCGCATACGGTGATGGCTGTCGATGTTGCCTCGTCCGGGTGCCATCGGTCCGATGTGATCGATCGCTGTGGAACTATGGCCGTGCGCCGGTCGATCCGTTCCCGTGCGCGGATGTCGATCGGACTCTAGGGAGACCGAATCTTGAGCTGGTGGAGCTGGCGACGGCGCCGGGCCGAGCCGATCCCGCCGACCGTCGAGGAACCGACCGCGACCGCGGTGGCGGCGGCCGAGGTCGCCCACGTCGGACCGATCGTCTCGCCCGACCCCTGGCGGCCGCTGGCCGGCGAGTTCGCGTTGCGCCTGTTGACGCTGACCTGGGAAGCGGTGCATCACGTCGGCCGCGCCGAGGAGGCCGAGCGCGACCCGGAGCGGCAGGCGCTGCTGTTCCGCATCGACCACACCATCACCCGCACCCGCCGGCTCGCGGAGAACCTGCGGGTGCTGACCGGCGAGCCGGTGGAGGACCCGGCCGACCGGCAGGCGATCTCGCTGTACGACGTCGCGCGGGCGGCCGGCTCCTCGGCCGAGCACTACGAGCGGCTGTCGTTCGGGCCGATCGTGGACCTCGCGGTGGCCGCGGACGCCGCCGACGACACGATCCGGGTGCTCACCGAGTTGATCGACAACGCCGACCGCTACTCGCCGCCGGACCAGCCGGTGAGCGTGGCGGCGCACCTCACCGGCGACGGGGAGGTGCTGGTGCGGGTGGAGGACTCCGGCATCGGCGTCCCGGCCGAGCGGCTCGAGTCGCTCAACTACCTGCTGTCCAAGCATTCCCAGCTGCGGGACGCCGACATCCAGCCGTCCCGGGTGGGGCTGCCGGTGGTGGCGGTGCTCACCCGCAGGCACCCGGGCCTGCAGGCGCGGCTGACGCCCCGCAGCACCGGCGGCACGGTGGCGATGCTGCGGATCGGCGCCGACCTGGTGTGCGAGATCCCGGGCACACTGCCCGGTCAAGATCAAGGTCCGGCGACGGGTACGGGCGGGAGCGCCCTGCCGATTCCGCGGCAGGCCTCGTCCGCCCGTTTCGACCCCGACCGGACGGCCGTCCTGCCGATCGCGATCCCGATGGCGCTCGGCAGCCGGCACACCTCGGCGACCACCGATCCGGGGCCGACGGCCGGCAGCCCGGCCGCCGTCGAGGCGCCGCCGCTGCCCCGCCGCACCCCCGGCAGCATCCGCGTGGCCGAACCGCAGACCCCGGTCACCCCGCCGGCCGCCTACCGGACCACCTGGCACGACGACGCCGAGGCGTTCAACGCCGGGGTCGACGCGGCCAACCGTGACACGCTCACCTCCTCCCGCAAAGGACCCGGCGCATGACGCAGCACGGCTCCCTGACAGGCGACCCGCTGGGCCGCGTGAACTGGCTGATCGACCGGCTGATGAAGGAGGTGCCGACGATCCGGTACGCGGTGCTGATCTCCGCCGACGGCCTGCATCTCGCGACGGCGGGTGAGCTCGACCGGGACCGCGCCGAGTCGGCGGCCGCGCTGACCGCCGGCTTCCTGTCGATCACCCGGCAGTTCGGCGGCGTGTTCGGGCTCGGCCCGGCCCCGGAGAACCTGACCATGCGCTACCCGGGCGGCCACCTCGCGTTCCTGCGCATCGACGACGCGGCCGGCGAGTTCGCGGCGGCGCTGATCGTGGCGGGCACGCCGCAGACGCAGATCTCCGCGCTGGGCTACGCGATGTCGGCGTTCAGCGCCGCCGTCGGGCACGCGCTGACCCCGGAGATCCGGCACGGCCTGCACCGGCAGACCCTGCCCACACCGGCGTACTGACGGGCGGACCGATGGCCACACATCCCGGGTACGCCCGGCACTGGAAGGTCCGGCCGTACATGCGGGCCGCCTCCGGTCGCGTCGGCACCGGCCGGCGCCCGCTGCTGATCCACACGCTCGTCTCGACGGGCGGGCGGTTCGACCCGATGCTGGCGGCGACGCTGGCCCCGGCCACGCGCCGGCTCTACGAGGCCGCGCGGACCATGTGTTCGGTCGCCGAGTTGTCCGCGCACTGCGGTCTCTCGCTCGGCGTGACCCGGGTGCTGGTCAGCGACCTGCTCAAGACCAACGAGCTGATCCTGCACGACGACCGACCCACCGATGTCCGCCCGTCCAACGACGTCGCACTTCTGGAGAGACTTCGTGCCGGCCTCCGCAAGCTCACCTGACGTGGCAAACCAGCGGTCGATGACCTCGGCCAAGATCGTCATCGCGGGCGGGTTCGGCGTCGGCAAGACCACGGCGGTCGGAGCCATCTCGGAGATCCCGCCGATCCGGACGGAGTCGTGGATGACCGCGGCCGCCACCCAGATCGACAAGCTCGACCCCGGAACCGAGAAGACGACCACGACCGTGGCCATGGACTTCGGCCGGGTGACCGTCGACGATTCCCTTGTGCTCTACCTTTTCGGCACGCCGGGCCAGCCCCGGTTCTGGCCGATGTGGGACGACCTGGTGCGGGGCGCGGTCGGCGCGCTCGTGCTGGTCGACACGCGCAATCTCGAGTCGTCGTTCCCGGCCGTCAACTATTTCGAGAACGACGCCCAGGTGCCCTGGCTGGTCTGCGTGAACCTGTTCGACGGGGTCACCCTGCACAGACTGGCCGACGTGCGGGCGGCGCTGTCGTTGCCGGCGCACATCCCGTTGATCGCCACCGATGTCCGGCACCGCCGCAACGTCGCCCAGGCCCTGCTGGCCGTGGTCGACCACGCGTACGCGAAGGCCGCCCCCGGGCCGGACAGCAGCTATCAGGAGGTCCAATTTGCGTAGGATCCTCATCGTCGGCGCCGGTCAGGCCGGCCTCCAGCTCGGGCTCAGCCTGCACGCCGAGGGCTACGACGTGACGATCATGTCGGCGCGCACCCCGGAGGAGATCCGGTCCGGCTGGCCGACCAGCACCCAGGCCATGTTCGACCTCGCCCTCAACACCGAGCGGGCCTACCAGCTCAACCACTGGGAGGATCGGGCGCCGCGGATCCAGGGTCTGCACGTGGCGTTGTCGGCGCCGCCCGGCGAACTGGCCCTGGAGGTGCTGGCCCGGCTCGACCGGCCGGGTCAGTCCACCGACCAGCGCCTGAAGATGGCCCGCTGGCTGGAGGACGCCGAGAACGCCGGCCTCGAGGTGCTCTACCAGACGGTGTCGACGCAGGACCTGGACGAGCTGACCGCGCTGGGCCGGTACGACCTGACGATCGTCGCGGCCGGCAAGGGCGACCTGGTGGCCGCGTTCGACCGCGATCCGCAACGGTCCCCGAACACCGTCCCGCAGCGGGGCCTGGCGGTGGCGTACGTCAACGGTCTCGCGCCGGACCCGAAATGGCCGGAACCGCACGTCGGTTTCCACGCCCTTCCCGGGCTGGGGGAACTGTTCGTCATTCCCGCCCTGACCGGCACCGGGCCCTGCGACATCCTGTTCTGGGAGGCCGTGCCGGGCGGGCCGCTCGACGCCTGGGCGGGCGTCCATCACCGGATGGACCCCGCGCAGCACCTGCGCATCACGCTCGACCTGATCCGGCAGTACCTGCCGTGGGTGCACGACCGGGCCGGCGCGGTCGAGCTGACCGACGCCCGCGCGACCCTGCACGGCCGCTACACCCCCACGGTCCGCCGGCCGGTCGCCCAGCTGCCCGGCGGGGGTCTCGCGTTCGGCCTGGCCGATGTCGTGGTCGCCAACGACCCGCTCACCGGGCAGGGCAGCAACACCGCCGCCAAGGCCGCCTACCACTACCTGCGGGCCATCCTGCAGCGCGGCGACCAGCCGTTCGACGAACAGTGGATGACCGGGGTGTTCGAGTCGTTCTGGACCTCGCACGGCCAGGCCGTCACGGCGTGGACCAACGCGTTCCTGGCACCGCTGCCCCCGCACGTGCAGCAGGCCCTCGGTGCGGCGGCGGGCAACGACGTGGTCGCCCGCCGCTTCGCGAACGGCTTCAGCGACCCGAACGACTTCTTCGACTGGCTCATGGAACCGGAGAAGTCGGCGGTCTACCTGGCCGAGGCCGGCGCGATCTGACTCAGGACGGGCGGGGAAGGTCGCGGGTGTCGGAGTCGGCGTCGGCGACGATCTGCTCCGCCACGTGCCGGAGCTGACCGGCGTCCGGGTTGAAGCCGTCCGCGATGTCGTGGTGCAGGCCCGACTTGGTCCGCTCCAGCAGGGTCTCCGCCACCTGGTCGACACTTTCCCCGGAGTACGTGTGCCGGGTCTTGTCGTTGGCCGCCCGCAGGGCCGACGTGAGCTGTTCCTCGAGTGGTCCGCGCAGCTTCTCCTCGACCCCGTTGAGGTGCTCCGGGTCCAGCGTGACCTGGGGTTCCGACATGTTTTCCCCTCCCATTGAGACGCCCGACGCAGATACCCAACCCCGCCCCGCGGCCAAACGCGTCAGCCGGCCGGATCGCGGCGGCGCGTTTCTGGTTTGTTCCGGCGCCGCGCGGGGCAGGAGTGCACTGGCTGTCGAAGTGATGAAGATCACTTCCGGTCGAGTGGAGGGTCAATGGCGACACGAACACGCAGGGTGGCCGCGGCCGTCGCCGCGCTCGCCCTGGCCGCACCCCTTGCGGCCTGCGGATCCGACGAGGGCGGTACGCCCGTCCTGAACTTCTACAACTCCCCGGTCCAGAACATGCAGACGGTGGTCGACCGCTGCAACGCCGAGGCCGCGGGCAAGTACAAGATCGTCTACCAGGTGCTGCCGCGTACCGCCGACGACCAGCGGGTCCAGATGGTCCGCCGGCTCGCCGCCGAGGACGACAGCATGGACATCCTCGGCATGGACGTCACCTGGACCCAGGAGTTCGCCAGCGCCGACTGGATCCGGGAGTTCACCGGCGACATCAAGGCCGAGGTCGAGAACGGGACGCTGCAACCGGCGCTCGCCTCCGCCCAGTACGAGGGCAAGCTCTACGCCGCGCCCAACAACACGAACGTGCAGCTGCTCTGGTACCGCAAGGATCTCGTCCCCACGCCGCCCCGGACGTGGGACGAGATGATCCGGATGTCCCAGGAACTCAAGTCGCAGGGCAAGCCCTACCAGATCATGACGATGGGCGCCCAGTACGAGGGTCTCGTCGTCCTCTTCAACAGCCTCGTCGCCAGTGCCGGCGGGCACGTCGTCGACGACGCCGGCAAGAAGGCCGTGATGGACGCGGGCACGGTCCAGGCCCTGGAGGTCCTGAGGAACTTCGCGACCGCCGGTGTGACCAGCCCGTCGTTCTCCAACGCGATCGAGGACGACGTGCGGCGCGCGTTCCAGGACGGCGGCGGCGCGTTCCAGCTGAACTGGCCGTACGTGTGGGCCTCGATGCAGGAGGACGCGCCCGACATGGCGGCCAAGGTCGGCTGGGCCACCTACCCGGCGATCGACGCGAACACGCCGAGCCGGACCACCATCGGCGGATCGGAGCAGGCGGTCAGCGCGTACAGCAAGCATCCTGATCTTGCCTTCGACGCGATCCGCTGCCTGCGCGGGCCGGCGAGCCAGAAGTATCTCGCGATCAACTCCGGGCAGGCCCCGTCGATCGAGGCGGTCTACGCCGAACCGGAGATGGCGAAGGCCTACCCGATGCGCGAGACGCTGCTCGAGGAACTGAAGACGTCGGCGCCCCGGCCGCGCACACCCGCCTACCAGAACCTCTCCACGGTGGTCGCCGCCGAGCTCTCCCCGCTGTCGTCGGTCCAGCCGCAGCGCACGGCGGACTCGCTCCGCTCGTCGATCCAGGCGGCCATCGACTCGAAGGGGGTGCTGCCGTGAGCGTGCAGGAGAAGGTGCGGATCCCCGCGCGGCGTTCGCCGAGGACCAAGGCCGTGCTCAGCGAGGGCAAGCGGCAGGAACGCCGGCTCGGCTGGCTGCTGTGCGCCCCGGCGGCGATCGTGATGGTCGCGGTGACCGCCTACCCGATCATCTACTCGGTCTGGCTGTCCCTGCAGCGCTACGACCTCAAGTTCCCCGACCAGAAGGAGTTCGTCGGCCTGGCCAACTACGCCACCGTGCTGTCGAACGGCTACTGGTGGAGCGCGTTCGGGGTCACCGCCCTGATCACCGTCATCTCGGTCACGGCCGAGCTGGTGCTCGGCATGGGCCTCGCCCTGATCATGCACAAGACCGTCGTCGGTCGCGGTCTGGTGCGCACTTCCGCACTCATTCCGTACGGGATCGTCACGGTCGTCGCCGCGTTCTCGTGGCGGTACGCGTGGACCCCGGGAACCGGTTACCTGGCCAACCTCGTGACCCCCGACGGCGCCCCGCTCACCGAACGCGCCGGCGCCCTGGCCATCATCGTGCTCGCCGAGATCTGGAAGACCACCCCGTTCATGGCGCTGCTCCTGATGGCCGGCCTCGCCCTGGTGCCGGACGACCTGCTCAAGGCCGCCTCGATGGACGGCGCGAGCTGGTGGCAGCGGTTCACCAAGGTGATGCTGCCGGTGATGAAACCGGCCGTCCTGGTCGCCCTGCTGTTCCGCACGCTCGACGCGTTCCGCGTCTTCGACAACATCTACGTGCTCACCGCCGGCGCCAACGAGACGTCGTCGGTGTCGATGATCGCCTACAACAACCTGATGAAGGGGCTGAACCTCGGCATCGGCTCGACGATGTCGGTGCTCATCTTCCTCACCGTCGCGATCATCGCGTTCATCTTCGTGAAGCTGTTCGGCACGGCGGCTCCCGGCAGCGACGACGGAACGAGGCGGTAATGGGCGCGAAATTCCGCTGGGGCGTGCTCGACGCCGTGGTCGTCGTGTTCGCGCTGATCCCGGTCCTGTGGATCGTCTCGCTGTCGTTCAAGACGACCGCGACGCTCACCGACGGCAACTTCATCCCACGCGAGTGGACCTGGGAGAACTACCGGACGATCTTCCAGACCGACCAGTTCGTCCGGGCGCTGGTCAACTCGATAGGCATCGCCCTGATCTCGACGCTGATCGCGGTGGTCCTCGGGACGATGGCCGCGTACGCGATCAGCCGCCTCGACTTCCCCGGCAAGAAGGCGCTCGTCGGGGTGTCCCTGCTGATCGCGATGTTCCCGCAGGTGTCGCTGGTGTCGCCGCTGTTCGACATCGAGCGCAACACCGGACTGTTCGACACCTGGCCCGGCCTCATCCTCCCGTACATCACCTTCGCCCTGCCCCTGGCGATCTACACGCTGTCGGCGTTCTTCAAGCAGATCCCCTGGGATCTGGAGAAGGCCGCCAAGATGGACGGCGCCACCCAGGGGGAGGCGTTCCGCAAGGTGATCGCGCCGCTCGCCGCGCCCGGCGTCTTCACCACCGCCATCCTCGTCTTCATCTTCTGCTGGAACGACTTCCTGTTCGCCATCTCGCTGACCTCGACCGAACGGTCCCGCACGGTCCCGGTCGCGTTGTCCTTCTTCACCGGTGCGTCGCAGTTCGAGGACCCCACCGGTGCGATCTCCGCGGCCGCCGTGGTGATCACCATCCCGATCATCCTGTTCGTGCTGTTCTTCCAGAGGCGCATCGTCGCGGGCCTCACCTCCGGCGCCGTGAAAGGTTAGGCGGTTTGCAATGGCGGACATCGTTCTCGACAAGGTCAGCAAGAAGTACCCGGACGGCACCGTCGCCGTGCACGACGTCGACCTGGAGATCGCCGACGGCGAGTTCATCATCCTGGTCGGGCCGTCGGGCTGCGGGAAATCCACCACCCTCAACATGATCGCGGGCCTCGAGGACATCAGTTCCGGGGAGTTGCGCATCGGCGGCGAACGGGTCAACGACCGGGCGCCCAAGGACCGCGACATCGCGATGGTGTTCCAGTCCTACGCCCTCTACCCGAACATGACGGTGCGCGAGAACATGGCCTTCCCGCTGCGCCTGGCCAAGATGGATCGCAAGGTCGTCGACGAGAAGGTCGGCGAGGCCGCCCGCGTGCTCGAACTCACCGACTATCTCGACCGCCGGCCGGCCAACCTCTCCGGCGGCCAGCGTCAGCGGGTGGCGATGGGCCGGGCGATCGTCCGCAGCCCCAAGGCGTTCCTGATGGACGAGCCGCTGTCCAACCTCGACGCCAAACTGCGGGTCCAGATGCGTACGCAGGTGTCGCGCCTGCAGAAACAGCTGGGCACCACGACCGTCTACGTCACCCATGACCAGACCGAGGCGATGACCCTCGGCGACCGGGTGGTCGTCATGCGCGGCGGCTACATCCAGCAGGTGGGCGATCCGCAGACCCTCTACGACCAGCCCCGCAACCTGTTCGTGGCCGGCTTCATCGGTTCCCCGGCGATGAACTTCCTGCCCGCCGAGGCCGAGGAGAGCCTGCTGCGGACCCCGCTGGGCGACCTGCCGCTGACCGACCGCCTCCGCGCGTCGCTGGCCCGCACCGGGCCGGCCGGCGGCGCCCGCCAGCTGATCGTCGGCGTCCGCCCGGAACACTTCGAGGACGCCGCCCTGGTCGAGGACTCGCAACGCCCCAAGGGCTTCGAGTTCACCGCCCCCGTCGACCTGGTCGAGTCGATGGGCTCCGACAAGTACGTCTATTTCACCGTCGAGGGGCAGCGCGCCTCGGCGGCCGACCTGGAAGACCTGGCCGCCGACGCCGGCGGCGCCGACCTGCCCCCGCAGGACAGCCTGGTGACCCGCCTGTCCGCGGAGTCACGCGTACGCGGCGGCGCCGACGCCAAGGTCTGGATGAACCTCGACAAACTCCACCTGTTCGACCCCTCCGACGGCCGCAACATCACCCTGACCGAGGACAAGCCCGGAGCCCACGCCGACTGACCCCCACCCGGCACCCGCCCGTCCTCCCCCTTGCGGGCGGGTGCCCCCTTCCGGTCTGGCCCTTCGTCTCCCCCTGCCGGTCCCACCCCCGGGCGCCCCGTCCGAGGTCGGCCCGGGGTGCACCCTCCCCGAGGTCGGTCCGGGGGCGACCCCTGCTCGAAGTCGGCCCAGGGCGCACCCTCCCTGAAGCCGGCCCAGGGCGCCCCTTCCCGGAGGTCGTGCCGCCGCGGACAAATAGCCTATGGCGGATATCTCAGGAGAAGGTGCTGACGGTGGGCGCGTGACAGACAGCAAAGTGGACCCGGCGGCGGCCGTAGGGGGTCTCCGGCGGGTGGGAGCCGCAGATCCACGGCAGGTCGGCGAGGGCGGGGGACGAGAAACTGAGATCGCCGCGTGGCGGCGATCGGACGAGCCGATCGCGGCCTGGACAACGATCAAGCACCCCGGGCCGGCGAAATGACCGGAACCGGCGGTCCCACCCGGGGTCGGCGACCTCGCCCGTGACCCGCGACCTCACTTGTGGACGGTGGACGGTGGAGGGGGCGGGGATCGGGGCAGTGGACCGGAGGGCGGGCCGACGTCGGGCGAGAAGGTCTGGTCAAGCGGTGGCGCCGAGCCGATCGGCGAGGGCGGGCGGAAGGGGGTAGGGGCGTTCCGCGGGGAGCAGGTCGGTGGCGGCGGCGAGGTTGCCGGCGGCGACGTGGGTGTGAATGGTGCGGGCCAGGCCGGTGACGTCGGTGAGGCGGACCGTCCACTCGTCGACGTAGCGGGCGACGGCGTCGGCGGACAGGCCGACCTGTACCGAGCGGTGCGGCAAGGGGGCCAGTCGCAGGGAGCGTTCGGGGTCCCACTGCACCCGCACCGGGCTCGTTCGTACCGCCCGCGACCAGGTGTCGCGGTCGGGGTAGCGGTCGCGGTCGAAGTGGCTCAGGGCGGCGTTCGCCAGGGCCCACTCGAAGCCGTCGCGGCGGATCTCGACGGCCAGCACGTGTTCCTGGCCGGGCTTGGTGGCCCAGCCGCAGCGGTACATCATCCAGCGGAACGACGGCTTGATCCAGGTCATGCGTTCGCGGCGGAACGGTGCCACGAAACGGCCGGCGGCCAGCGCGGGGCGGGCGATCGCCGGAGAATACGCCTGGTAGACCGTGATGGTGTGGTCGGTGTAGGAGGCGCGTACCTGTCGGAGCGGGGTGTGCACGCACCGATGATGAACGCCGCCGGGGGAGCGTCGCACCCGGTTATCCGCGCCGGGAAGCCGCCTCGGGACGGGGGCCGGTGGTCCAAGCGGAGGCTCTCGATCCCCTTGAACCACCGGCTGACAGATTGCTACCCGTTCGTGGCCGGACTAACCACGCCGGACATCAATGGCGGAAGAAGTTCCGCGAGGATCGCCACGCCGTCCCGGCTGAGCACCGATTCGGGGTGGAACTGCACGCCGGCGAAGCCGTTGCCGCGCAGGGCGTGCACCGTGTCGTCGTGCGGGTCGCGGGCGATCTCGACCGGGCCGTGCGGGGAGACGAGCAGGTCGGCGGGGGCGACGGCGGCGAAGCTCGAGTAGAAGCCGACGCGGCGGGGTGTGCCGAAGAGGTCCACGTCGCGGGCCAAGCCCTGGTAGGGGGCGTCGCGGCGGTGCAGGGCCAGACCGAGGAGTACGGCCAGGATCTCGTGGCCCAGGCAGACGCCCAGGGTGGGCGTGCCGGCGGCGAGCAGGCCGGCGGTCAGGTCGCGCATCGCGGTCATCTTGGGGTCGCTGAGCTCGGCCGGGTCGCCGGGACCGGGTCCGACCACGACCAGGTCGGCAGCGGGGCCGGAACCGGCGGGGGAGATGCCGGCCACGGCGGCCTGCCACGGCAGCACCGTCACCGCCAGGCCGAGGGCTTTGAGCTGGTGGGCGAGCATCGCGGTGAACGTGTCCTCGCCGTCGACGATCAGTGCGCTCCGGCCGGTCAGGGCCGGGACGGTCAGGGCGCCGGGGGCGCGGGAGTCGAGCCAGAACCGCGCGAGGTCGTTGTTGCGGGCGGCCAGTGCGGCGCGTACCTGCGGGGTCTCGGCCTGGGGGCGTACGCGAGGAGCGGCGGAAGCGGACGCACCCAGCGCGGCCAGGATCCCCGCCGCCTTGGTGTGGGTCTCGGCCACCTCGCCGGCCGCCGTCGAGTGCCGCACCAGGGTCGCGCCGACCGGGACCCGCAGGGTGCCGTCGGCGGCGATCTCGGCCGACCGGATCAGGATGGGCGCGTCGAGCGTCTGCCGCCCCTCGTCGTCGTGGCCGAGCAGCGCGAGGACGCCGGCGTAGTAGCCGCGGCCGCGCCGTTCGTGCCGGGCGATCACCCGGCAGGCGTTCTCGATCGGGCTGCCGGTGACGGTCGGCGCGAACATCGTCCGGCGCAGCACCTCCCGCACGTCGAGGGAGCCCCGCCCGGCCAGGAGATACTCGGTGTGGGTGAGATGCGACATCTGCTTGAGGTACGGGCCGGCCACCTGCCCGCCGTGCTCGGCGACCGCGGCCATCATCTTGAGCTCCTCGTCGAGCACCATGTAGAGCTCCTCGATCTCCTTGGGGTCGCGCAGGAAGTCGAGCAGTTCGCCGGAGCCGTGCCGGAAGGTCCCGCTGATCGGGTTCATCATGGTGATCCCGTCGGCGACGCTGACGTGCCGTTCGGGGGTCGCGCCGACGATCGTCCGGCTGCCGGTGTGCACCAGGAACGTCCAGTAGGCGCCCTGTTCGTGGGCCAGCAGCCGGCCGAAGGCGGCGCGTGCCGCCGCGACCGGGTCGCCCTCGACGGTGGCTTCGAAGACCCGGTGGATGACGAAGTTGGCGCCCTCGCCGTGGCCGATCTCGTCGCGCAGCACGGTTTCGACGATCTCCCCGTACTCCTCGTCGGACAGATCGAAGGCGCCGCCGCCGACCGTCAGGTGCCCGGCCGGGAAACGGTCCCGGGGCTCGGTGCGGATCGAGGTGACGAGCAGGCATTCGAGCGGGGCGCCGTCGTCGACGCAGGCGAAACCGCGTTCGGCGATCTGGCGGTAGGGGATCAGCGCGAGCGTGGGCAGCGACTCGCGGATCGGGATGTCGGCGAGTGTCGCGACGGTGCGCACGTCGCCGGTGAGCACCTCGACGTGGTCGGCGCCGTCGCGGTGGAGCAGGGCGAAAGGTTGCATGACGTGTCCTCCTGCGGTGAGCCGCTCCGAGGAAGACCATGCGAAGAGCGGCCGCCTCGGGAGGCGGCCGCGTGGTTGGTTACGCGCGGGTGGGTGTGGCCGCCGGTCGGGCGGGCCACCACATGCTCAAGCGCGCGTTCATGGCGCCGAGCATAGGGGCCGGTTCACCGGAACGCCAGGCTCACCGCGTGGCGCGCCCAGCGCATCCGGTCGGGAGCGCAGTCGGGGTGCTCGCCGAACTCCTGGGCGACCAGCTCGGCGCAGCGGGCCTCGCCGATCCGGACGACGGTGTCGGAGACGGCGGCCCGGATGATCTCGGGGGACGGCCGCTGGGAGCGTTGCACGTGGGACAGGAACAGGGCGTCGGTTCGTACCGCGTCGAGCACTGCGTTCATCGGGGCTCCTCCTGCCGGGCTGGTCGGCGGTGGATGGTCGTGGTCACCAGGACACCGGGTCGGGGATGCAGCTTCGATGCGGTCGGGTTGCGGCTTGGTTGCAGCAGCTCTGCCCGATATGTCTTCCAAGCAATTAAATAACGGGATAAGGTCAGGACAAAAGTACGGGCAACCGAGGAGTAAGCCGTGACGGTGGTTCTGGTCGCCGACGACGACGCCGACATCCGTGATCTGGTGGCGTTCAAGCTGGAACAGGCCGGATTCGACGTCATCGCCGTCGAGGACGGTCAGGCGGCTCTCGAACAGGCCCGCAGCCGCCAGCCCACGCTCGCCGTGCTGGACGTCTCGATGCCCGGACTCTCCGGCATCGATGTCTGCAAGATGCTGCGCGCCGACCCGGCCACCGCCGGAATTCTGATCATCATGCTGACCGCGCGGGTTCAGGAGCAGGACG
The DNA here is from genome assembly GCF_016862195.1 of Paractinoplanes ferrugineus. Classification (GTDB taxonomy): domain Bacteria; phylum Actinomycetota; class Actinomycetes; order Mycobacteriales; family Micromonosporaceae; genus Actinoplanes; species Actinoplanes ferrugineus. The sequence goes on along the minus strand of NZ_BOMM01000016.1, from coordinate 384,588 downwards.
TCGAGGGTGGGTTCAGCGCCGGGGCGGACGACTACGTGACCAAACCGTTCAGCCCGCGCGAACTGGTCTCCCGGATCCAGGCGCTGCTGAGCCGGGCCCGGGCCTGAGCGCGGTCCGGAAAGCCTCCGGCCGATGCGACCCGCGCGAACCGGTGGCCGGTCGCCCGCCGCCGCCCTGCTGATCGGGCTGGCCGCGGGCGGGGCGCTCGGTGCTCTCGCCGTGGCCCACCTGGTGAGCCGCCTGGACGCGGAGACCGACCATCTGCGGCGCAACGAGGAACAGCTGCTGGCCCGGCTGGCCGCGCTGGACGCCGCCAAGAACGACTTCATGGCGACCGTGTCGCACGAGTTGCGGACCCCGCTGACCAGCATCTCCGGCTACGTCGAACTGCTGCGCGACAGCGAGCCGGGCGAGCTGACCGACGCCCAGCGCCGGATGCTCGAGGTGATCGCCCGCAACGCCCGCCGGCTGCGCGAGCTGATCGAGGACATCCTCACGCTGTCCCGGATCGAGTCCGGCGGCTTCGCCAGCGAGCCCGGCGACCTCGACCTCGCCGAGGTGATCGAACGGGCCGTCTCGGCCGTCGCGCCGACGGCCGACAAGGCGTCGGTCGGCCTGCACTGCGACGTGCGCGGGCCGCTGCCGATCCGCGGCGACGGCGCGCAGCTCGACCGGGTGCTGGCCAACCTGGTCGGCAACGCGATCAAGTTCACCCCGCCCGAGGGCACCGTGACGATCCGGGCCGAGCACCGCGACGGGCACACCCTGCTGACCGTCTCCGACACCGGGATGGGCATCCCGGCGGCCGAGCAGACCGCGCTGTTCGACCGCTTCTTCCGGGCCACCAACGCGATCCGGCAGGCCATCCCCGGCACCGGTCTGGGCCTCGCCATCTGCCAGAAGATCGTGGACAGCCACGGCGGCTCGATCGAGGTGGACTCCACCGAGAACGTCGGCACCACCGTCCGGATCAGGCTGCCGGACTGACCTCACCGGTCACCGGATGCCGCAGGCCCGGGTGGCCGGCCGGCAGGGTCCGGCGGATCACCCACCAGCTCACCGCCAGGCACCCCGCGACCAGGGGCCAGCTCAGCACGACCCGGGCCACGCCCAGCGCGACGACCTGGTCGGCCAGGTAGAGCGGCAGGAAGACGGCCACCCGGAGGGCGTACTGCAGCACCCAGACCCAGCTGGCCAGCGAGTACGACCGCAGCAGCGCCGGGTCGCGCCGCCACCGCGTCCGCTGCCCGAGGACGGCCCCGACGATGACGCCCAGCAGCGGCCGGCGCAGCACGACGCTGATCGCGAACAGCAGCGCGCTCGCCGCGTTCGAGAACACCTGGACCAGGAAGAAGTCGGCGGCGTTGCCGGTGCGCAGCGCGATCACGGCGGCCACGCACACGCCGAGCAGCCCGATCAGCACCGCCCGCGGCCGGTCGCCCCGGCGCAGCCGCCACCCGCAGACCGCCAGCCCGACCACGATCGCGGCCCCGGCGCCGGCCCAGACGGAGTGCCCGGAGATCAGCCAGCCGGTCACGAAGCCGACGGCCGGCAGGGTCGCGTCGATCGCCGCCCGCCGCCCACCGAGCAACTCCGCAAGCGACTCCGGCTGCGCCATCTCCACCCCTGACCTCGAAAGTTAGGTCAGGCTAACCGATTCCCGACGGCGGCGGTGCGCGGCCTTCTCGGCGTACATCGCCGCGTCGGCCAGGCCGATCAGGGTGTCGCGGTCGAAGTGCCCGCCGCGGACGGCGCTCGCGGCCCCGGCCGACACGCCGACCCGGACACTCGCGACCCCCAGCTCGATGGGGTGCCCGACCAGGGCGGTCAGGCCGGCCGCGGCGTGGCCCCGGCACAGCACCACGAACTCGTCGCCACCGATCCGCCCGACCAGGTCGGCCGGCCCGGCCGCGCCGGTCAGCCGCTCCGCGACCGTGCGCAGCACCAGGTCGCCGGCCTGATGGCCGTAGCGGTCGTTGATCGGCTTGAACCCGTCGAGGTCGAGCAGGATCACCGTCACCTCGTCGAGCCCGCCCCGCTCCAGGTCGGTCAGCGCCCGGTCGATCTCGGCGGTGATGTGCCGGCGGTTGGCCAGGCCGGTCAGCTCGTCGTGCAGGGCGTGGTGGGCCAGGGTCCGCTCGGCCCGGCTGCGCAGCAGCGACATCTGCCGCAGCCGCAGCAGCACCAGCGGCACCGCCAGCATCGAGCAGACCGGCAGCACCACGCCGGCCACGGCGTCGTGCCGCACGCCCTGGATCATCGCGATCAGCGGGTTGGCGCAGAGCGCGGCGCCGATCCAGAGCAGCGGCGGCCGGCTGCTCGCGTCGGCCGTCTGCCGGTCGGGGTCGGTGAGCCGGGGCGCGTCGGCCAGCAGCGGGGCGGCCGCGATGGTCAGGTAGGCCATCATCAGCAGGATCGCGGTCGGCACCGCGCTGCCGGTCCGCGCCGTGAGCGTGCCGGAGATGTGCGAGCCGAGCGTGGCGGCGCAGCAGATCATCAGGTAGCGGATCGGGCCGCGGCCCTCGGCCGCCCGCCGGCTGATCCGGTACAGGCAGGCCAGCACGGCGGCGAGCACGGCGATGTCGGACAGCGCCAGCATCTCGCCGGTCGTCGTGGCCGAGCCGGTCAGCCGGGGTGCGATCAGCCACGCCCAGGTCGGGCCGGCCACGCACACCCCGAACAGGGCCGCGTCGAGCAGGCCGGCCACGTCACCGACGCCGCGCCGGCGCAGCAGCAGGGCCGCCCCGGCGAGGAAGAGCAGATGGGCGGTGGCGATGCCGAAGTCGGCGGGGCGGCCCTCGGCCCGGCCGAAGTGGTGGCCGGGCACCCAGTCCGACCAGAACGCCATGCAACCCGCGAGCAGCAACAGGCCGGCGGCCGCGACCGTCCACGGCCGGCGTTCGCGGAGATGACCGGAGGCCAGGGCGCCGGCGAACGTCGCCACCGGAACCAGGGTCACCATCGCGAAGATCACGACGCGCAGGGCCGGAGACGCGACCGTGTAGGCCGCCGAGGCCGTCACCGTCGCGACGAGTACCCCGGCGTGCACCGGCCACCTCGTCATATCAGCTGCTCCCGTCCCCGCGTCAGGACGGCACATCGGCGCCCGGCGGGGGCCCCTGAGGAAATCAGGCCGGGCGGCGCAGGAAATCGGTGGCGACGGCGGCGAACAGCGGGGACATGAACAGGTCGTAGTGGGTCAGGCCGGGCAGGATGGCGAGCGCGTGGCCGCCCTTGGGCCGGCCCTCGCCGCCCCAGCCGCCGTCCTGCAGGCCGCCGCCGAGCAGTTCGAACACCTCGACGAAGTGCGCCGGCGGGCACATGTCGGCGTCGGCCGCGACCAGTTGGGCCGGCACCCGCAGATCGCGCACCTCGTCGGTGAGGTCGAAGTCCTCGGCCATCGCCGCGCCGATCTTGTCGAGCAGGCGCGGGAAGTCCGCCGGGCGCGGAGCGACCCGGGCGTACAGCTCGTACATCGGGGTCTGCTTCATGAACTCGGCGGCGGCCGCGGAGACCTGGCCCTGCTGGGCGAGGATCTCGGGGTACACGGCGTCGCGGCGGATGCCGGCCGAGGCGCAGACCAGGCGGCCCATCCTCGCCGGGTGCCGGATCGCCACCTGCAGGGCCACGCCGCCGCCGAGCGAGTAACCGACCACGTCCGGGTGGTCCAGGCCGAGGTGGTCGATCAGGGCGGCGATGTCGTCGGCCAGCAGGCGTACGTCGAGGGGCCGGTCGATGTCGGCGGTCCGTCCGTGGCCCTGCAGGTCGGGCAGGATCACCTGGTGGTGCTCGGTGAACCCGGCGAGGGCGGGCCCGAACATCTCGCCCGAGCCCAGGCCGCCGTGCAGCAGGATCAGCGGCCGGCCCGTTCCGTGCGTCTCGTAATACATGCTCAAGCCGTTGATCTCGGCGTACACGGGGCTCCCTCGGGTCGTTGTTTTCCGATACCGACCGGCGGCAGCGGCGAAACTCATCGGGATCAGCCGCGGCGTCGCCTAGTTCGATAGGTGTCGATAGGCTGCCGGGACGGCCCGCCGCCACAGCGGTGGGCCGTTGCCTCGCCGATCAGTCGTCGATACCAGGAGGACTCGTGCGTTTCGTTCGCAAGGCCGCGATACCCGCGGCGGCGCTGTTGCTCATCGGCCTGGCGGGCACCCCCGCCGAGGCCATCGACCAGGTCAACAGCAAGAAGCTCCGGGACGCCGTGACCGTCGACGGCATCCTCGGCCACGAGCGCGTGCTCCAGCGCATCGCCAACCAGAACGGCGGCACCCGCGCCTCCGGGACGACCGGCTTCACCGCCACCGCCACCTACCTGAAGGACACCCTGCGCGCGGCCGGCTACCAGGTCAGCGAGCAGGAGTTCACCTTCCCGTTCTTCCGCGACCGGGCCCCGGCGACCCTCACCGCGGGGTCCAGGAGCTACCCCACCGACACGTTCACCTACTCCGGCAGCGGCACCGTGACCGGCACCCTCGTGCCCACCACCGACGTCCAGGTGCCGCCGCCGGCCACCCCCGGAGTCACCTCCGGCTGCGAGGCGACCGACTTCCCGCCCGCCGGTGACGCCCCCGCGGTCGCCCTCGTCCAGCGCGGCACCTGCACGTTCGCGGTCAAGGCCAACAACGCGATCGCGGCCGGCTACGACGCCGTGATCATCTTCAACGAGGGGCAGACCGGGCGGACCGCGCTGGTCACCGGCGACCTCGGGGAGGTCTTCGCGGTCCCGGTCGTCGGGCTCAGCTACGACGACGGCGCCGCCCTGGTCGCCGCGACCACGGCCGGCCCGGTGACGGTGAAGGTCAGCACCTCGACCGAGACCGACCTCGACGCGAGGACCGGCAACGTGCTCGCCGAGACCCCCGGTGGCGACCCGGACAAGGTGCTGGTGGTCGGCGCCCACCTCGACTCGGTCGTCGACGGTCCCGGCATCAACGACAACGGCAGCGGCCTCGCCACCGTCCTCGAGGTGGCCCGGCAGATGTCGGCGCTCAAGGTCAAGCCGCGGCAGAAGGTCCGCTTCGCCTTCTGGGGCGCCGAGGAGGGCGGCCTGCTCGGCTCCGAGCACTACGTGGACACGCTGCCCGACGCCGAGCTGGCCAAGATCTTCGCGAACCTCAACTTCGACATGGTCGGCTCACCCAACTACGTCCGGTTCGCGTACGACGGTGACGGCTCCGCGTTCCCGACGGCCGGCCCGCCCGGCTCCGGCGAGATCGAGGCCCTGTTCCACGACTACTTCACCGCCCAGGGGCTGGCCAGCGGGGAGAAGGAGTTCAACGGGCGCTCCGACTACGGCCCGTTCATCGCGGTCGGCATCCCGGCCGGCGGGCTGTCCAGCGGCTCCGACGGGGTCAAGACGGCGGCCGAGGCGGCGGTCTACGGCGGCACCGCCGGGGTCATCTACGACCCCTGCTACCACAAGGCCTGCGACACCATCGGCAACGTGAGCACCAAGGCCCTGGCCGAGCTGGGCGACGGGGCCGCGCACGGCATCTACACGCTGGCGATGACCCGCTCAGGCCTGTTCCCGGACGGTTCCCGGCGGATCAAGCGACCGGCCGCCCCGCTCAGCGATAGCTGAACCGGCCGACCAGCCGCTGCAGCTCGCCGGCCAGGTCCGCCAGGTCCGCCGCGGCCTGCTGGCCGGCGAGCACGCTGCGGTTGCTGTCCTCGGCGGCGCCGGACACGTGCGCCACGTCCCCCGCGATCCGGGCCGCCCCGGACGCGGCCGTGGCCACGTTCCGGTTCATCTCCGCGGTCGTCGCGGTCTGCTCCTCGACCGCCGAGGCGACGGTGGTCTGCAGCTGGTCGATCTGCTCGATCACGTCGCTGATCCGGGTGATCGCGTCGACCGCGCTCGTCGTGTCGGCCTGGATGGCGGCCACCCGCGCGGCGATGTCGCCGGTCGCCTTGGCCGTCTCCTGGGCCAGGTCCTTGACCTCGCTCGCCACCACGGCGAAGCCCTTGCCGGTCTCGCCCGCCCGGGCCGCCTCGATCGTGGCGTTCAGGGCCAGCAGGTTCGTCTGCTCGGCGATCGCGGTGATCACCTTGACCACCTCGCCGATCTCCTGCGAACTGGCACCGAGCTTGCCGACCGTGCCGGCGGTCTCCGCGACCACGGCCACCGCCTGCGCGGTGACCTGCGCGCCCGCGCTGGTGCTGCGGGAGATCTCCTGGATCGACAGGGCCATCTCGTCGGCGCCCAGCGTGATCGTCCGGAGGCTGCGGGACACCTCGTCGGCCGACGTGTTCGCCGACTGGGCGTCGCCCGCCACCGCGGCCGCGCTCGCCGCCACCCCGTCGGTCACCCGGGACAGGTCGGCCGAGCTGCGGGCGAGCGTGGTCGCACCGTCGGCCAGCGCGGTGACGGTCGGGCGGACCGAGGTGGTGGCCCGGCCGACCGACCGTGCCATCGCCCCGATCTCGTCGGTGCCGCCCACCTCGATCCGGCCGGTCAGGTCGCCGGTCGCGACCGCCTCCATCGCCTCGGCCACGGTGCGCAGCCGCCGGGTGATCGTGCGGGCCACGGCCAGGGCCAGGGCGACGCCGATCCCGAGCGCGACGACCAGGGTCACCAGCACCTCGAGCCGCGCCTCGTCGAACCGGGTACGGGCCTGCCGGACGGCCAGGTCGGCGCTGCTCTCCTCCTCGTCGGCGAGCAGGCCGACGGCCGACTCCATGCCGGCGAGCACGTCGTCGAGGCCGGCGGCCGGGGTGCGGCCGGCCCGGGCGTCCTCCACGGCCGCGATGAACCGCTCCCAGTCCCCGGTGAACTCGGTGAACTTGCGCTCGGCGGCCGCGCTCTTGGGCTGCGTGCGGTAGAGCACCAGGGCGTCGCCGAGCTCGGCCACCGCGACCGAGGCCAGCTCGCCGGCGGCGGCCCGGGCGGGGGCACTCGCCGCGTCCCGCCGGGCGGTGGCCGCCCACCGGCTCATCCGCGCCTGGGCGCCGCGCATGTCGCCGAGCAGGTTGAGGTTGGTGACGTTGGTCTCGCGGATCTCGACGAGCCGCTCGTCCATCTCACCCATCCGCTGCACGGCGAGCACGGTGGCGATCGCGACCACGACCGAGGCGAGCAGCACCGCCGTCAGGATCTTGCTGCGGACCCGCAGGTTGGTGAACCACCCAGACATGACGCCGCCGTCCCCGAACGCGGTTGAAAGCTCTGACCAGGATTGGACCGGATGGGCACGGCGGCCGGTCGAGCCTTCGTCTGACAGCAGAATGTGACCATGACGATCGAAGCGGACGTAGCGGTGATCGGCGCGGGCATGGCCGGCGTGTCGGTCGCCCACGAGCTGGCCGCCGACCACGAGGTGGTGCTCCTCGAGCAGGAGAGCCGGCCCGCCTACCACACCACCGGCCGGTCGGCCGCGATGTTCCTGCAGAGTTACGGCGGCCCCGAGATCCGCGCGCTGACCGCGGCCAGCCGCCCGCTCTACGCCGAGGCCGGCGACCTGCTGACCCCCCGCCCGCTGCTCTGGGTCGCCTCCGCCGCCCAGCTTGGCCGGCTGGACGCGCTGGCCACCGCGCAGCCGGCCCTGGTGCGGCTCGATCCGTCGGCGGCGGTCGCGCACTGTCCCGCGCTGCGCCCCGCCTGGGTGGCCGGCGCCCTCCTGGAGGGCGACGCGTCCGAGATCGACGTGCTCGGCCTGCACCAGCACTACCTCGGTGGCGCCCGCCGGCGCGGGGCGTCCGTGCTGGTCGGCGCGGCGGTGCGGACCGGCCGGCACACCGGCGGCCACTGGCACCTCGACACGGCGGCCGGTCCGGTCCGGGCGGCGGCCGTGGTCAACGCGGCGGGCGCCTGGGGTGACGTGGTCGCGGCGGCCCTCGGCGTACCGTCCATCGGCCTGCGACCGATGCGCCGCACCGCCGCGGTGGCCCGGGCCACCGCCGTCGATCGCGGCTGGCCGTTGATCGCGGACGTGGGGGAGACGTTCTACTTCCGCCCCGAGGGCGCCGGCGTGCTGGTCTCCCCGGCCGACGAGACGCCGAGCGAGCCGTGCGACGCCCGTCCCGACGACGTGGACGTGGCCCTCGCCCTCGACCGCGTCAACGAGGCCACCACGCTCGGCCTGCGCTCGGTGAGCACGGCGTGGGCGGGGTTGCGCACGTTCGCCCCCGACCGCAATCCGGTGGCCGGCCCCGACCCCGCCGCGCCCGGCCTGTTCTGGCTGGCCGGCCAGGGTGGTTACGGCATCCAGATCGCCCCGGCCCTGGGCCGCCTGGCCGCGGCCGCCGTCACCGGCGCCGCGGTGCCGGCGGCGTTGTCGGTGGCGCGCTTCCGATGACCGCACCCTCGGCGGGTACGCCGGACCCGACGCCGGTGCCGGCGGCCGTCCGCGCGGTGCTGCTCGCCACCGTGCGCCGGCTGGCGCCATTACTCCCGGTAGTTCTGCTGAGCTCGGCCGTTCCGCTGGAAGTGCTCCGCGGGCGTGCCCCGGGAACGGATGTCCGGTCGTCCCCGGCCGCCGACACGGGCGGCGAGAACCGGACGGACGGCCAGGGATGACCGGCACCCCAGCTGAAGATCACCTGGGGAAAACGGACTACTCTCCCCACTCGAGCGAAAACCCGGCGATGCTCGAATCGGCACTTGAAGGAGCTCTCACCCCTATGTATTCCAACCTCACCGACATCCTCGACCAGGACGGCGCGCTGGCGGCCATCGTGGCCGACGCCCAGTCCCTGGTCGAGCAGGAGCTGGCCAAGAAGTCCGGTGTCTCCGCGGCCGCCGTGAAGCTCGCCTACAAGGCGATCACCTCCTTCGCGCCGGGCTACTACGAGAAGACCGTCGGTCTGATGATTCCGGACATGCTCTACCAGCTCACGCCGTTCTGGCAGGACTTCCAGGCGGCCGGTGGCGGCAGCTTCGGCGATTACCTGGCCAAGCGCAGCGACGAGGTCGGCCCGGCGCTGCTCAAGGTCACCGACAGCATGGCGTCCTCGTCCGAGAAGCCGGTCGTGGTCAAGGCCTACAACACGGTCCGCGGCAGCGCCCAGAAGCACATGGAGGCGTCGCTCCCGTCGCTCGGTGCGCTGGTGGAGAAGTACGCCGCCTGATCCGCGAGGATTTTCCGGCCATGCCCCCGGTGCGGGACCGGGGCATGGCCGTTGTGCTGTCCGAACCGATTTATTGACATCTATCTGAAGGGGATCTCAGACTGGCGGTTGGCCGGCCGGGTGAAGGAGGACGTGGAGTGCGGATCGTCGACGCCAGGGTCATCGTCACCTGTCCCGGCCGCAACTTCGTCACCCTCAAGATCGTCTGTGACTCCGGGGTGACCGGCGTCGGGGACGCCACGCTCAACGGCCGCGAGCTCGCGGTCGCCGCCTACCTGAGCGAGCACGTGATCCCGGCGCTGATCGGCCGGGACCCGGCACGCATCGAGGACACCTGGCAATACCTCTACCGCGGCGCCTACTGGCGCCGGGGGCCGGTCACGATGACCGCCGTCGCGGCGGTCGACACCGCCCTGTGGGACATCAAGGGCAAGGTGGCCGGGCTCCCCGTCTATCAACTGCTCGGCGGCCGGTCGCGCGCCGGCGTCCGGGTGTACGGCCATGCCAGTGGCGAAACCATCCCGGATGCCCTGGAATCGGTGGCCGAGTTCGTCTCCCGGGGCTACCAGGCCGTCCGCGTGCAGGTCGCGGTCCCCGGGATGCCCGGCACCTACGGCATCTCCACCCAGCCCGTCTACGAGCCCGCGACCGCCGGGATCGCCGACGAGGCGACCTGGTCGACACCGCACTACCTCGCCCACGTCCCGGCGGTCTTCGCCGCCGTGCGGGCGGAGTTCGGCCCGGAGCTGGGGCTGCTGCACGACGTCCACCACCGGTTGACGCCGATCGAGGCGGCCCGGCTGGGCCGGTCGCTGGAGCCCTACGCGCTCACCTGGATGGAGGACCCCACCCCGGCCGAGATGCCGGACGGCTTCCGGGTGATCCGGCAGCACACCACCACCCCCGTCGCGGTGGGGGAGGTCTTCAACACGATCTTCGACTGCGCCCAGCTGATCACCGAGCGGTTGATCGACTACGTCCGCGCCACGGTCGTGCACGCCGGCGGCATCACCCACCTGCGGCGCGTCTTCGACCTGGCCGCGCTCTACCAGGTGCGGTCCGGCTCGCACGGGGCCACCGACCTGTCGCCGATCTGCATGTCCGCCGCCCTGCACCTCGACGTGGCGATCCCCAACTTCGGGCTGCAGGAGTACATGCCGCACACCGCGGAGACCGACGCGGTGTTCCCGCACGGATACCGCTACGCCGACGGCTTCCTGCATCCGGCCGAGGAACCCGGCCTGGGCGTCGACATCGACGAGGAACTGGCCGCCCGCTACCCCTACCGGCCGGCCGCGCTGCCGGTGAACCGCCTGACCGACGGGAGCATGCACGACTGGTAACACCTACCGAGCGGTCGGCTCCCTTCTTGCTCCCCGGGAACCCAGGAGGTTGCCGGGGCCGTGCCGATTCTCGCTGGCAGCACAAGAAGGCCGGGGGAGGATACGACATGAGCACGTCGGTTATCAGCAAGGCGCAATCGCAGAACGCCGCAGCCGCCCGCTACCGGGCGGCCGTGGCCGACATTCCCGAGGTTCTCGAGATGGTGTCGGACGTCTGCCGGGCCCCGATGGCGGCGCTCAAGGTCGTCGGCGACACCCAGGCGCACGTGGCCGCGGCCGTGGGCATGCCGTCCGTCGGCGACGTGCCGAAGTCGGCGTCGCTGTGCGACATGGTCTCCGAGGCCGACTCGGCGGTCGCCGTCGACGACGCGGCGCACGACCCGCGGATGGCCGGCCACCCACTCGTCACCGGGTCCGCGCACGTCCGCTTCCTCGCCGCCGCCCCGCTGCACTACGACGGCCACATCGTCGGCGCGCTGTGCGTCTTCGACCCGGGCCCCCGGCAGATCGACGCCGCCACCACCACGCGGTTCCTCGAGCGCATCGCCCGGCGGATCGACTCCGAGACCTCGCTGCGGCACCTGCTCACCCAGCAGCAGCCGCTGCCGCTGGCGATCGACCAGGACGAGGTCGTCACCGCCATCTCGCACGAGGTGCGCACCCCGCTGGCGGTGATCCAGGGCCGCCTCGAGATGCTGACCGGCACCCCGGGCGCGATCGCCCCGGAATACCTCAAGCACGCCGAGGCGATCCGCCGCAACGCCGACCGCCTCTGCCGCACCGTCGACAACCTGCTGCGCGCCGCCAGCCAGCACCGGCACACCCCGGTCGGCGCCCGGGACGTGATCGACCTGCGCACCGCCATGCAGGTTGTCGCCGCCGGGATGGGGCCGGCCGCCGAGCGGGTGCTGCTCGACCTGCCCGCCCACCCGGTGTGGGTGACCGCCGACCAGCGGCTCGTCGAGATCGCGGTGTCCCAGCTGGTGAACAACGCGCTGCACCACGGCGGGCCGGGCGCCCCCGTGACCATCTCGCTGGCCCGCTGCCCGCAGCCGACCATCGAGGTCCGCGACTCCGGCCCCGGCCTCGACGAGACCGACCTGAGCCGGCTCGGCACCGCCTTCTTCCGCGGCTGCGACGCCCGCCGCGACGAGAAGGCCGGCCTCGGCCTCGGCATCAGCATCAGCCGCCGGATCGTCGAGGCCCAGGGTGGCCGGCTGACCGTGCACAGCCTGCGCGGCGAGGGCGTCGTCGCCCGGATCGCCTTCTGACCGGACCGTACGCGGCGTGATCCCGCCATCACTTCTGGACGTTCCGCCGGTCGCGCGGGCGGGAAGATCGGCTATAAGGTTCGCCGGGCGCGTATCGTGCGCCGCCGATCACGTGGAGTGGACATGCGTCGTACCCTTGCCGCCGTTGCCCTGGCCGGGACGCTGCTCGCGGCGTCGGCGTGCACATCGGACGCCGGATCCGGCGGCGCCGAGCCGGCCGGCACCAAGGTCGACGTCGGGGTCATCGCGATCCTCGACGTGGCCCCGATCTACCTGGGGAAGGCCAGGGGCTTCTTCCGCGAGCGCGGCATCGACCTCCGGCTCACCGCCGAGCAGGGCGGTGGCCCGATCGTGCAGGGCGTGCTGGCCGGGAAATACCAGTTCGGCTTCAGCAACGTGACGTCGCTGATGGCGGCGCGGGCCGACGGCGCCCCGCTCAAGGCGGTGGCCAGCGGGGTCGCCTCCACCGGCCGGTCCGGACGCGACTTCTCCGCCGTCGTGGTGCCCGACGGCAGCCCCATCCGCACCGCCAAGGACCTGGTGGGCAAGCGGATCGGCGTGAACATCCTGAAGAACATCGGCGACACCACGGTGCGGCAGTCGGTGCGCAGGGCCGGCGGCGACGCGAGCGGCCTGGTGTTCGAGGCGATCCCGTTCCCGCAGATGGCCGGCGCGCTGCGGGCCGGCAGGGTGGACGCGGCCTGGGTGGTCGAGCCGCAGCTGTCCGAGATCCTCACCGCCGGCGGCAACGTGGTGGCGTCCAACTTCGTCGACACCGCGCCCGACCTGACCGTCGCCCTCTACTTCACCGGCCAGGCCGTGCTCGACAAGGACCCGGAACTGGTCGCGAACTTCACCGCGGCGATCCGGGAGTCCCTCGACTACGCGGCCGGTCACCCCGACGAGGTGCGCGACATCGTCGGCACGTACACCCCGATCAACGACACCGTGCGGATCAGCATGATCCTGCCCAGCTGGCCGGAGGACATCAACCGGCCGTCCCTGGCCAGGGTCGCCGAGCTGGGCCGCCACGACGGCATCTTCCAGAACACCCCGCCGCTCGACGACCTGCTGCCCTGAGCCGCGTCAGGGCAGGATCGCGTCCACGTAACCGCCGTCGACCCGCACCGCGCCGCCGGTGGTCGCGGACGCCTGCGGGGAGGCCAGATAGACCACCATGTTGGCGATCTCCTCCGGTTCGATCAGGCGCTGCAGCAGCGACTGCGGGCGGTGCTCGCGCATGAACTCGCGCTGGGCGTCGTCCCAGCTGCTGTCGTTGCCGACCAGCGAGCGTACGAAATCCTCCACCCCGCCGGTGTGCGTCGGCCCGGCGATGACGCTGTTGACGGTGACCCCCGACCCGGCCGCCTCCTCGGCGAAGCCGCGGGAGACCGGCTGCGCCCCGAAGATGCCCAGGTTGTTGACGAGGATGTCCACATCGGGCAGCAGTTCGGTGGCTCGCCCGATCCTGCCTCGCCCGCCCGGGGCGCGCCGGGTTCGGGTGCCGGCGTCACCGCCCGGGGCGGTGGTCACCCGAACTCGGGAGTGACCGCCTGATCGCCGCTCGCCCAGGGTCGGCGGACCGACCTGGGCCTGTCCCTGCTGGCGATGGCCTGGGGTCCGGGGCCGCGGGTCAGGCCTTCTGCCACACCGCGGGGGTGCCGGGCAGGCGCTGGAGCACGCCGCGGGCCGCGAGGTGCTCCAGATGCGCGAGGGTCTCCGCCAGGGCCATCCGCTGCAGCATGCCGTGCAGCGAGTCCCACCCCCGGGACCAGGTCAGCCGGGCCGCCACCGCCCACCCGGTCGGCTCGTCGAGCGCCTCGACCGCCCGCAGGATCTCGGCCTCCCGCGCCCCATGGTGCTCGATCAGTTCGGCCGCCCGGGCGTCGATGCCGCTGAACCGGTACTCGTGGGCCGGCAACGCCTCGTCACCGCCGAAACCGGCGGTCCGCGCCAGGGACGCGAGGTAGTCACCGAGCGGGTCGCCCACCGAGGTCGGCAGCACGGCGACGTTCGGGCTGATCCGGGGCAGCAGATGGTCGCCGGTCAGCAGCACCCCGGCGGTGGCGTCGTGCAGGCAGAGGTGCCCCGGGGTGTGCCCCGGTGTCCACACGGCCCGCACCGATCGTCCCGCCAGCGGCAGCCGGTCGCCGTCGTTGATCTCCCGGTCCGGCGCCGGCATCGCCAGCAGGGCGGCCATCCGGTCGGGGTCCACCCCCAACGATCCGACCTCCTTCTCCGGTACGCCGTGCAGCCCCAGCCAATCGGGGTCGACACCGGGATGACGTCCCTTCCACGCGCGCGCCGGGAGGGTCTCGGCCTCGGCCGGGTGCATCCCGATCCACGCGCCGGACGCCTCCCGGAGCCATCCGCTCAGCCCGTGGTGGTCGGGGTGCGCGTGGGTGAGCACGATGCCCCGGACGTCGGCCGGAGCGGCACCGGCCGAGGCGAGCCCGGCGGTGAGGGCGGCCCGCGCCTCGTCGCTGTCCCACCCCGGGTCGACGACGACGAGCCCGGAGTCGTCCGGGAAGACGTAGCAGAGGGTGTACCGCATCGGGTTGTCCACGATGGGCACCGGGATCGACCAGAGGCCGGGGCGGGGCTGCTCGACCGGCGGCAGGACCCGCCGTTTCCAGGCGTCGGCCTGAGCGGTGCCGGTGATCATCCGCGCCCCCCGATTACTGAACGGTGACCGTCAGGCTAACCCGGCCCGCCCGCCGCCGGCAGTGAAGCCCGCCACCAGCGGAAGGTCGGCGTTCGGCCGCAGCGTCACCTTCACCGCGCCCGCCCGGGGACCGGCCGCCGCGGTGTCGAGCGCCTCGCGCCACTCCGGCAGCACGAAGGTGTGGGTGACGAGGCCGTCGACCGGGTAGGCCGGGTCGGCCAGCCACTGCACCGCCTCGGCCATGGTGGTGCGCCCGCCCAGGGCCGGTTCCGGGCCGGAGTTCACGGTGCCCTGCACGGTCAGTTGGCGGTTCCACACCAGCGACCAGTCGACCTTCTGCCGGCCGGCGCCGCCGACCAGCACGAGCATGCCGTTCGGGCGCAGCAGGTGCAGGCCGAGGTCGATGGTGCCGGGCCGGCCGACGCAGTCGACGACCAGGTCCACGCCCCGCTCGAGGATCGGGGTCCGGGTCAACCGGGGCCGGACCACCCGGCCGCCGTGCACCTCGGCCAGCGCCTGCACCACGTGCGGGCCGGAGTCGAGGGCCCGGTCCGCGCCGGTGCTCCCGCGCAGCGCGCCCGGCCCCACCACCGTGATGTCGAGGTCGGGGTGCAGCCGGCGCAGCGCGGCCACGGTCAGCAACCCGATGGTGCCCGGCCCGATCACGACCGCCCGGTCGCCGGTGCGGCGCCAGCGCAGGGCCGCGTGCAACGCGATCGAGGCCGGCTCGGCGAGCACGGCCCGCCGCGACGGCGTCGAGCCGACCGGGTGCAGCTGCGAGCGGTGGGCGACGACGAACTCACCCCAGCCACCGCCCAGGGCGGCGTCGAAACCCTGCGTCGGCGACCGGCATCCGGTCACGCCCGGCTGGTCGAAGCGTTCGCAGACGTACGGGTGGCCCTCCCGGCAGGAGCGGCACGGCTCGAACCCCCGGTGCACGCAGGAGAGGACCGGATCGAGCGCGAACCGGTCCCCGCCGTGGTCGTCGACCACGACGATCTCGTGCCCGAGGATCTGCCGGCGGGCCGAGTAGAACGCGCTGAGCACCGTGGACGACTTCGCCCGCGCCACCGCCACGTCGCTGCCGCAGATGCCGGCGAGCTCCGGCCGCAGCAGCATCCAGCCCGGCGCGTCGGGCAGCTCGGGCACGGCCAGGTCGTCCCGCAGCGACAGCATCCCGCCCAGGCGCCGGGTCGCCGGCACGGCGCTGAGCAGGTAACGCGGAACGGACAGATCGGCGAGAACGGCGCGCATCGATTCCTCTTCCCGGGCCCGCGGCGGGCGCGGGACCAGCCTCCCGGGTGATCGGCCCGCCCGTCCAGTGGCGGCCCCGCGCCGAGCCGGTCCCGTTGTAGGCTCCGCGCCATGTTTTCGCAAGATGCGGATGCCGACCTGCGGGGCCTGGCCGACGACGCGAGCTTCCCGCACCGCGACGCCGCCCGGCACGCGGTCCGGTTCCGCGGGACCGGCGACGTCGCCGCGCTGCTGGCCGTCCTGGACGATCCGCACCCGTGCGCCGTGACCGAGATGCTGTTCGCGCTGGCCTGCGCCCAGCGGCCGTGGCTCAACTGGGTCCCGATGCCCACCGAGGCGCTGTGCAACGTCGCGAACGAGGTGGGCCGGCGCCGCGCCGAGGGCGAGGAGATGACGCTGACCGGGCTGGCCGTGACCGCCGCCGAGCCGCCCAGCGCGACCGTCGCCTGCCGCCGGGTGGCCGGGCCGGTCGAGATCACCGTCTCCGACTTCCCGTCGCCCGACATCCGCATCCCGGTCCGGTCCGGCAGCTACCGGGTGTGGCGCTACGACGGCGTCCGCCCGGTCCCGGCGGTGCCGGCG
Organism: Paractinoplanes ferrugineus; assembly: GCF_016862195.1. Classification (GTDB taxonomy): domain Bacteria; phylum Actinomycetota; class Actinomycetes; order Mycobacteriales; family Micromonosporaceae; genus Actinoplanes; species Actinoplanes ferrugineus. The sequence goes on along the minus strand of NZ_BOMM01000016.1, from coordinate 368,404 downwards.
CCGTCGGCCGAGGCCGTCCGCGTGCTGCGGGAGGTGGGCGGCGAGCCGTGGGGGTCGCCGCTGTCCGGTTACCTGCAGGCCGAGCCGCTCGGCAAACTGCCCCTCGACGACCTGCTGGGCCTGCTCGCCCACCTGCCCGCGCCGCCGGAGACCCCGCGCTGGGCGCATCTGGCCCGGTCGACCCCCACCTACTGGTACCGCCTCTATCAGCCGTGGGTGTGCCTGGCCCTGCTGCGGCACGGTGCCGAGGGCCGCGAGGCGCTCACCGACCTGACGTTCGGCCCCGAGGACTGGGTGTCCGACGCGGCGCTGTTCGCCCTGGTCACGACCGCCTACCGGGAACCGGCCCGGCGGGCCTTCGTGCACGAGGTGGTGCGCGCCCGGCTGGACGCCGCGCTGGCCGCCCCGCGCCTGGTGACCATCGAGGAGTCGCTGGCCCAGCTGATGCTGATCACCCCCGGCTGCACGACCGCCGACCGCGCCCTGGCCACCGCGGTCCTGGCCCGCCCCGACGACGGCGCCGGCCCGCCGGCCCCGGCCCCGGAGCGGGGACCGGCCCGGCGCCGCTGGTGGCCGCGGTTCCGCCGATGACCGGTCGACGCCGGGGTGAACACGCCCGCGGCAAGGGCTGAGAATCGGCCGCGACATCGATAGGGTCGCCCGATGACGCTCGAGGACCGCCTCACCACGCTGGACGAGCTCTGGTCGGCCTGGGCCGCCGTGGGAGCGGGGCTGACCGGCGCGGACTGGCCGAGACCGACCCGGCTGGACGGCTGGGACCTGCGCGCGCTGTGGGCCCACGCGGCGGGCTGGCCGTTCGGCTTCTCGATGCTGGTCGGCCGGGTCACCGACGCCGAGCCGACCCATCGCCGCGCCGCCGAGCTGCTGCGTGAGTTCAACGAGCCGGGCGGCATCGCGAACACCGGGCGTGACCAGGTCGCCGGCGCGGCCCGCGACGACGCCGCCAGGTACACCACCGAGCAGCTGGTCGGGCAGTTCGCGGTGACCGGCCCGGAAGCGGTCGCGGTCGCCCGCGGCCTGGGTCCGGTCACCGTCGACTACTTCGGGCGGGCGGTGCTCCCGCTCGCCGAGGCGGTCAGCATCGGGGTGCTGGAGGCGACCGTCCACCTGCTCGACGTGCAGCGTGCGCTGGGCCGTACCCCCGCGGTGCCGGAAGCCGGCCTCGCGCACACCGCCGAGGTCCTCGCGCAGATCGCGCCGCCCGTCGACTTCATCGAGGCGGCCACCGGCCGGGCCTCGGCGGACCTGTTCCCCGTGCTGTCCTGAGCCGGCCGGGGCCGGTCACGCGACGTCGGCGACGATCAGCTCGCCCACCCGGTGCCGCAGCGCGGAACGGCCGGACTGGGTCAGGCCGGTGTCGGTGACGAGGACGTCGGCGCGCTCCAGCGGGGCGATCACGGCGGCGCTGGTGACCCCCCACTTGCGGTGGTCGGCCAACACCACGACCCGGCGGGCGGCGGCGAGCAGGGCGGTAGCGGTGCGGGCCTCGGCGAGGTCGGGAGTGGTGAAGCCGGCGCACACCGCCATGCCGTACACGCCGAGGAAGACGACGTCGAGGTTCAGGCCGGCGGCGGTCCGTTCGGCGATCGGGCCGGCCAGCGCGCCGGAGCGGGTGCGCCGGCCGCCGAGCAGCACCACCGTCTGGCCGGGCAGGCCCTCGTGGTGAAAGGCGTCGGCCACCGGGAGCGAGTTGGTGACCACGGTCAGGCCGGGCACCTCGAGCAGTTCACGGGCCAGCAGCGTGGTGGTGCTGCCGGCGAGGATGCCGATCGCCTCGGCCGGGCGCGTCAGCCGGGCGGCGGTGCGGGCGATCGCCGCCTTGGCCCGGTGGCCGCCGGCGGCGGACCGGCCGGCGGCGGACGCGTCCGGGGCGCGATCCCCGGCCGGGCCCGGCCCGGCGGCGAGGGCCGGACCGGGGGTCAGTGCCATCGCCCCGCCGCGCACCCGGGCGATCAGGCCCCGGCCGGCCAGCGCCTCGACGTCGCGCCGCGCGGTCACCCCGGAGACCCCGAGGCGGGTGCCCAGCTCGGTGATCCGGGCCCCGCCGGTGCGGTTGATCTCCGCGAGGATCCGGGCCCGCCGCTGCTCGGCGTGCACGCCGTCACACCGCGGCGAGCCGGGTCGCGTCGGCGCTCAGGTCGTCGGGCTGTTCCTGGGCGGCCCGTTCGGCGGCGACCCGGGACCGGTAGGCGGCGACCTCCCGGGCGACGTCGGCCGCCGTCCAGCCGAGCGGGCCGGCGATCAGGTCGGCGGCGGCGCCGGCGGCGGTCACCCCGCGGTCCGGGGTCTCGATGGAGATCCGGGTGCGGCGGGTGAGCACGTCGTCCAGGTGCCGGGCGCCCTCGGCGGTGACCGCGTAGACGATTTCGGCGCGCAGGTGGCCGGGGGCGCCGTCGAGCGGCTCGGCGAGGGACGGCTCGGCGTCGATCAGGGCCAGCACCTCGTCGATCAGCGTGCCGTACCGCTGGAGCAGGTGCTCGATGCGGCCGACCGGCAGGCCGGCCCGGCGGCCCAGCTGCGCGCGGCGGTTCCAGGCGGCCCGGTAGCCGGCCGCGCCGAGCAGCGGCACCTGGTCGGTGCAGGACGCCGGCACCCGGGTGCCGAGGTCGGCGACGGCGGCGTCGACCGCGTCCTTGGCCATCACGCGGTACGTCGTGTACTTGCCCCCGGCCACCAGGACCAGGCCGGGAGCGAGCCGGTCGACGGCGTGCTCGCGGGACAGCTTCGCGGTGATCTCGGCGGAGGCCGACAGCAGCGGCCGCAGCCCGGCGTAGACGCCCTGCACGTCGGCGCGGGTCAACGGCACTCGGATGGCCTTGTTGACCTCGTCGAGCAGGTAGTCGACGTCCGGCGCGGAGGCCGCCGGGTGGGCCTTGTCGAGGCTCCACGGCGTGTCGGTGGTGCCGACGATCCAGTGCCGGTCCCAGGGGATGACGAACAGCACGCTGGTGGCCGTCCGCAAGATCATGCCGGTGTGGCCGGCGATCCGGTCCCGCGGCACCACCAGGTGGATGCCCTTGGACGCGGTGATCTTGAACTGGCCCCGCTCGCCCTTCATCAGCGACTGGATGTCGCTGGTCCACACGCCCGTCGCGTTGATCACGGTACGGGCGCGGATCTCCAGCTCGGCGCCGGTCTCCAGGTCGCGGGCGCGGACCCCGACGACCCGGCGGCCGTCCCGCCGGAAACCGGTGACCTCGGTGCGGGCGGCGACCTGAGCGCCGTACGCCGCGGCGGTGCGCACCAGGAACATGGTGTGCCGGGCGTCGTCGACCTGGGCGTCGTAGTAGCGGATCGCGCCGACCAGCGAGTCGGGCCGCAGCGCCGGGAACGCCCGCAGCGCCTCGGTGCGGCTCAGATGGCGGTGCCGGGGGAGTCCCGCCCCCCGGCCGGAGAACGCGAGCGTGTCGTAGAGGGCGACGCCGGCCCCGGCGTAGAGACGTTCCCAGGCGCGGTGCCGCAGGGGATAGAGGAACGGGACCGGGCGGACGAGGTGCGGAGCGAGCCGCTGGATCAGCAGGCCCCGTTCCCGCAACGCCTCCCGGACCAGTCCGAAGTCGAGCATCTCCAGGTAGCGCAGGCCGCCGTGGATCAGCTTGCTGGACCGGCTCGAGGTGCCGCTCGCGAAGTCGCGGGCCTCCAGCAGGCCGACGGACAGGCCGCGGGTCGCCGCGTCGAGCGCCGCGCCCGCGCCGACCACGCCGCCGCCGATCACGAGCACGTCGAGTTCGTCGGCGGTCATCGAGGCCAGTGCCGCGGACCGGGAGAGCGGGGAGAGAGCTGCGGTGTTCATCAGAAGTCCTTCCGTCAGCCGACGCTGACCCAGTCGAGGGTGCGGTCGATCGCCGCTCGCCAGCGGGCGGTGCCGTCGTCGCGTCGGGCCTGGTCCCAGGACGGCTCCCAGCGCCGGTCCTCCCGCCAGTTGGCCCGCAGTTCGTCCGGCGACCGCCAGAAGCCGACGGCGAGCCCGGCCGCGTAGGCGGCACCGAGCGCGGTGGTCTCGGCGACCGCCGGCCGACTGACCGGGACGCCGAGGATGTCGGCCTGCAGTTGCATGCAGAGCGCGTTCGCGGTGACCCCGCCGTCCACCTTGAGGCAGTCGAGGGAACTGCCGGAGTCGCGGGCCATCGCCGCCATGACGTCGCGGGTCTGGTAGCAGATCGCCTCCAGCGCGGCCCGGGTGATGTGGGCGGCGGTGTGGTAGCGGGCCAGGCCGACGATGGCCGCCCGCGCGTCCGGCCGCCAGTACGGCGCGAACAGTCCGGAGAACGCCGGCACGAAGCAGACGCCCTCGCTGTCGTCGACCGTACGGGCCAGGTCCTCGCTCGCCCCGGCCGACTCGATCACCCCGAGCTGGTCGCGCAGCCACTGCACGGCCGAGCCGGTGGCCGCGACCGAGCCCTCGAGGGCGTAGACCGGTGCGCCGTCGCCGAACTGGTAGGCCACCGTGGTGAGCAGGCCATGCGTCGAGCGGACCGGGGCCGTGCCGGTGTTCAGCAGGACGAAGTTGCCGGTGCCGTAGGTGCACTTGGCCTCGCCGGGGGCGAAGCAGGTCTGCCCGAACAGGGCCGCCTGCTGGTCGCCGATGGCGGCGGCGATCGGCACGCCGGGCAGGACCGCCTCGGCCGTGCCGTAGATCTCGGCCGACGGACGGATCGCGGGCAGCATCGCCCGCGGGATGCCGAACACTTCCAGCAGCTCGTCGTCCCAGTCGAGGGTGTGCAGGTTCATCAACTGGGTGCGGCTGGCGTTGGTGACGTCGGTGAGGTGCCGGCCACCGGTCAGGTTCCAGATCAGCCAGCTGTCCAGGGTGCCGAACAGCACCTCCCCGCGTTCCGCCCGGTCGCGCAGGCCGGGGACGTTGTCGAGCATCCACCGGATCTTGGTGGCGGAGAAGTAGGTGGCCGGCGGGAGGCCGGTCCGGTCCCGCAGCAGCTCCGCGTCCAGCGCCGGGATCGCGGCGGCGGTGCGGGTGTCCTGCCAGACGATCACGTGATGGCACGGCCGGCCGGTGCGGCGGTCCCAGATCAGCGCGCTCTCCCGCTGGTTGGTGATGCCGATCGCGGCCAGGTCGGCGGGGCCGAGCCCGGTGTCGGCGAGGGCCACCCCGATCGTCTTGAGGGTGTTCTCCCAGATCTCGTCCGCGTCGTGCTCGACCAGCCCGGCGCCGGGCAGGATCTGCCGGTGCTCGAGCTGGTGCCGGCCGATCTCGTGACCGGCCCGATCGAAGATCATGAAGCGGGTGCTGGTGGTGCCCTGATCGATCGCGCCGACGAAGTCCGCCACGACGCCTCCTTCCGGGTGCGGTGGCGACGCTAGGGAGCGGTGTGCCGGGGGTCAACGCCGAGCGTGCGACAATGTCGCACGTTGTCGGGCGCCCGGCCGGGCGGTAGTCTCGCGGCGTGCCCGGCATGATCCAGTCCATCGAGCGTTCGTCGGCGGTGTTACGGCTGCTCGCGGCCGGTCCCGACAGGCTGCGCGTCAAGGAGATCGCCGACGCGCTCGGGCTGCCCAAGTCGACCGCGCACAGCATCCTGCGCACCCTCGAGCACGTCGGCTTCGCCGAGCAGGACCCGCGGACCGCCCGCTACCGCCTCGGCCGGGGCCTGACCGAACTGGGCAAGGCCGGCCTCGACGTCAACGAGCTGCGCTCCCGGGCCCTCGACTGGGCCGACACCCTGGCCGCCCGCAGCGTCGAGTCGGTGCGCATCGGCGCCCTCCAGAGCGGGTCGGCCCGGGTCGTCCACCACGTCTTCCGGCCCGACGACACCACCCAGTCCATGGACAACGGCCTGATCATCCCGGCCCACGCGACCTCGCTGGGCAAGGTCCTCCTGGCGTACGACGCGCCGGCCGCCGACGCGGTGGCTCGGGCCGGGCTCGACGCGTACACCCGCCGGACCGTGACGAACCGCCGGGCGCTCGCCGGCTCGCTCGGCGAGATCCGCGCCCAGGGCTGGGGTGGTGCCGTCGAGGAATGGGAGATGGGCCGCGCCGGCATCGCCGCCCCGCTGCGGACCTTCGGCGGCCTGGTGGTCGGCGCGATCGGGATCTACGGGCCGGTCGAGCGGATCTGCGACAGCCGGCAGCGGCCCCGGCCGGCGCTCGTCGAGCTGGTGTGCGCGACGGCGCAGTCGATCTCCCGCGACCTGACCGGGCCGCGCTCGTGACCGCGCGGCGCGGCGCCGAGCGCTACGTGCTCGCCATCGACCAGGGGACGACGTCGACGCGGTGCATCCTGTTCGACCGGCGGGCGACCGTCGTGGCGGTGGCGCGGGCCGAGCATCCGCAGAGCTATCCGCGGCCGGGGTGGGTGGAGCACGACGCCGCCCGGATCTGGCGGGACACCCGCAAGCTGATCCGGCGGGCGCTGCAGTCGGCCGGGATCGGGGACGACCAGGTCGCCGCGATCGGGATCGCGAACCAGCGGGAGACGGCGGTGGTCTGGGACCGGGCCACCGGGGTGCCGGTGGCGCCGGCGATCGTCTGGCAGGACACCCGGACCTCGGCGCAGGTCGCCGACCTGGACGCCACCCTGTTCCGGGACCGTACGGGCCTGCCGCCGGCGACCTACTTCTCCGCGCTCAAGGTCAAGTGGCTGCTCGACGACGTCCCCGGGCTGCGGGCGCGGGCCGAGCGGGGCGAGGTGCTCTTCGGGACCATGGACAGCTGGCTGATCTGGAACCTGACCGGCGGGAAAGAGCACCTGACCGACGTGACGAACGCCAGCCGGACGATGCTGATGGATCTCGCCACGTTGCGGTGGGACGCCGAGCTGCTCGAGGTGTGCACGATCCCACCCGCGATGCTGCCGGCGATCCGCTCGTCGTCGGAGGTCTTCGGGACGGCCGTCGAGGTGCTGCCCGGCGTGCCGATCGCCGCCGCCATCGGCGACCAGCAGGCGGCCCTGTTCGGGCAGACGTGCTTCGCGCCCGGCGACGCGAAATGCACCTACGGCACGGGCGGCTTCCTGCTCATGAACACCGGCTCCACGCCGGTCCGGTCGGCCCACGGACTGCTGACCACCGTCGGTTACCGGATCGGCGCCGAACCGGTCGCGTACGCCCTGGAAGGTTCCATCGCGATCGCCGGCTCGCTGGTGCAGTGGGTGCGTGACGGCCTCGGCCTGATCGGCACCGCGTCGGAGATCGAGACGCTGGCCGCGACCGTCACCGACAACGGCGGCTGCTACATCGTGCCGGCGTTCTCCGGGCTGTTCGCCCCGCACTGGCGCAGCGAGGCCCGCGGCGTGATCGTCGGCCTGACCTCCTACATCACCAAGGGTCACCTGGCCCGCGCGGTGCTGGAGGCGACCGCCTGGCAGACCCGCGAGGTGGTCGACGCCATGAACGCCGACTCCGGGCTGGCCCTCACCGGACTCGACGTGGACGGCGGGATGACCGCCGACAACCTGCTCATGCAGATCGTCGCCGACGTGCTCGAGGTGCCGGTCGTGCGCCCGATGGTCGCCGAGACGGTGTCGCTGGGCGCGGCCTACGCCGCCGGGCTGGCCGTCGGTTACTGGTCGGACCAGCAGGACCTGCGCAACAACCGGCACCGGGCCGGCCGCTGGCTCCCGGGGGCGGACGCCGCCCGGCGCGCTGCCGAATACCGCAAGTGGCAGCGCGCCGTCGACTGTGCCGTGCTGTTCAGCTCCGAGGATCAGGGCCAGGAATAGGCGGAGGCGGCCGGCCGGCGCGGCTCCTTCGGCTGCCGCACCGGGTGGGCCCGGAACTGGTCGCTGTGCAGCCCGAACGACCGGTCCAGCTTCGGCATCCAGTACGAGTCGGCGTGGTTGCCCGCGCCGAGCTGGTAGTCGTGCCGCACGCCCTTCGACGCCAGCGCCACGCTCATGTTCTTGGCCGCCGTCCCGAACCCGTATTCGTCGGAGTCACCCCCGTCGAAGTAGTACGTGTGCCGGCCGAGCTCGGCCGCCGTCATCGACTGCACCAGCTTGATCGGCTGCAGGGAGGCGTTCGCGGCCTGCTCGGCGGGCGTGCCGACGAGCGGCGACAGGCTCAGCGCGCCGATGTGACTGGCGATCGAACTGAACAGATCCGGGTTGGTCAGGCCGATGGTGAACGCGCCCTGGCCGCCCATCGAGACCCCGGAGATGCCGCGGTGGTCCCGGTCGGCGATCGTCCGGTAGTTCCGGTCGACCATCGGCAGCACCTCCTTGAGGATCATCGACCGGTAGTTGCCGGCACTGGTGTCGACGTACCACCCGCTGCCGCCGTCCGGGAACACCACGACGCTCTCCTCGAGGCCGTTGTCCCTGACCAGCTTGTCGAGGACGGTGTCCAGGTGGCGGGCCTCCCACTCGATGTTCGAGCCGTTGAAGCCGTTGAGCATGTAGACGACCGGGAAGCGCTTCGCCGTGGTGCGGGTGTAGCCCTTCGGCAGGTACACATCGAACTGCACCCGCCGGTTCATCGCCGCCGACAGGTAGCTGTCCCGGAAGAACCGGGAGTGGTCGCCCAGCTCGACGCCCTTGCGCGGGTCGAGGTAGAGCATCTCGCGGGTGGCCGGCAGCAGCTCGGTGCCGTCGGCGGCTCTCCAGCCGCGGATCGTGTCGACCACGATCCGGCCCTGGCCGTCGACGAAGACGTCGGCCTGCGTGTCGGTGAGGGTGATCTTCTTCTTCGCCGTGAGCCAGTCCTTGACCTCGGCGAGCCGGCGGCCGGCCGTGTCGCCCTGGTGGAAGAAGCCGGCGGCCAGCGTCGAGGTGTAGGCCCGGAGGTCACCGGCCGCGATCGCCCGGTGCTGCTTGCCCAGGACCGCGCACGCGTAGGCCAGCTGGCTCCGGGTGGCCGCCTTGCCGGTGAGGCCGCCGAGCGCGCGCAGGTGGGCCTTGGTGTAGAGGCCGACCGGTCCGGCGTAGAAGCCGCCACCACCGGTGCCGTCGTACATCCGGACCGCGATCGTGTTGGCGCCGCCCCACTTCAGCAGGCCGTCGGCCGGGTAATACTCCCGCGGAACCTCCCACGTCGAGTCGAAGGTGGGCGGGAAGCCGCCGGTCCGGCCGATCTCGGTGCCGTTGAGGAACGTCTGGTCGGCGTCGTCGATCTGGCCCAGCGCCGCCACGACCGACGAGTCGGTGACACCGGCCGGCCGGGCGGGCAGCGTGAAGGTCTTGCGGTACCAGGCATAACCGTCGTATTTCGACAGGTCCGCCTCGTTGTTCCAGTTGTCCGGCACCGTCCACGACTTCCACGAGGAGTCGTCGAACGTGGAGGCGGACCGGGCGAGGTCGTCGCCGGTGGCGAATTTCCAGCCGCTGCCGGCCAGGTCGAATCCGTAGTCGACGGAACCGGTGGTGGCGCACGAGGTGTCGCCGCCGCCGGCGGCGAACGCGGGGCGGCCGGCGGTGACGGCGAACGCCGAGCCGGCCACGAGGGCCACGGCCAGCAGCGCGCGAGGGGTTTTGCGAGACATCAGAGACCTGCTCCTGGTTGACCTGGTCAACAAAATCAAACACGAAACATGATGGTCGAACAGTCGCAACAATCATCACTGATGTCAATGACTGTGCAGGTCGTTCCTAGGGCCAGCTAGCAGCGGAAATGACTCAAGTTGAGGATCGATGTGCGGTTGTGTTGGAAAACTAACGCGATCAAGGGGATCGACGCGGCTTTCGAAAGCGATGCCCGCTCTGCGGGCAAGCCGCGCGACCACCCAGGCGTACGCCAGGAGCACCACCACGTCGACCACGAAGAACTGCCACGGCATGTCGGCGGCCGTCTCGTCGGTCCCCAGGTCCCCGGTCGCGGCGGCGAGCAGGCTGCTGATCAGATTGTTGGCCAGGTGCAGCGCGACGGCCGCCTCCAGACCGCCGGTGCGCACCGTCAGCCAGCCCGCCACCACGCCGAACACCACCAGGTCGGCGAACCCCCACGGGGTGCCCCACCCGTGCAGGGCCGCGAACACCGACGCCTGCACGGCGATCGGCAGCCACGGCCGCCGGCACCACGCCCCCACCGCCTGCAGCAGCCAGCCCCGCGTCAGGAACTCCTCGGCGGCCGCCTGCGGCGGCACGACGAGCACCAGCACCGCCGCCGAACCCAGGAACGACCCCCAGCCGACCGGCTCGAAGTCGCCGAGGTCGACCCCGGTCGCCGCGGCGAACCCCAGCCCGCCCGCGAGCAGCACCACCGCCGCGCCCGCCGCCACCGGCAGGCAGGTCAGCAGCCATCGCCAGCGCGGCCGGCCGGTCACCGAGGCCAGCGTGCCGGCCGGCCGGCGCTGGATCCACCGTGCCGCCCCGAGCGTGACCGGCAGCAGCACCGCGATCGTCAGGAAGGCGAGGGCGAGGTCGGCCCGCTCGCCGAAGCTCGGCACCTCGTCGACCGAGGCGGGCCGGCCGGCGGCCCACGCCGCGGCCGTGCCGACCAGGAAGACACCCATCGCCAGGACCGCCCCGGCGGCGACGATGAACAACGTGCCCAGCAGGCTGCGGGACAGCCTGGCGGGGGCGAGACGGTGATAGCTCGGCATGCCGGGAAGTCTTCCGGGCGGGCGGCTCGAGCGAATCGGACCACGGTCTGAAACCGCCTTGGACTTTGGTCATAGACCTAGGGTGTGGCTCATGACGCGGTGGACTACCTGGCTGCTGCCGGCGGTGCTGGTGGCGGCCCAGATCGCGCTCTGGCCCCGGGGCCTCGGCGGGTGGCCGGCGCTCGTCGCGGCCGCGGCGACGCTCGTGACCGGCGGGGCGCTGCTGTGGCGCCGCCGCCGGCCGGTGACGGTGCTGATCGTGGTCGCCGCCGGGATCGTGGCCGGCTCGGTGGCCGCCCCGGGCGGTGCGCTCCTGGTGATCGGCGGGGCCGACGTCGTCGCCCTGTTCGGCGTGGCCGCCCGCCGCCCCGGCCGGGTCACCGCGGTCGCCCTGGGTGGCACGATCCTGCTCGAAGCGGCGGTGACGACCCTCGATGCGGGTGTGGACGGCGATTACCCGTACGTCATCATGGTGATCTTCGGCGATTATGCCCTCGTCGCGGCCCTGGGCCGCCGTCGCGGCCGATGGGTCCGCGCCCGCGCCGAGGCCGCCCGCCGCCTCGCCGAGGCCGAACAGACCGAACGCTCCGCGGCCACCGCCGAACGCCGCCGCCTGGCCCGCGAACTGCACGACGTGACCGCCCACCACCTGACCTCGATCGTGGTCAACGCGTCGGCCGCCGAGCTGCTCGCCGCGCACCGCCCGGAACTGCGCGAACCGGCCCTCGCCTTCGCCGCCGGCACCGGCCGGGACGCCCTTGCCGCCCTGCACCGCCTGGTCGAGATGCTCCCGGCCGGCGAACTTCCCCCCGACCCCACCCCCGGCCTGGCCGAACTCGCCGACGCCTTCCGCCGGCTCGGCCAGCCGGTCACCACCCGGCTCCCGCCGGGCGACCCACCCCCCGCGATCGCCGCCGCGGCGCACGGCATCGTCCGGGAGGCCCTGACCAACACCCTGCGGTACGCGCCCGGCCGGCCGGTGCGGCTCGTCCTGCGGTACGAGGCAGCCCACGCCGAACTGCTCATCGACAACGACGGCCCGCCACCCGGCGCGACGGCCGGCGGTCCGGATGCCGGCAACGAGTCGTCCGGCGCGACGGCCGGCGGTCCGGGCGCCGGTAACGAGTCGGCCGGTGCGGTGGCCGGCGGTCCGGGGTCGTTGCCCGGTGCGGCGGTCACCGGACTGGGCGGTGGTCACGGGGTGCCCGGGATGCGGGAGCGGGCGACCGTGACCGGCGGCACCCTGACCGCCGGGCCCCGCCACGACGGCGGCTGGCGGGTCCGCGCGATCCTGCCGCTGGCCCCCGCGACCCCGCCGGTCCCGCGCCGGCCGTGGAGCCCGGTCGTGCTCGACCTGCTGCTCGTCGCCCTGCTGATGGCGCTGCCGCTGAGCGGGATCGCCGAGGACCGGCTCACCGCCGCCGCGGCCGTCCCGGTCGTCCTGGCCGCGATCGTCCACACCGGAGCGTTGCTGTGCCGGCGTCACCACCCGTGGACGGTCCTCGCCGCCGTCGTGGCCACCTCCTGGCTGGGCCCGCTGCTGATCGGTACGCACGTGGTGCCGCCCGGCTCGGCCTGGCTGTTCGTCTTCGCCCCCGCCGCCGAGTTCGCCGCCGTCCACTCGGTCGCCGCCTGGGGTCGCCGCCCGGCCCTGACCTGGCTCGCCGCGGCCGCCTCGGCGTTGTCGTCGGCGCTCGCCCTCGGCGTCCTGGCCGCGCTCGACCCGTCGGACACCCTCGCCGGTGACCAGCTGGACACCTCCGGCCGGCTCGTGGTCGCCGGCTTCCTGGGCACGGCACTGGCCTTCCTGTTCGCCGTCCCGGCCGGCCTGTGCTGGCTGACCGGCTTCCTGGCCCGCCGCCGCCGCGACCGCCGCCGCACCCGCGAACAGTGGCCGGTGCACGCGGCCCTGCACCGAGCCGCCGACCAGGCCCGCGACGAACGTTTCCGGGTCGCGGCCGGCCTGCGCGAAGCCGTCCTGCAGCACGCCGCCGGAGTCCCCGCCGCCGCCGACCGCCACGACCTGCCGGCGGTGGTGGCCACCGCCCGACATGCCCTGGCCGCGATGCGCGCGTTGCTGGACGGCCTGACCCGAGCCGCCCCGGTTGCACCGATCGTCCCCGCCCCGGTTGCGCCCCCCGCCCCGGTTGCGCAGGTCGGACACGGTGACCGGGGTGCGTCGGCCGCCCCCGCCGGGCCGGGTTCCGCGGCCGGGCCGGGTTCCGCGGCCGGGTCGGGTGCTGAGTCCGGACCGGGTTCGGCGCCGCCGGCGCTCGAGGAGCCGGCGGAGCGGCACGGCTGATGCGGTGGGGTGTCGTCGGGGGCCTCGGCGCGTCACGGCCGCGGGGAAAGGGGCCGCGCCGCAGGTGAAGGATGGGACGGTGCACCGGGACGAGGCGGGGCCGGGACGGGGAGGTGCTGCGGTGGCGGTGCGGGTGATGATCGTGGACGACCAGGTGATGGTTCGGGCCGGGCTGGCGGCGATCGTGGCGGCGCAGGCGGACTTCGAGGTGGTGGGGGAGGCCGGGGACGGGGCGGTCGCGGTGGGGCTGGCGGCGCAGGTGCGGCCGGACGTGGTGCTGATGGACGTCCGGATGCCGGGGATGGACGGGCTGGCCGCGACCGAGCGGATCGCGGCCGGGGCCGAGCCGCCGAAGGTGCTGGTGCTGACCACGTTCCATCAGGACGCCTACGTGTTCCGGGCGCTCCAGGCGGGGGCGTCGGGGTTCCTGCTCAAGGATGCCGAGCCGGCGGAGCTGGTGGCCGCCATCCGGGTCGTGGCGGCCGGCGAGGCGATGCTCAGTCCGGTGGTGACCAGGGGGCTGATCGACGCGTTCGCGGCGGGTGCGGTCACGGCGGCCCCGCAGGCCGGCAACCGGCTCGCCGCGCTGACGCCGCGGGAGCGGGAGGTGCTGCTGGGGGTGGCCCGCGGGCTGTCCAACGCGGAGATCGGCACCGAGCTCGGCATCGGGGTCGGCACGGTCAAGGCGCACGTCTACGCGGTGCTGTCGAAACTGGGCGTCGCCAGCCGGGTGCAGGCCACCATCGTCGCCTACGACCTGGGGCTGGTCCGGCCGCGGTGATCGTCGAGCGCCGAGCCGCCGTGCCAGGAGTTCCACAGAGCGGCGTACGGTCCGCCCGCCGCGACCAGCTCGTCGTGGGTGCCGAGCTCGATGATGCGGCCGTCGTCCATGACGGCGACCGCGTCGGCGTCGTGTGCGGTCTGCAGCCGGTGGGCGATCGCGAGCACGGTGCGTTCGTGCAGCACCGCCGCGAGGGCCCGCTCGGCGGTGCGCGCGGCGGTCGGGTCGAGCAGCGCGGTCGCCTCGTCGAGGATCACCGTGTGCGGGTCGGCCAGCACCACCCGGGCCAGGGCGAGCTGCTGTGCCTGGGCGCCGTCGAGCGGATGCTCGCCGAGGTCACGGTCGAGGTCGCCGGCCCAGTCGGCGCCGACGGTGGCGAGGGCCGACCGCAGCACGTCGTCCGGCGCCGGCACCATCAGGTTGTCGCGCAGCGTCTCCCGGAACACGTGGTGCTCCTGGGTGACCAGGACGACCTGGCGGCGGAGCTCGTCGGGCGGCAGGTCGGCGATCGGGACGCCGCCCACCGTCACCGAGCCGGCCGACGGCCGGTCGACGCCCGCGATCAACCGGCCCAGGGTGGACTTGCCGGCCCCGGACAGTCCGACGATCGCCAGCCGCTGCCCGGGACGAACGGTCAGACTCACGTCGTGCAGGACGTCACGGCCCTCGGCGTACGCATACCGGACGTCACGCACCTCGATCTGGTCGTCGGCGGGGGTGGCCGTGGTGGCGGGCGGCGGTGCCGGGATCTCGGCGATGCCCTCGACCCGGGCGAAGGACGCGCTGCTGCTCTGCAGGTTCTCGATCCAGATCATCAGCGCGTCGAGCGGCCCGATGAGCTGCCGGAGGTAGAGCACGGCGGCGCTGACGGTGCCGAGGGTGACGTGGCCGTGGATGTAGAGCATGCCGCCGACGACGAGCACCGACACCGTCGGCACCGAGTACGACGCGTCGACGAGCGGGAAGAACACCGACCGCAGCGCCAGGGTGGCCAACCGGGTGCGGCGGGTCTCGCCGATGGCCTCGTGGCCGGCGTCGAGGCGCCGCTCGGCCAGCCCGAACGCCTCGACGGTGCGGGCGCCCGCGGTGGTCGCGGCCAACTCCTCGGCGAGCCGCGAGTTGGCGGCGCCCTCGGCCAGATAGGCGTCCCTGGCGACCCGCAGGTACCACCTGGTCACGAACCAGATGCCGGTCAGCCCGACCAGGCCGACGAGCCCGAGCAGCGGGTCGAGCAGCAGGATCGCGGCGACGATGAAGAGGATCTGGATGATCCCGATGAAAATGGTCGGCAGCACGTCGCGCAGGGTGGCGGCGACCGCGTCGATGTCGGTGGTGCCGCGTGCCGTGAGGTCACCGGCGGGCACCCGCTCGATCACGGCGGCCGGCAGACTGAGTGCCCGCCGGAGGTAACCCTCGCGGATGCGGGCGGCGGTGCGCTCGCCGAACCGGTAGGCGATGGCCAGCGCGTGGCGCGACAGCACGGTCTGGGCGACGGCGCAGGCCAGAACGGCGATCGCGAGCCGGTCGACGGCCCCGGCGCCGTGCCCGGCGGTGACCTCGTCGATGATCCGCCCGAGCAGCCACGGCCCGCCGAGAGCGGCCAGCGAGGCGAGCGCGTTGAGCACGAGCAGCTTGGTGACCGACCGGCGGTCGGCGCCGACGAGACGCAGCGCCGCGCGGCCGACGGTGCGCTGGCCCGCGATCGGCAGGCTGGTCATTCGTCCTCCCCGAACGCGCGGTCGACCAGGGCGCGGTAACCCGGCTCGGCGGCGAGCAGCGACCGGTGCGTGCCGGTCGCGGCGACCCGGCCGTCGACCAGGTAGTGCACCGTGTCGGCCCGGTCGAGCAGCACCGGCGACGTGGTCGTCACGACCGTGCCGCGGCCGGCCCGGGCGTGGGCGAGCCGTTCCGCGATGGCCGCCTCGGTGTGGGCGTCGACAGCTGACGTCGGCTCGACCGCGAGCAGCAGCTCCGGGTCGGCGTAGACGGCGCGGGCCAGCCGGAGCCGCTGCCGCTGGCCGCCGGACAGGTTGCGGCCGCCCCAGTCGACCGGCCGGTCGGGCGAGGTCGCGACGTCGGCGGCGGCCGACGTCGCGATGGCCGCCTCGACCGCCTGATCGTCCGGCTCGGCCGGGCCGGCGACGACCGCCCGCAGCGGCCCGGCGAACAGGTCGGCATCGGCCTGGGCGACCAGGATGCGGGACCTGATCTCGGGCTGGGCGATCTCCGCCAGCGGTATGCCGCCCCAGGTGGCGGTGGTCGGGCCGTACCGGCCGAGCCGGTCGATGACGGCGGCGCTCGCACCGACGAGCGCGGTCAGCCGGCCCGGCTCCACGACCACGCCCGACTCGGGATCGTGCAGGACGGCCGGCCCGGTGGGGGCGGGCCGGCCGGCCGGGTCGTCGAGCGGGATGCGCAGGAACTCGGTCACCCGACGGGCGGCGACCACTCCGTGGGTGACGTCGAAGCCGCAGAAGATCAGCACGTTCACCGGGATCGCCAGCACCGCCGTGTAGCCGTACACCGCGACCAGCTGCCCCACGGTGATCCCGCCGTCGGCGGCGAGCCGGGCCGCCAGCCAGATGACCACGCCGATGAACACGACGGGCAGGCCCTCGCCGAGCGCGCCGATCCAGCTGGACGGCCCGCCCACCCGGTAACCCTGCTCGCGCAGGCGGGACGACTCGAGGTCGTACCGGCGCCGGTGGGTGTCCTTGCCGCCGAGGCCGTTGAGGATCTTCAGGCCGCCGAGCACGTCGACGAGCCGGGCGTTGAGCTCGCCCTGTTTCTCCCGGTACTGCCGGCCGGCCCGCTGGGTGCGCCCGAGCAGCGGGCCGACCGCGACCGCGAGCAGCGGCACCCCGATCAGCACGACCACCGCGAGCATGTGCGAGGTGCTGAAGAGCAGCAGCGACGTCACGACGATGGCCAGGACGGACGCCACCCCGACCCCGCCGACGTTCATGGCGCGGCCGATGGTCCACACGTCGGAGATGCCGATCGTGACGACCTCGCCGGCGGTGACCCGGCGGGGGAGCGCCGAGCCGAGCCGGGTCGCGTGCGTCATCACCAGGTCGGCCGTCTTGAGCGCGACGGCCAGGCGCAGCTTGGTCATGCTGCGGTGGCGCATGATGCTCAGCCCGGCGCTGGCCACCCCGACGACCAGCACCAGGGCGGCCCACTCGAGCAGGGCCGTGGTGCTGCGCCCGTGCAGGCCGCGGTCGATGGCCCGGGCGAGCAGCCACGGCGTGATCACCAAGCTGAGGTACCACAACGAGCCGAACATCGCGCCCAGCCCGACGCGCCCCTGGTGCGTTCGCGCCAGCCACCACAGAAAACGAACCGGTCCCCGTGCATCCACGTTCGTCATGCTCCCACGGGGGTCCGACGTTTCTCGTCCGCTTTTCCCGGGGCCGCTACCCGCCGGCGGGGATCTTCTCGGCGGCCGCCAGCAGGAAACCGATCAGGGCGCGCAGGTCGGCCGGATCGACCGGCATCGGCAGGAACCGGACCTCGCGGTCGGCCAGGTCGGTGGCCACGGCGGCGGGGTCGGTGGCGGTGCGGGTCACCACCCGTTTGCCGTTCTTCCACGTCTGTTCCTCGGCCACGCCCAGCATCGTCGTCACGATGGCGCTCTTCTCCGGCAGCAGGCCGTCCACGATGTCGTACTGCTTGCCGTCCAGCAGCAGCTTCCCCAGAGCCTTGCGGGCGTCGTCCGACGCCAGTTGCTCCAGGACGTCCAGCGAGCCCGCGTCGCCGGCCTTGAACTGGGCGGTGAAGACGATCGCCACCTTCTGCCCGGCCTCGTCGACCAGCAGGATCGTGTCGTCGTAGAACTGGGCGAACGACTTGCCGTTCTTGTTCAGGCCCCGGACCGGGGTGCGCCCCACGCGTACCCGATAGACCGAACTCTCCGCGTAGGCCGCCGCCCGGCGCAGTTGCTCCTCGAACAGGCGCCGGTAGGCGCCCTTCTGGCCGATCAGCTGGCCGAGCAGGCCGACGTAGACGTTCACCCGCCCGGCGATCTGCTCGGCCATGCGTTCCGCGGAGACACCGATCTTCGGTACGGGACTGCAGCGGGCCAGGGCCGTGCCGAGGATCTCCAGGTCCTCGGTGGACAGCCAGGACTGCAGACGCTCGTAGACGTCGACCATCGGGTGGGTCGGGCTGAGGCGGTTGAAGCGGCGGAAGAAGTCCTCGACCACGGTCAGGCCGTCGGCGGTGGTGACGGTTCGCTCGAAACCCTTGGCGACCGTCTCGACGGCCCGCACGATGCGGGTCCGCTCCTTCGCCGGCAACTCGGCGGAGCGGACCGCGTTCTGCAGGTCCACCGTCGCCCGGCGCACCCGGTCGGGGCTCTCCAGCAGGCAGGACCGCTCGAACGCCTGCACCGCCCGGGTGACCTCGGAGTTCTCGGCGGCCAGCTCGGCCAGCTGGTCGAAGGCCGTTCTCGGGACCGCCGCGGCGGCCCGGGCGACCCGCACGACCGCGGCCGGGAAGCCGGTCCTGCGGGTGGGGACGGCGCTCAACGCGTACTCCACCTCAAGCCGCCGCCGGATCGCCCGCAGCAGGCCGTCGCGATCCTTCGCCGCCGGCGTGTTGCCGACCGTCTGGCGCAGCCAGGCGCGGGCGGCGTCGGACTGTTCGTCGGAGAGCGCGCCGAGGATCTCCTCGACGTCGCGGCGGGCCGCCTTCGCCGCCTCCTGGCCGGGGTCGGCGGCCGGCAGCGCGCGGGCGATGCGCACCTTCAGGTCCAGGTCGAGGAAGGCGGCCTGGAACTCCGGATAACTGCGGCACAGCGCGTGCAGCGGGTCGGCGCCGAGCTGGACGGCACCGCGGCGGACGCTGCCGGCCAGCAGAGTGAGGGCGCGGCGGAGGGCGCTGGTCTTCATTTCACCAGTCCGGCGGCTAGCGGGGCGAGGACGGTCACCGAGCCGGCGAGCTTGCCGGCGGGCAGGGCGCCGGCGACCTCGCCGACGCACTGCAGGGCGAGCTTGAGAGTGGACGGTTCCACGCCGAGGGATTCGGCCGGATCGAGGGCGCAGCGGTACGCGTCGGCGTCGCGCAGGTAGGCCGCCCACGCCTCGAGGATGCCCTTCGCGGCCAGCACCACGTCGGCGACGATCGCCAGCGGCGGTGCCACCAGGTGCAGGGTGAGCATGCCGCCCATCAGGCCCAGCGCCGAGCCGAACTCGTCGGCCAGCTCCGGGTCGATCGTGCGGTAGACGTCGTGCACCGCCTGCCCGGCCGAGCTGGGGCCGGGGCCGCACAGGTCGCCGACCGCGTCGGCGAGGATCTGCTGGAACGCCCACGGGCCGAACGCCGGGTCGAGCAGGCTGGGCAGGTTGCCGCGCATGCCCCGGTCGCGGAGTTCCGCGGCCAGGCCCGCGGCGGGTCCGGCGACGTGGTCGGTGAGGCGGTCGTTCCACACCGGGGATTCCACCGATTTGCGTACGGCCCGGGCGGCCTTCCACGTCGACGTGAGGGCCGCCGTGATCGCCGCCAGCAGCTCGCCGTCGGTGGGTGGCTTCGTGCCGAGGCCGTGCGCGGGGGCCATGAAGGGAACCAGGTCGATGCGGTACAGGACGGGGTGGCCGGCGCCCAGCTCGGCGCGCAGCGCGGCCAGTTCGACCCCGCGGGCCACCGCCCGCTGGACAGCCGGGGCCACCTTCAGGACGTTCACGGCGAGCAGACCGGTGGCGCCGGCCAGGAGACCGGCCACGGTCGAGGCGAGGGCGGCGTACGCGCCTTCCTCGACGTTCGCCATGGCCGCTTTCGCCTCGGCGGTGGCGAGCTGGGTGACGGCGGAGCGCAAGGATTCGACCGGTACGCCGGGCTTCAGTCGCGCGTTCCCCCGGGTCGTGAAGTCGCCGGTCAGGTAGCGGTCGGCGGCCGCCCGGACCTGCCGCTCCGACTCGTCGAGCCGGCGCAGCGCGACGGCCCGCCCGACCGCCTCGACCCGGGCCAGATCGGCGGCGACCCGGCGGGCGAGCCGCTGCCTGGCGGCGCGCCACGCGACCAGGGCCGGCTCGGTCTCGTCGGCGACCGCCTGCCCGGCTGCCCCGGCCCGCACCGGCGCGGGTGTGTTGCCGAGCCGCGCCGACGCGGCGACGGCACCGCGGGCGACCCGCAGCCGGGCGGTCAGGAGCGCGCGGGTGCGCTCCACCCAGGTCCAGCCGCCCAGCAGGTAGCCGGCCCGGACGATCTGGTCGATCGCCCGCTCGTCGCCGAGCGGGAGCACCATCGTGGTGCTCCCGTCCGGCATCGTGATGCGTGCGGGCACTACTGGCCGGCGTTCTCGAGCTTGACCGCGAACGCGTTCGGCGGCGTCAGCGGGTCCGCCAGCTGGTCGGCGTCGATCCGCGCGGCCCGCCGGTCGGCCTCCAGCTCGGCCACCCGGGCCTCGGCGACGGCCCGCCGCAGCTCGGCCGCCCGCAGCGAGGTCAGGTGGTCCTCGAGGGCGTCGCAGTCGCCGCGCCACGACTCCACCGAGACGCCCGGGGTGGGCAGGATGACCGAGTCGGTGGCGATCCGGTCGCCGGCCGCCCCGGCCTCCTTCGTCGCGTTCTCCATCTCGGTGGCCAGGCTGTCGACGACCTTCATGAGGGTGGTCTCGGCCAGCGGGGACAGCGGGATGGCCAGGTTGGGGCCGTCGGAGGCGACCACGTGCGGTTCGAACATGCCGATCCGCAGCTGCGGGGCGGCCTCCATCAGGCGCTGCAGCTGCTCGCTCGGCGGGAGGGCCTGGAACAGCACGTACCGGTAGTAGTCGCGGTGCTGGTTGAGGTGGGTGAGCAGGGTCTGGCTGCGCTCCCGGGCCGAGCCGATCACCTCGGCCCCGAACTTCATCTCCAGCTTGTCGGCGATCGTGGTGGTGGTCTGCTCCTCGCTCGCGGCCGCCACGACCGCGGCGGCGGCCTGCTGACCCGTACCCTCCGCCTCCTTCGCCTCCCAGTTCTGGAAGGCGGTCCGCAACTGGTTGAGCGCGCCCGGGACGCCGCCGTCCTCGACGTCGAAGATGCCCTCCTTCTTGCCGTTCGGATACCAGAACGTGCCGTAGTCCCAGAACACGTAGCCGGGCATCGCGATGATCCGCTGGACCAGGCCCGCGTCCTCCTTGTCCTTGTCACCGAGGCCGCCGAGCCCGTCGAGGGCGGGCGCGGAACCGGCCGGCGGGACCGCGGACAGCAGCGACCGGGCCGCCTCCGGGTTGATCGTGGCGGTGGCGAGCCGGTCGAGCTCGGTGGTGAGCCCGGTGCCGAACTTCGCCCCGACCAGCCGCCGCCACAGCCAGCGCTGCGCCGCGGCCAGCTCGGCCGGCGTCGGCGACCGGTGCGCGGCGATCGCGGTGAGCGCGCCGCCCACGTCGACGTTCAGGAACTCCTGGGCCCGGCGCTTGAGGTCGGTGAGGATGTTGGTGACCGTCGACGTGTACGGGTTGGCGGGCTTGGCGGGCTGGTTCGCGGCCGGGGTCTCCCGCTGCCGGTCCAGCTCCTTCTCGTGCTTCCCGGCCCGGGCCAGGTTCTCCAGTTCCAGGGCGGCCTGCTTGTACGCCTCGAGCGTCCGGCCCGCCTCGAACCCGTCGACCAGGGCGGAGTCCAGCAGGCCGGTGCGCAAGGTGGCCTCGTTGACCCGTACGGTCAGCTCGGTGAAGTCCTGGGCCGACACCGGGTTGGGCACCAGCACCACGATCCGCACGCCGGGCTTGTTGAAGACCAGGTCGATGTCGTAGTGGGCGAGCACCTCGTGGAAGTTCATCGTCAGGGTGTGCCCCTGGTTGGGGTTGCGGATGGTCCGCACCACGCTCGTCCGCTGCTCGGTCTCGATGCTCTCGGTGATCGTGGTGATCCGGCGGGACCGCACCCGGGTGGCGGCGTGACTCGTCGATTCGCGTACGTGCTGGGTCGAGGATTTGGTGGCGTTGGCGAGACTCTGCGCGTTGGCGACCTGGCCGCCCGCCTGCACCCGGATCGAGGCGACACCGGGGGAGTAGGACGCGTCGAGCGACCCGTAGGCCTGCGCGTCGAACTCGTTGGTGCTGGTGACCTCGCGCATCACGTCCTCGGTGTCGCGGGTCGTGGAGCTGTAGTCGAAGGACTGCTCGAGGTCGGTCTCGGCGCTCTGCGCCAGCGACTTGGACCGGCGCTCCCAGCTGGAGACGGTGATCGTGGTCTCCTCGCCGGGCGCCATGGCCAGGCTGGAGATGAGGTTGCCGCGGCTGAAGCCCGTCAGCGTCCAGGTCTGCTTCCACGGCAGCAGCACCGCCACCGGCAGCCCGACGGTGGACAGGTCGACCAGGCCGTTGCCGGTCGACGAGGTCGGCTTGATCGGCGGAGTCCGGTACCCGCCGACCTTGATGCCGGTCTTCGAGAACGGATACCGCGCCGTCTCCCGGAACATCCGGCCCAGGTCGTACGTGATCTCGAGTTCGTTGATCTTGCGGGCCCGGCCGAGAGCCAGGAAATCGTCGGCGAGGATGTCGCCCTCGCGCGGCACCACCAGCCGGATCTCGTCGTCGCCGGCCCGCGTGGTGATCTGCTCGCCGCGGCCCAGCGCCCGGATCTCGTCCGCGCCCAGCTGCAGCACCAGGCTGCCGCCGCCGCTGCTCGGGATGATCGGGTAGGTGAGGAACTCGGCCAGGTCGGCGACGGCGAACGCGGTCGAGACCGGCCGGGAGTCGCGGGCGCCGACCGTGCTGATCCGGGCCAGACCGGTCGCCTTGCCGTCGCGGGTCGCGGGCGCGGTGAGCGTCCCGGTGGCGAGCAGGTCGCGGATGGCGTTCTCGTCCAGGTCGACGGTGCCGATCTCGGTGCTGATCCGCCGGTCGGCGAGGGCCTGATAGATCGAGCCGGCCTCCACCTGAATGCCGGTGACCGCCGGGGCGAGTCGCACCAGGGCACTCTTCTCGCCGTTGGTGGCCACGGTGAGCACGTGCTGGCCCTGCCGCAGCCGGGCCGCCGACTCGGCGCCCAGCTCGACCGCGAACCTGGTGTTGTCGACGTCGATGGTGCCGGCGCCGATCACGGCGTTCACGTCCGTCACGGTCACTGTCACGTCGGCGTCGCCGTGGATCGCCCGGGCCGGGTCGACACCCGCGGCGATCACGTTCAGGCCGACCGCCGGCGCCGCCCCGGCCCCGGCGGTGGACATCGGCGCGGGCCCGTTCGCCACCGCCGCGCCTTTGCGCAGCGAGCGCGCGCTGACCTGGGCCGGGGTCTCGACGATGTCGCCCCCGGTGTTGAGCACGATCGGCACGGAGACGACCCGGCCGTCGGGAGTGCGGGTCTCGTTGTAGAGGCGGATGAACTGGCCGAACCGGAACTCGCGCGTCACCCCCCAGGTGGGCAGCTTCGCGGTGCAGGAGTCGCCGCCGAGGATCGGGGAGACGGGGTTCTCTTCGGGCATGCCGGGGACCATACGAGTGTCGGCGCGCAAGATCAGTCAGCTATCCGCCCCTGGTTTCCAGGGTTCTCCCTAGTGACACGATCGCCCGCAGACCCATCCACCGCGCGGATCTTCGGCCGTGCGGCCCCTTCCTCCCTGAGAAGAGGCCTCAGCGACCGTCTTTCCGGCGTCGCTGATCAGGCGCGATGATGTTCGGCGGCCGGCCACCCGAGGCTCCGACGGCCGGCACCCGCCGTCATCAGGGGAACGAGGGCACCGGGTGGACGGCCGGGCACGGTCGACGATCGACTGTGGACGGTGGCCGATGCTCGGCCCGGCCTGACCGGTGGGAGCGCGGAAGTGGCTGAATGACCCAGCCGTACGGAACGGTTGATTCGCTTGAATCCTGGGGCGGTGATGACTGTGGACGATGTCCGGCATCACGCGAGTCGTATTTCCGTCGGGAAGGATGATGATGGCTTACCCCGGTCCGCCCGCGAACGAGCATCCGTTCGACCCCCACCGTCCCGTCCCGCCGCCTCCCCTGGTTCCCGGCCGGCCGCTTCCGCCCGGATACCCGGGGTTCCCGCCGCCGGTCGCGCCGCCGAAGAAGAACACCGCGAAGATCATGCTCGCGGTGGTGGGCGGGCTGGTCGGGCTCTGTTGCGTCGGTGCGGTGGTCGCTGTGGGCTCCGGCGACGGCAGGACGGACAAGGCCGCCGCGACGTCGGCGACGGATGCGGTGCCGACGACCGCGGCCACACCGCCGGCGAGCGCCGGGCCCACGGCCGCCGTCGCCACCGAAGCCGTTGCCGAGGCGACCCCCAAGGCCGTTGCGAAAGCGACCACCGAGGCCGCTGCGGAGCCGACCACCGAGGCCGCCCCGGCCACCCCGGCTGCCCCGGCCGCCAAGAAGCTGACCGTCGCCCAGGAGAACGCCGTCCGGAAGGCCGCCGACTACCTGGACTACACCGCCTTCTCCCGGCCGGGGCTGATCAAGCAGCTCAAGTTCGAAGGCTTCTCCACCAAGGACGCCACCTTCGGCGTGGACGCGCAGAAGGCCGACTGGAACGAGCAGGCCGCGAAGAAGGCGGCCGATTACCTGGACTACAGCTCGTTCTCCCGGTCCGGGCTGATCAAACAGCTCAGGTACGAAGGATTCACCACCTCGCAGGCCACCTACGGCGTCAAGAAGGTCGGACTGTAGGGGCGAGCGGCCCGGCTCCTCCCGCTGGGGGCAGGAAGAGCCGGGCAACGGGTCAGGAGTCGCGCGTGGCGGTCGCGGACTCCGGCTTCTCCCGCGGCGGGGGTGGTGGGGCGTCGTCGGTGTCGGCGTCCAGCATGGTGGTCTCGTCGAACGGCAGTTCGCCGGCCAGCACCAGGTTCGCCTTCTCGCGGTCGATCTCGCCGGTCCAGGTGCCGACGAGCACGGTGGCGACCGCGTTGCCGGCGAAGTTGGTCAGGGCCCGCGCCTCGGACATGAACCGGTCGATGCCGACGATCAGGCCGACGCCGTCGACCAGGTCGGGCCGGTGGCTTTGCAGGCCGCCGGCCAGGGTGGCGAGGCCGGCACCGGTGATGCCGGCGGCCCCCTTGGAGGCGATGATCATGAAGACGAGCAGGGAGATCTGCTCGCCGACGGACAGCGGGTCGCCCATCGCCTCGGCGATGAACAGCGACGCCATGGTCAGGTAGATGGCGGTGCCGTCGAGGTTGAACGAGTAGCCGACCGGCACCGTGATGCCGACGACCGGCTTGCTCACGCCGAGGTGTTCCATCTTGGCGATGAGCCGGGGGAACGCCGACTCCGACGACGAGGTCGACAGGATCAGCAGGAACTCGCGGGCCAGGTAGCGCAGCAGCAGCAGGATGTTCATCCGGGCGAACGCCCACAGGATGACGGCCAGCACGACGAACACGAAGATCGCGCAGGTGAGGTAGAAGCCGAGCATGATCTGGGCGAGGCTCTTCAGCGCGTCCACGCCGGTCTCGCCGACCACGGCGGCCATCGCGCCGAACGCGCCGATCGGGGCCAGCCACATGATCATCGCGAGGATCTTGAAGACCACCTTCTGGGTGAGCCCGATGGCCCGCAGCACCGGCTCCCCGGACCGGCCGAGCGCCTGCACCGCGAAGCCGACGAGCAGCGCCACCAGCAGGGCGGGCAGCACGTCGCCCTCGGTGAGCGAGGAGAACAGCGTCCGCGGGATGACCCCGAGGATGAAGTCGGAGACCCCCTCGTGGGCGGCCCCGCTCGCCTGTTTCTGCCCGGCCGCGGCGGCCGCCTCGTTCAGGTGCAGCCCGGAGCCGGGGTGGATGAGGTTGCCGACCACGAGTCCGATGGCCAGGGCCACGGTGGACATGATCAGGAAGTAGCCGAGGGCGAGCCCGCCGACCCGGCCGACCTTCGCGGCCTGCCGGATCGAGCCGATGCCCAGCACGATCGTGCAGAAGATGACCGGGGCGATCATCATCTTGATCAGGTTGACGAAGCCGGTGCCGAGCGGCTTCAGCTCCTTGCCGACCTCGGGAAACAGCAGGCCGACAGCGATGCCGGCGGCCACCGCGACGATCACCGCGAGGTAGAGGAAATGAGTTCGGTCCCGCCGGACCGGTGGGGATGTGGGCTCCATACCGCAGAATGTGGCCCAGGTCTCACCGCGGGAGCACCATTGCGTTCATTCTGGTCACACGACAGCAGCATCGCCCGGCAACTCTTCGGCTGGCAGGTGCTGGTCGTGACGTCGCTGGTGGCGATCGGCACGGGCGGCGCGGTGCTGCTCGCCCGCGACGACGCCACCCGGGCCGCGATCGACCAGGTCACCGGGATCGCCGAGACGGTGGCGCGGTCCCCGGCGGTGATCGAGGCGGTGCGGACCCCGAACCCCACCCCGGCCCTGCAGCCGTACGCCGAGAGCGTGCGCCGGGCCACCCGGACCGACTTCGTCGTGGTGATGGCCACCGACCGCACCCGCTGGACGCATCCGACCACCACCCTGATCGGGCAGCCGTTCATCGGCACCGTCGCGGATGCCCTGAACGGCGGCCGCGTGGTCGAGACGCACGCCGGCACGCTCGGCGAATCGGTCCGCACCGTGGTGCCGGTCCGCTCGGCGAGCGGCCGGGTGATCGCGCTCGTGTCGGTCGGCATCACCACCGAGGCGATCAACGAGCGCCTGCTGGAGCGCGCCCCCGCGGTCCTGGTGCCGACCGCCCTGGCGCTGCTGCTGGCCGCCGCCGGTTCGGGGCTGCTGAGCCGGCGGCTGCGCCGGCAGACCCACGGCCTCGGCCCGGCCGAGATGACCAGGATGTACGAATACCACGACGCCGTCCTGCACTCGGTGCGCGAGGGCCTGATCGTCGCCGACCGCACCGGCCGCGTGACCCTGGTCAACGACGAGGCCCGCCGCCTGCTGAACCCCGCCGAGCCGCGGGACGCCGCCGATCTGCGGGCCGCCGAGCCGCCGCCCGCCGAGCCGCGGATCCCGGCTCTGCCGGGGGAGATCGGCGAGCTGCTCGCCACCCGCGACGTGGTCGCCGACGCGCCGGTGCTGGTGGGGGATCGGGTGCTGGTCGCCAACCAGCGGGTGATCCGCTCCGAGGGCCACACCGTCGGAGCCGTGCTGACCCTGCGCGACCACACCGAGCTGCGCGAGCTGACCGGCGAGCTCGACTCGGTGCGCGGCCTCACCGAGGCGTTGCGGGCCCAGGCGCACGAGGCCGCCAACCGGCTGCACACCGTGCTCACCCTGGTCGAGCTGGGCCGCGGCGACGAGGCGGTGCGGCTGGCCACCGCCGAGCTGGCGGTCGCGCAGCAGCTCACCGACCGGGTGATGGGTGCGGTCAGCGAACCGGCCCTGGCCGCGCTGCTGCTCGGCAAGTCGGCCCAGGCGGCCGAGCGGGGCGTGCAGCTCGTCGTCGACGAGGCCTCCCGCCTCGGCGAGTCCGGGCTGGCCGGCCGCGACCTGCTCACCGTCGTCGGCAACCTCGTCGACAACGCGCTCGAGGCGGTGGCCGGCACGCCCCTGCCCCGCCAGGTCACGGTGCTGATCGTCGGGACCGGCGGCGAGGTGCTGGTGCGGGTGGGCGACACCGGGCCGGGCATCGCCGACGCGGCCGCCGCCTTCCGGCGCGGCTGGACGACCAAGGAGCGGGGGCGAGGCGTCGGCTTGTCGCTGGTCCGGCAGGTGATCGAGCGGTACGCCGGTAGCCATGCGGTGTCGGCGGCCCCGGGTGGGGGAACGGTCGTCGAGGTACGGCTACCGGTGCCGGCATGACGGACATCCGGGTTCTCGTGGTCGAGGACGAACCGTTGATCGCCGACGCCCACGCCGCGTACACGGCAAGGGTCGAAGGTTTTCGGGTGATCGGGGTGGCCCACACCGCGCAGCAGGCCCTCGCGTCGCTGCGGACCACGCCCGCCGACCTGGTGCTGCTCGACCTGAACCTGCCCGACATGTTCGGCCTGGACCTGTGCCGCTCGTTGCGGGCCGCCGGCACAGCCACCGACGTGCTCGTGGTGACGTCGGCGCGGGACCTCGCGGTGGTGCGCTCCGCGGTCTCCCTCGGCGTGACGCACTACCTGCTGAAACCGTTCGCGTTCGCGACGTTCCGGGAGAAGCTGCTCGGGTACGCCCGCTACCGCAGCGCCACCCTCAGCACCGAACCGGCCGCCGCCCAGCACGAGATCGACCGCGCCTTCGCCGCCCTGCGCGGCTCCACACCGGACCGGCTGCCCAAGGGCCTCGACCAGAGCACCCTCGACCTGGTGCTCGGCGCCCTGCGCGCGTCCCCCGCCGGCCTGTCCGCCGCCGAGGTGGGCGCGCGGATGGGCGCCTCCCGGGTGACCGCCCGCCGCTACCTGGAGCACCTGGCCGATGCCGGCCGGGTGGTGCGCACCCCCCGCTACGGCGGCCCCGGCCGGCCCGAGGTCGAATACCGCCGCGTCTAGCCGCGGGTGCGCCGGTGGGTCACTTCTTCTCGCAGGCGACGCCGTCCTTGTCGCGGTCCAGCGTCGGGTTCTTGTTGTACGCGGCGGTGTAGACGGTGAAGTTCTTGACCGGCTTGGTGGCGCCCTTCACCTTGTCCTTGCCGCCCTTCTTGGCGACGCCGTGCTTGTAGACCTTGTTGAGGGCGGTGCAGTTCTTGTACTTGACCGCCTTGGGCAGGGCCTGGGCCGGCGCCGACAGGCCGAACAGGCCGACGGCGGTGAGCGCGGCGACCACGACGGGAACACTCTTGCGAATCATCGTTTTCCGTTCTGCTGGTGGCACGGACCGTCATTGAATCCCGTCCCGTGCACCACCACGATCACCCACCCGGACGATCAGCGGTCGTCGCCCGGCTGAATGCGCCGCCGAACGGCCCGGCGGTGCTCGGCCCGCGAGTCGCCGGCCGACCACGGCTCCGTCGTCGTGGTGATCTCGCGGCCGCTGTCGGCGGCCTCCTCGACGGCCAGCGCCAGCGACTGGTCCTGCAGGCCCTCGGCCAGCGGATAGGGCGGTGGGCCGGCGCCGCGCACCCACGCCGCCATCGCGTCCAGCATGGCGGCGACGGCGAGCTCGTCGTCGTTGAGGCGGCTCCCGGCGTACGCGTTGCGGTGCAGCACCCGGTCGCCGAGCGTGATGGTCTCCGTGTCGTAGCCGCTCAGGTCCAGGTCGTGGCCGCTCTGCCGGCGGACCAGCGGGGTGCGGGTGATCGTCCGCGGCGCCGGCATGTGGACGATCTCGTCGTCGTGCAGCTCGCCGTGCGTGCCCCGGACCAGCAGGCGGCGGAAGCGCAGCAGGTTGCGGGTCTGGCCGTCGGTGAAGTCGTAGACGCCGGAACGGCCCGCTCCGAAGTCGAGGGTGGCGATCGTGGTGGTGGCCGGTCGCACCGTGGTGTCGTCGGTCCATCCGGCGCGGTCGAGCGGGTGCAGCAGCGGCGCCACGGTGCGCACCGCGCGGACGGTGGCCGGGGCGTGGCCGGCGTCGAGGTAGGCGCGGATCAGCGCGACCGCGTGGTACTGCTGGGTCGAGGAGACGTGCACCTGGGTCGGGGTGCCGAGGACGCCGGTCCGCACCGCGGCGAGCCGGGCCGCGTGCGACGGCATCAGCGGATATTGCTCCGCCACCTGCACCAGCCCGGACGGCCCCGCCACCGACCACAGTTCGCGCAGGCCGGCCCGGTCGGCCGCGGGCGGTGTCTCGGCCAGCACCGGCAGCCCGAGCTCGACCGCCGCGGCGATGACCCCGGGGGCGGCGGCCGCGGCGACGGCGCTGACCACGAAGTCGGGCCGGCCCTCGCGCAGGTCGCCGAGGACGGGGACGGGAAGGGGGCGCGGCGTCCGCACGACCGCACCCACGCATTCCAGTCCGGGCAGGGTGCGGGCGACCCGGTGGATCGCCGCCGCGCGGAAGCCGAAGCCGGCCAGCACGAATCTCATCGAGCGAGCCTAGAAGGCCTCCTCGTACAGGTCGAGCAGGCCGGGGGTGCCCGCCTCGCCGCTGTAGCCGCAGATCAGCACGGTGCCCGCGGCCGAGGCGATCAGATAGCTCTTGCCGATCTCGAACCGGCCGCTGCCCATCATCGTCTCCGAGCTGTCGCCCGTCTGGTCCACCAGCACCTGGCTCGCCGGGTCACCTCGGTAGACCTTGGTCACGCTCAGGGTGACGACGTGCCGGGCGTCGATGCCGGTCACGGTGCCGGCGAAGGCGAAGTCGGCGGTCGTGGTGAGCCGGCTCGCCTCCGGGGGCCGGCACTTGGCGGAGCGCTGCTCGGCGGGGGCGGTGAGGTGCCGGGGCGGCGCCGCCGCCGAGGCCGACGGGTACGCGATCATCAGGTTCGTCGCCGTCGGGGACGGGCGCAGGATCAGCCAGCCGGCGCCGGCGAGAAGCAGCACGGCGGCGGCGGCGAGCACCGGCAGCAGCACCCGGCGGCGGGTCGGTGGGGCGGTGACGGACACGGTTTCCTCCAGGAGTCGGGCGACCCGGTCGGGAGGTAACGGCGCCAGTGCGGCCGCCGGATCGGCGCGGCGCATCCGGTCGCGCAGGTCGTCGTCGGTCACGGCCGTCTCCCTTCGGTCGACTCCGCATGTCCGGCGCCCGCGCCGTTCTTTCGCAACTCGGCACGGAGTCGCTGTTTGGCCCGGTGCAGCCGGATGCTCGCGGCGTTCACGCTGACCCCGAGGACGGCCGCGATCCCGCCCGGCGCCAGGTCCTCCCACGCCCACAGGCGCAGGATCTCGGCGTCCTCCCCGCGCAGCCCGGCCATCGCGATGCCGAGCCGGTCGTCGGCGGGCGGCGGTGGCGCGGGCCGCAGGAAGGCGATCCGCGCGGCGAGGCGCGCCTGGCGGCGACGGGCCCGTTCGGCGTTGGCGAGACAGTTGCGGGCCACGCCGTACGCCCAGGGCAGGTGCTCGGCCGGCACCTCGTCGAAGCGCCGCCAGAGGATCAGGAGCGTTTCGGAGAGTACGTCGTCGGCCGTCGCCGCATCGGTGCGCCGCACCAGGTAACGGCGCACCGCGTCGAGCACGGCCGGCGCGAGGGCCTCGAACCGCGCCCGGCGATCGTCGGAGTTCACAGGGTCCACCCTCGGTCATGTCCGGCGGCGGGCAGGATCTTTCCGCCGGTTGCCGCCTTTCGCGACCGCCGGTCAGCAGCCCTGCGCCGGTTCGCGAAAGTTCGGCGCAAGTCGCCGGCCGGCCACCCGGCCGGCCGGCGACGCGCGGTCAGTGCCCGGCCCGGTCCAGGCTCCGGGGGTCGTCGGTGGCCTGGTGCTCGGCGTAGAGGCCGCCGCGGGCGAGACGGCGCCACGGGCGGGCGAGGTTCTCCGTGGTCAGGTCGAGATCGGCGGTGGCCAGGGCGGCGACCGCCTCGGCCGGGCAGCGGGTGAGCCAGTCACCGTCGGGGGAGACGATGCCGGACGGGGCGTTCGGCGCGTCCTGGGCGGTGCCGGCGTAACTGACCCAGTAACTGTTCGCGGCGGCCAGGCCCTGTGCCTGCAGGGCGAACGGGCCGTTGTTGACCGGCCCGCCGGGGCCGTGGGTGGAGAACAGCACGCAGTCGACGTCGAGGCGCTCGTACTCGGCGAACACCTCGGGGAACGTCGCCTCCATGCCGAGCGCGCAGCCGAACCGTACGCCGTCGACGATGAAGGTGACCGGGGCCGAACCCGGCGTGTACAGGTGGCTGACCTTGGTGTTCGACAGCATCCGCTCGTCGTAGCGGGTGACGATCGCACCGTTGTCGGAGATGACGTAGAGGCTGAGGTGCGGCCGGCGGGGCGGGGTCAGCGGGTGGACCGAGCCGAGCACGGACCACAACCGGAGTTCGCCGGCGAGGGCGGCGATCTCCCGCAGCTCGGCGGCGAGGGTCGCCCAGTCGGCCCGGCCCCAGTCGGCGGGGCCGATGTCGGCGGGCCCGGTGGCCGACATGATGCGTTTGTCGGGGCAGGTGAGCGCCCCTTCGGGGAGGTGCAGCAGCCGGGCCCCGGCGGCGTGGGCGGCCCGCATGAGGCGGCGGATCTCGGCGCCGCCGGCGCGCAGGGCCGCGGTGTCGCCCGGGTCGGGCCGGACGGTGAGCTGCGCGACGGACAGTCGCATGGTCGTGGTCGCTGGCATCGGATCTCCTCGCGGAGTCGTGCGGAAGTGCCGCAGCGCAGCGGTGTAGGACTCACCGGTGCGGGCCGCGCGGGCACGCACCCGGCGCTTGAGATTCCTGTTCGCTGTCATCGGGCCCTCCGCTGTCCCGCACGCCGATCCCCCCGCGCGATCGAGACGTCCGAGACGAACCGGACCAGGACAGCGACCCGAGATGAAGAATCCCTTTGCCTCCGCCGAGGACCGTGCGCCGGGGACGGTCACAGGAGGTTGGGCGTGGGCCACGCCGGTCTGGACGTTAGCAGCCGGCCACCGCGTGGTCCAGGATCGGGGCGGGGTCAGTGCGCGGTGCCCCGGTCGAGCCGGTGGACGGTGAGATCGACGAAGGTCCGCGCGATCAGATCGAGCACGCCGTCGTCGAAGACCACCCGCGGTGAGTGCATCGGGGCGGGCTCGGCCACCGCCTGGGCGCCGACGAACAGCAGCGTGCCGGGCACCTCGTCGAGGACGTACGAGAAATCCTCGGACGCCATGCCGGGCGCGTCGAGCCGCTGCGCCCCCAGCAGCTCGAGCACCGCCTCGGTCTCGGCGAGGTCGTTGACGGTCGGCGGATAGCTCTCGGTGAACCGGGCGTCGACCGGGCAGCCGTGCGCCGCGCCCAGCGCCGTCGCCATCGCGGTGAGGCCGTCGCGGATCAGCGTCCGGTTCCCGGGCGTGTAGGTGCGCACGTTGGCGCTGATCCGCACCGCCGTGGGCAGCACGTTGCCGGCCGGTGAGTTGGTGTGCAGGCCGGTCACCGACACCACGGCCGGGTCGGTGGCCGGCACCCGGCGGCTCATGAACGACTGGATCGCCAGGACGATCTCGGCCGCCACCGGCACCGGGTCGATCCCGTGGTGGGGCAGCGCCGCGTGCCCGCCGGTGCCGTGCACGGTCAGCTCGAGGGTGCTGGTGCCGGCCATCATCGGCCCGGGCCGGGTGGCCC
Organism: Paractinoplanes ferrugineus; assembly: GCF_016862195.1. Lineage (GTDB taxonomy): Bacteria > Actinomycetota > Actinomycetes > Mycobacteriales > Micromonosporaceae > Actinoplanes > Actinoplanes ferrugineus. The sequence continues at coordinate 335,859 of NZ_BOMM01000016.1, read as the reverse complement.
GGACGCCCGCGGCGAGCCCGGCGTCGACGTGGATCGCGTACGCCGCCACCGGCCGCTCGCCCGCCGCGTCGAGCAGCCCCTCGGCGAGCATGACCCGCGCCCCGCCGAAGCCCTCCTCACCCGGCTGGAACATGAACAGCACCCGGCCCGGCAGCTCGTCGCGCCGGGCGGCGAGCAGCCGGGCCGCCCCGACCAGCCCGGCCATGTGCAGGTCATGGCCGCAGGCGTGCATCACGTCGCCGGCCGCGGCGTAGGGCAGCCCGGTCTGTTCGGCCATGCCCAGCGCGTCCATGTCGGCGCGCAGCAGCACCACCGGGCCGGGCCGGCCGCCGCGCAGGACCGCGGTGATCGAGCTGAGCCCGCGGCCCACCTCGATCTCGAGGCCCAGCCCGGCCAGGGCGTCCAGCAGGATCTCCTGCGTGCGCGGCAGGTGCAGGCCCACCTCGGCGTGCTGGTGCAGGCGGTGCCGGAGCTCGGTGAGCGAGGTCATCGGTGCAGGATAGTGCGCGTCGCCGGGGCTTCCGACGTACGCCGGAAGTGGTCCTTTTTGCTTTTGCCGCACATTGCGCTGGGTAATCGTCGAAGAACGGGTCGAGAATGGCGACAGCGGAGGGTAATCAGTAAAAGGGCCGGTGACCTGCCGTTTCCCCGATTTCCGGCGGGGTGTTCGGAAATCAGCGCGTCCGCGCACTTGACAACGCTCTGAGCTGCTAAAACGTCAAATCCGAATTCGATCTTATTAACGTACGGGTATTGACGCATCGGCCATCATGTGTGGCGTGGCAGCAGAATCACACGACTTCGCGCGCGCCCGGCACCGACGACCGTCCGAATCCAGGAATTACCTCAACCATGTCGACCGGAGTCGGCGTGGCTACTCCGAGTCGTCCGACCCGTACCTCAACAGCGTTCGTCACGAGCCCCGCGAGCCGGTCGAGCCCGGCCGTGGTGAGGCCATCCAGGCGCTGACCCGCGACGTGCTGATCCGGCGTTCGCTGGAGGTCTCGCCGAACGGCTTCATCACAATCATCAGCATCATCCAGGGGGTGGCGCTGGCGCTGCTCGCGCAGAACACGTTCCCCCGGCCGACGCTGCTGATCTGCGTGCAGAGCATCACGCTGCTGCTGGTGTTCGTGTCGGTCTTCTACTACTACCTCACGATGAGTGTGCTGCTGCGGTGGGCGCCGAGTTTCCTCGACTGCTTCCTGCCGTTCGCGATCGCCGGTCTGGAGATCCCGCCCGCCTTCTTCCTCGGCGACGTGAGTTCCTGGTGCATGTGGCTGGCCGCGTTCTGGCTGTTCACCATGGCCGGGCTGTGGATCACCGGGAAGTGGTCGCCGCCGTCGCACTTCGGCGAGGCGCGGCAGGCCTGGCAGGCGTTCCAGAAATACACCCGGGAGCTGCGGCTGACCACCGGCGGCGGCGGGCTGGCCGTGCTGGTCTGCGGTCTGCTCGCGGCCGGCGACCCGTGGCACGAGACGCTGTGGGGGACGCTCGCCGCCGCGGTCGTGCTCGGCACCGTCGCCATGATCGTCTACCGCACCGAGATGCGGGCCGCCGAGATCCACGCCTACTTCGGGGTGAGCCGGCCGCCGTTCAACTAGTCACTTGCGCCGACAGGTTTGTAATGGAAACCTATTGGCATGACTACTGACTCGGTCCCGATCGGCGGGGATCCGCGCCGGCTGCTGTCCGACGCGCGCGCCCTGGCCCGTCGCGTACGTCTCGACCAGCGGCTCACCTGGGTCGCGTTGCTGGTGCTGGCCGTGACGACGCTGGTGGCGATCCCGTTCGACGTCGTCGGCATGTGGGTCCGGTGCCACCCCGACGGAAGCTGCGAGTTCGCCCGCAACGGCATGTTGTTCTACTGGATCCCGGCGCTGCCGATCGCCTACGCGGTGATCGCGGTCAGCTACCTGCGGGCGGCCCGGGCGCGGGGGCTGGGCACCCACATCCGGCCGTACGCGATCACCGGGGCGGTCACCACTGTCGTGCTCCCCGCCGCCTGGGTGGGCCTGCGGCTCTACCTCGCCCACCACGCCGTGCCGGAAGGCCCCCTGCCGTACTGGTGGTTCGCCCTCGACCGGCTGGTCATGCCGTGGAGCATGATCGGGATCGCGCTGCTCGTGCTGGCGTGGCTCGAACGCAACGTCGCGTTGCTCCTGTTCACCGTCGTCTACCTGGCCCTGGTCGTGCTCGTGCTGCCGTTGAACACCGGCTACGGGCCGCCGCAGTGGGGACTGCGGTGGAACTACGCGCTGCCGCAACTCGCCGTCGCGGCCGTGCTGCTGCTGGGCGCGGCCGGGTTCCGGGCCGCGGCCCGCCGCCGGCGGCAACCGTGACCGCGGTGACCGACGCTCCGGACCCGGACGCCGCGCACCCGGCCAACGGTCTCGACGACGTCGTCCACCAGCGGGTGCGGCTGGGCATCCTCACCATCGCGCACGAGGCTCGCCGGGTCGAGTTCGGCTACCTGCGCACCCAGCTGGAACTCACCGCCGGCAACCTTTCCAAGCACCTGAGCGTGCTCGAGGAAGCCGCCCTGATCGACGTCGAGAAGGGCTACGAGGGCAAACGCGGCCGCACCTGGATCACCCTCACCGGGGCCGGCCGGACCGCACTCGCCGCCGAGATCGACCGCCTCAAGCAACTGATCAGCCGAGTCGAAACCGTCAGTCACCCCGATGCGTCGCCGCACCCCACGGAGGATCGATGACCACCGCACCGACCCGTCGGAGCCTGCTCACCGCCGCCCTCGCCACCGGGGCGGCCGTCGCCCTCGGTGGTCCCGCGCCGGCCTCGGCCGGCGCGGCCCGTCTCCGCTTGCCCGCGCCGACCGGGCCGCTGCCCATCGGCACCGTGGCGCTGCATCTGGCCGGCGGGCGCCGCGACCTGATGGCGAGCATCTGGTATCCGCCGACGCCGGCCGCCACGCGCTTCCCGGTGGCGCCGTGGATGGACGCCGCTGCGATGCACGCGCTGCTCGCCTCGGCCGACCTCGACGTCGCCGCCGCGCCGCCGCGCACGGCCGGCCACGAGGGTGCCCCGGTGCGGCCCGGCCGGCACCCGGTGGTGCTGTTCTCGCACGGCGCCGCCGGGCACCGTTCCGAGGCCACCATCGTGGTGCAGGAGCTGGTCAGCCAGGGCTACATCGTGGTCACCGTGGACCATTCGGACGACTCGTACAGCGAGCTTCCCGGCGGGCGGCTCATCCTCCCCGACGACAACGCGTCGATCACGCCGTGGGACCACGCCCGTGACATCCGATATGTCCTCGACCGTCTCGAGGAGCTGGCCGCGGGACACAACCCCGACGCCGGGCGCCGCCCGCTGCCGGCCGGCCTGGGCGCCGCGCTCGACCTCGGCCGGGTCGGCATGTTCGGCTGGTCCAAGGGCGGCACGGCGACCGCCCTGGTGATGAACACCGACCACCGGGTTCGAGCCGGGCTCAGCCTCGACGGCCTGATGCTGTCCCAGCCGCCCCCGGCCGCCCTCGATCGGCCGTTCATGCTGATGACCGCGGTCTACACCCCGGGCGCCGAGGAAAGCGGCGTCGGCGAGTTCTGGCCGCTGCTGCGCGGCTGGCGGCTGCAGGTGCACACCGAGGGCGCCCCGCACGGCGGTTACTGCGACCACCAGTGGTTGATCCCGCAACTGACGACGATCCTCGGCAGGAGCGACGAGGAGCTGCACGACTGGATCGACGACCTCGATCCGCGTCGCGCGGTGCGCGTTCAGCAGGCGTACCCTCTCGCCTTTTTCGATCTGCACTTGCGCGACCGGCGGCAACGCCTGCTCGAAGGCCCCAGCCCGGCCTTCCCCGAGGTGGAGTTTGTGGCCCAGCTGTAGGAGATCGAGCCGGCGTTGATCGACTTCCATTCGGTGCCCGGCTCGGCCGCCCATGCCGGGTCGGGGCGGGCGCCGGCCAACTTCAGTCGATGAGGGCCCCCGTGCCCCGGCCACTCCACGTCGGCATCCGCCGATCAGTCAGCAACGGTGGTGCCGGGTGGATCCACTCGATCGGTGCGGGCCCTTGCCGGAACGTGGCCGTCGTAGCGGCTGTTGCCGGAATGTGTCGGCGCGAACGGGATCGAAACACCGGGGTGGAAGTGAGGAGCATCTAACGGGCGCTTGTTCCGGATGAAACAACGGGGAAACCGGATCTCCCTTGACTGGCTCTCACCAGCGACGAGAACGGCCAGGTGAGAGCCATGCCGGAACGGTACGTGACGGTGCGTTGGCCGGATGGCCAGACACAGCGGATCTATTCGCCCTCGACGGTCGTCGAGGACTACTTCCACGCCGGGCAGGTGCTCGCGGTGGCCGATTTCGTGGTCCGCAGCCGGGCGGCGCTCACCGAGGCGAGTGACCGGGTCCGGGCCGCCTACGGGTTTCCGTGCGGCCGGGCCGCGGCCTCGATCGCGGCCGTCGACCGGCGGGCGACGGAGCTGACCGGCGACGTGCGGATCGAGGGGATCTCGGCGTGAGCAGCCATTACAGCGTCGCCGTGGTCGGCGGTGGGCAGGCCGGGCTCTCGATGAGCTGGTTCCTGCGCCGGCGCGGCGTCGACCATGTCGTGTTCGAGCGGGAGAGTGTCGGCCACGAGTGGCGCACCCGCCGCTGGGACTCGTTCTGCCTGGTCACCCCGAACTGGCAGTGCCAGCTTCCGGGTTACGCCTATCACGGCGACGATCCGGACGGGTTCATGCTCGGGGCGGACGTCGTCGACTTCCTGGAGAAGTACGCCGCCAGCTTTGATCCGCCGCTGCTCGCGGGCGTGGACGTGACCCGGCTACGCCGTACCCGATCAGGGGTCTTCGAATTGATGACCTCGGCCGGGAAGTTCACCGCGGACCAGGTGGTGATCGCCACCGGGCCCTACCACGCGCCGGCCGTGCCCCGGATCGCCGAGCGGATGCCGGCCGGCCTGACCCAGGTGCATTCCTCGCAGTACCGCAACCCGGCGCAGCTGCCGGACGGTGCGGTGCTGGTGGTCGGCAGCGGGCAGTCGGGCTGTCAGATCGCCGAGGATCTGCACCTCGCGGGCCGGCCGGTGCACCTCGCGGTGGGGAGCGCGCCGCGGGCCGCCCGCCGTTACCGGGGGCGTGACACCCTGGCGTGGCTCGACGAGATGGGCCACTACGCCCGGGGGATCGACGAGTTCGCCGATGCCGACGAGGTCCGGCTGCGGGCCAACCATTACATGACCGGGCGCGACGGCGGCCGCGACATCGATCTGCGGGCTTTCGCCCGGGACGGCATGCGGCTGTACGGGCATCTGCGCGACGTCGCCGGTCCCACGCTGACCTTCGCGCCCGACCTGGCGGGCAGTCTCGACGCCGCGGACGCCGTGGCCGAGGGCATCAAGGACGCCATCGATCGGTACATCGACAGCGCGGGAATCGAAGCGCCGGCAGAGGCCCGCTACGTTCCCGTCTGGCGACCGGACGACTCGGCGGGCGTGCTCGACGTGGCCGCCGCCGGAGTGTCCGCGGTCGTGTGGGCGACCGGATTCCACCGTGATCACCGGTGGATCGAGGTGCCGGTCTTCGACGGGCGCGGCTACCCGACCCACGAGCGGGGCGTCACCGGCTGTCCCGGCCTCTACTTCCTCGGCCTGCCGTGGCAGTGGACGTGGGGGTCGGGCCGGTTCGCCGGGGTGGCGCGGGACGCGGAATTCCTGTGTTCCCGCATCTCGGCGACCCGGCGGCAGCGGTTCGCCGACGAGGTCGGCTGGCTGGCGGGCACCCCCACCGAGACCTATCCGCAGGCGGAGTGGTGGGCGGCGGCATGATCTACGACGCGCACCGGCACCTGGGCGTGCTGCCGGCCTATCCGTTCTACGGTGGTCCGCCGGTCAAGCCGGCCGTGACCGCCCGGGCGACCATCGCCGAGCTGCTCGCGGACCTCGACCGGGAGGGCACCGACCGCGCGCTGGTCCTGCCCAACTACGGCGTGCCCGATCCGGACGTCGCGTTCGGGTTCAACGACCTGGTGGTGGAGGCGGCGCAGCGCGACGACCGGATCCGGGCCGGCCTGTGGGTGTCGGCACGGGAACGTGACACCGAACGGACGGCCCGCGCGCTGGAACTGGCCGGCGAGCCGGGGGTGCGGGCGCTCAAGCTCAGCTTCCTGCTCGGCGGCGGGGTCGAGGATCCGGGACTGGAGACGGTTTTCGCCGCCGCCCGGGCGCACGACCTCACCGTGCACGTCCACACCTCGCCCGGCGCCGGCAGCGACATCGACCAGGTCGGCAAGCTCGTCGAGAGGTTCGGCGACGACGTGCGCATCCACCTCGTGCACTTCGGCGGCGGGATGAGCGGCCACATCAAGCTGATCGGCTCGCGGTTCTTCGACTGGATCGCGGCCGGCAAACAGGTCTACACCGATCTGTCCTGGGCCATCGGGTTCGCGCCCCGCTGGCTCGTCACCGAGATCGACCGGCGTGGCCTCGGCCACGACCGGGTGCTGTTCGCCAGCGACGAACCGTGGGGCGACCACGCGGGTGAGCTGGCCCGGCTGCGCGCGGCGGCCGACGACGCCGAACTCACCAAGGCCGTTTTCGAGACGAATTTCGACACGCTCTACGGAGGAACACGATGACCGACCTCAACGAACTCGAGCAGCAGAGCCTCACCGAGATCCCGCACCCGTCGCTGCCGGAGGGCTCGACCATCTACGGCGGCACCAAGGTCTTCCCCGACTACAAGGCCGAGGAGGGGCAGAGCTACTTCACCCTCGTGCACGGCATCGCACACGAGTCGTCGGTCAGCTTCGTCGCGGTCCTGCAGGCCACCCGGGCGCTGCGCAAGGGCTTCGAGTCGGCGATCTACTTCTACGGGCCGGGCTCGCTCAACGCGCTCGCCACCCGCGGCTTCCCGACCACCGGCGCGTCCGCGTTCCCCGGCGAGCAGAACATCAACAACTCGCTGAAGACGTTCATCGCCGAGGGCGGCAAGGTCTACTGCTGCCGGTTCGGCCTGTCGCTGCACGGCGCCCGTGAGGAGGACCTGATCGAGGGCGTCATCCCGACGCACCCGCTCGACGTGCAGGACGCGCTGATCCACTACGCCCGCAAGGGCGCGATCATCAACTCGACCTACATGTTCTGATGTCCCTCGACGTCCACGCCGACCTCGCCGTGCGCGGCGTACGGGTGTCCGCGCCCGTACGCCGGCCGGCGGGGGCCGGTCCCAGCGACGACGGCCACGTCGTGGTCGACGGCCGCAACGCGGCGTTCCCGATGAACCCGGACAGCCCCTACGACGTGCGGGACGGCCGGGTCTGGCTGGGCGAGGTCGACACCGGCCTGTCGCTCGAGGTCGTCCGCCGGCCGGCGTTCTACGACCTGTCCACGGCCGACGGCGTGCGCTACGAGCAGATCGCCCGGCTGCACGGCCGGGACGTGCTCGCCACGACGGTCGTGCAGACCTGCATCCGCTACCCCGAGGACCAGCGCTGCCGCTTCTGCACCATCGAGGAGTCGTTGCGGGCCGGCGCCACGGTGGCCGCCAAGACCCCGGCGCAGCTGGCCGAGGTGGCCGAGGCGGCGGTACGGCTCGACGGCGTCAAGCAGATGGTGCTGACCACCGGCACCACCACCGGCCCCGACCGCGGCGCCCGTAACCTGGTCCGCTGCGTGCGCGCGGTGCTGGCGGCGGTGCCCGGCCTGCCGATCCAGGTGCAGATCGAACCGCCCGGCGACCTGTCCGTCCTCGACGAGCTGCGCGCGGCCGGCGCCGTGTCGATCGGCATCCACGTCGAGTCCCTCGACGACGAGGTGCGCCGCCGGTGGATGCCCGGCAAGGGCGCGGTGCCGATGGCCGAGTACGAGGCGGCCTGGGACCGGGCGGTCGAGGTCTTCGGCCGCAACCAGGTCTCCACCTATCTGCTCGTCGGCCTGGGCGAGGACCCGGAGGAGCTGGTGGCGGGCGCGGCCGGGCTGATCGCCCGGGGCGTCTACCCGTTCGTGGTCCCGTTCCGCCCGATGGCCGGCACCCTCGCCCGCCGCGACGGTGTCACCGCGCCCCCGCCCGCCCTGGTCCGCGAGATCAGCGCCCGGGTGGCCACCATGCTGCGCGCGGCCGGCATGCTCGGCACCGGCCAGAAGGCGGGCTGTGCCGCGTGCGGGGCGTGCGGCGTTCTCCAGGCGGCCGGCGGATGACCGGGGACTGGCCGGTCACCAACCGCCGGCACCGCCCGGCCGACCTGGTGCCGGCCCTGGTCGGCCCGCACTTCCTGGTCGAGCGGGCCGACGAGCTCGCGGGCTATCACGCGCTGCGGCGCCGGGTGTTCGTCGACGAGCAGGGGCTCTTCGCGGGCTCCGATCGCGACGAGCGCGACGACGATCCGCGCACCGTGGTGCTCATCGCCCGGTCGGCCCGGGGCGAGCTGCTCGGCGGCGTACGCCTCGGGCCCGCCTCGGACGGGCCGGACATCGGCTGGTGGCAGGGTGGGCGGCTGGTCGTCGACCCGGACGCGCGCGGCACCCACGGCATCGGGGCCGCGCTGGTGCGGGCCGCCTGCGCCTATGCCGAGAGCGCGGGTGCGCTCCGGTTCGACGCCACCGTCCAGCGGCGTACCGAGACGATGTTCCGCCGGCTCGGGTGGCAACCGGTCCGGCACGTCCGGCTGGCGGGGCAGCCGCACACGCTGATGCGCTGGCCGATCCGGCGGCTCGCGGCGCTCGCCGCGTCGACCAAGACCCCGCTCGGCGAGATCCTCGACGGGCTCGCCCCCGGTGGGGACGGGTTCGTCGGCGACGACGGGGCGCCGGTACCGGGGTCCGATCTGATCGCCGCCTGCGACGCCATCCTACCGTCCATGGTGGAGCGTGACCCGGAGTGGGCCGGCTGGTGCGCGGTCCTCGTCAACGTCAACGACCTCGCGGCCATGGGGGCGGCGCCGGTGGGGCTGCTCAACGCGGTGGGTGCCCGCGACACCGCCCACGCCGCCCGGATCCTGGGCGGCCTGCGGCGGGCCGCCGAGGCGTACGGCATCCCGGTGCTCGGCGGCCACACCCAGCTCGGTGTGCCGGCTGCCCTGTCGGCCACCGCCCTGGGCCGCACGGCGCACCCGGTGCCCGGCGGCGGGGGACGACCCGGTCAGCGCCTGCGGCTCACCGCCGACCTGGGCGGACGCTGGCGGCCGGGCTATCGCGGGCGGCAGTGGGACTCGACGAGCGAGCGCACCGCCGGCGAGCTGCGCCGGATGCAGTCGTTCGTGGCGCGGGTGCGGCCCGCCGCGGCCAAGGACGTCTCGATGGCCGGCATCGCCGGCACGCTCGGCATGCTGGCCGAGGCCAGCGGCTGCGGCGCCCTGCTCGACGTCGCGCGGGTGCCCCGGCCGCCGGCCGCCGGCGTCGGCGACTGGGTCACCTGCTTCCCCGGCTTCGCGATGCTGACGGCCGGACCGTGGGCCGGCGCCGAAGCCGGGACGGACGCCGGGCCGGCGGTCACCGCCGACTGCGGCGAACTCGTCGCCGGTGGGGGCGTCCGCCTGCGCTGGCCGGACGGGGAGATCACCGATGCGCTGGACGCCGCGGTCACCCGGTTGGGGAGAGCAAGCTCGGAGGGGTTGGCATCATGAGCGTCACCAGGGTCGCGGCCGTGGCCGCACCGTTCGACCGGGACCTGGAAGGCGACTTCCGGCGGGTCGCGGAACTCATCGCCACGGCGCGGGCCCAGGGCGTACACCTGCTTGCCCTGCCCGAAGCCGCACTCGGCGGATATCTCGCCCACCTCGACGGCGGGGCCGACGAGCCGCCCGCCCTGCGCGCGGACGGCCCGGAGATCGCCCGCCTCGCCGCGCTCGCCGGCGACATGGTGGTCTGCGCCGGCTATTGCGAGGCCGACGGGGCGCGGCGCTACAACAGCGTGGTCTGCGTGCACGACGGGCGGGTGCTCGGCAACCACCGCAAGGTCCACCAGCCGTTGCGGGAGAACGCCAGCTACGACTCGGGGGACTCGTTCGCCGCGTTCGACACCCCGGTCGGCCGGATCGGGCTGCTGATCTGCTACGACAAGGCGTTCCCGGAGGCCGCGCGCGCCCTCGCCCTGGACGGCGCGGAGATCATCGTGGTGGTGTCGGCGTGGCCGGGCAGCCGCACCGACGCGCCGGCCGACCTCGCCGACGACCGCTGGACGAGGCGGTTCGATCTGTTCGACCGGGCCCGCGCGCTGGAGAACCAGGTGGTGTGGGTGTCGGCGAACCAGTCCGGCACGTTCGGCTCGATGCGCTTCGTGTGCAGCGCCAAGATCGTCGACGCCGGCGGGGACGTGCTCGCCACCACCGGCACCGCCCCCGGCATGGCGGTGGCCGAGGTGGACGTACCGGCGATGCTGACCGCGGCCCGCAGAGGCATGGGCCACCTGCGCGACCGGCGCCCGTCGGCGTACGTCGCGGCGTGAGGATCGCCGCGGCCGCCGCCCACTTCGGCCGGGACCTCGATCACGACCTCGGGCGGATCGGCAAACTCGTCGGCGACGCCCGCGCCGCCGGGGCCGCCCTGCTCGTGCTGCCCGACGCGGCGCTCGGCGGCTACCTCGCCGACCTGCGGCATCCCGACCCGGACGCGCTGCCACCCGCGTTCAAACCGGACGACCCGATCCTCGGCCAGGTCGCCGCGCTGGCCCGGGAGATGGTGGTCTGCGTCGGCTACTGCGAGGCCGACGGCGACCGGCGGTACAACGCGGCGGTCGCGCTGACCGGCGACGGCGTCCTCGGCCGGCACCGCAAGGTGCACCTGCCCGCCGCCGAGAGCACCGTCTACGCGCCCGGCGACTCGTTCGCCGCGTTCGACACCCCGGCCGGCCGGATCGGCATGCTCATCGACTACGACAAGACCTTCCCCGAGTCGGCACGCACCCTCGCCGTCGACGGGGCGCAGATCGTCGCCTGCCTGTCGGCCTGGCCCGCCAGCATCACCAACCAGGCGCCCAAACTCGCCCAGGACCGGCAGTCGAAACTGTTCGACCTCTACGACTGCGCCCGCGCCGCCGAGAACCAGATCGTCGTGGTCAGCTCCAACCAGACCGGCGCGGTCGGCGGGATGCGCTTCCTCGGCCAGGCCAAGGTGGTCGGCCCGGCCGGCAACATCCTCGCCCGGACCTGGGCCAAAGCCGGTCTCGCGGTGGCCGAGCTGGACGTCGCCGCCGAGATCGCCGCCGCCCGCCGGGTGCTCAACCACCTCGGTGAGCTGCGGCCCGCCACCTACCGGAGCGCGCCGTGAGGATCGCGCTGCTCAGCTACTCGACCCGGCCGCGCGGCGGGGTCGTGCACACGCTCGCGCTCGCCGAGGCGCTTGCCGAGCTCGGCGCCGACGTCACGGTCTGGACGCTGGGCCGCGGCGGCGACACCGGCTTCTTCCGCCCGGTGGACGAGCGGGTGCGCCTGCGCGTCGTCGACTTCCCCGAGCGGGCGGGCGAGTCGGTCGGGGCCCGCATCGTGCGGTCCATCGCGGTGCTGCGACAGGCTTTCACCCCGGACGCGTACGACGTGGTGCACGCCCAGGACTGCATCAGCGCCAACGCCGTGGACCGCTGCGTGCGTACCGTCCACCACCTCGACCAGTTCACCACCCCCGAACTCGCCGCCTGCCACGAACGGGCGATCGTCCGGCCGTACGCGCACATCTGCGTCTCCGCCGCCGTCGCGGCGGAGGTCGAGGCGGGCTGGGGCCTGCACCCCTCGGTCATCCCCAACGGCGTCGACGCCGCCCGCTTCGCGGCGGCCGAACCATCGAAGGCCCACGGACGGTACGTGCTCGCGGTCGGTGGGATCGAGCCGCGCAAGGGATCGGTCGACCTGCTTGACGCGTACGCCCAGGTGCGTGACCGAATCCCCGGCCTGCGCCTGGTGATCGCCGGCGGCGAGACCCTGTTCGACTACCGTGAGTACCGCGCCGCCTGGGAAGCCCGCGCCCGCACCCTGCGAGTGACGCCCGAGGTGCTCGGCCCGGTCCCGCACGACGAACTGCCGGCCCTGGTCGCCGGGGCCGCCGCGTTCGCCTTCCCCTCCACCAAGGAGGGCTTCGGCCTGGCCGCCATGGAGGCCCTCGCCGCCGGCGTCCCCGTCGTGGCCCGCGACCTCCCCGTGCTGCGCGAGGTCTTCGGCACCGCCGTCCGCTACGGCCGTGACCCCGCGTCCTTGGCCGACGCCTTGCTGACCGTCATCAAGGAGCCCGACCCCGCCCGCACGACGCGCGGCCGGCTTCTCGCCGCCTCGCACACCTGGTCGGCAGCCGCCCGCCGACACCTGGAGTTCTACCGTTCCCGGTGACCTTCCCGCCCTTCCGGCCTGCCCCGGGGCCACTTCCGATCCGCATCTCGGGACCCCCGCCGCTGTCCCCGGTCACCGAGCCGGTGCCGGACGAGATCTCCGCATCTTCCTGAAAACGTGGTCTCCGACCGTGGGGGAGGCGGCAACTTCGCTGAAGACGTGACTTGAGGGGCCGGCTTCTTCACGCGCGGGCCCCGCATTTCGGACGAATTGCCGTCTCGCTGGGGTCGACGGGGGGAACCGTGCCGACGGCGGCCGGGTCTGCCGCTGGGAGCCGGGCAGGATCGCGTGTCCGAGCACGGCGGCGCGCATGCGGGCCGCCGACGGGTGGGGGGCGCCGGCCCGAGCCTGTGGACGACTGGGGTCGCCCTCGTGCTCGGGCCGGCTGGAAGCGCCGTGACCTCTAGCGATCTGTCCTGCCGGGCCTGCCGCCCCGCGCCTGACCGGCGGGACAGACCCCTAACGGGGCCGGTAGACCACGTCGTAGGTGGTCAGCCAGCGCACCTGCTCGCGCGGTGGCACTCCACAACCGCGCAGGAAGCTGACCAGGGTCTCCCGCCGTGGGGATCCGGCGGCGGTGATCAGGTTGTGGACCGTGGCCCGGGAGATGGGAGTGCCGGCGTCACGGCTGCGCCGGGCCACGCTGTCAAGGGAACGGCGACGTGCCGTCATCAGTGCGCGCAAGCGCATCGCGAACTCGACCGGCGTGGCGGCGCCGATGGGATCTGGGGGGACCGTCGAAACGGTTGCTGCGCTCATCAACCTCGCCTCGTGGGAACTGGAGCCGGTCGAGGTCTCGACCGGCCACAGTCGACCTTTGTTCGGTCCGGGGCGTGGAACAAGAGCGCAGGTGCGAACCAGTTTCGCCTCAGACGCTCACCGAGTCGCGCTCCTGGACGGGGGCGGCGGGCTGGGCCGGGATCCGGCGGCGGGCCGGGAACTTGCGGGCCCATCGGTTGGTCATGTTCACGATCCAGCGACGTGCCGGTTCCTCGACGTAACGGTGTGCGCCCTCGCCGATGAGCAGCAGTACGCAGATCGTCACGACGAAGCCGACGTACGGGGCGATGTCGTGTCCCTTGGTGACCGGGTCGGAGGTGCTCAGCTGCCAGACGAACCAGCGGTGCGTGATGTAGAGGGCATAGCTGGCAACACCGAGCGTGACCATAGGCCGTGTACGGAGAATGCGCGCGAACCAACCACGGTCCGAAGCCAAGGACATCAGCGCGACGGCGAACGGGATCACGAAGAACGGTCCGAACGAGCCCGCGCCCCAGAAGCCGCCCTCACCCCGGACCATCGCGAGAACCAGTACGTAGGCCAGCACGAGCGTCTGGATCACGTGGTGAGTCAGGTCACTCCACTGGCGGGCGTACGGCAGCAGGAACGAGATCGCCACGCCGACGAGGAAGATCGGCAGCTGGCAGAGCGGGTTGCGGTAGAGCCAGCGGTGCGCCGAACCGGGGTCGGCGGCCGGCAGGTCGGCGCGGCCGGAGATGACGAAGTAGGCGAACAGGATCAGCGACACCAGCGCCATCCCGCCGGCGATCAGCAGCAGGGCCTTCGCGCCCCACCGCTTGGCGGCGCCGGCGACCAGCGGCACCACGAACGGGAACAGGAAGTAGAAGAACAGCTCGGCGCCGATCGACCAGCCCGGACCGTTGTAGCGGGACTGGGCGGCCAGCAGGTCGCCGCTCCACGTCTGCACGCCGAAGATGTTCATCAGGAACACCTTCGGGTACTGCTGGTGGTCGACCGACACGTAGAGCAGGGCGGAGTAGATCACCATCACCCAGTACAGCGGCATGACCCGGGCGATGCGGGCGATGTAGAACTTGATCGTCCGACGGTGCTGCTTGTACGTCAGCTGCGGGTAGTTGTAGCCGAGCACCACGCCGGAGAGCATGAAGAACAGCGGGACGCCGATGTAGCCCCAGTGCGCGATCTGGGCGAGCGGATGCGGCAGGCTCTTCGGAACGCCCACGTGCGAGACGACGACCGCGATCGCGGCCACCGCGCGAAGGCCCGTCAGTGCCTTGAGCTCGGGCCTGCGCTCATGCGGCCCGAAAGTAGTCGTTCCGGACACCGTGCTCCTGTGGTCGAGGGGTGAAACGCCTAGGCGTTTCGTGTCAAAGGCTTCGCATTACACCACAGCAGAGCGTCTTTCCCTCGACCCGGCGCCCCGGCCTCACCAGGCCGTCCACCCTCCGTCAACGACCAGATTCGCTCCGGTGACATAGCTGCTGCGCGGCGACGCCAGATAGAGCACCGACGTGGCGATCTCGGCCGGGTCGCCGACCCGCCCGAGCGGCGACTGGCCGCTCAGCCGCTCGAGCAGCGCCGGATCGACGCCGTCGCCCGGGAACGGCCCCGGCGTCACACAGTTGACCCGCACCCCGGCCGGTCCCAGCTCCACCGCCGCATAGCGGGTGAGCTGCACGAGTCCGGCCTTGACGGCGCCGTAGTAGGGCGGGTTGCCGCCGGTGTCCGGATCGTCGTAGAGCTGCGGTCTCGGGCTGACCAGGCCGTACATCGAAGCCACCGTGATCACCGCGGGGGAGCTGTCGGCCGCCGCCGCCACCAGCAGCTCGCGGGTGGCGCCGAGCAGCCGCTGGAACGCGCCGAAGGCCAGGTCGGCGGCGTCGAGGTAGTCCTGCGGCGCGGACGTGCGCAGCGATCCCCCCCGTCCCACGTGCGCGTTGTGCACGAGCACGTCGACCCGTCCGGCTTCGGCTCGCAGGAGAGCGCCGAGTTCGGCGACATCGGCGCCGGAGGTGACGTCGCACCGGGCCGGGCGGCAGTTCGGGCCCAGGTCGTCGGCCAGGGCCCGCAGGCGGTCCTCGTCCCGCCCGATCAGCCAGACGGTGGCGCCCGCGCCGGCCAGGGCGGCGGCCATCACCCGGCCCAGCCGGCCGGTCGCGCCGGTCACCACGGCCACGCGGCCGCGCAGGCCGAAGAGGTCGTCAAGCATCGTCATCGGTTCCACCGGCTCGGGTCGAGAAGGGCGTCGGGCATCGGCGGGAGGGCGGCCAGCACGGCGTCCCGCTCACTGTCGGTGAGCGGCTCCCGGCGTACGAGATCGGCGTTGTCCCGTAGTTGATCTTCCGTTTCCGCCCCGACGACGAGGGACGTCACCCACGGCAGAGACCGCAGGTAGGCGATGCAGAGATCGGCGCGCCCGGCCCGGCCCAGGTCGGCGACGAGCCGGTCGAGGATCGCGACGACGGCGTCGCGCTCGGCGTCGGGCAGACGGGGCCAGGGCACGGCACTTCCGGCGACAAGCAGACCCTGGAGGTACGCGCTACGCACGGTCACCACCAGGTCTTCCCTGCGCAGGGCCGGATCGGGCCAGCGCCGGTCCAGGATGTTGCACGGCAGCTGGACGTAACCGAGGTCGGGCAGGTCCAGCACCGCCCGCAGCTCATCCGGGTTCTGCACCGAGACCCCGATCCGGTCGGCCGATCCGGTCGCCAGGCAGGCGCGCAGCTCGTCCCAGCCGCCGCCGAGCGCGTCGGCGGCCCGGTGGAAGAGCAGGGTGAGCGGCCCGCCGCGGCGCAACGCCGCGCGGCTGGCCTCGATGCTGCTCCGGACCTCGGCCCCGGGGGCGATCTTGGTGATGATCGACAGCTCGGGCGGCGCCGACACGCCGATGCGCTGCTCGCTGTCCCCGTAGGCGCGGGCCGTGTCGAGGTGGGTGATCCCGAGGTCGCGGGCGGCGGCCAGCATGCGGGTCGTGGCGTCGTCGTCGGGCGCGCCGGTGCGGTTGGCGATGCCGTACGCCATGCCCAGCTGGGCCGTCCCGAGGATCAGCACGGACTGGCGGTAACCGCCCCGATCCCGGACCGCGATCGTGTGTTTCGGCAGCTCTGCGCGCATAGTCCGCGATGTTATGCTCCGACCGATGCACCACGCGAATTACTACTACGGCCACGCCCACATCCTGGCGAAGTGGTGCCGCCTCGACGAGCCGCTGCACCCGCCGCGCATCCGGGGCTACCTCCAGCACGGCTGGAACATCGGTGACGGGATGGCGCCCGGCGTGCCCTTCGTCGAGGGCAGCCCGCTGCTCGTCTGGTCCGAGCAGACCCGCCGCCGCGCGTGGTCGCAGGGCCGCCGGGACGCCGTGGTGGTGGGTTCCCCGTTCGCCTACCTCGACGCGATGGACGACGACCGGGTCCCGGCGGCCGAGCGCGCGGGCACGATCTTCTACCCCTTCCACGGCTGGGAGGGTCAGCAGGTGAGGGGCGACCACCAGCGCCTCATCGACGAACTGAAGGCCCACGAGACCGGCCCGGTCACCACCTGCCTGTACTGGAACGAATACCAGGACCGGCGGATCCGCCGGGTCTACGAGGACGCCGGTTTCCGGGTCATCTGCCACGGCTACCGCGGCTTCTGGTGGCGCGACACCGACCGCGAGTTCCTGGTGCGGCAGCTCGCCGAGCTGCGCCGGCACAAGCGGGTGGTGTCCAACCGGCTGTGCAGCGCCATCTGGTACGGCCTGCTCGCCGGCTGCCAGGGCGCGGTCTACGGCGACCCGATGGTCCTCGAGGACGCCGACCTGACGTTCGGCGGCGAGCCGCGCCTGCACCGGCAGTGGCCCGAGGTGTACGGCCACGACCCCGACCCGGTGGCCGCGCGCCGGATCGCCGTCGCCGAGCTCGGCGCCGACGTCCTGGCCGGCCCCGAGGAACTGCGCACCTACCTCGGCTGGACCCGGGCGGGCCGGCTGGATCAGCCGGTGGTGGTCTGACCGGTAGGGTCGCCGGATGCCCGATCTGGTCGCCCCCACCCTCCGTCTGGAACTGGCCTGGCGGGAGGCCCACGCCGAGTGGGGGCCGGGCCGCCACGAGGACGGTTTCGGCCTGCGCCCGTCCGACGACGTGGACACGCCCGCCGGTTTCCGCTCGTGGGTGGATCGGCTGACGTTCGACGAGGACACCACCCAGGAGCACGACAACGGCCACGTCCACCGCTGGATGGTCGAGGACGGCCGGGTGCTCGGCGGCATCGTGCTGCGCTGGGAGCTCGACGGCACACCCCCGCCGCTGGGCCACATCGGCTTCGGCGTCCGCCCCTCCGCCCGCCGCCGCGGCGTGGCCGGCTGGGCCCTGCGGCACATGCTCGACGAGGCCCGCCGGGCCGGCCTGTCCCGGGTCATGCTGATGTGCACGACCGCCAACGAGCCCTCCGCCCGCACGATCGAACGCGGCGGCGGGGTCCTCGACGGGATCGCCGACACCCCGTTCGGCCCGGCCCGCCGCTACTGGATCGCCCTCTGACAGTCCCGCCGCCGCGCGCCGCCGGCCGGCGGGGGTTGGTTCACGCGCGGAGGTAGCGCAGGACGGCCAGCACCCGGCGGTGGTCGGAGCGGGCGTGCGGCAGGTCGAGTTTGGTGAAGATGGCCGTGACGTGCTTCTCGACGCTGCGCTCGACCAGGCGCAGCGACTCGGCGATGGCCACGTTGGAACGGCCCTCGGCGAGCAGCCCGAGGATCTCCCGTTCCCGCGCCGACAGCCGGGCCAGACCCGCGTCGACCTGCGGCGCCGCCAGCAGGTGCCGCACCACCTCCGGATCCAGGGCGGTGCCGCCGTCGGCGACCCGCCGCAGTGCGCCGACGAACTCGTCGGTGCTGACGATCCGGTCCTTCAGCAGGTAACCGACCTTCCCGGCGTTCTCCGAGAGCAGCCGCCGCGCGTAGCTGGTCTCCACCCACTGCGAGAAGACCAGAACCCCGATCTCCGGGTGCGCCGCGCGGATCGCCAGCGACGCCCGGAGACCCTCATCGGTGTACGTGGGGGGCATCCGTACGTCGCAGACCACGGCGTCGGGCCGCTCCCGGTCCACCGCGGCCACCAGGGCCACCCCGTCGCTGACCGCCGCCACCACCTCGATGTCGTGCTCGCCCAGCAGCAGCACGATGCCGTCGCGCAGCAGCGCGTTGTCCTCGGCGATGACCACGCGCATGGCTATCAGTACTCCCTCGGCAAGGTCATGGTCACCACGGTCGGCCCGCCCACCGGCGACTCGACGAGCAGCTTCCCGTCGAGCGCCTCGGCCCGCCGCCGCAGCCCGGCCAGCCCGGTGCCCCGGCGGTTGTCGCCCGCGCCGTCGCCGGTGCCGGTGCCCGCACCGGCGCCGCCCCGGCCGTTGTCGCGGACGGTCAGGGTCAGCTGTTTCCGGTCGTCGGTCAGGGCGATCGAGGCCCGGGTGGCGGCGGCGTGCCGGGCCACGTTGGTGAGCAGTTCGGCGACCGTGAAGTAGATGGCCGAGGCGGTCGCGTCGGCCGGCCGGCCGGTCAGGCGCACGGTCACGTCGGCGGGGACGGCGCTGCGGCCGGCCAGGGTGGACAGGGCCACCTCCAGGCCGTCGTCGAGGGCCGGCGGGTGCAGGCCGCGGACGATGTCGCGCAACTCGGTGAGCGCCTCGGTCACGGTCCGGCGGGAGTCGGCGGCCAATGCTCGTACGTCCGGCTGGTCGGTCTTGTGCTCGATGCGCGCGAGTTGGACGCCCAGCGAGACCAACCGCGCCTGCGTCCCGTCGTGCAGGTCGCGCTCGACGCGGCGCAGGAGGGCCGCCGCGTCGGCCTGCAGTGCCGTGCGTCCCGCCTCGAGCTCGGCGATGCGCTTGGCCGAGCTGCTCGGATGCAGCAGCGCGCGGACCAGCCAGCCGTCGGTGAGAACGACCACCCGCACGAACCACGGCACGACCAGCAGCAGCACCAGGCCCTTGACGGCCTCGGCCCAGGTCGACGCCCAGCTCTCGGCCTGGGCGATGTCGAACAGCTGCCCCGGGTTGTGCGAGAGGAACCACCAGGCCGGGTAGGTCACGGCGGCGAGCCCGCCGGCCAGCCCGATAACGGTGAGGTAGGCGCCCAGGTAGCACAGCAAGAACCCGAGGAAGCAGTAGAGCATGGCGCGCCACGCGGTGTTGTCGGTGAGCGGGTTGCGGCTGACCGGCCGGGCGTCGGGCCAGTCCCAGCCGAGGATCTTGCGGGCCGGGGCGCGCAGGTAGCGCGGTGTCCGCCGGGCCAGCGCCAGCACCCCGGCGAGCAGTGCCAGCCCGAAGATGACGACGGAGAGCCCGCAGGCCGCGATGCCGAGCACCGCGACCACGAACGGCGGGAGGCGAACCAGGACCCCGCTGATCAGGTAGGCCAGCTCACGCCAGAAACGGGCGCCGGCCCAGACCCGGAGCAGGATCATCGGATCACCTCGATGGGTGGCCGGCGCAGCATCACCGCGGCCGGCAGCGCGAGCCCGGCCAGCACCAGCGCGGCGGTGCCCACGACGACGCCGATCAGGAACGGCAGCGGCACCCACGGCACCCACGTGCCCAGCGCGGTGTGCAGCAGCGGCAGCAGCGTGGCCGCGGCCACGGCGGCCCCGGCCACCAGAGCGGTGGCGGTCACGACCAGAGCTTCGCAGATCACCACCGTCAGCGTGTGCCCCTGAGTAGCGCCGACGAGCCGCATGACGGCGAGGTCGCGACCCCGGGCCCGCATCACGGTGATCAGCGTGTTGACGCCGGCGACGGCCGCGAACGCCGAGTAGACCCCGGTGCCCGAATAGGTGAGCCACTTGTCGGCGCCCCCCATGGCGACCCCGGTGACGTGCTCGGTGGTCGCGCCGATCACGATCGTGAAGGCCGCGAACCCGACCGCGAGTGTGAGCGGCACGAGGGCTCCCGACAGCGATCGGCTGCGGGCCACCACGTTGTCGGCCGCGACCCGGCCGGCCGGCCCGATCAGCCGGGCCACCGGCGCGGCGACGCGCAGCAGGACCGGCCCGAGCAGGCCGGTGCCGAAACACATGGACAGCATCACCAGCAGGCCCCCGTTGTCGGCGGTCTCGGCGTCGAGCCCGCTGAGCACCACCGAGAGGGTGCTGCCCCCGGCGACCAGGAGCAGGCCCAGCGGGGTACGCACCCGGCCCCGCCCCCGGGCCACCGCCGCCTCGGCCAGCGCCATCGCGGGCCGCAACCGGGACGGGCGGATCGCCGCGATCAGCGCGCCGAGCAGCGACGTGCCGACGGTGACCGCGAACGCGATCGGCAGCACCCCGCCGTGCACCCGGAAGGTCACCTCGGCCGGCACGATGCCGTGGCCGACCAGGCCGTGCACCCAGGCGGCGCCGCCCAGCAGCCCGAGCGGCACCCCGGCGAGCGTGGCCGGCACGGCGACGAGCCCCGCCTGCAACGCGATCGCCCGCCTCGTGCGCGCCGGGGTGGCGCCGACCGTCCGGAACAGAGCGAGGTCGCGGGCCTGGTCGCCGATCGCGGTCCCCATCGTCACCCCGACGATCAGGACGGACAGATAGATCGACGAGATCAGGAAGAGCAGTCCGGCATCGGTGGAGCCGTCCTCGACCATCCGGGCCCGTTGCGCCACCGTCAGCGGTGCCCCGTCGAGCGACGCCATCGCGCAGAGCCCGACCGTCACCAGGGCGGCGGCGAGCGCCTGGGTGGTGGCCGGCCCGAGGAACGCCCACGGGTTGCGCCGTACCGCCTGCCGGATCATCCCGCTGTTCATGCCGCCACCGCCGAGACCCCGCGAAGCCGGTCGGCGATCTCGTCGGCCCGCGGCGCCGGCCCGTCGTAGGCGATCACGCCCTCGCGCAGCAGCACCAGCCGGTCGCTCCACGCGGCGGCGGCCGGGTCGTGCGTCACCATCAGCACGGCCGCCCCGTCGCGGTCGGCCGCGGCCCGCAGCAGGGCGAGGACGCGCCCGCCGGTGGTCGGGTCGAGCGCCCCGGTCGGCTCGTCGGCGAACACCACCGAGGGCGAGGTGATCAGCGCGCGGGCGATGGCGACCCGCTGGCGTTGCCCGCCGGACAGCTCCCCGACCGGCCTCTTCGCGAAGCCGGCGAGGCCCACCTGATCGAGCACCTCGTCGACGGTGCGTCCGCGGGGACCGCCGAGGCGTACCGGAAGAGTGACGTTCTGCCGGACCGTCAACTCGGACAGCAGGTTGTAGGCCTGGAAGACGAACCCGGCGTGATCGCGCCGCAGCCGGGTGCGCGCGGACTCCCGCATGCCGGTGAGGTCGTGCCCGGCGAGCCGCACCCGCCCACCGGTGGGCCGGTCGAGCCCGGCAGCACAGTGCAGCAGCGTGCTCTTGCCGGAGCCGGTGGCGCCCATGACGGCGACGAACTGCCCGGCGGGAACCTCGAGGGAGACGTCACGAAGCGCGAGCACCCCGCGCCGGTAACGCCGGGACACGGACACCAGGGAGAGGACGGATTCCATGGCTCAACCCTGGTCGGCGGAGGACCCGGAGACATCCGGGGAGGCTCGGTGATCGAGGTGCGGTTAACCGCACCTCGCCGGGTGAGCCCCCGGCTAGAGTGGCGCGCATGCTGATCGACCTGGTCGAGCTGCCGGCCGGGCGGGTGACGCTGGCGGATCGCCGGACGCGCCGCGAATGGACGGTCGATCTGCGGCCCTACCGGCTCGGCGTGTTCCCGGTGACGCAGGCCCAGTACGCCGAGGTCACCGGCGACCGGCCGAGTGCCGGCACGGGCGACGAGCTGCCGGTCGAGAACGTCAGCTGGTTCGACGCGGTGCGGTTCTGCAACGAGTTGTCGCGCCGGGAAGGGCTCGCACCCGCCTATGCCGTCGACGGCGACGACGTCGGGTGGGACGCGGGTGCCGGCGGTTATCGGCTGCCGTCCGAGGCCGAGTGGGAGTTCGCCTGCCGGGCCGGCACGACCGGGCCCCGGTACGGCCCGCTCGACGACATCGCCTGGTACCGCGGCAATTCGGGGGAGCGCGTGCACGACGTCGGCGGGCGCAGCCCGAACGCGTGGGGGCTGCACGACATGCTCGGCAACGTGTGGGACTGGTGCTGGGACGTCTACGACGCCGAGGTCTACGGCTCCTACCGGGTGCTGCGCGGCGGTGGCTGGTTCGACGAGCACTGGAGCTGCCGCGCGTCGGTGCGCCGGCGCAGCCACCCGAGCCTGCGCCTGGAGGACGTCGGATTCCGGGTCGCTACCGGACGGTGACCCGCACCCCGCCGGACAGCGGCGAGTCGTGCAGTTCCAGGCGGGTCGGCCGGACCGTCCGCGGCACGTCGAAGACCAGCTTGCCGGCGGCCCGCTCGCCCGGCCCCAGCCGGTCCAGGAACGTGTCGGTGTCCCGGTTGAGGTAGAGGTCGGCGATCTCGTCGACGCGGTATTCCGTGCCGGCCGAGTCGAAGGCCTTCTGAGCGCGGCCGAGAAAATACCGGGCGTCGTCCGAGATGTTGCGCACCGACAGGCTGACCACGCAGAACTTGCCCTTCGCGGTGCGCTTGAGGTGTTCGACGCCGAGGCTCGTCCGGGAGCAGTCCACGCCGGAGACCACGAACTCGAACTTCCCGTCCCGGGCCGGGGTGCCGACGCCCGGTCCCGGCGAGGTCCGGGCCGGCACCGCGGGGGCCGCGGCGGCGGGCTTGCGGCTGCCGTACCGGTCCGCCGCCATCCCGGCCGCGAAGAGCGCGGCCACCGCGACACACGCGAACAGGACGGCCAGGACGGGCTTGAGCGGAGCCGGACCGCGGGACGGGCGAACGTCTTGCGCCATCTCCTCACTGTGGGTCAAAGTCCGCGGCCGGGCCACGGTTTCCGGGTGATCCGACACTTCGCGGTACGGGCGGCCCCGGCCCGGCACCGACCACGCCGCGCGGGCCCGGCCGGATCGGAACGACGATCTTGCATGCGATACTCGGCGGGCCATGGTTGCCTTTGAACTCGCGGTCCAGGACACGCACGGCCTGGCCATCGCGGCCCGCCTCGGGGTCGACCGCATCGAACTGTGCTCGGCGCTCCCGCTCGGTGGCCTCACGCCGTCGCTGGCCTTCATCGAGGCGGCGGTCGCGACGCCCGGCATCCCGCCGGTCCACGTTCTGATCCGGCCGCGGCCGGGTGGCTTCGACTACGAGCCCGGGGAGGTCTCGCTGATGGTGCGGGACGTCCGGCACGCGGTGGCGGCCGGGGCGTCCGGCGTGGTGATCGGCGGCGTCCGCGCCGGCCGGGCGGACGTCGAGCTGATCGGGGGGGCGAAACAGGCGGCCGGCACCGCCGAGATCACCTTCCACCGGGCCTTCGACACCCTCGCCGACCCGGCCGAGGCGATCGACACCCTGGTGGAGCTGGCGGTGACGCGGATCCTCACCTCGGGCGGCGCGGCCTCGGCCGGCGACGCGCTGCCGGAACTGGCGCGGCTCGTCGACACGGCGGGCGGGCGGATCGAGGTCATGGCGGGCGGCGGGGTGCGGCCCGAGATGGTACGTGACCTCCTCGCCGCCGGGGTGGCCGCGGTGCACGCCTCCGGCAAGGGGATCGTCGCCGAGAAGACGCAGGTCACCCTGGGCAGCGCGGCCCCGGGCGGGGAGAGCGGCCGGGAGACGACCGACGAGCGGGAAGTGGAACAGCTCCTCGCCGCCCTGCGGTCGCAGCCGTAAAGAAGACGACCGGCCCCGCTCGGGACCGGTCGTCTTCAGTGCTGCTCAGGTCAGTGCATCACCACGGGGGCGGGCGCCGAGGCGCCCTCCTCCGCTGACGTGGCCGGCATCGCGATGCGCTTGCGGGGCAGGAACGCGATCGGGATGAAGGTCGCCAGGACCAGGATGAAGCCCACCCAGAAGGTGCTGGCGAACGAGTCGGCCACGAACGCCAGGCCCCGCTGCAGGACGTCCGGCGGGAGCGGCATCCGGGCGCCGTGCTGAGCGGCGATCGCGGCCTGCGCCTCGGTGATCGGCTTGCCCGAGGCCGGGTCGGTCACCCCGGGGATCGGGGCCGAGCCGTTCAGCCGGCTGGTCAGGATCACCGACATGATCGCGGTGCCGATCGAGCCGCCGATCTGCTGCAGGATGTTCACCAGGGTGGAGCCGCGGGCGACCTCCTGGCTGCTCAGCGTGCGCAGGGCCGAGGTCATGATCGGCATCATCGTGCCGCCCATGCCGAGACCCATCACGAACAGCGAACCGCACAGCAGCAGGTAAGAAGTGTCGGTGCCGACCTGGGTGAAGGTGAAGAACCCGAGGGCGATCAGCGCCATCGCGAACGGCACCGTGCGGCCCACCGGGATCCGGTCGGCGAGCGTGCCGGCGATCGGCATGGTGATCATCGCGCCGATGCCCTGCGGTGCCATCAGCAGACCGGCGTGCAGCGTGGACTCGCCGCGCACCTGCAGGAAGTAGCTGGGGAACAGCAGGCCGGCGCCCATGAACGCGATGATGAACACGAACAGCGAGACCGTCGAGACGGCCAGCCGCCGGTTGCGGAACAGCCGCAGGTCGAGCAGCGGGTGCTTGGGCTTGAACGAGTAGAACACGAAGCCGATCACCAGGGCCGCGCCGATCAGCATGCTCACCCACACCTTGGTGGCGGTGATCGTGCCGGTCTCCGGCAGCGAGGACACGCCGAACAGGAACAGCGCGAGGCCGGGCGAGAGCATCAGCATGCCGACGAAGTCGAACGACTCGGACGGCTTCGGGTCGTCCTTGGGCAGCGCGAAGAACGCGTAGACCAGGCCGATGATGCCGATCGGCAGGTTGATCAGGAAGACCCAGTGCCAGCTCGCCGCCTCGATCAGCCAGCCGCCGAGGATCGGGCCGCCGATCGGGCCGAGCAGCATCGGGATGCCGAGGACCGCCATGAGCCGGCCGATCCGCTCGGGACCGGCGGCGCGGGTCATGATCGTCATGCCGAGCGGCATGAGCATGCCGCCGCCCAGACCCTGGATCACCCGGTAGGCGACGAGCTGCTCGATCGAGTCGGCCGTGGCGCAGAGCACCGAGCCGGCGGTGAACAGGAACAGAGCGAGCATGTAGAGCCGCTTGGTGCCGAACCGGTCGGCGGCCCAGCCACTGAGCGGAATCACCGTGGCCAGGGCCAGGGTGTAGCCGGTCAGGGTCCACGCGACCTGGGCGTACGTCGCGTTGAACTCGGTCTGGAAGGTGGGCAGGGCGACGCTCACGACCGTGATGTCGAGAATCGACATGATCGCGCCCAGGACCACCACGCCGGCGATCTTGAGGACGGCGGCGTCCAACTTGGCAGGCTGCGCGGCTGCCGTGTCAGTCACGAGTAACTCCAGGGTCGGTCTGAAAGGCCATGAGTCAGGAGAGCCTTGAGTCGGCAAGAAAGCGAAGTTACTCATCCTGCCACTGGGTCCGACCTGCCAGCACGCCCTTTTCCGACACGGACAAGGTGCCCTTCACCACTTTTTCGGTCGTACTGTGGGCGATAGTCGAGCGTTGGGGGTTAGATGAGCCGTTTCATCGACGACGTGATCAAGACCGCCCAGACCGCCACCACCGGCATGGTCACCGGTGCGCCGGCGGCCAAGGCCCGAGTCACCTGGCCGGAGCTGCACCGATCGGCTCGCCGGGCGGCGGGCGGGCTCGCCGCGGCGGGGATCCGGTCCGGGCACGCCGTCGCGGTGCTGGCCGGTCTGCCCGCCGAGATCGCCCCGGTGGCGCAGGGGATCTGGCTGGCCGGCGGCAGCATGACGATGCTGCACCAGCCCACCCCGCGCACCGACCTGACGGCCTGGCGGGAGGACACCCTGCGGGTCCTGAAGATGATCGACGCCCGCCTGGTCGTCGTGGGCGCGCCGTTCGAGCAGGTGGTGCCGGTGCTCACCGCGTACGGGATCGAACATGTGATCGCGAGTGAGCTGACCGCCGGGCCGGACCACGATCCGGTCGAGGCGGCCGAGGACGACGTCGCCCTGCTGCAGCTGACCAGCGGATCCACCGCGGAGCCGAAAGGCGTGCGGATCACCCACCGCAACCTCTACGCCAACCTCGCCGACTCCCGGGCGCACCTCGGCTGTGACGAGTCCGGGGTGATGGTGTCGTGGCTGCCGATGTTCCACGACATGGGCATGGTGGGGTGCCTGTTGCTGCCGATGATGACCGGGATGGAGCTGGTCAGCATGCGGCCGGCCGACTTCCTGAGCCGGCCGCTGCTGTGGGCCGAGCTGATCAGCGAGCATCGCGGGACGATCACCACGGCGCCCAACTTCGCGTGGGCGGTCCTCAACCGGCAGCTGGCCCGGGTCCCGGACGGCGCGCTCGACCTGTCGAGCCTGACGGTGGCCGGCAACGGCGCCGAGCCGATCGACCCGTCGACGATGCGGCGATTCGTCGAGATCGGCGAGCGGTTCGGCCTCCGCCCGGAAGCCGTGAACTGCTGTTACGGCGCCGCGGAGAGCACCCTGGTGATCTCCATGTCGGCGATGTCGGACGCCATGCTGCTCGACCGGGTCGACGCGGCCGCACTCGAGAAAGGACAGGCGGTCCCCGGCACGGACCGGGAGATCCCCAAGCTCGGCCGCCCCTACCCGAGCGTCGAGGTGCGCGTCGTCGACGACGACGGCACACCGCTCGGCGAACGCCGGGTCGGCCGCGTCCAGCTGCGCGGGGAGTCGGTCACCGAGGGGTACGTGACCCCCGGCGGCTACGAGAGCGCCCGGGACGCCGCCGGCTGGCTCGACATCGGTGACGAGGGCTACCTCGTCGAGGACGGGCAACTCGTGGTGTGCGGCCGGCGCAAGGACGTGATCATCATGGGCGGCCGCAACATCTACCCGACCGACATCGAACGGGCCGCCGGCACCGTCGAAGGGGTCCGCGAGGGCAACGTGGTCGCGGTGCGGCTGATGGCCGGCGAGGACCGCGGCCGGGAGTCGTTCGCGGTGATCGCCGAGTCGAAGCTGGCCGGCGACGAGGCCGCCGAGAAGGCGATCACCAAGGAGATCACCGCCCGGGTGGTGGCCGAGATCGACGCCCGGCCGGCGCGGGTGCGGGTGGTGCCGCCGGGCAGCCTGCCCAAGACGCCGTCCGGCAAACTGCGCCGGGCGGCCGCCCGCGACCTGCTCTGACGCGGGCGGCCGGGCTCGGGTCGCTCAGCCCGGGTCGTTCAGGCCGGGTCGTTCAGCCCGGGTCGCTCAGGCCGGGACGGCCGGCAGGTTGGCGACGGCGGCGGCGACCGCGTCCTGCGAGAGGGCGTGGTCGTCCATCTCGCCGGCCAGGAACCGGCCGTAGGCGGGCAGGTCCAGGTGGCCGTGGCCGCACAGGGCGGTCAGGATGACCTTCTCCTCGCCGGACTCCTTGCAGCGCAACGCCTCCTCGATGCAGGCGGCGAGGGCGTGCGTCGGCTCCGGCGCCGGGATGATGCCTTCGGTACGGGCGAACGTCACGCCCGCCTCGAAGCACTCCTTCTGCGTCTTCGCGACCGCCTCCATCAGCCCGAGCTCGTAGACGTGCGAGATCAGCGGCGACATGCCGTGATAGCGCAGCCCACCGGCGTGGATCGGGTCGGGGATGAAGTCGTGGCCCAGCGTGTGCATCTTCATCAGCGGCGTCATCCCGGCGGTGTCCCCGAAGTCGTACGCGTAGACCCCCCTGGTCAGCGACGGGCAGGAGGCCGGCTCGACGGCGCGGATCACCGGGTCCATCCGGCCGGCCAGCTTCTCCCGCAGGAACGGGAAGGCCAGCCCGCCGAAATTGGAGCCGCCGCCGGTGCACCCGACGATGACGTCCGGCGTCGCGCCCACCTTGGCCAGCTGCAGCAGCGCCTCCTCACCGATGATCGTCTGGTGCAGCAGAACATGGTTGAGCACGCTGCCCAGCGCGTAGTTGGTGTCCGGGTTCTGCGCGGCCACCTCGACGGCCTCGCTGATCGCGATGCCGAGCGAGCCCGGCGAGTCCGGATGCTCGGCGAGGATCTTGCGGCCGGCGGCGGTCAGCTCCGACGGCGACGGATGGATCGTGCCGCCGAAGGTCTCGATCATCATCTTCCGGTACGGCTTCTGCTCGTACGATGCCCGGACCTGCCAGATCTCGACGTCCAGCCCGTACTGGGCGCCGGCGAAAGCCAACGCCGTGCCCCACTGACCCGCGCCGGTCTCCGTCGTCAGCCGCCGGATGCCGGCCTGCGCGTTGTAGAACGCCTGCGGAACCGCGGTGTTCGGCTTGTGCGACCCGGCCGGCGACACCCCCTCGTACTTGTAGTAGATCTTCGCCGGGGTGCCGAGCGCCTTCTCCAGCCGGTGCGCCCGGAAGAGCGGGGAGGGCCGCCAGAGCCGGTAGACCTCGAGCACCTCCGCCGGGATCGGGACGTACCGCTCGGCCGTCACCTCCTGCTCGATGAGCGCCATCGGGAACAGCGGGGCGAGGTCGTCCGGCCCGACCGGCTGCAGCGTGCCCGGGTGCAGCACGGGCGGGGGTGGCGAAGGAAGGTCCGGCACGAGGTTGTACCAGTTGCGGGGCAGCTCCGATTCGGACAGAAGAATCTTGGTGTCTGACGTCATGCGCTGATCATGACTACTCACCGTAGGTCTTGCCTATCTCGCCGTGCTGGATTTCGCTCGTTCCGCCGCAACCGGTGAACCGCCCCGGCCTGATCCGGGCCGGGTCCACCCTTCGGGGGAGGTGCTGAACCGGGGTCTCCGACCGGCGCCGATCCGGTACCGGCCCGTGGACGGAGGGCAACGCCCTCGTGGTGCGGCAGCCTGGGACCGCGGTCCCGGACCGCCTTCGCACCCTTCGCGACGGGAGCCACTCCTTGCGTCCCATCCGTCATCGGTCACCGGCCCGCGTCGTTCGCGGTGGGTCCGTGACCACGCCGGCCCTTCTGCTTCGTGACTCCAAGATCCGCGCCGCGGCGTTCGCGCTCGCGCTGCTGGCCACGTTCGTGGCCGTCGTCGCCATGCGGGCCACCCCGGCCGTCGCCTCCACCAAGGCCCAGCGCGCGGCGCTCGCCGCATGGTGGGCGCCCGTGCACTTCCAGGACGTCGACACCACCGGCACGACCTCGCTGGACGGCAAGTCCGACTACATCACCTCGTACGACTTCGACGGCGACGTCAACGCCCGTGACAACTGGGAGAACACCGGCGAGAAGCCGCTGGCCGCCCACGTCTACTACTCGGTGGTCCAGACGCCGAGCTTCTCCTACCTGCTCTACACGTTCTTCCACCCGCGGGACTGGGCCGACGGCGCCCTGGACGACTACCTGGAGGACGCGAGCGAGCACGAGAACGACTCCGAGGGCGCCCTGGTGATCGTCAAGAACGACGGCTCCGAGCACGGCGTGCTCAAGGCCGTCATCACCGTGTCGCACAGCAGCTTCTACTCGTGGATTCCCGCGGGCAGCGACTTCACCAGCGGCGAGGAGGACGTCGACGGCGCGATCGGCATGATGAACAGCACGCACGGCGACAACCACCTGCGCCCGTGGACGGCCGCGCAGGCCAGCACGCATGCCGTGTGGGCCATGGGGGCCACCCGCAAGCCGTCGCCGGACCTCGGTGACCAGCTCCGCAACGGCGACGGCATCATGTATTACCCCGGCACCGCCGCCGAGGTGCCGGACAGCGCCAACGACCGTGACGTCCAGTACGACCTGATCGACGTCTTCGTCCACAGCGGCATGTGGGACAACCGCTTCAACACCCAGTTGTTCGCCAAACCCGACAACTTCGCCGGTGACGACACCGGCAACCCCCACGGTGTCGCCTGCGGTGTGGGCAAGGCCGGAGGCTGCGGCGTCGACTCGGCCAGCGCACCGTGGGCGTGGGACGACGCCGACGACACCGCCGGCAAGGGATACCTGGCCTCGAACCCGGGCGAGCTCGTCCACCAGTACTTCGACTGGCCCGGCAAACCCGCCACCCCGGACGTCGACTACACGGAGAACCTCTACTTCGGGGTGACGGCGCCGGAACCCACGCCCACCACCCCGACGAACCCGTACCGGCCGGACGCCAGGACCTTCACGATCCGGGAGAACAGCCGGGAGTTCACCACCACCCAGCCGAACAACTCGGTGGCCACCTACACCTGGACCGACGGCGAGCAGCCGCGGGAGTGGCTGACCGCCGCCGACGCCGCCGGCACCGCGCTGGAGTACTCGATGACGCCGGTGCCGGTCGCGACCTGGGGCAACCCGGCCACCACGGTCACGGTGAACCCGGGCGCCACCTACCAGACGATCGACGGTTTCGGCGGCGCGATGACCGACTCCGCGGCGTCGCTGCTGCTCGGAGCGTCCAACGGCAACCAGGCGATGACCACGTTGTTCGGCACCGGCACGGGACAGGCGGGGCTGACGATGGTGCGCTCGCCGATGGGGTCGAGCGACCTGATGGCCGACGGCCACGACTTGCACACGTACGAGGACGTCAAGGGCAGTTTCTCGGCCGACGCCACGGCCAGCGACAAACGGCAGATCGCCGCGTTGCAACAGGCCAAGTCGATCGCCGGCGGCAACTTCAAACTGATCGGTACGCCGTGGAGCGCCCCGGGCTGGGCCAAGCGCGGCGGTGCGCTCAAGGCGAAGGGCTGCGGGATCGAGGCCGACGAACTCGACGTACGGCAGGCGGGCGCGTACGGGGACTACTTCCGCAAGTACGTCGACGCGTACAGCGCGAAGGGCATCAAGCCGTGGATGGTGTCGTTGCAGAACGAGCCGCAGAACTGCAAGACCGCCATGCCGACCACGCTGTTGTCGGCCGGTGACTCGGTGGCGCTGGCCGGTCAGCTCAAGGCCAAACTGCCCGGCGACGTCAAGGTGCTGGGCTGGGACCACAACTGGAACGACAAGCACTACGTGGACGCGCTGACCGCCAGCGGGCGCTTCGACGCGGTCGGCTACCACTGCTACGACGGTACGCACTACGGCAACCAGACCATGGCGGTAGCGACCTACATGACCGAGTGCTCCGGATTCGTCGACCAGTCGAGGAACGTGGCGCAGAACCTCGGGTGGGAGGTCGCCAACATGCTGATGGGGCCGCTGCGGTACAACTCGAAGGGCTCGATCTACTGGAGCCTCGCCCAGGACCAGAACGGCGGCCCCCACCTGAACACCGGCGATGCGTGCCGGACCTGCCGGGGCATGCTGACCCTGAACTCCTCGGGGCAGCTCGAGCCGAGCCAGGACTTCTACTACTACGCGCAGTTCTCCGCGTTCGTGAAGCCCGGTTCACAGCGGATCGACTCGGGTAGCTCCCGGTACGACGACGGTGTGTCGAGCGTCGCCTTCCGTAACGGCAACACCACCACGGTGGTGGTCCTGGTCTCCGACACGCAGCTGGCGAACGGCGGGTCGGCCGGCTCGGACGAGCGGGACCTGCGCCGGCACATCCTGCAGTTCAACGGGGAGAACGCCGCGCAGAAGACCGCCTGGCTCGTCGGGGCCGACGGCTACCGGCGGTGGATCAGCGACGGGTCGACGTTCAACTGCCTCAAGTACGACGCCGGGATGGCGGGCCCGGACGATCTGCCCGGCGGCGCGCTGGACAAGTACATCAACTTGGAAAATGTGTGGGCGGTCTGCGGTGCGTACACGATGGGCGCCACCAGTGAGCTGGAGGTGGGCACCTACATCAAGTCCGGTGGTAACGCGCGTCTGACCTTGACCGCGAGTGGCCTGCGGGCGGTCGACTCGCTCGGGCGGACCCGGTGGGCGCCGAGCGGGACCGGTGACCGGTTGATCCTGCAGGAGGACGGAAACCTCGTGCTGTACGCGGGGAGCCGGGCGGTGTGGGCCAGCGGCACGATGGGCTCCGGGGCGGCGTGGTTGTCGATCCGTGACGACGGAACGTTCATCCTGAGCGACAAGGCGAACAAGAAGGTGTGGGTCAGTGACACCGGCGCCCGTGACTACAAGCGCATGATCGTGCAGTACGACGGGGACACCGCCGCGCAGAAGACCTCCTGGCTGGTCGGCAACGACGGTAACCGCCGCTGGGTGCCGGACCTGGCCACCTTCCAGTGCCTGCAGTCCGCCGGCGCCGGCAACCCGGTCTCGCTCAGCAGCGACGTCCTGGACAAGCTGCCGAATCTCACCGATGTGTGGGCGGTGTGCGGCGCCGACCGGCTCGGCCCGAACAGCGCTCTCGAGTCGAAGGGGTATCTGAAGGCGGGTGACTACCGGCTCACGGTGACCGCCACCGAGCTTGTCCTGACCCGTAACGGGACGCGCGTGTGGGGTCCCGGCCGGGCCGGGGCGCAACTCAAGCTGCAGACCGACGGCAACCTCGTGCTGCTCGACAGCTCCGGCAACCCGACCTGGGCGACCGGCACCAACGGCAAGAGCGCCGGGTGGCTGGTCCTCGGGACCGACGGTTCCCTGCGCCTGTACGACGCGGCGGGCAAGCAGGTCTGGACCCGCTGATCCGCGCGGCCCACGATCCGCCCGTCCGGACGGATCGTGGGCCGCGCGCGCGTTCGGCTGACCGGTCTCCGGGGGTGTCATGATCGGGTGGCCGGGTACGGGGTTGCCGGACCGACTCCGGACCGACGATGTCGACGAGGATGCGTTCGCGCGCGGCGCCAACGCGGTGACGGCGCTCTTGCGCGTCTCGGTCCGGCGGCCGGTCGAGTCGATCCATCCGGCGCGGGACAGGGCGGGGGCCGGCGCGCGCCGATGTGGCGGCGCTGGTGGCCACGGTGCGAGGGGTACCGGGCTGGGCGAGCCGCCGGCTTGGGACGCCGACAGGTCCGCCGGCGCGTAGACGCAAAGCAGCACCGCCGACACGGAGCGTGAAAATCGCTCGGATATTTGTGCCAGCATCCCCACCAGGGCGGCAAGGGTTGCTCGCGCCGCCTAGCGTGCCGTGGGTGTCCACTCCTCGATTGGCTGCCCTCGATGGGCTCCGGCTCCTCGCGGCCGTGGCCGTGGCCGTCTTCCACCTCGGCGTCGGCTGGCGGATCGACGGAGTGCGCCCGCCCGCCTACTTCCTGCCGACCGCGTCGCACTGGGCGATCTACGGCTTCCTCGGCGTCGAGCTGTTCTTCCTGATCAGCGGGTTCGTCATCTGCATGAGCGCGTGGGGGCGCACCCTCGGCGGCTACTTCGTGTCGCGGGCCAGTCGGCTCTACCCGGCCTACTGGGTGTGCATCGCGATCACCGTGACCGTGCTGGTGGCCCTGCCGATCAGCGGTGGTGTGCCGGTCGAGGGACTGCCCGACCTGCCCGGCATCGCCGTCAACCTGACGATGCTCCAGCAGCCGCTCGGGGTGGCCTCGGTCGACACGGTCTACTGGACGCTCTTCGTCGAACTGCGGTTCTACCTGCTGTTCGCGATCGTGGTGTGGGCCGGTACGACGTACCGCCGAGTGGTCCTGTTCTGTGCCGTGTGGCTGACCGTGGCGGTGCTGGCGCCCGCCTGGAAACTGCCGTTCGTCGAGCTCGTCGCCGTCCCCGAGTACGCGTCCTACTTCGTCGCCGGCATGGCGATGTACCTGATCTACCGGTTCGGGCCGACCCCGCTGCTGTACGGCGTCGTCGGCATGGCCTGGCTGGTGTCGATGAGCCGGCTCGGCCGGCGGCTCGCCGACGTGCACCCCGGCTTCGAGGTGCCGTCCTGGCCCGGCTACCTGCTGGTGACGCTGTGCTTCGTGGTCATGCTGGCGATCGCCCATCACCGCGCCGACCTGATCCAGTGGCGGGGGCTGACCGTGGCCGGCGCCCTGACCTACCCTTTCTATCTGCTGCACCAGCGGATCGGCTACACCCTGATCCGCACCGCCCACAACCTCACCCACGCCCCGCCGTGGGTGCTGATCACCGGCGCCATGCTCGTCGTCGGTGGCCTGGCGTGGCTGGTGCACCGCTACATCGAACGGCCGCTGACCCCGCTGTTGCGGGGCAGCCTCAACCGGGGCATCGCCGCCACCCGGGCCCCCGCGCTCAGCGCCGGCCGGCAATGACGCGAGCGCGGACCGGCGCCGGACTGCGGCGGTCGCGCGGCCGGGGCGGCCGGGGCGGGCGGGGTGGTGGTCAGCGGTAGGCGCGTTCCTGCAAGGTGTAGAGCTCGGCGTAGGGGCCGGCGGCGGTCATCAGGTCGGCGTGGGTGCCCTGTTCAAGGATGCGGCCCTGGTCGAGCACGACTATGTGGTCGGCCATCCGGACGGTGGTGAAGCGGTGGGAGACGAGGACGGTGACGGCGCCGGCGAGGCGGGCGGTGCGGGCCTGGTCGACGAACAGTTGGAACAGTTCGTGTTCGGCGAGGGGGTCGAGGGCGGCGGTCGGCTCGTCGAGCACGACGCAGAGCGGGGGGCGGGCGGCGGTGGTCTCGCGCAGCAGGGAACGGGCGAGGGCGAGGCGCTGCCACTGGCCCAGTGAGGGTTCGATGCCGCCGAACGGGGCGCCCAGCCGGCTTTCCAGGCCGTCGAACGACGGGGCGCCGGCCCGCGCGATCGAGTCGGCGATCAATGGGCCGGTGCGGATGTGGCGAACGTTGCCGACGCCGACCGTCTCGCGCAGGCGCAGCCGCAGCCGGGCGAAATCCTGGTGCACGCCGGCGAGCCGGGCGTTCCACTGCACCGGTGACAACTCGGTGAGCGGCACCCCGTCGACGGTGAGGTGGCCGGCGGACGGCACGTGCAGGCCGGTCAGCAGTTTGATCAGGGTGGACTTGCCGGCCCCGTTGGCGCCGACGATCGCCACCGTCCGCCCGGCCGGCAGATGCAGGTCGACGTCGTGCAGCGTGTTCGCCTCGGCGCCCGGATAGCGGAAACCGACGCCGTGCAGGGTGATCCCGTCGGCCAGGACCGGGGGCGGCGGGGCGCCGGCGGTGTCGGCCGGGTAACGCCGCAGCCACCAGTAGTGCGAGACGGCCTGCCCGGCCTCGGCGGCCACGGTCAGGCTGTCGAGCACCGTACGCAACTGGCTCTGCAACTGGGTGGCCAGCGACACGACGAGCACCGCCGCGCCGACGGTGGTGCGGTCGTCGCGGATCAGGCGCGCGACCACGATGATGGCGAGGGCGAACCCGGACGCGTACACCACCCAGGCCGCCGTCTGCCAGGCCGCGCCCCGCAGCCGCGCCACCGACTCGCGGACCGCCGCCGTCTCCCACAGCTCGAGGGCCCGCCGGTTGAGGGCGGCGCCGCCGTCGGTGAGCATGACCTCCTTGGCCATCTCGGGCTGGACGCACATCTCGTGCAGGCGTTCCTCGTGCCGCTGCAGCTCGGTGCCGGCGTCGCGGGCGTCGCGCAGCAGCCGGTCGGCGCGCCGGTTGGCCAGCAGCAGCGGCACGCCGAGCGCGGCCAGCAGGCACAGCACCGGGCTGATCGACGCGAGCAGCCCGACCGTCACGACGAGCCCGAGCACCGCGACCACCGAGTCGAGCGCCGTCCACGGCATCGCCGACAGGGCCTGCGAGCTGTTGAAGATGCGGTTCCACCGGTCGATGTGGGGGGCGTGCTCGAGGTGCGTGATGGTCGGGATGGACGACACCAGCCGCTGGATCTGCTCGCTCAGCCGCCCCCGGACGCGGCCCACGAGGTAGATCAGCAGGTTGCCGCGGACCCGGCCGGTCACGCTGCTCATCGCGTACGCCAAGGCGCCGCCCACGACCGCGACCACCACGCCCCCGGCCGCCCCGGCGGCGCTGTCGTCGACGAGTTCGCGCTGGCTCAGGCCCATGGCCGCGATCACGCCGGCCTGCCCGACGACGAGCACCGCGAGAACGACCGCCGAGCGCCGCCCCTCGCGCAGGGTCAGCCGGGTGATGTGGGCGAGCAGCCGCCACCAGTCCCTCATCGGAACGCCTCCGCCTGGGTGCGGAAGAACCGGGCGTACCGCCCGTCCAGCGCGAGCAGCTCGTCGTGGGTGCCGTCCTCGGCGACCCGGCCGTCGTGCAGGAGCAGGATGCGGTCGGCGGACCGGACGGTCGACAGCCGGTGCGAGATGAGCAGGGTCGTGGTGTCACCGACCTGCGAGATGACACGCTCGTGGAACTCGGCCTCGGCGCGCACGTCGAGGTTGGCCGTCGGCTCGTCGAGGATCAGCAGCCGCCGGCCGGTCGCGACCGCGTGCAGCGCCCGAGCGAGCGCCACCCGCTGCCACTGACCGCCGGACAGGTCGGTGCCGCCCTCGCCCTCGCGCCACAGCAGCGTGTCGAGGTCGGCGGGCAGGCTGTCGGCGCCGGCCCGGCGCAGCGCCTCGCGGACCGCGTCGTCGTCGGCCGCGCCGCCGGGTGCCACGTTGTCGCGCAGGCTCGCCGGGTAGCGCACGAAGTCCTGGAACAGCACTGTCACGGCCGGCCGCTGCTCGTGCGGGTCGGCCCCGCCGACCGTGACCCGGCCCCCGGTCGGCCGGTAGAGCCCGGCGAGCAGCTTCACGAGGGTGGTCTTGCCGGCCCCGTTCTCGCCGACGATCGCGACGATCTGACCCGCCGGCAGTGTCACGCTCAGCCCGTCGAGCACCGGTTCCGCTGAGCCCGGGTAGGCGAAGACGACGTCCTCGAAGGACACCGCGGGCGGCCCGCCGGTGGCCGGCGCGTCTCGGCGCTCCGTGCGGCCATGCGCCCCGAGCAGCTCGTCGGCGGCCGCCACCCCGCGCAGACCGTACTCGATGTCGAAGGCCTCCATGCCCATCGCGCTGATCGCGAGCACGCCGAGCCCGGCCAGCACGACCGTGATCAGCCGGCCCGCCGCCAGGCGCTCGCCGAGGACGGCGGCGGCCGGCAGGCCCAGGGCGGCGCCGGCCGCGCCGGCCAGCACGGCGGCGGCCCACCACTGTCCACGAAGGACGCCGACGAGCTCCCGCCAGACCGGGCCGTAGGTGCGGGTGTTGACGGCCCGGAACCGGTTGCCGAACCAGTCGCTGAGCCCGTAGAGCCGCACGTCCTTGGCCGCACCCATGACCGACTGGCTGCCCACGTAGTATTCGTAGCGCTGGCCGGCGGTGTCGGCGTCGAGCTTGTCGATGATGCCCAGCCACTGCCGGCGCATCACCGCCCGCAGCAGCAGGGCGGTGGCCAGCAGGCCGAGCGCGAGCGGGATCGAGAAGGCGGCGACCACCGCGGCGGCGGCGAGGGCGCTGAGCAGGCGCACCATCAGCTCGAGCTGACCGGCCGCGGCGTTGCCGGCCGACCGGTCGCGGGCCAGCCCGGTGCCGTTGTCGATCGCCCGCGAGACGCGGTCCTGGAATTCCGGGCTCTCCAGCACGTCCAGGCCGGGCAGCCCGGTGGCGAGCGCGCGCAGCCGCCCGCGCAGGTCGCCGTCGACGCGCCGGACCAGCAGGTTGCGCACCGGCTGGATCAGCAGCCAGGCGACCTGGTCGGCGAGGAACAGCCCGGCCACCGCGACGGCCGCCGGCACCGCCCCGCCACCCGGGGTGAACAGGGTGGCGGTGAGCCGGCCGACGGCGACGGCCAGCGCCGCCGGCAGCGCCGCCCGGATCAGCTGCAGGAGCACGAGCGCGGCCAGCAGGGCCCGCCCGCCGCGAGGCAGCAGGCGCAGCAGGCGCACACGCTCGGAGACCATCGACACCCCCGTGTTCGAGTGGCGCCGATGTTACCCGGCGGCGCCGACAAGTCGCGCCCGGTTGTCCGGCCGGGAGGGTGCGCCTCGTGCGGACCGGCGAGAACAGCACCCGGAAGACCCCGAGCAGGGCGCCCGCGGTGGCGATCCACAGTGCCGGGCGTACGCCGACGGCCGCGCCCAGGGTCCCACCCGGGACCGCGCCGATCGCCGGATGCCGTAGCCGACCGTGCGCTGGACGCCGGCGACGGCGGCCGGCCGGCTCGCCGCCGTCTGCACCGAGCCGGCGGTGATGCGCCGCGACGAACTCCGCCGCGAACAGCATGACGAGCACGAACGGCTCCCGGGCGGGCGGCACGAGCAGCATCGGCGTCGTCGTCTCAGTCAGCGGGCAGCGCCATGGTGATCAGCCGCACCGGCCGGGTCCCGGCTCGCTTCGCCCCCGCGTAGCGGGCGAGCAGCTCGTCGATCTGCTCGCCGAGCTGGCGCAGCTCGCCCGCGGTGAGGTGGCGGAGCGCGTCGCTGAAGCCGGCGGCGGTCCGCCACTCGACCGGCTCGTCGGCGCGGGAGGCGGCCCGGGTGGCGGTCATCGGCCCGTCCCCGCGCAGCAGCCCGATCAGCCGCATGCGCAGCGGATGGGCATAGGCCCGCAGGGAGCGGGCGTCAGCAAGCTTCACCTCGTCACGCATAAGGTAGAGAGTGCTTTCGAAAGACCTCCGCAGCAAGTGGGTCAGAGCCGCAGAACGGGCCAGGCGGCCAGGTCGGCGAGCATCTGACGGTCGTGGGTGGCGACCACGACCGCCGCCGTGGTCGTGCGCAACGCGGTCGTCAGGTCGTCGACGAGCGATGCGGACAGGTGGTTCGTCGGCTCGTCGAGGATCAGCAGGTTGGGCCGCGCGGCCAGCAGCTCGGTCAGCTGCCGGCGCCGCCGCTCGCCGGGGGACAGGTGGCCGTCCGGTTCGCTCTCCTGACTTAGCCAGGCCACCCGCGCCCCGGGCCGGTGCCGCACCTCGCCCGCCGACGGCTCCCGCCGGCCCGCCAGCACGGCCAGGAGCGTCGACTTCCCGGCGCCGTTCGGGCCGGTCACGACCAGGCGGTCACCGCCGCTCAGGGCCAGGGTGG
Organism: Paractinoplanes ferrugineus; assembly: GCF_016862195.1. Taxonomy (GTDB): domain Bacteria; phylum Actinomycetota; class Actinomycetes; order Mycobacteriales; family Micromonosporaceae; genus Actinoplanes; species Actinoplanes ferrugineus. Next base: position 297,188 of record NZ_BOMM01000016.1, on the reverse strand, counting down.
TGGGCACGCTCAGCCGGCCGGTCACCCGCACCCCCAGGCAATCGAGCAACGGTACGCCCGGACGGGCGGCCGGATCCGGGCAGAGCAACGGCTGCGGGGGTACGGGAACCGTGAGCCGGTGTTCGTCCAAAGTGTCCTGGCGGCGGCGCAACGCCTGCACCATGCCCGGGGCGCGGCTCTGTCGCTGATGCCGCCCGGTGCCCTTGTCGGGGCGCCATCCCGTGCTCAACCGGTCGCGCGCCTCGGACACCGCCACCTTCAGCCGCTCGTGCTCGGCCTGCTCGGCCGCGTACTCCGCGAGCCAGCTCGCCCACAACCGGGCGCGACCCTCGCGCCAGCCCGGACAGCCGCCGGCGTACAGCCGCGGCCGGCCGTCGGCGGTCGGGTCCAGGTCGAGGAACTCACCGGCCACGTCGCGCAGCAGCGCCCGATCGTGGGTGACCACCGCGAACCCGCCGGGATGGTGCCGCAGCCGGCCGGTCAGGAAGTCGAGGCCGCCGGCGTCGAGGTGGTTGGTCGGCTCGTCGAGCAGCATCAGATCGTCGCGGGCGCCGAGCACGCAGGCCAGCCGGACCCGATAGCGCTGTCCCACCGACAGCGTGTCCAGCCGGCGGTCCCGGTCGGTGCAGGCGTCCAGGCCGGCGAGGGCGATGTCGACCCGGCGCGGTGCGTCCCACGCGTCGAGCCGGGTCGCCGCCTCCAGGGCGTTGGCGTACGCGTCCGCGGCCGCCTCGCTCCCGGCGGTCAGGGCGGCGGTGGCGTCGTCGATCGCGCGCAGCGCGAGCAGCGCCGGCCGGATCGCGTCGGCGACCAGCGTGCCCACCGTCCCGCCGCCGTGCGCGTCGAGTTCCTGCCGCACCACGGCGAGCGAACCGGCGCGCCGCACCGTGCCGGAATCGGGCCGGCGCAGACCGGCCAGGACGTGCAGGAGGGTCGTCTTGCCGCGGCCGTTCTCGCCGACGACGGCCAGCCGGGAACCGGTCGAGACGGTGACGCTGACGTCGGACAGGACGGGGCGACCGCCCAGGACGACATGGATGTTCTCGGCGCGGATGTGCGCGTTTCGCATTGTTCTGCTCTCGGCTCGTCAGGGAGCCGGGCAGCGTCAGGCACCGCCCGGCGGGACACCGGGACGGCGGAACAGATCAGAGTGAGCCGGCCGCCGTCAGCGGCGAGCCCGCAACCTCATCGCGGCGGTACCTGCGTAGCGCATGCCGACCAGACTAACTCGTCACCCCGGGGTACGCGTACAGCTCGACCAGGCGGTGCCGGGCCTTCTGCAGGCGGTCGGCGGTCACCCGCAGGATCCGGGCGGTCAGTTCGCGGCCCAGCTCGGGGTCCTCGTCGACCAGGTTGCGCACCGCCGCGGCGTCGAACTCGACAGCCCGGACGTCCTCGGCGACCACCGCGCCGAACTGCCAGCGGTACGGGACCGTCAACCAGGACCAGCCGATCAGCGTACGGGGCCCGACCCGGTCGATGACGATGTCGCCCCGCCCCGGCACGTAGAAGTCGATCGCCACCACGCCGCTGTGCAGCAGCCAGAACCGGTCCGCCGCACCGTCCTCGCGGAACAGCCGGTGCCCCGTACCGTAATAGACGGGATGGCCGGTCCCGGCGAGCCGGGTGATCCAGTCCCCGGGCAGGTCGGCGACGAAGTCGTGCACGGCCAGCAGGTCGAAGACGCTCAGCGAGGGCATGGCTCTCTCCTCTCCGGGATTGCCGCGATCAGCGGCAACGTGCGCGGCACGAGGTTCACCCCGGCACCCGGGCCCGGGTGCCGGGCACCTCTTGATGATCGGGCCGCCGGACCGCCGGCCAGTAGGGTCTTTCGGCTCCCCGGCCGGGCGACGCCGGCTGTTCCCGGTGGCCGGCGGCGCTCAGGCGACGGCCTGGCCCAGGACGATCCCGAGGGCCGCCGCGCCGAGCCCGGCGAGCACCGACCCGGCGACGTTGGCCAGGGCGGTCCGGCGGTTGCCGTGCTGCACCAGCTTCAGCGTCTCGTAACTGAACGTCGAGTACGTCGTCAGGGCACCGCAGAATCCCGTACCCAGCAGGGCTCTGCTCCCGGGGTCGGCGGGCAGGGCGGTGAGCAGGCCCAGCAGGAAGGAGCCGGCCACGTTGACGGTGAGCGTGCCCCAGGGGAAGGCGGAGTCGTGCTTCGACTGCACGGCCCGGTCGGTGAGATAGCGCAGCGGCGCACCGACGGCGGCGCCGATCGCGACGAGCAGCAGGGTCATGCCCGGACCAGCCGGCCGGTCAGCTCGGTGCCCGCCCAGACCGCCGCCAGCGCCCCGAGCAGGGTCAGGCCGAGACAGGCGAGCGCCACCCAGGGTGAGCCGGCCCCGGCCGCCTGGTAGAAGTCGGCGATGGAGGTGGAGAACGTCGTGTAACCGCCGAGGATGCCGACCCCGACGAACGGCCGCAGCAGCTTCTGGTCGGGCGCCACCCGCGTGACGATCACCATCAGCGCTCCGATGAGGAAGCATCCGGTCACGTTGATGACGAGCGTCGACCAGGGGAAGGCACCGGCCGCGTGGGGCCAGGCCGCGGCGATGCCGTAACGGGCGAGCGCGCCGAGCACCCCACCCGCCGAGATCACGCCGAGCACCGGCGCCGACCGCAGATCCATCACATGACTCCCGACCAGAAAATTCGCCGGCGGGCCCCACCGCCGGGATCACACGCTACCCACGCCGTCACCGTTCGGTAAGAAATTCCGCCGGTCCGATGCGATGTACTGAGCGGGTGATGACGCGTCTGATCCGCCGGCCGCTGGCCTGGTTCGCGGCCCTGGTGCTGGCCCTCACGGCCGGGGCCGGTCTCTACTGGTTCCAGCCGTGGAAACTCGTCACCGATCGGGCGGTCGACGAGACACTCACCGCCGTGCCGGCGCGGCCGAACGCCGCCGCCTCGGTATCCGCATCGGCATCGGCATCCGCATCGCCACCGCCGTCCGGCCCGGTCGTGGTGCGGCAGGGTGAGTTCATCAGCCACGAGCACGACACCAGCGGCGTCGCCCGGGTGATCCGCGACCGGAACGGCTCGCAGGTCCTCGAACTGGTCGGCCTCGCCACGTCGAACGGCCCGGACCTGCGACTCTGGCTCTCCGACCAGCCGGTGCGCCCCGGTGCACCGGGGTGGCGCGTCTTCGACGACGGGACCTGGCTCGAGCTGGGGCGGCTCAAGGGAAACCGGGGCAACCAGCGGTACGCCGTCCCGGCCGGCACCGACCTCGACCGGCTCGCCAGCGTCGCCATCTGGTGCAAGCGCTTCTCGGTCTCGTTCGGCGCCGCCCGGCTCGCACCCACCACGTGACGCCGCCGCCCCGTCCGGGCCGGTCAGAGCGCCCGGGCCTCGAGGTTGGCGAAGTGCACCGAACCCGCCGAGCCCTCCTCGGACTGGACCAGTCCGAGCCGTAAGGTGCCCTGGCTCAGCCCGGGATCGTCGACGACGGCGGTCAGCACCGATCTGCCGTCGAGGCGGCACTTCGCGATGTTGTCGGCCACGTCGATCCTGATCTGGTGGCGGCTCGCGACGTCCACTGTCGCGTTCACGTAGCTGAGCGTGCGGGCCTCCCCGCTGCGTGGATAGAGGGTGAACGACACGGTCTGCGGGCAGACGCTCAGCCCGTACCCCGCCTTCCCGGCCGTCCGGAACCGGACCAGCGCGCAGGCGTCCGGCGTCAGATCCTGGAAGTTCACCTTCACCGACTGGTCGCCGGCGAGGCTCGCCGACGGACCGGGACAGACGACCTCGTCGGTCGAGTCGGAGGTGACCACGAAACCGTCCTCGTCGAATTCGCAGCTGTACTTCTCGGTCCTCTTCGCCGGCCATCTCCCCGGTGCGGTGAGGGCGTCGACGACCGATATCCCGGCCGGCGACGCGGAACCCGGGGTCCCGGCCGGCGACGTGGACACCGCGGCGGGGACGGCGCCGGTCGCCGGGTCGTCCCGCCGGACCGACCGCATGCCCAGCGCCGCGGCGACGGCCACGGCGAGCACGGCGGCGGCGATCGCCGCCGGCCGGGGCCCACCGAGCCGGCGCCAGCGGCTCGGCCGCGCCACGGGTGGCACGGCCGGCTCGGTTCGCGGCCGGGGCGACCGGGACACCGCCTCCGGGCCGGCGGCGAGCAGCATGTCGAGCAGGTCCTGGGCACTCGGCCGGGCGTCGGCCGGTTTGGCCAGCGCACGTTCGACCAGATCGCGCAGGGTGCCGGTGAGCCCGTCGAGGTTCGGCTCGGCGGTGAGGATCCGGACGGCGGTCGCGGTGGGGGAGTCGGCGGCGAACGGGGTACGGCCGGTGGCCGCGTACGCCACGAGCACGCCCCAGGCGAACACGTCCACCGCCGGTGTCGCCGCGGCCCCGTCCAGCCGCTCCGGCGCCATGTAGGACAGCGTGCCCACCATCTGATCCGGGCGGGTGTGCTCGGTGGTGGACTCGAGCGCCCGCGCGATGCCGAAGTCGATGACCTTCGGGGAACCCAGGGCGAACAGGACGTTCGGCGGTTTGAGGTCGCGGTGGACGACACCCGCGCCGTGGATGGCGACCAGCGCGGTGGCCACGCCGACCGCGACGCTGTGCAGGTTGCCGCCGGTCAGCGGGCCCCGCTCGGTGACGACCTGGGCCAGGTTCGGGCCGTCCACGTACTCGACGACCAGGTAGGGGGTCTCATGGTCGGGATCGGCGTCCAGCACGGCGGCGGTGCAGAACGGCGGAACCTGCCGGGCGCGGGTGACCTCACTGCGGAACCGGCCACGGAACTCGGCCTGGGCGGCGTACTCCGGCTTGATGATTTTGACCGCGACGCGCCGGCCGTCGCCGGCCCGGGCCAGATAGACCGCACCCATGCCGCCCTCGCCCAGCAGCCCGAGCAGCTCGTAGCCGCCCAGCAGCCGAGGATCCTCGGGGCGGAGGGGCTTGGTCTGCACGCCGGGCCTCGCTTAGCAGGACTACGTCATGGGACCGGCGCAATGTAACAGGAGGACGGCTCGCCGAACCCGGGCCGGGTCGCGACCCCGCCCGCAAGCTGTGGGACTACGAGCCGGTGGCGAACGGGACGGTGATTCTCTCGATCGGCGACCACCACGACCTCGTGGTGGAACCGCCGACCAGCCGTGGGGCGCGCTCGGCGTCGCCGCCCGCCCCGGCCCGGCGCGGGTCTCAGCGAACGCACAGTCGCCATCCCGGTCCAGGCCCATCCGGTGGCGCTAACGTCGCAGCATCCGGCAACCTAGGAGCTCGTCGTGCCCGTCACCGGGATAGTCACCGCCATCGTCGTCGGTCTGATCGTCGGCGCGCTCGGCCGGCTCGTCGTGCCGGGCCGGCAGCACATCCCGATCTGGCTGACCGCGCTCGTCGGGGCCGCGGCCGCGCTGATCGGCACGTTCATCGCCGCGGTCATCGGGGTGGCCGACACCTCCGGCGTCGACTGGATCGAGTTGATCATCCAGGTGGTGCTCGCGGCGGCCGGCGTCAGCCTGGTCGGCGACATCCGGGGCCGCCACACCTGAGCCCTCCGCCGCGCCGGGCGCCGCACCGCAGGAATCGGTGGACCTAGGTAGATTAGGATTTAACCTAGGGACATTAGGAGAACTGTGCCGCGTACAAGGCTCACCCCGGACGCCTTGGTGTCCGCCGCCGCCGACCTCGCCGACGAGATCGGTTTCGATCACCTGACGCTGTCGGCGCTCGCCAAGCGCTTCGGCGTGCGCGACGCCAGCCTGTACACCCACCTCCGGGGCCTCGCCGACCTGCAGGAACGCGTGGCGCTGCGCGCACTCGGCGAGTGGGCCGACGCGCTCGGCGCGGCCATCGCGGGACGATCCGGCCACGCCGCCCTCAGCGCCTTCGCCGACACCTACCGGAGCTTGGCCACCGGCCGGCCCGGCCGCTACGCCGCCACCCGGCACCCGGTCCCGCCCGAGCGACTGGCCGCCTCGGGCGAGGCCGCACGCGTCGTCGAGGTCTGCTACGCACTCCTGCGCGGCTACGACCTGTCCGAACCGGACGCCACCGACGCCGTCCGGTTGCTGCGCAGCACCCTGCACGGCTTCAGCGATCTGGAAGCCACCGGCGGCTTCACCGCCGACCGCAGCCTCGACACCTCGTGGCGGCGAGTGGTCGAGACCCTGCACCACATCCTGACCGACTGGTCCAAGATCTAGACAGGAGAAATCCCATCCCCACCGCGACGCTCACCCTCAACGGCACCGCCATCGACTACGACCGGCGCGGCAGCGACGGCACACCACTGCTGCTCCTGCCCGGCGGCTCCGGCCACGCCGGCGTCCTCGACCGCCTCATCGCACACCTGGCCGGCCACTACCGCGTCGTCGCGATGTCCAGCCGCGTCGCCTCGGCCGCCCGAGCCGGCACCGTCGACGAGGACCAGCACCCGAGGGTCCACGCCGAGGACACCGGCGCGCTGATCGCAACGCTCTTCGACGAGCCGCCGACCGTGTTCGGCTTCAGCGCCGGGGCCATCACCACGCTCGAACTGCTGGCGCGGCACCCCGAGCACGTCAAGCTCGCGATCGTCCACGAACCACCGGTGACCGCCCTCCTGCCGGACAGCGCACGCCATCGCAGCGCTCTCGAAGCGGTCCGGACGGCCGCGCGCACCGATGGCCCGGCCGCGGCGGCGAAGCTCATGACCGCCGCCATGACGCTCCCCGGCACCGACGCCACCCCGGCCGAGCTGCACCACCCCGGCGACTGGCTCGACGGCTACGCCGGCACCCACCCCGAACCTCCGGACCCGGAACTGCTGGAGCTGTTCACCCGGCTCGCCGACCTCCAGCCGGTGTTCCTCGAGCACGTCCTGATCCCCTTCACCACCGGCGAACTCGATCTGACCGCACTCGAAGCAGCCTCGGCACGCCTCGTCCCCGCCGCGGGCATCGACTCCCGCGGGCAACTGCCGTACCGGGCCGCCGCGGCGCTCGCCGGCCGGCTCGGCCTGCCCCTGACCGAGCTTCCGGGCGGCCACCTCGGTCCCGTCGAGCGGCCGACGCAGTTCGCTCACGCGCTGAGGGCATTGCTCGACGAGCGGCGAGAGTAGGGGCCAAGGCCGGCACCGAGCGTGACTGCAGGTGACACGCCGACACATCATGTGGTGTTGCGCTGACACCCCCGTACCCATATATGGTGGCTCTCGCAGCTGGTTCGGCGGTCTTCTCCAGATCGTCGAGGCAACAGGGAACCCGGTGCGAGTCCGGGACTGCCCCGCAGCGGTGAGTGGGAACGAAAGCCGTCATTCGAGCACTGGGTCGGCTGACCTGGGAAGCGACGGCCGGTAGGACGAGGCACGACGCCCACGAGTCCGAAGACCTGCCAGCGCGCCGCACGCCGACCGGTGTGCGGCGGTCCGAGGCCGCGTGGGACGGCTGACGCCATCAACCGGACCGAGGGCCGTCCGGTGGCGTTCCCCCGCGCGCTCGAAAGAGGGGGACGGGCATGACGGTTACGCGGGACACGACCGTGCCGGAGCAGCGACGGCACGTCATGCGAGTGCGCAAACGTAACGGGGATCTCGACACCGTCGACGTCAACAAGATCGTCAAGGCGGTCGAGCGGTGGGTCGGCGACCTCGACGAGGTCGATCCGCTGCGGGTCGCGACCCGGACGATCAGTGGGCTCTACGCCGGCGCCACCACCGCCGAGCTGGACAAACTGTCCATTCAGACAGCGGCGGAGCTGATCGGCGAGGAGCCGCAGTACTCCCGCCTGGCGGCGCGGCTGCTCATCGCGTACGTCGACAAGGAGGTTCGCCTTCAGGGGGTCGCGTCCTTCAGCCAGTCCATTCGGCATGCCCAGGAGAACGGCTTGATCGCCGATTCCACAGCGGCTTTCGTACGGCGTAACGCGCGCGAACTCGACGACGCGGTGGACCCGGCCGGCGACCTGCGTTTCGAATACTTCGGCCTGCGCACCGTGGCCGACCGTTATCTGCTGCGGCACCCGGAAAGCCGCCTGGTGGTGGAGACCCCGCAGTACTGGCTGTTGCGTGTCGCCTGTGGACTGTCGCACGAGCCGGCCGAGGCGATCGGTTTCTACCGGCTGATGTCGTCCCTGGCCTACCTGCCGAGCTCGCCGACCCTGTTCAATTCCGGCACCCGGCACACCCAGATGTCGTCGTGTTTCCTGGTCGACTCGCCGCGCGACGAACTCGACTCCATCTACGAGCGTTACCACCAGGTCGCGAAACTGTCGAAGTTCTCCGGCGGCATCGGCATCTCGTGGTCCCGCGTCCGGGGCCGGGGCGCGCTCATCCGCGGCACCAACGGCAGGTCCAACGGCATCGTCCCGTTCCTGAAGACCCTCGACGCGGGGGTCGCGGCGGTCAATCAGGGCGGCCGGCGAAAGGGCGCGGCGTGCGTCTATCTGGAGCCGTGGCACCCCGACGTCGAGGAATTCCTGGAACTGCGCGACAACACCGGCGAGGAGTCCCGGCGTACCCACAACCTGAACCTGGCGAACTGGATCCCGGACGAGTTCATGCGCCGGGTCGAAGCCGACGAGGACTGGTCGCTCGTCGATCCGTCGGACGCCCCGGAACTGCCCGACCTGTTCGGCGAGGCGTTCGACGACGCCTATCGCAAGGCGGAGAAGAAGGCCGTCAAAACCGTCAAGGCCCGCGACCTGTACGGGCGGATGATGCGCACGCTGGCGCAGACCGGCAACGGCTGGATGACGTTCAAGGACGCGTCGAACCGGTTGTCCAATCAGACCGGCGCGCCCGGCAACACCATTCACCTGTCGAATCTGTGCACCGAGATCCTCGAGGTGAACAGCGACGACGAGACCGCGGTCTGCAATCTCGGCTCGATCAACCTGGCCGCCCATGTCACGGCGGACGGGGTGGACTGGGCGAAGCTGCGGGAAACGGTCCGCACCGCTGTCGTCTTCCTCGACCGGGTCATCGACATCAATTACTATCCGTCGCCGCAGGCCGCGAGGTCCAACCCGCGCTGGCGACCGATCGGCCTGGGCCTGATGGGGCTGCAGGACGCGTTCTTCACCCTCCGGCTGCCGTTCGATTCCGCGGCGGCGAAGGAGTTCTCCACCCGCGTACAGGAAGAGATCTTCCTGACCGCTCTGGAGACGTCGGCCGGGCTGGCGGCGGAATCCGGGTCGCATCCGGCATTCGCCCGGACGCGGGCCGCCGAGGGCGACCTGCACCCGGATCTGTGGGGTGCCGAACCGGCTCAGCCGGATCGCTGGGCCGCGCTTCGTAAGGACATCGGAAAGCACGGTCTGCGCAACTCGCTGCTCGTCGCGATCGCGCCGACCGCCACCATCGCGTCGATAGCCGGCTGCTACGAGTGCATCGAGCCGCAGGTGTCGAACCTGTTCAAGCGCGAGACGATGTCCGGTGAGTTCCTTCAGGTAAACACCTATCTGGTGCGGGAACTGAAAGCGCGAGGGTTGTGGACGTCGTCGATCCGCGAGCGGATCAAACGGGCCGAGGGGTCGGTCCGGGACCTCACCGAACTGCCCGATGACGTACGCGAACTGTTCCGCACCGCCTGGGAACTGCCGCAGAAGGCACTCGTCGACCTGGCCGCCGCCCGCGCGCCCTACATCGACCAGTCCCAGTCGCTGAACCTGTTCCTGAGCGCCCCGACCATCGGCAAGCTCTCCTCGATGTACCTGTACGCCTGGAAAGCCGGCCTGAAAACCACCTATTACCTGCGTTCGCGTCCCGCCACGCGCATTCAGCAGGCGACTGTGTCGATCGCGCCGGTCGAGGCGGTCGCCTGTTCCCTGGAGAACCCCGAATCCTGTGAGGCCTGCCAATGAGCCTGCTCGACCCCGGAATGGACCTCACCCTGCGGCCGATGAAATATCCGCAGTTCTTCGACCGGTTCAAGGACGCCATCAAGAACACCTGGACCGTCGAGGAGGTGGACCTGCACACCGACCTGGCCGACCTCGGCAAATTGTCGGCCGCCGAACAGCACCTGGTGTCGCGGCTGGTCGCGTTCTTCGCCACCGGTGACACCATCGTCGCCAACAACCTGGTGCTCAACCTCTATCAGCACGTCAACTCGCCGGAGGGCCGCCTCTACCTCTCCCGGCAGTTGTTCGAGGAGGCCGTGCACGTCCAGTTCTACCTGAACCTGCTGGACACCTACGTGCCGGACGCCGACCAGCGGGCGGCGGCCTTCGCGGCGGTCGACAACATCCCGTCGATCGCCCGCAAGGCCGAGTTCTGTTTCAAGTGGATCGACTCGATCTTCGAGATGCGGACCCTGGAGTCCCGCGCCGACCGGAAGAAATTCCTGCTCAATCTGATCTGTTTCGCGGCGTGCATCGAGGGACTGTTCTTCTACGGGGCTTTCGCGTACGTCTATTTCCTTCGTTCCCGAGGTCTTCTGCACGGCCTGGCGAGCGGCACCAACTGGGTGTTCCGCGACGAGAGCATGCACATGGCGTTCGCGTTCGACGTGGTCGACACGGTCCGCCGGGAGGAACCGGACCTGTTCGACGAGCAGATGCGCGAGCAGGTGCGGGACATGCTCGCCGAGGCGGTCGAATGCGAGGTCCAGTTCGCCGAGGACCTGCTGGAACAGGGCGTCTCCGGAATGTCCCCGGCGGACATGCGGGAATATCTGCAGCACGTGGCCGACCGCCGCCTGGCGGTGCTGGGCCTCGAGCCGATGTACGACAGCAAGAACCCGTTCGCGTTCATGGAGTTGCAGGACGTCCAGGAACTGTCGAACTTCTTCGAACGCCGCGTCTCCGCCTATCAGGTGGGCGTCACCGGAACCGTCCGCTTCGACGACGACTTCTAGCCGAACCGCCTCTGGGTGAACCGCCTCTGGGTGAACCGCCTCTGGGTGAACCGCCTCTGGGCGAACCGCCTCTGGGTGAACCGCCTCGCCCGGTGAATTCCGGGCGAGGCGTTGCGCCGGCGAATCCTGGATTCGCCGGCGGATCGGTCAGGGCCGGCGGCCGCGCATGCCGGCGACCAGGGCGACACCGCCGGCGGCCAGCGCCACCTGAAGGATCAGCTCGATCCAGTCGATGCCCCGGGTGTCGTCGACACCGATCGCCGCGGCGATGAACGTGCCGATGATGGCGGCGACGATGCCGATCAGAATGGTCAGCCAGATGGGGATGTTCTGCTTGCCGGGGACGACCAGGCGGCCGAGCGCGCCGACGATGAGGCCGATGATGACGGCGGTGATGATTCCGGTGACTTCCACGTCACGCTCCTCCATTGCCGGGTGGTACTGACCTTCTTCCCCCTTCCGGCTCCGGTCAAGCGTTCTCACGGCCGCAGCAACGGCACGTCCAACCGGGACGCCAACTCGTCGAACGAGATGCCGAACGTGTCCCGCACGACCACGCCGTCCCCGGTGATCAGGAACGTGGCAAGGTCGGTGTAGACGCGGTCGACGCAGCCGACACCGGTCAGCGGATAAGTGCACGACGGCACCAGCTTGGCCGAGCCGTCCTTGGTGAACAGCGTCATCATCACGTAGACGCTGCGGGCCCCGATCGCCAGATCCATCGCCCCGCCGACGGCCGGAATCGCATCCGGTTCACCGGTGTGCCAGTTCGCCAGATCGCCACCCGCCGACACCTGAAAGGCGCCCAGCACGCAGACGTCGAGGTGGCCGCCGCGCATCATGGCGAACGAATCGGCGTGGTGGAAATACGCCGAACCCGGCAGCTCGGTCACCGGTATCTTGCCGGCGTTTATCAGATCCGGGTCCACCTCGTCCCCGGCCGCCGCCGGCCCCATGTTGAGCATGCCGTTCTCGGTGTGCAGCACCACCCCGGAACCGGCGGCCAGATGATCGGCGACCAGGGTCGGCTGACCGATTCCCAGATTCACGTACGAGCCGGGCGGGATGTCCGCCGCGATCTGCTCGGCGATGGCATTCTTGTCGAGGCTCATATCCGCACCACCCGGTCGACGTAGATGCTCGGGGTCACGACCGCTTCCGGATCCAGCGAACCGGTATCCACGATCTCGTCCACCTGGACGACCACGAGCGCGGCGGCCGTCGCCATGACCGGCCCGAAATTGCGCGCCGTCTTGCGATAGACCAGATTGCCCAGCCCGTCGCAACGGTGCGCCCCGATCAGCGCCACATCTCCGCGGACAGGGTATTCGAGCAGGTAGGTGCGCCCGTCGATCTCCCGCGTCTCCTTGCCCTCGGCCAGCGGCGTGCCGACCGCGGTAGGCGAGTAGAAAGCCCCGATCCCGGCCCCGGCGGCCCGCATCCGCTCGGCGAGATTGCCCTGCGGGACAACCTCCAACTCGATCTTCCCGGCCCGGTAGAGGCCGTCGAACACCCACGAGTCGGTCTGCCGCGGAAAAGAGCAGACCACTTTACGTACGCGTCCCTGCGCCAACAATGCGGCAAGCCCGGTGTCCCCGTTCCCCGCATTGTTGGAAACGATGGTGAGGTCGCCGGCGCCCTGCGCGATGAGCGCGTCGATCAGCTGAACCGGCATACCCGCCATCCCGAAGCCACCCACCAGAACCGTGGACCCGTCCCGGATGTCGGCCACCGCTTCGCCGGCCGTCTCAAAGAACCGCGCCGTCACTTATCCCCTCCTCACCCCAACTTGAACAATGCTCGGCACGTCCGCCCCCACGTACGGAAAAGGGGTCAAGGCGGCTCATCCGGACAGGGGGCGGTTTCACGACACGTTCTCCAGGACTACGGCCAGGGCCTGGCCCACTCCGATGCAGATGGCGGCGACGCCCCAGCGGGCGCGGGACTCGATCAGGCGGGCGGCGAGGGTGCCGAGGATCCGGCCGCCGGAGGCGCCCAGCGGGTGGCCGATGGCGATGGCGCCGCCGCGGGCGTTGACGATGCCGGGGTCGATGTGCCAGGCGTCCACGCAGGCCAGGGACTGCACGGCGAACGCCTCGTTGAGTTCGACGGCGGCGACGTCGGCCCAGGTGATGCCGGCTCGGACGAGGGCGCGGTCGGCGGCTTCGACGGGGGCGTAGCCGAACATCGGGGGTTCGACGGCGGCGACGCCGCGGCCGGCGATGCGGGCCAGGGGGTCGCGGCCGATCCTGGTGGCCGCGGCGGCGGAGGCCAGCACGAGGGCCGAGGCGCCGTCGTTGAGGGGGGAGGCGTTGCCGGCGGTGATGGTGCCGGTGGGGCGGAACGAGGGTTTGAGGGCGGCCAGGTGGTCCGCCGTCGAGCCGGGGCGGATGCCTTCGTCGCGGGTCAGGTCGCCGGCCGGGACGACGAGGTCGTCGTAGAAGCCGGCGTCCCAGGCGGCGGCGGCCAGGTTGTGGGAGCGGGCGGCGAACTCGTCCTGCCGTACCCGGGAGATGCCGAATTTGTCGCCGAGCATCTCGTTGGCCTCGCCCAGCGAGACCGTCCACTCGGCCGGCATGTGGTCGTTGACGAGGCGCCAGCCGAGGGTGGTGGAGACCGCCGTCATGTCGCCGGCGGGGTAGGCGCGCGAGGGTTTGGGCAGCACCCAGGGGGCCCGCGTCATCGACTCGACTCCGCCCGCCACCACCACGTCGGCGTCGCCGGACTCGATGGTGCGGGAGGCGATCATCGCGGCGTCCAGCGACGAGCCGCACAGCCGGTTGACCGTGGTGGCCGGCACCGTGACGGGCAGCCCGGCGAGCAGCACGGCCATCCGGCCGACGTTGCGGTTGTCCTCGCCGGCCTGGTTGGCGCATCCCCACACGAGGTCGCCGATGGCGGCCGGGTCGAGCGCGGGTGTCTTCGCCAGCACGCCGGTCAGGGCCGTGGCGGCCAGGTCGTCCGGGCGCTCCGCCGCCAGGGCGCCGCCGAAACGGCCGAACGGGGTGCGGACCGCGGCGTACAGGTAGGCGGAGTTCATGTCACCAACCTAGGCCCGTCTCACTCATTACCACCAATAGCAAATCCGAAGCGATTGATAACGTACGCCTATGGAACTGCGCCACCTGCGCGCCTTCGCGACCCTCGCCGCCGAGCAGCACTTCGGCCGGGCGGCGGCCCGCCTGCACATCGCCCAGCCGGCCCTGTCGCAGCAGATCAAGCAGTTGGAGCGGGAGCTCGGAGTCGGCCTGGTGACCCGGACGACCCGGCGGGTGGACCTGACCGAGGCGGGCCGGCGCTTCGCCGAGCACGCGTGCTCGGTCCTCGGTGCGGCCGACCGGGCGGTGGCCGACATGGCCCAGGTGGCCGCGGGCGAGGCGGGCCGGGTGTCGGTGGGTTTCCTCGGCACCGCGACGTACGACCTGCTCCCGCTGGCCGCGCGGGAGATCCGCGAGGAGTTCCCGGGCATCCGGCTGGAGTTGCACGGTGAGCTGCTCAGCCCGGCCCTGCGCGGGGGCCTGCTCGACGGCACGTACGACCTGGTGGTGCTGCGCCCGGACGGCCTGAGCGACCCCGGGCTGCGCCAGGAGCACCTGCGCGACGAGCGGCTGGTCGCGGTGCTGCCGGACCGGCATCCGCTCGCCGCCCGGCCCGAGATCGACCTGGCCGAGCTGGCCGCCGAACCGTTCGTCACGCATTTCTCCGGCCACCGCTCGTCGATGCACGAGCACGTCCTGACGGCCTGCGCGCAAGCCGGGTTCCGGCCCCGGGAGATCGTCGAGGTCGGCGAGACCGCCACCCTCGTGGTGTTCGTGGCGGCCGGTCTGGGCGTCGCCCTGGTGCCCGAGCCGGTGCGCAGCCTGGCCCTGGCGGGCGTGGCCTACGTGGCGCTGACCGGCGGCGCCACCGTCGAGCTGACGCTGGCGACCCGGGCCGGCGAGACTTCCCCCGCCGTACACCGGGTCGCCCGGCTGATCGCTAAGCGGTCAGCTTCCCGGCGATCTTGACCACCCGCTGGGTCAGATGGTCCAGGGCCGCGTACTCGGCGTCGCCGAGCGGCGCGTCGTTGCTCCCGCCGGTGACGTGCGAGACACCGTAGGGGTTGCCGTCGACGAACTTCAGCGGGTCGGTGTAGCCCGGCGCCGCCACGATGCCGCCGAAGTGGTGGATCGTGTTGTAGAGCGCCAGCAGCGTCGACTCCTGGCCGCCGTGCGCGGTCTGCGACGCGGTGAACCCGGCGTAGACCTTGTCGGCGAGTTGGCCCTGCGCCCACTGCGGCCCGAGGGTGTCGAGGAACTGCTTGAGCTGACTGGCCACGTTGCCGTAGCGGGTGGGCGAGCCGAACAGCACCGCGTCGGCCCACACCACGTCGTCGGCGGCGGCCTTGGGCTCGTTCTTGGTGGCGTCGAAGTGCTGACTCCACGCCGCGTTGGACGCGATGGCCTCGGCCGGCGCCAGTTCGGCCACCTGGCGCAGCCGCACCTCGGCTCCGGCCTTCTCGCCGGCCTCCGCGGCCCGGTTGGCCATCGCGTGCAGGGTGCCGGTGGACGAGTAATAGATGACGGCGAGCTTGACCTGTGCCATCGAGTTTCTCCTTTCGTACCTCCGTAATCTTGAATGGCTACCCGGCCCTTCCGGGGCGGAAACGGGGAACCCGCTGTTAACAGAACGTCGCTATGCTCAGGGCGCTGTTCCGTCGGGGGACGGACGTCGGCGAGGGAGACAACTGGTGCGTCGCATCGGACGGTTGGTCACCGTCGCGGTGGTCATCGCGGGAGTCCTGTCCGGCGGCGGCGCTGCCGCGGCCGGTTCCGGCACGCCCTCGATCGATGAGGTGTATGCCCAGGTCGGCGCGGAGGTCGACCGGGCCACCGCCGACGTGGTGGTGCTCGTCGACACGTCCGCGGACATGGGCCGGGCCGAATACGACCAGGTGCGGCGGAGCCTCACCGGCTATTTCGCCGGACTCGCCCCGGTCGATCAGGTCACACTCATCCCGTTCGCCGCGACCGCGGCCCCCGCGGTCACGCAGCGTGTCGGCAATACGCCGGATCAGTTCGTGAACCTGTTGCCCGCGGCCCCCGGCCCGGGCAAGGCCGACGTCGGCGTGGCCCTCGACCGCGCCCTCACGACCCTGGGCCGGCCGAACGCTCCCGGGCTGGCCACCGTGCTGCTGCTGACCGCCGGGCCGGGCACGGCCGACTGGCGCGCGCTGCGCAGTCGGGCCCGCACCCTGCGGCAGGGCATCTCGGCGTACGAGGTCATGCTCGACGGAGCGATCGCGGCGCCGCAGCTGAGCAAGGTCTGGCCGCGCGCCACCGTGCTGCCCGCCACCTCGGCCGCCGAACTGCCGGCCGCCCTGGAGCAGGCCCGCACCGCGGCCCGCCAGATCAAGGCCCGCAACCTGCTGGCCGGTGACGTGGCGAAGCCGCTCGTCGTCACCTGGCCGCTCTACGGCGGCATCCCGAACGGCACCTCGGTCACCGAGGTCGAGGTCCGGTCCACGTCGAAGTTCGTGCCGCTGACCGTCCACGATGTGGTCATCGACTCGGACAACCCGGCGGTGACGGTGAGCGTCCCGCCCGGTCCCTACCTGGTGCCCCCGGGCGAGAAGCTCTACCTGCCGGTCACCGCCCGCTGGAACGCCGGGCCGCTGCGCGCCTGGCCGTTCTACACCGTCGACGGCCTGACCACGCTCGAGCTGTTCGCCAAGGTCAGCTCGCCGTGGGAGCGGGTGCTCGACGAGGAGCTCGGCGTGACCCTCCAGACGAGCATGCCCTACCAGCCGATCGACCGTGACCTGTCGGCCCAGCGGGGCAGCTACTGGTGGTGGCTGTCGGCGATCGTGCTGCTCGCCGTCCTGATCGAGCTGGTCGTCTGGTGGTGGCGCCACCCGCCGGACAAGCGCCGGCGCAGCCGCCTGGTCACCGTGGCCGGCACCTCCTTCACCTGGCAGGAGGACGACAAGGAACAGCCGTTGTCGCATGCGGGTTCGGTCTGACACCCGGCGGGTACTCCGGCCCTCAGATGTCCGTCGAGGGAGGAAACATGGCAGTCGTGGTGGTCACCGGAGCCAGCGGTGGAGTGGGCCGGGCGGTCGCCCGCCGCTTCGGTGCGCGCGGCGACCGGGTCGCGCTGCTGGCGCGCGGCGAGAAAGGCCTGGACGCGGCGGCCGGGGAGATCGAGGGGTCGTTGCCGATCCCCACCGACGTGGCCCACTTCGACGAGGTGGAGGCCGCGGCGGCCAAGGTGGAGGGTGCGCTCGGCCCGATCGACATCTGGGTCAACACGGCGTTCTCCTCGGTGTTCGCCCCGTTCGGCGAGATCACGCCGGACGAGTTCCGCCGGGTCACCGAGGTGAGCTATCTCGGTTACGTGTACGGCACGAGGGCCGCCCTGACCCGGATGAAGTCCCGGGACCGCGGCACCATTGTGCAGGTCGGCAGCGCCCTGGCCTACCGCGGCATCCCGCTGCAGACCGCTTACTGCGGGGCCAAGCACGCCATCCAGGGCTTCAACGAGGCCCTGCGCTGCGAGCTGTTGCACGACAAGAGCGGGGTACGCACCACCATGGTGCAGCTGCCCGCGGTCAACACCCCGCAGTTCTCCTGGCTGCGGTCCCGGCTGAACCGGCACGCGCAGCCGGTCGCCCCGATCTACCAGCCCGAGGTGGCCGCCCGGGCCATCGTGTACGCCGCCGACCACCCGCGCCGCCGGGAGTACTGGGTGGGCGGCTCGACCGCCGGCACCCTGGCGGCCAACGCGATCGCCCCCGGCCTGCTCGACCGTTACCTGGCCCGGACCGGTGTGGACGGTCAGCAGACGGCCCAGCCGCACGATCCGTCCGATCCGGGCAACCTGTGGAAGCCGGCCGACGGCGAGCAGGGCCACGACTTCGGCGCCCACGGCGAGTTCGACGACCAGGCCAAGTCCCGCAGCCTGCAGGTCTGGGCGTCGCAGCACCACGGTGTGCTGGCGGCGGCGGGCGGGCTGGCCGCGGCGGTCGCGGCCGGCCTGATCACCCGGCGACGGGTGTAGTCCGGTGCCCGGGGCATCCGGGTGGCAATACCCGCGCCCCGAGGTGCTGACCCCGCTGATCGCGGGGTGCGGGTCTGGAACCGCGAGGCGGAGAACCTGTGGGGCCCGCGGTCGGCCGAGGCGGTCGGTCGG
Organism: Paractinoplanes ferrugineus; assembly: GCF_016862195.1. Classification (GTDB taxonomy): domain Bacteria; phylum Actinomycetota; class Actinomycetes; order Mycobacteriales; family Micromonosporaceae; genus Actinoplanes; species Actinoplanes ferrugineus. The sequence goes on along the minus strand of NZ_BOMM01000016.1, from coordinate 279,219 downwards.
CACCTGCTCGACCTCGACGTCGGGCTGCCGGTCGACCGGCGGGGCCGGCAGATCGCCGGGCGGGTCGCGGGCAGCCTGCTGGCCGGCAGTCCCGAGCCGACGGGTGCCATCATCGTGATGGAGGCGGGTGAGTTTGCCTCCGGCCGGAAGGGGAATCCGACCGGCTCGACGGAGGTGTGACGTGGGTTCGAGACCGCTGGGCTGGACGACGGAACTTGTTGCCGGGACTGCCCTGGTCGCGGTGCACGGCCGCCTCGACGTGGCGGGCACGCCGTTGATGCACGCGGTGCTGCTCAAGTGCCTGGCCGAACAGCCGGACGCGCTGCTGATCGACCTGTCCGAGCTTGAGCTGGTCGACCCGATGGCCCTCTCGGTGGTCACCGCGGTGGCCCGGCAGGCGGCCCGGTGGCCGGGCACCCCGCTGCTGCTGTGTGGCCCCACCCCGGAGGTGAACGCCCTGGTGGAGCGCGGCCGTTACGGCCGTATCCCGGTGCACGCGAGCGTCGACCAGGCCCGGCGGGCGGTGGCCGACGGCCGGGTCGTCGTCGCCACGCTGGGCGATGAGCTGCTGCCGATCTCCGGAGCGGTACGGCACGCCCGTGATCTGGCCACCGAGGCCTGCGCCTCGTGGGATCTGACACATCTGATCGGGCCGGCCAGCCTCGTCGTGAGCGAGCTGGTGTCCAACGCGGCCGAGCACGCCGGCACCATGATCACCGTCAGTTTCGCCCGGCGCGCGCGCCACCTGCACATCGCCGTCCGGGACGGCTCCGACCGGCCGCCGGTCAAGAGCGACTCGCCCGGCCTGGACCTGCGGGGCCGAGGGCTGGTGCTGGTCGACACCGTCGCCCAGCACTGGGGATGGCTGCCGTCGCGGGACGGCAAGGTGGTCTGGGCGACGCTTGCGGCCTGACCGGCTGCTGCCCGATCCGGCTACTGCTCGATCAGGTCCTTGAGGCCCGACGCGACGGCGATCTGCGCGGCGTACGGCTGCAGGCCGGCCACCCGCACCTCGATGTCACGGACCCGGGCCGCCTCGCGCAGCGCGACCAGCACGCCGATGCCCGCCGCGTCCAGCAGCGGCACCGCCGCCAGGTCCAGCACCATCCGGCTCATCCGGCCGCCGTCGCGCAGCGCGCCCATCAGCTCGTCGCGGAGATGACCGGCGTTGTCCCGGTCGATCTCACCGGTCACCCGGCAGCCGATCAGGTCGCCCCGGTAGGTGGTGGCCAGGGTCAGCCGGTGGTCGGTCTCGTCGATCCCGGCCCAGGCCGGCGGCGTGTCGGTGAGCATCGCCTGGCGCAGCCAGCTCAGCGCCCGCGCCATCAGCCGGGACACGTGCATCTGCGAGACGCCCAGTTCCCGGGCGATCTCGACCTGGCTGAGGTTGCCGTAGAAGCGCAGGCCCAGGATGCGGCGCTCGCGCTCGGGCAGGCGGCAGATCAGCCGTTCCACGCTCGTCCGGTCGTCGACCAGGTCGAGGTCGGGGTCGGGGGCACCGAGCAGGTCACCCACCTCGACGCCGTCGTACCCGTCGGCCTCGGCGTTCAGCGAGCCGGGAGCGTAGGCGGCGCCGGACAGGTGGGCCTCGGCCACCTCGGCCACCTCGATGCCGAGCCGCTCGGCGATCTCCTCGTCGGTCGGGCGGCGGGACAGCTCGTTGGTGAGCACGGCTCGCGTCTGGCCCACCTCGAGGCTCAGGTTCTGCATCCGGCGGGGGACGTGCACACCCCAGCCGTGGTTGCGGAAGTGCCTCTTGATCTCGCCGGTGATGGTCACGATCGCGTACGCCGTGAACGAGCCCCGCTCCGGGTCGAAGCGATTCACCGACTTGACCAGGCCCAGCCGCGCCACCTGCTCGAGGTCCTCGGGCGATTCGCCGCGGCCCCGGTAGCGGCGGGACAGGCGCCGGGCGAACGGCAGCGCCGCCCCGACGAACTCGGAGCGCAGCCGCTCGCGGGTCGGATCGTCGGCGTCCGTGCAGGCGCGCGCGTAGTCGCCCGCGACGCGGTCCAGATCTTCGAGCGGCTCGATTCCCCTGGTGCCTGTCATAGCCGTGCCCCTTTGTCCCGAGCCTTCACCTGAAGTCTCGTGCAAGCACCCCTTGCCCCGCAGGCGGGGCGACAAACAACTCCACCATTCGCACTTATGGGTGCGGTTCGCCGTGTAACGACACTGCTACGGAGGGTGCCCTACCGGCCCGTACCCGAAGCCCTGTCCGCTGCCGCGACGCGGATGCGCGGCGCCGCCCGGGGCCCCGCCGAAGACCGCGTTGATCTTCACCGGGCCCGATCTGCCCCACCGGACGCGGCCGGACCAGGGACGCCATAATCGGGTGCCCTCGGTGCGGCCCGAGGTGATAGAAAGCGCGGGTGCAGAATACCCTCGAGTTCCCCGGCCTGCTGCTGTTGATCGACGACCGGTCGGCCGCGTTCCGCGCCACGGTCGCCGCCGCGCCCAGCTTCGACGCGCCGGTGCCCAGCTGTCCCGGGTGGACGCTCGCCGACCTGGTGCGGCACCTCGGCCGGGGCCGCCGCAAGGCCGCCGCCATCGTCGCCGCCGGTCCCGCCGACGCGCCGCCGACCGACCTCGGCCCGGAACCGCCCGAGGACCGCGCGGCCCTGCTGGCCTGGCTCGACGAGTCCGTCGAACTGCTCGCCCGGACGCTGCGCGAGGCCGGCCCCGACCGCGCCTGCTGGACGTGGTGGGGCGACTCGCAGTCGCCGTCGACCTCCGGCGGCGTGGCCCGGCACCAGGTGCAGGAGGTCGCGGTGCACACCTACGACGCGCAGCTCGCCCTGGGTGCGCCGCAGCCGTTGCCGGCCGTGGTCGCCCTCGACGGTGTCGAGGAGTTCCAGTTCACCTGTTGCGCGACCACGACGGCCTGGCCGCACGACCCCGCCGTGGTGGACTACCACGTCGTCGACGGCCCGACCTGGCGCCTGCGGCTCGGCGGCGACGGCGCCCGGGTCACCCGGCTCGACCCGGCCGCCGCCCCCGCCGAGGTCGACGCCTCCGCCTCGGGCACCGCGAGCGAACTGGTCCTGGCCTTCTACGGCCGCGTCCCGCTGGAGTCCCTCAAGGTCGAGGGCGACCGCCGCGTCTTCGACCAGCTCATCGAGTGGGACCCGTCGGCCTGACCCGAGCCACGCCCGGCCGCTCCGGCTTCGGCTTCGGCTCAGAATCCGAGGCCGTCGAGGGTCCGCAGGATCGCGTCGGCGGGGCCGCGCCGCGATTGCGGGCTGCCGTCGCCGGCCGGGGCGGCCCCGGCGAGCAACGCGACCGCCTCCGCGGCCTTCTCGGCGACGTCTGGCCGGCCCGCCTCGGTGGCGGCGTCCCGCAGGTGGACGGCGAGCGCGGTGAGTCGTGCGGTCGGTGAACCCTCGTCCGGCGGCGCCATGACGTCGAGGTTAGGCCCGTCGCGCCATCCGGGCGTCCGTCGCCCGGCTAAGCCCCGGTCGGCTGGATCCCGGCCGGTTGATGCCCCGGCCCGAGGCGGGTGTCGACCGGGGTGCCGAGCTCGACCGTGCGGGAGACGGTGCAGAGCCGGTCGTGCGACATCTCGGCCGCGCGGGGCAGGACCTTGCGGGCGGCGTCGCCCGCCGCGCCCTCCGGGAACGTGACGCTCAGCTCGATCGCCAGGTCGGCCAGCCGGTTGCCGCCGGCCGCGTCCCGCACCTTGTGGCCGGTGACGTGCACGACGAAGCTCTCCGGCTCCGCCCGCTTGCTGGTGATGTAGTCGACGTCGGCGCCGGTGCAGCCGCCGAGCGCCGCGAGCAGCAGCTCGACCGGGGTGAAGTCGGCGCCGTCCCCGACCCCGACGCTCATCGTCCCGCCGCGGGCATTGCGCACCTCGTAGCGGCCGAGGCCGGTGCGCTTCAAGGTCACCGAACGCAGGGTGTCGTCGTCCGCCATACCGTCGAACCTAGCCCGGTTAAGCTGATCGTGGCCATCGCGAGCGTGTCGCGCGTCACAGTCGAGCCGCCAACCTTTTCCGGGCCGGCGCGTCCCTCCGGACGACAGTGCACCCGACTGACAGTGCTGGAGCTTGAGATGCGCAGATCCACCCCGGCCCTCGCGATCGCCGCCGGAGCGGTCGCCGTCGTCGCCATCGGCGGGGTGTCCGCCGCCGCGGCCTTCGCCGACGGTGCGACTCCCCCGCGGGCCTCGACCCCCGCGCCGACCTCGTCCGCCTCGAAGCCGGCCGCGACCGCCGCCCCGACGTCCTCGCTGCCGGGGCACACCACCGTCCCGGGCCCGACATCCTCCGTCCCGGCCCGGACCGCCGCGCCGGTTCCGTCCGCGTCCACCACCCCGCGGACTGCGCGGCCCGCGCCGACGCGGTCCGCGACGGTTCCGTCGGCTCCCGCGCCGGCGCTGACCGCCGCCCCGGCGCCGACCGCCTCGACCCGGGCGCAGGCCCCCGCACCGGCCCCGACGGCCTCGACCCGGCCGCGGACCGCCGCACCGCATCTGTCCGCCGCCACGACGGCGGGCCGCTGAGCCGATCCCGCCCACCGCGCCGAGAGCCGGTTCCTGAGATCTCGTGCCCCGGCCGCCCAGGCGGCCGGCGCACGGCCCGTCCCGACCCACCCCCGCGAGGCCCTTTGTGATCTTCGTGCTGCCGATGCCCACGTCGTTGCTGCGCCGGGGGAGAGGGGCCGCCCCGGGGCCCGTCGTGACGACGACGGCCGCGGCGCCCGCGCTCGACGAGCTCTACCGGGAGCGCCGCCTGCCGCTGGTCCGGCTGGCCGTGCTCATGGTCGACGACCTGCCGACCGCGGAGGATCTCGTCCAGGACGTCTTCACCCGGCTCTACCGCCGGCACGGCAACGCCCTGGACGCCCTCGCCGACCCGGACGCCTACCTGGTGTCGGCCGTGCTGAACGCGGCCCGGTCGGCGCTGCGCCGGCGCCGGATCGCGCGGGCCTACCGGCCGCCGCGCGCGGACCCGGCACCGGCCGCCGAGGACGAGGCACTGCCCGGGACGGCGGACCGGGAGGTGATCCGGGCGCTGGGCCGGCTCACCTCCCGGCAACGCCAGGTGATCGTCCTGCGCTACTGGTCCGGTCTGTCCGAGCGGGAGATCGCCGGCACGCTGCGGATCACCGCCGGGACCGTCAAGTCGACCGCGCACCGCGCCCTGACGCTGCTCCGCGCCCAGCTGGGGGAGAAATGACCGAGACCGATCTGGAACGGCGCCTGCGCGGGGCCCTGTCCGCCCAGGCCGCCACCGTCACCCGCCAGGACCTGCGGCCGGAGCCGGCGCCCCGGCGCCCCGACCCGGCCCGCTGGTGGCTGCCGCTGACCGCCGGCCTCGCCGCCGCGGCGGTGTCGATCACGGCGTTCGTCCTGCTCCGCCCGGCGGACCCGGCGCCCGTCCCGCCGGCCGCCCCGATCTCCTCGGCCCCACCGGCCCCACCGGTCCCGTCCGCCCCGTCCGCCCCGTCCGCCCCGACCGCCTCGCCGGCCACGTCACCGTCTGCCTCGTCCTCGGCGGCTCCCTCGGCGGCCTCGACCGCGCGGCAGCCGAGCTCCCGGCCGGGTGCCGCGCCGCTGACGAGTTCCCCGCAGTCGGCCGAGCCCACCTCGACCTCGCTCACCGGAACCGCACCGGCCGTCTCCCCGCCCGCACCGGCGCGCTCGTCGACCGCCGAGCCGACCCCGACCGCCTCGCGGCCGGCCTGACCCGCGCACCACGGCGTCACCGGCCCGCGCCGGACGGCGTCACCCGGCCGCGCCGGACGGCGTCACCCGGCCGCGCCGGACGGCGTCACCCGGCCGCCCCGGACGGGGGAGCCCGACCACGCCGGACGGGGGCCCGGCGAGAATCCGGCCGCCGAGACGGCTACCGCGGCCCGCGTGGGGTATTCGGCGCCCATGCGAATCGGCTATTTTCTCTCCAGCGAGGAGTACACCCCCGCGGAGCTGCTGGAACAGGCGAAACTGGCGCAGGATGCCGGGTTCAAGGGTCTCTGGATCTCCGACCACTATCACCCGTGGAACGACGAGCAGGGGCAGAGCTCGTTCGTGTGGTCGCTGATCGGCGCGCTCAGCCAGGTCGTCACCATCCCGGTCACCACCGCCGTCACCTGCCCGATCATGCGGATCCACCCGGCCGTGGTGGCGCAGGCGGCGGCGAGCAGCGCGGTGCTGCACGACGGCCGGTTCGTGCTCGGGGTCGGCACCGGTGAGGCCCTCAACGAGCACATCCTCGGCGACCGCTGGCCGTTCGCCGACGAGCGTCTGGAGATGCTCGAGGAGTCCGTCGAGGTGATGCGCGAGCTGTGGCAGGGTGGCTTCGTCAACCACCACGGCAAGCACTACACCGTGGATCAGGCCCAGGTCTACACTCTCCCGCCGACCCCGCCCAAGGTGTACGTTTCCGCGTTCGGCCCGAAGGCGATCGAGGTGGCCGCCCGCATCGGCGACGGCTACATCTCGACGTCCCCGGACGGTGAACTTCTCCGGAAGTGGCGCGACCTCGGCGGCGGTGACAAGCCGGCCCAGGGTGGCTTCAAGGGCTGCTACGCCTCGTCCGAGGACGAGGGTGTGCGGATCGCGCACCGGTTGTGGGCGAACGCCGGGGTGCCGGGCGAACTGTCCCAGGTGCTGCCCTCGCCGAAGCACTTCGAGCAGGCGTCGCAGCTGGTCACCCCGGACATGATCAGGAAGTCGATGCCGTGCGGGCCGGATCCGGCGGGGCATCGGGAGCAGCTGAAGGCGTACGAGGAAGCCGGTTTCGACGAGGTCTACGTGGCCGGCATCGGGCCGAACTACCGCGAGCTGATCGACCTCTACCGGCGCGAGTTCCTCTGAGCGGGCCCGGTTTGCCGCCTCGGATACCGGGCATCCGGCGGCTTCCCTGAGCGCCGGTGCGGCGCGTCGACTCGGCTACGTCGCAGCAAGTTGACCGGCCCGGGGCCGACCCGGCGCCGCCGCGGCCGCGGTTTCGCCTATCCCGACGGGGCCGCGGTCGAGCACTGCGGCACGGTGGAGGACGGTGCGGTGGGTGCCGTCCTGACCGAGTTGCGCCGGCGCCGGCGCGACGCCGACCGGCTCTTCGCCTACCGGGACCGGCACCCGGCAGGGGGTCGACTTCCGCACCCGGCACGGCACCGTCGAGACGGCGCGGGCGCTCGGGCGGCCGGTGGCCCGGTCGTCCTACGTGGATCCCCGGGTGCTGGACCGGTTCGCCGCCGGGGAGATCGCCGAGCCGCCGGCCGAACCGGAGGTACGCGAACTCCTGTAACCGGACGCGGCGCCCCCGGCCGTACCCCGCAAGTAGTTTGATGATCTTCTAATCGGGAAGCATGGAGCGCCATGACGGCTGAGAAGAGGCGCCTCGGGAACGAGGACGAGAAGAAACGCTGGGACCGCAATTTCGCCGACCTGCTGCAGGAGCTGCGGGTCGCGCAGACCGGCATCCAGATCCTCTTCGCGTTCCTGCTGACCCTGCCGTTCAGCAACGGCTTCCCGCAGACCACGCAGTTCCAGAAGGACGTGTACATCGTGGCGCTGCTGTCCGCGGCCGCGTCCACCGCGATGATCATCTCGCCGGTCGCGTTCCACCGGGCGCTGTTCCGGCAGGGCCGCAAACCGGAACTGGTCCGCTACGCCCACCGGATGGCCACCGGTGGGCTCGCATTCCTGCTGGTCGCCATGGTGTCGAGCGTCTTCCTGGTCATCGACTTCATGCAGAGCCGCGGGATCGCGCTGCTCCTCGGAGCGGTGACCGGGGTGGTGTTCCTGACGTTCTGGGCGGCGATCCCGTGGTACCGGCACAACTGGATCGACGAGGACGCCGTGGAGGAGGACGAGCAGGTCAGCGACGGGGAGCCGGCACGCGGGAGTTCTCCGCGAGATCGGCGAGCCGACTGAGCGCCTCGGTGTTGCGGCCGTGCAGCAACAGGTCGTTGACCTTGTTGCGCATGGCCTGCAACGGGCCGGCGTCGAACTCCTCGCTCATCGTCACCCGGGTCGCCCCCGGCCCGGCCGGCTCCAGCCGGATGTCGACGGTCGCCTCACCCAGCGGCCACAGCCCGGCCTTGAGCTTGAGGTGCCGGTCCGGGGTCATCTCCAGCACCGTCGACGAGTCCTTCAGCGAGAGCGGCCAGGGCCCGGCCTTGTGATGCAGGCGGGTCCCGACGGCCGGCCAGCCCGGGTCGACGTCACGGATGTGCGCCGTGCCGACCACCCAGTCGCTGTAGGTCCATGCGTCCGACAGCACCGCGAAGACCTGCTCCACCGGCGCGTTTATCGTTCTGTTCACGGTAGCCACCCAGGGCGAGTACCCGGGCTGCCGCCGATCATGCGGACTCAGGGCTGCCGGACCTCGACGTTGCCGGCCCGTACCCGGCACGGCAGCGTGGGCTGGTCGCCGGCCGCCGGACCGTGCCGCACGACGCCGTCCCGCAGCCGGAACGTGCTGCCGTGCCAGGGGCAGACGATGCAGGCGTCGCGCCCCTCGCCGATCACCTCGCCGTCGCCGAGCGGTGCGGTCTCGTGGCCACAGCGCTCGATCATCGCCGACACCTCGTCGCCGTCGCGGTAGAACAGCACGGCCACGTCGCCGACCGTGCGCACGGCGGGCTTCCGGTCGGGCAACGAGGCCAGCGAGCCGGCCACGGTCCATTCCTCCGGAATGCGGACGATCTCCGGCGCCGCCTGATTGGTTCCGGAGCTTTGCGCGTACGCGAGATGGCCGCCGAGATAGGCACCCAGCCCCGCCACCGACAGCCCGGCGAAACCGAGGGTCCGGCCCCGGGCCTGGTTGCCGCGCAGCCGCTCCACCAGCGACGTCACATAGAGACCGACGGCGACCGCGTTGGCCGCGGCGTGCACGATCCCCACCCGTCGCCGGTCCTTGGTCATCTGCGCCCAGTCGACCCAGCCGGCCGCCACCGCCGGAACCGCCCCGGCCACCCCGACCGCGACGAGCGTGGTCGCCGCCCGCCGGGTGCCGGGCATCAGATCGAGGATCGCGGAGCTCACGAACGACCCGACCGGCACCTGGACCAGCACCGGGTGCAGGGCGTGCCCGATCTTGGTGCCGTGCAGCAGGTCCCGCAGGCCGCGCGGGACCGGCAACCCGTTGACCACCGCCTGGATCCTGTCACTGACCGGGTCGAGGGAACGGGCCGTTTCCAGCCGGTGCATCAGACGCATGCTCGCCGCGTTCCCCGCCCTGCGGGCTCGAAACGTCCCGACCGCGCGCGGTCTCCGGCGGGGACGGGACGCGGGGCGGTGGTCAGCAGCGCGCGCAGGGCCTCGGCCGCGCTGTCGGCGAGCTCGGCCGGGAGGCCGGCCCGCGGCTGGACGGACAGGGCCAGCGGGCGGGCCGGCGGCAGATCGTCGCGCGCGACCAGGCCGTCGATCTCCTCGAGTCCGGCCATCAGGGCCACGCCGAGGCCGGCTCGCACCGCCGCCTGCACGCCGGCCAGGTGGGCGGCCTCGCAGCCCAGTTCGGCGGGCAGTCCGTGTTCGGCGAGCGTGTCGAGGGCCCGGCTGCGCAGCGCGCACGGGGCGTCGAAGGCGACCAGGGGCACCGGGCCGTCGCCGGTGGGCCGGCGCCAGTGCGGCGCCGAGTACCAGGTCAGTGGCAGCTCCCCGACGCCGAGCCCGCTGCCCCCGAGCCCGCCGCCCCCGGCCTTGTCGCCCGGCTCGAGACCGCCCCCGCGGCCGGGGCCGGCGGTGCGGTGGCCGGTGCTCTCGGTGCTGATCAGCAGGGCCAGGTCGACGCGGCCCTCGGCCAGGGCGGTGCGCAGCTGGGCGCCGCGGTCGATGCGGAAGCGCACGCGGCGGCCGGGGAACGCCCCGGCCAGCGCCGGGAGCAGCCGGGAGGCGGCGTGTTCGGTGGTGCCGACGACCAGGTGGCGCTCGGGTTCGACGTCGAAGGCGAGCAGCGTCTCGTCGTGCGCGGCGAGGATGCGGCGGGCCCGGGTGAGCAGGGTCTCGCCGGCGGTGGTGAACCGGGATCCGCGTCCGTCGCGTTCGACCAGGGCCCGGCCGAGGGTGGATTCGAGGCGGCGGACGTGCTGGCTCACCGCGCCCTGGGTGAGGTGCAGAGCGGTGGCCGCGCGCTGGAAGCCGCCGCAGTCCGCGACCGCGACGAAGCTGCGCAGGGTGGCGATGCCCAGAATCCGACTCATGCCTATCAGTCTACTAGGAATTGATGAGCCTGCGTAATGGCTGTCATCACGTTCTCTCCTTGGACATCGCGGCCGGAGCGAGCCGAGACTCGTAGGCATGGCAGCTCGCAGAGAACTCGTGCTCGGCGCCGTCCTCTACGGCGTGGGCGGTCCCGGTCAGCACCACACCTGGCTCAGCCCGGAGATCCCGGGGGACGCGAGCGTCGACATCCGCTGGTACATCGCCCGCGCCCAGCAGGCCGAGGCCGCGAAGTTCGACCACCTGTTCATCGTCGACAGCCAGTTCATCACCCCGGACTCGCCGAACCACTACCTGAACCGGCTCGAGCCGCTCACCCTGCTGTCGGCGGTGGCCGTGCACACCACCCACATCGGGCTCGTCGGCACGCTCACCACCTCGTACAACGATCCGTTCAACCTGGCCCGGCGGCTCGCCTCGCTCGACCTGATAAGCGGCGGCCGGGCGGGATGGAACGTGGTCGCCACCGGCGACGGCGGGACGGCGGGCAACTACGGACGCGCGGAGCACTACGACTACGCGGCGCGGTACGGCCGGGCGCTGGAGAGCGTCCGGGTCGTGCAGGGGCTGTGGGACTCGTACGAGGACGACGCGTTCCCCCGCGACAAGGAGCGCGGCGTCTTCTTCGACCGGACCAAGCAGCACCCGCTCAACCACGTCGGCGAGCACTTCCGGGTGGTGGGGCCGCTGAACATCGAACGCTCGCCGCAGGGGCAGCCGGTCATCTTCCAGGCCGGCGACTCGACCGAGGGCCGCGACCTCGGCGCCACCGTCGGCGACGCGATCTTCACGCACGCGCAGACGATCGAGCAGGCGGTGGCGTTCCGCGACGACATCCGGGCGCGGGCGGCCGCGCTGGGGCGGGACCCGGACCTCGTCCTCGTCGTGCCCGGTTTCACCCCGATCGTCGCGGACACCGATGAGCAGGCCCGGGCGACGGAGCGCGAGCTGGTCGGGGGCAAGAGCTTCGAGCGCGCGCTCAAGGAACTCGGCCGGCCGTTCGGATGGCACGACTTCTCGGTGTACGACCTGGACGCGCCGTTCCCGGACCTCGGCGAGGCCGGTGACCGCAGCTTCAGGACGCAGGCCGAGGCGATCAAACGGCTGGCCCGGACGCGGAACCTCACCCTGCGGCAGGTCGTCGAGCACAGCATCGACGCGCACCGCTCGCCGTTCGTCGGCTCGGCGCGGACCGTGGCGGACGAGATCCAGCGGTGGTTCGAGGCGGGCGCGTTCGACGGCATCAACGTGGGGGTGGGGGTGCCGAGCGAGTTCGCCCGGTTCACCGACGAGGTGCTGCCGATCCTGCGGGAGCGCGGCCTCGCCCGCACCGAGTACGACTCGACCACCCTGCGCGGCAACCTCGGCCTGCCGGTCCCGGAGAACGTGCACACGGCCGCCCGGAAAGTGCCGGTGGCCGCAACAGCCACGAAATGAACGGGGCGTCTACTCCAGGTCATCGATCGAGGCCGGAGGCAGCGCCATGACAGCGACGGTGGAGACAACAGAGGCCGAGGTTCGCGAGGGTAGTTACGGGGCCCGGGTCACGGCGGTCGAGCCGGGCGGGGCCGGCTTCATCCCGCTCACCGAGCGGCACGGCCGGCCGCTCCATCTGTTCTGGACGTGGATGTCGCCCAACCTCGAGTTCGCGACCGTCTTCGTGGGCGTCATCTCGGTGCTCTACTTCCAGCAGACGTTCGGCCAGGCGGTGGCGGCGATCGTGCTGGGCACGGCCCTCGGCGCGGCGACCCACGGGCTCCTGTCGGCGCGGGGCCCGGCCATGGGCGTACCCCAGATGGTCCTGTCCCGGATCGGTTTCGGTTATCGCGGCAACATCCTCCCGGCCGGGCTCAACGCGGTGGTCGCGGGCATCGGCTGGTTCGCCGTCAACAGCGTGAGCGGCGCCCTCGCGCTGGCCACGCTGACCGACCTGCCGAACGTGTTGTGCCTGGTCATCGTGGTGGTCGCGCAGGTCGTGATCGCGTTCTTCGGGCACAACCTGGTGCAGGCGTTCGAGCGGTACGCGTTCCCGATCCTCGCCGTCATCTTCCTGATCACCTCGATCATCACGCTCAGCAAGGCGTCGCCGTCGGCGGTCGCCGGCGGCCCCGGCGGTCTCGGCGGCTTCCTGCTCACGGTCGGGGCCTCCTTCGGGTACGCGGCGGGCTGGAACCCGTACGCCACCGACTACACCCGGTACCTCCCCCCGTCGACCAGCCGGGTCTCCACCGGTCTCTTCGCCGGCCTGGGCGTCTTCGTGTCGTGCGCGTTCCTCGAGATCGTCGGCGCCGCGTCGGCCACGATCGCCGCCCCGGGCATCGCGAACCCCACCGAGGCGTTCACGAGTCACCTCCCGTCGGTGGTCGCCGACCTGACCCTTCTCGCCATCGCGCTCGGTGCGGTCAGCGCCAACGCGATAAACATCTACTCCGGCTCCATGTCGTTCCTGGCGCTCGGCTTCTCCGTCCCGCTGGGCCTGCGGCGGGCCATCGTGTCCGGCGTCTTCGGCGTGCTCGGCTTCCTGCTCGCCTGGTCGGGCCTGAGCGACGCGGGCCACAAGTACGAGAGCTTCCTGCTGATCATCGCCTACTGGATCGGCCCGTGGCTGGCGGTCTACCTGACCGACTGGTACCTGCGCCGTGGCCGGCGGGTCGACGGTCTGCTCTACGACAAGGCGCACAATCCCTGGGCCGGCCCGATCGCGATGGCCGTCGGCATGGTCCTGTCGATCTGGCTGTTCTCCAACCAGAGCGAGTACGTCGGGCCGGTGCCGGCGCACTTCCCGTCGTTCGGCGACTTCACCTTCGAGGTCGGGTTCGTCGTCACCGCCCTGCTCTACGCGCTCCTGTTCGGTCTGCGGCGGGACCGCCGTACCGAGGAGGCCGCCGTCATCGGAGGAAGTCCACTTCCTCGGTGACGCCGTCCCACGTGACGGTGGTGTGGGCGGGTGCGGTCTCGGCGACCACCCGGCCCGCCCGCATCACCAGATAGCGCGGCCGTTGCAACCGCAGGGCCTCGGCCTCGCCGATCGCGTCGAAGACGACCAGGTCGGCCGGTCCGCCCACCTCGAGGCCGTAATCGGTGACGCCCAGCGCGGCGGCCGGCGCCACCGTGATCATGTCGACAAGCGTGCGCAACTCGTCGGCACCGCTCATCTGCCCGAGGTGGGCCAGCACGAACGCGGCCTGCAGCGGGTCGCCGGAGCCGAGCGGGTACCACGGGTCCATCACCGAGTCGTGCCCGATCGCCACGTTGACCCCGGCCGCGAGCAGTTCCTTGACCCGGGTGTGCCCGCGCCGGATCGGCCCGGTGTCGAAGCGTCCCTGGAGCACCGCGTTGTCGAGCGGGTTGGTGACCATGTGCAGCCCCGCCCGCGCGACGTTGGTGATCAGCCGGGACGCGTACGCCGCGTTGTAGGAATGCATGGCGGTGGTGTGGCTGGCGGTGACCCGGCCGCTCATCCCGCGCCGGATGGTCTCGGCCACCATCGTCTCCAGGAAGCGCGAGTGCTCGTCGTCGGTCTCGTCGCAGTGCACGTCGACCCGCAGGCCGTGCTCCTGGGCGAGCGCCATCGCGAACCGCACCGACGCCACGCCGTCCTCCCGGGTCAGCTCGTAGTGCGGGATCGCGCCGATGACGTCGGCGCCCAGCTCGACCGCCTTGCGCATGAGCTCGGGGCCACCGTCGAACGACTGGATGCCCTGCTGCGGGAACGCGACCAGCTGCAGATCGACGACGCCGCGCGCCTCCTCCCGGAGCTCCACCAGCGCCCGCAGCGCCGTGAGCGCGGGATCGCAGACGTCGACGTGGCTGCGCACGTGCTGGACCCCGTGCGCGAGCTGCCAGCGCAGCACCCGGCGGACCCGCTCCTTGACGTCCTCGACGGTCAGATCGCGCACCCGATCGGCCCAGATCGCGATGCCCTCGAACAGCGACCCCGACATGTTCGGCCGCGGCTGCCCCACGGTCAGCACCGCGTCGAGGTGGATGTGCGGCTCGACCAGCGGCGGCGTGACGAGCCGCCCGCCGAGGTCGCGGGTGACGACGGCGGGCCCCGGCGGCACGATCCGGCCGTCCGACACGCCGATGTCCCCGCGGGAGGTGTTGGTGAGCAGCAGATCGATCATCGGGCCAGTAAACAGGCCGCGCGTTACGAACTGAGGAGAGGCTGAGAGGGTGGTTTGGGGTCCGGGGCGCGAACGCGAGAGGATCGTGGGTGTGGGCGGGAGCGGGGGGCTGCGGATAACGCTGCTCGGCACCTTCGAGGTGCGCCGGGGCGACACGGTCGTGCCGGTGCCCGGGGCCCGCCTGCGTTACCTGCTGACCCGCCTGGCCCTGGCCGGCGGCCGCCCGGTCGACCCGGTCACGCTGGTCGGCGCCCTGTGGCCGGAGGAGCAGCCCGCCGACCCGGTCAACGCCCTCCAGTCGCTGGTCTCGCGTCTGCGCAAACTCCTGGGCGGCGGGATCGAGGGAACCTATCGCCTCGACGTCACCGACGACGACGTCGACGCCCTGCGCTTCGAGCGGCTGGCCGCCGACGGCCGGGCCGCCCTGCGCGCCGGCCCCGCCCGCGCCGCCGCCGGCCTGCTGGGCGAGGCGGTGGCGCTGTGGTCCGGCCCGAACGGCGGCACCCCGGGTCCGGACGGCCCGGCCGCGGTCGCCGCCGTGGCGCCGACGGTGGCCCTCCGGCTCGCTCGTGAGCTGGTCGAGGCCACCGCCGATCTGGCGGGTGCCGAGACCGAGCTGGGTTCGGCGGCCACCGCGGAGGCCCGGCTGACCACGCTGCTCGCCGAGAACCCGCTGCACGAACGGGTCGCCGCCCTGCTGATCGACGCGCTCGCCGCCCAGGGCCGGCAGGCCGAGGCGCTTGCCGTCTACGAGCGGGTGCGCGAGTCGCTGGCCGACGCCCTCGGGGCCGACCCGGGCGCCGCCCTCCGCGAGCGCCACCACCGCCTGCTGCACCCGGCCGATCCGCCCGGCCGGCCCGGCGCCAAGCCCGCCGGCCCGGACCGGGTGGGCGCGGCGGAGCCGCCGCCCAGCAATCTGCCGGCGGCGCTCACCAGCTTCGTCGGACGGGACGACGACCTGACCCGCATCGGGGTGCTGTTCGCCGGCGGGCGGCTGGTCACCGTGCTCGGTCCGGGTGGGGCGGGCAAGACCCGGATCGCGCTCGAGGCGGCTCGCCGGCACCGGCACGAACACCGGGACGGGACCTGGCTCGTCGACCTGTCCGGGGTGACCGAACCGGCCAAGGTCGGGGCCGCCTTCCTGGCCGCGATCGGGCTGCGCGGCGGTGCGTTCTTCGAGGGGTCGGGCACCGTCCGGGTCGAGGGCGACGAGCTGGAGACGCTCACCGACCAGCTCGGCGGGCGCCAGGTCCTGCTCCTGGTGGACAACTGCGAGCACCTCGTCGACGCGGTCGCGCATCTGATCGCGGCCCTGCTGCCGCGCTGCCCGGGGTTGCGCGTGCTGGCCACCAGCCGGGAACCGCTCGCGGTCGACGGTGAGGCGCTGGTGCCGCTCGGCCCGCTCACCCTGCCCGAACCGGCGGACAGCGTCGAGCGCGCCCGCCGGACCGCGTCGGTGCGGCTGTTCACCGAGCGGGCGGCGGCCGTCCGGCCCGGCTTCGACGTGGACGCGGACAACCTCGCCGACGTGCGCCGGGTGGTGCGCGGACTCGACGGCATGCCGCTCGCGCTGGAGCTGGCCGCGGCCCGGCTGCGCACCCTGTCACTGGCCGAGCTGGCCACCGGGCTGTCCGACCGGTTCCGGCTGCTCACCACCGGCAGCCGCACGGCGCTGCCCCGGCATCGCACCCTGCGCGCGGTGATCGCCTGGAGCTGGGACCTGCTCGGCGAGCACGAACGGACCGTGGCCGAGCGGGTGTCGGTGCTGCCGGGCGGGGTGACCACGGCGTCGGCGGCGGCGGTGTGCGAGGACACCACCGTGCCGCCGGAGGAGATCCCGGAACTGCTCGCCGCCCTCGTCGACCGGTCGATCCTGCAGTTGGCCCCGGAGCCCGGCCGCTACCGGATGCTGGAGACGCTGCGCGAGTACGGCCTCGAGCGGCTGAGCGAGCAGGGCGTCCGGACCGCGGTGCGCGGCCACGCCGCCCGCCATCTGTCCGTGCTGATGGCCCACCACGAGCCGCAACTGCGCGGCCCCGGCCAGCTGGTGGCGTTGTGGGCGATGCACGCCGAGTACGACAACACGCTCGCCGCCCTGCGTCACCTGTGCGACGCCGGCGCGGCGGACGCCGCGATCTCGCTGGCCATGCGTCTCGCCTGGTACTGGCAGATGCTCGGCCGGGACGCGGACGCCACCTACTGGCTCGGCGAGGCCCTGGCGGTGCCGGGGGCGACCCCGGGACTGGACCGGGACTGCGCCGAGGCGGTCCTGCTGCTGAGCCGCATCAACGACCGGTCCGCGCTGCTCGCCGAGTCGGCCCGCACCAGCGAGGACGAGCTGCGCCGGCTGGCCGAGCGGCTGCTCACCTACCCGGAGCTGCCCGGCGTGGCCGGCGCGCTGGCCGCGGTGGCGCTCGGGTTCCTGCGGGAGACCGAGCGGGCGCTGGACATCATCGAGCGGCTCATCGACGGGCCCGATCCGTGGCTGACCGGCCTGGCCCGGATCTTCCGCGCCCAGTTCGCCGAGAACGACGGCGACCTCGCCCAGGTCCAGGTGGACGTGCCGGTGGCGATCGAGTGTTTCCGCGCCGCCGGGGACCGCTGGGGCCAGGCCACCGCGTTGCCGCTGCGAGCGTTGCTGCGGCAATATGACGGCGACCTCGACGGTGCCCAGGCCGACCTGCGGGAGGCCCGGTCGCTGGCCCGCGAGTTCGGCTCGCTGAGCCTGAGCGACGAGATCTTCATCGAGCTGCGCTGGATCGATCTCAACGTGCGGCGCGGCGACAGCGAGGCGGCCCTGGCGATGATCGACGAGGTCCGCGAGCAGGTGCGGCGTCTGGGTTCGGCCGAGATGGTGATCCTGGTCGACGCGCTCGCGGCCGGCCTGGCGTTGCGGCTGGGCGAGCTGGACCGCGCCCGCGGTCTGCTGGAGCGGGCCGAGCACGGGCTGGTCACCGAGCCGCACTTCGCGGGCGACCACGGCGAGGCGCTGATCAGCGCGGTGCGGGCGGAACTGTGCATCGAGCTCGGCGACGGGCCGGGTGCGGAGGTGGCGCTCGCCCGGGCGTACGCGGCCGGTGTCCGATGCCGGGACATGCCGATCCTGGCGGTGGTGGCGGTGACCGCGGCGAGCCTGGCCGGGTTCTACGGCCGCTACCGGGACGCGGCGTACATTCTCGGCGCCTCGTCCCGGCTGCGCGGCACCCATGACCGTTCCGACCCGCAGACCCGGCGGCTGGCCCATGAGGTGCGGGCCGAGCTGGGCGACGACGGTTTCGCCGAGGCGTACGAGACGGGCTGGAGCCTCGACGGGAAGACCGCCTCGATCCGGGTCGACCCGGCTCGGCTGCGCCGCGAGGCGCTGCCGGCCGGGACCGAGAACCCCACCGCTCAGGCCCGCCGGGCGTAACCCCGCAGCGCCAGCGGCACGAAGATCACCAGCAGTCCGGCCATGAAGGCCAGGGTCATCCACAGGTTGTGCGCGACCGGCCCGCCGATGAGCAGGCCGCGGATCGTGGCGACCAGCGGGGTGATCGGGTTGACGTGCACGAACGCCTGCAGCCAGCCCGGCAGCGTGTTGGTCTGCACGAAGACGTTGCTGCCGAAGGAGAGCGGGAAGACCAGCAGGAACATCGTGCCCTGCACGGCGCCGGGGGTGCGCACCAGCATGCCGACCCAGACCGAGATCCAGCAGAAGCACAGGCCGAACCCGACGGCCAGGGCGACCGCGGCGACGGCCGGCAGGAAACCGGTCTCGATCCGGAAGCCCATCACCGTGCCGAAGCCCAGCATGACCACGCAGACGGTCAGGTAGCGGACGACGTCGGCGGCGACCGCGCCGACGAGCGGGGCCGAGCGGGCCACCGGCAGCGACCGGAACCTGTCGAAGACGCCCTTCTCGATGTCGGCGTTGAGGTTCTGGCCGAGCGCGATGCCACCCATCGCGAGCGACTGCGCCAGCATGCCGGGAAGCAGGAACTGCAGGTAGGCGTGCCGGTCGCCGGTGATGGCGCCGCCGAACAGATAGGTGAACAGCAGCAGGAAGATCACCGGCTGGAGGGTCACGTCGATCAACGCCTCGGGCGTGCGGATCGTCTTGATCAGACTTCGCCGGGCGAGCGCGACACTATGCCGGACCAGCGCGGCGAGCGCTCCACCGCGTGGACCGTCATCGGCCGCGGTGGTCGGGGTGTTGACGGGGGCGACGAGTGTGGTGGTCATACGAGCTCAGCCTCTTTCGGGGAGTCGGAAGTCAGGGCGTGGAAGACCTCGTCGAGGCTGGGCAGGTGCAGGCCCAGGTCGTTGACCTCGATCTCGGCCCGGCGCAGCGCCGGGACCACGACGTCGAGCGACAGGTCGTCGGTGACCGGCACGCTGACCGCGCCCGGCCGGGAACCGGCACCCTTGTCGGGGCTGGCCTGGGTGCCGGGCGAGGCCACCAGGTCGAGCACCCGCAGCACGTCCGGGACCCGCGCCGGGTCGGCCGGCCGCACCCGCAGGGTCAGGCCCCCGACGCGGCGCTTGAGGCCGTCCGGGGTGTCGTGGGCGATCACGCGACCCTTGTCGATGACCACGATCTCGTCGGCGAGGGCGTCGGCCTCCTCGAGGTACTGGGTGGTCAGCAGCACGCTGGAACCCTGGGTGATCTGGGTGCGCACGACGCCCCACATGTCCTCGCGCTTGGCCGGGTCGAGTCCGGTGGTCGGCTCGTCGAGGAAGATCACCTCGGGCCGGCCGACGAGGCTCGCGGCCAGGTCGAGACGGCGGCGCATGCCACCGGAGTAGGTCTTGGCGCGGCGGCCGGCGGCCTCGCTCAGGTCGAACCACTCGAGCAGTTCGGCCGCGCGCTTGCGGGCGTCCCGGGTGGTCAGGTCGAGCAGCTGGCCGATGAGCACCAGGTTCTGGGTGCCGGTCAGGTCCTCGTCGACGCTCGCGTACTGGCCGGTCAGGCCGATCCGCCGGCGCACCCGCTGGGGTTGTTTGAGCACGTCGATGCCGGCCACCTCGGCATAGCCCTCGTCGGGCCGCAGCAGGGTGGCCAGCACGCGTACCGCGGTGGTCTTGCCGGCGCCGTTCGGGCCGAGCACGCCGAGCACGGTGCCGCGGCGCATGGCGAGGTCGACACCGTCCAGGGCCTGGGTCTTGCCGAACCGTTTGCGGAGCCCTTCGGCCCGCACCACTAGGTCTGTCATGCCGGCAAGACTTGTCCAGGCCGCTGACACGGCCCGCACATCCCGCTGACACGGGCCTGATGAGCAGCGGTTACGGCAACAGCGCCTGGATGCCGCCGGCGAACCCGGCCGGATCGGCGAGGTGCGGGAAGGCCGCGGGTTCCGCTTCGAAGGACCAGTCCGCGTACGCCGTGAGCAGTGCTTTGTCGTGCCGGGGCTCGGTGTACGGCAGGAAGTGGCCGGGCACCTCGCCGGCCATCTCCTCGATCGTCAGCACCCGGTGAGTGGCGTACGTCTCAGCGAACGCGGTGGCCACCGGCGCGGCCGTCGCGTGCCCCACCACGATCGGCGCACGGTGCAGGTCGAGCCGGTTGATCAGGTTGGCGAGGTCGGCGACCAGGTTCGCGACGCTGATGTTGGCGCGGGCCGGGCTGTCGCCGTGTCCGGGCAGGTCCGGCGCGAGCACCGTGCAGCCCCGGGTCAGTTCGGCGGCGAGCGGCCACCACATGGTGCGGTCGAAGAGCAGGCCGTGCAGCAGCAGGACGGGCCGGCCGAACCACCCCCACCGGTCGTAGACGAGCGTGTTGCGCGGTCCGCCGGAGAGGTGCGTGGTCCGCCTCGGGGGTTGTGGGTGCATGCTGCCTCAACCTTCCGGGGGCTCGATCGGTGAGCGCCGCATACCCCGCGGTGCGCACAGTCACACTTGTCGGGTGGTAGCCGACGTCCTCCTCGTATTCGGGCGCGGCGTGCGCTTCCGAGCCGGCCGGTGGGAGCTCACGCCGGCCAGTGCCGCCCGGGTGCGGGCCGCCGCCCGTTATGTGCACGCGCACCGCCCGCACCGCCCGCGGGTCATCTTCAGCGGGGGCTGGCCGGAGGCGAGCACCGGGGCCGTGCCCCCGCCGGCCGGGTCCCGCGAGGGCGACCTGATGCTGCGGGCCGCCCGCGACGCGGGCCTGGGCGAGCGCGCCGAGCTGTTCGCCGAGACCCGCTCGCGCAGCACCCTGGAGAACCTGCTGCTGACCGTCGAGGACGACCTGCTCGCCGGGTACGCGTTCGGCCCCGCCCGGCCACTCGGGCTCGTCACCCACGAGTGGCATCTCCCGCGGGTCCGGTTCCTCGCCCGTAAGGTGCTCGGACTGCCCGACCGGGCCCTGCTCGACGTCCCGGCCACCGGCGGCGAGGTGCACGACGACCGGCGGGCGCTGCTGGCCGCCCGGGTCGGTTTCCTCGGCGCCCGCCGCGGCGGGGTCCTCCTGCGCAGGGAACGGCTGATGATCGGTCTGTTGAGGAGAGTCACGACTGGGTAAGAGGGCGGCCATGCTTGTGCTGCTGCCCGTCTACCGGCCCGGTCCGGAACTGCTTCGCCTGGTGCGTGACCTGCGCACGGACGACACGACTGTGCTGATCGTCGACGACGGCACCGGCCCCGACGCCGACCACGTGCTCGGCCCGGCCGAGGAACTGGGCTGCGCGGTGCTGCGCTGCTTCGCCAACCACGGCAAGGGGGTGGCGCTGAAGACCGGTTTCCGGCACGTGCTGTCCACCTTCCCCGGCCAGGACGTGGTGACCGCCGACGGGGACGGCCAGCATCAGGGCGAGGACGTGCGGTCGGTCGCGGCCCGGGCCGGGCGCGGGAACTTGGTGCTCGGGGTGCGGCGGTTCGACCGGATGCCGCTGCGCAGCAAGTTCGGCAACACCGTGGTGCGGCAACTGTTCCGGGCGGCCACCGGACAGTCGGTCTCGGACACTCAGACCGGGCTCCGCGCCTACCCCGCGGGCCTCCTGAAATGGTTCTGCGAGGTGCCCGGCGAGCGCTTCGAGTACGAGATGAACGTGCTGCTCGCGGCGGCCGAGGCGGGCCATCGCATCGAGGAGGTGCCGATCCCGGCGACCTATCTGGACGGCAACTCCGGCTCACACTTCGCCGGCGTGGCCGACTCGACCCGGGTGGTGGGCTCGCTGGTGCGGCACGCGTTCGCCACGCCGCAGCCGGCGAGCCGGATGAGCCTCTAGTCCACGACGAAGCCGGCCGGTCAGCGTTGCAGCGCCTCGACCGGCTGGACCCGGGCCGCCCGCATCGCCGGGTAGAGACCGGCGATCAGGCCGGTGACGGTGCCGAGCAGGGGCGCGGGCAGCACCGTCCACGGCTCGACGACGGCGGTCCAATGCCGGGCGGCGGCGATCGCCACCACCGACAGCGTGCCGACACAGGTGCCGATCAGGCCGCCCATCGTGCCGAGAATGGCGCTCTCCAGCAGGAACTGGGCGGCGATGTGGCTTCCCCGGGCGCCGAACGAACGGCGCAGCCCGATCTCGCCGGTCCGCTCCAGGACCGCCACGAAGGTGGTGTTGGCGATGCCGACCATGCCGACCCCCAGGCAGACCAGCGCCAGCACGAGGAACAGCGAGTTCAGGTCGGTGGCGACGCTGTCGCGCAGTGACCGCGGGTCCGGCGGGGCGGTCACCTTGAGCCGGTCCGGCGCGTCCGGTCGCAGTGCCGCCGCCAGCTGCGAGGCCACCACCGCGGCCGCGCCCAGCCGGGTCTCGACGATCATCTTGGTGGGCTGGCCGGACCCCGGCGGCCCCCACAGCCGCTCGACCGTACGCTCCGGCACCACCACCGACAGCAGCAGCTCGGCGTGCCGTTCGGCGTCCCCGAGGATGCCGACCACGGTGAGCGGCACCCCGCCGACGAAGACCGCCGGGTGGGTGTCCAGCCGCTGGATGCCGAGCCGGGCCGCCATCGCCGCACCGAGCAGGGCGACCCGTTCGGCCGAGCGGTCGTGGAAGTCGTCGAAGAGCCGGCCGTGCGCGACGACCGGGTGCATGGCGGTCACGGCGCCGGGGCTCGCGGCCACGATCGGGAAGGCGTCGGTGTCGGCGGTGTCGGCCAGCGGGCGGCTGTTGACCGTACGCTCACCGGCCGACCAGTAGACGCCGGCCCGCACCACGCCGTTGATCGCCTGGACCCGGGTGGCCGCGTCCGGCGGGAAGGCCGGACCGTCCAGCTCGGCGTCCACCGAGGTGTCCTCGATCTGTACCTCGGTCGCCCCGAGAACGGTGAAGCGGCTGCTGATCTGCCCGCCCACGGTCGCGGTCAGACCGAGCACGATCACGAAGGTGGCCACCCCGACGACCGTGCCCAGGGCGGTGAGCGCGGCCCGGCCGGGACGCTGCAGGACCCCGGCGAGAGCCTCGGAGCCGAGGTCGCGGGGGGTGAACCGGGACGGATCGACAAGTCCTTCTCCTTTGTTCATCGGCGCTCCTCCAGCCGGCCGTCGCGGATGGTGACGATGCGGTCGGCCCGCTCGGCGACGTCGTCGTTGTGCGTGACCATCACCAGCGTCATGCCCCGGGCGTGCAGCCCGTGGAACAGCTCCAGCACGGCCTCGGCGGTGACCGTGTCGAGGTTGCCGGTCGGCTCGTCGCACAGCAGCAGGCTGGGCTCGTTGACCAGGGCACGGGCCACCGCGACGCGCTGGCGTTCGCCGCCGGACATCTGTGACGGCAGGGCCAGCAACCGGTGCGCGAGCCGCACCTCGGTGAGGGCCGCCAGCGCCCGATCCTGCCGTTCCGCGCGGGGGACACCCTGGTAGAGCATGCCGAGCATGACGTTCTCCAGTGCGGTGCGGTGCGGCAGCAGGTGGAACGCCTGGAAGACGAAGCCGATCCGGCGACCCCGCAGCGCGGCGCGGTGGTTCTCGGACAGCTCGCCCGCGTCGATGCCGTCGAGGCGGTAGTGGCCGGTGCTCGGCACGTCGAGCAGGCCGACCAGGTTGAGGAACGTGCTCTTGCCGGACCCGGACGGGCCGACCACCGCGACGTACTGGCCGGACTCCACCACCAGGTCGGCCGGGTGCAGGGCGGCGACCGGCGGGGGACCGGGATAGGTGCGGCCGACCGCGTCGAACTCGATGACCGCGGTCACGGCGCACCGACCAGGACCTCGTCGCCGGCCTTCAGGCCGGGCCCCCGGATCGCGAGGTAACCGTCGCCGGAGTCGTCGACGGTGACCACGACCACCTTCTCCCCGTCGCCCGGGCCGGCGACGGTGACGTAGGTCTGCGAGTCGGCCCCGGCCGAGACCGCCGCCACCGGCACCACCAGCACCGGTTTCTGGGAACTCTTGACCACCACCGTCAACCGGGCCTCCGCGGAGATGAACTTGGTGTTCAACGGCTTGTCCGGGGTGACCACGACGGTGAACGACGGTGGACCGGCGTCGCCCGCGTCGCCGTCCTTCTTCTGCGTGGCCCCGATCGAGGTGACCTTGCCGGGGAACGTCTCCGAGCCGATGGCGAGCTGCGCGGGCTGGCCCGTCTTGATCCCGCGCGGGTCGGCGCCGGTCAGGTCCCCCGACGCGATGACCTGGCCGACCGACAGGCGCAGGAACGGTGCCTGCACCTCGCGGCCGACGGCCTGACCGAGCTGCGCCACCCGGGCCGGGAAGGCGGGCACGAAGATGACCTCGCCCAGCGGCATCATCGTGCCGGTCCTGGCCTCGAGCTGCTCCAGGTCGCTGTCGGCCTGGTCGGCGACGGTGGCGGCGGCCGGTTTCCCGGCCGGCGGGGCCTGATCGCGCAATCGGTTCGCCTCCTTGGCCCGGGCCCGCGCGGCGGCGACCGCCTCGTTGTCGGTCTCGCCCGTGTCCGGCACCGCGAAGCCGAGCGAGGTGTAGAGCTTGCGCAGCGCCGCCTTCGTCGACCAGCCCATCGTGGACTCGTCGTCCACCGAGTAGCCGAGGCTGCGCAGGGCCTTCTGCAACTGGGTGACGTCCTTGCCGGCCGAACCCGGCCGGATGTCGCGGTAGGCCGGGAAGTCGCCGCGCAGCAGGATCACCGGCCGGCCGGACACCTCGCCGACCACCTGGCCCTCCTTGACCCAGTCGCCGGCCTTGGCCCGAATGCCCGTGACGACCAGCCGTTGTGCCTCGAAGACCGAGGTGGGGGTGGCGTCGAGGGTCCGGGCCTGTGCCACGGTGCCGCGCAGGACGACGGTCTCGCGCAGCACCCGGCTCTGCACCACGGCGGTGAGCCGGGTGCGCGCCGGGGCCTGGGTCTCCGCCGCCAGCTGGGCCGGCGACTTGATCATCGAGGACAGCACGAGTCCGGTGGCCGAGAGCACCGTCGTCCCGGCGGCGATCCACAGCAGGACCGATCGCCGCCGGGACAGGGGTGACGATTCCTTGCTCATCGGCCGCTGCCGGCAATCACCTTGCCGGCGTTGACGAATTCGGTCTGCAGAAGGGTCTTGATCGCGTCGAGCTCGTCGGCGTGCTCGTCGAGCGCGCGCCGCTGGTAGGCGGCTTCCACGGCCAGCATGGTGCCGGCGGTGTTGGTGCGGGTCTTGCAGGTGACGTCGGCGACCGCCGTGCCGATCTCCCGGTCGCTGGTGGCGCCACTCTGCCAGCGCAGGTCCTCGCTGGCGGCGCCCGGATCGGGATAGTCGAAGCCCTGTTCCTTCATGCATTTGCTCCACTCGCCGAAGACCCGCGTCACCCGGCTGTCCGCCATCATCCGTTTGTAGGTCTGCATCGTCAGCGTCTCGGCGATTTTCGGGTCGGCTTTCGGTGCGCCCTTGGTGATCTGCCGCATCGCCTCCCCGGCGCAGCCGCCCTCCGGCACCGGCTGGCCGCCGAAGGTGCGCTCACCGAGGCCGGCCCACACATTCATCGCGGTCTTGTCCGCTTTGAAATCGGCCGGCCGATCGTCGCCGGCAGTGGGTTTCGAGACGGGCGCGTGATATCCCAGCGACTTCGCGGTGGCCGGCTCGATGATCCAATAACGGCGCGCGTTGAGCGGCCGGTTGTCCGAGCCGCCGGTCGGCGCGGCGGGCCACGAAAGGCCGAACCGTTTCATGCAGTCCCGGCCGATGATGGTGGCCGCCGCGGTCATCGAGATCCGCTGCTCGGTGGTCTGTATGTAGGGGTCGAGCGGCAACACTATGTCGGCGTCCGTGCGCACCACCGGAATGGTGCCGATGGCCGGCTCCGCCGAATCATTGGACGCCGGGGATTTGGTGCAGGCGCCGGCCGTGGGAATGACCAAGGCAATAATCGCGTACCCGAACAGCTTTTTGACCCGCATTCTGCGACGCCCTTCTGCCAGGTGCGGCCCGTCCGGCGCCGAAGCGCCGGACGGACCGCTTGCTACGTGGTTATCAGTCGTACTTGTGCGAGCTCAGCGTGTTGTCGAGAGCGCCGAGGTCGACGTAGGCGTAGCTGGTGTTGGTGTTGTACAGGCCGAAGGCCAGCACCGTGACCGCGGTTCCGGTGAGGTTGGAACCCGTGTACGCCTTCAGGCCGTAGCCCTGGACGTAGTTGGCGATGCTGTTGGCGTGGTCGTCGATGGAGGTCGAGGTGTTGATGAAGTTGCCGTTCCCGGCGTAGTTGTCCAGGCCGGTGCCCTGGCCGCCGGCCAGGTCCCGGATCGGGCCGGAGTAGCTGGAGTTGTCCCAGAGGACGAACTCGCCCAGCTCCACTTTGCCGTCGTTCGCCCCGGCGAACGCCGGCGCCGAGGCCGCGGCCACACCGAAGAGGCCGGCGGCAACGGCCAATGCCACGCTTGTCTTACGGATCATTTCAGGCTCCAGTTTCCGGTGGTGCTCGAAAGAGGGATTCGCCATGGGCCCCTAGCTATTGCCGCCGACGTATTCCGAGCCGTGCGCCTTGCCCCACGCGTTGGGCTTCCGCAGGACACGTCATTGATCGTCGGCAATACAGCTGTAATGTCGCCCAGTCTGACCCCGGGGGTCGGAAGTCGTCAATGACCCCGTCGGCGTGACTCGTGAGTGAATTGCCGGGTGAATCGGCCGGTTGATCTGAAAGCCGAACGGGCCACGATCTGAGATCGTGGCCCGTTACGCAGGTGAATCACATTCGTATATTCAGATCATCGGAAGTGTTTGCGGAGGTGGCGCACTTATTATTTAAGATCCTCGATATCGGCGGAACCCGGCCGGCGGCAACGCGCGCCGAGCGGTTCGCCGCTCATTTCCACCCACCCGAAAGAATGGCAAGAACATACCTGCCTCGTTCGAGTCAGTTACCCGTCACCGACCAGTGCCACGCCTCCGCCGGCAGGTTGACGAACCCGTAGTCCTTCGCGTGCAGCTTCAACCAGGCGAACGCCGGGCTCTTCGCGTTGATCGTGCGACCCCCCGAGGAGACGTCCACGGCCAGCCCGATCTCGTGCAGCGAACGCCCCGGGATCGCGGTCGGCACCCGGCACGACGAGGACGGGGCGGTCCACACGTCGGGACAGCCGTTGATGGTCCGCAACTCGATCTGCCGCTGCTTGGTCCGGAAACCACCACCGGAGATCTCGATGCCGTCGGCCTTGGCGTCGTCGATCATCCGCCGGAACGCGTACGCCACGCTCTTGTGCACGGTCACGCCGTACACCTCGGCCGTGTCCGCCGTGGTGAACGCGGGCCGCACCTGCGCGACCAGGTCCTTGCTCAGCGCCGCCGCGCCGGCGGCGAGGCTCTCGGCCGAACCGAGCGCCCTGATCGCCTGCTCGGTCTCGGCGACCGCGCCGGACGCGGCCTTCCAGCCGCCGAGCGCCGACTCGACCGCGGTGGCCGCGCTGCTCGCCTCGGTCCTGGCCTGCTTGAGTACGCCTTCCGCCACCGTCACCTGAGCCTTGCGCGTGTTGACCGACTTGACGGCGGCGTTCACCGCGGTGGTCGCCTTGGTGACCGCCGCCGCCCTGCGTGGCTTCGCCTTGGACACCTTGGCCAGGTTCTTCTTGGCGTCCGTGGCCGAGCGCACCGCGGCCGCGAGACCCGCCCGCGCCGCCGTCTCCCCGTCGCCGGCCGCGACCACCTCGGCCGCCGCCCGGGTCCCGGCCGCCTTGGCCGCCGTCACCTGCGCCACCGCCGCCGTGAAGGCACCCTTGCGGCCGGTGAGCGCCTTGCGCAGCGCGGCCAGCTGGGCGTCGGCGGTCAGACTCTTGTACATCAGGGTCGACCAGTTGTTCGCCACAGCCGGTACCGCCGCGGCGGCCGGCGCGGCCGGCGAGACGATCGGCAGGGTGCCGCCCACCGCCGCGACAATCACGGCAGCGGTGAGACGTCGGGCTCGGGCGCGTTTCGGATGCTCGGGTCGCTTGGTCACCCGGAGAGCGTGTTTCCTCCCGGTTGCACCCCGGCTCCCGTGGCGGAGCGCCCCGGTTGCGGCCTTATTCCTGGGTCACCTCGGGGGAGCGGGGCGTGGGGGTCAGGCAGATGTCCGGGAGCAGGAACCAGCGCAGCTTCTCGAAGCCGGCGGGCAGGCCGGGGGCGGTGCCGTCGACGGGGTCGGGGCGCGACTCCATCAGGCGCCGGGCTTCGGACAGGTAGGCGGGCAGGACGTCCTCGCCGAGGGTCGGCGGCACCTCGGCGGCCGGGGCGAGGTCGGCCAGGGAGAGGTGGGCCAGGGAGACGGCGGGGGTGCGGTGGGCGAGGTGGGTCCAGCGGGCTGTGTGCGGGTCGAAGCGGTAATCGGGGAGCATGCGCTCGCCGTGGGCGGCGATCAGGGCGACCGCCTCGGCCAGGTAGTCGGCGACCTCGTCGGAGATGAAGTAGCCCAGGTTGAGGCGGGACCAGCCGGGCTTGATGCCCTCCCAGCCGGCCGCGATCTCGGTGCGGAACTCGCGGGAGTGCGCGTCGTCGATGCCGAGGAGCCGGTGACCGTACGGGCCGGCGCAGGAGCAGCCGCCCCGCATCTGGATGCCGAACAGGTCGTTCAGCAGGGCCACCACGAAATTGTGGTGCAGGTAGCGCTCGCCCGCCCGGATCTGGAACGACACGATCGGCAGGCGGTCGGCGGTCAGGTCGCCGAGGATCTCGATCCGCGGCTCGCTACGCCAGCGGGTCAGCAGGCGTTGCCACAGTTCGTGGTCGCGGGCGCCGATCAGGTCCGTACCCACCTCGTCCTTGACCTTGAAGACGAGGCCGGCCCGGATCGACTCGACGATCGCGGGGGTGCCGCCCTCCTCGCGGGCCACCGGGTCGTCGAGGTATTTGTGGCCGATCGGGTCGACGAACGCGACGGTGCCGCCGCCCGGCACGACCGGGACCCGGTTGGTCATCAGCCGGCGGCGCAGCACCAGCACGCCGGGGGTCTGCGGGCCGCCGGCGAACTTGTGCGGGGACAGGAACACCGCGTCCTTGTCGTGCATGCCGATCGGGACGTACGGGCCGGCGGCGGCGTAGTCCCACACCGCGAGGGCGCCGTGCTCGTGCAGCAGGGCCGACACCGCCGCCACGTCGGTGCGGATGCCGGTCACGTTGGAGGCGGCCGAGAACGCGCCGATGCGCAGCGGGCGCCGGGCGTACTCGAGCAGGCGGTCCGTCAGGTCGCCGAGATCGACGTGCCCGGTGGAGTCGGCCCGGATCGGGACGACCTCGGCGATCGACTCGCGCCACGGGAGCTCGTTGGAGTGGTGCTCGTAGGGGCCGATGAAGACGACCGGGCGCGCCGACCGGGGGATGTGCGCGGACAGGTCGTACCGGTCGTCGAGCGTCTCCGGCAGGCGCAGGCCGAGGATCGCGACCAGCTTGTTGACCGCGGCGGTCGCGCCCGAACCGCAGAACAGCACCACGTCGTCGGGGCCGCCGCCGACGCTGCGGTGCACCAGGTCCCGAGCCTGTTCGCGCAGCAGCCCGGTCTGCGCGCCGGTCGCCGACGCCTCGGTGTGCGTGTTGGCGTAGCCCGGCAGCACCCGGGCCCGGATGAAGTCCTCGACGAGATCGAGGGCCTGCCCGGAGGCCGTGTAGTCGGCGTGGGTGATCCGGCGGGGACCGTAGGGGCCGTCGAGGACCGCGCCGGCACCGATCAGGCCGCGGCGGATCCGCTCGAGAATGGGGGTGTCCATGATCCCGAGCGTGCCGCACCGCGGCCGGGAAAACCAGTCAGTGGTGGTATCGGCGACGGGCCGGCCGGCGCCGTGACGAGCCCACGGTTCGCCAGGTCAGGAACGCTCCACCGGCCAGCATGACGGCGATCAGGCCGATGATCAGGGTGCGGTTGGTCTGGATCGCGCTGGTGTCGGCGACCTGGTTGAGCGCCTGGGTGCCGGTCTTCGCCCCGGCGGCGGGGGTGGCGGCGGCCGACGGGTTCGGCGCGGTCGGCAGGGCCGCGAAGTCGACGATGGCGCTCGACTCCAGCAGCGTCATGTGGGTGGCCACGAACTGGTTGGCCTGCTGCGCCAGCCGCCGCACGGTGTCGTTGCGGGTGCTGGCCCGGATCGTCGCGATCGCCGGGAAGATCTTGCCGTGGGCGGCGCGGAGCCGGTCGATGTAGATCTGGTCGAAGTCCTCGCCCTCGGCGTCGCGCATCTCGGCCAGCCAGCCCTGCTGGTCCTTGTTCGGCTGGTTGGGCAGCTTGATGGCGAGTTTCTTGGCGGCCGCCCGGTCGAGCTTGTCCAGCACCTCGTGCTGGGCGGCGATCTCCTTGCCGATCTGCTGGATCTTCGGGTTCTTCGACTTCTTCTGCGCCATCTCGCCGGCCGGGATCTCCCACAGCCCGGCCAGCCGCACCTTGACGACCAGGTCGACGTCCGCCGGGGTGACCTCACCCCTGGCGGTGTCGGTGATCAGTTCGCCGGGGGGCACCGGCACGCCGGGCTCGGCGGCCTGCGCCGCGGCCGCCTGGCTCAGTACGAGACCGGCCGCCACGGTCAACGGACCCCACACACGCCGCCACCACAACACGGGATCCTCCTCGCGCATCAACATGCAGGTAGCTAGCAGTACGCACAGGAACGCCACAGGGATCACTTGATCGCA
Organism: Paractinoplanes ferrugineus; assembly: GCF_016862195.1. Classification (GTDB taxonomy): domain Bacteria; phylum Actinomycetota; class Actinomycetes; order Mycobacteriales; family Micromonosporaceae; genus Actinoplanes; species Actinoplanes ferrugineus. The sequence continues at coordinate 248,981 of NZ_BOMM01000016.1, read as the reverse complement.
GAAAAAACAAGGGCCCTAAGTCCCGAAGCCGTCCCGGACCGGATCGGGTCGGTGATCCCCCCGCTGCTCGCGACCGATCTGATTGACTGACCCCCATGGTGACGGCCACCCGACCTCGCAACCGCAGGCAGCTCATCGTCGAGGCGGCCGGCCAGGTGTTCAGCGAGCGGGGCTACCACGCGGCGTCGATGGAGGAGATCGCCGCCGCCGAGGGGATCAGCGCGGCGGCCCTCTACCGGCACTTCCCCAACAAGCAGGCGCTGTTCGCCGAGTGCGCGAACGTGTTCGCCGACCGGCTCGTCGAGGCCCTGCCCGACGCCGGCGATCTGACCGAGGTGCTCACCGCCCTCACCCGGGTCACGGTCGCCCGGCGGGCGTCGGCCGGGCTCTACCGATGGGAGGCGCGGCACCTCGAAGAAGCGGCTCGGCAGCGGCTGCGGGTCAAGTTCGGGCACGTCGTCGGCCGGGTCGTCGAGACCTCGGGCGGCGAGCGGCTGCGGGCCATCGCCGCGCTCGGCGCGATCGGGTCGATCACCATGCACCGTACGTCGATCGCCCAGCACCGCATCGAGGAGCTGCTGGTCGCCTCGGCGGCGGGGGTGGTCGCGACCGATCCGGCCGTGGCGGCCGGCACCGCGGGGCGGGTCGAACTGCCCGCGCAGCCGGTGCCGCGTACCCGGCGCGCCGAGATCCTGGCGGCGGCCGTCCCGCTGTTCGCCCGGGACGGGTTCGCCAACGTCACGAACGGGCAGATCGCGCAGGTCGTCGGGCTGGCCCCGTCGGCGATCTACCGGCACTACCCGAGCAAGGTCGAGATCCTGGTGGCGGCCTGCCTGCGGGCGGCGGGGCTGCTGTCGCAGGCGGTCGACCGCAGCCTGCACCGGGCGAGCGACCCGCGGGCGGCGGTGCTCGCGCTGGCCGCGGCCTACGTGGCCTACAGCTTCGAGCACAACGCGCTCACCAGCGTCGCCGAGGCCGAGCTGCGCGGGCTGCCGGCCGACCGGCGGCGGCCGCTGATCGTCGCCCAGCGGGCCCACATCGGGGTCTGGGAGCAACGGCTGCGGGCGGTCCGGCCCGAGCTCGACCCCCGGTCGGCCCGGCTGCTGGTGCACGCCGGCTTCGGGGTCGTGGTCGAGGCCGGGCGGGCCCTGCGCTGGCGGGACACCCCCGGCCACCGGGACGCGGTCACCGCCCTGGTGACCGGGGCCATGATCTGACCGGCGGCCTGGACCGCGCGGTGGCGGCCGGGTCCTGCGGTGGCGGCCGGGGTCGTGCGGCGGCGGCCGGGTCAGCGGATCGTCGAGACGAAGACGCGGTTGCGGCCGGCCTCCTTGGCCGCGTAGAGGGCCGCGTCCGCCCGGGCCAGCAGCTCCTCGGCCGACTCGGTGCCGTTCCACTGGGCCGCGCCGGCCGAGAACGTCTGGCCGAGCGGGGTCACCGCCTGCAGGCGTTCGATGATCCGGTCGGCGTCGCCCAGCTTGGACTGGTCGAAGATCGCGCCGAACTCCTCGCCGCCGTAGCGGGCGAGCAGGTCGGCCGGGCGCAGCTGGGTGCGCCACTCCGCGGCGGCGGTGCTGAGCAGCTCGTCGCCGCCCTGGTGGCCGTAGGTGTCGTTGAACCTCTTGAAGTGGTCCAGGTCGATGATGGCCACCACCACCGGACTGCCGTGGCGGCGGGCGGTGGCGATGCGGCGGGTCAGCTCCAGGTCCCAGGCCCGGCGGTTGGGCAGGGTGGTGAGCGCGTCGATGTGGGCGACCGCGTCGAGCTGGCGGGCCTTGTCCTGCACCTGCCCGACCAGGTCGAACATGCGCAGCGCGACGAGCGCGAACAGGGTGATGCAGCCGATCCCGGCGGCGATCCAGTCGACCCGCCCGTGCTGGACGACGCCCTGCACGATGAGCAGCGCCGGGGCGCCCATGCAGGCCAGGTTCACCAGCAGCACGCGCCGGGGCGTCATCTCCGCCACCGGGCGCAACGGCCGGCCGGTGAGGATGCGCATCGACGGGTGCAGGGCGGCGCCGGCCATCAGGAAGCCGGACAGCGAGCTGAGCGGCTGCACGTCCGGGGTGCCGACGGCGAGCAGGGCCGGCAGCAGGGTGGCCATGTGCGACACGGTCTGCAGCACCAGCGAGGCGCTGATCTGCCAGAACGCCGCGTTGCGCAGGCCGCGGGAGGTGAAGAACCGGATCAGTACGCTCCACAGCAGCACGTCACCGAACGGGAACAGCGAGGCCAGGCCCTGACCGAGCGGCGTGTGCGACCGCGTGAGCGGCGTGATGACGAGCAGCCAGCAGGCGAGCGCCAGCCCGACACTGATCATCGCGGTGTCGAGCATCCCGGCGCGGTCCTGCCGCCAGGAGGTGCCTCGCACCAGCAGCAGCAGGGCGGCGGCCTCGAGCGGGTAGATGGTCAGGAACAGCGGGAAGGCCAGCTCGGTCAAGCCGGCCCACCAGACCGCGTACCCGGCGATCGTGACCAGGCCGGCGGAGGCCAGCAGCAGCCACGGCCAGCGGGGCCGGGGCCGGTTGACCAGCACGCCGAGCACGATGCCGACGGTGAACAGCAGCGGCATGGCCAGAATCATCAGGCCGCCGACCGGGCCGTCCGCCGGGATCAGCCACTGCCCGGCCGAGAACAGCCCGCCCACGGCGAGCCACGCCTGCCACAACCGGGTCAGGTGTCGCTGCCGGGTGCCGTCCGACTTCGGCTCCGGGTCCGGCTCGCGGACCACCACCACATCGATCGGCTGCTCCTGTTCCGAGCGGCTCAGCACCGACAACGTCACCTCGGCCACCACCTTCTGCTCGCGTCGCCGGCACCCTCATCGGCAGCCGCGCGGCGACCTTCAGCGCCGGCGCGATTCGCAACCAGGTCGCCACCGGGGGTGGCCCGCCCGAGGGTCAGCTGCCGGCGGCGGCGGCCGACTGCTGTGCCTGCCAGATCGCGATCTGCACGCCGACCACGCAGATCTGCACCGGCAGCGGCATGCCCGGCAGGTCGGCCTCGATGGCGCCCGACCACGCGCTGGTGCGCCGCAGCGACCCGACCCGCACCCCGTCGGCGAGCAGGTCCTGCTGGTTGCCCCAGATCGACGCGCGGCGGAACTCGAAGGTGCGCCCGCCGGCCCGCACGGTCCAGTGCTTCCGCCCGGCCCGTTCGACGAGCGCGACCTCGCCGCCGGTCTCGTCGAGCATCCGGTATTTCGTGCCCCAGCCGTTGGCCCGCACCTGGTAGCGCCGGCCCTGCACGTCGAAATCACCGCCGGTGCGCCACCAGGAGGGATCCCACACGGCGACCGGCTGCCCGTCGGCGGAGAGCTGATAGCGCCCCCGCAGGAGACCTGTGCGTTCGGCGGTCAACATGCTCCCGAGGCTACCGAGACCGCGCCACCGCGGCCGAGGGCCGGACGCTGTCGCGCCCGGCCCTCGGTGAACTCGGAGAATCAGTGGTGCGGCTTGCCGGGCCATCCCTGACCCTGAGCCTGGCCACCCGGGCCGGGCCAGCCGTTGTCGTCGGCGCTCAGCGCCCACATGCCGCGGTGCGGGCCGAAGCGGACCGGGTCGCAGTCCGCGTCGTCCCAGCGGTGCTGCATGTCGCCGATCCGGGCGACCCACTCGCAGTCGGACCGGTCGTCGAAGTAGCCGATCACATCGTTGTCGTCGTGCGGCGGCGGAGCCGGACTCGCCTGGGCCGGGCCCGCTCCGATGACGGCGGTCAGCAGACCGGCGCCGAGCAGCATCGACAGCTTTGTCGTGGTGTGCATGTCGCGTCCTCCCCTGGTGATGACATGACCCGACAAGGCCACCACGGCCGCGTCTCATCCATCCGACAAACCCGGGTTTTGCTCCCTTTCGTGGGAGACAGCCGGAGAATGGAGCGGCAGGTGGATCATCTCGCCCCGGGCCACCGGCTGGATCCCGGGCAGACCCAGGTCGCGGGCCCGGGTCAGGAAACGGTCGAGCGGTGACTTCTGCACCCGGTAGTCGTCGTTGTGGATCGGGACCGTGCGTCCCGGCCGGATCAGCCCGGTGAGCTCGGCGCCCTGCCGGTCGTCCATGGTGACCAGCAGCCCGAGCACCCGGGTGCCGCCGAGGTGGATCAGCATGGCGTCGATCCCGCCGAAGCGCTCGGGGATCTCGGCCAGTCCGGGCCGGAAAAGGGTGTCCCCGGTGATGTAGAGGGTCAGCCGGGTCTGCCCGCCGGCGGTGAACTCGAGCACCGAGCCCATCACGTCGGGCAGCAGCCGGTCGGCGATGCCGGGACCGTGCCGGCCGGGCACCGCGGTCACCCGCAGCCGCTGGTCGCCCCGGGTCATCTCGTACGACTCCCAGGTGGGCAGGCCCCGCACGGCCCAGAACCGGCCCCGCCGCAGCCGGCGCTCCGCCTGCGGCGTGGTCAGGATCGTCAGGTCGGCGTCGAGGGTCTGCCGGGCGGCCCGGTCGAAGTGGTCGCCGTGCAGGTGCGACAGCAGCACGGCATCGAGGTCGGCCCCGGCCAGGGCGTCCAGCGCCGGAGCACGCAGGCGCCGGGTCCACATCCCCCAGCCCAGCCCGACCCGGCTGCCGGCCGGTCCGAACGCGGGATCGGTGAGCAGGGTGAAGTCGCCGATCCGCAGCAGGACGGTGGCATTGCCGATAAACGTGAGGTCGGCGTTCATCCGGGCCGGGTACCCCGCCGCGGATCGAACATGCCGCCCGGCTCGGCCTGGGCGGACTCAGCGGGCGAGGCGCTGCGCGAGCCAGGCGGTGGCCTGCGGGTACCGGTAGTCGATGCCGCCGTGACCGGCCGGGAACAGTTCGAAGTTGATGCGCTCGGCCGGGACGCCGATGCGCAGCAGCCCCTCGTGGAACGCCTCGGCCCCGAGATCCAGGAACCATTCGTCACGGGTGCCGGCGTCGATCCAGATCGCCCGCTGCGAGCGCAACGCGTCCGCGTACTTGTCGATCATCCGGACCGGGTCCCAGGCCAGCCACCGGTCCCACAGTTCGGGGATGAGCCGGCCGCTCCGCGGGTCGAACGGCAGCTGCGGGGTGCCGTCCTCGGCCGCCGAGAACGCCGCGGTGCAGCCCAGCAGCAGCACCAGGAGCTGGTCGTGCTCCTTGGTCATCGAGACCCGGCCGCGGAAGTCCGCCCACCACTCGAGGATGTCGTGGTCGTAGTCGCGCAGCGCCCGGACGGCCTTGGCGAACTCGTTCAGATAGCTGTACTCGTACTGCGCGTCGCCGGCGTGGGTGGCGAACGCCCCGAACAGGTCCGGCCGCAGCATCGGGGTGATCATCGCGCCGAAGCCGCCGGACGACTTGCCGCTGATGGCGCGGGAGGCGGGCGCGGCCAACGTGCGGAAGTGGGCGTCGACCCACGGCACGACCTCGTCGCAGAGGTACGAGTGGTAGGCCCCGGTCCCGGGCGAGTCGACGAACTGCGACCCGCCGTACGCCGTCCACGCGTCGACGTAGACCAGGATGCAACCGGGCGCCTCCCCGTTCGCGAACACCGCGTCCGCGGTCTCGATGAACGGTTGACGGAACGGCACCCGGTTGGCCCACATCCCGACGTGACCGCTGTATCCCTGGATCACGTAGATCGCCGGGTAACGCTGGTCTCCCGACTCCGCGTAGCCCGGTGGCGTGTAGACCCACAGCGGTCGTACGTGCGGATCGCCGAGCGGGTTACCCCGCAGCAGCTCCGACTCGATCTTGTCCCGGTGCAGTTCGCCGGCGATTTCCTGGTCCCATGGCAGCACGCCACGAGTCAATCACGCCGGACCCCGGAGTTGCGCCCGCCCACCACCGCGGCGGCGTCGTCGCCCGCTTACTGCTGCTGGGTGTCGCCGGCGCCGGTGCGCTTCTGGGCCTCGTCGACGCCGCGGTCGACCTGCGCCGAGTACTTGTTGCCGGTGCGCTGGTCGACCTGGTCGCCCGCCTTCTCCAGACCCTGGTCGATCTGCTCGTCGTGCTTGTCGGCGAAGTCCTTGGCCTTGTCGAGGAAGCTCATGTCGTGACTCCTTCAGGGGGATCGGTTGCCCTACCGAGGTGCCCTGGGCGCCCGCCGTCAAACGCGGGGTCACCCGGGCCACGACCGCTCGGCCCGGCAAGCCGTAGCTCTATATAATGAAAAAGTCGGATCTCATCGGGTTTCTTGGTTCCTGGGGACCGGGCCGCGCACCGCGGCCCGGCAGGCCGCCGCACTCTTCCTCCTCGCCGGTCTGCTCGGGCTCGGGGCGATCGCCAACGATCCGGGCCGGACCGGGGACCTGCTGATCGTCGCCGCCGGCGACCTCACCATGGCGCTCGGCGCCCTGCTGGTGCCCTGGCGGCGGCTGCGGCCGACGGCGCCGGCGCTGCTCGGCCTGCTCGGGTTCGGTGTGCTCGGGCTGTCGACCTGGTCGTTCGGCGGGATCGCCGCCGGCACCGGGCCGTTCCTGGTGCTGCTCTACGCGTGGGCGGCGCTGCACTTCCCCCGGTGGATCCTGCTCGCCTACGTCGTCCCGGCCACCGCCGCCTACCTGGTGCCGCTGATCCTGACCGATCAGCCGCCGATGGTGGTGGGCAGCGCGCTCATCTTCATGCCGGTGACGGTGGCGGTCGCGCTGCTCATCGAGGCGCAGGCCCGGCACCTGCGCGACGACCGGGAACGGCTGGCCCGGATCGAGCAGTGGCGGTCGGCGATGGTGAACACCCTCGCGCACGACGTCCGCTCGCCGCTGTCGACCGTACAGATGACTCTCGAGGAATTGCGGGACGGCGCCACCGGGCCGGCGGAGCGCATGGTCGATGCCGCCCTGCGGCAGACCGCGCGGGTCTTCCGCCTGGCCGACGGCCTGCTCGACATGCAGCGCATCGACAGCACCGGCCGGCTCCGGCTGGACCGGCACCAGCTGCGGGCGCGGACCCTGGTGCAGGACGCGCTGCAGTACATCCGCACCGACAAGGAGCTGGTGGTCGAGGTCGACGACGAGCTGATGATCTACGTCGACCGGCAGCGGTTCGAGCAGATCCTGATCAACCTGGTCGGCAACGCGCTGCGGTACGGCCGGCCGCCCGTGGTCGTCCGGCTGGAACCGGGCCGGCTCGAGGTGCGCGATCACGGGCCGGGCATCCCCGACTCGCTGCGCGGATCGTTGTTCGGGCAGTTCGCGGTGGGTGGTCCGGAGGGCGTCGGCCTCGGGCTGTGGATCGTCCGGCAACTGGCCGTCGCGCACGGCGGCCAGGCCGTGGCCGAGTCACGCGATCCGGGTGTCGCCATGGTGATCACGTTTCCGGTCGCACCGCCCGGGTAGTGGCACGGATGTTCGAAGGCTTGTTCGCGCTAGAGGGAGAGCTGTCATGGCTGACATCACCGACGGCAACGCCGTCAAGGACCCCGCCGACTGGACCACCGGCGACGAGCCGGCCACCGCGGCCCAGCAGTCCTACCTGCACACCCTGGCCACCGAGGCGGGCGAGGAGGCTCCGGAGGACCTGTCGAAGGCGGACGCGTCCCGCCGGATCGACGAGCTGCAGGAGAAGACCGGTCGCGGACAGTAACCGCACTGCTGCAAATCCCTGATTGCCTCACTTGACATCGTGAGGTGTGATTGACGCGACTCGCTATCATGCGAGCCCGGCGAACGCAAAGTCATGCGGTTGTCGAGTCAAGCGGTGGCCGGGTAACGCGGCGGCCGGGTCACGCGGCGGTCGAGTCACGGGGTGGTGCAGCGGTGAGTTCCTGGTACAGGCGTCGCGATCACAACATTCTGTTCAACGGGTTCGCGTTCCTGACCTGCGGCCTGCTGACGGGTGTCGTGGTCGCCGCCGCGGCCTTCCCGGTCGCGGCCATGTCCGGGCTGGCGGCGCGGGCCGGCAACACGGCCTTCGCCAGCCTGCCCAGCGAGATCAAAGAGTTCAAGTCGCCGCAGATCACCCGCATCTACGCGAACGACAACCGCACCCAGATCGCCCAGTTCTACGACGAGTTCCGCAGCGACGTGCCGATGCGGGACATCTCGAAATACATGTCCGCCGCGATGATCGCGGCCGAGGACCGCACGTTCTACGAGCACAACGGCGTCGACATCAAGGGTGTCGCCCGCGCCATGGTCAGCAACAACCAGGGCAAGGCCGGCAAGCAGGGCGCCTCCACGATCACCATGCAGCTCGTGCGCATGTCACTGGCCTATTCGGCGACCAACCCGCAGGAGGTCGTCGACGCCACGAAGGACACGCCGAAGCGCAAGGTCACCGAGATGAAGTACGCGATGCAGCTGGAGAAGCAGCTCGACAAGGAACAGATCGTCGAGCGCTACCTGAACATCGCCCCGTTCGGCAAGCAGACCTACGGGATCTTCGCGGCCAGCCAGGTCTACTTCAACCGCAAGCCCAAGGACCTGACCATCGGGCAGGCCGCCATGCTCGCCGGCATCGTGCGGGCCCCGTCGTACTACGACCCGACCACCACCGAGGGCTACGACGAACTGCTGAAGCGGCGCAACAACTACGTGCTGCCCGGCATGGTGCTGACCGGCGCGATCACCCAGGCCGAGGCCGACAAGGCGATGAAGGAGCCGATCCCCAAGCAGGTCCGCCAGATCAGCAACGGCTGCGTCGCGGTGGCGAAGAACGAGTGGGGCTTCTTCTGCGACTTCTTCTACCGGTGGTGGATGGGGCGCGAGGAGTTCGGTCCGACCGCGTACGACCGGGAGCGTCGCCTCAAGGCCGGCGGTTACCGCATCACCACCACCCTCGACATCAAGGGTCAGGCCGACGCCCGCAAGAACGTCAACGACGAGATCTCCGACGGCAACAAGAACGCCCTGCTGCTGGCCGGGGTGCAGCCCGGCAGCGGCAAGGTGCGGCTGCTCGCCGCCAACCGCAAGTTCAAGCTCGACGACCGGGCTCACCCGGCCAACAAGATCTCGTCCGACCCGGCCAAGGCCAGGAAGGGCCTCCGGGGCACCTACCCGAACACGACCAACCCGCTTCTCACCGGCGGCGGCGACATCACGGGCTATCAGGCCGGCTCGGTGATGAAGATGTTCACGATGGTGGCCGCCCTGGAGAAGGGCTATCCGCTGGCCTACACCATCAAGGCCGAGAAGCAGTACCGGTCGGGCTACATCATCAGCTCCAGCAACGACTCGGCCTGCGAGGGCACCCACTTCTGGTGCCCGCAGAACTCCGGTGGCGGCGGCGAGGGCGTCTACAACATGTGGACCGGCTTCGGTAAGTCGATCAACACCTACTTCGTGCCGCTGGAGGAACGGGTCGGCGCCGAGAACGTGGTCGACGTGGCCAAGCGCTTCGGGGTGAAGTTCCGTGCCCCCAGCGACGCCGAGCTCGCCCAGCCGGGCAACTCGCACCAGTGGGGCGCGTTCACCCTGGGCGTCTCGTCGACGACGCCGCTCGACATGGCCAACGCCTATGCGACCCTGGCCGGCGACGGCATGTACTGCGAGCCCACCCCGATCGAGCAGATCACCACCCAGGCGGGCGAGAAGCTCGACGTCGGCAAACCGCAGTGCACCCGGGCGACCAGCCCCGACGTGGCCCGCGCCACCCTCGACGCGACCCGCTGCCCGGTCGGTGACTCGGCCCAGCTCGGCAGCTGCAACGGCGCCACCGCACGGGCCACCCGCGACGTGGTCGGGCACCCGGTGTTCGGCAAGACCGGCACCACCGACGCCGACAAGACGGCCGCGCTGATCGCCGGCACCACCCAGCTGGTGGTGGCGGGCTATCTGGTCAACCCCGACTGGCAGGCGCACCGCGACCACATGGAGCACTCCACGGTCAACCCGGCCGTCTGGAACACCCTCGCCGACTACATGAAGGGCGAGCCGAAGATCCAGTTCAAGACCCCCAGCAGCCGCAAGATCGCGGTCGGTGACCAGCGCTCCATCCCCGGCGTCGAGTGCCTGCCGATGAGCCGGGCCCGCAGTCGCGTCGACGGCGCCGGCTTCTCGGTCTGGGTGGGTCAGCCGGTCGACTCGAAGTGCCCCGAAGGCACCGCCGCCGGCACCGAGCCGGACGGCCGCACCATCAAGGGCGGTGTGGTGGTGATCAACCCGAGCAACGGCAAGGGCGCCGCCAAACCGGGCGCCGACCCCGCGCTGCCCCCACCGCGACGCTGAGCACCGCCCGCCCGGAGCCGGGCGGGACGGCCCCTGATCGATATTTGCGTGCGGCGCGTCCCAGCGGGTAGGGATGCGGTATGACAACGGTGTCCCGTGCGGTGCTGGCCGGCAGTCTGGCGTTCGGCCTGGCCGCGTGTTCCTCGAGTCCGGCGGCCGCGCCCGCGACCACCGTGGTCCCGTCGGGCGGGGCCGCTCCCGCCCTGGCCGCGACGACCGTGCGCACCATCGCCGGCACCGGTGCCGCACCGTTCGACAAGGCCCGCGAGCTGCAGGCGCCGCCGGGCTGGAGCGTCACCGTCTGGGCCCGGGTGCCCGGCGCCCGCCTGCTCGCCTGGACGCCCGACAAGGGTCTGCTGGTGTCCAGGCCGAAATACGGCGACATCGTCCAGTTGACTCCCGCCGCGTCCGGCGCCGCCGCCCCCACCCAGTCGACGCTCGTCGGTGGGTTGACTCAGCCGCACGGCATGGCGTTCGCCGGCAACACGCTCTATGTCGCCGAGAGCGATCAGGTCGACGAGTTCACCTGGGCCGGCGGTGCGGTCGCCGGCCGGAAGGTCGCGGTCGCCGGCCTGCCCGACGCCAAGAGCACCGAGCTGGGCGGCGCCTACGCGCACGCGCTCAAGAGTGTGGCGGTCGGTAAGGACGGCGCGCTCTACATCTCGGTCGGCTCCACCGGCAACATCTCGGCCGAGGACCGCGACGCCCGTCCCGAGCGGGCCTCGATCCTGCGGGTGCCGCCCGGCGGGGGAGCGCCGGCGACGTTCGCCCGCGGCGTGCGCAACGGCACCGGCCTGGCGGTCGACCCCGACGGCGGCGTCTGGACCGCGGTCAACAACCGGGACAACATCGCCTACCCGCACGCCGGCGACGACCAGGGCGAGGTCATCCAGTCCTATGTCAACGACCACCCGATCGAACCGCTCGCCCGGCTGACCCAGGGGCGCGACCTGGGCTGGCCGTACTGCAACCCCGACCCCGATCTGACGCCGGGGGAGAAGGACTCGCCGCTGAGCTACACCGGCCGGCCGCTGGTCCGGGACTTCCAGACCAACCCCGACGGCGCGAAGCTCGACTGTGCCGCGCTGCCCCCGATCGAGCAGGGGATGGGCGCGCACAGCGCGCCGCTGGGGCTGAGCTTCACCTCGTCCGCTCTTCCCGCCGGGTACGGCATGGGCGCGCTGGTCGGCATCCACGGCTCGTGGAACCGCAAGCCGCCCCGCGCCCCCGAGGTCTCGTTCTTCGCGTGGCGCGACGGGACGCTCGGCCCGCAGCAGACCCTGCTCACCGGTTTCCAGGCGGGTGACGGCTCCCGCTGGGGCCGGCCGGTCGCCGCCGTGCAGGGCCCGGACGGCGCCCTGTACGTCAGCGACGACCAGGCCGGCGCCATCTACCGCGTCACCGCCTCCTGATCGGCCGGCTCCCGCGTACCGGTCAGTTGACGAAGTCCTGGGTGAACCACACCTTGCCGGCGGAATCGCGGGTGACCGCGAGGCCGACGCGCTTGAAGCCGGTGTTGAGCAGGTTCCGGCGGTGTCCGTCGTTCGGCGCGACCTCGGCCATCATCAGGTCGGTCAGGCCGTTGGTCGCCGCGATGGTCGACGCCTGATTGTTCTGGGCATTGCCCTGGCCGATGTTCTCGCCGGCGCTGTTCCAGGAGACGCCCGCGGCCGAGAAGCGATCGCCGAGCCCGGCCTCGCCGGGGCACTGGTGCGACAGGCCGCAGCCGCCGCTCATCAGCGCGTTGTGCGCTTGCGAGGCCTTGCTGAGCTGCGCGCTGAGGGTCAGCGGGGCCACCCCGTTCGCCGCGCGGGCGGCGTTGAGGTGCTCCAGCGCGGCCGCGATCACCGTGTCCGGTGTGGGCGGCGCCGTCGTCGGCGCGGTGGCCGGGGCCGTCGTCGCCGGACCGGTCGGCAGCGTGGCGGGCGGCGCGGTGGGAGCCGTCGTGGCCGGGTCGGTCGGCCCCCCGGTCGGCCCCCCGGTCGGTCCGTCGGTCGGCCCCCCGGTCGGCCCGGTCGGTGCGGTCGTCGGCGCCGTCGTGGGCACGGCCGTCGGCGGCACCGTGGCCGGTGTGGTCGAGCTCGGCGACGTGGTCGGGCTGAGCGTGGCCGACCTGGTCGGGCGCGGCCGGTGCCGGTAGTTGTCGGCGACCGTGGTGGCCGGGCCGAGCGCCGCGGCGCCGGGCTGCGGGCGGTGGAATGTCCGGGCGGACGCGACCCCGACCGTGGTGCCGACGAGCCCGAGGGTGGCGGCGACCAGCACGACGTAGCGGGTACGGGTGGGTTTGCGATGACGAGTGGGCACGGCTGTTCACTATGCGGATCGTCGATCCGTCCCGCCGAATCCTTCAGGAGTCCTTAAAGATCGGCACAGTCGCGCCTAAGCATCACTGCCTTTTCGGGCGGCGGGCGTGGGTAGTGTTGGTGCGCGATGCCTGAAGTCACCGATCGTCGCCGCCTCGTCCTCCTGCTCACCGCCGTCGTGCTGGTCCTCGCCGCGGTCAACGTGGCGGACAAGTTCGGCCCGCGGCACACCGGTCTGGTCGCCGGCCCGGTGGTGGCCCTGCTCCTGGTCGTGCTGGCCCGCCGGGCCGGCCTGAGCTGGCGTGATCTGGGCATGTCGCGGCGCACGCTGCTGCCCGGCCTGAGATATGCGATCGGTGCCGTGCTCGCCGTCGCGCTGGTCTACACGATCGGCATCGCCCTGCCGCTGACCCGGCCGGCGTTCCAGGACGTGCGTTACCACCTGCACCCGGGGGCCGCCCTGCTGACCGCGTTCATCGTGGTGCCGCTCGGCACGGTGCTGCTGGAGGAGGTCGCCTTCCGGGGCGTCCTGCTCGGACTGATCGGCCGCCACCGCGGCGCGGCCTGGGCCAGCATCACGTCGTCGGTCCTCTTCGGCTTCTGGCACATCCTGCCGTCGTTGCGCCTCAACCACGCCAACCAGGCCGTCGGCTCGGCGGTCGGCGCCGGCCCGGCCGGCCGGTTGCTGGCCGTTGCCGGTGCGGTCGTGTTCACCGCCGTGGCCGGTCTGCTGCTGTGCGAGTTGCGCCGCCGGAGCGGCAGCCTGCTGGCCGCGGCCGCCCTGCACTGGGCCACCAACGGCCTGGGCCTGCTGGCCGCCTCGGCCCTGGCCGCCACCCGCTTCGCCTGACGCCCGCTTCGCCTGACGCCCGCTCCGGTTCGCGGTCTCCGGCGCTGTTTCAGGTCTCCAGGGCCTGCCGCCACCGGCGCAGACCGGCGGCCAGCTGGTCGACGACGGCCGGGGGGAGGGCGGCGGTGTGGTCGGCGAGCGCCGCCTCGAGGGCCGGGGTCGCGCCGGCCAGCGCGGCCCGGCCGGCCGGGGTCAGGGTCAGCAGGGACGAGCGGCGGTCGGCCGGGTTGGCGGCCCGGCGGCACCAGCCGCGCGCCTCGATGCGGTCGACGGCCTTGCTGGTGGCGCCGATCGTGATGTCCACCTCGGCGGCTATGTCCTGCACCCGGCACGCCGGCCGGCTGTCGATGATCTTCAGGAACTCCAGGGTGCCGAGCGGCATGTCGTGCTCGGCCCGCAAGCGGGCGTCGAGGCGGTTGTAGAGGCGGGTCTCGGCGCGTACCAGGTCGGTGAAGAGCGTGGTGAGGTCGGTCACTGAACGGCTTCCATTCCTGGGAATTAGATTCCAAGGAATCTACTTTGTATTCCTAGGAATGCATCTTGCCACTCCGACCGATGGAGGATCACATGGACCGGGCACAACAGCGCGCCGCCGTCCGAGCGGCACTGGCCGCCTCGCCCCAAGAACCCGGCACCCTGGCCGCCGAACGGGAGTCGTTCGAGCAGTTCGGGGCGGCCCACGCCGTCGACCCGGCACTCGCGGTCGACGAGGTGGAGCTCGGCGGCCGCCCGGCGGTCCGGCTGCGGGCCGGTGACGGCCCGGTCCGGCTGCTCTACCTGCACGGCGGCGGATTCGTGGTCGGCTCGGGCCGCACCGGAGCCCCGCTCGCCGGTGCGCTGGTGGAGCGGACCGGCGGCACCGCCTACTCGCTCGACTACCGGCTCGCGCCCGAACACCCCTGCCCGGCGGCGGAGCAGGACGCCCTCGCCGCCTATCGCGAGCTGCTCGGGACCACCGCACCCGGCGACCTCGTGGTGGCCGGCGACTCGGCCGGTGGCGGCCTGACCGTGGCCCTGCTCGCCGCGGTGCGGGCGGCCGGCCTGCCGCAACCCGCGGCCGCCGCCGTCTTCTCCCCCTGGGTCGACCTCACGTTCGCCGGCGACAGCATCCGCACCCGCGACGGCGTCGACCCGCTTTTCACCAGGCAATCCCTTGTCCGGTACGCGGAGAAGTACGCCCCCGGCGACACGGCGGCCGCGGCGAGCCCGCTGTTCGCCGACCTGTCCGGGATCGCGCCCCTGCTCGTCCAGGTGGGTAACGACGAGATCCTGCTCGACGACGCCGTCCGCCTGGCCGCCCGGGCCGCCGCGGCCGGTGCCGAGGTGACCCTGGAGGTGGGGGCCGGTCTGCCGCACGTCTACCAGCTCAACTACGGCGTGCTGGACGAGGCCGACGAAGCACTCGACCGGGCCGGCATGTTCCTGACCCGATCTCGCGGGTAAGCAGCGTTCGTGAACGAACGTGTGGTGGTGCTGACCGGAGCGTCCAGCGGAATCGGCCGGGCCGCGGCCAAGGCCTTCGCGGCCCGCGGTGATCGGCTGGTGCTGGCCGCCCGGGGCGCGGCCGACCTGGCCGTGGTGGCCGCCGAATGCGGCAACGACCCGCTCGTGGTGACCGCCGACGTCACCCGGCGCGACGAGGTCGAGGCCCTGGCCGACGCGGCGGTCCAGCGCTACGGCCGGATCGACGTGTGGGTCGACAGTGCCGCCGTGATGGCGTACGGCCGGTTCGAGGATCTGCCGGCGGAGGTCTTCGAACGGGCCGTGACCACCGACCTGCTGGGGCCGGCGAACGTGGCCCGCGCCGCCCTGCGGCACTTCCGCGGCCAGGGCCAGGGCACGCTGATCCTGGTGAGTTCGCTGCTCTCGCGGGTGACGGTGCCGTACATGTCGGCCTACACGACGGCCAAGTGGGGGGCCCGCGCCCTGGCCCGGACGCTGCACCAGGAGACCCGCGACGCCCCGCGCATCCACGTCTGCACGCTGGCGCCGGGCAGCGTCGACACGCCCATCTACACGAGCGCGGCCAACTACGCCGGGTTCGTGGGCCGCCCGCCGCCCCCGGTCGACTCGGCCGAGTACGTCGCCGCCCGGGTCCTGCGGCTGGCCGACCGGCCGCGCCCGCAGGCCTCCGTCGGACTGGCCAACCGGGTCATCGAACTGGGCTACAACCTGTTCCCGCCGTTCTACGACGCCCTGGTCACCCCGCTCATGCGGGCCGGCGGCCTCGGCCGGGCCCGGATCGGCCCCGGTGCCGGCAACGTCTTCCGGCCGGCCGCGCGGGTCGAGGGTGGTCCCGGCCGGGTGTCGCGCCGGCAGGTCGAGGCGGCCGGGGTGCTGGCCGCCTCGGCGCTGATCGCCCTCGGTCTGCGCGCCGCCCGGCGCTGAGCCGTTAACCTGGCGGGGTGTTCTCGCCCGGAGGTCCATCCGTCAGTGAGTTGACCGTGCAGGCGCTGTCGTCGGTCGAGCGTGGTTACGACCTGCTGGCGCCCAAGTTCGACCACACCCCGTTCCGTACGCCGGAGACCGTTCTCGACGCGACGGTGGCGGCGCTGGCCGAGCTCGGGCCGTTCGAGGACGGTCTCGACGTGTGCTGCGGGACCGGGGCCGGGCTGCTCGCCCTGCGCCCCCTGTGCGCGGGCCGGGTCACCGGCGTCGACTTCAGCACCGGCATGCTCGAGAAGGCGCGCGAGGCCCACCCCTACGCCTCATGGGTGCGGGCCGACGCCCGTGCCCTGCCGTTCGCCGGCGGGTTCGACCTGGCGGTCAGCTTCGGGGCGCTCGGTCATTTCCTGCCCGCCGAACGACCCGCCCTGTTCGCCGGGGTCCACCGCGCGCTGCGCCCCGGCGGTGTCTTCGCCCTGCCGATCGGCACGCCGCCGCCGGTGACCTCGCTCGCGCACTGGGTCCTGCTCGGCTTCGACGTCGCGATGCGGGTCCGCAACCTGGTGTGGCGCCCGCCCTTCGTGATGTATTACCGCACCACGCCGCTGACCGCGGTCCGCGACGATCTCGAGGCGGCCGGGTTCACCGTGACCGGCGTGCCGGGCCGGTTCGGGATCCTGCTGGCCCGCCGCGCCTGAGTTCGGCCCGCCGCGTCCGAGCACTGTGTCGCTGCTTACGCCCGGATGGACGCCGGCTGTTCGCCGCGAAACTTCTGGTAAACAGCAGGGATGAAGTCTGTCGTGGTCAACGGGGTCCGGCTCGGTTACCGGGAGTCCGGCGACCCGGCCGGCGTTCCCGCGGTGCTGCTGCACGGCAGCGGGAGCAGCGCACGCACCTGGGACCGGTTCACCCCCCGGCTGACCGCGGCGGGCTACCGCACCCTCGCCGTCGACCTGCGCGGCCACGCCACCAGTGACCGCAGCCGCGACTACACGCTGCGCAGCATCGGCGACGACGTGGTCGGTCTACTGGAGACGCTGGACCTGCGCGACACCGTCCTGATCGGTCATTCGGTCGGTGGCTACGCCGCCCTGGACGCCGCCCGCCGGACCCCGGAGCGGATCGCCGGCCTGGTCCTGGAGGACCTGGCCGCGCCGCCGCGCGAGCGGACCCGCTCGGCCAAGGGAGTCAGCCCGCGCCAGGTGCTGACCGGCGTGGCCGGCATCCTGACCGTCCGGCGCGACTACGACCTGCGGGCGCTCGCCTCGCTGCTGCGGCAACTGACCCGGCCGGACGCCCGGTGGTGGGAGGATCTGGCCGGCGTGCGCCACCCGGCCCTGCTCCTCTCCGGCGGCCCGGCCAGCTGCATCCCGCCGCGCCGCCTGGCCGAGGTGGCCTCCCTGCTGCCGGCGGCCCGGCTGACCACCATCCCGGTCGGGCACCGGGTGCACAGCCTGGCCCCGGACCGTTTCGCTACCGAGGTCCTGGCTTTCCTGGACGTGATGCGGTGCGGGAGTTACGAGGCCGCGTGAGCGCGTGCACCGCGACCGGCTGGTCGTGGCCCGGCACGACGGTGTCGAACTCGTGGGTCAGCCCGAGCTTTTCCATGACGCGCCGCGAGCGCTCGTTGTCGACGTGCCGGATGCTGATGACGCGGTCGAGTCCGTGCTCCTCGAAGGCGAACCGGAGCGCCGCCGCGGCCGCCTCGGTGGCGTAACCCCGTCCCCACGCCGGGCGGGCCAGCCGCCAGCCGATCTCCACCGCCGGCAGCACCTCGGGCAGGAACTCGGGCACCGCCAGGCCGGCCCAGCCGAGCAGCGCGCCGGTGTCCCGCCGCTCCACCGCGAACAGGCCGAACCCCCGCTCGTCCCAGTCGCGCATCATCCTGGCCAGGCTGTCGGCACTCTGCGCCCGGTCGCGGACCGCCCCGTCGAGGATGTAGCGCATCACCTCCGGGTCGGCGTTGATCGCCGCCAGCGCGTCGAGGTCGTCGTCACGCCATCGGCGCAGCCGCAGCCGGTCGGTCTCGATCATCCGCCCGCCCGGGGTGCTCGGCGCCGGCTCACGTTGTCGCGGGCGTGGCGAAGTGGCAGGCGGTCTGCCGGCGGGCGTCGCCGGTCAGGGCCGGGTCCTGCGCGGCGCAGACGTCCGGCCGGCCCAGCTCGGCGTAGCGGGGGCAGCGGGACCGGAAGCGGCACCCGGTCGGGCGGGTGCCGGCACCCGGTGGCTCACCGGTCAGCAGGATCCGCTCCCGGCCGCGTTCCACCGCCGGGTCGGGGATCGGCACGGCCGACAGGAGCGCCCGCGTGTACGGGTGGCCGGGCGCCCCGAACACCGCGTCGACGTCGCCCGTCTCCACGATGCGGCCGAGGTACATCACGCTGACCCGGTCGGCGATGGTGGCGACGACCGCGAGGTCGTGGGTGACGAACAGGTAGGCCAGGCCGAGCCGCTCCTTGAGGTCGCGCAGCAGGTTGAGCACGCCCGCCTGCACCGAGACGTCCAATGCGGACACCGGTTCGTCCAGCACCAGCAGGGCCGGCTCGACGCTGAGCGCGCGGGCGATGGCGATGCGCTGCCGCTGCCCGCCGGAGAACTCGTGCGGGAACCGGCCCGCGTGCCCCGGTTCGAGACCGACCAGCCGGAGCACCTCGGGGACCCGGGCCGCGATCGCCTTGGCGGAGGCTCGGCGGGCGCGCATCGGCTCGGCGACGATGTCACCCACCGGCAGGCGCGGGTCGAGGCTGGCGTGCGGGTCCTGGAAGACCAGCTGGACGTCGCCGGCCTTGTCCCAGGTGCCGTCGACCGGCCGGCCGAGCAGCTCGATCGAGCCGGTCCGCGGCGCCGTCCGCCCGAGGATCTCGAACAGCGTCGTCGACTTGCCGCAGCCGGACTCGCCGACCAGCGCCAGCGTCTCGCCGCGCCCGATCCGCAGATCGACCCCGTCGACCGCGTGGACGCTCCCGACCCGCTTCTTGAACACCTTCCCCCGGTCGCGCGGGAAGGTCTTGACCAGGCCGCGTACGTCGAGGACCGGCTCGCCGCCGCGGGCGGGCACCGGGGGCCGGGTGGCCGGGATCCCGTACACCTCGGTGGGGGTCAGGGCGCGCTCGGCGATCTCGCCGGCACGGCGGCAGGCCACCTCGTGGCCGTCCCGTCCGAGCAGTTCCGGTTCGGCCTCGCGGCAGGCCGGCTCCACCATCGGGCAGCGGTCGGCGAACGGGCACCCGGTGTGCTCGCGCGGGCCGGGCGGGCGGCCGGGGATCGGCACCAGGTTCTGCCGCCGCCCCACGTCGGGACGCGGCACGGCACCGATCAGACCGAGGGTGTACGGCATGAGCGGCCGGGCGAACAGCTCCGCCGTGGTGGCGTGCTCCACGATCCGGCCCGCGTACATGACCGCGACCCGGTCGGCCATCCGCGCGATCACCCCCAGATCGTGACTGATCAGCACCAGCGCGGCGCCGGTCTCCCGCTGGGCGGTGCGCAGCACGTCGAGGATCTGCGCCTGCACCGTGACGTCCAGGGCGGTGGTCGGCTCGTCGGCGATGATCAGGTCGGGGTCGTTGGCGATGGCCATCGCGATCATGACGCGTTGCCGCATGCCGCCGGAGAACTCCTCGGGGAACGCCTGCGCGCGCACCTGTGGGTCGGGGATGCCGACCAGGGCGAGCAGTTCCACCGCGCGGCGGCGGGCGGTCGCCCGGTCGACGTCGCGGTGGGCGCGCACGGCCTCGGCGATCTGGTCGCCGATCCGGTAGACCGGGGTGAGGGCGGACAGCGAGTCCTGGAAGATGATCGCCACCCGGTTGCCGCGCAGCCGCCCGAGCGTCCGCCGGTTCGCGCCGACGACCTGCTCACCGACCACGCCGATGGAGCCGGTGACCGACGCGCCGGCGGGCAGCAGGCCCAGCGCCGCGAGCGCGGTCATCGACTTGCCCGACCCGGACTCACCGACCACGCCGAGCACCTCGCCCCGGCGGACGGTGAGGTCGACGCCCCGCAGGATCGGCGCCGGTCCGAACGAGACGCGCAGGTCACGGATGTCGAGCACGGCGTCACCGGGCGGCTGCGTGGCCCGCACCAGCGGCCGCCCGCCGGCCGCGCCGGACGTCGGATCGATGGCGTCCCGCAGGCCGTCCCCGACCAGGTTCACCGCCACCACGAAGACCACCAGCAGCACCGCCGGGAAGAAGAAGATCCACGGGTAGGTGACGGCGCTCGGCGTACCGTCCGCGATGAGCGTGCCCAGCGACACGTCCGGCGGCTGGACGCCGAACCCGAAGTACGACAGGGAGGTCTCGGTCATCACCGCCCCGCCGACCGCGATGGTCGCGTCGATGATCAGGAAGGACGCGGTGCTCGGCAGGATGTGCCGGAACACGATGGTCAGCGGCCGCACCCCCATGAACTGGGCGGCCCGCACGAACTGCCGTTCCTTCAGCGAGATGGTCAGGGTGCGGACCACCCGGGCCGAGATCATCCAGCCGAACACGGCGAGCAGGCCGACGAACGCGACCCAGCCCCCGCTGCGCAGCCGGGGCGAGATGATCGAGATGATCAGGAACGACGGGAAGATGAGCAGCAGGTCGACGACGAACAGCAGGACCCGCTCGGACCGGCCGCCGAAGTAGCCGGCCACCGCGCCGACCAGGGCGGCCAGCGTGGTCGCGGAGACGGCCACGGCCAAACCGATGAGCAGGGACTTCTGCAACCCGCGTACGGTCTGGGAGAAGATGTCCTGACCGATGCCGTTCGTTCCCCACCAGTGCGCCGCCGACGGGGGTTGCCGCAGGGCGGCGTAGTCGATGTCGCTGTAGGACCAGGGCGTCAGGTGCGGCCCGGCGAAGGCGAGCAGGAAGAGCAGCGCGACGACCACCGTGCCCGCCATGGCGCCGCGATGCCGCAGGAAGCGGGCGAGCGTGATACGCGCCCGGCGGACCGGTGCGTGCTCGGCGACGTCGGCGACCTCGGCCAGCATCCCGGTCAATGCCGCACCCGGGGGTCGAGGGCGGCGTGCGTGAGATCGGCGAGAAGCCCGGCGCACAGTACGGTTCCGGCCGCGAACAGGTTGACCGCGACCACCGCGTTCACGTCGTTGTTGTTTATCGAGTCGATGAACCACTCACCCATGCCGTGCCAGCCGAAGATCTTCTCGGTGAACGTGGCGCCGGTCAGCACGCCCAGGAAGCCGAACGCGAAGAACGTCGACATCGGAATCAGCGCCGTCCGCAGCCCGTGCTTGACCAGGACCTCGCGCCGGGAGAGACCCTTCGCCTCGGCGGTGCGCAGGTAGTCGGAGCCGAGCACGTCGAGCATCGCGCTGCGCTGGTACCGGCTGTACGAGGCGAGCGTGGCCAGTCCGATCGACAGGGTCGGCAGCAGCAGGTGCACGCCCCGGTCGGCGAGCACGGTCGCGAACGAGCCCCGCAGATCGGGTGTCGCCTCGCCGGTGAACGAGATCAGCTGCCGGCCGGTGGCCTGGTTGAGCGCCAGCGCGCCGATCTTCAGCAGCAGCGCGAGCAGGAAGGTCGGGGTGGACAGCAGCACGAACGCGAGCAGGGTGGTGGTGCGGTCGGACAGGCGGTACTGCCGGACCGCGCCCCACACGCCGACCGCCACCCCGAGGACGGTGCCGAGCAGGGTGCCGAGCACGAGCAGCCGCAGGCTGACCCCGACCCGGCGGCCGAACTCGTCGTTGACCGAGCCGCCCTTGATGCTCAGCCCGAGGTCGCCGCGGGCCGCGTGGCCGGCCCAGTGCGCGAAGCGGACGAGCACCGGCTGCCGCGGGTCGAGCCCGAGCGAGGCGAGTTGCGCGTCGACCTGGGCGGCCGGCGGCGGGGGTTGCCGGGCCTGGAAATAGGCCCGGGGGGACAGCGCCGTGGCCGCCAGCAGGTACGCCAGGAAGGCCGCCACCAGCATCAGAACGGCGAAGTAGCTCAGCCGCTTGGCGAGATAGCCGAGCACGTGATCACCGTAACCGGATTCTGATAACAGCTTGTATCGAGGATCTTAAGTATGGTCACCGATCGATCCGAGGGGAATAGGGTGAGGCCGTCGAACAAGACAAATCGGGGAGGCGGCATCGTGCTCAGACATATCCGGGTATTGGTGATCATGGGGGTCGTGGGGGTGCTGGCGGCGTGCAGCGGCACCGCGGACCCGCGCGTCGACCAGTCGGCGGCGCCGCGAACCGGGAGCACCGACATCAACGCCCAGCCGCGCGACGCGCTCAAGCCCGGCGGCACCCTGCACCTGTCGATCCAGCAGTGGATCACCCAGTACAACGTCGGGCAGGTCGACGGCACCCAGGGCGACGGCCAGGCGATCCTGGCCATGACCCAGCCCCGGCTCTGGTATTCCGACGAGAGCGCGAAACCGGTGGCCAACCCCGACGTACTGATCTCGGCCGGGGCCGCCGGACCGGTCGTCACCTACCGGCTCAACCCGAAGGCGACCTGGTCCGACTCCACGCCGATCACCTGGCAGGACTTCGCCACCCAGTGGAAGACCCGCAACGGCACCGACAAACGGTTCCAGCTGTCCAGCAGTACGGGCTACGACGTGATCACCGACGTCGCGAAGGGTGCGGACGAGCGCGAGGTCAAGGTGACCTTCCGGGAGCCGTACGCCGATTGGCAGTCGCTCTTCGATCCGCTCCTGCCGGGCAGTGCCCTGGACACGCCGGAGAAGTTCAACACCGGCTGGCTCGAGAAGATCCCGGTCTGGGGCGGCCCGTGGAAGATCGGGACCGCCGACAAGACCTCGCAGACCATCACGATCGTGCCGAACCCCGCGTACTGGGGCGTCAAGCCGGTGCTCGACTCGATCGTCTTCCGCGCCCTCGACTCGGCCGCGATCACCGACGCCTACCTCAACAACGAGATCGACCAGGCCCCGGCCCGTCAGCCCGACGACTACAAGCGACTGTCACCGGCCCCCGACACCAGGATCCGGACCGGCGGCCGCTGGGACCAGACCGTCCTCGAACTGGGCAGCCGGGGACCGCTCGCCGACGTGCGGGTGCGCCAGGCGATCGCGGCCGCGATCGACCGGGACGCCATCGCCCGCGCGCAGTCGTCCGGCCTGCCGTTCGCCGTGCACACCGTCGGCAACCACTTCCTCATGCCGAGCCAGGACGGTTACCAGGACAACGCCGCCAAGTTCGACGTCGCGGCGGCCGGCTCGCTGCTCGACGGCGCCGGCTGGACCGCCGCCGCCGACGGCAGGAGCCGGGCCAAGGGCGCCCAGCCGCTCAAGCTCACCTATGTGGTCAGTGCGAGCAGCACCTCGGCCGTGCCGCAGCTGATCCAGAACATGCTGGCCCAGGCCGGCATCACCGTCGAGCTGCGCAAGGTGCCGGGCAACGACTTCTTCGAGAAGTACGTCAACCGCGGCTCGTTCGACCTGGTGTCGTTCCGCAACGTCGACCAGGTATTCCCGTCCCTGTCCTACCCGATCTACCTCAGCACCGGCGAGCAGAACTACGGCCGGATCGGCACGCCGGAGATCGACGGGCTGATCGGCCAGGCCGCCGCGGAGACCGACCACACCAGACAGGCCGCCCTGCTCAACCGGATCGACGTGCTGCTCTGGCAGGAGGGACACTCGGTACCGCTGTTCCAGACCCCGCAGATCCTGGCGGTGCGCGCGGGCCTGGCCAACTTCGGTGCCTACGGGCTGCGCGACGACCGGCAGTACACCGAAGTCGGCTTCGTCAGATAGTCACGGCTTGCGGGCGACGGCACCGAACTCGTCGACCTCGCGCAGATCCGCCTCGGTGGTGTCCGGCGACGGGCGCCACCGGGCGCACGGCACCAGGCCGGGCTCGACGACCTCCAGGCCCTCCAGGAAACGCCCCAGTTCCTCGGGGCGGCGCAGGTGGTAGGAGAGCGGGGCGTTCGCGTTCCACACCCCGATCGCCTCCTCGAACGCCGGGCCGTCCAGTACGTTGGTGCCGTCGGCGGTGACCAGGTAACTGCCCGAGGGCAGGGCGCCGATCAGGTGCCGGACGATCGAGACCGCCTTCTCCAGGTCGGGGACGTGGCCGAGGATGTTCATCAGGATCAGGCCGGTCGGCTTGGACAGGTCCAGCGTGGTGCGGCCGGCCGCCTCGAGGATCGCGTCGGGGTCGTTGAGGTCGGCGTCGATGTATTCGGTGACCCCCTCGGGCGAGCCGGTCAGCAGCGCCCGCGCGTGCACCAGCACCAGGGGGTCGTTGTCGACGTAGACGATCCGGGACTCCGGCGCGGCGGCCTGCGCGACCTGGTGGGTGTTCTCCGCGGTGGGCATGCCGGTGCCGATGTCGAGGAACTGCCGGAGGCCGGCCTCCTGGGCCAGGAAGGTGACGGCCCGCTTCAGGAACCCGCGCGACGACCGCGCGACCACCTCGATGTCCGGGTAGAGGCCGGCGAACTGGTCGCCCACCTGCCGGTCGACCTCGAAGTTGTCCTTGCCGCCCAGCCAGTAGTTCCACACCCGCGCCGAGTGCGGGATGCTCGTGTCGAGCTTCGCGGTGGCGTCGCTGTCTGTCATGATGGGGCTCCCAGGGGCGATCCGGTCATTGCGGCGAACCGGGTAGATCAGATCCCGGGCAGATCAGATCCGGGGTAGATCAGGTCCCGGGCAGATCAGATCCGGAGTAGATCAGATCCGGGGCGATTCAGTGATCACAAAGGTCCGTCCGCCGGTATGCTAGCGCCCGACGATCTTAATTTTCCACTGTGGACGGGCCACATCAGCCGGGGCAGGCGATTTGAGCCAGGGACAGGGCGGCGGTTCCACCGTGCGCCGAATGCAGCTCGGCGCGCGCCTGCGTGCCCTGCGCCGGGCGGCCGGCATCAGCCGCGAGGAAGCCGCGCATCCGCTCCGCGGCTCCGAATCCAAGATCAGCCGGATGGAGCTGGGCCGCGTCGGCTTCAAGGAACGGGACATCGCCGACCTGCTCACCCTCTACGGCGTCCAGGACGAGGAGGTACGCCGTGAACTGCTCGACTTCGCCCGCGAGGCGAACGCGCCGAGCTGGTGGCAGCCGTACGGCGACGTGCTGGACACCTGGTTCCAGACCTACCTGGACTTCGAGCAGGCAGCCGAGCTGATCCGGACGTACGAGGTCCAGTTCGTCCCCGGCCTGTTGCAGACCGAGGCGTACGCCCGCGCGGTGATCAGCCTCGGGTTGCACCGCTCCGCCCCCGCCGAGGTCGACCGCCGCACCAGCCTGCGGATGGAACGCAAGCAGTTGCTGGCCCGCCCGGACGCCCCGAAGCTGTGGGTGGTGCTCGACGAGGCGGTGCTGCACCGGCCGATCGGCGGCCGCGCCGTGCTGCGCGAACAGGTGGCCGCCCTGCTGGAACTCAGCGAATCACCGGGCGTGCAACTGCAGGTGATGCCGTTCTCCTCGGGCGGTCACGCCGCCGCCGGCGGCGCCTTCAGCATCCTGCGCTTCCCCTACCAGGAACTGTCCGACGTCGTGTACGTCGAGCACCTCACCGGCGGCCTCTACGTCGACAAGCGGGAGGAGGTCGACCGCTACTCGGCGGCGATCGGCCGGTTGTTCATCGAGGCCGCCCCGCTGAGCGAGACCCCGGCCATCCTCACCCGGGTCCTGGCCGAACTCGACGACTGACCCGCCACCGCTCCCGGCCGCCGATCCTGGCCGGCGTCCCGCATGGCGGCGCCTCGTCGGGGTACGCGCGACACCTGTCCACGGGAACGATTCAGCAGGAACGAAGCACCGAGAAGGAGCCGCACCGCCCGATCTTCCGGCGCCCGCCCTCAGCGGGCCGAGACCTCGTCCCGCAGGGCGGCGGCGGCTTCCCGGACCATCTCGGCCAGGCTCCGGTCGGTGTCGTGGTCGAGCCACTGCTCGGCGGCCACCCGCAGCAGCGTCATGGCCGTCTCGGCGAGCAGCGCCGCTCGCATCGGCTCGATGCCGCGGGCCCGGAAACCGGCTGTCCCGGCCCGCCCCAGATCGGCCCATTTCTGCAGCTCACGCTCGCCCAGCCCGGCATCCGAGCGAATGATCCCGCGGCGCACGAGCAACTCCTCGCGGCGCCCGTCGAACCGGGTCGCGGCCACCGTGACCACCCCTTCGACGACGACTCGCATCGGCTTCCAGTCGGCCGGGGCGTCGGCGATCATGCGGGTGGCGAGCTCGGCGAACTCGCCACCGGCGAAGAGGACCTCGCGCTTGTCCGCGAAGTGCCGATGAAACGTCCGGGTGGTGAGCCCGGCCCGCGCGGTGATCTCGGGAACCGTGGTCGCCGCGAAGCCCTTCGCCACGAACAGCTCGACGGCGGCCCGCTCGAGCCGCTCCCGCGCATCCACCGGCCATCTGCCCACCGGCACACTTTACGTGATGACACGGCATGTCATCACGGGGTAGGGTGATGACACGTCATGTCATAACAGGAGTGGAGCATCTGATGGACCCCGAGGTCTGGATTCTGGGCGGCACCGGCCGCAGCGCCCGCGCGACAGCCGTCGAACTGCTCGCCCGGGGCATCACGCCCACGCTCGTCGGCCGCGACCCCGACCGCCTGACCTGGGCCGCCGACCGCCTGGCGGCCGAGAGCGCGAGCCCTGACCCGGCCGGCCGCGGTCCGGCCGGCAGCGGTCCGGCCGGGCGGTGCCGCACGGTGCTGGCCGGGACGCCGGCGGCGACGGCGGCGGCGATCCGCGAGCGGCGTCCCGCGGTGGTGATCAACACGATCGGGCCGTTCGCGGACACCGCGGCGCCGTTGATCGCGGCCTGCCTGGCCGCCGGCAGCCACTATGTCGACCTGGCCAACGACGTCGCGGCGGTCGCCGTGGTGCTCGGGCGGGCTGACGCGGCCGTCGCCGCCGGGCGGACGCTGGTGACCGGGGCCGGCTTCGGGGTGACCGCCACCGAGAGCGTCGTGGTCAAGCTCTGCGCGGACCGGCCGGCGCCCCTCGACGTACGCGTCGACATGATCCCTTCGCTGGCGACCGAAGCCGGCCGGCTGGGCGACGCGCTCGCCGGCACCCTGGTCGAGGGCCTGCCGGGGGTCGAGGGTGGCGGCCGCTTCCAGGGCCGGCGGTACCGCGCCGGCCGGCTCGCCCCGGCCCCGCTGGCCGGCGAACCGCTCGAGCTCACCCTTCCGGACGGCACCCGGGTCACGACCGCGAGCATGCCGCTCGGCGAGCTGGTGGCCGCGCAGCGGGCGAGCGGCGCCCCGGCGGTGCTCGCCGCGTCGGCCGAGGCGCCGTCGGCCCCGCTGATCCGGGCGATGCTGCCGCTGGTCACCGGCCTGCTGCGGATCTCGGCGGTGCGCGCCTTCGCCCGGCGCCGGCTGGCCGCGGTCGAGTTCAAGGCCAAGCCGCGCCCCCGCGAGCACTCGTGGGGCCACGCCCGGATCCGCTGGTCCGACGGCACGGTCCGGGAGGGCTGGCTGCGCGTCGGCGAGGCCCAGGCGTTCACCGGTGCCGTCCCGGCCGAGGTGACCCGCCGCCTGCTGGCCGGCGAGGGCCGCCCCGGCGCGCATTTCCCGGCCGCGCTGTTCGGCCCGTCCCTGGCCGAGTCCTGCGGCGGCACCTACCTGCTCGACGCGCACGCGGTCTGAGCCGCTGTGCTGACCGGGCCGGCGGGCTGTGCGAAGGTTCAGGGCATGCTCACTGTCGCGCACCGGGGCGGGAACTCGGTGGCCGGCCTGACCGCCGCGCTCGCCGCCGGGGTGGATCTGGTCGAGGCCGACGTGCAGCTCTATCGCGGGGCTCTGGAGGTACGGCATTCGCGTACCGTCGGGCCGCGCCTGCTCTGGGACCGCAATGGCGGGCTGACCCGGCGGGGCGAGGTGCCGGAGCTCGTCCGCATCCTCGACGTCGCGGCCGGCGACCGGCGTCTGCTGCTCGACCTCAAGGGCCGCTCGTCCGGCGTCGCCGAGCGGGTGGCCGCGACGCTGCGGGAGCGGGCCCCCGGCGTACCGGTCGCGGTCTGCACCAAACAGTGGGCCATGCTCGACGCCTTCGCCGCCGAACCGCACGTCCGGCGGATCTTCTCGGCGGCGACCGCCGCCCAGCTCGGGCGGTTGCGGGCCCGGATGCGCGAGGCGCCGGTGGACGGCGTCTCGATCCGGTTGCGGCTGCTCACCCCGGCCGTGGTGGACGAGCTGCGGCGCTCGACCGACCTGGTGCTGGCCTGGTCGGTCGACTCCGGGGCGGAGCTGGCCGGCGCGCGCCGGCTCGGCGTGACCGGGGTGATCAGCAAGAGCCTGCCGCTGCTGCGCGAGGTGATCCGGCGGCGCGCGGAGGATCAGGCCAGACCGTAGTAACCGTAGAGGTTCTCGCAGAACTCGCCGGTGGCCATGCCGTTCGCGTCGTACGGCGGGGCGTCGGCGACCTGAGCGTTGCTGCGGCCGATCCGGATGTGCCCGCCGGTCACGCTGTCGACCGCCTCGACCGGGATGAACGAGGAGGCGGCGCCGAAGCCGACCACCCCGCCGTGCTCCACGCTGATCAGGCGGAAGCGCCTGGCCTCCGCGTCGACCAGCAGGTCGTCGATGGTGCCGAGGGTGTTGCCGTTCTGGTCGGTGACCGGGCAGCCGAGCAGCCGCGCGGGCGGGGCGTCACGGTGGGCGGACTGGGTCAGTCTGATCATCGTTACCGGCCGGCTGCCCATGGTGTGCTCCCTCCGCGTGTCATCGAGGGCTACCCATGCTTCGGCCTCACGAAACGGCCGCGGCGATGATCACCAGCAGCGGGACGACGCGTTGCGGCGGCACCGAGTAGTGCGCGCGGGACTCGGTCCGCAGCCAGCCCGCGGCCACCAGCTGCCGCACGTGGTGATAGAGCTGGCCGGTGCTGCCGATGTCCTCGAGGGCCTGCAGGTCGGCCGTGGCGTGCTTGCCGCGCAGCACCTCCTGCAGGATGCGCAGCCGCGCCGGGTGGGCGAGGGCGGTCAGGGCCGCCGACGGCGCGGCCCAGTCCGATTCGAGGACGCCCTCGGCCGGCACCCCCTGCTGCCACTCGTAGTGCTCGCCGGTCGGCAGGTCGACCAGGCCGGTGAACAGCACCGCACCGGGCGACGTGGTCAGGCCGCGCAGGGCGGTCAGCGCCCAATAGGGATCGCCGGTGTCGGCGGTGACTTCCGGCGTCCCCGTCTCGAGCGCGTCCAGGCGCCGCTCGATGTGGGCCAGCCGTTGCTCGAGCTCTTGGTTCACCGGCAGAACTCCGTTACTTTGGAAGTACGTAATTCCGAAATTCTAGCGGAATGGAGTCGACCATGGCCCGCCTCGCCGCCCGTGTCCGGGTGCCCCTGCTGATCCTCGTCACGCTGACTCTGGTCGGCCAGCTCCCGTTCGGTTACGACGTGCCCTGGTGGGTGGCCGGGCCCGCGCTGCTCGGGGCGTTCGCGCTCTATGCCTGGGTCGGGCGGGTGTGCGCCGAGCCGCTGCCGGTCGAGCCGCCGGTGCGGGGGAGCTGGCGGGCGGTCAACAGCCCGGCCAGCCGCGTGCCGAGTCACGGCCTGCACGCCTACGGCCAGACGTACGCGATCGATCTGGTCTTCGCCTCGCCCGCCGGTGCCCCGGCGCCCGGCTCGGGGTTCGCGCGCCGCGCGAGTGACTTCCCCGGCTTCGGGCAGCCGATCCTCGCGGCGGCGCCGGGCCGGGTCGTGCGGGTGCGCCAGGGGCAGCGTGATCACCGGTCCCGCACCGGTCTCGCGGGGCTGGCCTATCTGCTGGTCGAGGGCATGTTCCGGGAGCTGCTCGGGGCGGGCCGGGTGGTCGGCAACCACATCGTGGTCGACCTCGGGGCCGGGCGGTACGCGCTCTACGCCCACTTGAAGCGGCACTCCGCGAGCGTGCGCGCCGGCGACGTGGTCGAGGCCGGGCAGGAGATCGCGCGATGCGGCAACTCCGGGAACTCCAGCGAGCCGCATCTGCACTTCCAGATCATGGACCGGCCGTCGCCGACGTTCGCGGCCGGCCTGCCGTTCCGGTTCGTCGCGGGTGGCGCCGCCGTCGGGACACCCCGCACCGGCGAGCTGTTGACGGACGCCCCGCCGGCCCCCTCTACGCTGCTGGCTTAACCGGGGCCCGCCGGGTATCGAGGGCGGGCCCCCGCTGGTTACCGTGACCCCATGGCGGACACCGAGCGGCACCCACGGCCACTGCTTCGCACCCTGGTCGGCGAGGTGCTGCGCCGCCACCGCCAGGAGCAGCGGCGCACCCTCGCCGAGGTGGCCCGCCAGGCCAACGTCTCGGTGCAATACCTCTCCGAGGTCGAGCGCGGCCGCAAGGAGCCGAGCTCGGAGATCCTCGCCGCGGTCTGCGACTCGCTGCGCATCGAGCTGCCCGACCTGCTCGCCGAGGTGCGGCGCAACCTGCTGCTCGACCGCTCCCCGGCCCCCGTTCTGCGGCTGGCCACGGCCCAGATGCAGCGCTCGGCCCAGACCACCCGGCCGTCCATGCACGGCTCCGGCACCGTCATGCTCCTCGCCGCCTGACGCTCCGGGCCGCCTGACGCTCCGGGCCGCCTGACGCCCCGGCCGCGGCATCGGTCGCGGAACTTGTGGCGGTCAGGCGGCGCTGTCCAGGCGGTAGGCCCGGACCTGGTCGCGTTTGGTGATCACCCGGTCGGCCAGGCCGTAGGTCACCGCCTCGGCGGCGGTCAGGGCCATGCTCCGGTCGGTGTCGGCGCGGATCTTGGCGATCGGGTGGCCGGTGTGCTCGGCGAGGATCTGGTCCATCTCGGCGCGCACCTTCGCCACCTCCTTGGCCTCCACCGCCAGGTCCGGCAGCGTGCCCCGGGCCTGCGACGACGGCTGATGCAGAGTGACCTTGGCGTGCCGCAGCACCGACCGCTTGCCCGGGGTGCCGGCCGCCAGCAGGGCCGCCGCCGCGGACGACGCCTGCCCCACGCAGATCGTCGCGATGTCGCAGCGGATGAAGTTCATCGTGTCGTAGATGGCGGTGAGCGCGCTGAACGACCCGCCCGGCGAGTTGAGGTAGAGGCCGACCTCCTGCTCGCCCGCCGATTCGAGGTGGATGAGCTGGGCGATGACGACATTGGCCACCCCGTCGTCGATCTCGGTGCCGAGGAAGATGATCCGGTCGGACAGCAGCCGCGAGTAGATGTCGAAGGCCCGCTCGCCGTTCGGCGTCTTCTCGACGACCGTGGGAATCGTGTACTGGCTCATGCCGTCAGTCCCATCGGTTGGCGGGTCATCGTGGGCCGGACGTCGTCCACCCGGTCCAGGACGTGGTCGATGAGGCCGTACTCCTGAGCTTCCGGGGCGGTGAACCACCGGTCGCGCCGGCTGTCCAGCTCCACCGTCTCGACCGGCCGGCCGGTGTGCTCGGCGGTGAGGCGCAGCAGCATGGCGCCGATCTTCTCGAGCTGCCCGGCGTAGATCTCCACGTCGGCCGCCGTCCCGCCGAACCCGGCCGAGCCCTGGTGCATCAGCACCTGCGCGTGCGGCAGGCTGAACCGCTTGCCCGGTGTGCCCGCGGTGAGCAGGAACTGCCCCATGCTGCCGGCCAGCCCGAGGGCGAGCGTGCTGACGTCGTTGGGGATCAGCCGCATGGTGTCGTAGATGGCCAGCCCCGCGCTGACCGACCCGCCGGGTGAGTTGATGTAGAGGCTGATGTCGCCGCGCGGGTCCTCCGCCGACAGCAGCAGGAGCTGCCCGCAGAGCCGGTTGGCGATCGGGTCGTCGACCTCGCTGCCGAGGACGATGATGCGCTGGTGCAGCAGCCGGGCGGCGACCTGGTCGTCGATGGACCCGGCGGTCCAGGGGTGCACTGCGTTGGTTGGCATGGCTCCACCATCGGGCGCCGCCCGGCGCCGGCCAAGCCCGCTCTGCCCTGAGCAGACGTCATCTGCCGGCAGCGGAAAA
The DNA here is from genome assembly GCF_016862195.1 of Paractinoplanes ferrugineus. Taxonomy (GTDB): domain Bacteria; phylum Actinomycetota; class Actinomycetes; order Mycobacteriales; family Micromonosporaceae; genus Actinoplanes; species Actinoplanes ferrugineus. The sequence continues at coordinate 217,479 of NZ_BOMM01000016.1, read as the reverse complement.
CTCGACCGCCGGGAGGAGCCGGTCCAGCCCCCGCGGCAGCCACCAGGCGGCCCGGCCGAACAGCGCGATCGCCGCCGGGACCAGCACCAGCCGCACCACGAACGCGTCGGCCAGCACGCCGACGGCGAGCGCGAACGCGATCGGCCGGGTCACCGGGCTGCCGCCGAGCACGCCGCCGCCGAACACCCCGATCATGATCAGGGCCGCCGCCACCACCACCTTGGCGCCCCTGGTGAAACCGCTGACCACCGGCTGGGCGGCGCCCCGGCGGTGCTCCTCGTGCATGCCCGAGACCAGGAACATCTCGTAGTCCATGGACAGCCCGAACAGGACCCCGATGACGATCGTCGGCAGGAAGCCGAGCAGCGGCCCGGCCGGGTCGGCGAGCCCGAACCAGCCCCACTGGAACACCGCGACCGTGCAGCCGAGCGCCGCCCCCAGGCTGAGCAGGAAGCTGAGCACCGCCTTGGCCGCGATCAGCACCGACCGGAACACCAGGACGAGCAGCACGAAGGCGAACCCGGCGACGAGCGCCAGGTAGAGCGGCAGCGCCCGGGCGAGGTGGTCGGAGATGTCGATGGCCACCGCCGTCGGCCCGGTCACGAGCAGTCCGGGTTGCCGCCGCAGCTTCGCGACCAGGGTCGCGGTCGCCGCATCGGCCGGCCCGCTCGACGGTACGACGGTCAGGAGCGCGTCGCCGCCCCGGACACCCGCCGGGAGCACCCGGGCGACACCGGGGGTCGCGGCGAGTCGCGCCTCGATCGCCGCGGGGCCGGCCGTCGCGTCGACCCGGGCCAGCACCAGCAGCGGCCCGTTCGCGCCCGCCCCGAACCCGTCGGCGATCAGGTCGTAGGCCCTGCGGTCGGTGGCTGTCGACGGGTCGTCGCCGTCGTCGGGAAGCCCGAGCCGGATGCCGAGCACCGGCACCGACAGCACCCCGAGCAACAGCACGGACAGCACCACGGCGGCGCCGCTGTGCCGCGTCACGGCGGCGGCCCAGTGGGGCGAGACCGAGAACGAGGGCAGCCGGCGCCGGCCGAGCACCCGCCGGCCGGCCAGGCTCAGCAGGGCCGGCGTGAGCGTGAGTGCCATCAGCACGGCGACGGACACGGCCCCGGCCGCGGCCAGCCCCATCTGGGTGAGGAAGCCGACCCGCGCGACGGCGAGTCCGGCGAGCGCGATGATCACGGTGACGGCAGCGAAGAGGACGGCCGACCCGGCGGTGCCGGTGGCGAGGGCGATCGACTCCCGTACGTCCGTGCCGTCGGCCAGCTGCCGCCGGTGCCGGTCGATCAGGAAGAGCGCGTAGTCGATCCCGACCGCGAGCCCGAGCAGGATCGCGAGGGTGGGCGCGACCGAGTTGACCGGCACCAGCGCGGTGACGGCATAGAGCCCGGCGAGCGACACCCCCAGCCCGAGTACGGCGGTGAGCAGCGGCAGCCCGGCCGCACTGAGCGAGCCGAAGGTGATCAGCAGGACGACGAGCGCGATCACCAGCCCGACCCCGGCCGAGCTGCCCCCCTCCGGCGGCGGCGCCGGCTCGGACGACTCCTCGACCTGGAGTCCGGCCCCGCGGGCCCGTTCGAGGGCCGCCGCCCGAGCCGGTGAGCCGGTGGCCGTGGCGACGGTGAGATAGGCGATCCGGCCGCCGGGGGAGAGCACCGGCTCGGCACCCAGTGCCGCACCGAGGTCGGTGAGCGCCGCGCGGTAGCCGCCGAGGGCCGCTCCGGCCGGCGCGGCGACGACCACCTTGCCCTCGTCGCCGCCCCCGCCGAACTCGCGGTCGACCTTCTCGAGGGTCCGCGTCGAGGGCAGGCCGGTCACGGTCAGCTTGCTGTCCAGCGGCTTGCCGAAGTGGACCGCCAGCCCGACCGCGACCACCAGCACCAGCGTCCAGGCGCCGAGCACCCACCAGCGCCGCCGGGCGCTGACGGCCCCGATCCGAGCGAGTAACGCAGCCACGACGACTCCCTTTTCCGGTGCCGCGGCGGTCCGCGGCCTCGCCGTCGATCCTCGGCGCGGGGCCGGGAACGCAGCACCACCCCCGGGTGGTGACCGGGGTGGGAAAAGCTCACCCGGGCCGGACGTCGTCGTAGCCCTCCCGGCGCAGCCCGGCGCGGTAGGCGCGGTTCATCCCCAGCCGCAGCAGCCGGGTCGTTCCCGGGATCGCCCCGAGGACCCGCAGCGCCAGCGCGGGCGCCCGGCGGCCGGCGCCGGTCGAGTTGGCGGCCAGGTGCTCACCGGCGACGGCCATCAGGTCGGGGGCGGTGGCCCGGTCGAGGTGCGAGGCCGGACTCCAGATCCGCGCCCGCGCCACCGCGTCGCTGCCGGTGATCTCGGCGTCCTCGACGTCGATGAGCAACGCCAGATGCGGGGGCCGCTCGCGCAGCGCCATCGTCGCCAGCAGGTCCGGATCGTCGGTGATCCGGCCGTGGCCACGCACGTGCAGCACCTCGTCGCGCCCGGGCACCAGCGCGGCGAGCGCGAGCCGGTCGTCGGCCAGCAGGTTGTGCAGCGTGTCGGCGCGCCGGTTGCCCTTGCGGTCGGGCAGCACCAGGGTGCGCCCGTCGAGAATCCGCGCCACCGGCTGCCGATCGCCACGCGGACTGGTGTCGCCGCCCCCGGCCGCGTCCCAGCTGGACAGCGCCAGGAACGGCGCCGCGGCCAGGAACTCGGCGATCCCCGGCCGGCTGAGCGGTCCGCCGCCCGCCCTCGCGCCGACGGGGGCGACCGACCCGGAGACGGCAGGCCCGGAGGAGGCAGGCCCGGAGGCGGGTGGCTGCCACAGGCGGGACCGCAGGACGGCCTGGGCGCAATGCACGTACGCCTGCTGGATGTCGATCCGGTGGTCCGGCCGGCCGGTCGCCGAGCCGTTGACCCGCAGGACCTCGCCGACCCCCGGCAGCAGGAAGAAGAACGAGACCGGGCCGGGTGGGAGCCGGGGGCCCGAGATGCCGGGCAACGGGACGCCGGAGAACGAGATGCCGGGGAACGAGATGCGGGTGGGGGAGTGGACGCGCACGAAGCCCGGTTCGCCGCCGACGAAGGTGCTCCGGGCGGTGCCGGCGGCGTCCCGGTAGCCGAACGCCGCGATCGGTGACCGCCGCAGCACGGCCCGGCAGCCGGCGTCGAGGGCGTCGATCTCCTTCAACTTGATCATCGGTAGCGGGTGGCCGATCACGGCCTGCACCCCGGACGCTGACGTCAGACGGTTCATGGTCTTGTTTTCCCAGCTCACCCTACTATTGTGAGCAATAGCTCAGGTCTCTGGCTACTCGCTTTCCGGACCCGGGAAGGACCCGCTGATGCCGCCCGCCGACCGCCGCCTTCAGGCACGTCGCACGCCCCGGCAGGGGCGCGCCGAGCTCACCCGCGACCGCATCCTGGCCGCCGCTGCTCACGTTTTCGCCGAGCACGGCTACGCCGCCGGCACCACCAACCGCATCGCCGAGCGGGCCCGCGTCTCGATCGGCTCGCTCTACCAGTACTTCCCGAACAAGGACGCGATCCTGGCCGCGCTGCTGGTGCGGCACATCGACCGGGGCAGCTGGAGCGCGGCCGACGAGCTGGACCGGTCGCCGGGCAGCCTGCCGGCGGCGGTCCGGGCCCTGGTGCTCGACGCGATCGACAACCACCGCGACGACCCGGCCCTGCTGCGCATGATGATCGAGGAGGCGCGGATCTCGCCGGAGCTGCTGGAGGCGATGGACCGGCACGGCCGGCAGCGGGTGGGCCAGGTGCGGGAGCTGCTCGCCGCCCACCCCGACGTGCGGGTGCGGGACCTGGACACCGCGGCCGAGCTGATCGTCACCACCGTCGAGTTGAACACCCACAAGCTGATGGCGGCGCCGCGGAGCATCCCGGAGGAGACGTTCGCGGCCGAGCTGACCATGATGGTGACCCGCTACCTCACCGGTGGGCCCTGATCCGGGCCCGGCCCGCGGGGCTGTTCGGAGCGGCCCAGGGCGATCGCCGCGGCGTGGGCGCGGTCGCGGGCGCCGAGCTTGGCGAAAATCGAGTTGATGTAGCTCTTCACGGTGGCCACGCCGAGGAACAGGTCGGCCGCGATCCGGGCGTTGTTGTGCCCGAGGGTGATCGCCTCGAGGACGTCGGCCTCGCGGGCGGTCAGGGCCGGGAAGCGTTCGCGCAGGCCGGGCTGCGGCGCCGGGGCCGGGGCGGTGAAACCCTGGACGAGCCGGTCGGCGATCTCCTTGGCGAAGGTGGCCTGGCCGGACGCCACCGACCGGACCGCGGCGGCCAGCTCGGCCCGCCCGGCGTCCTTGGTCAGATAGCCGCGCGCGCCCGCCCGCAGCGCCCCGGCCAGGGATTCGTCGTCGGCGTAGGTGGTCAGCACCAGCACCGCGGTGCCCGGCGTCGAAGCCGTGATCATGGCGGTCGCCCCGGCGCCGTCCAGGTTGGGCATCCGCAGGTCCATCAGCACCACGTCGGGTCGCAGCTCGGCGGTCAGCCGCACCGCCGCCACCCCGTCGGCGGCCGCCCCGACCACCTCGACGCCGTCGGTCAGGTCGAGCAGGGTGACGAGCCCGTCCCGCACCGTGGCCTGGTCGTCGGCGACGAGCACCCGGATCACGCGGCACGCTCCCCGGGCAGGCGGAGAACGACTTCGAAGGGCGGCCCCTCGCGTACGGTCATCGAACCGCCCGCCTCGATCGCCCGCTCGCGCATGCCCGCCAGACCGTGCCCGCCGCCCGGCGAGGGTTTGTTCGCGGCGCCTGCGCCGAGGGTCGCCGCGGTGATCGTCAGCATGTCGTCGTCCCAGTCCAGATCGAGCGTCGTGGGCGCGCCGGGGGCGTGCCGGCGCGCGTTGGTGAGCAGTTCCTGCACCGCCCGGCGGGCCGCGATGCGGGCCGCCGGGCCCAGCGTGCCCCGGTCGGCGTCGCCGCGCACCGCCACCTGCCCGCCGAGCGACCGATGGGTGGCGGCCAGGGCGGCGACCACCGCGGCGAGCGGCTCGTCCGGTTCGCGCAGCGCCGAGACCGCGCGCCGGGCCTCGTCGAGCCCGGAGACGGCCAGCTTGCGGGCCGCCAGCACCCGGTCGCGGGCCTGCTCGGCCCGGCCCGACTCGAGCAGGGCGTCGACCGCCTCGAGCTGGACGACCAGGCCGCCCAGCGAGTGGGCGAGCACGTCGTGCAGGTCGCGGGCGATGCGGGAGCGCTCGGTCAGGGCGGCCACCTGGGCGCGTTCCTGCTCGACCGCGACCTTCTCCTCGAGCAGGGCGAGGGACTGCGCCTCGGTGAGGCGGTACTGCCGGCGGCTCAGCCCGCCGACCGCGGTGACGACGAGCAGGGACAGCACGCCGGTGAGGCTGCCCCGGTGCGGGGCCGAGATCCACGAGTCGACGGCGACCAGGACCAGTGCTCCGGTGGCCGCTCCGGCCACCAGGCGCAGCGGGAAGGCGGGAGTGCCGGCCAGGACGATCAGGGCGACCGCGGCGGGGATGAAGCCGACCACGTCGGTGGTGATCGCGGCCAGCGAGCCGCCGGCGATCATGCCGAGGTAGCCGGCGGCCCGGACGCGGACCCGGTGCTCCGGTACGGCGAGGCTCGCCAGCCACAGCGCCCAGGCCAGCCAGGCCGCCACCGCCACCCCGGCCGGCGCGCCCAGCAGCGAGCGCTGGGCCAGGTCCAGGGCCACCAGGACGAGACCGACGAGGTTGAGGAACGTGGCCCAGGGACGCTGCATCGGCGTGAGGAGCACTCGCCTATCTTCCGGCCAGCGCGTACTCGCCGCGAGGTCGGCGCGCCGAGACGACCAGGGCGCCGGCGGCCCGGTTGAGGGCCAGCACCAGCAGGATGCTGCCGGTGGAGACGGCCAGGTCGGAGCCCATCCGGTGACCGGCCACGTCGATCACCACGCGGATCGCGATCAGGCCGGCCCAGATCGCGACGCCGGCGCCGCCGGTGCGGGTCTCGACCACTGCCGGGTTCACCGGGGACCGGCGGAATCGGGCGATCCGCCCCATCAGGGCGCCGGAGGCGAGGGCCAGCACCGCGGACAGGCCGAGGACGACGACGTCGACCGGGCGGAGCGGCACGTGCCGGCCGGTCAGCGAGACCACGCCGACGGCGCCGAGGATCAGCGGCATCCTCCACATCCGGCCGGGGTCGGCCGGGCGCCAGGTCAGTTGCTTGGCGCAGATGTACGCGACGACGGCGAGGGCGATGAGCAGATCGGTGACTGGCATGTCTCGAGAATCGGGCCCGCCGCCCCCGGCCGGTACCACCCACGGGTGGTGACGCGGGTGGTCACGTCTGCACGACGAGCAGGGCGGCGTCGTCCTCCCGGCCCGCCGTGGCGCCCGCCGAACCGGCGATGAGCAGGTCGGCCACCTCCTGGACGTCGAGCCCGGCACAACCGGCGAGCTGGTCGCGCACCCGGGCCAGGCCCTCGTCGATCGGCACCGCGCGGTCCTCGACCAGCCCGTCGGTGTGCATCAGGAGCAGGCTGCCGGGCGGCAGGTGGCGGAGGTGGTCGAGGCGGGGTGCCCGGGTGCCGTACCCGATGAGCGGGTCCTGCCGGCGGTCGGCGAGATGCTCCACCGCGCCGTCGGGCAACCGCAGCATCGGCGCCGGATGGCCGGCGTTGGCCCAGCTGAGCGTGTGGCCGCCGGCCGGTTCCCGGTCGAGGTGAGCGAGGAGCACGCTGGTGAACCGGGGCGTGCCCAGGCGCAGCGCGGCCGTCTCGAGGCGCCGCAGCACCTCCGAGGGCGGTTCGTCCCGGTCGATGGCGAGCACGCGGAGCATGCTGCGGTACTCGCTCATGGTCGCGGCGGCGTCCAGGTCGTGCCCGGTGACGTCGCCGATGATCAGCGCCAGGCGGTCCGGGCCGAGCCGGACCGCGTCGTACCAGTCGCCGCCGACCTGGTCCTCGTGGTGCGCCGGGACGTACCGGGCGGCCAGCCGGATCCCGGCGTCCTCCGGCAGCCGGGTGAGCAGCGCCTTCTGCAGGGTGGCGGCGGCGTTGCGCCGGTCGTCGAGTACCCGGGCGCGTTGCAGGGCCAGAGCGACATAACCGGCGAGCGCGGCCAGCACCGCCCGGTCGGCGTCGACCAGCACGGTCGGTTCCGCCCACACGAAGACGAGCGCGCCGACCGGCCCGTCCGGTCCGGGCAGCGGGATCGCGGCGGCCGACTTCCAGCCCATCGCGGTGAACCTGTCGAACGCGTCCGGGGTGTGCCGGGCGACCTGGTCCAGGTCGGCCAGCAGCAGCGGCTGCCCGGAGCGGATCACCGCCGCCGCCGGGTGCTCGCCGGCCGGCCGGCGCCGCCCGTCGACCAGGGTGATGTCGACGAACGCCGGATCGGGCACCCCCACCACCAGGTGCCGCACCGCGGTCACCACCTCGGCGAGCGTGTTCGTACGGGCCAGCGCGGTGCTGGCGGTCAGCAGGAGCCCGATCCGGTCGACGTCCACCCGGATCGCCTTCCCCGTCCGCCCGCCGGCGAATCATCCGGGCCCGGCCCGACCGGCTGCCGGGCGGTCGACCCCTTTCGAGGCGGTCCCGCCAACGGGCAGCGTGCGGGCCCGGATTCCGTCCACCATGCAGACATGGCGCGCCGGATCGGGTGGGCGGACACCGTGGTTCTCCTCGGTTACCTCCTGCTGGCCCTTTGGATCCTGCGCGACCTCTGGGCCGACCCCGCCGGAAGGTGGCTGCACAACCCCCTCGACCAGGGCTTCTTCCAGGCGATGATGGCGCACGGCGAACGCGTCGTCTTCCACGGCGACGCGCCGCTGCACACGACGCGGCTGAACGCGCCGGTCGGCGTGAACCTGATGGCCAACACCTCCATGCTGGCGGTCAGCATCCCGCTGGCCCCGGTCACCCACCTGTACGGCCCGGCGGTGACCGTCGCGGTGGTGACCACGCTGGCGCTCGCCGGCACCGCGGCGGCCTGGTGGTGGCTGCTCTCCCGGCACCTGGTGGTCAGCCGGGTGGCGGCCGGGATCGGCGGACTGTGGGCCGGGTTCGCCCCCGGCTTCGTCGCGCACGCGAACGGGCAGCCCAACCTGGCCAGCGGATATGTCGCGCCGTTCATCGTCTGGCAGGTGATCCGGCTGCGCGAACCCGGCCGGATCTGGCGCGGCGGAGCGCTGCTCGGCGTACTCGTCGCCGTCGGGGTCTTCGTCAACGAGGAATTCCTGCTGATCCTGGCGATCGCGCTCGGCCTGTTCACGGCCCTGTACGCGGTGTTCACCCGGCCGCCGGTGCGCGCCTTCCTGGCCGGCCTCGCGGTGGCGGCGCTGGTGGCCGGAGCGCTGCTGGCCTACCCGCTCCACGTGCAGTTCCTCGGCCCCGGTCACTACCGCGGGGTGCCGTTCCGGCTCGACCAGTACGCCACCCCGGTCGCCTCGATCGCCGCCTTCCCGCGTAACTCGCTGGCCGGCAGCGACGCCGTGGCCCGCCGGCTCAGCGGTGGCAGCGTGCTCGAGGACGCCACCTTCTGGGGTCCGGGCATCTGCCTCATGGTCGTCGTGGCGGTGGTGCTGCTGCGCCGCTCGGCCGCCGCCCGCGCGCTCGCGCTCACCGGTCTCGTGCTGCTCGTCATGTCGTTCGGCTCGCAACTGCGGCTCACCCGGACGACCTCGATCGGCCCGGCCCCGCTCGGCTTCACCCTGCGCGTCCCGCTGCTCGACCTGGTCACGACCCCGCGCTACGCGCTGGCCAGCACCACGATCATCGGTGTCCTGCTGGCCCTCGCGGCCGACCGCGTCCGGCGCCGCGGGCCCGTCCCGGCCGCCCCGGCCGCGCGGATCGCGTTCTGGGCCGGCCTGGCGGCGGCACTCGTGCCGGTCCTCCCGCTCCCGCTGCGTACCTCGGCCGCGCCGCCGGTGCCGCCGTTCTTCGCCCAGGGCATCTGGCGGTCCTACACGCAGGACGACCGGAGCATCGTCATCGTGCCGCTGCCGGCCATGGTCAGCGGCCGTGACGGCATGCGGATCGCGGCGCTGAGCCACCTCGACTTCCCGATCCCGCGCGGCTATTTCCTCGGCCCCGCCGACCCGCCCGGCGACAACGCCGGCACGTGGTTCCCGAAAACGCGTTTCACCGTCGACCTGCTCGAACAGGTGCGCCGCACCGGCCTCGTCCCCGAGCTGACCGCCGAGCAGCACCGCAGCGTGCTGGCCGACCTGCGCTACTGGCGGGCCGGGATCGTGGTGGTGCTGCCGAGCGCCCCGAACGGAGCCGGTCTGCGCCGGGTCCTCACCCAGGTGCTCGGCCCACCGCTGCGGGTCGGCGGAGTGACCCTGTGGCGGATGCCGGCGCCCGTCGGACCGTTGCGCACGGACCGGCAGCCCCCCGGCTAAGCCGGGGGCCGGCTCTCCACCAGGGGTGGGAGCAGAGCGGCGATCGCCTCGTGTCCCGCGGCGTTGGGATGGTCGCCGTCGGAGGCCAGCAGGGTGGTCGGGTCCTGGTCGCCGGCGGGGCCGTGGAAGGCGCTGAAGGTCGACACGTAGGACGCCCCGGTCTGGGCGGCGGCCGACTTCAGCGCGTTGTTGATCGCGGCGGTGGCGTCGGCGGCCGCGCGGACGCCGGAGGGGCCGTACTCGTCGGCGCCGACCCTGCCGTCCAGGACGACGTTCCAGTAGCCGAGAACGATCACCGGAACCTTGTGGATCTGTTCGATCGCGGCCACCGACGCGGCCACGTCGGCCTGCACGCCGGAGGCGATCGCGGCGTAATCGGGGTCCTGGGCCGGGTCGAAGTCGGCGGCCAGGTCGTTGGCGCCGGTCATGATGATCACTTCGGCGGCCGTGGACAGCACCTCGCGTTCCGCGGGCAGGGCGGTGCGCAGATCGGTCGCCGTCGAGCCGGGTTCGGCCAGGTTGACGTCGGTGGCGTGCTGGGCCCGGGCGTACAGCTGGGGGAACGGCTCGCAGTCGCAGGCCGAACCGGCCGGGACCGAATCGCCGAGCGTGACCACCGTGCGTGGCGTGGGTGGCAGTGGGGCGACGGCCGTGGGGGCGGGCGCGGCGCAGGCCGCCAGCGCGATCGGCAGCAGGACCGCCGGCAGCAGCGGGAGGCGGAGACCGGTCATGAGAGCGGCGCCGGCCGGGGCAGGCGGGCGGACAGCCGGTCGAAGGCCGGGGGCTCCATCCGGATCCAGACCGCGTCGCTGTGACCGCCGTGCGCGACCACGGCAGTCGTCACGGACAGGGGTGCTTCTCGCATCGTTGCCATCCGTTGGGAGTCTCGGGCGGACTGCCGGTCATCTCCGGCCCGGCCCGGCCACAACGCGATCGCCGGTCGGGGGAGGTGGCGCAGTCGCCAACCCGGGTTGTTCGTGGTCTTCTCCGAGCCGTCGCCGATGGTGATACCCAGCGAAGCGTATCCCGACACCACGGCCGCCGCCGGGTAGCGCGCGGGGTGTCGTAGTGCCAGGTTGATCGCACAGAACGCACCGGCCGGGTAACCGATCAGGCCCCGGCCGGAGTCGCGGACGCGCAAGTGGGCGCGGGCGTGGGCCGGCACGTCGACGGTCACGAACGTCCCGGTCTGCGGTCCGTTGCGCGGATCGGTGCATTCGGTGCCGAGCAGACGCCGGGGGGTCTGCCAGGAGAACAACACCACGGCCGGCGCCGGCCGGCCGGCGGCGATCTCCTGGTCGAGGTGGGACTGGACGGCGAGGCGCCGCAGCCAGGTCTGCGGGGAACCCGGACAGCCGTGCAGCGCCTCGGTCACCGGGAGACCCGCCGCGACCAGCGCGTCACCCAACTCGCCGCCGCCGAGCACGGCCCATCCGGTGGTGGTCACGCGCAGGTCGTGGCGCAGCTCGCCGGGCAGGGTGCGCAGGGCAAGGGCGGTGGTCCGGGCGGTGGTCGCGACGGTCCCGGCCCCGCCGAGCAGGGTCAGCGCCGGACCGGTGAGCCGCACGACTGCTTCGTCCCCGGGCTCGACGGCGACCAGATCTGGATCATGACGCCATCATCTGGGCGTCACCTTTGGATTCCACGACAACTTGCTGCCGGTTACCTGTGCGAACGTCCCGGCTCGGCCCCGGTCGCCCGCCGGCGCGTCAGGCGGCCGAACGCCTGCGCCGCAGCGCCAACAGAACCCCGCCGGCCGCGGCGGCGGCGATCAACCCCCCGACACCGATGAGTACGCCGGCCGGCATGCCGCCCGCGTCGTCGGCGGAGTCAGCGGCTGGTACGGCCGCGCCCGTCCCCCCGGCGCTCGCCGCGCTGTCGGTCGGCGCTGTGTCGGTCGGCGCTGTGTCGATCGGCCCGGGGGTGGCCGCCGTCGGGGCCGACTCGGCCGCCGGGTCCGCCACGGTGAACGTGTAATTCCCCTTCACCGTGTGGCCGTCGTTCGACACCACCCGGTATGCCACCGTGAACACCCCGTTGGCCAGCGGACCCGGGAAACTGATCCTCGCCGTCCCCTTGTCGACCACCGGCCGGGACGCCGGCACCGGCTTCCTGGCCGCGTCACTGACCACGATCTGGGTGAAGTCGGAGTTCGGACTCTGACTGAACTTCAGCTCGACACCCGCCGGCGCCTTCGCAACTGTCGCGCCCTTCGCCGGCGTAGTGCTCACAAGCTCGGTGTGGGCCGACGCCGGAGCCGCCGGCAGCCACACCACGAGGATGGCCGTGGCCGCAAGCAGAGCACGTCGGAACCGATCGGGGTGATCCATCGTCAGGCGAGTCCTTGTCCACTGGTCGGTGCAGATGAGCCGCGGCAAGGGTAGCCATACCCGGCGACAGCCTCGGCCGCCCGTCAGTAACAGGGGGTCGGCGTGCCGAGTCACTCGGGGGCTGTGGAGGCCCCCAGGAGGCGTCGGGGCGGGCATGGCGCCCCCATACCCCGCCGGTGGCCGGTTCAGCCGCGTGGATAGTCCACGTAGGCGAAGCTCCGCGAATCGGGTGACCAGCTGTTGACGTTGATGGTGCCCTGGCCGCCGGGCAACCCGACGAGCGTGCGCGGCGCCCGCCAGTCACCCGCCTCGACCAGCCGTAGCTCGACCGGCAGGTCGGCCGGATGTCCCTTGGTGCCGGGCGGATAGCTGAGGTGGACCGCGCGCTCGCCGTCCGGGGCGAAGTGCGGGAACCAGTTGACCCGGTCGTCGAAGGTCAGCTGTTCGAGGCCGGTGCCGTCGGGCCGGATGCGGGCGATCTGCGAGTTCGGCGTGAACGCCTCGGTGTTGAAGTAGATCCAGTCGCCGGCCGGATGGTATTCCGGGCCGTCGTCGACGCCGCCGGGGGTGGTCAGGCGGGCGTCGCCGGTGCCGTCGGCGCCGATCGTCCACAGACTCGCCGAGCCCCGGTCCCGGTTCTCGACACCTACGTACGCGAGGGTGGCCGAGTCGGGGCTGACCCCGTGCAGGAAGTGCGTCCGGTCGGCGCTCGTCACCCGGCGCACCGGGCCGCCGCTCAGCGAACCGGCGTAGATGTGCCCGTCGTCGGCGGACATGAACACGCCGCCCGCGCCGAGGACGTGGTCGTTGTTGAGCGCCGGCAGACCCTCGAACGGGATCGGCCGGGGCGGCGCCGAACCGTCGGCCGGGAGGTGCCACAGCAGTCCGTCGCCGTTGAGGATCAGGTCGCCGCCGGCGGTCCAGTTGGGGGCCTCGAAGTGCACCGTCGCGCTGCTGTAGACGAGCGTCGAGGTGCCGGTGGTCAGGTCGTATGTGAGGATCCGGCACACCTGCCCGTACGCCATGGGTCCTCTCCTTTTCTTTTTCGAGTTGTCAGATCCAGCGGTTGCCGAGCCACATGCGGTCGTACCAGTCCTGGTACGGGAGCATCTGGCCGACGAAGATCGGGAAGAAGTACGCGAAGCATAGGGCCACGGCGGTGACGTAGAGACCCGCCACCACGATCCCCAGGGTCTGCGGGCCGCGGCGCGGCGACATGATCGCGCCGAGCACGTAGACGACGGCGAGGATCAGGAACGGTACGGCGGGCAGCGCGTAGAACGAGAACATCGTGCGGCCGTCGCGGACGGCGTAGTAGAACCAGGGCAGCAGCCCGGCCGCCACCGGGAGCAGGATGGCCCAGGCCCGCCAGTCGCGCCTGGCGACACCCATCCAGGCCAGCGCGGCCAGGGCCGGCAGGAACGACCACCACAGCACCGGCGTGCCGAGCAGGAGGATCTCGCCGGCGCAGCTCGGCGCCCCGCAGCCCGCCGGGGTGGACCAGTCGAACGCGACCGGCCGGCCCAGCAGCAGCCACTGCCAGGGCCACGACTGGTAGCGGTGGGTCTGGGCCAGTCCGGTGTGGAAGCTGTACAGACTCTGGTGGTAGTGCCACAGGTTGAGCAGCGCGCCCAGGACCGGCGGCTCGCTCAGGCCGTTGTCGGCCCGCCAGTGGCGGAAGAAGCCGGCGTCGGTGACCAGCCAGCCGGTCCAGGTGGTCAGGTAGACGACGCCGGTCAGCAGGAAGCTGAGCAGTCCCCAGCCGAGGTCGCCGAGGATGCCGGTGCTGAACGGATGACGGACCCCGGCCGAGCGGCGGGCCTGCACCCGCCACGTGATGGTCAGCGCGGCGAACGCCGGCAGGAAGAACGGTGCGCTCAGCTTGACCCCGCTGGCCAGGCCCAGGCAGACGCCGGCGGCGAACAGCCACCACGGCACGACGCGGGTCCGGGCCGGGTCCCTGCCCTGTTCGAGCGCGCGCAGCAGCCGGCGGCGGTAGTGGTCGCGGTCCAGGACGAGGCAGGCGAACGCCATCAGCACGAACAGGCCGAGGAAGATGTCCAGGAGCGAGGTGCGGGAGAGGACGAGCTGGAAGCCGTCGAGCGTCAGCAGCAGCCCGGCCGTCCCGGCCAGCACCGTCGAGTGGAACAGCCGGTAGGCGACCCGGATCAGCACCAGCACCATCAGGGTGCCGGCGATCGCGGTCGGCACCCGCCAGCCGAGCGTGTTGTTGCCGAAGACCAGCTCGCCCAGGGCGATCAGCCATTTGCCGAGCGGCGGATGCACGACGTAGCCGGGTCCGCCGTTCTCCTCGTTCCACTCGACGCCGTGCTTGATCATGTCCCAGGCGTCGGTCGGGTAGTAGACCTCGTCGAAGATCAATTTCTGCGGGCGGCCCACGCCGTTCAACCGCAGGATCCCGGCGATCGTGACGATCAGGATCGTGACCAGCCAGGAGTACGGGTCGAGCCGTCCGTCGAGCGTGGTCAACCGGCGGCGCACCACCTCGGGGACCGGTGTGCGGCTGACCTTCGGCTCCACGGCGATCGTCGTCACGGCGGGGAGCCTAACCCGGGTCAGGGGCGCTGTCAGGAGCGTGTCAGACCGGTGACAGGGCGGACCGCGATCGTTTCCGGCATGAGGAGCACCGCGATAGAGGTTTCCGGGCTGCGTAAGGCGTTCGGGGACAAGACCGTACTCGATGGCATCGATCTCGAAGTGGCGACCGGCACCATCTTCTCGCTGCTCGGCCCGAACGGGGCGGGCAAGACGACCACCGTCAACGTGCTGAGCACGCTGCTGACGGCGGACAGCGGCACGGTCCGGGTCGCCGGGCACGACGTGCGCACCGACCCCCGGGCGGCCCGCTCGGCGATCGGCGTGACCGGGCAGTTCGCCGCCGTCGACGAGCTGCTGACCGGGCAGGAGAACCTGGAGCTGATGGCCGACCTGCGCCGGGCCGACCACCGGGTGGTCGCCGGACTCCTGGCGCGGTTCGACCTGACCGAGGCCGCCCGCACGTCGGTGGCCACCTATTCCGGTGGCATGCGCCGCAAACTCGACCTGGCGATGACCCTGATCGGCGACCCGCGGATCATCTTCCTGGACGAGCCGACCACCGGGCTCGACCCGCGCAGCCGCCGGACGATGTGGGACATCATCCGCGAGCTGGTGGCGGGCGGGGTGACGATCTTCCTCACCACCCAGTACCTGGACGAGGCCGACCAGCTCGCCGACCGGATCGCCGTGCTCGACCAGGGCCGGCTGGTGGCCGAGGGCACCTCCGCCGAACTCAAGCGCCGGATCCCCGGCGCGCACGTCCGGCTCCGCTTCGCCGGCGTCCGCGAGCTCGACGACGCGGCGCGGATCCTGCCCGGCGCCACCCGCGACGACGACGACCTGTCCCTCGCGGTGCCCGGCGACGGCGGCACCGAGTCGCTGCGCGACCTGCTCAACCAGCTTCACGACCACCGGGTCGAGGCGGCCGAGTTCTCGGTGCGCACCCCGGACCTGGACGACGTCTTCCTGGCCCTCACCGGCCGGCCCAACTCGGAGGTAGTGGCGAAATGAGTCTCGGCGATTCGGCGATCATGTTGCGCCGCAACTACAAGCACACGGTCCGCAACCCGGTCTCGGTGTTCAACGGGGTCCTGCTCCCGGTGATCATCATGCTGATGTTCGTGTACATGCTCGGGGACGCGTTCAGCGTCGGCGTCGACTACGTCGACTACGCGACGCCCGGCCTGATCCTGCTGGCCGTCTGCTACGGGCTGGGCTCCACCGCGACCGCGGTCAACGCCGACATGACCAAGGGCATCATCAACCGGTTCAAGGTCATGGACGTCTCCCGCGGGGCGGTGCTGACCGGGCACGTCGCCGCGAGCATGTTCACCAACCTGGTCGCGGTCGCGGCCATCATCGGCACGGCGTTCGCGCTGGGTTTCCGCCCGGCCGCCGATTTCGCCCAGTGGCTCGGGGTGCTCGGCGTGATCGTGCTGCTCAGCTTCGCGGCGACGTGGCTCACGGTGGCCCTGGGCCTGGCCGCGAAGTCACCGGAGTCGGCCGGCATGGCCGCCGTACCGCTGGTCATGCTGCCGTTCTTCAGCAGCGCGATCGTCCCGGCCGACAAGATGGGCCCCGGCGTCCGGCAGTTCGCCGAATATCAGCCCTTCACCCCGATCATCGAGACCATGCGCGGGCTGTTCGCCGGCACCCCGCACACCGGCGACACCGTCACCGCGATCGCGTGGTGCGTCGGGATCGCCCTGGTCGGCTACCTGTGGGCGATCCGCACGTTCAACAAGCGAGCGTGAGCTCGGCCAGCTCCCGCCACCGCCCCGGCGCCACCTCGGTGATCCGCGTACCGAGGTGGCGCCGGGCCGTCTCGGCGATCCGGGCCTCGGCCGGCTGGGAACGGTCGGGCAGGCCGCGCAGGGCGATGCCGGCCGCGATCAGTTCGGCGGCCCGTTCGTACTGCTGCTCGCGCAGCGCCTGGTCGGCGATCCCGACGAGCACGGTGGCGACCAGCAGCGGGTGCGCCGCCTCGGCGGCCGACCGGTAGGCCGCGACCCGGTGCTCGCGGGCCTCGTCGAGGTCGTCGGCGGCCCAGCCGCGCAGCGTCTCGATCAACGCGCGCACCATGGGCTGCTCGGCCTCCGCGCCCATCATCGCGGTGGCGACGGCGAGGTGCTCGTGCGCCTGGGCCCGGTCGTCGCCGGTGATCGCCAGTTCCGCCCGCGCCAGGGCCAGCTCGGCGAGCGCGTTCGGCCAGGCGACCCGCTCCGCGCACCGCTGCGCCTCGGCCATCGCGGCGGCGCTCGACCGTTCGTCGCCCAGCAGCCGGTAGAGCTGGGCCTGCCGGGCCCGCATGCCGACGATGTCCTCGAGGGCGCCGAGCTCGGCGACGGTCGCGATGGCCTCCTCGTAGTACTCGCAGGCGGGGCCGAACTCGCCCCGCATCGCTATCCGGCCGGCCAGCTCGACCAGGGCGAATGCGATCGTCCACCGTTCGCCGACGCGGCGCACCTCGTCGAGCGCCGCCACCAGCAGCGCGTCGGCCTCCGGCCGGCCGTCGCCGAGCATGATGCGCATCTTGCCGAGCTGCAGCCGGCCGAGTCCGCGCACCCAGGGGTCCTCGTCGGACAGCAGCGGCTCCCACACGGTCACCGGCTCCGCCGGTTCCCGCAGCAGGCGGTCGAGCGCGGCGAGCAGGCGCAGCGCCGGGTGGGCGTCCAGGTGGTCACGGGCCATCTCGTACGCCTGGTGGATCCACTCGGTCGCGCTGTACTGATCGGACTGACCGGCGAACAGGAACTGCGCGATCAACGTGTAGACCAGGGCCCGGTGCACGCCGGGGGTGCCGCCGGGCAGCGCCGCGGCCGTCACCACCAGTTCGTTGCCCTCCGCCTTGTGCCCGGCCAGCCACCAGTACCACCCGGCCGAGGCGGCCAGCCGGATCGCCCCGTCGGCGTCACCGGCGGCGAACGCGCCCCGCATCGCGGCCGCGATGTTGTCGTGCTCGGCCCGCAGCACGACGAGCCACCGGAGCTGCTCGGCGCGGCGCAGACCGGGCTCGGCGGTCTCGGTCAGCTCGGTGAAGTAGGCGAGGTGCGCCCGCCGCACCGATTCGGCCTCCCCGGCCTCGTCGAGGCGCTGCGCGGCGTACTCCTTGATCGTGCCCAGCATCCGGTAGCGCGGCGTGCCGTCGCCCGCCGTGACCACCAGCGACTTCTCGGTCAGGGCGGTGAGCAGTTCCAGCACGTCGGGCCCGCCGCACACCCGCTCGGCGGCGTCCAGGCCGGCCCCGCCGGCGAACACCGACAGGCGGCGCAGCACCGTCCGCTCGGCGTCGTCGAGCAGCCCCCAGCTCCAGTCGATCACCGCGCGCAGGGTGCGGTGCCGCGGCAGCGCCGTGCGGCTGCCGCCGGTCAGCAGCCGGAACCGGTCGTCGAGCCGGTTGGCCAGCTGGTCGAGCGTCATCGTGCGCAACCGGGCGGCGGCGAGCTCGATCGCGAGCGGCATCCCGTCGAGGGCCCGGCAGACGCGCGCCATGGTGCGTACGTCGGTACCCAGGTCGGGGCGGACCGCACCGGCCCGGTCGCGCAGCAGCTGGACGGCGGGCGAGCCGGCGGGATCGTCGTCCTCGCCGGGCAGGGCCAGCGGCTCGACCGTCCACAGTGCCTCACCGGTGATCCCGAGCGGCTCCCGGCTGGTGGCGAGGATGCGCAGCCGGCGGCACTCGCCGAGGACCCGGTGGGCGAACGCCGCCGCCGACTCGATCAGGTGCTCGCAGTTGTCCAGGATCAGCAGCGCCGCCCGGTCCCGGATGGCGGCGATCACCCGGTCCACCGGCTCCGCGTCGGGGGCCACGCCGAGCAGTGAGTCCCGCTGCCCGAGCGCGGCCAGCGTCGTCTGCGCCACGTCGCCGCCGGCGGTGACGGCGGCCAGCTCGACCAGCCAGACCCCGTCGGGTACGGCGTCGAGCAGGGTACGGGCGGTCTCGTTGGCCAGCCGCGTCTTGCCGCTGCCGCCCGGTCCGATCAGGGTGGTGAGCCGGTGCCCGGTCAGCAGCGCGCGGACCGCCGCCACGTCCGACTCCTTGCCGAGGTAGCTGGTCAGCTCGGCGCGCAGGTTCGTCGCGCGGGGCGTCGCCCGGCGGCTCAGCTCGCCGCGCAGCAGCGCCACGTGCACCGCCGACAGCTCCGGCGACGGATCGACGCCGAGCGTGTCCGCCAGGACCTCGCGGGTGCGCTGGTAGACGAGCAGCGCCTCGCTGTCGTTGCCGGCCGCGGCGAGGGCCCGGATCAGCGCGGCCACCAGGCGTTCGCGCACCGGATGCGCCGCCACCAGGGCGGTCAGCTCGGCGACGGCGCCGGTCTCGGCCGCGAACCGGTCCTCCAGCGCGCTCAGCCGCAGGTTCTCGAGGCGGGTGACGGCCGCGTCGAACGCCTCGCTGTCCAGCGGGCCGACGTCCTGCAGGGCCGGCCCGCGCCACAGGGTCAGCGCCTCGCCGGCCCGCCGAGGATCACGGGCCAGGCGCTCGAACCGTACGGCGTCGACGGCGTCCGGGCCGACCGCGAGCCGGTAACCGTCGGTCTGCCCCTCGATCGCGCCGTCCGGCAACGCCTTGCGCAGCCGCGACACCAGTCGGTGCAGGGAGTTGGTGGCGTCGGCGGGCGGGTTCTGGCCCCAGATCCAGTCGATCAGCGTCGCCTTGCCGACCGGATGCCCGGCCTGCAGGGCGAGGGCCACCAGCAGCGCGCGCAGCCGGGCCCCCGGCACGTCGGCGAGCACCCCGTCGCCGATGCGAACCTCGAACGGCCCGAGTATCCCGATCTGCACGCGGCAGATTGTGCCACCCGCCCCGGCCGCGCCGCGGGCCCGCGGTTCACCCGGCCCGGCCGGGCCGGCGAACCGGCCGGGCCGGGTGGTCAGATGGTGTCCAGCTCGGCCAGGTCGTCGGGGGAGAGCGTGACCGCGGCGCCGGCGACGTTCTCGCGCAGGTGGGCGGTCGAGGAGGTGCCGGGGATCAGCAGGATGTTCGGGGAGCGCCGCAGCAGCCAGGCCAGGGCGACCGACATCGGCGTCGAGGACAGTCGCTCGGCGACCGCCGACAGCGTCTCGGACTGCAGCGGGCTGAAGCCGCCGAGCGGGAAGAACGGCACGTAGGCGATGCCGTCGGCGGCCAGCTGGTCGATCAGCCGGTCGTCGTGGCGGTGCGCGAGGTTGTACATGTTCTGCACGCCCACGATCGGCGCGATCGTCCGTGCCTCGGCCACCTGCTCGGCCGTCGCGTTGCTCACCCCGAGGTGCCGGATCAGGCCCTGCTGCCGCAGCTCGGCGAGCGTCTCGAAGGCCTCGGCGAGCGAGCCGGGCCGCGGCCCGGCGGCGTCGCCCAGCCGCAGGTTGACCACGTCCAGCACGTCCAGGCCGAGATTCCGCAGATTCCGGTGTACGGCGTCGCGCAGGGCGGCCGGGTCGCGCGCCGGGGGCCAGCCGCCCTGCGCGTCGCGGTTCGCCCCGACCTTGGTCACGATGTGCAGCGCGTCCGGGTAGGGGTGCAGCGCCGCGCGGAGGAGCTGGTTGGTGACGTGCGGCCCGTACGCGTCGGAGGTGTCGATGTGGGTGATGCCGAGTTCGACCGCCGCGCGCAGGACGGCGAGCGCCTCGTCGGGGTCGGCCGGCGGTCCCATCACCCAGGGGCCGGCGAGCTGCATGGCGCCGTAGCCGAAGCGGGTGACCGCCAGGTCGCCGAGGGTCCAGGTGCCGCCGGGAAGGTTCTGTTCCATGACCCCACTATCAGGGGGTAACTTCCTATCCGGAAGTAGGCACCTTAAAGTTCGTAACGCACCCGGGGACGGTTTCGATGGTGAACAAGGCCGAGTACGACGCTTTCCTCGCCCGATGCCCGAGTCGTCAGCTGCTCGACCGCATCGCCGACAAGTGGGTCACGCTGGCCCTGGCCGCGCTGCGCAGCGACTGTGCCGGCGAGCCGCGCCCGATGCGCTACTCCGAACTGGCCCGCACGCTGGCCGGGGTGAGCCAGAAGATGCTGACCCAGACCCTGCGGGCGCTGGAACGCGACGGGCTGGTCACCCGCACCGTGGTGCCGACCGTGCCGGTGACCGTGACCTACGAGCTGACCGCTCTGGGCCTGTCGCTGCACGACACCGTCCGGGGTCTCAAGGCCTGGGCCGAGACCCACATGGACGACGTGCTGACCAACCGGGCGTCGTACGACACGGTCAGGTCAGGTGCGGGAGATCCACCAAGGTCATGATCACCGGTCGGACAGGCTCGCTCGACGGCACGACGGAAACCCGGGAACGCCTCGAGCGGGTCGGCGGGCCCGGCGAACGTGCGACAGGCGGCGGTCGTCGCGGTGACCCGCAGCGGCGGGCCGTCGACCGCGACCGCCATCATCGGCAGCGCGGCGAAGACGTCTTTCACTCGCGACGTATGGTCGCAACCGCCTCCGACGGGGTACTCGGATCAGCATGGCGTCAGGTGAGCAGCCCGCGTCCGGCCGGCCGGGCCGCGACCCCACCCGTACGCGTGAATCGGCCTTCGTGGTTCAGCGCCACCGCGCCCGCCGCCTGCACTACGATTTCCGCCTCGAGCTCGGCGGGGTGCTGGTGAGCTGGGCGGTGCCGAAAGGCCCGACGCTCGACGCGAAGGCGCGGCGCGGGGCCTATCACGTCGACGACCACGACCTCGGCTACGCCGGTTTCGAGGGGGTCCTCCCGGCCGGGCGGTACGGCGCCGGCGACGTGATCGTCTGGGACAACGGCACCTGGAAACCGCGGGCGGGCGACGATCCGGTGGCGTCGCTCGCGGCCGGTGAGTTGCACTTCGACGTGTACGGCGTGAAGCTGCGCGGCCGTTTCGTGCTGAAGCGCACCCGTGGCGACGACTGGTTGCTGCTGCACAAGAACGACGAGTTCGCGGTGCCGGGCTGGAACGCCGAGGACCATCCGCGGTCGGTGACGAGCGGCCGCACCAACGACGACGTCCGGGCCGGCCGCTTCCCGCCGGTCGCCGACCTCGGCCCGGGCGGCCCGTAGGACGGGGCCGACCCGCACCGCTACCCGGACGGCGCGGCCGCCCCCGGTCGACGGCACAAGACTGCCGCCGCGCACCGGAGGCCGCTCAGACGATGGCCGGCAGCGGGGTGCGGGACAGCTGCGCGCAGTAGTCCAGCAGAGCCTCCTGCGCCTCGGTGTCCCGGGCCGCCGGGGCCGGCTCCCGCAGGCGCTGGTGGAAGAAGTATTCGCCGGTGACGTCGGTGGCGGGGTCGTCCGACACGGCCAGCCACGCCTGGGTCAGGTATCCCTGGCGGAGGTCGTCGGTGGCGCCCCGCCCGCCCATCCGGGTCGGCACCCAGCCCGGTTCGAGGGCGTTGGACCGCACCCGCGGCCAGGCCCGCGCCACCCCGAAGGCCAGCAGGACATCGAAGAGCTTGCTGTCCGCGTACGCCTTGCGGCCGCGCCAGAACCACCGGCGCCGCCACTGCGGGTCGCTGAGGTCGGCCGAGCCGCGCTCGTGCATGCCCGAGGAGAGGTAGACGAGCCGGTCCGGCGGCGTGATCAGCGCGGTCAGCACGTAGGGCGCGAGCACGTTGATCGCGAACACGTGGCTGAGGCCGTCCTCGGTGGTGATCCGGCGTTCCGCGAAGCCGACCCCGGCGTTGTGGACGACCGCGTCGAAACGGCCGCTCGCGTTGGCCTGCTCGGCGACCGACCGCATCCCGGCGATCGACGACAGGTCTCCGACCAGGACGTCCTCCGCCGTCGGCAGCGCCGCGCAGGTCTGCGCCGCCCGCCGCTCGTTGCGGGCGTGCAGAACCACGCGGTGTCCCTGCTGAGCCAGCAGCTGACCGGCCAGGAAGCCGAGACCCTGACCGGATCCGGTGATGAGTACGCGTGCCATGAAGATCAACTTGCCCCGTGGGAGCGGTCCCACACTGTGACGTGGACGATCACAGGGTTCCTTCAGGAAGAGACACGGTGCGTGCGGTGACCATGCCGGTCCGGTAACAGCGCGAAGATCCACAGCCGCCCGAGCGCGCGGGCCGGCACGGCGGTTCCGGCGTGCTGCTCGCCCCCGCACGAGCAGGCCACCAGCCACGGGACCAGGACGAGGGAGCGGAGCACCCGGGCGGACATGACGGCTGAGTGCCCGCGCGCGTGGCCGGCGGGGCCGAGCAGTGCAGGGCGGTGCGCAGGGCCGCCGCCCGGGGCCGGGGCGCAACTGAGGTACTACGGCGGCAAACGGGGTAGACGGCAGCACATGCTCGACACCCTCCGGGACAAGCTGAACCAGGCCGTACGCGGCTACGCACCGCACGAACATCGGCCGCTCGACGGCTACGTGACCGCGATGACCGCGTTCGGCGGACTCGCCGCCACCCTCGCCGCCGCCACGAAGATCACCGGGCGTCCCGTTCCCGACCGCCCGTCCGCCGGTGACGTCGTGCTGCTGTCACTCGCCACCCACAAGCTCAGCCGCCTGCTCGCCAAGGACGCCGTCACGAGCCCGCTGCGGGCACCGTTCACCAGCTACGCCGGGCCGGCCGGGGCCGCCGAGCTCAACGAGGAGGTCCGCGACCGGGGCAGCAGCGTCCGGCACGGCATCGGCGAACTGGTCACCTGCCCGTTCTGCCTCGCCGTCTGGGTGGCCACCGGACTCGTCGGCGGACTCGTGCTGACCCCCCGGCTGACCCGCCTGGCCGCGACCGTGCTGACCGCCACCGCCGCCTCCGACTTCCTGCAGTTCGCCTACGACGCCGCCAAGAAGAGCACCGAAGCGTGAGTTTTGACCGGCCCGGCCCGGGGCAACCTGGTCAGCAGCCGATACGAGAACACGGAGTGGATAGCTGATGAAGATCCTGAAGTTGGCCGCCGGGTTCGCCGCGGGCTACGTGCTGGGCGCGCGGGCCGGACGCGAGAAATACGAGCAGATCGCCGCGACCGCCCGCAAGGTGAGCGAGAACCCCACAGTGGTGCAGACTCGGCAGAAGGTGATGAGCCAGCTCGGCGCCGACACCGGTGCCGGCTCGTCCTCCACCCCTGCCAGCTCGCATTCCACCCGCACGGAGCCGGCCGCGCCGGCCACTCCGGCCGCCGCGACCGCCACTCCGGCCGCCGCGACCGCCGGCCCGGCTGCCGCGACCGCCAGCCCGGCCGCCATGTCCCGCAAGCCCCCCGCGCAGAAGAGCGAGCCGGTGAACGCCATGGCCCCGGGCGGTACGCCCGACCCCCTGGCCTGACCGAGCCGAGAAAGGCACCGTCACCGCTCTCGGTGACGGTGCCTTTTTCCTGCCGCCATCGCTTGACTGCTTTCCTTCTGTCCTGCTCCCGCCTGGCCCGCGGCCCTGCTCCCGCCGTCGGCCTGCCGCCACATCTCCGCGTCACGTCCGTCATCCCGTGTTGCGTGCGGCGCCCCTGTCGCCACGATGCTCGCACCGCTGCGCCGCCCGGCGAAGATCAACTTTGTCGCCGGCGCTAGCCTGCCGCCGGAGCGGGCGGCGCTGACTGACAGAGCCTCTGCGCCCGGCGAGCCGGGGCGTCACCGGTAGCCGAGGGCGCCGAATTCGGGCATTTTGCTGGCTGCTTCCCAGTACGCGGACGGCCGGGCCACGATGTGGACGGCGGTCCCGGATGTTGGCCGCGGCTCCCACTCGGCGGACTCGATCATGAGCCGCGCCGTCACTTGATCCTGTCGAGCTGCCGTGCCGCGGGAGATTCGGTCCGCCGGTCACCCCGGGCCGCCGCCGCCGTCCACGTTGATCAACAGCCGGGTTGCCGCCGGCCGGCCCGCGCGGCGGGGCTTGCTCCCAGCAGGTGCCGGCGGGTGGCGGAGGGTGCCGCGGTGTAGGCGGCCACGGGCGTCGAGCGGGTGGGTGGGCACGCCACGTCCGACGGGGTGCCGGGCGCGGTGCCGCCACGTCGAGGACCAGGGAGGCGCAGGGAGGGAGGCGGGAGACGGAATTGTTGATGGCGTTTCGGGGTCGGCGAGCGGGGCGGCCGGGGCCGGCGGACCGGGGGGTGCGGCGCTCGACAAAGGGCTTGTGGATGGGGCAAAACAGGCCATCGAACGGGCTGAACATGGCGGTTCGGGGGCCGGCGACGCGGTCTGCGATTTGGCCCTGACCTGGCGTAACGATCAAGAAATTCTTGAGTCTCGCTCCGGAAACTGCGGTCGCCGAGTGTTCCGATCATGTCCAGGCCAGAGGCGAGCCCCACTCCACTCACCGGCCGGCGCCGTCGCATCGACGACGCCTCCCGGGTCCGGGACCTGCTGCGCTCCGCGATCACCAGCGGTCAGTACGGACTGTCTCTTCTGCCCAGCGAGCCGGAGCTGATGCTCGAGTTCGCGGTCGGGCGCAACGTCATCCGCGACGCCCTCGACATGCTCCGCGCCGAGGGCCTGATTGAACGGGTTCAGGGGACCGGCACGTTCGTGCTGGTCACCAAGGCCGAACACCGCTTCGACCGGGTCCACGCCATCAACGACTCGGTGGAGACGCCACGTCTGGTGGGCGGCGCCTTCCTGGCCTGGACCGTGATCACCGCGCCGCGTCCGGTGGCCGAGCTCTTCGGCCTGGCCGCCGGAAGTGAGTGCGCTGTGCTCCAGCACGTCACGACGATCGGCGGCGAGACGTTCTCGGTCACGACCAGTTATGTGACCACCGAGGTCGCCGGCCGCCTCGCCGGGATCCCCTTCAACGGCGACTTCTATGTCCTGCTCGAGCGGGCCGGGCACGTCATCCGCGGTGCCGAGCTGGTGGTGGAGGCGACGGTCGCCGACGCCCTCGCCGCCGAGCAGCTCGGGGTCGCGGCCGGACTGCCGGTGCTGCAGTTCACCCGCAAGCTGTACGACCCGGACGGGCGGCCGCTGGAGCTCGCCTACGTCAGGTGTCGCGGCGACCGGTTCAACCTCCGGATCAAGCTGCCGCGTACGCGGCGGGAGGGCCAGTCGTGACTCTCTACCTGCTGAAAAGACTCGGTTCGGCGATCCCGATCCTGATCGGCGTGTCGATCGTCGTGTTCATCACTATCAAGATCATCCCGGGTGATCCGGTGGCCAGTCTGCTCGGGCCGACCAGTTCGCCGCAGGCCCGCGCCGAGCTGACCGCGCGGCTCGGCCTCGACCAGCCGCTGCCGATCCAGTATCTGTCCTGGGGCGCGCACCTGTTCCAGGGCGATCTCGGCGACTCGATCGCCAAGCACGTACCGGTGCTGTCGCTGGTGCTCGACGCGTTCGGGAACACGCTGGTGCTGGCCACCTTCGCCGCGGTCGTGGCGTTCGTGCTGGGCATCCTGCTCGGCGGTGTCTCGGCGCTGCGCCGCGGCCGGGTCTCGGCGGCGATCAGCAACGCCATCTCGCTGTTCTCGATCTCGGTGCCGCAGTACTCGATCGGCCTGCTGCTGATCATCTACCTGGCCACCGGGGCCGGGCTGTTCCCGACCGCCGGCATGTACGACCCGATAAACGGCGGCGGCTGGGGCGACCTGTTCCTGCACCTGGTACTGCCGGGGGTGACCGCGGCGCTGGTCCCGGCCGGCATCATCGCCCGGATGTTCCGGTCCTGTGTCATCGACGTGATGAGCATGGACTTCATCGACGCCATGCGCTCACGGGGCCTGTCCGAGCTGCGCATCCTCAAGCACGCGTTCCACAACACCCTGCCGACGCTGATGACCATCGCCGGTCTGCAGCTCGGTTACCTCCTCGGCGGTGTCATCTTCGTCGAGACCGTGTTCAGCTGGCCGGGCCTGGGTCTGCTGGTCTACCAGTCGATCACCCAGCGGGACCTGCCGGTGATCCAGGCCGGCGTGATCGTCTCGGCCCTCGCCTTCGTCGTCATCAACGTCGTCGTCGACGTCCTGCAAGCCGCCATCGACCCGCGGGTCCGGGCATGACTCGGGAGGTTCAACCATGACGGCAATCGCGCTGCCGGCGGTCCGGACGAAGCGTCGCCGAAGCCGCCGCCTTCCGGTCTCCGCCCGGATCGCCGCCGGGGTCATCGGCCTCGTCGTGGTGGCGGTCCTGCTCGCACCGGTTCTCGCACCGCACAACCCGACCCAGGGGCAGCTCGGCGAACGCCTGGCCGGCATCGGCACCGCCGGGCACCTGCTCGGCACCGACGGCCAGGGCCGCGACATCCTGTCCCGGCTGCTCTACGGCGGCCGGCTGTCGCTGCTCTCCGGCCTGATCCCGGTGCTGGTGGCGGCCGTGATCGGCACCCTGCTCGGGCTGCTCGCCGGGCTCGGCAACCGGTTCACCAACGGCGCGGTGATGCGCACCCTGGACGTCTTCTACGCGTTCCCGGCGGTGCTGCTGGCCATCGCGATCGCCGCCGCGCTCGGCTCCGGCGCCTCCAACGCGATCGTCGCGCTGTCGGTGATCCTGATCCCGCCGATCGCCCGCATCGCCGAGACCGAGACGGCCCGGCTGCGGGGCGCCGACTTCATGGAGGCCGCCCGCGCCTCCGGAGCCCGTACCTCGTCGATCGCGATCCGGCAGGTGCTGCCGAACATCGCCCCGGCCATCGTCGTCTACTGCACCGCCCTGATCGGCCTCTGCATCGTCTACTCGGCCGGCCTGTCCTACCTGGGCCTCGGCATCGCGCCACCGGCCCCGGAATGGGGCGTGATGATCAGCGACCTGCAGCAGTACACGTTCACCAAGCCGGAACTGCTGCTCATGCCCGCCCTCGCGATCCTCGTCGCCTCGGTCGCCTTCAACGTGCTCGGCGACGGCCTGGGTTCCTACTTCAACGTTCGGCAGGAGGTCCGGTGAGCCAGACGGTCCAGGAGATTCCGGCGCGGGTGGCGAGCGCCGAGGCGTTGCGGGTCGACGACCTCGCGGTGAGCTTCGCGGTGCACGGCGGCCAGGTCCACGCCGTCCGGTCGGTGTCGTTCCACGTGCGGGCCGGCCAGACGCTGGTGCTGCTGGGCGAGAGCGGTTCCGGCAAGTCGGTGACGGCCCGCGCGATCATGCGGTTGCACGGCCGGCGGGCGAAGGTCACCGGCCGCGTCGAACTGTCCGGCCGGGAGGTGCTCGCGCTCAGCGATCCGGACGTACGGGCTCTGCGCGGCTCCCGGATCGCTCTCGTGCCGCAGGACCCGACCGCCGCGCTCGACCCGTTGCGCCGGGTCGGTGCGCAGATCACCGAGGTGCTGCTGCTGCACCGGGCGGCACCGGACAAGAAGGCGGCCCAGGCGCGGACGCGTGAACTGCTGCGGGCGGTCGGCATCCCCGACCCGGAGCGCGCCTACCGCTCGTTCCCGCACGAGATGTCCGGCGGCATGCGGCAGCGTGTGGTGATCGCGATGGGGATCAGCTGCGACCCCGACGTGATCATCGCCGACGAGCCGACCACCGCGCTCGACGTCACCGTGCAGGCCCAGATCCTCGACCTGTTCGCCGAGCTCCAGGGCCGGTTGAACACCGCGCTGCTGATGGTCACCCACGACGTGCACGTGGCGGCGGACGTCGCCGACCTGGTCGCGGTGATGTACGCGGGCCGGATCGTCGAGACCGGCCCGGCCGCCGACGTGCTCAAGACGCCCCGGCACCCGTACACGCAGGCGCTGCTCGACGCGTTGCCCACCCCGCAGACCGCGCGGGGCGAACTGCACGCCATCGCCGGCTCGCCACCGGTGGCCGGCCAGGAGTTCCCCGGTTGCGCGTTCGCCGACCGGTGCACGCACGCCCTCGACACGTGCCGCACGGCGGAACCCCGGTTGGTCGAGGTCGCCCCCGGCCGCCGGGCGGCGTGCCCGGTGCTGAACCCGACGGAGGCCCCGTGACCAAGCATGAGAACCCGAGGGAGGGGTCGTGACCAAGCACGAGGTGCTGCTGGACGCGCAGGACATCCGCAAGACGTTCGGCAACGGGGTGAAGGCCGTCGACGGGGTGAGCCTGCAGGTGCACCGCGGTGAGACGGTGGGCCTGGTCGGCGAGTCCGGCTGCGGGAAGTCGACCACCGCCAAGATGCTCCTGCGGCTGCTCACCCCGGACGAGGGGTCGATCACCTTCGCCGGCGCGGACGTGCACCGGGTCCGGGGCCGCAAGCTGCGCGAACTGCGCAAGCAGCTCCAGGTGGTGCCGCAGAACCCGCAGACGTCGCTCAACCCCCGGCTGACCGTCCGGCAGTCCATCGAGTTCAACCTGCGCGCGCACGCCTACCCGAAACGGGAGTGGGCGGCCCGGGTGGACGGCCTGCTCGACCGGGTCGGCCTGGCCCAGCGGCACGGCGCGGCGTTCCCGCACGAGATGAGCGGCGGCCAGCTGCAGCGCGCGGCGATCGCCCGGGCGCTGGCCACCGAACCGTCGCTGGTGGTCTGCGACGAGGCGGTGTCGGCGCTCGACAAGTCGGTCCAGGCCCAGGTGCTCAACCTCCTCGCGGAGCTGCAGCGCGAGCTCGGGGTCGCCTACCTGTTCATCTCGCACGACCTGTCGGTGGTCGAGCACATCAGCGACCGGGTGGTGGTGATGTACCTCGGCAAGGTGGTCGAGGAGGGGCCGTCGCACGCGATGTGGTCGGCGCCGTCCCACCCGTACGCGACAACGCTTCTTTCCGCCTCGCCCGGTCAGGGCCGG
Organism: Paractinoplanes ferrugineus; assembly: GCF_016862195.1. GTDB lineage: Bacteria > Actinomycetota > Actinomycetes > Mycobacteriales > Micromonosporaceae > Actinoplanes > Actinoplanes ferrugineus. The sequence continues at coordinate 188,711 of NZ_BOMM01000016.1, read as the reverse complement.
ACCCGGATCATCCTGCGGGGCGACCCGCCGAACCCGGCCGATCCGCCGCCCGGGTGCGCCTTCCACACCCGCTGCCCGGTCGCCGAGGACCGGTGCCGGACCGCCGTGCCGTTGCTGCGCACGGTCGGCGACCGCCACAACAGCGCCTGCCACCTGGTCTCCGTCGACCGGCCGGCGGCGATGGCCGCCACCGTCTGACCGAACCCGCTTTCTGATCCGCACCCGCTTCCGATCCGCGCGCGACGACGCGTGGCGATACCCCCTGCCCTCGAAAGGAACCCCCGATATGTTCCGTGGCCTGAAACGGGCGGTCGCCCTGGCCGCCACCGTCGGACTCGTCGCCGCCTGCAGTCCCGGCGGCGGTGGCTCGAGCGGCGGTGGCTCCGGCTCCGCCGACACCCTGATCATCGCGATGACCGCCTCCGACATCCCGAACGCCGACACCGGCCTCGCCCAGGGCCAGGGTTACGAGGGCATCCGCTTCGTCGCCAACCAGCTCTACGACGGCCTCACCAAGTTCGACCTCAAGCAGGGCACCGAGATCCCCAAGGTGCTGCCCGGCCTGGCCGTGAAGTGGGCGGTCGACCCGGCCGGCACCACCTGGACCTTCGACCTGCGACCCGGCGTCAAGTTCCACGACGGTACGCCGTGGGACGCCGACGCCGCGGTCTTCAACTTCAACCGCTACCTGAAGAAGGACTCACCCGACTTCTACCCCGCCCTCAACGCGCAGGCCGGCCTGTCGCTGGCCGGCATCAAGGCGGTGAGCAAGGCGGGCGACATGCAGATCAAGATCGAGACCGGCGGCAAGCTCGCCTACCTGCCGTCCAACCTGACCACGATCTTCTTCGGCAGCCCGACCGCGATCAAGGCCGAGGGCAATGAGGGCTTCGCGCAGAAGCCGGTCGGCACCGGGCCGTTCAAGTTCGAGAGCCTCGCCCGCGGCCAGCAACTGGTGCTGGACAAGAACCCGGACTACTGGGACGGCGCGCCCAAGGTGTCCAAGGTGGTGCTGCGGCCCATCCCGGACGCCACCGCCCGGGTCGCCGCGCTGCGCGCCGGCCAGGTCAACTGGATCGAGGTGCCGACCCCGGACGACGTGCCCCAGCTGACCTCGTCGGGCTTCCAGGTGCTGACCAACACGTACGACCACGTCTGGCCCTGGGTCCTGGACGTCCGGCAGAAGCCGTTGTCGGACGTGCGCGTCCGGCAGGCGCTGAACTACGCGATCGACCGGGACTCGCTGATCAAGAACGTGCTGCAGGGCACCGCCGAGCCGGAGCTGCAGGCCGCCGCCCGCGGTAACGCCGGTTACGACAAGGCCAACGACCGCTACTCGTACGACCCGGCGAAGGCCAAGCAGCTGCTCGCCGAGGCCGGTTACCCGAACGGCTTCCAGCTGCGCCTGTCCTACCCGACCTCGGGCTCCGGCAACATGCTGCCGACCCCGATGAACGAGGCGCTGCAGGCGAACCTGGCGCAGATCGGGGTGACGGTCAAGCTCGAGCCGGTCGAGTGGGCGTCGATGCTCACCGACTTCTTCGCCCGCAAGATCCCGGGCGGCGCCCAGATGATCAACATCAGCCTCTCCATGCAGCAGGAGGGCTTCTGGTACTCGTGGTTCGGCTCGGACAGCCTCAGCAACGCCGGCTACTACCAGAGCAAAGAGGTCGACGGGCTGCTGGACAAGGCGAAGGCGACGTTCGACGACGCCGCGCGGGCCAAGGTCTACGCCGAGGCGTCCAAGGTCATCACGCAGGACGCGGCCTGGCTGTTCATCGTCAGCGACAAGAACCCGCGCGTGCTCGCGCCCAGCGTCAAGGGCTTCGTGCAGCCCCAGTCCTGGTTCGCCGACCTGACCACCATCACGGTCAGCTGAGGAGCCGAGCATGTCTGATCCCGACAACTTCCGCTGGATGGCCGCCGAGCAGGGCCTCACCTTCACCCTCGAACGCTATGCCGCCGCCCTGACCCTGCACGCCGGGATGCGCGACGCCCTGCTGCGGCTGCGCCAGGTCCCGCTGTCCTTCCTCGACCCGACCGAGCCGGACAGCGCGCTGGTCTGGCTCGAGAACGGAGGCAGGTCATGAGCCTCGCCGACGCCACCGCCGCCGAGCTGCTCGCCGCGTTCGCCGCCCGGACGGCCTCGCCGGTCGACGCGGTCCAGGCCTGCCTCGACCGGATCGCCGAGGTCGACACCCACCTCAACGCCGTGCTCGTCCTGCTCGCCGAGCCGGCCCTGGCCGCCGCCCGGCAGAGCGAGAAGCGCTGGACCGACGGTACGGCCCGGCCCCTGGAGGGGGTCCCGTTCGGGCTCAAGGACATCGTCGCCACCGCGGGGATCACCACCACCGGCGGGTCGGCGCTGTTCAAGGACGCCGTACCGGGAACCGACGCGGCGCTGACCGGCCGGCTCACCGGGGCCGGCGGCATCCTGCTCGCCAAGCTGCACACCTTCGAGTTCGCCTGCGGCGGCGCCGAGAACCGTACGTTCGGCCGCTGCCACAACCCGTGGGACGTCGACCGGACCACCGGCGGCTCGTCCTCCGGGTCCGGGGCGGCGGTCGCGGCCGGCGAGGTGCCGCTGGCGATCGGCACCGACACCGGCGGCTCGATCCGGCTGCCCGCCGCGTACTGCGGCATCACCGGGCTCAAGGCGACCTACGGGCGGGTGCCCCGGCACGGCGTGATGGGCCTGTCCTGGACGCTCGACCACGCCGGGCCGATGACCCGGTCGGTGGCCGACGCGGCCCGGATGCTCGGCGTCATCGCCGGCCGCGACGACCGGGACCCCACCTCGTCGCGGCGGGCGGTGCCCGACTACGTGGCCGCGCTCGCGCAGCCGGTGGCCGGGATGACGGTGGGCCGGGCCCGGGGCTGGTTCGAGGCGGTGCTCCAGCCCGAGGTGCTCACCTCGTACGAGGCCGCCCTCGCCGACCTGGCCGGCGCCGGGGTGCGGGTGGTCGACGTGGAACTGCCCGACGTCGACCTGTGGGACGTGGCCGCCTGGACCGTCATGTACGCCGAGGCCCTGTCCTACCACCAGCACCACGTGTACGACGTGGAGAACCGGGACGCGATGGGCGCCGGTCTGCTGGCCGGCGGCCCGTACGTGCAGACCGTCGACTACCTGCGCGGCCTGCGTTACCGGCGGATCGCCCAGGGGCAGCTCGAGGCCGCCATGGCCGGGGTGGACGCCCTGGTCACGCCGGGAGCGGTGTCGACCGCGCCGGCGCTGGACGACATCGCCACCACCGGCGACAGTGCCTCCTGGCTGATCTCCGCGACGCGCACCTCGATCCCGTTCAACTACACCGGCAACCCGGGCCTGTGCGTGCCGACCGGCCTCGCCGCCGACGGCATGCCGGCCAGCCTGCAGTTCGTCGGCCGGCCGCACGACGAGAGCACCATCCTCGCCCTCGGGCAGGCCTACCAGACCGTTACCGACCACCACCTCGCCCGCCCGGCCGTGCCGGCCGGCGCCTGAAGGAGGCCCACCGTGACCGTCACCGAGACCACCAGCCGACCCGAGATCTCCACCGCACCGGACGCGCTGCCGCTGACCATCACCGCCGCCGCGGCGGCCCTGCGCGCCGGCACCCTCACCTCGGTCGAGCTGACCCGGGCCGTGCTGGCGCGGGCCGACAAGCTCGACGGCAAGCTCGGCACCTACCTCACCCGGATGGACGCGACCGCCCTCGAGGCGGCCGCCACGGCCGACGCCGAACTGGCCGCCGGCACCGACAAGGGGGTCCTGCACGGCATCCCGCTCGGCGTCAAGGACATCATCGCCACCGACGGCGCCGGCACCACCGCGCAGAGCCTGATCATGGATCCCGCCTTCGGCGAGATGGGCGACGCACCGGTGGTCGCGCGCCTGCGCTCGGCCGGCGGCGTCCTCGTCGGCAAGGCCACCACCATGGAGTACGCCATCGGTGAGCCCGATCCGTCGAAGGGTTTCCCGACCCCGCGCAACCCGTTCGACCCGGCCTACTGGACCGGCGGGTCCAGCTCCGGCACCGGCAACGGCGTGGCCGCCGGGCTGTTCCTCGGCGGCCTCGGCACCGACACCGGCGGCAGCGTGCGGCTGCCCGCCGCGTGGTGCGGCATCTCCGGGCTGAAGCAGACGTTCGGCCGGGTCCCGAAGTACGGCTGCGTGCCGCTCGGCTACACCTACGACCACATCGGACCGATGACCCGCTCCGCCCGCGACTGCGCCCACCTGCTCGCCGTCCTGGCCGGCCACGACGACCGCGACGCGACGAGCGTGGACGTGCCGGTCGACGACTACGTGGGCGCGCTGACCGGCGACCTGTCCGGGCTGCGGATCGGGGTCGACCTGTCCATGCTGGACCTGCCGGTCACCGATCCCGACCTGGCCGCGCTCGCCCGGGCCGCCGTCCGGGTGCTGGCCGACGCGGGCGCCACCCTCGTCGAGGTCACCCTGCCGTACTACGCCGAGCTCACCACCGCCACCATGTCGGGCTTCCTGGCCGAGGCGTTCATGTACCACCGCGGCGACATGCGCGAGCGGTGGACCGACTACGGCAAGCCGACCCGCAAGGCGGTCGGGCAGGGCGCCCTCGTCACCGGCGCCGACTACGCGCAGATCCAGCGGGTCCGGCGGGTCGGGGTGCGGGCGATGGCCGAGCTGATGACCGAGGTCGACCTGATCGTCAACCCGGCCACGCTCGTCTTCGCGCCGCGGCTGGACGGCATGAACTTCTTCGAGAACGAGGTCGGCGCGATCTGCACGCCGTACTGGAACGCCCTCGGCCTGCCCGCCATCTCGATCCCGATGGGCAGCTCGCCGATCGGCCTGCCGGCCGGTCTGCAGCTCGCCGGCCGACCGTTCGACGAGGCCACCGTGCTGCGCGCGGCGGACGCCTTCCAGCTGCGCACCACCCACCACCTCACCGAGTCCGAGTTCGTGAAGGAGACCCTCGCATGAACGCCGAAACCACCGTGTCCGTCCTGTTCGAAGCGGCCGGCATCACCGTCCCGCCGGACGAGTTCGACTACTTCGTCAAGGTCTACCCGGCGCTGCGGGCCGGCCTCGACGCGCTCTACGAGGTCCCGATGACCAAGGAGGAGGAGCCCCAGCTCGTCTTCTCCCCGTACCTGTGAACGGTGCGGTCGCGCCGAGCGGCCGCGGCCGGATGCTCCTCGCCGTGATGCTGTCCACCGGGCTGGTCGCCCTGGACAACACGGTTGTCGCCACAGCGGCCCCGGCCGTCGTCGGGGACCTCGGCGGCATCGAGCGGCTGCCCTGGGTGTTCTCGGTCTACCTGCTCGCGCAGGCCTCCGCGACGCCGCTGATGGGCAAGCTGTGCGACCTGCTCGGGCGCCGGCCGGTGATGCTGGCGGGCATCACCGCCTTCGCGGCCGGCTCGCTCGCCGCCGGCCTGGCCTGGGACATGCCCGCGCTGATCGGGGCGCGGGTGCTCCAGGGCCTCGGTGCCGGGGCCGTGCAGGCGGCCGGGCTGACCGTCATCGGCGACCGGTTCGACGTGCACGAACGAGGCCGGGCCCAGGGCTGGCTGTCCGGCGTCTGGGGCGTCTCGTCGGTGCTCGGGCCGCTCGTCGGCGGGGCGCTCGCCGACACCGCCGGCTGGCGCTGGGTGTTCCTGATCAACCTGCCGCTGTGCGTGGTCGCGGCGACGGTGTTCGCGGCCGGGCAGCGCGAGCCGCGGGTCCGGCCGGCCACCGACGTCGACTACGCCGGCGCGGCCCTGCTCACGACCGGCTGCTCGCTGGCGATCCTGACCCTGCTCACCGGGGGCCGGGCGTGGCCGGCCGCGCTCGCCGCGGGGGCGGTGCTCGGCTTGTTCGTCCTGGTCGAGCGCCGGGCCGCCAACCCGGTGCTGCCCGGCCGGCTGGTACGCGACCGGACCGCGCTCGGCTCCAACCTCGCCAACATCGGACTCGGCGCCATCATGATGGGCGTCAACTCGTACGTCCCGCTGTACGCGCAGACCGTGCTCGGGGCGGGCGCGCTCGCCTCCGGACTGGCGATCGCGCCCCTGATGATCGGCTGGCCGCTGGCCGCCGCGTACTCCGCCAAGGCCTTTCTCCGCTTCGGTTTCCGCACCGCGGTGCTGGCCGGGGTCGTGGTGGCGGTGCTCGGTGCGCTCGGGCTGGCCCTGGTCCGGCCGGGCACGCCGCTCGCCCTGCTCGGGCTGGCCTGCTTCGTGATCGGCCTCGGCCTCGGCCTGAGCACCACGCCGCTGATGCTCGCCGTGCAGACCACGGCCGGCCACGAACACCGCGGGGCGCTCACCGCGAGCGTGATGTTCTCCCGGTCGTTCGGCAGCGCCGTCGGGGTGGCCGCGCTCGGCGCGGCCGCCGGCGGCTTCGACCGCGACGGCCTGCACCGGGTGTTCACCGGGCTGGCGGTCGTCGCCCTGCTCATGCTCGCCGCGGCCGCGCTGATGCGCCGCGGACCCGTTTTCGGCGGCGGCCCGGTGGCCGTCCCGCTCACCGGAAAGGTGTCGTCATGAGAGTCTTCGGATTCCTCCGCAAGCCCGCCGCCGAGGATGTGGCGGCGTACGCCACGAGCCTCGGCTGGGACCTCAAGGGTGCCGAGCTCGCCGCTTACACCGACAAGATCGCCGTCGCCCTGGACGCCCTGGACAAGGTCGAGGACCTGCCCACCCCGGCGGTCGAGCTGAAGTGGCCCACCCGCCGGGTCGTGCCCGCCACCGACGACCCGTACAACTCCTGGATCAGCCGCTGCGAGGTCAAGGGAGCCGCCGAGGGCCCGCTCGCCGGCCGGACCGTGGGTGTCAAGGACTGCATCGCGGTGGCCGGCGTACCGATGACCAACGGCGGCCGCCGCACCCCGGTGCTGGTGCCGACCGAGGACGCGGTGGTCGTCGAACGGCTGCTCGACGCGGGCGCGATCATCACCGGCAAGACCAACCTGGAGGATCTCGGGGCCGGCCTGGGGGAGGGGTCCGCGTTCGGGGCGGCCCGCAACCCCCTGGACCCGACCCGCTCCACCGGCGGCTCGTCCTCCGGCTCCGGTTCGGCCGTCGCGGCCGGCGAGGTCGACCTGGCCCTCGGTGCCGACGAGGGCGGCAGCGTGCGGATCCCGGCCGCCTGGTGCGGCCTGGTCGGCATGAAGGCCACCCACGGCCTGGTCCCGTCGTACGGCATGTCCTACATGAACCACACCATCGACCACATCGGCCCGATGACGAGGACGGTCCGGGACAACGCGCTGATGCTGGAGGTGATCGCCGGGCCCGACTGGCGCGACCCGCAGTGGACCACCGACATGCCGGACTCGTTCGGCTACCTGGGCGCCGAGGGCAAGGGCGTACCGGGACTCAGGGTCGGCATCCTGACCGAGGGCCTCGAACCGGTCGGCGCGTCGCCCGACGTGATCGCCGCGTTCGAGGCCGCCGCCAAGGTGCTCCAGCAGCTCGGCGCCACCGTGTCGACGGTCTCGGTGCCGCTCTGGGTCAACGGCTGGGCGATCGGCAGCGCCGGCCTGGCCGCCGGCGCGCACGCGATGATCACCAGCTTCGGCACCGGCTCGTTCGGCCACCTCGGCCGGATCGACCCGCAGGCGGTCGCGACGAACGTGGCCCAGTCCGCGCTCGGCGGCGACCACCTGCCGCCCATGTTCAAGTCGATGCTGCTCACCGTGGAGCACGTGCGGAAGCACTACGGGCTGCTGCCCTACGTCAAGGCCCACAACCTGCGCCTCGAACTGCGCCGGCAGGTGAACGCGGCCCTCGCCGACGTCGACGTGCTGATCATGCCGACCACCCCCGAGGTGGCCCACCCGCTGCTCACCTCGCCGCACGAGGCGGCCGAGTTCATCGACGGCCGGGTCCACAAGTCCACCGCCAACACCAGCCCCACCGACCTCACCGGCCACCCGTCGCTCACCGTTCCCTGCGGCACCGGCGCCGCCGACATGCCGGTCGGGCTGCAGATCGTCGGGCCCCGGTACGCCGAGGAACTGCTCTACCGGGTCGGGTTCGCCTACGAGGCGGCCCGCGGGTGACCCCGGAGCCACCGGCCCGGCCGGCCGTCCTCCCGGTCTCGGTGCTGGGGCTGCCGGAGACCGATCCGGCGGACTGCGAGATCCACCTCGACGTGGACCGGCTCGGCGTCGTGCACGCCGAGCTGGCCAGCGACGATCCGTCGGTGGTGGAGCTCCGCTGAGGCCGGCCGGAGCACCCGGGTCGACGAGGCCCTTCGCCGGGTCGGGCACGAGCTCGAGCGGACCGGCCACCGGTTCACGACCGGCACTGCGGCCACCCACGCGCAGGTCGACCGGCGGCCCGCCAACGCGGTCGCGACCGACCTGCGCGGGGTGTTCGGCTGGAGCCGGCCCGTCCCGGCCGAGCGGGTCCCCGGGGCCGAGGTTCTCGCGGTGGACATCGACGGCTGACCGGCGGCTCGCGCCGAGCTGCCCCGGCGGGCGTCAGCAGTCGCGCAGCGACGACCGGCCGTCGGCCCAGGCGGCCAGCACGGCGCCGGCCCACAGGTTGTCGACGGCGAGGGCGCACCGGGCGCCCCACAGCACGTCGCCGGCGAGCTCCGGCTCGGCCGCCGCGAACGAGCCGCACAGGTCGTGCGCGGCGATCTGCTCGTGCACGGAGTCGGCCTCGACGTGCTCGTCGTAGAACGCGGTCGCGTCGGCGTCACCGCCGAGCCGGCGCAGCCCGCTGGCGTACGCCCGGTTGGGCAGCGACGAGGTCATCTCGTAGGCGGCCAGGTGGCCGAGGATCGCGCCGCGGCGCCGCCGGTGCAGGCCGAAGAACGACATGATGTTGTTGACCCGCAGGGTGGCCGCACCGACCGAGTCCACGTACGCGCCGTAGCTCAGGTCGAGGCCGAACCAGCGCATCGTCTTCTTGAACAGCTCCTGGTGCATCCGGTCGGTGACGCCACCGCCGTACTCGTCCAGCTGGATCTCGATGAGCGCGGCCTTGGGCCGCCCGCTGAGCCGGGGGATCGCCCAGGTGTGCGGGTCGGCCTCCCGCAGGTGATAGACGGAGCGGTGGGCGACGAACTCCCGGAACTGCCCGTGGGTGGCCCGGCCGCGCAGGTACTTCGACAGCGCCGGCCCGTCGTCCGCCTCGACCGTCTCGAGCAGCAGCCGGGGCACGTCGGCCGGCTCCACCGGCGCGGGCGGGCCGACCAGCTCGTGCAGGCCGGCCTCGAAGCGGGTCTCCAGCCCGGCGCGCAGCCGCAGCAGGCCCGGATCCCACTCGTAGGCGTCGTCGACCCCGTCCCAGCCGCGGTAGGCCATCTCGTAGCAGATGAACAGCGCCAGCTGGAGGTCCTCGTCGCTGTCCGGGGCGGGGACGGCCACGTCCCGCCCGCTCAGCAGATCGATCGCCGCGGCCGAGACGGCGCCGCGGGGCGCGGGAAGTTTCATGTCCGACCGGCTTCCCGCGTACGAGCTCGGTAAACGCCCTGATCAGCGCGGGGCCGGGGTGTCCCGGCCGGTGCCCGCCTTGAACTTGGCGACCTTGTGGGTGCCGTCGCAGAACGGTTTGACCGCCGACCGGCCGCACCGGCACAGCGCGACCGTGGCCCGGCCCGGCTCGATCAGCTCGCCGTCCGGTCCGCGCAGCTCGAAATCCCCGCGGATGATCAGCGGGCCGTCCTCGTACGGGGTGATCGTCGACGTCATGCCGTCCTGATCCCCCGCGGCGCGTCACTCAAACGCCGTCGACGGTCCCCGGCCGCCACCGGGCGGGGCGAAAATCTGCCGCGTCCGGTGGTAGAAAAGGCCGATGAGCGGCGACCCCTTCCTCGATCTCGACGCGTTCGTCCGCCTCCCCCGGCCGGCCGGGCTGTGGCTGTCACCGGACGGCCGGCGCCTGATCGTCGGCGTGGGCACGCCCGACCGGGAGAACGCCCGCTACGCGACCGCCCTGTGGGAGGTCGATCCGGCCGGTGCACGCCCGGCGCGGCGGCTGACCCGCGGCGTCCGGGGCGAGGCGGCGGCCGCCTTCACCCCGGCCGGCGACCTGCTGTTCACCTCGGCCCGCCCGGTGCCCGGCGACGACGAGGACGACGAGACACCGGCGCTCTGGCTGCTGCCGGCCGGCGGCGGCGACGCCCGGGTGCTGGCCAAGCTGCCCGGCGGTGTGCACGGCGTGGCGATCAGTGCGACCGGCACGATCGTCGCCGGGTCGGCGCTGCTCGCCGGGTCGGCCGACCCGGAGGCCGACCGCGCGGCCCGCGGACAGCGCAAGGAGGCGGGCGTCTCGGCGATCCTGCACGACTCCTACCCGGTCCGCTACTGGGACCACGACCTCGGGCCCGACCACACCCGCCTGCTCGCCGGCACCCTCGACCCGGCCGCCGACCCCGCCGAGGAGGCCGGCCTGGTCCTGCGGGACATCACCGGCCACGTCGGGCGGGCCCTCACCGTCGAGCCCGAGTGGGACATCGCGCCCGACGGCCGCACCGTGGTCACGACCTGGTCGGTGGCCGAGCGCGGCGGGTCGGAACGGCCCACCCTCGTCGCCGTCGACGTCGCCTCGGGGGAACGGCGGGTGCTCGCCGACGACGCCGACCACGACTACGGCTCACCGCTGATCTCCCCGGACGGCCGCCAGGTCGCGGTGAGCATGCGCCGGCGGTCCTCGCTCGACGACCCCGGCGACGTCCGGCTGGCGCTGATCCCGCTCGCCGGCGGACCGGCCCGCGCCCTGACCGAGGGCGCCGACCGGTGGCCGTCCGCCGCCCGGTGGACCCCCGACGGCACCGCCCTCGTCTTCACCGCCGACCATCAGGGCCGGGCGCCGCTGTGGCGGGTCGACGCGGTGAGCGGCGAGGTCACCCGGCTGACCGGCGACGACGGGGCCTACAGCGACATCCGGGTCGCCCCCGACGGGCAGTGGGTCTACGCCCTGCGCAGCACGATCGACAGCCCGCCCGCCCCGGTGCGCGTCCCGGCCACCGGCCGCGGCGGGTTCGAGCCGCTTCCGGGCCCGGCCCCGGCCGTACAGATCCCCGGAACTCTGACCGAGGTCACCGCGACCGCCGCCGACGGCAGCCCGCTGCGCGCCTGGCTCGCGTTGCCGCCCGGCGGCGAGCCCGCCCCCCTCGTGGTCTACATCCACGGTGGACCGCTCGGCTCCTGGAACATGTGGCACTGGCGCTGGAACCCGTGGATCCTCACCGCCCGCGGCTACGCCGTGCTGATGCCCGACCCGGCGCTGTCCACCGGCTACGGCTACGACTTCGTCAAGCGCGGCTGGGGCGACTGGGGCAACGCCCCCTACACCGACCTGATGGCCCTGACCGACGCCGCCGAGCAGCGCCCCGACATCGACGCCGACCGCACCGCCGCGATGGGCGGCTCGTTCGGCGGCTACATGGCGAACTGGGTGGCCGGGCACACCGACCGCTTCAAGGCGATCGTCACCCACGCCTCGATCTGGGCGATGGACCAGATGTGGTCCACCACGGACGCCGCCTTCTACTGGGCGCGCGAACTGACCCCCGACCGCCGCCACGCCAACTCCCCGCACCGCTTCGCCGACGACATCACCACCCCGATGCTGGTCATCCACGGCGACAAGGACTACCGCGTCCCGATCGGCGAGGGCCTGCGCCTCTGGTGGGACCTGGCCTCCCGGCAGCAGGCCGACGACGGCTCCGGCCCGCACAAGTTCCTCTACTTCCCCGACGAGAACCATTGGATCCTCAAACCCGGAAACGCCAGAGTCTGGTACGCCACCGTGGTCGCCTTCCTGAACCACCACGTCCTGGGCGAACCCTGGCAGCGCCCCGACCTGACCTGATCTCCGCGTACCCGGCGCCCGGCGTCGCGGGCCGACACCGACAGCAACGTCGCCGCCCTTGCCGCCCGCGCCGTCAGCGCCTGGCCGGGAAGGGCCGCCGCCCGCCAGGTCCGGGAGGCGTCCAGACAGAGCGCCGTCGCCACCTCCTGCCTGCACCACGGCTCCTTCCAGGAACTCGGCGGCGACGCGGGGGTTGAGGCCGCTCCTCGGGGGTGCTCCAGTCAGGCGGGCGCCGCTCCCGCATGCTGGTCACGGCTCCCACCAGCCGGGAGCTTCACGAGCCGCGGGCCCGGGTCAGGTCCAGATGGCGGCGGGCCAGCCGTCGGCGTGGGCTTCGGGTGGGCAGGGAAGGGAGGTGGCTGTGCCGTTGGCGACGCGAAGCGCGCTCCAGGCCGCGGCGGCGGCGTCGAGGATGTCGTCGACGGCGGCTTGGCGGCCCGGGGTGCCCAGGTCGTCGGGGAGGTGGATGCCGGCCTCGGCGAGCAGGCGGCGGCGGTGGTGGACGCCGGACCAGGTGCGCTTCGAGTCGGGCAGGGGGGCGCCGGCGAGGGCGGCGAAGGACAGTTCCGGGTGCACTTCCACCACCCGGTGGTCGGGTCTGCCGGAGCCAGTGGTCCACTTCCAGGATCTTCGTGCGCAGGCCGTACACCTGGGCGGAGATCCCCTCGCCGGCCTCTCGCCGGTTCACCTCGACGGCGGCGGCGTGGGTGTCGGCGTGCAGGGCCGCGCGCACCGGGGTCATGAACACCGACGAGCGGCGCGGGCCGGCCTGCCGGTGGGCCAGCACGTCGGCCGTGCGGCGTCCGGTGTCGGGCAGGCCGATCGGGATGTCGATGCCGAGCACCGTGAGCGGGCCGGCGTCGGCGACCAGGGCCGCGACCGAGCCGGCGATGCGCACGGTCACCTCGCCGTTGTCGAGGACCACGCCGACCCAGCCTCTTTTGCACGCGTCCACCCCGAGCACCCGCACGCCCTACCGGCCGATCCGCGCCAAGGCCGGGGCCGGGGGAGCCGGGGCCGGGGGAGCGGCCGGGGACGGGGCGGGGGACGGGGGAGGCTGGGTGCCGAGCGCTGACAGCAGGTGCAGGGCCTCGGCGGACGGGGAGCCGGGCGTGGCCGTGTAGATGACCAGGCGCTGGTCGCGGTCGGCGATGTCGAGCACGTCGCAGTTCAGCGTGATGGGGCCGGCCAGCGGGTGGTGGAAGGTCTTGGTCAGGACGAACGAGTCGGTGACGTCGTGCGAGGCCCAGAGGGTGCGGAAGAGTTCGCTGCCGGCGAGCAGTTCGCCGATCAGGTCGGCCAGCTCGGGGTCGGCGGGGTAGCGGGCGGCGGTGGCCCGCAGGCGGTGGGCGGCGGTGCGGGCGAAGTGGTCGGCGTCGGACACGCCGTAGAGGTCGGGGCCGAGGAAGGCGCGCCGGACGAGGTTGCGCTCCCGGCGGGGGACGGCGGCGAAGTCCTCCATCAGGGCGGCGGCCAGGTCGTTCCAGGCGATCACCTCGAAGCTCGCCGAGATCACCGTGGCGGCGGCCTGGGGCAGCCGGGTGATCAGGTCGAGGATGCTCGGCCGGACGAGGCGGGACGGGCCGGCGGCCGGGGCCGGTGGCTCGCCGGCCAGGTGGTGCAGGTGATCGCGTTCGGCGTCGGTCAGGCGCAGCGCGCGGGCCAGACCGGCGAGGACCTCGCGGGACGGGCGTGGGGCGCGGGCCTGCTCGAGCCGGGCGTAGTACTCCGTCGAGATGAACGCCAGCTGCGCCACCTCCTCGCGGCGCAGGCCCGGGGTGCGGCGGCGGCGTCCCGCCGGCAGGCCGGCCGCGGCGGGTGTGCTGCGCTCGCGCCGGCTGCGCAGGAAGTCGGCCAGTTCCCGTCGGTCCACGTGTCGAGTCTGCCCGCCCGGTGCTCGCTCAGCCAGGGACCGCCGGTACCTGGTTGGCCGGCGCCGCCCTGAGCAGGATTTTCCTATGACATTGCAGCTTGCGGACAAGGTCGCCTTCGTCAGCGGGGCGGGCCGGGGGATCGGGGCCGCGTCGGCTCGGCTGTTCGCCCGCCAGGGTGCTCGGGTGATGCTGGCCGCGCGCACCGAGGATCAGCTCGAGGCGGTCACCGAACAGATCCGGGCGGCCGGTGGCGAGGCCGGCTACGTGGTCTGCGATCTCGGTGATCCGGACAGCGTGCGGGCCGCCGTCGACCGGACGGTGCGGCGGTTCGGGCGGCTCGACGTGGCGTTCAACAACGGCGGCACCAACACCCCGCCCGCCCCCGTCGACCAGGTCACCCGGGCCGACTTCGACCTGCTCTACGAGGTGAATCTGCGGGGGGTGTGGGCGGCGATGGCGGCCGAGGTGGCGGCGATCCGGGCGACCGCCGGCTCGGGGGCGATCGTCAACAACTCCAGCGTCGGGAGCCTGACCGGCAACCCGGTGCTGCCGGCCTACGGGGCGATGAAGCGGGCGGTCAACAGCCTCACCGAGTCGGCCGCCATCACGTACGGGCCGGAGAACATCCGGGTCAACGCCGTCGCGCCGGGCAATACCCGGACCGAAATGATCGAGGAGTGGGCCGCCGCCTCGCCCGGACTGGTGCAGCGCCTGATCGCGGCGACGCCGCTCGGGCGGCAGGCCGAGCCGGCGGAGATCGCCGAGGCCGCCCTGTGGTTGCTGAGCGAGCGCGCGTCGTTCGTCAACGGGGTCGTCCTACGCGTGGACGGGGGTGCCCGAGCCTGACCCGGCGTCGACGGCGGCGGGTCGCCGGCCCGGCACGAAGAACGCCGCGACCAGCGCCGGCAGCGTCAGCACCACCGCCCACCGGAACGCGTGGTCGAAGGCCGTCGCCGGGGCGGCGGCGTGCGTGACCAGCCCGCGCTGGAGCACCACGGCCAGGATCGCGGTGCCGAACGAGCCGCCCACCTGCTGCGATCGGGGTCGCGGTGCTCTTCTCGACGCTGCCCGGCTTCCTGGCCGAGATCCTGCACAACGCCGTGGCCAGGGGCGAGCTGACCCACGCCGATCTGCCCGACCGGGTCGTCAACCTGCCCCTGGACCTGCTCCGCTACGAGGCCCTGCGCAGCGCGCGGGCGTGGTCGTCGATCGACGAGGTGGACACCGAGAAGCTGTTCGCCGAGATCCTCGACGACGTCTTCCTGCCCCTGATCAAGGCGCTGGCCGGGGCTAGACCGGGATGAGGCGGGCGGCGAAGGCCACCGTGCGGACGTCGCCCCGGCGCAGCAGGGCGGCGGCCGGGTGCTCGCCCAGCGACTCGAGGCGCGACGCGGTCGTCTCGACCAGAGTCGGCTCGGCGGCGAACAGGCGCTTGGCCATCCGGGCCTGGGTCGGGGTCAGGCCGGCGAAGGCGCACTGCTTGAGGGCGGCGATGGTGTCGCCGCACAGGGTGCCGGCCAGCACCCGCTCGGTGACGATCTCCCGCAGCCAGGCCGGCCACCAGTTGTAGCGGCCGAGCTTCTCGCCCGCCCGCACCGCGACGGCGGGCGGGTTGCCACCGGTGAGCAGGCGCAGGGCCAGGTCGGCCCCGAAGGAGTCCAGGCGCAGCGCCGACACGAACGCCTTGAGCAGCGGCGCGGTGCCGGTGATCGGCGCGATCGTGACCGCGGCGAGGGCATATTCGCCCTGCATGACGTGGCACAGCGCGGACACCTCGGTGGTGCCGGCATCGTTGCCCAGCGCGCGTTCGTCGAGCCGCGCGACCGTGGCCGCCAGTCGCACCGTGGCCAGGGCGGCCGCCTCGGCCGCGGCCGGGCTCGCCGGCCGGTTGAGGTGCCGGAGCAGGGTGTCGGCGGCGGTCTGGGCCTCGCGGCGCAGCAGCAGCGACGGGATCCGCGGGATGATCACGTCGGCGAGGGCCTCGGCCACCGACGCGGCGTCGAACCGCTCGCAGTTCTGCTCGAACTCGTTCCACCACGAAACCGTGCGCACGCATCCCCCTCGATCGTCGCGGGCCGTTTCCCCTCGGCCACGATGATTGAATCGGCCCGCCGGCGCATCGACTGAGTGCAACTTTTGCCGACCGCTGGGGCACCTTCCGGGCAACCGAGCGGACATTACTTTGAGTAGTGGATCTATAACCGCTTGTCGATCTCCGGCTCGGCTAAAACGCTTACGGAGCCACCCGATCGAGTGAAATCTGCCAACCTGTCTAACCACGGTTGAGTGACGGGGCGTTACACCGAATTCTCGACAGACATTCGTCACCCCCGAGGAGGTTCGGTGACCGTGATGTCCCCTGCCCGGATGTTCGGGCCGCTGACCGGTTTGCTACTCGCCCAGGGAAGCGCCCTCACCGCCAACCGGATTCTGCTGGTCACCCTGCCCTGGCTGGTCCTCACCTCGACCGGCAGCCCCACCCAGACCGGCCTTATCGCCACCTGCCAGGTCGTACCGTTCGTCATCGTGCAGGCGCTGAGCGGGCCGCTGCTCGACCGGGTCAGCGCCCGCCACGTCAGCGCCGCCGGCGACTTCGTGTCGGCGATCGCGGTCGCCGCCCTCGCCATGTCCGGCACCCCGCCGTTGTGGCTGGTGGCCGCGATCGCGATGGTGGTCGGGGCGGCCGACGGCCCGGCCAACGCGGCCAAGGCCGTCCTCGTCCCGGCCGCCACCCGCGCCGCCGGCCAGCCGCTGGAACGCGGCACCGGCATCACCACCGCCGTCGAGCGGGCCGCCACCGCCGCCGGACCGGCCCTCGGCGGCCTGCTCATCGCCACCCAGGGCGTGCACGGCGCGCTGCGGCTGGCCGCCGTCCTGTTCGCGCTGGCGTCGCTCACCGGCCTCGGCATCACCGCGCACCGCCGCCGGCAGATCGCCGACGGCGGCTATGTCAAGCAGCTGCGCGAGGGCGCCGCCTTCCTGCATTCCGACACCTCGCTGCGAGCCATCGTCGCGATGATCGTCGCCAGCAACTTCATCGACCAGGCGTTCCTGACGGTGCTGCTGCCGGTGTGGGCCCGCGACCACGGCCTCGGGGCGGAACTGGTCGGCCTGGCGATCAGCGCGTTCGCCACCGCGTCGGTCGGCACCGCGCTGCTGGCGGCGTGGATCGGCAACAAGCTGCCGCGCCGGCACACCTACCTCATCGGGTTCACCATCAGCGGCGTCTCCCGCCTGGTCGTCCTGGCCTGCGGGGCGCCCGCGCCGGTGGTGCTCGCCGTCTTCGCCGTCGCCGGCCTCGGCTCCGGCCTGGTCAACCCCATCATCAGCGCCTTGACGTACGAACGTGTCCCGGTCGCCCTGCACGGCCGGGTGAACACGCTGATCACCGCCTGGGCCTGGTCCGGCATCCCGTTCGGGGGCCTGGCCGGGGCCGCGATGCTGTCCGCGGCCGGCCTGACCACGTCGCTGTGGTGCTGCAGCTTCGCCTACCTGGTGGCGGTGCTGCGCCCCGGCTGGCGGGTCCAGTGGCACCGCCCGCCCGACCGCTCCCGGGCCGCCCCGGCGCCACTGGAGACGGCCTCGGTCTAGCCGAGCCGGCCGGGCACGCCGGTAGGCTGCGGGGGTGAGTACAGCGACGCTCGACCGGTTCGCCGAACTGGCGGCCAAGGAGCAGGGCCTGGTCGTCGTCTCGACCCTGCGCGCGGACGACACGATCCAGGCATCCCTGGTCAACGCGGGGGTGCTGGCCGACCCGTACACCAGCGATCGTCTTCTGGGGTTCGTGACCTACGGCCGGGTGAAGCTGGCCAACCTGCGAGCGCGTCCGCAGGTGACGGTCGCGGTGCGCTCCGGCTGGGAGTGGGCGGCGATCGAGGGCACCGCCCGGCTGATCGGGCCGGACGATCCGGCCGACGGCTTCGACGCCGAGCGCCTGCGCCTGCTGCTGCGCGAGGTCTTCACCGCGGCCGGCGGGTCCCACGACGACTGGGACGAGTACGACCGGGTCATGGTCGAGCAGCGACGCACGGTGGTCCTGCTCGACGCGACCCGGATCTACAGCAACTAGCCGCGCAACCGGCCGGCTCGCACCGCGGTCTGGCGCGGGCCGATGACCCGGCCGTCCTCGCTCACCTCGGTGCCGTGCACGTCGATCCAGATCTGGCCCTCGTGCGTGCGCGGCCGGGACCAGTCGACCTGATCGACGATCATGTGGAGCGGGCCGACGCCGAACTGGTAGTCGGACTCGGCGAAGACCCACACGTTCCGCAGTGGCTCGTCCACGTCCGGATCCTCCTTGTCGAGATGCCTGATGCATCCCTCCGTCATGCTCGCACACGCGCATATGCACGTGCATCCGCACTCGCGTCCAATTTGTTCCGGCCGTTCGGTCGACGCGGTGCGCAACTGCCTTGATTCGATGCTGTTCTAGACAGGTCCCGATTTCTCACCATCGGCCGCACGCTGGGCCGATGGGTGAGCGAGGGCGGCGAATGCTCGCCGACCGACGGGTCGGCACCAAGATCATGGCTGCGGTCGGGATCGTGGCGCTGTTCGGGATCGGCAACGGGCTGTACGCGCTGAACCGGCTGTCCGCGACCAACGCGCAGGTCGGCATCGGCTTCCAGATGAACCAGGAGCTCAACACCGTCGGCAACCTGCGGGCCGCGGTCAACCGCACCTGGCTCGCCATGGACGCCTACCTGCTCGCCGACGACGCGGCCGGCCGCACCACCGCCCAGTCGTCGATCACCACCGCCGAAGGCCAGGTCGCCGGATACGCAACGGCCTACCAGCAGTTCCCGATCGGAACCGAGGCCGAAGCGGCCCTCACCTCGTTCCGGACAAGCTGGACCCAGTACGCCGACCTGACGGCAAGCAAGTTGCTCCCCATCGCGGCGGCGGGCCGGCGGGCCGAGCTGACGACGCTCCGCGACGGCGACCTGGCCACCGTCATGAAAGCGCTCCGGGCCGACCTGACCAGCCTCGCCGACCTCACCGTGCAGGCCGGTGCGGCCGAGAAGGCCACCGCCGAATCCCGTTACCAATCCACCAAGTGGTGGGTCATCGCGCTGCTCGTCCTCGGCGCCGTGCTCGGCCTGGCACTGGCGGCCGGCACCGCCCGCCTGATCGTCCGGCCGCTGTCGCGGTGCGTCACCGCGCTCGGCCGCATCGCCCAGGGTGACCTGACCGCGCGGGTGCAAGTGGACAGCGCCGACGAGGTCGGCGTCATGTCGGCGACACTCAACGAGACCGCCGCCGCGATGGCCGGCATGGTCGGCCGGATCAACACCAGCTCGACCCTGCTGGCCTCGGCGTCCGAGGAGCTGTCGGCCGTGTCACTGGAACTCTCGGCCTCCGCCGAGGAAACCTCGGCCCAGGTCAGCACGGTGTCCGAAGCGGCCGGTCAGGTGTCGCGCAGCGTCGGCACGGTCGCGGCCGGCGCCGACGAGATGGGCATCTCGATCCGGGAGATCTCCGACAACGCCAACGAGGCGGCCGGCGTCGCGGCCGGCGCCGCCCGGGCGGCCGAGACGACGAACGCCAGCGTCGGCCGGCTCGGCGAGGCCTCGGCCCAGATCGGCTCGGTGGTCGCCCTGATCACCGCGATCGCCGAGCAGACCAACCTGCTGGCCCTGAACGCCACCATCGAGGCGGCCCGAGCCGGTGACGCCGGCAAGGGCTTCGCGGTGGTCGCCTCCGAGGTCAAGGACCTCGCCCAGGAGACCGCGCGGGCCACCCAGCAGATCACCGAACAGGTGTCCGCCATCCAGGGCGAGAGCAGCGCCGCGGTGATCGCGATCCACGAGATCAGCGAAGTGATCGCCACGATCAACGACTACACCACCACGATCGCCGCCGCCGTCGAGGAGCAGACCGCCACCACCGCCGAGATCTCCCGCAGCGTCATGCTGGCCGCCGACGGCTCGGCCAGCATCGCCGACACCATCGCCGGCGTCGCCGACGCCTCCCGCCAGGTCACCGAGGGCGCCACCGAAACCCAGCAGACCGCCGCCGAACTGGCCGGCACCGCCGCCGAACTGCAGGCCACCGTAGCCGTCTACCAGGTCTGAACCGCCTTTGTCGCCGGCCCGACGCGCCGGCTCGGGGGTGGGGCCTTTTCCGTGACCGGGCGGGTCACCCGTCGGTGGCGTCCGGGTCGGGGGGTGTGGTGGGACGCAGGCGGATCTGGGTGATGGCCCGGCCGGTCACTTCGGTCACTTCGGCGCTGTGGCTGTCGACGGCGACGACCTCGCCGGGTTCGGTGGGGATGTGGCCGAGGCGGGCCAGCAACAGGCCGGCCACGGTGGTCCAATCGCCGGTCAGGCTCTCGTTGTCGACGCCGATGTCGGGCAGGTCGTGGACCGGGAAGGTGCCGGGCAGCAGCATGGCACCGTCGGGCTCGTGGATCACCGACTGGACGTCGCGGTCGGTCTCGTCGTAGATCTCGCCGACCACCTCTTCGACCAGGTCCTCCATGGTCACGATGCCGGCGATGGCGCCCCGCTCGTCGACGACCAGGGCCAGCTGGCGGCGCTGGGTCCGCATCTGGCGCATCGCGTCGGCGACCTTCAGGCTGTCGGGCAGGAACAGCGGGGGCAGCATGTGGCCGCGGGTCGGGCCGTCGGCGCCGATCAGGTCGCGCAGGTGCACGATGCCCAGCACGTCGTCCAGGCCCATCCGGCCGACCACCGGGGCCCGCGAGTGGCTGCCTTCGACCAGGATGGACAGGGCCTCGTGGGCGGGCAGGTCGGCGCCGACCACGATCACGTCGCGGCGGGGGACGAGGATCTCGCGGAGCACCCGGTCGGCGATCTCGAACGCACCGCTGATGATGGTTCGCTGCTCGGGGCTGAACTCCTGCTGCTGGGTCACCAGGTCGCGGATCTCCTCGGTCGTCACCTCCTCGCGGGCGGCGTTCGGGTCACCGCCGAAAAGGCGTACGACAAGATCTGTTGCCTTGCCCAGAAGCCAGACCACCGGGCGGGAGAGAGTCGCCAGCATGTCCAGCGGCCGGGCCACGAGCATCGCCCAGCCCTCGGCGCGTTGCATCGCGATGCGTTTCGGCGCGAGCTCGCCGACCACCAGGGTGAAGAACGTCAGCACGATGGTGACCAGCACGATCGAGGCCGGCTCGGCGGCGGTGCCGAGGAAGCCGAGCGGTTTCACCAGGGGCCGGGCCAGGGACACGGCGGCAGCCGCCGACGCCAGGAAGCCGGCCATGGTGATGCCGATCTGGATGGTGGCGAGGAACCGGTTCGGGTCGCGGGCCAGCCGGGCCAGGGTGCGGCCGGTGCGCGAGCGTTGCTCGAGACGTTGCAACTGGCTGTCCCGCAGCGAGATGAGCGCCATCTCGCTGCCGGCGAAGGCCGCGTTGGCGAGCACCAGAACCACGACCAGGACGATCTGCCACCCGTAGCCACTCACCCCGCAGAACCTACCCAGCGAAGCGGAAAACCACTCTCCGGCGCGCAAGGTGTGCGCGGCCGGCCGGCGGAACGACTGACCGGCCTGACCCGGCCCGACTTTCCGGGCGGACTCGCGGCGGCCCGGACCGCGCCGGGTCGCCGGCCCCGGCCTGAGCGGGCGCGCACCGTACCCGGGTCAAGATCGTTTGGCAGGGGGGAACAGAACAGCGACTATCCCGGGGGCTGGAAGATGTATTCGCGCTGCCTTGCCATGCTCGTCGCCGCCGGAGTGGTGCTGACCGCCGCCCCGGCCGCCGCGGCGGTGAAGTACGACCCCGTCGCGCAGACCGGCACGGTGGCCGGGGCCGACGTGCGCAAGGCGTTCGGCTGGACGAGCGCGACCCTCGCCGAGCGGGCCGGCGGGCTGGCCTTCAGTCAGGACTTCTGGACCGCCGACAACTATGCGGTGGCCTGCGGCGAGCGCCGGCTCCGGGTGGTGCATCACCACGATTTCGGCCGGTTCGAGCTGACCGCCGGGGTGGCCCGGGACGGTTACGGCGGCCTCAGCTTCCGGATCACCGGCGCCTACGCCGGCATCTCCGGCACGTCGGTGCCGCCGGCGCCGGGCCAGCCGTGCCCGGCGGATCAGACCATCAAGATCGATGAGGTACGGCTGGTCTCCTCGGTCAAGGGCTGGACCCTGACCGCCACCTCCGGCGACGCCCGCCGCGACCTGCTCGGCGGAAGGTCCCGCGCTCCGCACCGCTGAACCGGCCGATCAGCACCCTCTGGGACAGTCGACCGCGACGATGCCTTCCAGCACCTGCGAGCCCCGTCTGCGATCGCACCGGCTGGGCGGTGCGGGAGGCGCCGGAAGAAGTCCTTCGGTCCGGTGTGTCCAGCTTCGGGGGTCGAAACCGTTGTCGGTTCGTTGTCACTTCAAAGCGCGCGGCCGGCGCTCGGCAATGTCAACTCCGAATTGATGATGACGAATTCAACTTCTGTGTCACGGGTCGGTTCCTGACCTGGGCCGTGCGCCGATGTTCGCGTCGACGGGCGGCCGCCGGTTCCGCCCGTACGACTGGTGGTGACCGGTCGGTCAGCGCAGCCGGAAGAGCACCTCGCCGGCTCGTGGCACCACCAGGGTGTCCGGGTCGGCGGCGAAGTCGGCCGGATCGACAGTGGCCGGATCCCGGTAGCCCAGGTTGACCGCGCGGCACACGTCCTCGGGGATGCCGGTGGCGAGCGTGACGTCGACCCGCAGCCGTTCGGCCCCGGTGGCCGCGTCGTACGTGCCGGCCCCGCGCAGGTGGGTGGAGTGCGCCAGGACGCCCCAGTGGATGCCGGCGAACCGGTCCCACTGCTGCACGAAGTAGTCGCGGCAGTGGTAGCCGATCTCGTGGATCTGCGGGTGGCTGGTGGCTATCTCGGTGATGTGCGGGGCGTAGAGGATCACCTCGCCCCCGTCGGCGACGACCGGCTCGACCTTGTAGAAGCCCTTCGCGCCGGTCCAGATCTCGTCGTACATCGCCGGGATCAGCGACAGGACCCGGCGGACCGGCCGGTCGAGGTAGGTGACGTGGGTGGCCGCGCTGATCTCGGCGGCGCTCGCCCACGACTCGATGCAGTCACCGAACGAGATGGAGTGCAGGGCCGGGCTCTTGTCGCTGTCCGGGGCGGCCCCCTCGGTCTCCGCGGTGACCACCGAGAACGCGTACTTCTCGGCCGGGATCAGCGCCGCCCCGTCGTTGATCAGCGCCCGCACGGGGGTGAGGCCGGTGGTGCCGATGATCTCCGCCGAGGTGATCAACGCGCCCAGCCAGTGCGACACGTCGATGATCTTCTGGCCGCCGACGCCGGGGAAGAAGTACTTGTTGCCGCCCGACATGCCGACCACCTCGTGCGGCAGCACCGGGCCCACCACCAGCGCGATGTCGTGCTCGGCGACCGCCCGGTTGAGCAGCACCTCGACGTCGCCGCTCATCCGCCCGTCGGAGAGTTCCTCGATCCGCGCGGCCGGGATGGTGCCGAGGTCGGCGAACGTCTCCGGTTTCCACCACTCGTGGTTGAGCACCTCGGTCCCGGGATAGCCGCCGGGCGGGATACCGAGGTGGCGGATCAGGGCCTCGTCGGACATGGCGCCGTGGGTGCCGAGGGCGATCAGGATGGTCAGCCGTGACACCCGGCCGTGCAGCGCCCGGTGCACCGCCCGGATCAGCAGCGGCAACGGACAGGTGCGGGTGCCGTCGGGGACGAGCACGCAGACGCTGCGGCCGTCGGCCGCCAGGGTGCTGAGCTGGGTGACGACGAACTCGGTCACCTCGTCCTCGGTGAGGACCCGGTCGGGGCCACCGGCGCGGGCTGCGGTCATGGGTCGATCCTGCCAGCGGGGGCGGCCGGTGCCCACCCGAACGCCTCGGCCGCGAGCGCGGGCCCGCGGGTCCGGTTCAGTCCAGCACCACCGGCCGGCCGGTGCGGGCCGACTCGTAGGCGCCGGTGATGACCGCGATCGCCGGCCGGTTCGTCTCCAGGCCCACCCGGAGGTCCTCGGTGCCGGCCAGGGCGCCGAGGAAGTTCAGGTACTGCCGGCGGTGCGCGCCGGAGAGCCGCCCCGGGTCGCGGCTCGCGGTGCCGGCCGCCGCGGAGCCGGCCGGGGTGGGGTCGGCCGCAGTGGGGGCGGCCGCAGTGGGGTCGGCCGGGGTGGCGTGGAAGTACGCCAGCTCGTCGTTGTCGATGACCGCCGAGCCGCGGTCGCCGTGCACCTGCAGCCGCGCGCTCAGACCCGGATAGGCCGCGGTGGTGGCGTGCAGGACGGCGAGCGCGCCGGAGGCGAACCGCACCAGGCCGACCGCCACGTCCTCGACCTCGATGCGCTCGTGGGCGAGGGTGCCGGTGTAGGCGAACACCTCCACCGGCCGGCCGAGCGCGGCGATCAGCAGGTCGACGGTGTGCACTCCCTGGTTCATCAGCGCGCCGCCGCCGTCGAGCGCCCAGGTGCCGCGCCAGTCGCCCGAGTCGTAGTAGCTCTGCCCCCGCCACCAGTCGATCGACGCGATGCCGGAGGTGAGCCGTCCGAACTCGCCGCGCTCGATCGCGGCCAGGACCCGCTCGGTCGCCGGGTCGAAGCGGTGCTGCGAGATGACCGTGACGAGCTTGCCGGCCGCCTGCCGCGCCCGGATGATCTCGTCGGTGCGGGCCACGTCGATCTCGGCCGGCTTCTCGAGAACGACGTGCTTGCCGGCGCGCAGCGCCTCGATCGCCGGCGCCCCGTGCCGCCCGGTCGGCGTGCAGATCGCCACCACGTCGATCGGCCGCGCCGCGAACGCCTCGGCCATCGACCGGTACGCGGTTCCGCCCCGGGCGGCGGCCAGGGCCCGGGCTCTGGCGAGGTCCACGTCGACGACCGCGACCAGCTCGGCCCGGTCGGTGAGCTGACTCAGCACCGTGGCGTGGTGCTCGCCGATGACCCCGGCGCCCACGACGGCGAAGGTCGGCCGCAAGTCGCGGTCGTTCACGCGTACTCGATCCCCTCGGTCCGGAGCAAGCCGGTGAAGGCCTGCCAGGCGGTGCGGAACAGTTCCGGTCCGGAGAAACCACCGGTGGGGTGGCCCGAGGCGAGATGCGGCTCGAGCGAGAAGAAGCCGTCGAAACCGTCCTGCCGCAGCGCCCGGATCGTCTCGGCGACCTCGCCGTCGCCCTGCCCGGCCGGCACCACCGTGCCGTCGGCCAGATGCGCGTCCTTGATCTGGACGTACTCGATGTGCGGGCGCAGTTGGGCGTAGCCCTCGGTGAACGGCCGCACGCCGACCTGCACGAAGTTCGCCGGGTCCCACGCCAGTCGCAGGGCGGGCGAACCGACCGAGCGCACCAGATCCAGGCATCGGGCCGGGATGTCGCCGTAGATCCCCTTCTCGTTCTCGTGCAGCAGGGTCCGGCCGGCCTCCTCGGCCACCCGCGCCAGCGCCCGCATCCGGTCGAGGACCTCGGCCCGGTGGGCCGCCGGATCGTCGCCGGGCGGCAGGAAGAACGAGAAGATCCGGATGTACGGGGCGTCGAGCAGGTGTGCCACCTCGGCGGCGTGCCGCATGCGCTCGAGGTGGGGCGCGAAGTCCGCGGCGATGGCGATCTTCCCGATCGGCGACCCGATCGAGGACACCTTCAGTCCGTACCCGGAAAGCGTCTTTCGCATCGTCGCGAGTTGCCCGGGGGAGAGGTCGAGGATGTTGACGTCCCAGGCGCTGCGGATCTCGAGATAGCCGAGGCCGAGGCCGGTGGCCACCTCGCACTGCTCGGTGAGGTCCGGCGAGATCTCGTCGGCGAAGCCGGAGAGTGTCCACATCGGGCGTCGCCTCCATCGATAGTTATTGATCGATGTTGGCCCGATCCGGCCCACGGCGCAACCGGTCCGCTGATTACGCTGGGCCGCGTGGACCGACTGAACCGCGCCGCCGTGCTGGTGCTGGAGGGGGCGAAACCCCTCGACGTCGGCATCCCGGCCCAGGTGTTCACGACCAGGGCGAGCATGCCGTACGAGGTCCGGGTGTGCGGCCCGGCACCCGGCCTCGTCACCGGCGGCGACGGCCTGTCCTATCACGTCGCCGACGGCCTCGACGCGCTCACCTGGGCCGACATCGTCTTCATCCCCGGCTACCGGTTTCCCGACCGGGAGGACCCGCCCCGCGAGGTCGTCGCCGCGCTGATCGCCGCGCACGACCGGGGTGCCCGCCTCGCCGCGATCTCCACGGGCGCGTTCGCCCTCGCCGCCACCGGCCTGCTCGACGGCAAGCGGGCCACCACGCACTGGCATTACACCCGCCGGCTGGCGGCCAAACACCCGGGGATCAGGGTCGACGAGAACGTGCTGTTCGTCGACGAGGGCCGCGTGCTCACCTCGGCCGGCGCAGCCTCCGGGATCGACCTGTGCCTGCACATCCTGCGCGGCGACATCGGCGTGGGCGGCGCCAACCACGCCGCCCGCCGGCTGGTCGCCGCCCCCTACCGGGCCGGCGGCCAGGCCCAGTACGTTCCGCGCAGCGTGCCCGAGCCGCTCGGCCGACGCTTCGCGGCCACCCGCGACTGGGCCCTGCACCGCCTCGGCAAGCCGCTGACGCTCGACGCGCTGGCCCGGCACGCGCGGGTGTCGCCGCGGACGTTCTCCCGCCGCTTCGCCGAGGACACCGGCTACACCCCGATGGAGTGGGTGCTGCGGGCCCGCATCGACATGGCCCGCGAGCTGCTCGAACTCTCCGGGCTGGGGGTCGAGCGGATCGCCGCCGACGTCGGGCTGGGCACGGGTGCCAACCTGCGGCTGCACTTCCGGCGCGTCCTCGGGACCACGCCGAGTGAATACCGCCGTACCTTCGCCCGGGACCGTTGATCCGCAGATCGTCCGGCCGGGCATGAGGGCCTGGCGAGATCCTTGCGAACCATGGCGTGCGCGCCGCTGTCCGGTTCGTACCACACCGGCAACGCTGGGCACATGACACGCATCGCCATCAACGGATTCGGCCGCATCGGGCGCAACGTGCTTCGCGCCCTGCTCGAACGGGACAGCAAGCTGGAGATCGTAGCCGTCAACGATCTCACCGAACCCGCCGCCCTGGCGCGCCTGCTCGCCTTCGACTCGACAGCGGGCCGGCTCGGCCGCCCGGTCACCGTCGAGGGGACCGATCTGGTGGTCGACGGCCGCCGCATCAAGGTGCTCGCCGAGCGCGATCCGGCCGCCCTGCCGTGGGCGCGGCTGGAGATCGACGTGGTGCTGGAGGTGACCGGCCGCTTCACCGCGGCCGAGGCGGCCCGCGCCCACCTCGACGCGGGCGCGCGGAAGGTCCTGGTCGGGGCCCCGTCCGACGGCGCGGACGTGACGCTCGCGCCCGGCGTCAACAACGCCGCCTACGAC
The DNA here is from genome assembly GCF_016862195.1 of Paractinoplanes ferrugineus. GTDB lineage: Bacteria > Actinomycetota > Actinomycetes > Mycobacteriales > Micromonosporaceae > Actinoplanes > Actinoplanes ferrugineus. Next base: position 161,746 of record NZ_BOMM01000016.1, on the reverse strand, counting down.
CCGCAGAACCACAAGATCATTTCAAATGCCTCGTGTACGACGAACGCCCTGGCCCCGCTGGCGGCCGTCCTCGACGAGCTCGCCGGCATCGAACACGGCTTCATGACCACGGTGCACGCGTACACCCAGGAGCAGAACCTGCAGGACGGCCCGCACCGCGACGCCCGCCGGGCCCGCGCCGCCGGGGTGAACATCGTCCCCACCACGACCGGCGCGGCCAAGGCGATCGGCAAGGTCCTGCCCCGCCTCGACGGCAAGCTCTCCGGCGACTCGATCCGGGTGCCGATCCCGGTCGGCTCGATAGTCGAGCTCAACACCGTGGTCAGCCGCGACGTCACCCGCGACGAGGTGCTGACCGCCTATCGGGTGGCCGCCGACGGCCCGCTCGCCGGCATCCTCGAATACTCCGAGGACGCGCTGGTCTCCTCCGACATCGTCGGCAACCCGGCATCGTCGATCTTCGACTCGGCCCTGACCCGCGTGGACGGCCGGCACATCAAGGTCGTCGCCTGGTACGACAACGAGTGGGGCTTCTCCAACCGGGTGATCGACACCCTCGAACTGATCAGCTGACCGGCCGGGCGTCCTGCCGCCGCCTGGCCCAGCCGGCCACCTGAGCCGTGACCCCGGGCGGCGGCGGGCGCTCCCCGCAGCGCTCGCAGGCGGCCTCGACCACCACCTCGCCACCGCAGCCGGCGTGCTCGTAGGTCACCGGCGGCCCGTCCGGGGCGGCCCAGCGGTCACCCCACGCGGTCAGGGCCAAGATGATCGGCTGCAGCTCCCGGCCCTTGGCGGTGAGCGCGTAGACCGGCCCGGGGCGCTGCTCGAAGAGCCCCGCCTCGACGAACTCGGTGAGGCGCTTGGTCAGGATGTTCGGCGCGATGCCGAGGCTGCGCTGGAACTCGGTGAAGCGGGTCATCCCGGCGAACATCGCGTTGCGGACGATCAGCAGGCTCCACCGCTCACCGACGATCTCGAGCGTGCGGGCCGCCGAGCACACCTGCGTTTCGTAGAGCTTCCCGAGCATGCCGCCACCCTACCGGGTCACTTGCATCACGCAAGTGGGATCACTAGCGTGATGCAACTATGGACACCGCACCGCTCCACGACGCGTTCCGAGCACTGCAGGAGACCCCGGCCGGCGTGGCCGCCCCGCCGCCCGGCGAGTGGGACGCCGACCACGTGTGGGCGCATGTCTCGCTGATCACCGGCGCCGCCGTCGAGGCCGCCGCCGCGCTCATGGCGGGTTCGCACCCCCACTACGACAGCCGCCTGTCGCACGACAGCTGGACGCTGGACCACGTCGTCGCCGTCGCCGGCGACCCGGCCGGTCTGCGCGAGCGCGTCCGCCGGCAGGGCGAGGCCCTGTGCGCGCTGGCCGCGGCCCTGAGCGACACCGAGCGCGACACCCCCGTGCCCACCCTGTTGGTGGCCGACGGCAAAGTCATGTACGACAAGCCGCTGACCCTGCGCGAGATCCTCACCGGACTGGCCACCGTCGAGCTGCCCGGCCACGCGTCCCAGCTGACCGCCCTGGTGCCGGCCTAGCTCACCGGCCGGCTGGAGATCGCCGGCGTCGCGGCCCGGCCGGGCCGCGGGGTTCACCGATGCGCGACACCGCCCCGGTGAACCGCGAACCGGCGATGTTCTGGCCGGAGCCGCACCTGCAGGCCCGGCGCCGGCAACGGCGACAAGCACGACATGGCGGTCACCCCCGGCTACCGGGAAGCGCTGCCGCAGCAGGTGCGCGCCCACCTGCACTGCCCGGTCGTCGACCGGCTCACCCCGATCACCCAGAAGCACACCATCGAGGGCCTCGTGATGGGCGAGGCGTGACCGGCCGGCCGGTCGGTGCCGGCCGGCGGAACGCCACCTAAAGTGGTGACCATGGACGAAGCGGTCACGGCGCGGTGGTTCGACGCCGTCGGCGACATTCTCCGGCAGTCCCACCTCTGGCGCCCCGACCAGCTGACCACCTACGTCGAGTCGGCGGCCGCCCGGCTGGGCCTGCACACGACCGTCTGGGTGGTCGACTACGAGCAGGTGAGCCTGCGGGCGCTGCCGGTGCCGGGGCGTCCGGTGCCGCCGCCGGTCCCGATCGACGGCACCGCCATGGGCCGCGCCTTCACCCTCGTGCGAACCCGGCGGGCGGACGGCGAGGACCGCTGGTGGGTGCCGATGGTGAACGGCACCGACCGGCTGGGGGTGCTGGAGGTCGCCGGCCCCGGCGCTGCCGACCCCGAGTTCGGGTCCCGCTGCGAGACGCTGGCCGGGCTGATCGGGCATCTCATCACCACCACGTCCGCCCGGGGCGACAGCATCGACCGGGTGCGCCGCACCGCGCCGATGTCGACGGCGGCGGAGATGCTGTGGCGGATGCTGCCGCCGCTGACCGCGAGCTGCGAGCACGCCGTCGTGAGCGCGGTCCTGCAGCCCTGCTACGACGTGGGTGGGGACGGTTTCGACTACGCGATCGACGACGAGACCGCGCAGTTGCTGATCCTCGACGCGGCGGGCAAGGGACTGCCGGCCGGGCTGGCCTGCTCGGTGGCGCTCGCCGCGGTGCGGGCCCGCCGCCGCGCCGGGTACGGGCTGCTCGAACAGGCCCGCGCGGCCGACGAGGCGCTGGCCGAGCAGTTCCCGGACGCCCGGTTCGTCACCGCCGTACTCGTCGAGTTGGATCTGACCGACGGCCGCGTGCGTTATCTGAACGCCGGCCATCCGGCGCCGCTGGTCCTGCGGGCCGGGAAGCTGATCGCGGAACTGTCCGGCGGCCGGCGGCTGCCGCTGGGACTCGGCGGCACCGGCGCCGAGATCGGCGAGAGCGTGATGCGGCCCGGCGACCGGCTGCTGTGCTACAGCGACGGCGTCACCGAGGCCCGCACCGGGACGGGGGAGCGGTTCGGCCGCGACCGCCTGATCGAGGTCACCGAGCGGCACGCCGGCGCCGAGCTTTCGGCCCCGGAGGTGCTCCGCCGACTCGCTCACGAGGTGATGGCCCAGTCGGCCGGCGAGCCCGACGATGATGCGACACTGCTGCTCCTGGAATGGTCCGGGGCGGCCGTGACCAGAACAGTGCCGACGAGCGGAGAACGGGAATGACGGACGAGCGGATCCTCACGGTCGGCGTGGAGGACCTCTCCTCGTCCACCGTCCTGCTGTGCCCGGCCGGCGAGATCGACCGGGACAGCCAGACGGTCCTGCACGAGGCCGCGACGGCGGCCTTCGGCCGGGGCGCCGACCGCCTGATCATCGACCTGACCGAGGTCACCTTCTGCGACTCGGGCGGCCTCAGCCTGTTCGTCCGGCTCGACCGGGAGGCGGCCGCCCGCGGCGGGTCGTTACGGCTGGCCGCCGCCCGACCCGCCGTCCGGGCGATCCTCGACGTGGTCAACTTCGACCGGCTGATGTCCCTGCACGAGACGGTCGCCGAGGCCGTTCAGGCGTCCCGCGCGGAAGGCTGAGCCGGCGCGGCGCCCGACCCACCGGGCTGAACCGGCGCGGTGGCCGTCCCGCCGGGCTGAGCCGCCGAGCCGGCCCGGGCCGGTCCCACCGGGGCGAGCGACGTGTCGTCGGACGGCGGGTCGTGCGGGTCGCGCGCGTCCTCGAGCCGGTCCTCGGCCTCCTCGCGCTCGGCCTCGTCGTCGTCCGTCGGCCTGGTGCCGGGCGGTTCCCGGTCGGCGGTGGGCTGCCCCTCCGGATGACTGACCAGATAGCGGATCGCGGTGTTGAGCACGGCCAGGATCGGGACGGCCACCAGACCGCCGACGATGCCCGCCAGCACCACCCCGGAGGCGATCGCGAGGATCACCGCCAGCGGGTGCAGCGCCACCGCGCGGCCCATGATCAGCGGCTGGAGCACGTGGCCCTCGAGTTGCTGCACGGCGATCACGATGCCGAGCACGATCAGCGCCTTGACCGGGCCGACCGTGACCAGCGCGACGAGCACGGCGACCGCGCCGGTCACGGTCGCGCCGACCACCGGGATGAACGCGCCGAGGAACACCAGCGCCGCGAGCGGCAGGGCGAGGGGTACGCGCAGGATGAACAACCCGGCGCCGATGCCGATCGCGTCGACGAACGCGACGAACACCGTGGCGTGCACGTAGGCGACCAGCGTGTGCCACGAGTAGTGGCCGGCGCGGGCGGTCGGCACGCGGGCCCCGCTGGGCAGCAGCCGGCACAGGAAGCGCCAGATGTCGCCGCCGTCACGCAGGAAGAAGAACAGCGTGAACAGGGTCAGGAAGAAGCCGGCCCCGAGCTCGCCGACCGTCGTGGCGGTGGTCAGGGCGCCGCTGGTGAGGGCCCCGCGGTTGGAGGAGGAGGTGATCGACTCGCGCAGCTGGGTGATCAGATCACTGACCTGGTCCTGGGAGACGTGCAGCGGCCCCCGGGAGAGCCAGTTCTGCACCTCCTGCAGACCGTCGCCGACCTGGGTGCTGAGCGTGCCGAACTCACTGACGAAGGTGTTGACGATCAGACCCAGCCCGCCCAGCACCACCACCAGCGAGCCGACCTCGACGAGCGCGGCGGCGAACGACTTGTTCATGCCCCGGGCCCGCAGCCAGGCGGTCACCGGCTGGAACAGGGCCGCGAGCAGGACCGCCACCGCCACCGGGATGATCACCACCCGCAGCAGGCTGACCACCCGCAACAGCACGTAGACCGCGGCGACGAACAGGATGATCCGCCAGGACCACGCCCCGGCCACCCGGACCGCGCGGGGCAGGCCGTCCTCGATCTTGGGCGACGCGTCCACCATCACCACCGGCGAGTCGGCGACGAACGGCGGGGTGCGGTCGCCACCGGCCGCCTGACGGAGCCGTGTCTGCGCACGCTGCCGAATTTCGTCGATCCAGGCCATCTCGCTCCTTCGCGGACTGAAGAGTCGACCTGCGACTACCCCGCGGGGCTGCGCGGTAACCTCCTCCCGCGCAGGCCCGCGGCTAGGTCGCGCTCGCCGGAGCAGGCGGCTCGGCCGGCGTGACTACGGGGGTGGTCTCCTTGCTGCCCGAGCGGGCCGTCTCCTTGCTGTCCGCTCGGGCGGGCTCCGCGCTGTCCGCTCGGGCCGGCTCCGCGCTGTCCGCTCGGGCCGGCTCGTTGCTGTCCGGGCGGCTGGTGCCCGTGCCTGCCGCCGAACGGACGGCTTCCTGGCCGGCCGAGCGGGCAGCGATGAACCGGTGCAACCGCACCCACTCGCCGTCGAACAGCGTCCCGTAGGCCCGCGCGTCGTCGATCAGGTCGCGCGCCCGGTCGTACTCCCCGGCAAGGAAGGCCGCGCCGGCCGCGGCATTGGCCTGACCGCCCAGCGCACGCAACTCCTCAGCGGTCCGGGCCGTCTTCGGCACCCCACCGTTGCGCGCGACGTGCTCCCGCAGCCAACTCTGCTCGGCCTCGGTCGCCTCAGCGATCTCGAACACGTAACGCAGCGCGTCACCCGCCACGTTCTGATAGGCCGGCCCCCACTGCTCGAACGCCAGAAGCAGTTCCCGCTCCCGAACCCGCACCCGGCGCCGCCCAAGATCGTCGCTCTCGGCCGTCTCGGTCATCCAGTCCCCCCAGGCCTAGATCAAGTGGGCCGCTGCGTACCCCTCGAGCCGGCCACGAAACCACCGGGATCTCTCATGTGGACTCCTGTTTTTCACACTCCGGGGCGGCCGACATATGGGACCGCCGTCCACCTCTCGGGCCCGTGGTCCGCCATGTGGGACCCGGGTCCGAGAACCCCCTGATTTCGGTCAACCGGCCGTCGCGGCGCCGCCGTGGTAGGTCGGGTCAGCCCTTCTCCCGGGAAGATGGGCCCTCCCGGCGCTTCCGAGGCCCGTTGTCCGGCGGCAGCGGGGTGCCGGCGCGGTGGCGGTGGCCGGGCGGGTCAACGGGGCGGGGGAGTGGGGTGGGCAGGGGAGTTCGAGCGCGGGCGGCGCGGTCCAGCAGCAAGGTGCGTTCGCGCTCGTTGCGGGTCAGGGCGGCGGCCCGTTCGAACTCGACACGGGCCTCGTCGGTGCGGCCGAGCCGGCTCAGGAAATCGCCGCGCACGGTGGGCAGCAGGTGGTAGTTCCGCAACTCCGGCACGTCCATCAGCTGGTCCAGCAGTTCCAGGCCGGCCGCCGGCCCGTACGCCATGCAGAGCGCGACCGCCCGGTTCAGCTCGACCACCGGGGAGGGGCCGGCCTCGGCCAGCTTCTCGTAGAGCGCGGCGATGCGCTCCCAGTCGGTGTCGGCGAAGTGGCGGGCGCGGGCGTGCACGGCGGCGATGGCGGCCTGCAGCAGGTAGGGGCCGGGCCGGCCGGCGGCCCGGGCCTCGGCCCGCTCCAGCGCCGCCAGCCCGCGGCGGATCAGCAGCTGGTCCCAGCGGGCCCGGTTCTGGTCGGCGAGCAGGATCGGTACGCCGCCCGGCCCGGTGCGCGCCGCCGCCCGGGACGCCTGGATCTCCATGAGCGCCACCAGGCCGTGCACCTCGGGCTCGCGCGGGGCCAGCCCGGCCAGCACCCGGCCCAGCCGCAGGGCGTCCGCGCACAGCGCCGGCCGCATCCAGTCGTCGCCGGCGGTGGCCGAGTAGCCCTCGTTGAAGATCAGGTAGACGACCTCGAGCACCGACCCGAGCCGGGCCGCGAGCTCGTCGCCCTGCGGCACCTCGAACGGCACCCGCGCCTTGGCCAGCGTCTTCTTCGCCCGTACGATCCGCTGGGCGACCGTGGGTTCGGGCACCAGGAAGGCTCGGGCGATCTCGTCGGTGGTCAGGCCGCCGAGCAGCCGCAGGGTCAGCGCCGTGCGGGCCTCGGTGGACAGCACCGGGTGGCAGGCCACGAACACCAGCCGCAGCAGGTCGTCGCCGATGCCGTCGTCCTCGGCCACCAGCGTGCCGATGTCGGGGGCGGACTCCTCGAGCTCCCGGCCGACCTCGGCGACCTTGCGCCGGTAGGTCTCGGCGCGCCGGATCTGGTCGATGGCGCGCCGCTTGGCCGTGGTCATCAGCCACGCGCCCGGATTGTCGGGCACGCCCTCGGCGGGCCACTGCTCCAGCGCCGCGACCAGGGCGTCCTGCGCCAGTTCCTCGGCCGTGCCGAGGTCACGCACGAGCCTGGCGAGCCCGGCGACGAGCCGGGGCGCCTCGATCCGCCAGACCGTCTCGATCGCGCGGTGGGTTTCGGTGGTCACCGACCTCGTCTACTCCACCGCGCGATCGGAGGCAAACCGCGATGATCAGTCGAAGCGGGCGCCCGCGTCCCGCCGTTCGACGGCTTCGCGCTGCTCGGCGGTCATCTCCTCGGCGAAGTCCTCGGCCTGGACGACCCGGCGGATCTCGATGTTGCTCCGCTCCCCGTCACCCGGGCGCAGGACGGGGAAGCGCTTGAACCACTCGACGCACTCGTCCAGCGATTTCATCTCGACCAGGAAGAAGCCGGCGATCAGCTCCTTGGTCTCGGTGAACGGCCCGTCCACCACGGTCTTGGTCGTGCCGTCGAAGTAGATCCGGGCGCCCTGGGTGCTGGGGTGCAGGCCGTCGGCCGCCAGCAGCACGCCGGCGTCGACCATCTCCTGGATGAAGGCACCCACGACCTCGAACTCCTCGGTGGCGGGCGGCCGGCCGGCTTCGCTCGCCGCCGTCGCCTTGGTGATCACCATGAACCGCATCTCTGTCTCCTCCGTCAGGTGTCTCTCACCGACGCGTCGAACGGCGTGCGGCCCGATCGACATCCGGCCGGAACTTTTTGTCCCGGCCGCTCCGGTTGCCCCGCAGTGCCTGACCCGGCGGGTCTTCGGGCCGGGACCGGCGTCGATCTATTGACTTTTACTACGTTGTAAAGCAATCGTGTCGATCGACGAATGTCGTGCCCGTCCCCACCGAAGGTGTGCGTCATGCTCGATCATGGTCCCGCCCGGTCCGCGGCCGTACTTCTGGTCGCCGGACTGATCCTCGTCCCGTCCGCCCCCGCCCAGGCGCAGAAGCCGAAAGCGGCTCAGGACTCCGCCGTCGTGTCCGGCAACGCCCGCTTCGAGGTGCTGTCGCCCACCCTGATCCGCACCGAGTACTCGAACACCGGCAAGTTCACCGACGCGGCCACGTTCAACGTGGTCGGCCGGGACTCGTTCGCGGCCACCCCGTACCGGACCAGCACCGCCGGCGGCTGGCTGACCATCGACACCTCGGCGCTGACCCTGCGCTACCGGGTCGGCTCCGGATCGTTCGGCGCCGGCAACCTGACCGTGCAGCTCAAGGCCGGGGCGCAGACCGTGCAGGCGGCCCCGTGGGCCGGGCGCGGCACGCCGGACTGCGCGATCGGCAAGCTGTGCGAGGCCGAGTCGATGCTGCTGCGTGGCCCCGGCATCGCCGCCGACCACGCCGGATTCACCGGGTCGGGCTTCGCGGCCGGGTTCCAGAGCACCGGCGACTCGCTCGGGCTGGCCACCGGTCCGGCCTCGGCCGAGACCTATCAACTGAGCGTCCGCTACGCCAACAGCACCGGCGGTGACGGGCAGAACGTGACCCGCACGCTGACCGTGACGGTCGACGGCGGCTCGGCCCGTACCCTCAGCCTCCCGCCGACCGCCAACTGGGACACCTGGGCGGTGGCCACCGTGCCGCTGAGCCTGTCCGCCGGGCGGCACGAGATCACCGTGGTGCGCGGGGCCGGCGACTCCGGCAACGTCAACGTCGACAGCGTCGCCGTGGTGCGGCCGGGCGATCCGTTCCCGGCACCGACCCCGGCGGCCGCGCAGCCGTGCGCGTACGGCTCGGTGTGCGAGGCCGAGACCGGCACCCTGACCGGCGGCGGCAAGTCGGCGGCCGACCACAACGGGTTCGCCGGCACCGGCTTCGTCGCCGGGCTGGAGCGGACCGGGGCCGGCGCCGCCTACTCGGTGACCGGGGTGCCGAGCGCCGGCACCTACCGGGTGCAACTGCGCTACGCCAACGCGAAGGCCGGCAGCCAGCCCATCCAGTCGCGCCCGGTCACGGTCAACGGGGTGTCGGCGACGCTCCCGCCGACCAGCGGCTGGGACTACTGGCGCACCGTCAGCGTGCCGGTCACCCTGGCCGCCGGCACCAACACCGTGACGCTCGGCTGCCCGACCGACGCCAGCTGCAACGTCAACGTCGACACGGTGGCGGTCACCAGCACGAGCTCGCCGCTGCTCGCCCCGCACGCGCCGCTCGGCGGTTACCGGCGGGGCCTCGACGGGGTCGACGGCGGCGCGCTCACCGTGCCCGGCCTGCTCTTCCAGGACGGCTGGTCGCTGCTCGACGACTCCGCCTCGGCCCTGCGCACGACCGCCCCGCGGACCGACCCCGAGCAGGACGGGTACGTCTTCGGGTACGGCCAGAACTACGCGCGCGGCCTGCAGGATCTGTCCACGCTCACCGGTCCGACCAAACTGCTGCCGCAATGGGCGTACGGGGTGTGGTACTCGGAGTACTTCGACCGCACCGCCGCGCAGTTCCAGCAGATCGTCACCCGGGCCAAGGCCGAGGGCGTACCGATGGACGTGCTGGTCGTCGACACCGACTTCAAGTCCCCGGACCGGTGGAACGGCTGGTCGATCGACCCGTCCCGGATCCCCGACCCGCAGGGCTTCGTGGACTGGCTGCACGCCCAGGGGGTGCGAACGGGCCTGAACATCCACCCGAGCATCGGCGGCGCCGACCCGAAGTTCGCGGCGGCGCAGGCCACCGCCAAGGGCAAGCTCCAGCTGAACGGCAGCAACTACGTCTTCGACTGGGGCGACCCCGACCAGCTCGCGGCCTACCTGAAGCTGCACCGCGAGATGGCGCCCAAGGGCCTCGACTTCTGGTGGCTCGACTGGTGCTGCGACGGCTCCAAGTCGACCCTGCCGGGCGTCACCCCGGACGCGTGGATCAACCAGAAGTACGCCGACGAGACCGGTTTCGCCTTCTCCCGGGCGTACGGGTCGCTGTCGGCCGGCGGTTACAGCAGTCCCACCGCCGTACCGACCGGACCGTGGGCGGACAAGCGCACCACCCTGCACTTCACCGGTGACACCATCTCCAACTGGCAGACGCTGCAGTGGGAGGTCGGCTACACCGGCGGCGAGTCGGCGGCGACCGGTCTGGCGTCGATCAGCCACGACATCGGCGGCCACACCAACGGCCTGCAGGAGCCGGGCAGTGAGCCGGGCAGCACCAAACTGCCCGACGACCTGTACGCCCGGTGGGTGCAGCTGGGCACGTTCCAGCCGATCGACCGGCTGCACTCCAACCACAGCGACCGCCTGCCCTGGCAGTACGGGACGGCCGCCAACGCGTCGGCGAAGAAGTTCCTGAACCTGCGCAAGACGCTCCAGCCGTACACCTACAGCGCGGCCACCGAGGCGAACCGCACCGGCCTGCCGATCGTCCGGCCGCTCTACCTGGCCTACCCGGGCGAGCAGGAGGCGTACGCGACGGCCGGCTCCGAGTACCTGTACGGCCCCGACATGCTGGTCGCCCCGGTGACCAGCGCCGGCACCAGCACCACGACCCAGGTCTGGTTCCCGCCCGGCAGCACCTGGACGGACTACTTCACCGGCCGCACGTACGCCGGTGGGACCACCGCCCAGATCACCAACGGCCTGGACACGATGCCGGTGTTCACCCGCTCCGGCGGTCTCGTGCCGACGAGCGCGGGGGTGACCGTCACCGCGGGCGCACCCGGGACCACGGTCCTGCACGAGGCCGGCGGCGACACCCGCCTGACGTACCTCAAGGACCTGGTCCTGATCGGCGGGTCGAAGGCGACCGCGAAGCGGGCGTGGACGGTCACCGTCCGGAACGCCGCCGAGCCCGGCCGGGTCCGGGTCGACGGCCGGCTCACGAAGGCGTGGACCTACGACTCCGGGACGCGGACGTTGACGGTCGAGGTCCCGGAACGGTCAGCGCGGGTGCCGGTGGTCGTCACGTTTCACTGATCTGCGGACCCTGCCGTCGTAGCTCCGGCGGGATCAGCTCCAGCAGCTGGTCCCGCCGCAGCGGCAGGTCGAGCAGGCTGAGCTTGATGCGGCTGCGGCTGGCGTGCTTGCTGGCCGACAGCCGCATCACCTGCGCGGCGTCCGGCCGCATCACCGCGGTCAACTGTTCGCCGCGGCCCAGCTCCCCGGCCACGGTGCCGTCCACGTCGACGGCGATCGGCGCGCTCTCTTCGGCCACGGTGAGCCGCAGCCGCTCGCTCGCACCCAGCACCACCGGGCGGCCGATCCCGGCCATCGGCGCCACCGGGGTGATCACCATGGCCTGCGAGGACGGCGAGAGCACCGGACCGCCGGCGGCGTAGTTGTACGCCGTGGACCCGGTCGGGGTGGACACGATGACGGCGTCGCCCTTGTAGTAGCCGTAGTGCAGGTCGTTCACGGTCAGGTCGACCGAGATCGAGCCGGTTCGCCCGGTGCGGCCCAGCACCACGTCGTTGAAGCCGTACCGGACGTCCGGCCCGGTGCCGACCTCCAGGCACGGATGCGGCTCGATGGTGAAGTCACCGGCGGCGAGCTGGGCGAGCGCACCCGGCAGTTCGGCCGGCGACACCTCGACGAGGAAGCCCAGGTTGCCGTGGTTGACCCCGAGCACCGGCACCGGCCGGGGGATCATCAGCCGCATCGCGCCGAGCATCGTGCCGTCCCCGCCGAGCGAGACGACCGCCCCGACCTGGGCGACGAACTGCTCCTCGGTGACCATCTCGACGGCGGCGGGGACCCGTCCCCGGTCGCTCTCGCGGGCCAGCACCCGCACCGGATGCCCGGCGACGAACGCGAGCAGGGCCTCGACCGACTTCGCCACCGGCTTGCTCGGATGGACGACGAGGCCGACCGCGGACACCATGCCGCCACCCTATTCGCCGCCCGCGCGCCGAGGGAGCAAAGACCAGGATCGGCCCCGCGCTGGGGCGGCGCGGGGCCGATCGCCAATGCCGGCCGGCCAGGGAGCATCGGCTCCCTGACCCCCGTTGGCCGACGACTCGTCGAGTCTCGTGGGTGCGTCCGGGGTCGCGCGCGAAGTCTGGACGAATTTGGACGCGGGTCGGTGGGCCCGGCCCCGGCGCGGCACGATGGTGCGATGCCGCCGCTGGACAAGCCCGACCCGGCCCTCGCCGGGACCGTCGACGACCTGGTCGAACGGCTGCGGCTGCTGAAGATCTGGGCCGGCGACCCGTCCTACGAGACCATCAAGGACCGGGTCAACGCGGCCTGGACCGCGGCCGGGCGGCCGGCCGGGGAGCTGACCAGGCGGTCCACGGTGGCCAACTGCTTCGTGCCAGGACGCCGCCGGCTCAACAACGATCTCGTCCTGGCGGTCGTGCAGGCCCTGCACCCCGACGACGCGTACGTGTCCCAGTGGCGCCAGGCGTTGCGCGTCATCGGCGGCGAGATCGAGGCCGTGTCCCAGGTGCGGGTGCAGGACACGCTGCCCGGTGAGCTGCCCGGCTTCACCGGCCGGGCGGGCGAGCTCGACCGGCTGCGGGCCACCGGCCCGGTCGCGGTGATCGACGGGATGGCCGGGGTCGGCAAGACCCACCTGGCCGTCCGGGCCGGGCACCAGCTGCTCCGCGACAAGCTGGTCGACCGGGTCCTGTTCGTCGATCTGCGGGGCTTCCACCCCGACCCGGGTCAGCCGCCGGCCGACCCCACCGCCGTACTCGACGGCTTTCTCCGCCTCCTCGGCGTGCCCAGCCACCAGATCCCCAACGGTGAGGCGGCCCTGGTCGCGGCCTACCGCGACCGGCTCGCCGGGCGCCGCACCCTGGTGGTCCTCGACAACGCCGCCGACGCCGAGCAGGTCCGCCCGCTGCTGCCGCGGACCCCCGGCGGCCGGGCGCTGATCACCAGCCGGCGCCGCCTCGACGGCCTCGACGGCGCCACCCACCTCGGCGTCGACGTCTTCACCCCGGCCGAGTCGGCCGCGTTCCTGGCCGGGGCGGTCGGCCGGGTGCCGGTCGGCACCGACCCGGAGGCGGCCGCCCGCATCGCCCGCCGCTGCGGTCACCTCCCGCTCGCGCTGAGCCTGATCGCCGGGCACATCCGCGACACCGACGACTGGACGCTCACCGACCACGCCGACCGGCTCGACGAACGGCACCGCGACCGGCGTCTCGACACCGGCGTCGAACTGGCCTTCGACCTGTCCCTGCGACGTCTGCCGGACGGCCACCAGCGGTTGCTCCGGCTGGTGGCGCTGCATCCGGGTCAGGACATCGACGCGTACGCCGCGGCCGCGCTCGCCGGTCTGGAGCTCGGCACCGCGCGGGCCCGGCTCGACCGGCTCAGCGGCGACCACCTGCTGCAGGCCGTCGCCCCCGGCCGCTACGCCCTGCACGACCTGGTCCGCGACCACGCCACCGGCCGGGCCCACGACGAGGATCCGCCGGCCGAGCGGCGGGAGGCGCTGACCCGCCTGTTCGACTACTACCTGACCGCGGCGGCGGGCGCGATGGACACGGTCAACCCGGCCGACAAGCACGCGGCGCCCGGCGGGGTGGTCACCCCCGACCTCAGCACCCCCGACGCGGCGGTGACCTGGCTGAACACCGAGCGGCCGACGCTCATCGCGGTGGCCGGCTACACGGCGGCGCACGGCTGGCCGACGCATACCACGCGACTGGCCCGCACCCTCTACATGTACCTGACCGACGGCCACCACAGCGCCGGCCTGCGGGTGCACGGCTACGCCTACCGGGCCGCGAGCACGATGGGCGATCCGGCCGCGCAGGCCCGTGCCCTGACCGACCAGGCGATCATGTACCTGCACCGGGGCGAGATGGCCACCGGCATCGACCAGTTGCACCGGGCGCTCGCTCTCTACGGCACCGGCCACCCCGAGGAGCAGGCCCGCATCCTCAACAACCTGGCCGACGTCGAGGAACGGGCCGGCCACCACGACCTCGCCGTCGACCACCAGAGACACGCCCTCGCGCTGAGCCGCGCGGCCGCCGACCGCAACGGCGAGAGCCGGGCGCTGTGCGGCCTCGGCATCCTCGAGGAACGGGCCGGACGGTACGAGGCGGCCGGCGCCCACTACCGGGCGGCGCTCGAACTGGCGCGGCTGGCCGGCAGCCGGTCCGGCGAGGCCAACCTGCTCAACGGCATCGGCGGCATCGAGATGCGCCTCGGCCGGCCCGACTCGGCGCGCCGCCACCTCGCCGAGGGACTCGCCCTCAGCCGGCGGTTCGGCCTGCGGGTGCGCCAGGCCGAGATCCTCGACAGCCTCGGGCTGCTGCACCTCACCACGGGCCGGCTCGACCGGGCCGCCGACGCGCTCGGGCAGGCGCTGCGGATCTACGAGGAGGTCGGCGACCGCGACGGGGTGGCGTGGGCCCACAACGGGCTGGGCGAGGTGGCCGTCCGGGCCGGCCGGTTCGCCGACGCGCTCGGCCACCATCGCGCCGCCGACGCGGTGGCGACCGAGGTCGACGACCGCACCCAGCAGGCCCGGGCCCATGCCGGTCTCGGGCACGCGCACCGCGGTCTCGGCAATCCCGCCCGCGCCCGTGAGCACTACGAACAGGCCGTCGCCAGCTACGCCGCGGCCGGCATGCCGGAGGCCGACGACCTCCGCGCCCTCCTGTGACCCGCCCCCTCGCCGGGCGCGGCGGCTTCAGGTGTCGGGCGCGGCCGCTTCGCTCGCCGGGCGCGGCCGCTTGAGTTGTCGGGCGCGGCTGCTTCAGTGGCGGGCCGGGCTGCCGAAAGGGTGCGGCATGCGACGTGCCTGGCTCACCCTCTCGGCGGTTACGGTCCTGCTCGGGGGATGTTCCGACGCTGCCCCACCGGTGCCCGACCGAACCGTCAAGACCGGCACGATGGGGGCCGCGGTCACCCGGGAGGGCATCTTCGAATACACGGTCGGCTCGGTCGACTGCGCCGGCTCGGCGCCCCGGCTCTGCACCGTCGGCCTCACGGTGCACAACCTCAGCGGTACGCCGCGCAAGCCCGGGATCTCGTTCGCCAAACTGTACGACGCCCGGGGAACCGCCTACCTCGCCGACGCGCTCGCCCAGATCAGGGGCGACACGAGGCTGCTCGACGACCTGGCCGCGGGCGCCGCCGTCGCCGATCGGCTCTACTACGACGTGCCCGCGGACGCGACGATCAGCAAGCTCGAGCTACGTGAGGAACCCTCGTCGCCGGGCATCACCATCGATGTGCCCGGGCGGCGGAACACGTAGCCGGCACGGTACCGTGCGTCATGTCCGAAGTCCCGCGAATCCGCCCGCAGGCCTACTCGCAGCCGCCCGCCGCCCCACCGGCTGCTCCGCCGGGGGCCCCGTCAACCGTGCCGTCAGCTGCGTCGCCGGCCGGGCCGCCGCCGGGGCCGGGGGTGCGCTCGCCGCGCAGGATCGCGCTGCTGATCGGGCTCGCGGTGGTGCTCGTGGCGGTCCTCGCCGGGGTCGTGCTGGTGGTGCGGGGCGCGTCGGGCGGCGGGACTCAGGCGAGCCCGACCACGGCGTACACAAATGGTGGCAATCCGGCGACAGTCGAAACGAACAGTGCCGCCGCTGAACGCGACGCCGCCGAGGAACGGGTCCGCGCGGCCATCGGGGAGGCGCTGACCACGCAGTCGGTGGCGCTGCTGACCGGGGACAAGGGCAAGTTCGTCAGCCTCGCCGACGCCGAGGCCGAACTGGTCGCGCCCTGGCTGACCGACCGGTTCACCTCGCTGCGCGCCCTCGGCATCACCCGGTGGAGTCCCACGGTCTCCTCGATCACCGAGACCGGCACCGCCCGCTGGTCGGCCGTCGTGGACGTCGACTACTGCTTCGCCGACCCGTGCCCGCGCAGCCTGAATCAGCCGTTGCACACGATGTGGAACCTGGGCGACCCGGCCGGCCCCAGGCTGACCGAGATCTACCCCGGCCGCACCGGCCGCACCGCACCGCCGTGGACCCAGTCGGTGCTCAAGGCGCTGGCCGGCAACCGGGTGGTCGTCGCGGCCACCGCCGCCAACGCCGGCCGGATGTCGGCCACCCTCGCCGACGCCGAGGCCGCCGCCGGGGTGGCCGACCGGTTCGGCGGCGACGTCAGACCCGGGAAGTACGTGATCTATCTGGCCGGTGACAAAGAATGGGGCAAGTGGCCGTACGGCGACGAGGGCCGGTGGGTGGCCGGCTACGCCCAGCCGGAATCCGAGTCGACCGTGGTCAGACTGTCCGCGCTCGGCACGATCGGCCTGGGCGCGCTGCTCCGCCACGAACTGACCCACGTGGCCAGCCTGGCCGGCCGGTCCGTCGAGGTGCCGGGGGCCGACGGCTGGTGGCTGACCGAGGGCCTGGCCGAATACGCGACCAGCGGCGACCAGCCGTTCACCGCGTACCCCCGGCGAGCCGAGACCGCCACCTTCGTCCGCTCCGTCAAGGGTGACCTGAACGTCGGCGGACCGGCCGCGAAGTCCTCGGCCCGCGACGCGTCGGCCCGTTACGGCGCCGCCTACCTGGGCGTCCAGTGCCTGTTCCAGACGTACGGCGCGGAGAAGACGATGACGTTCTTCCACGCCGTGGCGGTGAACGGCACCTCCTTGAGCAACACCGCCCCGCAGGTGCTCGGCACACCATGGCCCGACGTCAGCAGCACCTGCACCGCCAGGATCCGCCGGCTGGTCGGCCCCTGACCCGCCGCAGCCGGCTCCGGCGTTGCCGCCTGAGCCGCGGTAACGTCCCGCGGATGGGTCAGGAACCGCCGGCGCGCACCGAGGACGGCCACTTCGTCATCATCTCCGGCCGGCGCTGGCGGGCCACCGACCCCGCCATCCCCGAGGACGTGGCCGCCGTCCTGCGCCGCGCCCTGATGTCCGCCCGGCGCGACGTCGGCACGGCCAAGCGCGCCGGCCAGGACCCGGCCCCGGCCCGCGTCCGGGTGCAGGCCGCCAAAGTGGCACTCGGCGAACGCGGCACCCCGTGGTGGGAGCAGACCCTCGACCAGCGCCGGCAACGCTGGGAGCAGGGATTGGCGGATTTCCCGGACCCACCCTGACCCACCCTGACCCGCCGATTCCGCGCGGGCGCCGGGCCGCCGCCGGCCCCATGCCGGCCGATTCCTGCGCCTTCCCACTGCTTGGCCGGCCCGTTCATCTGCTGGGACGCCCCTCGGCACACCTCCGACGTTGCGCGCATCGCCTGCCCGAAACGGCAAGGTCATCCCTCGTTCAGTGAAGAGGTGGCTCCGCCGTCCCGGAGACCCCTTCTTCACAGAAGACGACGTCTCCCTCGGCGCCGCCCCGGCAGTGGGCCGACCGAAGTGCCGCCGGGGAACTGAGGCACTAGCGTGATCCCATGAGTTTGGAAAAGGTGGTCTTCGGCTTCTTCGTGCTGCTGGCGGCCACCCTGAACCTCGGGTTCTTCATCGGGGACATCTCCGACCCGACGCTGCACAGCGTCTACGAGCTGTTCGCGGCCGTGGTGGTCAGCCTGATCGCCACGGTCCTGAAGTTCGGCGACCGCACCCAGATCGGCGCGGTCCACCTGGCCACCAGCCTGGTCGCCGACCTTCAGCTGATCGCGGCCGCTCTGATGTGGGCGTACGCCACGCAGGTCTCGTCGCAGGGACTGGACGCCGCGGCGACGGCCGGGGTCGTGTCGCTGTCCGGCGGGGCGCTGCTGGCCAACCTCGTCTCGGTCGCGCTGCTGGTGATCGAGACCGTGTCGTTCCACCGCCGATGACCCCGCAGCGGCCCGGGCAGCGGCACCGGCACCGGCACGGGCGGCGCCTGTCGGCCCGTTACACGGAGACGTCGCCGACCATCTTCCTGCTGCTGCGGCGGATGCGGGCGCCGCTGATCGTGCTGATCGTGATCTTCTCGGTGAGCGTGCTCGGGCTGACGCTGGTGCCGCCCGGCATGACCTTCTTCGACGCGTTCTACTTCATGAGCTACACGGCCACCACGATCGGGTACGGCGAGCTGCCGCAGCCGTTCTCGGGAGCACAGCGGCTGTGGGTCATGTCGACCATCTACCTGACCGTGATCGGCTGGACGTACGTCGTCGGCTCGCTGCTGGCGCTCCTCGGGGACCGTACGTTCCGGCAGGCCATCGCGTTGCGCCGGTTCACCCGCACGGTCAACCGGCTGCGCGAGCCGTTCCTGCTGATCGCCGGCTACGGCCAGACCGGGCAGCTGCTGGGCCGGGCGCTCGACTCGCTGGGCCGCCGGCTGGTGGTGCTCGACCGGTCCAGCGAGCGGGTCGACTCGCTCGACATCGACGCCTACTACGCCGACGTGCCGGGCCTCACCGGGGACGCCGCCGACCCGCGCACCCTCGACCTGGCCGGTCTGGAGCACCCGTTCTGCGAGGGGGTGCTGGCGCTCACCGACGACGACGAGACCAACCTGGCGATCGCGATGACGGCCGCGCTGATCCGCCCGGAGCTGACCGTGGTCGCCCGCGCCCTGTCGCCGGCCGTCGAGCACCGGATGCGCGCGTTCGGCTCGCCCACGGTGGTCAACCCGTTCGACCGGTTCGGCGACCACGTGCGGCTGGCGCTGCACGCGCCCACCTCGTACCAGATGATGTCCTGGCTGGTCCGCGGGCCGGGGGCGGAACTACCGGAACCGGGTCGCGCGCCCGCCTCCGGACGCTGGATCGTGTGCGGCTTCGGCCGGTTCGGCCACAAGATCGTCGAGGATCTGCGCGCCGACGGCCTCGAGGTCACGATCGTCGACGTGGCCTGCGCCGAGCCGGGCGTCATCGTCGGGGACGCGTCCGACCCGGCCGTGCTGGAGCGCACCGATCCGGCCGGCGCGGCCGGCTTCGTGGCCGGCACCGACAACGACACCACCAACCTGTCGCTGATCGCGGCCGCCCGCCGGCACAATCCGGGCCTGTTCATCGCCGCCCGGCAGAACCACCGGGCCAGCGCGCCGCTGTTCGAGGCGATCGGCGCCGACTGGGTGATGGTCGCCGCCGAGGTCGTCTCCCGCGAGATCTACGCGCAGCTCAGCTCGCCGTTGCTGTGGCGGTTCCTGCGGGAGATGCCGGCCCGGGGCGACGACTGGGCGCAACAGCTCCTCGACCGGCTCCAGGCGCACTGCGGCAGCCGGCTGGGCAGCGTCTGGAAGGTCACGCTCACCGACGCCGAGACGCCCACCCTCGGGCCGTGGCTCGCCGGCGGCGACGCCCGGCTCGGTGACCTGGTCCGCAGCCCGCAGAACCGCGACCGCCCGCTCGCCGCCGTGCCGCTGATGGCGCTGCGCGGTGACGAGACCGTGCTCGGCCCGGAGGACGATTTCTCCCTGCGGCCGGACGACCAGCTGCTGTTCGTCGGGCATCCGGCGGCCCGGCGGTCGCTGGTGGACACCGTGACCAACCGGGCGGTGGGGGACTACGTCCTCTTCGACCGCAACGTGCCGGCCGGCTGGCTCTGGCAGCGACTGACCCGGCGCGTGCCGCACGCGGGCTGATCGGCCCGCACGGTCGCGGAGGCCGGGGCGGCCACCAGCTTCGAGCCGGACGGCGGTGGGGCCGGCGGGCTCGTCAGGAGCGCCACCAGTCGTCGAACGGGGTGACCGGGAGGGCGCGCTTGTGCCGGGTGGCCAGGAACACCGACTCCAGCCGGGCCGCGACCGCCGGCTCGACGTCGGCACCGGTCAGGTAGTCGTCGATCTCCGCGTACGTCAGGCCCAGGGCCACCTCGTCGGGCAGGGCCGGCCGATCGTCCTCGAGGTCCGCCGTGGGCACCTTCTGCCAGGTGCTCGCCGGCGCGCCCAGCTCGCGCAGCAGCTCACCGCCCTGCCGCTTGGTGAGGCCGGTGAGCGGCGTGACATCCACCCCACCATCACCATATTTCGTGAAGAATCCGGTCACCGCCTCGGCGGCGTGATCCGTGCCGACCACCAGCAGGTTGAGCTGGCCGGCGATCGCGTACTGGATCATCATGCGCTCGCGGGCCTTGAGATTGCCCCGTACGAAATCCCGCAGTTGATCTCCCAGAGCCCGCGCCACCTCGGCCGCCGTCGCGTCCGCACCCGCCTTGACGTTCGCCTCGACCGACCGGTCGGGCCGGATGAAGTCCAGCGCGATCCGCGCGTCGTGCTCGTCGGCCTGCACCCCGTAGGGCAGCCGGACCGCCACGAACGTCGCCTCCCGGCCCTCGCCGCGGGTCTGCTCGACGGCCAGCTGGCACAGCCGGCCGGTCAGGGTGCTGTCCTGGCCGCCACTGATCCCGAGCACGAAGCCCCGCGCCGGACTGGCGCGCAGGTAGTCGACCAGGAAATCGACCCGGCGGCGGATCTCACCCTTCGGGTCGATGATCGGCTGGACCCGGAGTTCGGCCAGAATGTCGGCCCGTAGATCAGTCACGATCCGCACTGTACCGGCGTGCCAAGTTCCGGCCGGAGCCTGGCGAAACTCGAATCGATCGTCCCCCATCCCGCATCATCCCTGGCATCACCCGAAGGCAACGGCGTAGCTTCCGATTAGCCGTCTACCGGGAAGGGCACGTTGACCGCGATCTTCGGCACCGCGCCGGGGTCACTCTCCGACCTGGAGGTGATCTCGGAGCTGGGTCGCGGGGCGGAAACGGTGGTCTACCGCGTCCGCCGGCACGGGGGCGACTACACCCTGAAGGTCCTGACCGCCCCGGACGCGGTCAAGGCCTACCCGGCGGTCCGCCGCGAGGCCGCCCTGCTCGGCCACGTCGGGCACCCGCTGCTGCCGCGCATCTTCGAGGTCGGCCTGAGCACCGCCGGGCCCTACCTGATCCTCGAGTACATCGACGGCTTCCCGCTGTCCGAGCTGCTGCGCCGCGGCCCGCTCGACGAGACGTCCGCGGTCCGCCTCGCCATGGACGTGGCCGGGCCGCTCGCCGCCGCCCACCGCGCCGGCCTGGTGCACCGCGACGTCAAACCGGACAACGTGATCGTCGAACCGGCCGGCACCGGCCGCCTCATCGACTTCGGGCTGGCCGCGCGCGGGGGAGTGCACGACGAGCGCGTCGCCGGCACGCTGCTCTACTGCGCGCCCGAGCAGACCGGCATGCTCAAACGCCCGGTCGACGGCCGCTCCGACCTCTACGCCCTGGGTGTCCTGCTCTACGAGTGCCTCACCGGCCGGTTGCCCTACCGCGCCAAGGACGCCGGCGAGCTGATCCGGCTGCACGCCACCGCACCGATCCCCGACGTGCGGGAGCTCAGCCCGCGGCTCTCGCCGACCATCGCCGGGATCGTCGCCACGCTGATGGCCAAGGACCCCGACGACCGCTACCAGAGCGGCGAGAGCCTGCTCGGCGACCTCGACCGGCTCGCCGACGACCCGGCCGCCACCCTGATCGTGGCCACCGACCAGCGCGGCGTACAGCCGATGGGCACGCAACGGCTGATCGGGCGCGACGAGGAGGTGATCACGCTCGCCCACCGATGGCTGCGGGCCCGCGACGGCAACGGCGGGGCGGTGATCGTCGAGGGGCCGGCCGGGGCGGGCAAGACCCGGCTCGTGCGCGAGCTGACCGACGCGGTCGACTCCGACGGCGATCTCACCCTCTACGGCAAGTGCGTCCCCGACGATCCGGTGCCGCTGGCCCCGCTGCGCGGTGCGGTCGAGCGATTCCTGCGGACGGTCGGCAAGCTGCCCCCGGCCGAGCGGGAGCGGGCCGCCGAGCGGTTGCGGCGCGCCGCCGGCCGCGGTGGCCCGCTGCTGCGCACCCTGTCCCCGCTGCTCGCCGATCTCGTGCCGGCCCCCGACATCGGCGAGCTCAACCGCCACGAGCAGTTCGTCACCGCGGTGGCGTCCTTCCTGATCGGACTCGCCGACGAGTTCCAGGGCACCGTCCTGCACATCGACGACATCCAGTGGCTCGACGACTCCACCCGGCGGGTGCTGCAGCGCGTCACCAGCCGGCTCACCGGCACCCCCCTGCTGGTCATCGCGACCAGCCGGGACGACGGCGACAACGTGGCCGCGCTCGACCGCTTCGGCTCCGACATGGACGCCACCCTCGACACCCGCGTCCAGCTGCGCCCGCTCGACCGGCAAGCCACGATGGAGCTGGTCGCCGAACTGCTCGGGGCCGCCCAGCTGCCCGGCGAGCACATCGAGGAACTGGCCGTGCGGGCCGGCGGCAACCCGTTCACCGTCGGCGAGTACGTGCGTGCCGTCTTCGACGCCGGCCTGCTCACCCCGTCGTGGGGCGGCTGGCAGCTCGACCAGGCCGGCCTCGACCGCCTGGAGGTCACCGGCGACGCCATCGACCTGGTGCTCAAGCGCATCGACGGCCTCGGCGCGGACAGCCGCCGCCTGCTGGTCGCGGCCGCCGCCGGGGGCCGCTCGTTCCCGACCGACCTGGTCGCCGCCGTCTGCGACATCGACCCGCGCTGGGCCCGCTCGATGCTCGCCGAGGCCGAGTCCCGCCGGCTGGTCACCGCCACCGGCAGCAACGGCTACCGCTTCCTGCACGACCGCATCCGCGAGGCGCTGCTGGTCGGCCTCGACGCCGACGTCATGCGGCAGCTGCACCAGCGCATCGCCGAGGTCCTCGAGGCGGCCGCCCCCGACGACCCGCGGTACGTCTACGCGATCGCCCGGCACTACGCCCTCGGCGAGAAGGACCGCCACCCCAAACGCGTCTACCTCTCCGGCTACGCCGCCGGCCGGCTCGCCCTCAGCGAGCACGCCCCGGCCCAGGCCCGCGAGTTCCTGGAGGTGGCCGCGGCCGCCGCGGCCGGCGCCGGGGTCACCCCGCAGGCCTCCTTCCAGCTCGCGCTCGGCGTCGCGTGCGCCCGTTCCGGCCGCTTCGTGGAGGCGTTGCGGCACCTCGACGACGCGCTGCGCGGCGAGTCCGACAAACTGCGCCGCGCCGAGATCCGGGCCCAGATCGCCATGGTCCACAACAGCTCCTGGAACCCCGACCGGGCCTTCGACGCGGTCCGCCGCGGCCTCGCCGAGCTGGGCGCGCCGCTGCCGCGCGGCAAGGCCGGCCTCATCCTGACCACCCTCTGGTCGGTGCTGCTCGGCCTGCTCGTCGGCCGCACCAAGCTGGGCTTCGGCACCGCGCGCGGCCGCGACCGCGACCGCTACCGCCAGCAGGCCGTCCTCTTCGACATCGCCACCCTCGCGCTGTCCATGCGGATGCGCCGCGCCATGCGCGCCACCCTGAGCCTGCGCGCCCTCTACCCGATCAACCGGCTCGGCCCCGGCCGGGAGTACGCGCAGCACATGGCCGGTCTGGGCGTCATCGCCGACGTCGCCCGGCGGCCCCGGCTGGCGGCCTTCCTCTTCGACCGGGCCACCGCGGTCGCCGCCGACCTCGGCGACCCGCAACTGGTCGCCTACGTCGCCTGGAAACGGGGAGCGGGCAGCCACCTCGCCGGCCGTGACGACGAGGCCAACATCTGGAACCGCGCGCTGATCGAGCACGAACGCTGGTTCGAGCTCGGCGACTACCTGACCGGCGTCTCCACCGTGGCCATGAAGTACTTCAAACGCGGCTGCACCGCCGAGGCCGAGGTCTGGTACAAGCGGGGCCGGGCCCACCTCGGCCCCGGCGCCGAGGCCGAGGGCGCGGCGATCAGCGCGGTCGGCGCGGTCATCGCCGCCCAGCGCGGCCGCCGGGACGAGGCCGAGGAGAAGATCGAGGCGCTGCGCCGGTTCCTGCGGGCCAACCCCGACAACCCGATGCAACTGATCAATCTGTACGGGGCCCGGATGGTCGCCCTGGTCGAACGGGGCGAGCTCGGCGAGCCGTTCGAACAGCTCACCACCGAGTTCGCGACACTCGGCCTGAAACCCGCGGCCATGGTCCCCGAACAGCGCGTCTACTACGTCTACGAGGCCCTCGGCCGGCTCGCCCAGTGCCGCGAAGGCGGCAACATCGTCGCCGCCGAGCGGGTCGTCGACGCCCTCGGCAGGATGGCCGACACCAAGCCGCTGCGGGCCTTCCACCTGGTCGCCCGCGCCGACCTGCAACTGCTGCGCGCCCGTCCCGCCGAGGCCGTCCGCATCCTCTCCGGGATCGACGCCGCCCTGGTCCCGCTCGAAGCGCCGCTGGTCGCCTACGAGGCCGCCCGGGTGCGCGCCCGCGCCTTCGAGACCCTCGACCAGCCCGGCCCGGCCACCCAGCAGGCCAAGCTCGCCCAGATGATCGCCGTCGAGCAGCAGTGGCCGCAGCGCATCCATTGGATCACCGACGAGTTCCGCATCTCCCAGCACACGTCGACCCAGCACAGCTCGCCGCTCAGCACCGACGAGCCGCCGCCGCCCCCGGCCGCCCCGCCGCTGGACGCCGACCGTTTCCAGCGCCGCCTCGAGGCGCTGCAGCAGGTGAGCCTCGCCTCGGCGACCGTGCTGCACCCCCGTGGGCTGGCCCGGGTCGCGCTCGACGAGACGTTGCGCATCCTCGGTGCCGAACGCGCCTACCTCTTCCTGTTCGACCGGGAGCTCGACAAACTGACCCCGCTGGTCGGCCGGGACGCCCGCGGCAACGACATCGTCGAGCTGACCGGTTACAGCTCCACCCTCGTCGAACGGGTCCGCCGGTCCGGCGAGGCCCTGGTGATGACCGGCAGCGAGGAGGGCGTGGCGCTCGGCTCGCACAGCGTCGAGGTGCACGGCCTGCGTAGCATCCTGATCGCCCCGCTGCACCTCAACGGCCGCCTCCGAGGGGTCGTCTACCTCGACAGCCGGGTCGCCAAGGGCGTGTTCACCGGCGACGACGTCGACATCCTCAAAGCCATCACCAACCACATCGCCGTCTCCCTGGAAACCGCCCGCGCCGCCCAGCTGGAGGTCGCCGTCCAGACCGCCCGCCGCCAGCGCGACGTCGCCGAGACGCTGCGGGCCGCGATGGCCGACCAGAACTCCTCCCTCGACCCCGACGACGTGATGCACCGCCTGCTGGCCAGCCTGGCCCGCACCCTCGGCGGCGACCGGGCCGCCCTGCTCACCTTCGACCAGGACCACCTGCTGGTCGCCGCCACGCACGGCCCGGCCGCCCCCCTCGGCACCCGGCTGCGCACCCTGCCGGCCGACCTGCGCGGCCTGGCCGGCCCCCGCGTACGCAGCGTCTTCCCGGGCGACCGCCCCCCGTTCGACGGCATCCTCGGTGCCACCCGCTGCTGGTGGGCACACCGCGCCGACCAGCGCGGCGCCCCGTACGGCATCCTGCTGGTCGGCGCCAGCGACGAGGGCGTGATGACCGAGGCCCAGGTCCAGATGGCCGCCGCGATCGCCGACCAGGGCATGACCGCCTACGAGAACGCCCGCCTGTTCAGCCAGGTCCGCAAGATGGCCACCACCGACGGCCTGACCGGCCTGTTCAACCGCAACCACTTCTTCGCCGAGGCCGACCGCCTGCTGCTGGCCGCCCGCCCCCGGCACGAGCCGATCGCCGCCATCATGGTCGACATAGACCACTTCAAACGCATCAACGACACGTACGGCCACCCCGTCGGCGACGAGGTGATCCGCACCGTCGCCGGCCGCCTGCGCGACGCCCTGGCCGACGGCGACGTGGTGGGCCGCTACGGTGGCGAGGAGTTCGCCGTGGTCACCCCCTCGGCCCTCGCCCTCGATCTGGCCGACCGCCTCCACCAGGCCGTCTCCGGCCCCCCGATCCCCACCGAAGCCGGCGACCTGCCCGTGACCATCAGCGTCGGCCTCGCCCACCTGCACGACACCGACACCGACCTGCGCCAGCTGCTGGCCCGCGCCGACAGCGCCCTCTACCAGGCCAAACACACCGGCCGCAACCGCGTCTGCGTCGCCTAGCCGACCCCGTGCCGGCCACCCCTCCTCAGCCCCTCCTCGGGCCCGTCCCGTCCCGCCCGTCCCGCCCGTTCCGCCCGTTCCGCCCGTTCCGCCCGTTCCGCCCGTTCCGCCCCGCCGCGGCCGGCCGCGGCGCGCCGCCCCAACGCTTCCCGACAGATGGCCGAACCCCATCCCCCCCCCGGCGGCCCGCGGCAGGTCCTCGGCGGCGCCGGTGCTCGTAGCCCGCTCCGTGAGCCCTTTTCCGTGAAGAAGGGGCCTCGGACAGCTGGGGAGGCCCCTTTGCCAGGGAAGTTGTGCGGGCGGAGGGGGCGCGCTCGGAGCCAGGCCGTCAAGGACTCGCCGAGGGGGACGTCGTTGCTCAACTCCAACTGGTCCAGCACGTCGTAGGCCGCGCCGGCGCAACGTGTCCAGGACAGGACAGGGCAGGGCAGGGCAGGGCAGGACGGGGCAGGACAGGGCGCCGGCCGGCCGAACCGGGTCAGCGGACCACCGGCGTACGCGGGGTGGGGGAGCGGGCCCGACCAGCCCGGCGAAAGTCGCCTGGTGCGGGGATCCGGCATGGCACCGTTATCGGGTGGGCCTTGAGTCGAGGAAGCCCCCGGTCGACCGGGCGGCTTTTCTCATGTGGGTGTGCGTTGCCGTCGTGGTGGTGCTTGTTCCGGTCGGGCTCATGGTGTCCTCGCTGGGCGGGCTCGCCGCCCTCATGTTCGGCAGTGCCGTCCTGGCGATGGCGGCGATCGCGGCGGGGGTACGGCTGCACCGGCCGGTGGCCCCGCGCGCCTGGTGGCTGATTCTCGCGGCGCTCGGGCTGGCGCTGATCGGCAACATCATCGTGTCGGCGGTGCTGCCGACGATCAGCACCAGCGCGTGGGCGATCAACATCGTCTACGGCATCACGTACCCGATTCTGTGTGCCGGTGTGGCGCTCGTCCCCAACCATCGGCGGCCGGGGGCCGGGCCGGCCGGCATGACC
This sequence comes from Paractinoplanes ferrugineus, assembly GCF_016862195.1. Taxonomy (GTDB): domain Bacteria; phylum Actinomycetota; class Actinomycetes; order Mycobacteriales; family Micromonosporaceae; genus Actinoplanes; species Actinoplanes ferrugineus. The sequence continues at coordinate 135,106 of NZ_BOMM01000016.1, read as the reverse complement.
GAGAGCGCGATCATCGCGGCCTGCGCGGCGGTGGTCTGGTGGATGCTGTTCGTCGACCCGCTGCTGGTCGACCCCGGCGGGCTGGAGACCCACTCGTACCTGTTGGTGGAACCGCTTCTTGATCTTGTGCTTTTCGGGCTCGGGGTGCGCCTGCTGCTGCTCAGCGACTCGCGCTCGGTCTCCTACTGGATGGTTTCGGCGTCCTGCGCGGCGCGGCTGGTGGCCGACACCGCCTATCTCACCGACGGCAGCCGGACCGGCTTCCCGACCCAGATGAGCATCGTCAGCTGGGTGCTCTGCAACGGCCTGCTCGCCATCGCGGCGTTGCACCCGTCGATGGGCCGGGTCGTGCCGCTGCCGCGGGACGGCGGTCCGCTGGGCCGGCGCGGGATGGCCGGGCTCTACCTCGGCACCGTCGTGGGTACGCCGGTGCTCACCGGCGCCTTCCTGCTCAACGAGGGCCTGAGCGACGACCTGAACATCGTTGACGTCCTCGTGCCGATGACCGCGACCGCCCTGACCGCGGCCCTGGTCGTGCAGCGCATGCATCGGCTCAACCGGACCTCCGTCGAGCGCGCCACCGAACTCGAGACCGCGCTGGACCACGAGGCCGAACTCCAGCGGGAGCTGCGGTTCCGGTCCGAGCACGACATGCTCACCGGGCTGCCGGGCCGATCCCTGCTCTACGACCGGATCACCGCCGCGCTGGCCGGCGGTCACGAGGGCACCGTACTGCTGCTGGACCTCGACGGCTTCAAGAACGTCAACGACCGGTTCGGGCACGCCGCCGGCGACGACCTTCTGGTCGCGGTGGCGAATCAACTGCGGGATCTGATCGGTACGGGGTTGGTGGCGCGCCTGCACAGCGACGAGTTCGCGGTGTTCCTCCAGGACGTCTCCCTGACCGAGGCGTGGGCGACCACCGAGCGGGTGCTCAAGGCGATGCGCCGGCCGTTGCCGGTGCAGGGCCACGAACTGTTCGCCCCGGTCAGCATCGGCCTGCGGGAACTCGACGGGGACCAGCCGGCGGCGGAGATCGTGCGGGACGGCTATCTGGCGCTGCACTCGGCCAAGGAGGCCGGGCGCGACCGGATGGTGCTGTTCGACGACGAGCTCCGGGAGAAGCAGCTGGCCGTGGCCCGCACCGTGGAGCGCCTGCGCGGGGCGCTCACCCGGGGCGAGTTCGTGGTGTACTACCAGCCGCTGATCCGTCTCGACGACGAGCGGATCGCCGGCTTCGAGGCCCTCATCCGCTGGCAACCGGCGGGTGAGCCGATGGTGCCGCCGGACCGGTTCATCGGCCTCGCCGAGGACAGCGGCCTGATCGTGCCGATCGGCGCCTGGATCCTGCGCGAGTCGTGCCGCGTGGCGGCCGGCTGGCACCGCCGGCACGCGACCGTGATCTCGGTCAACGTCTCCCCGCGCCAGCTGCGCGAACCCGACTTCGGCCTGCTCGTGCTGGACGTGCTGCGCACCTCGGGACTGCCGCCCGAGGCCCTGATCCTGGAGATCACCGAAGGCGTACTCGTCAATTCGGGCCTGGTCACCGAACAGGCGATCAGCCATCTGGCGATGTTGCGCTCGCACGGCGTCAAGGTCGCCATCGACGACTTCGGAACCGGCTACTCGTCGCTGGCCTACCTCCGCGACCTGCCGATCGACCATGTCAAGATCGACCGGTCCTTCATGCCCGCCCAGGACGCCCCGGACCCCACCGCCGGCGTGCTGATCAAGGCGATCATCGACCTGGCGGCCGGCCTGCGGCTTGGCACGATCGCCGAGGGGGTGGAGACGAGGGCGCAGGTGGATCTGCTGCGCGAGCTCGGTTGCGTACGCGCCCAGGGCTTCTACTTCTCCCGCCCGGTCCCGGAGTCCGACGCCGCCCGCCTGCTGCACGAGGCGTCCACGACCAACCAGACGGCCTAGTCGTACCCGGGTGGGAGTAGCGTCCAGGGATGGATCTTGAACTGGGTGGGCGGGTTGTCCTGGTCGTGGGCGGGACGGGGCTGATCGGGCGCGCTGTGGTCGCGCGGCTCGAGCAGGAGGGTGCCACGGTGGTCGTCGGGTCGCGCCATGTCGCGGAGGGGATCGTCGTCGACGCGCAGGATCAGGCGTCGGTGGCGGCGGCCTTCGAGACGGTTCTCGAGCGGTACGGGCGGCTCGACGGGCTCGTGGTGGCGGCGGCGCCGAGTGCGCGCACGCTCGATCCGGCTCGCCACAGTGATCCGGAGCAGGTGCTCAGTGCGTTCGACGCCAAAGCGGTGTCGTTCCTGCGCCTGGCCAACGCGGCCCTGCCGATCATGACGGGGGCGGGCTACGGTCGGATCGTCGGGATCAGCGGGCAGAACGCGTTCCTGACCGGCAACCTGGCCGGCTCGGTCCGCAACGCCGCCCTGATCCTGGCCGCGAAGAACCTGGCCGACGCGGTCGCGGGCTCCGGCGTCACCGTCAACACGGTGAGCCCCGGCGTCGTGACCGACACCCCGGCCGCCGGGGTGGAGCCGGCCCGGGGCGGGGAGTCCAGCCCGGCACAGATCGCCGACCTGGTCACGTTCCTGCTCTCGCCGCGCACCGCCGCCATCTCGGGCGAGTCCGTCGCCACCGGCCACCGCGTCCGCGGCGTGACGTCGATGTAGCCGCCGGAGCCCGGCCCCCGGCGGCCCGCGGCGACGGCGGCCGGGCGGCAGCGCAGGCGGACCGGCCGAGCACAAGGGAGCCCCGGGGGTGGCGGGAAGGCAGGGAGCGCCTAGCTGGAGCGCTTGTCGAGGACGATCAGGACGACGATCGCGGCGATCAGCAGGACCGCGGCGGTCACCGCGGCGGCGATCTTGGCGGCGCTGTACGGGCGTTCGCCGGCGACCTCGCCCGTACGTCCGTTGACCATGATGTTGTAGGTCCGGCCGGCATGCAGGTAGCACGCGATCCAGACGGGGAGCAGCATCAGTTTGAACGTCAGGTTGTCGTACTGGGTCCGCACCTCGTCGACCCGCTGCTCGTCGCCGCCGATGTCGGCCCGGCAGTCACCCTCGATGACCGGCGCCATCCGGGCCTTCGCGGCGCCCAGGCCGGTCTCCGGCTCGACGTCGTAACGCAGGGTCTCGTGGCCGGCGAGGTATTCCGGGCGGTACGGCTCGGCCGCCGGCAGCGGCCACGGCTCCAGCTGGTCCAGGTATTTCGCGGTCACCCTGGTGGTGCCGGTGATCAGCACGTCGTCGAAGTCGCGCGCGACCGTGCCGCCGGCCGGGTACCACCTCGTGCGCTGCACCTGCCGGGTCTTGGTCTCGCCGTTGTCGGTGTAGGTCTCGGTCACCCAGTAGTGCTCGCCGCGCTGGCCGCTGTAGCGGGACACCGTGCTCGCGTCGTAGGTCCAATGCGGAAGGTAGGTGCTGTGCGACGATTCCGCCTCGGTGACCTTCTTGAGGCCGTTCGGCGCGAACCACCGCGACGCCACCCACTTCTTCAGGGCCTCGCGCAGGGCCGGGCGGTCGACCCCGAACGGCAGCACCGCTTCGGGTACGACCTGGTCGGTGTCCGACACGTCGGCGACCAGGGGAGCACCGCAGAACTGGCAGCGCTCCGAGATCTTGTCGCTCTGGGTGATCGCGCCGCAGCCCTTGCAGGTGAAGGTGTACGGGGCGAGGGCGGCGATCGGCTTGCGGGGCAGCCCGGCGAACTCGGTGTACGAGTGCTCGCGGATCTGCCGCCCGGTCGGCACCAGCGGTGTCTCGGCCCCGCAGTAGGGGCATTTGAGCACGGTCGTGCCCGGGGCGAACTCGACGTTCGCCCCGCAGTTGGCGCACGGGTACTGGCTCTGGGTCATGCCTGCGGCGGCAGCGGCGGGGGAACCGTGGCGAAGACGCTCGCCAGTTCCGGCACCTGACCGGCGGCGACCCAGCCGGCCATCCCGTTCTTCCACACCAGCGTGTCCCGGGTGACGCCGCGGGCGGCGAGCGCGCTCACCTCGTACGGTCCCTGCTGCTGGCCGTTGAGCCCGACGAACCACTCGGCGGACGGCAACGGGGGCGGCCCCGCCGGTGCCGGGCCCGGAGCCGGCGGCGGCGCCGGTTGCGTCATCTTCTGCGCCGCGGCCATGCCGAGGCCGAAGCCGAACGCCTCGCCCGCCCCGCCCGAGTTGTTGGCGGCGTCCTCCATCGCGTTGGCGGCCTGGAACCTGGTGTAGTCGTCCAGGTTGCCGACCACGCCGATCGAGGTGCGCTTGTCGAGCGCGGCCTCCACCTCGGGCGGCACCGAGATGTTCTCGATGATGAACTTGGGAATCGCGAGGCCGCTCGGGGCCAGCTCGTCGGTGAGCACCCCGGCCAGGGTGTTGCCGATCTCCTGCTGTTTGGCGGCCAGGTCGAGCATCGGCACGTCCGCCGTCGCCAGGGCACTGCCCAGGTGACTGACCACGAGCTGGCGCAGGTATTCGCGCACCTCCTCGGTGCGGAACTGCGGATCGGTGCCGACCAGCTCGGTGAGCAGCCGCTTGGCGTCGGCGACCCGCATCGAGAACGCACCGAACGCGCGCAGCCGCACCGCGCCGAACTCGGGATCGCGCACGATCACCGGGTTCTGCGTGCCCCACTTCAGGTCGGTGAACTGCCGGGTGTTGACGAAGTACACCTCGGCCTTCCACGGCGACTCGAAACCGTACTTCCAGCCCTTGATCGTCGAAAGGATCGGCATGTTCTGCGTGGTGAGGGTGTAGGTGCCGGGGGTGAAGACGTCGGCGACCTGCCCCTCGTTGACGAAGACCGCGGTCTGCGACTCCCGGACGACGAGCTTGGCGCCCATCTTGATCTCGTTCTCGTACCGGGGGAACCGCCACACGATCGTGTCCCGGCTGTCGTCGGTCCACTCGATGATGTCGACCAGCTCACCCTTGAGCTTGTCCCAGAGACCCATGCCGACTCCTCGCGCTGCCTCGCCTGCTCCGCCGCTGACCTGATCGTCACGCGGCTGCGACGCTACCAACCCGGGCCCGGTCGACCCGGGTCAACCGCCGCGTCGGTCCGCATTCTCCCGCTTGCGGCCGGTCCGGGGCGGTCGGCATCACGACAGCGGGGCGGCGCGTGGCGGGGGGAGGCGCCCCGCGGCCGGGTGGCGGCCCGACCGCGGGACGCTTTTCTACTTGCCCCGAGTCCCGTGCAAATAGACATGCTTTTGCACATGCATCGATGCGGGCGGCTGAGCCACCGCCGCGACCTCGGCCGGGAACGGGTCGTCGACCGGCCGGCCGAAGTAGAAGCCCTGGGCGAAGCGGTAACCGATGCGGTGGAGTTCGGCGGCCTGCTCGGCGGTCTCCACCCCCTCGGCCACGGCGGCCAGGTCGAGGCCCTCGGCCACCTGGATGAGCGCCTGGGCGATCACCGAGTACGGGCCGGCCATGGTGACCGTGTCGACGAACTGCTTGTCGACCTTGAGGCAGTCGATCGGCAGGGTCCGCAACAGGCCGAGCGACGAGTGACCGGTGCCGAAGTCGTCGAGGGCGATCTTGACCCCCAGCTCGCGCAGCGCCTTGACGGTCTCGACGGCCTGACCGCCGGCGAACACCGCGGTCTCGGTGATCTCCACGGTCAGCATCGAGGCCGGCATGCCCGACCAGGCGAGGACCGCCGCGACGGTACGGGCGAAGTCCGGCTCGGCCAGCTGGCGGGCGGAGACGTTGACCGCGACGTAGAGCGGGCCCTGGTCGCCGAGCGTGTCCTTCCACCAGGCCGCCTGCCGGCAGGCGGCCCGCAGGATCCACTCGCCGAGCTCGACGATCAGGCCGCTCTCCTCGGCCACCGGGATGAAGTCGACCGGGCTGACCATGCCGCGGGTCGGGTGCACCCAGCGCACCAGCGTCTCGACCGCCACCGTGCGGCCCTCGGGCAGCGTGACGATCGGCTGGTAGACCAGCTTGAACTGGCCGGTGTCGAGGCCGTGCCGGATGTCGGCGCCGAGTTGCGCCTTCTCGTCGGAGCCCTCGTCCAGGTCGGGGGTGTAGCGCCGCCACGGCCGGCCACCGGCCTTGGCCGCGTACATCGCGATGTCGGCCCGGCGCAGCAGCTCACCGGGGTCGGTGGCACCGGGCCCGCGCCACCGGCCAGGACGACCGCCTGGACGAGGCCTTCAGCGCCCTCCTGGTCGACGGCATGATCCCGATGGCGGAGCCGATGCGCGCCTCCGGCCAGTACGGCCCACCCGTCCCGGTCCCCGCCGACGCCGACTCCCGGACGCGGTTGTTGGGGTTCATCGGCCGAGACCCGTTCTGGACGCCCCCGGACCGCTAGTACAGCCCGGCCCGGCTCGCGGGGTCGGCCGTCCGCGCCGTCCGCGCCGTCCGCCCCACCATTGAGCCTAGCCTCCTAGGATGCTGAACGGGCTGCGAGTGGCCTCACGAGCTGACTGGCCACCAGCAGTGCGGGTGTTCCCGAATGCTGGATGCGACGTCCATCAGCTAGGCGTTGTATGGGAAACGGCTCGACAACTTCACGGAAAGGGGTCTCGACAGCGCCCGAGGCCCCTTTCAGTGAAGAAGGGGTCATGCGGCGGTTGGCGGGGGAGTGCACGACCCGCTCCCGGAGCTGTGCCGGCCCTTGGTCAGGGGCCGGCGGTCGCTGAAGAAGGGGCCATGACTTCCGCGGCTCCTTGCGGGTGCCTCGACGCACGGCGGTTTGCGCGGAAATCATGCGGTTAGGGGGGTTGAAAGAATATAACAGAGGGTGCGCAACTGTTCGCTGAGCGCAACCTTCGAGGAGCCGGCATGACCGCAGTAGCCCCCCGTCCGATCAAGGCTCGGCCGCAACCGGTCCGGCCCCAGGTCAGAGGATCGGCGCTCACCCGGATCCTGCGCACCACCGACGCGAAGCAGATCGGGCTCATGTACATGGTGACCTCGATCGTGTTCTACATGATCGGTGGCCTGATGGCCCTGCTCATGCGTACCGAGCTGGCCCGCCCCGGCATGCAGTTCCTGTCGCCGGAGCAGTACAACCAGCTGTTCACCATGCACGGCACCGCCATGCTGCTGTTCTTCGCCACACCCATCGTGTTCGCGTTCGCCAACTACATCGTGCCGATGCAGATCGGCGCCCCCGACGTGTCGTTCCCGCGGCTCAACGCGTTCGCCTACTGGCTCTACCTGTTCGGGGCGATCCTCGCCACCAGCGGGTTCATCACCCCCGGCGGCGCCGCCGACTTCGGCTGGTTCGCCTACGCCCCGCTCAGTGACTCGCTGCACTCACCCGGCATGGGCGGCAACATGTGGGTGGTCGGCCTGGCCGTCGGTGGTCTGGGCAGCATCCTCGGCGCGGTCAACCTGATCACCACCATCCTGACCCTGCGCGCTCCCGGCATGACCATGTTCCGGATGCCGATCTTCACCTGGAACATGCTGGTCACCAGTCTGCTGGTGATCATGATCTTCCCGTTCCTGGCGGCCGCGCTGTTCGCCCTCGCCGCCGACCGGGTGCTCGGCGCCCACGTCTTCGACGCGGAGACCGGCGGGCCCATGCTCTGGCAGCATCTGTTCTGGTTCTTCGGACACCCCGAGGTGTACGTCGTGGCGCTCCCGTTCTTCGGCATCGTCACCGAGGTCATCCCGGTGTTCAGCCGCAAGCCGGTGTTCGGCTACAAGGGTTTGGTCGCGGCGACGCTGCTGATCGGCGCGCTGTCGTTCAGCGTGTGGGCGCACCACATGTTCGTCACCGGTCAGGTGCTGCTGCCGTTCTTCAGCTTCCTGAGCTTCCTGATCGCGGTGCCGACCGGGATGAAGTTCTTCGTCTGGATCGGCACCATGTGGCGCGGCCAGCTCAGCTTCGAGACGCCGATGGTGTTCGCCCTCGGGTTCATGGTCACGTTCCTGTTCGGCGGGCTGTCCGGCGTGCTGCTCGCGGCGCCGCCGATCGACTTCCACGTGTCCGACTCGTACTTCGTGATCGCCCACTTCCACTACGTACTGTTCGGCACGATCGTTTTCGCGGTCTTCTCCGGCATCTATTTCTGGTTCCCGAAGATGTTCGGCCGGATGCTCGACGACCGGCTCGGCAAGATTCACTTCTGGCTGACGTTCCTCGGCTTCCACGCCACCTTCCTGGTGCAGCACTGGCTGGGCACCGAGGGCATGCCCCGCCGCTATGCCGACTACCTGCCGTCCGACGGCTTCACCACGCTCAACACCATCTCGACGATCGGCTCCTTCGTGCTCGGCCTGGCCACTCTGCCGTTCGTCTACAACGTGTGGCACTCCTACCGGGCCGGCCAGGTCGTCACCGTCAACGACCCGTGGGGCCACGGCAACTCGCTGGAGTGGGCGACCTCGTCCCCGCCACCGCTGCGCAACTTCGACCGGATGCCCCGGATCCGCTCGGAGCGGCCCGCCTTCGACGAGAAGTTCCCCCACCTGGCCGCCGGCGAACAGTCCCTGGCCGGCCCGCCCGAGGGTGGGGCCCGGGTCCTGACCAGCGAGTCCGACGGCGGCGCCACCTACCAGGAGGACATCGCCTCCGACCGGGACCGCTGACCCGCGGCCACCGGCCCGGGAACGGTCAGGTGTGGCGGGTGAGGTGGACGGCTTCGGCGTCCAGGCCCTCCTGCAGGTCCAGCAGGACCTCGTCGTCGATCTCGCCCTCGTCTCGCATGCGGACCACGGTGGCGTGTTTGTTCTCGATCAGGGCGCGCCGCAGCCGGGCGTAGTTCTCGTCCCAGTCGGCGGCGCCCCAGTTGCTCGTGTCGGGGTCGTCGGAGCGCAGCACCCGCAGCCGCCGTTCGTACTCGGCCCGCAGCCGGTCGGTGAGTTCCGGGTCGGCGTCGTGCGCGGTGGCCAGGCCGGGCAGAGCGGCCAGGGCTTCCTCGACGGCGGTGATCTGGGCCCGGTGGCGTTCCTCGGTGGGGCGGTTGTCCTCGGGCAGGTGTGCCCAGCCGACGATGCGTGGCAGCAGTGGGGCCTGCACCAGCAACGTCACGGCGATGACGCCGGCGGTGACGAAGATGATCAGGTCCCGGTTCGGGAAGGCGGCGCCGGAGGTCAGCGTGTGCGGCACGGCGAGGGCGGCGGCCAGCGACACCGCGCCGCGGAAGCCGGCTGCGGACATCACGACCCGGGGCCGGGCGGGCAGCCGGCGGGCGCGTTGTTGCGGGCGCCGGTCGAGGACGCGGATCGCGTACGGGGACGTGAACAGCCAGCCGAAGCGGACCGCCACGATCACCGCGCTCACGGCCAGCACCAGGAGCAGGCCGCGGGCCAGGCCGGCGCTGCTCAGGCCGCGGACGGCGGACTGGGCCTCGACGCCGACCAGCACGAACAGGGCGGCGTTGGCGAGGCTGGTGAGGAAGCCCATGACGGTGCGGACGTACTGGCGGGCGTAGGCGGGGAACAGCCGCGGTGACACCCGGCTCACCCACAGGCCGCTGACGACGACCGCGAGGACGCCGGAGACCTCGACGGCCTCGGCGATCAGGTAGGCGGCCAGCGGGGTGAGCAGCGCCAGCAGGTTGTGCTGGAACGCGTCGGTGAGGCGGCTTCGCACCCGTACGCTCACGAACGTCACGGCCGCGCCGATCGCGACACCGCCGGCGTAGGAGAGCGCGAACATGCCGCCGAGGTGGGCCGCGCTCAGGTGCTCGGCGCCGATCGTGACGCCGACCGCGAGGGTGTAGATGACCAGGGCGGTGCCGTCGTTGACGAGGCTCTCCGCTTTCAGGGTGGTGGCGATGCGGCGGGGCAGGATGGCGCCGAGCACGGCCACCGCGGTGGCGTCGGTCGGTGCCACGGCCGCGCCCAGCACCCACGCCGGGCCCGACGGCAGGCCGAGGGCGTGCGCGGCGCCGGCCACCCCGGCGGCGGTCAGCGCCACCAGGATCGTGCTCATCAGCGCGATCACCCGCAGGTTGCTGCGGATCTCGCGGACCGACGAGGTGAAGCTCTCCCAGTAGAGCAGGACCGGCAGGAAGAGCAGCAGCACCGCCTCGGGCGGCAGGTGCACGGTGCGCAGGGCGGGCACGAAACCCAGCAGGATCCCGGCGATCAGCAGCAGGACCGGGGCCGCGATGCCGAGTCGCCGGGCCAGGCTCGCGCAGCCGAGGACGACGATCCCGACGGCGACGGTCAACTCAAGACTCGACACAGTCCGTCATGGTGTCAGACCGATCCGGATTCTTTCGCTCGCCGCGGCCGGGTCGAGGTAACGGCCGGCCGGATCGGGGATCGCGGTGCCGCGCGCGCCGATGCGGTAGCGCATCGGCACCGCCGTCGGGATGTCGAGCTTCTCGACCTCGTCGGGGCCGAGCCCCTCGAGGAACATCACGAAGGCGCGCAAGCTGTTGCCGTGCCCCACCACCAGCGGCGTCTCACCGGCGTGCAGCCGGGGCAGAAGAACATCGGTCCAGTACGGGCGGGTCCGGGCCCAGACGTCGGCGAGGCTCTCCGTGCGGGGCCGTCCCGACCGGGCGTACCGCTCGTCGGCGTACATCTCGGCGGCCTGTTCCTCGCTCATGGGGGGCGGCGCGGTGGCGTAGGAGCGGTGCCAGGCGCGGTAGACGTCGGGGCCGGCCGAGGCCGCGACGGAGCGTTTGTCACGGCCGGTCAGGGCGCCGTAGTGGCGTTCGTTGAGGCGCCACGACCGGTGCACCGGCAGCCACTCGCGGCCCAGCGGGCCGAGCACGATCTGCGCGGTGGTGATCGACCGGTCGAGCAGCGACGTGTGCACCGAGGTGGGGGCGGTGCCGAGGGAACGCAGTGCCACCCCGGCGTCGTGGGCCTGGGCGCGGCCGAGCGCGCTCAGCGGCGGGTCGGACCAGCCGGTGAAGATGTCGGCCGCGTTGCTCTCGCTCTGACCGTGCCGCAAGAGCAACAAGATCATGCCGACGAGTGTACGGACCGGGTCGCGGCCCGCCGCCGGGTGTGCGTCAAGCCAGCGCGTACGAGCCTTTCCCGTCGCGTTTCACCGCGTACATCGCGTGATCGGCCTCGCGCAGCAGCGAGTCGCCGTCCCGGGTGCGGGCCCCGGCGACCGCCACGCCGATGCTGACGCCGACCCGGGCCTCGCCGAAGCCGGCCAGCATCACCGGGACCTCGACGGCGGCCACCATCCGGGTGGCGATCTCGGCCGGGTCGGTGTCGTGCAGATCGGGCAGGAGCACGGCGAACTCGTCCCCGCCGAGCCGGGCCACCGTGTCGGTCCCGCGTACGCAGGCCGCCAGCCGGGCGGCCACCTCGCGCAGCAGGGCGTCGCCGGCCGCGTGTCCCCACCGGTCGTTGACCTCCTTGAAGTCGTCGAGGTCGACGAGCATGGCCGCGGCCGGGCCGCCACCGGCGACGGCCGCCTCCAGCCGTTCGGCGAACAGCGACCGGTTGGGCAGCCCGGTCAGCCCGTCGTGGTAGGCCTGGTGGTGCAGGCGGTCGGCGAGCGCGTCGCGCTGGGCGAGCAGCCGGGCGTTCTCCCGGAACGCGATGAACTGGCGCAGCACCACCAGCGCCGTGCTGAGCGCGGCACCGGCCAGCGCGATCGGCACCGTCATCGTGGCGTTCTGCGCCACGGCCACGGTGAGCAGCAGGTAGGTGACGGCGATCGCCCCGTACGGAAGCAGGCTGTAAGGCTTCCGGGGCCGCTGCCGTGACGTCGCCGCCGGGCCGCTGAGCTGGATCTGGTTGACCCGCAGGGCGAGCACCAGCAGGGCGTGCGACGCGATCGTGCAGGCCAGGTAGAGGTGGAGCGAGTGGCCGCCGATGCCGTCGCGGATCAGCCAGTCGGCGCCCGACTTGATCGCGGCCGCGCCCGCCCCGATGAGGCCGCAGGTGCGGGTGAACGGGGCGGTGCCGGAGATGACCAGTTTCGCCACCACGAACACGCACAGCAGCAGGATCACCGGGCCGGCGACGACCTTGACCAGGGCGCCGGGCAGCCCCGGGGCGACCAGGTGCCAGCCGACCACGACCGCGGCCACCATGACGGTGGCGACGTCCAGCCAGAACCGGACGCGCTCACGGCGCGACTCGAACCCCAGCGGGACGGCGAGCAGCGCGACCATCATCACGGCGCTGCCGCCGGACAGGGCGATCAGCTGGACCGGGCCGCCGGTCGCGGCGGCCGGGGCGAGCGGGTCCCGGACCGCCAGGACGATCTGGGCGAGGTCCCCGAGCAGGTAGAGCACGCCGGCCGCGGCCACCGCACGCCAGAAGAACCGCCGGCCCGGCATGCGGGCGGTGGATCGGGCCACCCAGACCAGGCCGACGTGGATGATCGCGACCGCGACCCACGTGGCGACTACCGACAGCTCCATCGCGTGCCTCATCGGCAGCGCGGCGCCTCACTCAAGTGCCGGGGGGTGGGAGCGGCGTCTCATCGCCGGTCACGGGACCCGGACGTGCTCGTCCAGCCACTGCCGCAGCGGCTGCCCGGCGCGGAAGAAGTCGACGATCCGTTTCTTGGCGGCGGCGGTGCCGAGCCAGGCCGCCGGCGGCCACTGTTTCCAGGTGGTCAGACCTTTGTGTCGCAGCAGTTCGACGCGCGGGTGGTCCTTGGCGAAGCCGCGCGGCGCCGTCTTGAGGCTGTCGTGACCGCGCACCCCGCCGACCTTGTCGACGATCGCCGCCAGCTCGGCGCCGGTGCGCGGGTCGGCCACCGCCCGCCGGTAGCGGTCGAGCTGGTCGGGTTCCATGTGGTACATCCCGGAACCGGCGGCGAGGCCGTCCGCCGAGAGCTGGAGGTAGCCCCCGAAATGCAGCCAACCCCCGAGGTGGTCCTTGTAGGGGGTCTTGTCCTTGCTGAACCGCACATCACGGTACGGGCGGAAGATCTTCCCCGGCCCGAACTCCGGTTCCAGTTCCGCCAGCAGTTCCGCCATCGGCGCGCGTACCTGCTCCTCGTAGAACGGCAGGTGCGCGGTCCAGTAGGTCTTCGAGTTGTCGGCGCCGAGCCCCTCGTAGAACTCCAGCGCTTCGACCGGCCAGCCGGAGAAAGTCACGCCCGAACGTTACGGGGCGGCGTTGAGCAGGTCGACGGCACTGTGCTGGCATCCATGGCCGGTGCTGAGGTAGGGGCCGGCCCAGTGCGAGCCGTACGCGTCGATGCTGTTGCGGTCCTTGCCGACGGCGCTGTCGGCGTTGCGCCGCAGGTAGTCGTCGTAAGCGCCGCCGGTGACGCGGTTGAGCACGCCCAGCCCGCGGATCGCCGCGCCCTTGAACGACACCCCGTCGCCCGTGCAGGTGTCCGGTTCGTTGGGCTCGCGCAGGATGCCGCCGGGGGAGAGGTAGGCGCTCGTCGTCATCGCGTCGCCGATCCGGCGTGCCGTACTGAGCAGGCCGGAGTCCCCGGTCAGCCGGTTGAGCTGGACGAGCGCGTTGATCAGCACTCCCTGGTTGTACGTCCAGGTCACGTCTCCGTTGTTCTTGCAGGTGCCGAGGTCGACGCCGTCGTTGACGAGGTCGGAGCCGTTGAGCATGCCGGTGCCCCGGAACCACGTCCAGCCCGCCTGCGCCCGCTGCCGGTAGACCGTGTCACCGCTGATCCGGCTGCTGAGCGCGGCGTTGAGCTGGATGTAGAGGCTGTTGGGGATGGCGTTCTTGACGGTGCGGGCGGTGCTCCAGTAGACCCCGCCGCCGCATCGCGTGTCCCAGTAGCTGTGCATCCACTCGGCGTCGGCGCGGGCGGTGGTCAGATAGCGGCTGTCGCCGGTCAGGTCGTACGCCGCCACCCAGGCGAGGCCCCACCAGCCGGTGTCGTCGAGGTATTCGTTGCGGAACTGCCCGAGCCGCGCCGTGACCTGCTTGTCGTAGGTGCTCGCCACCGCGTACCGGTAGCTGTTCATGCCGCTGCGCCGGGCGTTGTCGATGATCGCGGTGAGCGCGTTGGCCCCGGTCCACCAGCCGTCGTGGTCGAAGAGGCCGGTGCTGCGGTCGAAGCGCATCATCAGCGCGGTCGCCGCGGCGGTCCGCCGGTCCCACGCGTTCCAGGTGCTGCGGGTCCAGGCGGTGCAGGCGATCTCGGCCCGGTCACCGGCCTTGCCGCAGGCCCGCAGCGCCCCGACGCCGTTGCCGCCCCAGTCGTCGACGTTGAACTGGCCGGTGCGGGTCGCGGCGCTGGTGTCGCCGAGCTTGGCGCCGTCGGCCCAGCTCTGGCCGCCGTCGAATGAGCGGTCCAGCCACACCTCGTCACCGGCCGAGCCGTTCTCCAGGCTCGCCCAGGCCATCGCGTCGGTGTCGTCGACATGCGTCTTGATGACGCGGCCGTAGATGCTCGTGCTGACCGGGACCCGGTCGGCGGACGCGAGGGCGGCTTCGCGGCCGTCGCAGTAGCGGTTGCAGATCGGGGCGGCGAGCGCCGCCGGCGGCGAGGGGCTGAGCAGGGTCGCGGCCGTGACCAAGGCAACGATGTTCATAAAGTTAACAAAGCTGCTAGATCGGCGACTGTCAATAAATACTGCCCTTAGGGGCAGAACTCGCGCAGCGCCGCCGAATCCGCCGGGTCGAGCCACTCGTAGGTGCCGCGCAGCTGGTCGGCGATCTGCTCGACCGGCTTGAGGGCGGCGGTCATCACCCCCCACGGCATGGCGACGTGCAGCAGGGCGCGCTCGATGTCGCGGGGGAGATGCGGGCTGTCCGGCCCCGAGGCGCGCAGCAGCAGGCCCCCGGTGGAGACGTCCTCGACGTGCCCCGACACCGCCACCAGCTTGCGCCCCGCGGCCGAGTCCACCTGGGCGGTCCCGGTCGCCGGATAGGTCCCCGGCCGCCGCGGCGCGCCCCGCCGCTGCACCACGTCGGTGGCCAGACCGCCGGTCACGGTGACCCGGCCGTCGCGCAGCTCGGCCTCCACCCAGGTGACGCCGGCGCTGGTGACCAGCTCGAGGATGCCGTAGCGCCGGGTGCCGGGCTCGTCGAGGCTGAGCACCATGATCGGCGGCAGCTCGGTGACGAAGTCGGCCCGTACCTGCGCCAGCGACATCAGCGGCAGATCGGGCTCGCCCTGGCAGCGGAGCGTGAGAGTGGTGCCGGCCGGAACCGCGATCATCCTTCGACGTTCTCACGGCCGGCCGGCACCCGACGGGCGAATACGTCAGTCGGCGCGCAGGGCCTCGCGCACCGCGGTGGGCAGGAAGACACCGGCGGTGCCGGCCGGGGCGGCCGAGGCAGCCGGGGCCGGTGCGTCGAACGGCGAGCCGACCGGCTGGCAGACCGTGCCCGGCGCGGGCGGCCGGCCGGTGATCAGGTATTCGCCGACCCGGTCGTTGACGCAGGGGTTGAACGCGATGAAGTACGCCGCGTGCCCCCACCCGGCGTACGACAGCAGACGCGAGTTCGGCAGCAGGTGCGCTGCCGCCACCGCGCCCTGGTAGCGGGTGGCCGGGTCGAAGTAGTTGCCGACGACCAGGACCGGGGCGGCCGTACGCGTCGTCCACGGGCCGAGGTAGCGGTCCTGACCCGCGCTCGCCGGCCATGCCCGGCACGCGCTCCACGTCCAGTTCCAGACCCGGCCGAAATAGCCGTACTGCTGCTCGGCCCGGTCGGCGGCCCGCTGCCAGACCCCGAACGACCGCGGGTTGACCGTGTCCGAGCAGGCCACCCCGGGGGAGCCCTCGACGTCGTTCGGGTAGTCGGGCACCCCGAGCTGCGAGCGCAGCCGGGCCAGCCGGCGGCCGAGCTCGGCCGGGGAGGTCTGGTCCTGCACGGAGGCGAGCACGGCGGCCAGGTCGGGCCAGCTCACGGCCGTGTAGAGCGAGCCTAGGGTGCCGGCGATCAGAGCGTTGTAGGTCAGCGTGCTCGCCTCCCCGGTGGTGGGATCGATCACCGGCACCGGGTGTTCGCGCAGCTTCGCCGCCAGCGCCGCGTAACGGTCGGCCGCCCCGCCGGAGAACGCGCAGTTCGGGCCGGCCGCGTCGCACAGCCGGAAGAACTCGCCGAGCGTGGCCCGCGCGCCGTCGGCACTGCCGATGCGGGTGCCGAGCGGGACGTCGCCCGACCCGCTGCCCACCCACCGGGTCGGGTCGACGACGCCGTCGATGACGAGCGCGCGGAAGTTGCCGGGGAACATGTTGGCGTAGTTCTGGCCGAGCAGTGACCCGTAGGAATAGCCCAGGTAGCTCAGCTTCTTGTCGCCGAGAACCCGGCGCAGCAGGTCCATGTCCCGGGCCGCGTCGGCGCTGGACATGTGGTCGCGGATGGCCCCGCCGTGCCGGGCGCAGGCGGCGGCGAGCTTGTCGTCGGCGGCGCGCTGCTGCCACTCTTCGCCGGTGGTCTGCGGAAACGGCATCGGCGGCAGCGACGCCACCGCGTCGGCATAGGAGTCGAAACAGAGCAGCGGGGTGCTGGCGTGGATGCCGCGCGGATCGAACCCGACGATGTCGAAGCGCGCCCGCACGTCGGCCGGCAGATAGGTGGCGTACGCCCGGACGAAGTCCACTCCGGAACCGCCCGGTCCGCCCGGGTTGATCAGCAGCGACCCGATCCGGTGCGCCGGGTCGGTGGCGGGCAGCCGCAGCAGCGCGAGGGCGATCTGGGTGCCGTGTGGACGGTCGTAGTCGAGTGGCGCCGGGACGGTCGTGCACTCGAAGCCGTCCCGGCAGTCGGCCCAGGCGACCGGCGGGACGGGCGGGCTCGCGCCGGCCGGGCTGGGGGCCAGCAGGCCGGCGCCGGCGGTCGTGGTGACGGCGCCGATCGTCGCGGTGACGGCAGCGGCCAAGAGGCGGCGAAGTAGCAAGGGAACTCCCCCCGGAAGTCCGACAATCCCCTCAACGTAGTCGAATGTATCGATCTTGACGGGGACCGCTTATTTAAGGCCCCGTTATGGAACACCTCGATACGGTCCAGCGAACAGCGCATCACGAGCGATCGAAGGTTACACATGGTGACAGTCATGGCTGATTTACGTCCCCGGCAGGCGCGGCGACTCGACGTGCTGATCGGTCACCGGCTGGAATACGTACGTCTCGACCACGCCATCGTGCTGAGCCTGTCCAACCGCAACCAGGTGGTGATCGAGGCCCCGGCGCTGCTGGTCGGCCCGAACGGCCCGTTCGCCGTCGAACCCGGAGTGACCAGTTCGGACGTTCTCGCCACCCTGCTCGGCGAGACGGTGCGCACCGCCCGGGCCCGCGAGACCGGCGAGCTGGAAGTCACCTTCGGTAGCGGCAGCCAGCTGCTCGTCGCCCCCGACCCCGACTTCGAGTCGTGGGCCCTCGTCGGCCCGGCCGGCCTGCTGCTCGTCTGCCTGGCCGGCGGCGAGCTCGCGGTCTGGGGAGACGCCTGAGCTCCACGACCGGCCGGTGAGCCTCACGACCGGCTGGTGAGGAAGCCCAGCACGACCGCCGTCCACCAGCCCAGCTGCGAGATCCCGGTCGCCACCAGCGACCGGGTGAGCAGCCGGGAGCCGCGTGCCATCGCGGGCATCAGCCGGGCGGTGTAGACGCCGTTGACCCCGACGAGCAGCACCGCGAACGCCTTCGTCGGCGACGGCGGGCCGAGGAACAGCCCGGTGCCGAGCAGGCCGGCGAAACCCAGCCAGATCGGGACGTGCGCGCCCTCGGCGGTCCGCCGGACGTCGTCCAGCGTGCGCCGGCCGGCCAGCCACAACAGCCCGAACCAGTCGACGAGCAGCACCGCGCCGAAACCGAGGACCACCGACACCAGGTGGCCGAACAGGGCGAGGCCGTGCACCAGCTCGGAGGAATGCCGGCGGGGCGCGGCGGTGACCACCGCGAGCCAGCACAACACGACCAGCCCGCCCCGCCGGACCGGGGAGGCGGGACGGCGGTGCCGGCCGGCTTCGATGACCACGACAGGGAGACGGAACGCGGGCCCGCGGAAAACACAAAAACGCGACCGGATCTCGTACGATCCCGCCATGAAGCCCTTCCCCGGCCACATCGCGGCCGTCGTGCCGCTGTCCGTCGGGGTGTGGACGGCGCTGCTCGGCCTCGACGATCCCGACCCGCTGCGCCGTGCGACGTCCCTGCTCGGCCTGGTGCTCCTGGTCCACGTGGGCGGCCTGGTGATCAGCTCGGCCGGGCAACCGGCCCCGGCCGGCGGCGGCGATTCCTTCCGCTACGCCCCGGGGCGGTACTACTGGGCCGTGTCGGCCTCGCTGCTCGGCGCGGCCTTCCTGGCGGTTTTCGCCGTCGACATCGCCCGCACCGGTGGCGCGGCCTGGCTCATCACCGCCCTCTTCGGCGGGCTCGCCGCGGTCTTCGCCGCGATCGCCGGCACCGCGTTGCTCCTCGCACCCGGCCGGATCGTGCTGACCTCGGCGGGCATCCACCAGCGCTCGATCCTGCACGAACACTTCGTGCCCTGGACGGCGGTCACGGCGGTGCGGGCCAACCCGGCGCGGCCAGGCCGCTTCGCGAACATCACCGTGCGGGTCGCACCGGCCGGCGGCGCCCGGGTGCGGCGCCCGCTCGGCGGCCTGAGCACGATGCTCACCGGGTTGCCGGACATGGTCGTCTCGGCCTACTGGCTGGGTGCCGCCGCCGCCCCGGCCTTCCGGGCGCTCAGCCATTACGCCGAACATCCCGCGGAGCGGCCGGGACTGGCCGCTCCGCGGGATGTCGCGGGTGTCTGCTAGACGAGGTCGAAGCGGTCGGCGTCCATGACCTTCGTCCACGCGGCGACGAAGTCGGCCACGAACTTCTCCCGGGCGTCGGCGCTCGCGTAGACCTCGGCCAGCGCCCGCAGCTGCGAGTTCGAACCGAAGATGAGGTCGACCGCGGTGGCGGTCCACTTCACCTCGTCGGTGCCGAGGTCGCGGATCTCGTAGACGTGCTCCGCCGACTTCGACGCCGTCCACCGGGTGCCCGGCGACAGCAGGTTGGCGAAGAAGTCGTTGGTCAGCACACCCGGCCGGTCGGTGAGCACGCCGTGGGCGCTGCCACCGAAGTTGTTGCCGAGCGCGCGCAGACCGCCGACCAGCACGGTCATCTCCGGCGCGGTCAGGTTCAGGTTGTACGCGCGGTCGATCAGCAGGATCTCCGGCTGGGTCTTCTCACCCGGCCGCAGGTAGTTGCGGAAACCGTCGGCGCGCGGCTCCAGCACCGAGAACGACTCGACGTCGGTCTGCTCCTGGGTGGCGTCGGTGCGGCCGGGGTGGAACGGCACCGTCACCTTGACGCCGGCCTCCGCGGCGGCCTTCTCGACGGCCGCCGAACCGGCGAGCACGATCAGGTCGGCGATCGAGACCTGGGCGCCGCCGGCCGCGTTGAACTCCTGCCGGACCTCCTCCAGCTTGGCGATCACCTCGGCGGCCGGGGCGTTGACCTCCCAGCCGCGCTGCGGCTCCAGGCGCAGGCGGGCACCGTTGGCGCCGCCGCGCTTGTCGGTGGAACGGAACGTCGCCGCCGACGACCACGCGGTCGAGACCAGCTGCGCGGTGCTCAGGCCGGAGTCGAGCACCTTGGTCTTGAGCTCGGCGATGTCGGCCTCGCTGACCAGCGCACCCTGGTGGGCCGGCACCGGGTCCTGCCACAGCTGCGCCGCCGGCACCCACGGGCCGAGGAAGCGGTCGACCGGGCCCATGTCGCGGTGCAGCAGCTTGTACCAGGCCTTCGCGAACGCCAGGGCGAACTCGTCGGGGTTCGCCAGGAAGCGGCGCGAGATCTGCTCGTACGCCGGGTCGACGCGCAGCGCCAGGTCGGTCGTGAGCATCGTCGGGCGGTGCTTGACCGACGCGTCGAACGCGTCCGGGATGATCTCGTCGGTGGTCTTGGCGACCCACTGCTTCGCGCCGCCCGGGCTGGTGGTCAGCTCCCACTCGTAGCCGAACAGGATCTCGAAGAAGCGGTTGCTCCACTGCGTCGGCTTGTCGGTCCAGGTGACCTCCAGGCCGGAGGTGATCGTGTCGCCGGCCTTGCCCGAACCGTGCGTGCTCAGCCAGCCGAGACCCTGCGCCTCGAGCGGCGCGCCCTCGGGCTCCGGGCCGACGTGGTTGTCGGCGACACCGGCACCGTGGGTCTTGCCGAAGGTGTGGCCGCCCGCGATCAGCGCGACGGTCTCCTCGTCGTTCATCGCCATCCGGCGGAACGTCTCGCGGATGAAGTGGGCCGACGCCAGCGGGTCGGGGTTGCCGCCCGGACCCTCCGGGTTGACGTAGATCAGGCCCATCTCGGTCGCGCCGACGCCCGGCAGCACCTCCTTCTCCGAGACGTAGCGGCCCTCGGCCAGCCAGGTGTCCTCGGGACCCCAGAAGATCTCCTCCGGCTCCCAGACGTCCTGCCGGCCGAAGCCGAAGCCGAACGTCTTGAAGCCCATCGACTCCAGGGCCACGTTGCCGGCCAGCACCAGCAGGTCGGCCCACGAGATCTTCTGGCCGTACTTGGCC
Source organism: Paractinoplanes ferrugineus (assembly GCF_016862195.1). Classification (GTDB taxonomy): domain Bacteria; phylum Actinomycetota; class Actinomycetes; order Mycobacteriales; family Micromonosporaceae; genus Actinoplanes; species Actinoplanes ferrugineus. Next base: position 114,818 of record NZ_BOMM01000016.1, on the reverse strand, counting down.
TTGACCGGCCAGAGCAGGCGGCGGGCCTTGTCCAGGTTGGCGTTGTCGGGCCAGCTGTTGAGCGGGGCGAACCGCTGACCGCCGTCGCCGGCGCCGCCCCGGCCGTCCTCGATGCGGTAGGTGCCGGCGGCGTGCCAGCTCATCCGGATCATCAGGCCGCCGTAGTGGCCGAAGTCGGCCGGCCACCAGTCCTGCGAGGTGGTCAGCACGGTGGTGATGTCCTGCTTGAGCGCCTCGACGTCGAGCTTGGCGAACTCGTTCGCGTAGCTGAAGTCGGGGCCCAGCGGGTTGCCCTTGGACGAGTGGGCGTGCAGCACCGACAGGTCGAGCTGGTTGGGCCACCAGTCCCGGTTGGTGTGCGGCTTGCCACCGGTCTTGGGGGTCGGCGCGTCGATCGCCGGGTTCTCGCTCTCACTGCCGTGGGCGGTCACGGAGTCGTGCGCGACCGGGCAGCCGTCGGCTTTCGGGTCCTGGGTGTCGCTCATCAGCTTCCTTCCGAACAGTCGGGGCAGGTGCCCCAGTAGACGACTTCCGCCTCGTCGATCACGAAGCCGTGCCCGTGGGAGGCGGTGAGGCAGGGGGCATGGCCGACGGCGCAGTCGACGTCGGCGATCGCGCCGCACGAGCGGCAGACGACATGGTGATGGTTGTCCGACGTCCGCGTCTCGTAGCGGGCGGTCGCACCGGCGGGCTCGATGCGCCGGACCAGCCCGGCGTTCGTAAGCGCACGCAGTACGTCATACACCGCCTGGTGCGAGACCGTGGGATGATCCGCCCGGACGAGCGAGATCACCGTGTCGGTGTCGACGTGCGGATGGCCCCGCAGGGCGGTGAGAACCGCCAGGCGGGGCCTTGTCACGCGCAACGAGGCCGCCCTGAGCTGTGCCTCGCCGTCGGGTGTCACGAGCAGAACCCTAGACCACTATTCTGGAATGAATCAAGTTTAGGGCGCTGCTCCGGTTGCGCGGCCTCAGCCGCGCTGGGCCTCGACGGCGACGTGCTGCCATTCGCGCCACTCGGCCAGCCGCGACTCGTAGTCGGCGGTGGCGATGCCGAGCGGGGCCTCGCCGAAGAACACGCGCAGCGGCGGGTTCTCGGCGTCGACGATCTTCAGGATCGCGGTGCGCGTCGCGGTCGGGTCACCCGGGTCGGCGACCCGCTTGCGGCGGCCCTCGGCGGCCACCTCACGCACTTTGTCATATACCGGCAACGGCGTCGCGTGCTGCGCCGACGAGCCGCCCCAGTCGGTGCTGAAACCACCCGGCTCGACCAGCGTGACCTTGATGCCGAACAGTGCCACCTCCTGCGCGAGCGCCTGGCTGAAGCCCTCGAGCGCCCACTTGGAGGCGTTGTAGATGCCGATGTTGGGGAACGCCGAGATGCCGCCGATCGAGGACACCTGGATGATGTGGCCGCCGCCGCTCTCCCGCAGATAGGGCAGCGCCGCCTGGGTGACCCACAGCGCCCCGAACACGTTCGTCTCGAGCTGCGCGCGGGCCTGCGCCTCGCTGATCTCCTCGATCATGCCGAACTGCCCGTAACCGGCGTTGTTGACGACCACGTCGAGCCGTCCGAACTTCTCGAACGCCTGCCGCAGCGACGCGTCGACGGCGTCCCGGTCGGTGACGTCGAGGGTGAGCGCCAGCACGTTGTCGCCGTACTCGGCGACCAGGTCGTCGAGCGTCGCCGCGTCCCGGGCGGTGGCGGCGACCCGGTCGCCGCGCTCGAGTGCCGCCTCGGCCCACTCGCGGCCGAAGCCGCGGGAGGTGCCGGTGATGAACCAGGTCCTGGCCATCGTGAGGTCCTTTCGTCGGTTTGTCACCGCCAAGTCTTGCCCGCCGCACGGCCGGGTGGGGGGTTCTGTCAGTGCCTGCCTACCAGGTGGCGAGCACCCGCGCCGGGCCGCTGCGGATGGGGCGGTGGCGCGGCAGCCACTCGCGGGCGTCCCCGCCGAAACCCGGGAAGTGCGGCGTGCCGGCGGCGTCGGTGCTCCGGTAGGCGTTCGCGTCGCCGACCTTCGCGCCCCAGCCGCAGTCTGCCGCCCAGCTCCGATCAACAGGCGGATCGGCGCGGACCGGCCACTTCCGGGTGAAATTCCGGCGATCCGTTACGGGTGCCGAAATGCGGGAATCACCCGTCGGCACTATGTGCCCGAGGGGCACCCTGAGGAACGGGGCAGCCTTGGAATATCTCCGTGCGACCTGCCGCGACGACGCGCTGGCCGCTCTCGCCGACGGCAACACCAGCGTGCTCGCCGGTGGACAGAGTCTCGTCCTCGATCTGTCCAAGGGCGACGCCGAGGTGCGGCGGGTCGTCGACATCAACCAGGTGGCGGAGTTCGATCTGCTGACCGAGCGGGACGGGGTGCTGCGGGTGGCGCCGCTGGTGCGGCACCGCACGTTCGAATCGGTGACGGTGGGCGGCCCGCTCGGCGAGCTGATGCGCCTGGTCGTCCGCAACATCGGGCATCCGCCGATCCGGGCGCGGGGCACCATGCTCGGCAGCCTCGCCTACGCCCATCCGGCGGCGGAGTGGCCGGCGCTGGCCGTGGCGCTGCGCGCCCGGTTCGAGCTGAGCGGTCCGGACGGGTGCCGGACCGTGCCGGCCGACCGGTTCTACACCGGACCGTTCGCGACCGTGCGCCGACCGGAGGAACTGCTGACCGAGGCCCGGCTGCCGACCCTGCCGCCGGGCACCGGGGTGGGCTACGCCGAGGACCGGTCCGGTCCGGGGATCTACCCGGAGGCCGCCGCGATCGTGGCCGTGACGATGACCGACGGCCTGATCACCGCCGCCACCATCGGGCTGGTGAACGCCGGGCCGCGCCCGGTGTGCGCCCGCGCGGCCGAACGGTCGCTGCTCGGCACGTCCTTCTCGGACGCCGCGGTCAACGCCGCGGCCGAGGCGGCCGCCTGCATCGACGCCGACTTCGGCAGGATCGCCCCGGCCGACCGGCGGCGGCGGGAACGGGCCACGTGGCGGCTGACCCGCCGGGCGCTCACCCAGGCCCGGGAAGGGTGCTGACGGATGTGGATCACCCTGGTCGTCGACGGCGAGCACCGCCGCGTCGACGCCGACCCGCCGCACACCCTGGCCGACGTGCTCGGCCTCGGCCCCGCCTGCGCCGACGGCAGCTGCGGGGCCTGCACCGTGGTGGTCGCCGGGGAGCCGGTGCACGCCTGCCTGATGCTTGCCGTGCAGGGTGCCGACCGGCCGATCGGCATTCCCGGATGAACGTGGTGATGGTGCACGGCCTGGCCGTCTCGCACCGCTATCTGCTGCCGACCGCCCGGCCGCCGGCCGCGCGCTTCCCGGTCCTCGTGCCGGACCTGCCGGGTTTCGGGCACAGCCGAAAACCACCGATCGCGTACGGCGTGCACCAGCACGCCCAGTACCTGTCCGACTGGCTGGACGCCCGCGGGCTGCGGCGGGTCTGCCTGGTCGGGCACTCGTTCGGGGCGCGGGTGGTGGCCCGGCTGGCGGTGCTGCGCCCGGAGCTCACGGGGGCGCTCGTGCTCGCCGGGCCGACCTGTGATCCGCGGGCCCGCGGCCGGGCGCGACTGGTCCGCCGCCGGCTGGCCGACCTGCCGTTCGAGCCGGCGTGGCAGGCGACCGTGCTGGCCCGGGACGTGGCCGACGCGAAACCTTGGCGGGTGTGGGCGACGGTCGGTCATTCCGTACGCAAGGAGGTGGAGCGTGACCTGCGCCGCCGGCCGGTGGCACCGCTGGTTCTCGGCGGGGCGCTGGACCCGGTCGCGCCGGTCCGGTGGCGGGCGGCCGTGGCGGCGACGACCGGCGGCGTGTCGGTCACCGTGCCGCAGGCCGCGCACAACGTGCTCACCACGGCGGGCGAGCGGTGCGCGGCCCTGATCGACGCGCATGTGCGCGCGGCCACCCGGGGATGACCCGGCGACGGCTCAGCGGAAGGAGAAGCGGCGGCGCTTCGGCTTGCGGAAGCCCTGCAGCGTGTCGGCACCCTGGCGGAGCAGACGGGACGCCCGGTTGGGGCCGCGCCGCGACTCCACCACGTCACTGAGCTTGCGAGCACCGGCGATCGCCACCGGAACGGCCACGGCCATGATGACGAAGCGTCGAATCAGGTTCGGAATCATGTTCCTCTGATTACCCCCGTTTACCGCAGACCAAGCGGCCCGGGCAACGACCGTTTCGTCGATGCGGGCGAGCGTGCGCCGGTGGAAGGATTCGACAGATCGCGCGACGGCCGTAACCGAGGCCGCGGTCCGTCGTTTACCCACACGTCGGACATGAAAGTGCCCCCCTTTCCCCTCGCATTTCCGGGACGACATCGATGGCAGCCGGACCCCTTTCCCGCGCGGTGCTGATCGCCGCGCCGGTTCTGTTGTGCGCGGCCGGGCTGGTGCTGCTCCCGCCGGCCGCCGTGGCCGGCTTCATGATCGCCGGGGCCGGGGTGACCGCGGCGATCATGGCGCGCGCCGCCGTCTCGGGCCGCTCGGCCGGGCCGAGGCTGCGCGCCCTCGCGCTGGCCGGTGGCGTCGGGCTGACCGCGCTCGCCGGTGCCGGCAGCGGCTTCGCGGCGCTGTTCGCGCCGCACACCCGGGTGGCCGGCGGCGTCCCGCTGGCCGCCGAGATCCCGCTGGTCAGCCTGTTCTTCGTGGCGGCGCTGGTGCTGCCGGCGATCCTGCGCCCGGCGCAACGCCGCGACACCCTGGCCCGCCTGCGGTTCGGGCTCGACGTGCTGGGCGTGACCGCCTGCCTGATGTTCGCGTCATGGCTGCCGCTGTTCAGTGCCGGCCCCCGGCTCGGCGCGTCGATCACCGCGCTGATCTTTGGGTCGGCCGCGGTCGCCACGGCGGCCGTCGCCGGCGTGCACGCGATCCGGGACCGCGCCGCGCTGCAGTGGTGCGGACCGGCCGCGTCGCTCTCGCTGGCGGGGCTGACCGCCCTGGTCGTGGCGGCCGACTTCCACGGCGAGCCGAACGCGGCGATCGCCGCCGTGGCCGCGGCCGTCGCGATAAACGTGGCGGCCGTGGCCCTGTGGCACGGCTCGGTGCGGATCTCGCCGGACGTCGGGACGGTGCCGTCGCCGGGCAGCGAGCCGTCCGGCAGTTTCCCGCTGCTGGCGGTCCTGATCCTGGGCTCGGCGCTGGTCACCGTCTATCACCTGATGAACGGCCGGGGCGTGGACGAGGCATCGATCATGCTGGGCACGGTGGCGGTGGCCGCCGTCGCGGCCCGCGAGTGGGTGTCCGCGATGGCCCTGCGCCGGCACGCCGGGCACCTCACCGACCAGGGCAACCGCCTGCGTAGCCTGATGTTCGGGTCGGCCGACGTGGCCATGGTCCTCGACGCCAACCTGGCTGTGCGGTGGCAGTCGGCGGCGGCCGCCCGCCACTTCGCACTCTCCGATCAGGATGTCCTGGGCCGCCCGGTGTCCGCCTTGATCCACCCGGAGCAGGTCGACGAGGTCCACGCCTTCCTGGCCGAGCAGATGTTGCGCAACGGGCACGACGGGAAATCCGTCAAGATCCGCGACGGCTTCGGCGACTGGCGGGAGACCGAATGGACCGCCGGCGGCACCGATCCCGCCGAACCCGGCCACACCCTCGTCGTGCACATCCGCGACGTCACCAACCTGCGCGATCTCGAGCAGGCGCTCCGTCAGGACACCCATCTCGACCGGCAGACCGGCCTGGTCAACCACGAGGGCCTGCTGCGCGCGGCGGAGCTGATCCCGGACGCCGGCGCGATGATCGTCGTCGAGCTCAGCGGCCTGACCGCCATCGGTGACGTGCACGGCCGCGACCTCGCCGAGGTGGTGCTGGTGGAGGCCGCCCGCCGGTTGCGGACCGGGGTCGCCGACGCCGACGTGACCGCCCGGGTCGGCGAGCACCGCCTCGCCATCCTCACCCACTCCGGTGCCGTGCGCGCCCAGTTGCTCTCCGGTCAGCTGGTCAACGCGCTGTCGGCGCCCTACCCGGCGGCGGGCACGGTGGCGCACCTGTCGGCCCGCGCCGGCCTTGCCGACGTCACCGGCGAGCACGGCATCGCCGAGGTCATCCGCCGGGCCTCGCTGGCGTTGCGGTCGGTGCGCTCCGGCCCACCGGGCTCGGTCGAGTGGTACGACGCCGAGATGGAGTCCCGGCTGCTGCGCCGTTCCACACTGGAGCAGGACCTGCCGGGCGCGCTGGACCGCGGCGAAATCAACCTGAGCTACCAGCCGATCGTCGACCTCACCACCGGCCACGTCGTCGGCACCGAGGTGCTGCCGTCCTGGCGGCACGGCACGCTCGGGGCGGTGCCGGCCGCCGAACTGCTGCCGCTGGCCGAGGAGCTGGGCCTGCTCGGCGACCTCGGGCACTGGCTGCTGCACCGCTCCTGCCGGGTGCTGGCCGAGTGGCGGCAGCTGCACGACTCGCTCTGGCTGGCGGTCAACGTACGCCCCCGCGAGCTGGTCGACCCGGCCTTCCAGGCGAGCCTGCACACCGCCCTCGACAATCACGGCCTGCCCCACTCGGCCCTGGTCGTGGAGATCTCCGAGCAACACCTTCTCGACGTACGCGGGGAAGCCGCGCACCGGCCCGCGGTCGAGGAGGTGGCCGCGCAACTGGGCCGGCTGCGGGTGCAGGGGGTCCGCACCGCGATCGACGACTTCGGCACCGGCCCGACCTCGCTGAGCCGGCTGCGCGTCCTCCCGATCGACTTGCTGAAGATCGACGGTGAGATGTCCGGGGTGATGGACGTGGCGGTGACGCTCGGCCGGCGCTTCGGCATGGAGGTCATCGCGCTCGGCCTGCAGACACCGGCCGACCTGGACACCGTCCAGGCGGCCGGCTGCCGGTTCGCCCAGGGTGAGCTGCTGGGCCGGCCGATGCCGGCCGAGCATTTCGAAGCCCTGCTGGAGGAGCACGGCGACCTGCCACACCATCGGCGGTGACGCGCCGCCACGTTCTCCGCGCGGTGGCCGGCGAGGTCGACAGTCCGTGACGTGCTCACGTGTTCTCCCCTTTCACTCCGTTACCGAACCCGCGTCGGAACCCGGCGGAAATCCCCGATCGCCACCCCGGGCCCGGCGACTGATCGCATAGTGAGGACATGCGCGGTAGGGGACCGTCATGAGCACGGTGGTCATCGGCGGGACGAGCATCGCGGCCCGGCCGCGCCGGGTCTCGTTCGCCGATCTGAGCGTCAACGTCAAGGTGCTGCTCGCCGTCGCCACGGCGGCGCTGGTCGCGCTGATCGTGGGGATCGCCGGGCTGGTCGCGCTGAGCAGGACCAGCGAGTCGGCTCAGCTGATCTACAAGAGCAACGTCTCGAGCATCAAGTCGGTCGGTCAGATCCGGTACTGGGCGACGCAGACCCGCTCGGACGCCGCCAACCAGGCGCTGTCGCTGACCCCGGAGACGACCCGGCAGTTCACCAGCGACGTGGCGACCGACATGGCCAACTTCGCCGCGGTGATGAAGTTGTACCGGGGGAGCACGCCGGCCGCCGAGACCGCGCTCATCGACCGGGTGCAGGGACTCTGGGACACTTACACGAATCTGGTCAACACCCGGCTGCTCCCCGCCGGTCAGCGCAACGACCTGCGTGGCTGGGCCACGATCCGCAAGAACGAGACGCTGCCGGTCCTCACCGAGCTCTACGCGGCGTTCACCAAGCTGGACGAGGCGGAGACCACGGACGCGGCCAGCAACGCCGCCGCCGCGAAGTCACGCTACAAGAACAGCCGTACCCTGGAGATCGTCACCCTGTCCGTCGGGCTGGTGCTGGCCATGGCGATCGCCCTGCTGGTCACCCGCAAGATCGTGGCGTCGCTGACCAAGGTGACGTACGTGTGCGACGGTCTCGCCGACGGCGACCTGACCCGGACCACCGGCCTGGACACCCGCGACGAACCCGGCCGGATGGCGCACTCGCTGGACACCGCGATGGCCCGGCTCCGGCGGACCATCACCACCATCGAGGGGTCGGCCGCCTCGCTGGCCGGCGCGTCCGAGCGGATGACCAGCACCGCCGGGCAGATCGCCGCCTCGGCCGAGCAGACGTCGGCGCAGGCGCTGGCGGTGTCGGCGGCGGCCGAGGAGGTCTCGCGCAGCGTCGACACGGTGTCGGCGGGCAGCGAGCAGATGGGTGCGTCGATCCGGGAGATCTCGCAGAACGCCGCCGAGGCCGCCCGGGTGGCGTTCGAGGCGGTCAGTGTCACCGCCGCCACGTCGGCCACGATGAGCAAGCTCGGTGACTCGTCGGCCGAGATCGGCAACGTCATCAAGACCATCACCGCGATCGCCGAGCAGACGAACCTGCTGGCCCTGAACGCCACCATCGAGGCGGCCCGCGCCGGGGAGGCCGGCAAGGGCTTCGCCGTGGTGGCCAGCGAGGTCAAGGATCTGGCCCAGGAGACCGCCAAGGCGACCGAGGACATCTCCCGCCGGGTCGAGGCGATCCAGGCGGACACCAGCGGGGCGGTCGCCGCCATCGAGGAGATCTCGCTGGTGATCGAGCGGATCAGCGACTTCCAGACGACCATCGCCTCGGCGGTCGAGGAGCAGACCGCCACGACGGCCGAGATGAACCGCAGCGTGGCCGAGGCGGCCGGCGGCACCAACGAGATCGCGCAGAACATCACCGGTGTCGCCGACGCGGCCCGGACGACCAGCCACGGCGTCATCGAGACCCAGGAGGCGACCGCCGACCTGGCCCGCATGTCGGCCGAGCTGAGCGGTCTGGTCGCCACGTTCCGGGTGTGACCCGGCGGTGCTACTCGCCGAAGAGACGGCGGATCTGGTAGTCGACGACGGCCGCCGCCTCCTCGGGGGTGCGCACCCCGACGTGGATGGTCGAGGCCAGCCCGGCGCCCAGCGCGGCGAGGGTGCGGGCCTCCAGGTCGGGGTCGATGCCGGGGGAGACCCGGCCGGCCTGTTGTCCCGCGCGTAACTGCCGGGCGATGACGTTCTCCAGGGAGTCCTGCGGGTTCCGCGCCGCCGCCGAGGCGAGGGCCGGGTCGGTCAGCGCCGCCGCGTAGTAGGCGGCGTGCACCCGCGACAGCAGGTGACTCTCCTCGTCGTACGGCATCACCTCGAGCAGGACGGTGCGCACCACCTCGACCGGTGTCGGGGTGCGGCCCAGGGCCGCGAAGCGGGCCCGCATGCGCCGCCCGGCCGCCGCCGCCACCTCCTCGAACGCGTAGACGATCAGGCGTTCCTTGGTGGTGAAGTAGTACTGCACCAGGCGCATCGACACGCCGGCCTCGGCCGCGACCTCGCGCATCGTGGCGGCCGGCAGCCCCCGGGTGGCGGCGATGCGCCAGACCGCCTCCGCGAGCTGCCGGCGGCGCTCCTCATGGTCCACGCGCTTGGGCACCGGATCGGCCTTCCTTCTCATACGTCGGCTGGCTGGTACGTCGGCCGGACCAGCCGGCCGGGCGGGTCGCGGCGGGTCAGTCGTAGGGGCCGGCCGCCTCGACCCACTGCCGGAAGCGTTCGGCCGGCGGGGCCAGGCGGCGGTCGGTGCGCCAGGTCAGGCCGACGATCCGCTCGGCACCGGGTGCCCGCAGCGGGATCCCGACCGTACCGGTGGCGCCGGCGAACTGCTCCGGCACCAGCGCCACCCCGAGGCCCGCACCGACCAGACCCTCGACCGTGCCGAGGTCACCGATCTCGAACGCCACCCGCAGCGCCGCCCCGGCCGCCGCGAACAGCTCCTCGACCTGGGCGCGGAACCCGAAGCCCGGGGGCACCGTCACGAAGTCCTCGCCGGCCACGTCGGCGAGGCGCGCCGACGTGCGGCCGGCCAGCCGATGGCCGGCCGGGACGATGAGCGCGAGGCGCTGCCGCTGCATCTCCAGCCAGCCGTACGAGCCGTCGGGTCGCGGGGAGGTCAGGGCCAGCTCGGCGGCCCCGGTGGTGAGGTCCTCGAGGATCACGTGGCTCGGTTCCTGGCGCAGCTCGACCCGCAGCCGTGGGGCCTGCCGGCGCACGTCGTGCAGCATGCGCGGCACCAGCGAGGTGGACATCGAGTCGAGGAACGCGAGCCGCACCGTGCCCGCCTCGGGATCGAGCACGCTCGCCAGGTCGCGGCGTAGCCGGTCGTGCCGGTCGACGATCTCGCGGGCGGCCTCGAGCGTCAGCTCGCCGAGCGGGTTGGGGTGCACCCCCGTGGCGTCCCGCTCGAACAGGCGGGCGCCCAGTTCCGCCTCGAGGCGGGCGAGCAGCCGGGACAGGGTCGGCTGGCTGGTGTGCAGGACGGCGGCGGCCTCGGTCACGTGTCGGTGCTCACCCAGGACCAGCAGGCTGCGGAGGTCTTCGATCTGCACGAGCAGGCATCATACGCCGTACACATGCGATTGAAGCTTCTGATGCATTAGCCGCATGAAGAAAGGCGGCGCAGGGTGGGCGGGTGCGTGGATATCGCCCCGGGGAAGCCGGTTATCGCCGGGTCAGCCTTGCTCTGTTCGCCGCCGGAGTGGCCACGTTCGCGCTGCTCTACAGCACCCAGGCGCTGCTGCCCGAGCTCGCCGGCACGTTCGGGGTGAGCCCGGCCCACAGTGCGTGGTCGCTGTCGATCGCCACGATGGGACTCGGTGTCGCGCTGCTGATCGCCGGCCCGCTCTCGGAGCGGATCGGCCGCACCCGGTTGATCCATTTCTCCCTGGCGCTCGCCGGTGTCGTCGGCCTGGCCGGCGCGATCGCCCCCACCTGGCCGGCCCTGCTCGCGCTGCGCCTGCTGCAGGGCATCGCGCTCGCCGGCCTGCCCGCCGTCGCCACCGCTTACCTGCGCGAGGAACTGCACGCCGACACGCACGCCCGCGCCGCCGGTCTGTACATCGGCGGCACCGCGCTCGGCGGCATGTCCGGCCGCCTGCTCACCGGTGGGGTCGCCGACCTGCTCGGATGGCGCTGGGCGATGGCCGCCGTCGCCCTGCTCGGCCTGCTCTGCGCGGCGGTGGTGGCGGTGCTGCTGCCGCAGTCCCGCAACTTCGTCCCCCGCCGGTCCGGCGCCTTCACCGTGCGCGCCTTCACCGATCCGGCACTCGTCTCGCTGTACGCGGTCGGTGCCTGCTCGATGGGCGCGTTCGTGGCCGTCTACAACGCCATGAGCTTCCGCCTGACCTCGGCGCCGTTCCTGCTGGGCGCGGCCGCCGCCGGCACGGTGTTCCTGGTCTACCCGGTCGGCACGCTCAGCTCGACCCTGTCCGGCCGGCTGGCCGACCGGTTCGGCCGCCGCGCGGTGATGCCGTTCGGCAGCCTGCTCACCGCGGCCGGCCTGCTGCTGACCCTGCCCGACCGCCTGCCGGTCGTCGTGGTCGGGCTGGCCGTGATGACCGCCGGTTTCTTCTGCGTGCACGGGGTGGCCAGCGGCTGGGTCCCGGTCCGGGCCCACGCGGCGGGCCTGCCGGCCGGGCCGGCCGCGTCGCTCTACCTCTGCTGCTACTACGCGGGCTCGTCGATCTTCGGGAGTCTCTCCGGTACGGCGTGGTCACTCGGCTCGTGGCCGGCCGTGGTGGGTCTGTCCCTGATCTTCGTCGTGCTCAGCGGGGTCCTGTCGACCAGGCTGCGCCGGGTGCCGGCCCTGATCCCGGACGGTCGCTCGGGTCGTTTCCGGCCCGCGATGCCTCTCGAGGCCGGTCGCTGAGGCGCGCTGCCGCTCCGCCCGGATGCCCCCGTGACCTGCGCTCTAACTCCTCGAATGGATGACTTGCGACACGTGGACCGATCGCCTCATCCGCTTGCCACGTGGCTACTGTTGCGGCAAGGCAATTGTTTCACCGGCAAAAAGGGGACTACACGTGCAGGAAACTGCGATATCAGATCAGCTGGCCGCCGAGCTGATCGAGGCCTACGCGACCGCCGACCCCGCCGACCCGGCCCGCCCGGCCCTGCGCGACCGGGCGATCGAGGCCTGGCTGCCGCTCGCCAAGCACCTGGCCCGGCGCTACGCCGGCCGTGGTGAGGCCGAGGACGACCTGTCTCAGGTGGCGATGATCGGGCTGATCAAGGCGGTGGACCGGTACGACGCGGAGCGGGGCGTCGACTTCCCGGCGTTCGCGATCCCCACCGTCCTCGGCGAGGTGAAGCGCTACTTCCGGGACCACTCGTGGTCGATCCGGGTCCCGCGCCGCCTCCAGGAACTTCACCTGGCGATCAGCTCCGCCAACGCCCAGCTGACCCAGCGCCTCGGTCGCGCACCCACGGTCGCCGATGTGGCCGCCCACCTCGAGGTCACCGAGGAGGAGGTGCTGGAGGGCCTGGAGGGTGCCCGCGCCTATGCCGCCACTAGCCTGTCCACCCCGGTCGCCGACGGCAGCGACCGCGAGCTGGGCGACACGATCGGTGGCCCGGACGCCGCCTTCGAGCTGACCGAGCAGTTGATCGCGTTGCGCCCGGCGATCGCCGGCCTGGCCGAGCGCGAGCGCAGCATCCTGGCGATGCGCTTCTACGACGACCTGAGCCAGTCGGAGATCGGCGAGCGCCTCGGCATCTCCCAGATGCAGGTCTCCCGGCTGCTCTCCCGCACCGTCGCCACCCTGCGCGCCCAGCTGCTGGGCGAGGACGCCGGTGCCCCGGCCGAACCGCGCCACCGCACCCGCGTCACCTGCTGAGCCCGCCCGGCCTGCTGAGCCTGATCACCTGCTGGGCCCACGTCACCTGCTGAGATCGAGGGGCGGGGCCCGCGGGGGTCACTGCAGGCCGGTGCGCACCGAGGTGATGCGGTGGGTGTTGAAGCCGAGCCAGTGCATGCGGCCCACGTAACGGGCGTGCTCGATCTTCAGGCACCGGTCCATGATCACGGTGAGCCCGCCCTCCTCGGCGATCCGTGCGCCCTCCTCGTTGACCACGCCGAACTGGGTCCACAGTGTGCCCGCGCCGATCGCCACCGCGTCGCGGGCGATGTCGGGCAGGGCGCTCGGCGCGCGGAACACGTTCACCACGTCCACCGGCGTGGGCAGGTCGCGCAGGCTCGGGTAGCTCGTCTCGCCGAGGATCTCGGTCTCCCGCGGGTTGACCGGGAAGACCTGATAACCGTGCCGCTTCAGGTAGTAGCCGACGAAATAGCTCGCCCGCAGCTGATTGCCGGAGAGGCCGACGATCGCGATCTTCCGCGAATTGTGCAGCACCCGCTGGATCTGGTTGACGTCCTGATAGTCGGTCATTTCGACGACACCTCCGCCAGCGCCTGTTCGAGGTCCCAGATCAGATCGTCCACCGACTCGGTGCCGACCGACAGCCGGATGGTGCCCGCGCCGACCCCGGCCGCCGCGAGCTCCTCGTCGCTGAGCTGGCGGTGAGTCGTGCTGGCGGGGTGGATGATCAAGCTCTTGGCGTCGCCGACGTTCGCCAGGTGCGACCACAGCCGCACGCCCCGGATCAGGTCCTGCCCGGCGTCCCGGCCGCCCTCGACGTCGAACGAGAACACCGCGCCCGCCCCGAGCGGCAGGTATTTCGCGACGAGGGGCTGGTAGGCGCTCGACGCCAGGCCGGGATAGCCGACCCGGGTGACGAGGGGGTGCTCGTCGAGGAACGAGGCGACCCGGGCGGCGTTGGCGACGTGGCGCTCCATCCGCAGCGACAGCGTCTCGAGGCCCTGCAGAAAGAGGAACGCGTTGAACGGTGACAGTGCGCCACCGAGGTCACGCAGGGTCTCGGCGCGCAGCTTCATCAGGTAGCCGTACATCCCGAAGGTCTCGTGGAACTGCAGGCCGTGATAGGCCGGGGAGGGCTCGGCGACGACCGGGAACCGCCCGTTGGACCAGTTGAACGTGCCCGCCTCGGTCACCACGCCGCCGATGCTGGTGCCGTGCCCGCCGATGAACTTGGTCGCCGAGTGCACGACGATGTCGGCACCCCACTCGATCGGGCGGCAGAGATAGGGCGTCGCGAACGTGTTGTCGACGATCAGCGGCAGGTCGTGCTCGTGGGCGATGCCGGCCACCGTCTCGATGTCCAGCACGTTGCCGCCGGGGTTGCCGATCGTCTCGCCGAAGAACGCCTTCGAGTTGTCCTTGACCGCCTTGCGCCACGCGTCCGGGTCGTCCGGATCGACCCAGGTCAGCTCGACGTTCATCTTGCGGAGCAGGTGCTTGAGCTGGTTGACGGTGCCGCCGTAGAGCGCCGACGAGGCGACCACGTGATCACCCGGTTCGAGCAGCGTGAACAGCGCCGCCGCCTGGGCCGCGATGCCGCTGGCGAACGCCACCGCCCCGGAGCCGCCCTCCAGGCTGGCGATCCGCTCCTCGAACACGGCCACGGTCGGGTTCATGATGCGGGAGTACGTGTTGCCGTACTCCTGGAGGTTGAAATAGGCCGCCGCCGACTCCGGATCCTCGAACACGTAGCTCGTGGTCTGGAAGATCGGCACCGCGCGGGCGCCGGTGTTCGGATCCGGTCGCTGGCCGGCGTGCAGCTGGCGGGTCTCGAATCCGAACTCGTGCTCTGTGCTCATGGAAGTCCCAGGAATCGGCGGACGAGGGGAATCTGCTGGGCTTCTTCCAGCAGGAAGCAGTCGTGCCCGTAGGGCGCGTCGAGCACATGCAGCTCGACCGGCTTGCCGTTGCCGGCCAGCGCGGCCTCGATCTCGGTCGAGGCCACCGGCGGGTAGAGCCAGTCGGAACTGAAGGCGATCAGCAGGGTACGGGCCCGCACCGTGGCCAGGGCCCGGTCGAGGGAGCCGCCGCCGTGCGAACGGGCCACGTCGAAATAGGTGAGCGCGCGCGACAGCCGGACGTAGGTGCCGGCGTCGAACCGCTTCACGAAGGACCCGGCCTGGTGGTCGAGGTAGCTCTCGATATCGAACTCGGGCTGGTCGATCGTGTAGCGGATGTCGTCGCCGGACCGCAGCCGCCGGCCGAACCGCTCGCTCAGCGAGGGCGCGGACAGGTAGGTGATGTGGCCGACCATCCGGGCCACCCCCATGCCCGCCTCGGGGGCCCGGCCGGTGCCGTAGTAGTCGCCGCCCTGCCAGGCCGGGTCGCGCATGATCGCCTCGCGGGCGATCGCGTTCCAGGCCACGCCCTGGGTGTGCAGCGCGTGGGTGGAGGCGATCACCACTATCGAGTCGACCTGGTCGGGATGGCTGATCGCCCACTCGAGCGCCTGCATGCCGCCCAGCGACCCACCGGCCACCGCGGCCAGCCGCTCGATGCCGAGCTCGTCGAGGAACGCGCGCTCGCAACGGACCATGTCGGCGACCGTGATGACCGGGAAGTCCGATCCGTACGCCGAACCGGTCATCGGGTTGGTCGAGGAGGGACCCGTCGTGCCCCGGCAACCGCCGAGAAGGTTCGTGGAGACGACGAAGAAGCGGTCGGTGTCGAACGCCTTGCCCGGCCCGATCATGCCGTCCCACCAGCCGAGGGCCTTGCCGGCGGAGCCGTCGCGACGCTCCGCCGCGAAGCCGTCGCGGGTGCTCGCGGCCGGCGCGGACGCGGAGTAGCCGGCCGCATGGGCGTCACCGCTCAGCGCGTGGCACACAAGGATTACGTTGTCGCGCGAGGGGGCGAGCGTGCCGTAGGTTTCGTAGGCGACGCGGACCTGGTCGAGCTGACGTCCGCAGTCGAGCGGCAACGGTGCCGGCAGATCGACGAAACGGGTTTCGACGCTGCCGACCGACCCGGCCGGGAGAGTCGAAGTTGAAGCCATGCGGGCGATCCTATCTATCCGGCGTCCGGGCAGGCCAGTATTGTTGCCGAGATCCCCTATGGGTTCGATAGGACAACGGGCGAAAAGGAGAGATCAGCCATGACAACGGTGGATAACGGAGTGAACGTGCAGGCGTTGCTCGACGCCCGCGAGGCACTCAGGAGCGCCCCCGAGGCCGCCCAGTTCACCTGGCGGGCCTCCGCCAAGTGGCAGAACGGCGTGCACAGCACCGCGACCGTCGAGAAGTTCTTCGGCCTCGGTCAGGAACAGACCCACAAGAGCGAGTCGGTGTTCTCGGCCGACCACCCGGAGGTCTTCGCGGCCGCCGACCAGGGCATCACCCCCATCGAATACCTCCTGGTCGGCCTGGCGAGCTGCCTGACCGCGGGGGTGGCCTCGGTCGCTCAGAACCGCGGCATCCAGTTGCGCTCGGTCGAGTCCACAGTCGAGGGCGCCCACGACATCCGTGGCATCCTGGGCGTCGACAGCGACGTCCGCAACGGCTACAACGACATCAAGGTCACCTTCAACATCGACGCCGACGCGTCGAAGGAGGAGATCGAGGCCCTGGTCGCGCAGTCGCAGAAACGGTCGGCGGTCTACGACGCACTGACCAACCCGACGAACATCACGGTCGAAGTCGCCTAGCCAGAGGGCAGAGTCATCGAACACGTCACCACCGCCGTCATCGGGGCCGGGCACGCCGGCCTGGCCGCCAGCCACTTCCTCAGCCGACGCTCGGTCGACCACGTCGTCCTCGAACGCGGCGAGGTGGCCAACTCGTGGCGCCGGGAACGATGGGACTCGCTGCGCCTTCTCACGCCCAACTGGCTGAGCCGGCTGCCCGGCCACGCCTACGACGGCCCGGACCCGGACGGCTACATGACGATGGGCGAGGTGGTCGAGTTCATCGAGCACTTCGCCCAGGGGATCAAGGTGCGTACCGGGGTGGAGGTCACCTCGGTGGGCCCGGCCGACAGCGGTTACCAGCTCGCCACGAGCCAGGGCCCGCTGACCGCCCGTACCGTCGTGCTGGCCGGTGGCGCCTACAACAGGGCGACCGTCCCGCCGCTGGTCCTGCCCCCGCAGATCCGGCAGATGACCCCGCTGGACTATCGCGGACCGGGCGACCTGGACCAAGCCGGCGTGCTGGTGGTCGGTGCCTCGGCCACCGGTGTGCAGCTGGCGGCCGAGATTCAGCGGTCGGGCCGCCAGGTCACCCTCGCCGTCGGCGAGCACGTTCGCCTGCCCCGCCTGCATCGCGGCCGGGACGTGCTCTGGTGGATGCACGAGTCGGGCGTGTGGGACGAGCGCTGGGACCGGATCGACGACCTCGACCGGGCCCGCCGGCTGCCGTCACCGCAACTGGCCGGCACGCCCGAGCGCAGCACCCTCGACCTCAACACGCTCACCGCGCTCGGCGTCGAGCTGGTCGGCCGGTTCGCGCTGGTGCGCGACGGCGCCGCCCTGTTCTCCGGCGGCCTGCGCAACGTGTGCTCGCTCGCCGACCTGAAGATGCGCCGGTTGCTCACCGCGTTCGACGAGTGGGCCGGCGTCACCGCGCCGGCCGAGGAGATCGCGCCGACAGCGGTGCCACCGGCGGCCCGGCTGAAGATCGACCTGAACCGCGGCGAGATCGGCACCGTCCTCTGGGCGACCGGTTTCCGCCCCGACTACAGCTGGCTGCACGTCCCGGTGGTCGACCCGAAAGGGCGCCTGCGCCACGAGGGCGGCGTGGTCGACGCCCCCGGCCTCTACGCGCTCGGCCTGCCGATGCTGCGCCGCCGCCGTTCGTCGTTCATCAACGGCATCGAGGACGACGCCCGCGCGATCGTCGACCACCTCGCGGCAGGCCTGTAGGGACACCCGAACTCAGTCGAGGCCCAGCCCGCGGCGGCACTGCTCGACGCCGATCAGCTCGATGTCGTCGCGGCGCCGCCGTTCCCACGCCGCCCGGGTGAGGCGCCACCGCTGGATGCGGGCGGGCTCACCGCGACGGGTGTCCCAGTCGGTGCCGTTCGGCTCGTAACCCAGGCCGCGGGAGACCCGGTTGGACGCCTCGTTGTCGACGAAGGCGTCGCTGCCCGCCTCGGCCGCCCCCAGCCCGGCGAACGCCAGATGCAGGATCGCCGCCCGCATCTCGCGGCCGAACCCCTGCCGGCGGTGGCCGGGGCCCAGCCACGAGAAGCTGGACACCGTGCCGAACCGGGCGAAGTCCAGGCCGACCAGGTCCTGCATGCCGATCGGCACGCCGTCGGCGAGGACGGCGAAATACAGCCGCCACGCGTCCGGGCTCACCCGGGCGCGGCCGCGCCAGATGCCGCGCAGCCACTGCCATTCCCGCTCGGGGCTGTCCGCGTAGAACGACATCGGATCGTCGAAGGGCCACGGCTCGGTGTCGGCGATCCCGGCCCGCACCAGCGGGACGAGACGTTCCAGGAGTTCGTCGGAGGCGCCCGCCAAAGTCAGGCGCGGGGTGCGCACCTCGACGTTCAGCGGCGGATAGGTGTGGGCCACGCCGAGACCGTACGCCTACTGGACCGCCGGGTTCCGCTCCTTTACGTGCTCGGCCAGGCCGGCCGGGGACAGCGGCTTCGCGTACAGATAGCCCTGACCGGTCTCGCACCCCAGCGAGCGCAACTCGGCGGCCTGCTCGCGGGTCTCCACCCCCTCGGCGATGGTGCGCAGGCCGAGCACGTTCGCCAGATAGACGATCGCGGTGGTGACGGCCGCACCCTCGGTGCTTCCGTCGAGCTCGGCCACGAAACTGCGGTCGATCTTGAGGATGTCGCAGGGCAGCCGGGTCAGATACTGCAACGACGAGAAGCCGGTGCCGAAATCGTCGACCGCGATGCGTACCCCGTGGGCCCGCAACTCGTGCAGCGCCGCGATCCCGTTGCCGTCGTCGACCAGGGCCGACTCGGTGATCTCCAGGACCAGCCGGCCGGCCGGCACCCCCGAGCGCGCCAGGGCGGCGAGCACGTCGCGCACGATCGTCGGCTCGCGCAACTGACGCGGCGACAGGTTGACGCTGAGGTAACGGCCGCCACCCAGCGTCCCGGCCTGGGCCAGGGCCTGCTCGAGCACCCACAGGCCGATCGGGATGATCGCCCCGGTGCGCTCGGCGACCGGGATGAACGCGTCCGGCCGGATCGGGCCGCGAGCGCCGTGCTCCCAGCGCAGCAGGGCCTCGGCACCGAGCGTACGGCCGGAGGCGGTGTCGACGATCGGCTGGAAGACCACCGCCAGCTCGTCCCGGTCGAGTGCCTGGTCGAGGTCGCCGGCCAGGGCGGCATCGGCGGACCGGCGGTCGACCATGCCGGGCTGGTAGACGGTGAAGCCGTGGCTGCCGGCCCGCTTGCTCTGGTACATGGCCACATCGGCCCGGCGCAACAGGGCCTTGTCGTCGACGCCGGCCTCGAAACGGGCGGCCCCGATGCTCGCCCGGACGGGGATCAGGTCGTCGTCGAGCTCGATCGGGTTGGCGGCCATGTCGGCCAGCAGGCGCTTGCACACGGCCGCGGCCTGCTCGTCGTCGGTGATCTCGGTGAGCATGATCGCGAACTCGTCGCCGCCGATGCGCGCGATGGTGTTCTTGCCACGCACGCCACCACGCAGCCGGTGCGCGACGTGTACCAGGAACATGTCGCCGGCGGCGTGCCCGTACGCGTCGTTGACCAGCTTGAAACCGTCGAGGTCGAGAAGCAGGACGGCCGGGTTCTCGCCGCGCTTGAACGCCCGGTCGAGGGCGTCGTCGAGCCCGGCCCGGTTGGCCAGCCCGGTGAGCGCGTCGGTGATCAGCAGTTCGCGGCTGGTGCGGAGCGACAACATCTGACGCGCGGCGGCCGCGCAGGTCATCACGATCAGCCCGAGCACGAGACCACCCCACGGCAGGAACTGGCCCTCGATCGTGGTGACGACGAGCATCAGCAGGCAACCGCAGATCATGGCGGCCATCGGCAGGTGGGTGGACCAGGTCGGCGCCTTGGTGCGGCGTTGCGCGGCCATCCGGCCGGTCGAACCCAGGGCGAGGATCGCGGCCGCGTCCAGCAGCAGGCTGGCGAAGATGAGCATCCAGGTGGCCACCACGTTGGCGGTGTGGGCGCCGGTGGCCGCGGCGCGCGTCATGTAGAGGTCGGCGATCGCGTAGACGCCCATTCCCAGGGTGAACACGACGATCGGCGGGGAGAACCGGCTGGCCGCGCCGCGGAGCACGATCGCCCCGACCGCCGCGAGCAGCAGCAGGTCGCCGATCGGCCAGCCGATGGTGCCGAACCACAGCAGCGAGGGCTCGCTGTCGGCCAGTGCCGGTTCGAGGGACACGTACCAGACGATCATGAACCCGGCCGCGAGCACCGTGGCGGCCTCGGCGATCAACGCCGAACGCTCCCGGCCGCGCAGACCGCGCATCGCGCCGACCAGCGCGCCGAGCGTGACGAGCCCATACATCGCCGCTCGGGACAGCAGCATGGCGCCGCTCAGCACCGTGCTCCCGGTCGCCTCGGCGGCGACGAAAAGCGCGAACGTCACTATCGAACTGATCCGGCCGGCCGCGAGAAGCCGCCAGGACCGGCGGTTCAACCCCGGCCGGTTGGACGCCCGCCAGTTGTAGACGGCGCCCACCAAATCCAGCCCGATGATCGTCAGCACCGAGATCAGCGACCAGGCGGCGCCGGCCAGCACGCCGACGACCTGCCCGGCGACGCTGAGCAGCGCGAGCACCGCGATGACGGCGGGGCCGGAGCGACCGGCGCGCAGGATCTGGTTCACGCATTCCGCATCGGTGCGGCCGAACCGATGTTGAGCTTCCCGGCAACCCGCAACCGGGGTGCTACCCACGAGGGTGTCTGATGAACGCATGACCATCGCCGACCGGCTCGCCGGCGCCCCCCGGATCGGACTGGGACTCGCCGCCGTCGGCCGCCCCGGCTACCTCACCCTCGGCCGGGACGCCGACCTGCCGCCCGAACGGTCGGTCGAAGCGATGCGGGCCCGCGCCCACGAACTGCTTGATGCGGCGTACGCGTCAGGGGTCCGCTATTTCGACGTCGCCCGCTCCTACGGCCGGGCCGAGGAGTTCCTGTCCACCTGGCTCGGCAACCGCCAGGATGTCGTGGTCGGCAGCAAATGGGGCTACACCTACACCGCCGGCTGGCGCGTCGACGCCGACGTGCACGAGGTCAAGGACCACGGCGTCGCCACCTTCGAACGACAACTCGCCGAAACCCGCACCCTGCTCGGCGGCCACCTCGACCTCTACCAGATCCACTCGCTGACCCCCGAGAGCCCCGCCCTGACCGACCCCGAACTGCACGCCCGCCTCGCCGATCTCGCCGCCGAGGGAGTCACCGTCGGCTTCTCCACGAGCGGCCCGGCCCAGGCCGCCACGATCCGCGCCGCCCTCGACATCCGGGTCGGCGGCCGCCCGCTGTTCCGCAGCGTGCAGGCCACCTGGAACCTGCTGGAACCCAGCGCCGCCCCGGCCCTGTCCGAAGCCCACGCTCAAGGCTGCTTCGTGATCGTCAAGGAAGCCCTGGCCAACGGCCGCCTGGCCGCTGCCCCCGAGCCGGTTGCCGGCCTCGGGCCGGCCGGTGGTCCGGTTCCGGGCGACGCCGTGGCCCTGGCTGCGGCGCTGGCTCAGCCGTGGGTGAGTGTGGTGCTGTCGGGCGCGGCCACCACCGCTCAATTGGCCTCGAACCTGCGCGCCGAGCGGTCCTCCGTCGACCCGGCCCGCTGGGCCGGCCTGGCCATGCCGAGCGCCCGCTATTGGCAGGAGCGCTCAAACTTGCCCTGGCGCTAGCCCCTGCCCCCGCCCGATCACACGCACCCGCACCGAGCTCTCGCGCCGCCGGTTGGACCAAACCCCCCTAACGGGACTTATCGCCTCCGTAGGGGTCGAGCTCGGGGAGTTGGTGCGATCGCCGCCCGAGCGTCGGCAGGGGAGCGGGCCGGCTCAGCGGGCCGGCTCAGCCGGGCGGGAGCCGCCGGTGGTGCAGGGGTCGGGATGGCGCCGGGGCGGGCGGTTCAGGGCGCCGGGTCAGGGCTGGCGGGTCAGGGCTGGCGGGGGGTGGCCGGCCTGGTGGTGGTGGGGGTGAGGAGTTCCACGCCGTTGGCCTCGAGGGCGTCGCGCAGGTCGGGTGGGGGTGCGGTGTCGGTGATCAGGAAGTCGGCCGCGCCCAGTTCGGAGACCTGGGCGAAGAGGCGGCGGCCGAACTTCGAGGAGTCGGCGAGGATGGCGACCCGGGCGGCTCGGGAGATCATTTCCTGCATCATGGCGGCTTCGGCCAGGTTGCTCGTGGTGTAGCCGGCTTCGGAGGAGACCGCGCCCACGCCGATCAGGGCCAGGTCGCAGCTGATGTCGAGGTCGGCGCCGGTGTTGGCGCGGAAGCTGACGGGGCCGATGGTGGCGAGGGTGAGCGAGCGGACGGCGCCGCCGAACAGGTAGATGTCGCGGATCGCGGTGGTGGGCAGGGCGCCCGGCACCAGCAGGTTGTTCGTGGCGACGGTGAGCTCGCGGTGCTGGCCGAGGTTCCGGGCGAGGGCGAGCGTGGTCGTGCCACCGTTGATCATGATGGTGGAGCCGTCCTGGACCAGGGCGGCGGCCAGCGCGGCGATCTTTTCCTTCTCCTGCTCCTGGACGGCCAGGCGCTGGTCGACGGCGCGGTCGGTGGTGCGGGAGACGGTGGACAGGCTGACCGCTCCGCCGTAGGTGCGCACGAGGCTTCCGTCGGCGGCGAGCTGGTCGAGGTCGCGCCGGACGGTGTCGATCGAGACGCCGAAGCGTTCGGCCAGTTCGCTGACCGTCACCTGGCCGGTTTCGGCGACGTAGGCCGCCAGCTGGGCCTTGCGTCCGGCCGGCAGATGGCGCTGCCGCTCGTTGCTGTCGACGCTCACTGATCCCCCCTCGTCAGTGCGGCAGTATGCCACAAATGCGTGTCCATTGAGCACACTGCCGCATAGAGCTGCAACTGGCCGCAGGGATGGGCAGGAGCTGCGAAAAGATCCAGCTGTAGCGGCAAACTACAGCTCGGAGGGCCCTGGGGGAAGACCCGGTTCTGCTTCATGACGCACTAGTATGCCGTACTCCGCAGCTTTCTGCTGTTCTTCTCTTGTAATCATTCGTAACACGCTGCTAACGTGACGCCAACACGGCAAAGAACAGAAAGATCTCGATATAGAAGGGATCCGCTATGGCGGTTCGTGCAAGCCGGCTGAAGCGAGTTCTAGGGGCGGTGACGGCGACGACGCTTCTCGCGTTCGTCGCGGCCTGTGGTGGCGGCGACTCGGACGCCTCCGCCTCGGGCGGCGACGTGACGCTGGAGTTCGCCCAGTGGTGGGGGGCCGAGCTTCCGGCCGGGGAGTTCGACAAGATCATCAGTGACTTCACGGCGCAGAACCCGAACATCAAGATCAAGCTGCTGAGCGCGCCGTACGCTTCGACCAAGCAGCAGCTCGTCACCGGTGCGGCCTCGAAGACCCTGCCCGACGTGGTGGGCCTCGACGGCGCCTGGGTGAGCGACTTCGCCAAGCAGGGCGCGATCACGGACCTGTCCAAGCTGATGACCGACGCGAACTACGACTCGAGCCAGCTCGCCAGCCAGGTGCAGCTCAAGGGCAAGACGTACATGATCCCGGTGGTCAACTTCATCTACCCGCTGTTCGTCAACAAGGACCTGCTGGCCAAGGCGGGCGTCGCCAAGACGCCGACCACCCGCAGCGAGTTCCTCGACGCGGCCAAGAAGATCAGCGCGACCGGCGGCGACGTCAAGGGCTGGGCGCTCCCGCTCGACACCGCCGTTCCGAACGGGGTCCAGAACGACGTGATGTCCTGGCTGTGGGCCTCCGGCGGCAGCATGCTCGCCGACGGCAAGCCGGCCCTGCAGACCCCCGCGGTTAAGAGCACCGTCGAGTTCGTCAAGAGCCTCAACGACGCGAACGTCATCGCCCCCGGCTCGCTGACCATGAAAGAGCAGGACAAGGTCGAGAAGTTCACGCAGGGCCAGGTCGGCATGATGATCGACTCGCTCGCGCACATCAACCTGATCAAGAAGAACAAGCCGGACCTGAAGTTCGAGGTGGCCGCCATCCCGGCCGAGGACGGCTACACCGGCAAGCGCGGCATCCCGTACGCGTCGTGGGGCATCGGCATCTCCAACTCGACCAAGCACAAGGCCGAGGCCTGGAAGTTCGTCTCCTACCTGATGAGCCAGCAGACCAACTCGAAGCTCAGCACGATCGCCAACGGCTTCCCCGGCAACAAGACCTCGGAGCCCGACTTCAGCACCAGTGACCCGATGTTCAAAACCGCCTTCGACATCTACAAGGAGGGCACCGTCGCCAACGAGTTCGTCGGCCTGCCCAAGTCCGAGGACCTGATGCGCAGCTTCGACGAGCAGCTCCAGCTGGTGCTCACCGGCAAGTCCAGCGTCGACGACGCCCTCGCCAAGGCACAGGAGAACTGGTCCTCGGTCATCGAGTAGCCCGCCCGTCCGGGCACCGCGCTGCTGCCCAGAAAAGTGCGCGGTGCCCGACCTAGGAGACAGTCATGACTTTGCTCGCCCCCAAGACCGCCGAGCCGGTCGAACAGGCGGCGCCGCCGAAGCGGAGCACGCTGGCGCGGCGCCTGGTCCCGTACGGATATCTGTCGCCGACCTTGATCCTGATCGTGGTCTTGATGGTGGTCCCCATCGTCATGGTGATCAGCTACTCGTTCCGGGACAACGTGATCGTCCAGGACAACTCGGTGTTCGCCGGCCTCGCCAACTACACGAAGGTGCTCACCGACCCGGACTTCCTGGCCGCGCTCAAGAACACCGCCGTCTTCATCACCGTGAGCATGGCGGCCCACCTGGTGCTCGGCCTGACGTTCGCGATGATGCTGAACACCCAGCTGCTCAGCGGTGTCACCAAGGCCGTCTTCCGGATCGTCTACATCCTTCCGTGGCTGTTCACCATCGCTGTCGTCGCCGTCATCTGGCGGATGCTGCTCGACCCCTCCGGTGTCGTCAACTACGTGCTGCACACGCTCGGCCTGATCAACGAGGGCGTGAACTGGCTCGGTGACCCGGGCAAGGCGCTCTGGGCGGTCACCTTCATCAACATCTGGTCCGGCTACCCGTTCTTCATGATCAGCCTGCTCGCCGGACTGCAGGGCATCCCCAACGACCTGTACGAGGCGGCCGCCGTCGACGGGACCAACTGGTTCCAGCGGTTCCTGCACGTGACCCTGCCCCAGCTGCGGCCGGTGATCATCAGCATGGCCGTGCTCGACCTGATCTGGACGTCCCAGCAGTTCGCGCTGATCTGGATGACGACCGGCGGCGGGCCGCTGAACACCACCGAGATGCTCAGCACCTACACCTACAAACAGGCCTTCAGCGAGTACGAGTTCGCCACCGCGTCCGCCGCCGCCGTGCTCGTCCTGCTGATCACGATGGTGCTGGCCTTCTTCTACGTCCGTTCGCAAAGGGAGCGCTGATGGCCACCGTCAAGACCAAGCGCACCCTCGCCAAGACCGGGGTCATCGGCGGGCTGGTCCTCGGTGCTCTCTTCGCCGGCCTGCCGGTGCTGTGGATGCTGTCCACCTCGTTCAAGAGCAACGGCGAGGTGTTCCAGAACCCGCCCAAGTTGATCACCTCGAGCTTCTCGTTCGACGCCTACACCGAGATCCTGGGCAACGGCGCTCAGCTGCGGTTCTTCCTGAACAGCTACCTCGTCGCGATCGCGGTGACGGTGCTGACGCTGCTGGTGGCGCTGCTGGCCGGCTACGCGTTCAGCCGGTTCGACTTCCCGATGAAGAAGACCATCAACGCGGTGATCGTCAGCGTCCAGGCGGTACCGCCGATCACCCTGGTCATCCCGTACTTCGGGCTCGTCGTCGCGCTCGGTCTCTACAACACCTATCCCGGCCTGATCCTCACCCACATGGTGTTCACGCTTCCGTACGCGATCATCATGATCACCGCGTATCTGAACACGCTCCCGAAAGAGCTCGACGAGTCCGTCAAGGTCGACGGCGGCACCGGCTGGACCGCACTGTGGCGGATCCTGGTGCCGATCTCGGTGCCCGGTCTGATCGCGGTCGGCGTCTACACGTTCATGATCTCGTGGAACGAGTACCTGTTCGCGCTGTCGCTGACCCGCACCGACGACATGCGCACCGTGCCGATCGGCATCCAGCTGCTCATGGGCCAGCACTCGTACGAGTGGAACCAGATGATGGCGATGAGCATCCTCGGCTCCATCCCGGTCCTCATCCTCTTCCTGCTCTTCCAGAAGCGGTTCATCGGCGGCCTGACCGCCGGTGCTGTCAAAGCCTGACCGCGCGTTTCAGAAGGAGAAAAGAAACAAATGCTGACGACCGGCAAGGCGATCCTCGACGTCGCCAACGAGCACGGCTTCGCGGTTCCCGCCTTCAACATCAGCGACTGGGCGATGTTCAAGGGCATCGTGGAGATCAGCGAGGAGACCGACGCGCCCCTGATCGTCGCGATCCACCCCGACGAGGTGGCCCACGTCGGCGCCGAGATGATCAAGGGGATCGTCGAGCGGGCGCACCGCTCGAGCGTCCCGGTGGCGATCCACTGGGACCACGGCGCCACCTACGACCAGATGCTGCAGGCCTTCCAGTTCGGCTTCACCTCGGTCATGCTCGACGCCTCCACCCGGCCGTTCGACGAGAACGTGGCGATCTCCAAGAAGGTCGCCGACTCGGCCCACGTGCTCGGTGTCTCGGTCGAGGCCGAGCTCGGCACCATCGGCGCCAACGACAGCTACGCCGAGTCCGAGGGCACCGACACGATCATCTACACCGACCCGGACGACGCGGTCACCTTCGTCGAGCGGACCGGCGTCGATTCGCTCGCCGTGGCGATCGGCACCTATCACGGCTTCTTCCCGAAGAACCGCAAGCCGGAGTTGAAACTCGACCTGCTCAAGGAGATCAAGAGCCGGGTCCGGATCCCGCTGGTGCTGCACGGCGGCTCCAACAACCCGGACGACGAGATCCGCGAGGCCGCCCGGATCGGCATCAACAAGATCAATATCTCGACCGACATCAAGGTCGCGTACCACAACAAGATGCGCGAGGTGCTCGGCACCGACGAGCGGCTGCGCGAACCCAACGCCATCCAGCCGGAGTGCATCCGCGCCATGCAGGTCGTCGCCGCCCAGAAGATCGAACTCTTCGGGGCCGACGGCAAGGGCTCGCTGTTCTGACATGCAGGCCTCCCGCGTAGTTCTGGGCCTCGGCGGTTGCGTCGACTACGAGTTGAAGCTGACCGCTGGCGTTCTGGAAAAGCTGATCATCGAGTACGGCGTGGTAGCCGCGGAACTGTCGGTCGCGCCGCATGCGGTGACCGGTGAGCGGGACCTCCTGGTGTCGATCCTCGGATACCTGTCCCGGGGCGCGGGCGGCGAGCACTTCGTCGCCTCCGCCCCGGCACTGTCCGATTTCGCCGGCCGGTTCCCGCACCGGGAGACCCTCGGCGGCACCTCGGTGCGGGCCGGCCTACTGATGAGCCGGCTCGGCGTGCCGTCGACGCTGCACCTGGTGAGCGTCAACGACACGTTCCGCCGGCTGCTCCCGGCCGGCACCGAGTGGGTCGACAGCGGCGGTGCGGACACCTTCTATCCGCACCTGATCGTGCAGTACCACAGGGGTCTGCGGATCCGGGCCAACGACCTCGACCTGCACGCCCCGTTCCCGAACCGGCTGATCTACGTCAACGACCCGGCCAACGCCGACATGCGGCTCACCGACGACCTCGGCGACCGGCTGAGCGCCGCGGAGGTCTTCCTGATCTCCGGCTTCAACGCCATGCGCTCGGCGCCGGAACTCGAGGCCCGGCTCGCCGAGCTGAAGCGGCACATGCGCCGGTTGCCGGCCGGCGCGGTCACCTACTTCGAGGACGCGGCCTACCACCGACCCGACTTCAGCCGCCGGGTCCGGGCGGCGTTGCTCCCCGACATCGACGTGTACGGGCTGAACGAGGACGAACTGCAGTCCTACCTGAATCGGCCCGTCGACCTGCTCGACCCGGCCGACGTGGCCGCCGCCCTGACCGCGATCCACGAGCTGATCCCGGTGCCGACACTGGTGCTGCACACCAAATATTGGGCGCTGGCCCTGGGCGCCGGGGACTACACCGAGGCGGTGGAGAACGGCATCGTGATGGCCGCCACCCGGTACGCCCACGGCGACGACTTCACCCTCCCGGACGTCGAGCGCCTGCGCGGCCGGCCCCGGCGGCCCGCCTCGGTGACCTTCGCCGCCGCGCTGCGCGATCGGCTCGGCGACATGGTCCGCTGCGTGCCCGGATTCGAGCTCGACATCCCCGACCCGACTACCGTCGGCCTGGGCGACACGTTCGTCGGCGGCTTCCTGGCCGCACTCGCCGCTTCCCGGGAGGACAACCGATGACCGTTTTCGCCCTGGCCGCCAACCAGCCCGAGACGTTCTACCGCGGCGCCGGCCGGATCGCCGGCTTCCGCAACGGGCCGGCGCTGCCCGACCGGCCCGAGGACTGGGTCGGCTCGGTGACCAGCCGGTTCGAGCTGGCCCCGGCCGGTCTGTCGACCCTGGACGACGGCCGGGTGCTGGCCGAGGCGATCGCCGCCGACCCGGCCTGGTGGCTGGGCCCGGCCCGCACCGACACCGGCGTGCTCGTCAAACTGCTCGACGCGGGCCAGCGCCTGCCGCTGCACGTGCACCCCGACCGGCGGTTCGCCGACGCGCACCTGGCCTCGCCGTACGGCAAGACCGAGGCCTGGGTGATCGTCTCGGCGCGACCCGACGCGTACGTCCATCTGGGTTTCGCCCGTGACGTCGCCTCGGCCGAGCTCGAGGCCTGGGTGCGCGACCGGAGGACGGACGAGATGCTGGCCGCCACCAACAAGATCCCGGTCGCGGCGGGTGACGCGATCCTCTGCCCGGCCGGCCTGCCGCACGCGATCGGGGACGGCATCCTGCTCGTCGAGGTCCAGGAGCCGACCGATTTCTCGGTGCTGCTGGAATACGAGAACTTCGGCCTCGCCGACGGTCACCTCGGCCTCGGCTACGACCTGGCTCTCGAGTGCGTGGACCGCGGCGGGTGGTCCCGGTCCCGCCTCGCCGGCCTGCGCGGCACCGCCGTCCGGCTGCTGCCCGAGGCGGCCGACGAGTTCTTCAGCGCCCGCCGCGTCTACGGCGGCGACCGGGTGGAGCGGGGCTTCAGCATCCTGGTGGTGGTCGGCGGCGAGGGCCGGTTGGGCGGCCTCGCGGTCCGGCACGGCGACACCCTGCTCATCCCGTACGCCGCGGGCGAGCTCACCCTCCACGGGCAGGTCGAGGCGGTCCGCTTGGCGGCTTCTCCGCACTGACGGGTGTTCGCCGTGTTCCCCGGCAGTGCGGGGGGAGGTGGGGCCCCGCCCGTCATCGGGACGGGGCCCCACGTTGTCGGCGGCGGATTCGTGCCTGCGTCAATTCGGCCACTCGTGGACATCGTCCAGCGAGGTCACTTCAAAAGTGCCGGGGCACGACGCTCGAGGGAGAACGAGGCGAGTCGCAGCGAGTTCCGGGCGTTCGAAAACGGCGCCGGTGTAGACCCGGCAAGTCACGTTCCGAAATCCGACTTCAGTGTTCGAAAGGCGAAGGTTCGACAGCTTGAGCCGGCGAAACGCCGGTGTAGCGCCCGGGTGTCGCCGCAGATGGGCTACCAGTGCCTTGGCATCGATTCGGACGCGACTGCGTGGCCCGAGAACCGGCGCGATCGGGATCATCTGCCGCGATCCGCGTTCCTCCGTCTCGGCTGCGATAACCGGGAGCAGCAACGTCACGTTACGGATGGGTTTGTCGGAGTAGTTGGTCACTACCACGGCTGGCGTTTGCGAGTCGTGCACCACCAACTCGGTGCAGACGTTGTGCGCCTGTTGATCTCTATCTTTCCTGCGCTGCTCCTCGTCCCGCTTCTCGAGAGCCGCGATACGCCGCCGGTCCCGACGGAACTGAACAGCCACGTACGTCAGCGCGCCGACCGTTGCGCCGGCTTGAATCCAATCAGCGATGCTGCCGAATTCCACCATGACAACATTCTGGCGAGGCGCAGCAAGGTGGCCGTGCCGGCGCGGTCGCCGTTTTGCCGCGGAGACCGGCCGAAACGGCGATCGACGGTGGTCGCCCTGAGGTCCAGGGTGGTCGGCATGAGACCTGATCGCACCGTGCCGGCGCTGATCGGCGGCGGCGCGGTGGCGGTCGTCGGCGGAATCGTCGTCGCCGTCGGGCTCCTGCACGGCGGCTCGTCGTCGCCGTCGGCGGCCTTCGCGCCGGCCGTCACCGGGTCGGCCGCCTCCGAGGCCGCCTCCGCGACGCCCGAGGCGGAGCAGACGCTGCCGGAAAACGGTTCCTCGGAGAGCGCCGCGCCCGCGCGGACGTCTACTTCTGAAGCAGCGACTACCAGGGCGGACAGCCCGGTGAAGACCACCGCGGCTCCGACCCGGGGCGGCATCACCGCGGGGGCGTTCTGCGCGCCCGCCGGAGCAAGCGGGCGAACCTCGACCGGTCTGCTCATGCAATGCGTGCGCGGGCCGGGGGAGGCGCAGGCACGCTGGCGGGCATTCGTGCCGGCGACGACGCCACCAGCGGCCGCACCGACGACAACGGCGCCGGCGGCACCTCCGCCCCCGCTCGTGATCACCAAGCCGGTCGTCCCGCGGCCGACCACCACCGCACCGGCCCAGGCGACCACCGCTCCGGCGTCGACCCCGCCGACGACACAGCCGGCCGACTGAGCGCAGGCCGGGCTCAACCGGTCAGCCGATCTCCAGGTCGGGGCCCATCGCGATCATCAGGGACAGGTCGCGCATCGCCTCGTAGAGGCGCGCCTTCGCCGCCTCGGGGGCCAGGCCCAGGTGCTCGGCCGCCTCGTGCGGGGTGCGGTGGTGGAAATAGGTCGCCACGAGGATCTCCCGGTATTGAGCCGGCAGGTTTCGCAGCATCAGTCGCATCGAAGGGGGCCGGGCTTCGATCGTGTCGGCGTCTGTGGTCGGCATGCCTGGAACTCTGGTCATCGGCGGGAGCGCACTCCAGTGCGCAGCCGCGGCGTATTCGCCCGGTTACTGGGACTGCAGGCGTTCGGACAGTGCTCGCAGCTCGGTGCCGCCGGCCTGTCGCCGGGAACGATTGAGCAGCACACGGACGGTTTGTGCCAGCTCCGCGGAGGTGCGCACGTGCTGTGGGGCAATACGCTCCGCAGTCAACAGAAAACGGATCGCCTCCCGGTCGCGAGCGCCGAGCCGGGCCAGCGCGCGGGCCGTGTCGGCGTAGTAGTAGACCTGGCGGACCCCGGCCGGGATCGTGGCCGGGTCGGTGCGGCGGGCGATCTCGACGACGGTGGCCGGGTCGCCGTCGTCGGCCTCGATGCTCATCCGCCAGATGTCCACGTTCGTCGGGCCGAAGAACATCCCCATCGTGTCGGTCTCACCGGTCCGGGCGGCCAGCGCGGCGGCCTCGGTCAGCCAGTCGCGGCTGTCCGCCAGGCGCCCCCGGCAACGGCTCGCCAGTGCCGCCACCAGGTGCAGCGAGCCCAGGATCTCGGGACTGCCGTGGTGGCGGGCGAGCGCGCGCTCGGCGATGGTCTGGCCCCGCTGGTAGGAACCGCAGGCCACGGCGGCACGGGCGGAGGCGTACGCGGCGAAGCCCGGCAGCAGCGGGTCACCGGAGGCCTCGGCCGCCTCCCGGCATCGTTCCGCGCCCAGCCAGGCGTCGGCCGGTTGGCCGAGACCGCGCAGCACCGAGGACGCGATGTGGGTGGCCTCGCAGAGCAGGCGCAGAGCCTCGGCGTGGGCCGGGCCGGCCGTCTCGGTGTGCAGGTCCCGCAGCAGATCGGGGAGCAGCCGGGCGGCCCCCGCATAGTCGCAGGCGTTGTGCCGGGCGTCGGCCAGAGCCACGCCCTGGGCCAGCGCCGCCGGTGGGGGAGCGGCCCCGGACGGCGGCTCGGTCAGGTCGATGTCGATGAGCGCCCGGCGCAGGCCCAGCACCGCCGCCCGTCCCGCCGCGGCCGCCCGGTCCTGCGCCGGCACCCCGATGCCGGCCAGGTCGGACGGCGCGCAGTCGAGCGCCCGGGCGATGTCGGCCAGGGTGAATCGGTTGTCGGCCGCCTGGAGCCCCCGTTCGATCCGGCTCCAGGAGGCGTGCGAGACCCCGGCCCGGCTGGCCGCGAATCGGACGCTCCACCCGCGCAGCAACCGGCGCGTGCGGATCCGCTCACCGACCGCCGGGTCGGGAGTCCTGCGTTGACTCATACCGCCGACGCTAGCGCCGCCGGAGCGGGCAGTGGTTCATCCGTGTACCGGCGCTGTGCCGAATCGTCGGTGCCGGTCCGGCGATTGCTATAGGAATGACCCGTGACCTCTGTGCTGCGGTCGGACCTCGTCGAGCGCCTGCGGGTGACCGGCGCGATCGTCAGCGCGCCGGTCGAGGCGGCGTTCCGGGCGGTGCCGCGCGAGCATTTCATGCCACCCGGCACCGCGCCGCAGACCGCTTACGGGTCCGAGAACGTGGTCACGAAACGTGACCCGGCCGGGACCGCGATCTCGTCGGTGACCGCGGCGGACGTGCAGGCGGCGATGCTGGAACAGGCGGACCTGCGGCCCGGCATGAGCGTGCTGGAGGTCGGCTCGGGTGGCCTGAACGCCGCCCTGATCGCCGAGATCGTCGGCCCCGGCGGCCGGGTGGTCAGCGTCGACATCGACCCCTCGGTCACCGCGCGCGCCGCGCAGATGCTTGCCGGGGCGGGGTACGGCGACCGGGTGACGGTGCTGACCGCCGACGGCGACGACGACGTGCCCGGCCCGTTCGACGCGATCATCGTGACCGTGGGGGCCTGGGACATCGCCCCCGCCTGGCACCGGCAGCTGACGGCCGGCGGAACGCTCGTGGTGCCGCTCGTGATGAACGGCGCCACCCGGACCATCGCGTTCCGGCGCGAGACCGACCACCTGGTCAGCACGTCGGCGCGGGTGGCCGGCTTCGTCGCGATGCAGGGCCACGGCCGCCACGACGACAGCCTCGTCGACCTGGGTGACGGGGTGACGCTGCGCTTCGACGGCAGCCCGCCGCCCGGCCCGCTCACCGGTGTCCTCGCCACCGGCCCGGTCGAGGCGTGGTCCGGGGTGCTGTTCCCCGACCCGATGTCGTGGTCGGACCTCTACCTGTGGCTGGCCTGGCAGCTGCCCGGCTTCTGCCGCCTGACCGTGGGCGAGGGCAGCCCGCTCGACCGGCACGCCCGGCTGTTCCCGGTCGGCACCGTGCACGAGCGGGGCCTGGCCCTGATCCGGGTCCGCCCGGCCGACCGCGGCGTCGAGTTCGGCGCCCTGGCGTTCGGCCGGGACGCCGCGCCGGCCGCCGCCGTGCTGGTCGAGCAGATGCGCGCCTGGAACCGGCACGCCCGCCCGGCCGGCGAGCCGTCGTTCGGCTACTGGCCGGCCGGGAGCGACCGCACGACGATCCCGCCCGACGCCGCCGTGCTGGCCAAGACCCACGGGCTGCTGACGATGCGGACGCGGCGCTGAATCGGTGCGGAGAACGGTTCAGGCGGCGCCGGTTCGCGTACGGAAATGGTGCAGCGCCGCCGCGTCGTCCAGGATGCCGCCGCCCTCGTGCGCGTTGTACTCCCAGACCTTGATCTCCCGGGGCCCGCCGTAGACGTGGTAGGCGCCGTAGACGGTGGACGCGGGGCAGATCGGGTCGCGCAGGGCGACCGAGAAGAGGGCCGGTGCGGTCGCCCGCCGGGCGAAGTTGACGCCGTCGAAGTAGGCGAGGGTGTGGTGCACCTGCTCCTGCTCGCCGCGGTGCACCTTCAGATAGTCGATGATCTCGCGGTACGGGTAGGAGTCGGTCACCCGGACCGCGCGCGGGAAGTCGCAGAGGAACGGCACGAACGCGGCGCTCGCGGCCAGGTCGTGACGCAGGCCGGAGACGGCGAGCGCCATCCCGCCGCCCTGGCTGCCGCCGACCACCGAGACCCGGCCGGCGTCGACCACGTCCAGCGCGCGGGCGGCGTCCACGGCCCGGACCGCGTCGGTGAACAGCCGCCGGTAGTAGTAGGTCGCCGGGTCCAGGACGCCCCTGGTCAGCACGCCCGGCACCTGCGGCGGGATCTCGGCGATGTCCGGGGTGGCGCCGAGACTCCAGCCGGAGCCCTGGCCCCGCGTGTCCATCTGGAGGTGGGCGAAACCGGCCGACGCCCAGAACAGGTTCTCCAGCGCGTGGCCGCGGCCACCGCCGTACCCGACGTACTGCACCACCGCCGGCAGCGGCTGGGCGATCCCGACCGGCACCCGCAGCCAGGCTCGGACGTCCTGGCCGGCGAAGCCCTTGAAGGTGACGTCGTAGACCTTGATCGTGGCCAGGCCGGTCTCGACCTCGCTCAGCCGCACGTCGATGTCGTGCTCGGCGGCCTCGGCCAGGGTCTCGGCCCAGAAGGCGTCGAAATCAGGCGGATTGACCTGCGCACTGCGGTAGGTGGCCAGATCTTCGGGGGCAAGGTCGGTCAGCATCGGTGTCCTTCGGTCGTCGTCCCTGGAACGCGCTGTCCATGATCCCCGCAACCACGCGTGCGCCGACGGCGGGCGGACGAGACCGGTAACGCGATCGTGGCCGGCCACCGGCTCGGGGGCCGCGTGAGAGGATCTTCCGGGGTTTCGTGACGGGCGGGGGACGAGATGCGGTGGACCAGGGCTGCCCTGGTGATGGTGCTGGCCGTGGCGGGATGCGCGGCCACCGAGCGACCCGCCCAGCCCGCCGCCCGGCCCTCCGCCGGGCGCTCGGCCGGCCCGGTCGTCGCGCCCACGCCCGAACCGGGGTGGGTCGGCACCTGGGCGGCCGGCGTGCAGTCCGGCCGCGACGGGTTCAAGGACCAGACGCTGCGCCAGATCGTGCACACCAGCATCGGCGGCGACCGGGTGCGCCTGCGGGTGTCGAACGAGTTCGGCGGCGCCCCGCTGACCGTCACCGGAGTCGGCCTGGCCCACCCCACCGGCGGCGCCGGCATCGACCTGACGAGCGCCCGCGCGATCACCTTCGGCGGCGCCGACTCGGTCACCGTGGCGGCCGGCGCCGAGGCCGTCTCCGACGAGGTCGCGTTCACCGTCCGGCCCGACACCGATCTGACGGTCAGCATGTACCTGCCCGAGGCCACCGGCGCCCCGACCGAACACGTGCTGGCGAACCGCACCAACTACGCCGCCCCCGGCAACCAGTTCGCCGCGGCCGGCCTGCGGGAGTCGAGCACCACCGGCGCCTACTACTTCCTCAGCGGGCTGGACGTGCACAACACCGCGGCGTCCGGTGCCGTCGTCGCCTTCGGCGCCTCGGTCACCGACGGCCTCGCCTCGAAGGCCGGCACCAACCAGCGCTGGCCCGACCTGCTCGCCGATCGGCTGCGGCAGTCCGGGCGTACGGTCGCCGTGCTCAACACCGGGATCAGCGGCAACCGTCTGCTGACCGACGGCCCCGGCGGCGACAGCGCGCTCAAGCGCTTCGACCGGGACGTGCTGACCCGCCCCGGCGCCCGCTGGGTGATCATCTCCGACGAGCCGGCCAACGACCTGGGCAACGACAGCTCGATCCAGGCCGGCGAGCTGACCGGGGCCCTGCGCGAACTCGTCGACCGCGCCCACGGGGCCGGCCTCGAGGTGATCTGCTCGACGCTGACCCAGGCGTCCGGCGCCGACTACTGGAGTGCGGCCGCCGAGAACGGGCGGGCCGCCTACAACGCCTTCGTCCGCGGCTCGACGAACGGGTGCGACGCGGTGCTCGACCTGGACGCCGCGACGCGGGACCCGGCCGCCCCGACCCGGTTGCGGCCGTCCCTCGACTCCGGCGACCACCTGCACCCGAACACCGCGGGGATGAAGGCGATCGCCGACGCGGTCGACCTGACCTGGTTCGGCTAGCCCGTCTCAGGGTGCGGTGGGGCGTTCCAGGGCCGAGCGGTCCCAGTGGGACAGGTCGGCGGCGGCACGATAGGTCGACTCGAGGAAGTCGAGCAGGGCCCGGTCGGGGTCGGGGGCGTCGGCCACCGCCTCGTAGGGCAGCAGGAACTCGCGGAGGTCCTCGTCGTAGTAGGCGGCGTCCGGGCGCACGGGGGCCTCGGGGTAGCCGATCGGCTCCGGATAGGCGTACGCGTAGAACGCCCCCTCGGCGCCGCCGCCCGGCCAGAAACCGAAGCTGGCCAGCTCGTGCGAGTAGCCCTCGTGCATCACCGACGGCGGGCAGTTGGGAGCGCCGCCCGGGTGCTGCGGGGCCAGTCGGCCGGAGAACCGGGTGTGCGCCAGGTCCATCGCGCCCCAGAAGTAGTGCACGGGGCTGGCCTTGCCGACGAACGCGTTGCGGAACCGGTCGAACACCCGCTCGACCTGGATCAGCTGGCTCCAGAACAGGCGGGCGGCGGCACCGTCGTACACCTTGTGGGTCTGGTCCTCGGCGAACGGGATGGCGTGCTCGACCTCGTTGGGGACCGGGTGGATGGTGACGCCGGGCAGAGCTCGCATGACCTCGGCGTAGAAGGTCGCGACCGGTTTCGACTCCAGGGCGACGGTGCGGGTCTCGCCGTCGCTCGTCCGCAGCCGGAGCACGTGGTCGAGGAAGTCGAACTCGATGTCGAGGGTGCCGTCGGCGTAGGGCATGGCGGAGGTGCCGAGGCCACGGGCGGTCGGGTAGAGGGCGACGTGCCACCAATGGTTGACCGGCGGGGTCAGCGCCATCCGGATCTTCCCGACGATCTGCGTCCACATGTGCAGCGTGTCCCGGGTCTCGGTCCAGTCTTTGACGTTCAGGCGTGGCCAGCTCATCGCTAAACAGTGCCACAACGCCGACCCTATGTAGAAAACCGACGAAGGGTCGGCTACGGTGTCCGCCATGACGAACCCGGTACGGGTCACGGCGGCGGTGTCGAAGGTGCTCGCCGTGTTCCTCGAAGATCCGGAGGCCGACCGTTACGGCCTCGACCTGATGCGCGCCAGCGGCCACCCGAGCGGCACCCTCTACCCGATCCTGCTGCGCCTGCAGCGGGCCGGCTGGGTCGACGCGATCTGGGAGGACGTCGACCCGGTGGCCGCCGGCCGGCCCGCCCGGCGCTACTACCGGCTCACCCCGGACGGCCTGGTCACCGCCCGCCTCGAGATCGCCGCCCTGCGCCAGCAGCTCGACCGGGCGAGCGGCGCCGACAAGGCCGGCGTCACCGAGCCGAGGCCGGCATGAGCCGCCTCGCGCACTGGTGCCTCGACCGGGCCGCGCGCCGCTGGCCGGCCGACATCCGCGCGGAGATGGCCCGCGAGTGGCACGCCGAACTGTCGGAGATCGAGACCCGGCCGGGCGGCGGGCGGCGGGCCCTCGCGTACGCGCTGAGCCTGCTGACCTCGCCCCCGCTCCGCGATTCCTCGGGGGCGCCGCGGGGCTGGGCCGAGACCACCGGATCGCCCGCGCCGATCGGTGCCCTGATCGTCGCCGGGCTGCTCACGCTGGGGGTGAGTCAGTTCGTCGCGCTGCTGGTCGCTCTGGCGTGGCCGGACAACTACGCCTGGCCCTGGTTCGCCGCCGCCGTGACCGCCGCGCCGACCGCCGGGTGGTGCCTGTTCGCGGGCCGCTGGCTGGGCCGGCGGATGCCGCTGGAACCCGGCGCGCGGTTCGGGCCGGCCACCTCGGCCGCGGTCGCCCCGCTGCTGATGACGCCCGCGTTGCTGCTGCCGGCCGTGACCGAGCAGGACCTGACGTACGTCCTGGCCCTGCTCATCGGGCTGCTGGTGTGGATTCCCGGCATCGCGCTGCTCGGGGTCGCCGCGGTCCGGGGCCGGCGCCTGTTCCTGCTCGGCACGCCGCTGGTGGCCGCGCTCGCCGCCGCGGCCGCCACCCTGCCGATGGCCCTCACGAGCGACGCCGGTCTGCGGGCCGCCGTCGCCTCGTTGACGACCGGGAATCCGCCCCCGGAGTTCTCCGTCATCCCGCCCGGCGCCCTCAGCAGCCGCGCGTTCTACCACCTCGGGCCGTGGGCGATCACCCTCACCGTGTTCGCCGTGCTGGCCCTGGCCTTCGGGACCGCCGCGCTGCGCCCACTGCCCGAGCGCGCTCTCCGCCCGGTCGCGACCGGCGACGAACCCCGTCCCCGGCCGGCCGTGCTCATCGCGGCCGGGGCGACCGGCCTGGCCCTGGCCGTCATCGCCTGGGCCTGCACGGTGGCGATCCTCGGCCCGGCCATGCCCGGCGTCTCCGCGTCGGCGCCGATGCCCGGCGGCGACGGTGAGATCTACCTGTGGGTCGCCGAGCTGCGCTGGACGTCGATCCTGCTCGCCGCGCTCGCCCTGCTCGTCGCGGTGGCCGACCGGCGGCGCGCGGTGCCGGCCGCGCTGGTGCTGGCCGGCGTGCTGATCGGCGCCGACGGGGTGCTCGTCCGCCTCGGCGTGCACGGCGCCGGTGGGCTGCGGCTCGCGCTGCTGGTGGGCGGTGCGACAGTGGCGCTGGGCTGGACCGTCGCCCGGGGACCGCTGGCCGCCGGGAGCGAGCGGACGGTGCGGCGGCGGATCGCGGTGGCGGCGGTCCTCGCGGCTGTCTGTGTCCCGCTGCTGCTGTCCCAGGGCACGCCCGGCGTCAATCACCCGTACCTTCCGTCCGGCCTCCGCCCCACCACTGTCGGCCTGGCCGTTCTCGGTGTGCTGCTGGCCGCCGTCGCCGCCGTCGCGGTCCGCCGGCACCGCCTCCCGGGGTGGGTGACGGCCCTGGTGATCGCGGTGCCGGCGGCGCTGGTCCTGGCCGCCGGGCTGCTGCCGGTGCCGGCCGACAGCGAGGACTCCGGCAGCGCGGTCGCCGGGGCGTTCGTCGGGATCCCGCTGGCCGTGGTCCTCGTCGCGCTGCTCCGCCGGCACCGGGCCCGGCCCCGCGGGCGCACCGCCGCGCTGTGGGTGCTGCTGGCCCTGGCCGGGCTGCCCGGCACCGTCGTGCTGTGGCTGGCCGGGGCGTTCCCCGGGCACATCGCGCCCGACCTGCTGTTCGCGGTCGAAGGGCTCGGCTATCCGGCCGACGGCATCTCGCTGGTGCCGGGCGCCGCTCTGCTGGTCACCCCGATCGCCGCGCTCGTCGCGATGCGCCTCGACGGCGACCCGGCCCGGAGCCGGCCGGCCCCGGCGCGGTCACCGGGCTTCGAAGGAGTGGGACTGCCAGATCAGGCGTGAGAGCTCTTCGGGGTACGCGGTGACCGAACCCGGGATGTCGAAGATCCGGGTGAGCCGCTGCTCCGCGGAGTAGGCGGGCCAGCCTGGATCGCCATCGGTGGCGAACGCGATCCAGGCGGCCCGCATCTGCGCGGACAACTCGATCGCGTCGTCCCCGGGCCGGTCGCCGAGCAGCACGGCGGTCTGGCCGCTCGTCAGATTGCCGAACACCAGCGGCACGTCGAGCCCGTGACACGCACCGAGGGCGCCCCCCAGACCCGGGGCCGGCCAGGTCAGCTCGTAGAGGAACGCCCGCCCGCCGCCGGCGACCCGGGCCTCGGCCAGGTGCAGCGACGGCATGCGGAACAGCCAGTCGGACTGCACGAGCTCGTCGAGGAGCTCGGGGCCGGCGTCCGGGAAGGACTCCGGATAGCTCCGCGCACCGCCGGGGGCCAGCTGCTCGACGGCGCAGGTCGTCGCCGGGCCGCCGTTGAGGACCGTGAACAGGCGGTACTCGTCCCGGGTGTGGCCGGTCAGCAGCGGAATGTCGCGGTCGCCCACGGCTTCCCACGGCGTCGTCGGCAGCACCTCCCCGTCGACCACCGGCGAGAACCGGATCGACCGGAACCCGGCCGTGACCCGGTCGGCGGCCGCGGCGAGACGGGCCGGGTCGACGTCGGCGAAGCGCGGCCCCACCTCGGCCGCCAGGGCGGCGGCGATCCCGGCGGCGAAGGCCGGGGAGAAGAACGTGCCGGGCACGCTCTGCGCGACGGCGGCGCGGAACAGTCCCGACGCACGCGGCATGGCGAGCAACGCCGCGACGGAACCGCCACCCGCCGACTCGCCGAAGACGGTCACCCGGGCCGGGTCGCCACCGAACGCGCCGATGTTGTCACGCACCCACTCCAGGGCCGCGACCTGGTCGAGCAGGCCCCGGTTGGCCGGCGCCCCGTCGATGTGCGCGAAGCCCTCGACGCCGAGCCGGTAGTTGAACGTCACGAGGACGACCGGGCCCTCGCGGGCGAGCCGGCCACCGTCGTACTCGGGGGAGCTCGACCGGCCGACCGTGTAACCGCCGCCGTGGATCCACACCAGCACCGGCAGGCGGGCGCCCGGGCCGGGGGAGGGCGACCAGACGTTCACGGTGAGCCAGCCGTCGCCGGCCGGCCCCGCAGCGGAACCGCTGCCGAAGACGTCGGTCTGCGGTGCGGACGGCCCGAATGCCGTCGCCTCGCGGACGCCCGCCCAGCGGTCCGGCGGTCGCGGTGCGGCGAACCGGTCGGCGCCGACCGGCGGCGCCGCATAGGGGATCCCGCGGAAGACCGCCACGGCGGACTCGCGAGCACCTCGCAGCGTCCCCGCGGGGAGCCGGACCTCCGGCGCGTCCTTCACGGTGGCTGATCCTGGCCCCGATCCGGGACCGGCGCCACCCATTTCCGGCTCCGGCCGGGTCCTGCACCGCCGGCCGGCGGCCGGCGGCGGGGCGAGCTGGCAAGCTGGACCGATGGAGTCAGTTTGGGACTATCCTCGCCCGCCGCGTCTGGAACGCACCGACGCCCGGGTCACCATCACCCACGCGGGGCAGCTGATCGCCGACAGCGACCACTGCTGGCGGGTCCTGGAGACGTCGCATCCGCCGGTCTACTACGTGCCCCGGGCCGACCTCGCGGACGGGGTGCTGCAGCCCGGGGCGGGCCGGTCGTTGTGCGAGTTCAAGGGCGTCGCCGGCTACTGGGACGTCGTCGTGGCCGGGGCGCCCCGGGTCGAGCGGGCCGGCTGGTCCTACGAACGGCCCACCCCCGGGTTCGCGGAGATCGCCGGAGCCGTCGCCTTCTATCCGAGCCGGGTCGACGAGTGCCGGGTGGCCGGGGAACTGGTGCGGGCGCAGGAGGGCGACTTCTACGGCGGCTGGATCACCGACGGCATCACCGGGCCGTTCAAGGGCGGCCCCGGAACCATGGGCTGGTGAACGCCCCTGGGCCGGGCGACCGGTGGACGCGGCCAGGGGACCGGGGTAGCGTTCGCTTACACGTGTAAGTTCGAGACACGTCGAAGTTCGAGAGAGGTGGCGGCGTGGACGCGGTGCAGAAGCGGGTCGAGGAACTGCTCGAGGGCATGTCGCCGGCGGAGAAAGCCGGACAGCTGACCCAGTACTTCTACTTCAAGCTCCCGACCGGCGCCGAGGCCGAACCGGCCCTCGGGCTCGACGTGACCGAACAGCCCCGCGCGGTCGAGGCGGCGCTGCGCCGGGGCGAGGCCGGATCGCTGCTGTTCGTCACCGATCCGGCCGAGATCAACCGGTTGCAGCGGCTCGCGATCGAGGGCAACCCGCACGGCATCCCGGTGCTGTTCGGCTTCGACGTCATCCACGGCCTGCGCACGATCTTCCCGGTGCCGATCGCGATGGCCGCCTCGTGGGACCCGGAGACGATCGAGCGCGGCCAGGCCGTCGCCGCCCGCGAGGCCCGCGCCGTCGGCATCCACTGGGCGTTCGCGCCGATGGTCGACATCGCCCGCGACCCGCGCTGGGGACGCATCGTCGAAGGCGCCGGCGAGGACCCCTACCTCGGCTCGGTCGTCGCCGCCGCCCAGGTCCGCGGCTTCCAGGGAGGCGCGGACGGCGAGGTCGGCGCGGACGGCGTCATCGCCGGGCCCAAACACTTCGGCGGGTACGGGGCGGCGCGCGGCGGACGCGACTACGACGAGGTCGACCTCTCCGACCACGAGCTGTGGAACGTCTACTTCCCGCCGTTCAAGGCCGCCGTCGAGGCCGGGGCGGGC
Organism: Paractinoplanes ferrugineus; assembly: GCF_016862195.1. GTDB lineage: Bacteria > Actinomycetota > Actinomycetes > Mycobacteriales > Micromonosporaceae > Actinoplanes > Actinoplanes ferrugineus. Next base: position 73,239 of record NZ_BOMM01000016.1, on the reverse strand, counting down.
AACATCATGACCGCCTACATGGACCTCAACGGGGTGCCGGCCACCGGCAACCACTGGCTGTTCACCGAGGTGCTGCGGGACACGTGGGGCTTCGACGGCTTCGTGGTCAGCGACGCCAACGCCGTACGCAATCTGGCGACCCGTGGTTTTGCCCGTGATCTCGCCGATGCCGGGGCGCGAGCCGTGACCGCCGGGGTCGACCTGGAGATGGCGATCACCGATCCGGCCTATGCGCACCTGCCGGCGGCCGTCGCGGACGGTGCCGTCAGCCAGGAGGTCGTCGACGCCCGGGTGCGCAAGATCCTGGCGGCCAAGGTACGGCTGGGGCTGTTCGACAACCCGTACGTCGACGAGGCGCGCGCTCGGGAGATCCTGGCCGAACCGGCCCATCGGGAGGTCGCCCGGGTGGCCGCGCAGCGGTCCGCGGTGCTGTTGCGCAACGAGGGTGACCTGCTGCCGCTGCGCCCGGAGAGCTCGATCGCGGTGCTCGGGCCGCTCGCCGACGCCAAGCGCGACACGCTCGGGCCGTGGGTCTTCGACTTCGACCTGGACGAGACCGTGACCGTGCTCGACGGCCTGCGCGCGGCCGCCCCGAACGTCACCTATGCCCCCGGCATCCCGGTGGGGCAGCGGACCTTCCCGTCCATGTTCGACATGTTCGGCGACAACGCGCCGAGCGACCCGCCGGGATTCGACGCCGACGCCGCGTTCGCCGAGGCGGTCGCCACCGCCACCGCGGCCGACGTCGCGGTCGTGGTGCTGGGGGAGTGGCAGAACATGATCGGCGAGGCCGCCTCGCGCTCCTCGCTGGATCTGCCCGGCCGGCAGCTCGACCTGCTCGAGGCCGTCGTCGCCACCGGCACGCCGACCGTCCTGCTGGTGCTCAACGGCCGGCCGCTCGACCTGCGCTGGGCGGCCGAGAACGTGCCGGCCATCCTCGACATCTGGTACCCCGGCACGCAGGGCGGCAACGCCGTGGCCGACCTGCTGTTCGGGGTCGTCTCGCCGAGCGGAAAACTGCCCTTCACCTGGCCGCGCACGGTCGGGCAGGTCCCGATGACCTACGCGCACACGCGCTCGCACGAACCCGCCAACCAGGGCCGCCGCTACTGGGACGAGCAGAGCACGCCGCTCTTCCCGTTCGGGCACGGGCTCAGCTACGCCCGGTTCGCGTACAGCGACCTTGTGGTCTCCGACTCGGCCGTGACGGTGACGGTCACCAACGAATCCGACCGGGAAGCGGCCGAGGTCGTTCAGCTCTACCTGCACCAGCGGCACGGATCGGCGGCCCGGCCGGTACGCGAGCTCAAGGGCTTCGAACGGGTGTCACTGCCGGCCCGGTCGTCGCGATCCGTCACCTTCACGCTCGGCCCCGAGCACCGCACCTACTGGAACGCCGCCGAGCGGGACTGGGTGCGCGACGCCTCGGTCTTCGACGTCTGGGTCGGCGGCAGTTCGACGGCCGAGCTGACCGGCACGTTCGAGGTGCACGACTGACCGGAAGCCGCCCCGGGCCGGGGCGACTTCCGGTCGGAGTCGGTCGGATCGGCTCAGCCGGCCAGGGTGGGGTAGTCGGTGTAACCGCTGTGGTCGCCGCCGAACGCCTTGGACATGTCCGGCGTGTTGAACGGGCCACCGGCCGCCAGCCGGGCCGGCAGGTCGGGGTTGGCCAGGAACAACGCCCCGTAGGACACGATGTCGGCGCTGCCGTCCTCGATCAGCGCCAGCGACTCCGGGCCGGTCGGCTCGGGGTGCGTGCGCGGGTTGAGCACGAACGTCGTCGGCCACTGCTCGCGCAGGCGGCGGGTCAGCTCGGCGTCCGGGCCCTCCACCACGTGCAGGTAGGCCAGGCCCAGCGGGGCCAGCTCGGCGAGCAGCGCCTCGTACAGCTCGGCGGTGTTCTCCTCGACGATGTCGTTGTAGGGGTTCGCCGGGGAGATGCGGATGCCGACGCGGTTCGGGCCGATCGCCGCGGCGGTCGCCTTGGCCACCTCCACCGCGAAGCGGATCCGGCCGGCCACGTCGCCGCCCCAGCGGTCGGTGCGCCGGTTGGCGTTCGCGGCGAGGAACTGCTGCACGAGGTAGCCGTTCGCGCCGTGGATCTCGACGCCGTCGAAGCCGGCCTCGACCGCGTTGCGGGCGGCGGCGGCGAAGTCGGCGATCGTCGCGAGGATCTCGTCCTCGGTCAGCTCGCGCGGGGTCTCGAGGTCCTGCAGGCCCTCGTGGGTGAAGATCTGGCCGGCCGGCTTCACCGCGGACGGACCGACCGGGGTCAGGTCGCCGGGCAGGATGCTCGGGTGGCCGATACGGCCGGCGTGCATCAGCTGGGCGAAGATCACGCTGCCCTCGGCGTGCACCGCGTCGGTGACCGTCCGCCAGCCGGCGACCTGCTCGTCGGAGTGCAGGCCGGGCGTGAACGTGTAGCCCTGGCCGGTCACCGACGGCTGGACGCCCTCGGTGATGATCAGTCCGGCGCCGGCCCGCTGGGCGTAGTAGGTCGCGTTCAGCTCGGTCGGGCTCAGGCCGGGGCCGTGGGCGCGGCTGCGCGTCATCGGGGCCATCGCGATGCGGTTGGCCAGCTTGATGCCGCCCATGTCGTACGGTTCGAATGCCGTTGCCATCGTGTTGTGCCCTCCGGCGCTAGACGGTCGATGATTCATGCCGTGAACGAAAATTAGTTCACGACATGAACTTCGGCAAGCTAGGATGGCCCCGCCCGGGTGTGATGAAGGAAACCCTGGGTGGTCAGACGCTATGGGTGGGAGGCGCGGGTGTCCGACGGCTTCGGCGATCGGCTGATCGGCCTGTCGCTGCTCATTCAGCGGCGTTATACGCAGATCTGCGCCGACCACGACCTCACGCCGGCCCAGGCCCAGCTGCTGTGCACGATTTCCGGGCAGCCCCGGTGCATGGCCGAGCTGGCGGACGTGCTCGGCATGGCCCGCAACGCCCTCAGCCAGCTCGTCGACCGCACCGAGCGGCGGGGCCTGGTGCGACGCGAATGCCAGACCACCGACCGGCGAATGATCATGCTCTCGGTCACGCCGGCCGGCCAGGCGGCCGCGCAGGCGGTGCACACCGACATCGCCGACCGGCTTCCCGACATCGCCGCCGGCCTCGGCGCCGCCGACCAGGGCGAGCTGCGCCGGCTGGCCACCGCGATCGCCCCGCCGAAGTGCCCCGAGGTCAGCCGAGACGCGGCAGGTGACGGCTCAGCTGAGCTCGCCACGACGGCCAGTCGTGCGGCACGTCGTGGCCCCACACGTCCAGCTCGTGGTTGATCCCGCGGTCGGTCAGCAGCTCGGCCATCCGCCGCGTCGACGGCAGCGCGCCGGTGGTGTCCTCCCATCGGCCCTGGCCGCAGACGAGCAGCAGCGACAGCCGTGAACGCAGCCAGGCGAGATGATCGCCGTGCAGGTGGGCCACGTAATCGGCGGGATTGTTGAAATACACCGCGTCGCCGCGCTCGCCCCACCCACCCCACGTCCCCGGGTCGTAGTTGCCGGAGAAGCAGAGCGCCCGGGGGAAGAGATCAGCGCGCCGGAACGCGAAGTTCAGCGCGTGGAAGGCCCCCAGGGAACACCCGGCGGTGCCGATCTCGGCGTCGCCGGTGTCCGCTCGGATGTGCGGCACCACCGCCTCGAGCAGCCAGTGCTCGTAATCGCCGTGCCGCCGCGCGCGCTCCTCCAGCGGCAGGTCACGGGCCGACCAGGTGCCCCCGTCGAACGAGTCCACGCAGTACAACTTGACCCGCCCGGCCTCGATCAGCGGCGCCACGGCCGCCACCATGCCGTGCTCCGCCCACTCCCGCGCGTTGCCACCCTCGGTCGGGAAGACCAGGATCGGGCGACCCCAGTGACCGTACGCTTCGAGGTTGCCTTCAGCGCCGTTCGGCGCCCTGAGGTGTACGGAGTAATGGCGCATAGGCCGAGTCTGCCCGTCCCCGGGTGATCGCGCGCGGGCCTCGACCCGCCGCCGGCGCGCTAGCCCCCGCTCGGGGTGCCGGGCCGCGGTTGCCCGGCCGGTGCGGTGGCGGCGGCCAGGGCCGCGAACAGGTGCTCGAAGCGGGCGCGGTGATCGGCCAGCAGGGTGCTGTGCGGCTCGCCGGCGATCAGGCGGCGGGCCGTGTCGACCATGATCGTGCTGTAGCCGGCGACGAAGAACGCGGCCAGCAGGTCACTCTCGGGCCCGAGTTCCTCGGCGAGGGCCCGCTGCAGCTCGTAGCCGATCTCCCGGGCCCGGGCCAGCAGCGCGGGGGACGCCGCCACGGTGCGGAAGAACGGGACGGATCGATCGTCGGCGCCGGAGAGCGGATGACGCGAGTCGACCAGGGCCAGGGTCATCCGGCGCAGGGCCGCGACCGGGGTGAGGCCGGGCGCCCGGTCGCGGACCGTGGTGCGCAGCAGTTCCGTGGCCTCGGTGGAGCGGTCGAGGAACAGGTCCTCCTTGCGCGGGAAGTGGTTGAAGACCGTGACGCTGGAGACCCCCGCCTCCTTCGCCACCTGGGCGACGGTGACGTTGTCGAAGCCGTGCTCCAGGAACAGCCGGGCGGCGATCGTCGAGATCCGCGCACGGGTCAGCGGACCGCCCCGCTCACTATTTCTGGGCAAAATCCGGTCTCCCTCTTGTGTCACTAAACTTAGTCGCTAAAGTTAGTCCTGCGGGTGCCGATCCGACCCCTGCACATCATCTCGTGGTCCGCGTCGTCGGGCCACGCTGCGGGGAGGCGCTATGCGAACGCTACGAGAGGCCTGGGTGGCCCTGGCCGGCCTGTCGGCCGTGTTCCTGTTCGAGATGCTCGACAACTCGATCCTGAACGTCGCACTGCCCACGATCGGGCGCGAGCTGCACGCCTCGACCACCGAGCTCCAGTGGGTCACCGGGGCCTACGCGGTCGTGTTCGGCGGCCTGATGCTGGCCTTCGGCGCGGTCGCCGACCGGTTCGGCCGCCGCCGCGTGATGCTCGTCGGGCTGGTCCTGCTCGGCCTGGCCGGCCTGGCCACCGCGTTCGTCACCACCGCCGAGCAGCTCATCGCGGTACGGGTGGCGATGGGGGTGGCCGCCGCGATGACCACGCCCGGGTCGATGGCCCTGGCCTTCCGGCTCTTTCCCGCCGACGACCTGCGGGTGCGCGCCATGAACATCATCACCACCGTCGGCCTGGTCGGCCTGGCGCTCGGCCCGACCGTCGGCGGTTTCGTGCTCGCGGTCGCGCCCTGGCAGGTCCTGCTGCTGATGAACGTGCCGATCGCGGCGCTCGCGTTCGCCGGCATCCGCTCCGGCATCGCCGCCGACGTCGAGGCCGACCGGCACCGCGACCCGATCGACTGGGCGGGTGCGGTGCTCGGCACGGCCACGATCGTGCTCGCCCTGGTCGCGCCGACGCTCTTCGTCGAGCGGGGCACCGGGTCGTGGGCGCCGTGGGCGGTCACCTCGGCGGCGGTCGCCGGGGCGGTCCTGTTCGTGCTCCGCGAGCGCACCGCGCGCTACCCGTTGCTCGACCCGAAACTGATCGCCCACCCGCTCGTGTCCAGCGGCCTCGCGTTCAAGGCCGCGTCCGGGCTGGCCACGGCCGGCCTGGGCTATCTGGTGACGCTCCAGCTCCAGCTCGACTGGGGATGGTCGGCCGGGCTCGCCGCGATCGGCATGCTGCCGCAGGTGATCATGCTGGTCGCCGGTGGCGCCCTGCTCATGCCGCTGGTCAACCGGGTCGGCCTCGACCGGGCCGCGTGGCTCAGCGCCGGGGCGGTCGTGCTCGGGCTCGCGTTCTACGCGCTGTTCGGCAACTACGGCTACGTGTTCGTCGCGATCTCGCTCGTGCTCGTGGCCGCCGGCCTGCGGGTGGTCGGCGTGGTCGCCGGCACCAACGTGCTCCGCGGCCTGCCGGCCAGCCGCACCACCATCGGCGCCGCCCTCGTCGACACGTCGTCCGAGGTCACCACGGGTGCCGGCATCGCGGTCACCGGCACCATCCTGGCCGCCATGTTCACCGGCTCCCTCGCCGGCGGCAACTGGACCGCGGGGCAGACCACCGAGTTCCGGCACGCTCTCACTGTCGCCGGCCTGGTGCTCGCGGTCATCGCCGCGGCCCTGGTCGCCTGGGGCTTCTTCCGCGCCCGCGGCAACAGCCAGGCCGAGCGGCCGGCCGAAGCGATGGCGACCGCCTGACCCCCGGCCGGGCGCGGCGACAGCGGCGGGCTCAGCCCTCCACGGTGCGGGAGAGCGAGCTGATGCTGTCGCCCAGCGCGGTCAGGTAGGCGTGGATGCGCCAGGCGGTGAGCACGACGACGGCCAGCCGGGCCGCCATGGCGGGTCGCGGGGCGCCGGCCGGGGTGTCGACGATCCAGGTGGTGACGCGGGCGAAGAGGTCGCCGATCAGGCCGCGGATGATGTCGCGGGCCAGCAGGATCAGGTCGCCGGCCGCCTTCGTGATGAAGCCCATCGCGGTGGAGATCTCGGCCAGCCCGATCAGCGCCTGCACGTTGTGGGCCATCAAGGACCGGTAGGAGCGGGTCTCCTGCCGGTCCCGGTCGGGCAGGTCGGCCTCGAGACACTCGTCGAGCAGCGCGCTGAGCGCGAGCAGGTCGGAGCCGTTGCCGAGCCACACCGCGGCGTGCGTGGCCACCACCTCGGGCGTGCCGGCGAGGTCGTCGAGCATTCGGCGGAGCGGTTCGACACACCGCATCGCGCACGCCAGGCCACCGGCCCGCAGCACGGCATAACGGTCGTCCACCGGCGCGGCGAACTCGGCGACCGGGGCCGCGCTTGCCAGTTCCGGCTCCACCCACTCCCGGTCGCGGACCCGGTCGATCGCGCTCTCCATCAGTCCGTGCAGCGAGTGCGGCGGGTCCTCGATGATCGGCACGCCGTCCGTGGTCAGCAGGTCGTCGTCGTCGCGACGGATGAGCGTCTTCAACTCCTCGGTGCCGTCGGCGACCCGATGAATTCCCTGGCTCATCAGGAGCAGGGTCTCCTCGACGTACGCCAGGAGCTCCTCGTGTTTTTTCTGCCGGTCACCCAGGCCGATGAGGATCCACCCGCAGGTGGGGCCGAACGCCGGCCGATCCCGGCCGATGCGGTGGCAGGCGGATCTGACCTCGCCGAGCATGGACCGGATTCCGTCGAGGTTGGCGGCGTGGAAGCGCAGTTGCTCGGGGGTCATGGCGGCCATTGATTTTTCTGCCGCGCCCCCTTCTCAACAAGAACGCAGGTGCGTACTTGAAAAGCGGGCCTTCTGGCCCTACGCCGTCGACATCACCGCTCGTAACTTCAGGGTGACGAGGGAGGAAGTCATGCGGAACTGGACGGTTGACGACGTGATGACCGTGGCGGTCGTGTCGGTCGAGCAGGCCGCCTCCTACCGGTCCGTGGTGGACACGCTTGTCGAGCGCCGATTCAGCGCGGTACCGGTGGTCGACGATTTCCAGCGGGTCATCGGGGTGGTGAGCGAGGCCGACCTGCTGCGCAAGATCGAGTACGCGGAGGGCGGCGAGCCCCGCCTGTTCGAGGGCCGGCGCCGCCGTGGCGAACGGGGCAAGGCGCACGGGCGGACCGCGGCCGACCTGATGAGCGCGCCGGTGGTGACCGTGCTGACCGGCACGTCGATCCCGGCGGCGGCCCGCAAGATGGACGCCGAGCGGGTCAAGCGCCTGCCGGTGGTCGACGACCTGGGCCGGCTGGTGGGCATCGTGACCCGCGGCGACCTGCTGAAGATCCACCTGCGCCCGGACGACGACATCCGGGCCGACGTGACAGGCGTGCTGCCCGACGGGGTCGCCGCGGAGGTCACCGACGGGGTGACGGTGCTCACCGGCCAGGTGCGGCTGTGGTCGTCGGCGACCGAGGCCGCCCGGCTGGCCTACCGGATCCCGGGCGTGGTGGAGGTGGTCGACAAGATCTCCTTCGGCGTCGACGACAGCGCCGGTCCCGGCATCACCATCTGAGCCGCGCCGGTCGCGACCGGGGCCGGTCGCAATCGGGGCCGGTCGCAATTTCGGTGGCCGCCGAAGGGTCGCGCTCCTAGGTTCGTCGCATGAGCGATCGACAGAGCACCGGTGCCCTCGCGGCGGCCGCGGTGACCGTGTTCTTCTGGGCGTCCGCGTTCGTGGCCATCCGGAGCGCCGGTGAGGCCTACTCGCCGGGTGCCCTCGCGCTGGGCCGGCTGGCCACCGCGGCGGTGCTGCTGGGGGCGTTCGCTCTGGTCCGCCGGGTGGGCTGGCCCGATCGCCGGGCCTGGCCGGGCATCCTGATCTCCGGCCTGCTGTGGTTCGGCGGCTACATGGTCTTCCTCAACTGGGGCGAGCGCCTGGTCGACGCGGGCACGGCCGCGCTCATCGTCAACGTCGGTCCGATCCTGATCGCCCTGCTCAGCGCCCGACTGCTGGGCGAGGCGGCACCGCGCTCGCTGTGGCTGGGCATCGCGGTGTCGTTCACCGGCACGGCGGTGGTGGGTCTGTCGATGTCCGGCGGCGGTCGCTCCTCCCTGCTCGGTGTGCTGCTGTGCGTCCTGGCCGCGATCACCTACGCGATCGGCGTGGTCGCCCAGAAACCCGCGTTGAAGCACGGCAGCGCCCTGCAGATCACCACCTTCTCGGCGCTCGTGGCCGCGGTCGCGCTGCTGCCGTTCGCCGGTCTGCTCGTCCGGGAAGCCGCGCAGGCTCCGCCGTCCGCCACCCTCAACATGCTCTACCTGGGTGTCGGTCCCACCGCCATCGCGTTCACCACCTGGGCCTACGCGCTGGCCCGTACCACCGCCGGCAAGCTGGGCGCGACCACCTACGTCGTACCGGCCCTGGTCGTGCTGATGTCGTGGCTGTTCCTCGGCGAGGTGCCGGGCTGGTTCACCCTCGCCGGGGGAGCGCTGTGCCTGGCCGGTGTGGCGGTCTCCCGCCGCCGGGCCACCCGGGTGGTGCCGCCGGCCACCGCCACGCCACCGGTCCCGGCCACGCCACCCGTTCCGGCCACACCGCCGGTGTCCGAACAGGAACCGGGAAACGTCCGTTCGTACCGGTCGATCTCTGATCAGTAGCGCGGTACGGCCGAAGGGCCTCTTCCCGCGCAGGTGAGCTCCCGTAGCGTGGCAAGAATGCATCGAACCATGTTCAAGTCGGCTGATCTGAACGAGATCATCGCGTGGTACGCCACGCACGCTCGGATCCGGCTCTCCGCCGACCGTTCGCCCAGCTTCGAGACCCCGGGGCTGCGGCTGGACAACCGCATGGTGGGACGGATCCGGGTCGCCCGGTCGAGAGTGCCCGCCGATCTCGTCCTGACGACCGCCAGCACCGAGGTGTACGCCCTGGCGACCGTGCACAAAGGCCGCCTCGACGTCGGTGAGGCCACCGACCGGTGGCGGATCACGCCCGCCATGGCCGGGTTCTACCGGCCGGTGCGCGCCCCCCGGCGGAACCGCATCCAGCCCAGCACCGACATGACCTACCTGCAGATTCCGCGGGCCGACCTGGAGCTGCACCTGGAGAACCTGCTCGAGCGCTACATCCCCGGTCCGGTCGACTTCTCGCCGGAGCTGCCAATGGCCGGGGTGCCGGCGTGGCTGCGGCTGTTCCGCGTCTTCACCGACGTTTTCGAGGACTTCCACAGCGCGCTGCACCGCCCGCTGGTCACCAAGCCGCTGGCCGAGGCGTTGATCACCACCCTGCTGTACGCGATCGACCACCCGTACCGGGAGCTGCTGCACAAGCCGGTGTCGCCGGCCCGGCCCCGCCATGTGCGGGTGGTCGTCGAGGCCATGCGGGCCGATCCGGAAAGCGCGTACACCGCGGCGTCGCTGGCCGCGCTCGCCGGGGTGAGCGTGCGGTCCTTGCAGCAGGGCTTCCAGAAGCACATCGGCATGGCGCCGCTGGCCTACCTGCGACGCGTACGCCTGAGCCGGGTCCACGACCAGCTCCGGCACGGTGACTGCACCGTGGCCGAGGCCGCGCACCGCTGGGGGTTCACGCACCTGGGCCGGTTCGCCGCCGCGTACGCCTCGGTCTACGGCGTGACCCCATCGGTGACGTTGTCGGCAGCCCGCTGACTCCTGTGCTAGGTTAGCCCCGTTGCAGTTTTGATTTCCGTAGACGTTTCGGGCGCCTTATGGGCGCCTTTTCGTTTTTGTGTCGGTTCGGCGCAGGTTATCAACACGGCGGCGTGCGAGTCGCGCGGTGCGGCTCGAACAGCCTGCGAAGGAGTAGACATGGTTACCGGAACAGTCAAGTGGTTCAACGGCGACAAGGGCTTCGGTTTCATCAGCCAGGACGACGGCGGCCCCGACGTGTTCGCGCACTTCTCCGCGATCGCGTCGAGCGGCTTCCGCACCCTCGATGAGAACCAGCGCGTCGAGTTCGAGATCACCCAGGGCCAGAAGGGCCTGCAGGCGGAGAACATTCGCCCGCTCTGATCCGACGCTTCTCGAACGGCGGCTCACCTTCGGGTGGGCCGCCGTTCGGCGTCTGCGGCCCGGCACCACCAGCCCGTCGAGCGGCTCGGTGGCTTCGGCGAGGCACTGCTGCTCGACCAGCGGGCCACCGGCGAGAAGGCGCGCCGGGAGCTGGGCTGCAAGCCGTCCCGGCCGAGTGCGCCGGCGGAGATCGCGAACGGCGGTTACGACCCGAGCTGAGAGCGGCCCGGGCCCTTGTAGGAGTCCTGCCAGCCCCGGGGGTCGACCATCGCGGCGGGCTCCGGCACCCGCACGTCCAGCGGCAACGCCGGGCCCTCGACGGTCAGCCACCCCTGCGAGCTGTACGTGATCACCCGCCGGACCTCCGGCGGGAGGTCCCGGTCGAGGCGTACCGACCACACGGTCAGGTCGCCGGCCGGGCCCACCTCGTAACGGGTGGCCACCTCGCGCTGTCCGGGGTGCTGGCCACCCAGGTGGTGGTGCACGACGCCGTCCGTCAGCTCGACGACGAGGTCGAGGATGCAGCCCTCGTCGTCGACCTTGGCGAGCTCGCCGTGCAGGAACCGCTTGATCGTCGGCCGGGCCGCCGAATCCGTCTTGGGCTGCACAGTCCGATGTTAGATCCGCCTCGTCGACGCGCTTTGCAAAACGGCCGGGCGGCCGAAGAGATCGTCGTGGAGGCAGTGGTACCGCCATGGCGGCTGACCCGCGTCCTGGCCACGAGCATCGGCCTCGACGTCCTCGCCGTGCTGTGGTTCGCGATCGGGCTCGCCGTGTGGGTCCCGCCGCAGCTCGGCTGGCTGACGCTGTTCGTCGCCGTGCCGCTGGCCGTGGTCTCCTCGTGGCGGGCCGGGGCGCACGGCCGCACCTTCTGGCGGTACGTCTCGGTCGGGGTCGGCCTGGTCGGGCTGGGGTCGGCCAGCGCCGCGCGCGACTATTTCACCGGCGCCGAGAACGGCCAGATCGGCGTCGTCACCTCTGTCGTGTACGTGTCCGGCCTGCTCCTGATGCTGATCGGGCTGATGCGCATCCCCGGGTCGAGACGGGCCCGGATCGAGTGGATCCGGTTCGGTCTCGACATCGCCACGGTGATCGTGACCGTGCTGACGTTCTCCTGGCATCTGCTCTATCCACGCTGGCGCGACTGGCTCGGCAACAGCCCGTCCGCGTCGGTCTCCTTCCTGGTCGTGGTGGCGGCCGGGTTCATCTGCGTCTTCGCGTTCATCAAGGTCGCCTTCACCGGTACCGACCCGATCGACCGGCGCGCGCTGCACATCCTGGCTCTGACCGGCGCGGTCGGTGCGGGCGGCGGGGCCCTGGCACCGCTGCTCGCCGCCCGCCCGCACCTCAATTCGGCGTACGTCATCCTGCCGACCACCTGCCTGCTCACCTGCCTGGCCGCCGACCGGCAGACGCGGGCCACCCGGGTCGGCCGGCCGCTTCCGCGGCCGGTGTCGCGGCGGCTCTCCCTGATGCCGTACGCGGCGGTCCTCGCCACCGGCGCCCTGCTTCTCACCACCACCGGCTCGAGCGCCCCGGACCGGCTGATGATCGCCGTCGGGTCGGTAAGTGTCACGATCCTGGTCGCCGCCCGCCAGGTGGTCGCGCTGCGGGACAACGCCCGGCTGCTCGACGACCTCGACGCCCGCCAGCGGGAACTGGCCCACCGCGCCACCCACGACCTGCTCACCGGGCTGCCGAACCGGGGCGAGCTGGTCCGCGCCATCGACGCCGCGCTCGAGGACGACCCGGACCACGTCAGCGTCGCCCTGATCGACCTCGACGACTTCAAGGCGATCAACGACGACCTGGGCCACGCGGTCGGCGACGAGCTGCTCACCGCCGTCGCCGAGCGGATCGTCTCGTCCGTCCCGGCCACCAGCATGGTCGCCCGGCTCGGCGGCGACGAATATGCCCTGCTGCTGCTCGGGGACGCCGCCACGGGCCTGGCCTCGGTGGCGGCCGAGCTGCGCCGGCCGGTCCGGGCCGGCGGGTACGAACTGGTCGTCGAGGCCAGCATCGGCCTGACCCCGGCCCGGGGTGACGACACCGCCCCGGAGCTGCTGCGGCGCGCCGACGTCGCGATGTACGAGGCCAAAGGACAGGGCAAGGGCCGGTCGGTCGCGTACGAGCCGGCCATGGACCAGCGCACCGCCGCCCTCGCCCGGCTCGCCGCCGACCTGCGCACCGCGTTCGACACCGACCAGCTGTTCCTGCTCTACCAGCCGATCGTCTCGATGCCGGGCGGCGAGCTCTTCGGCGTCGAGTCGCTGGTGCGCTGGACCCACCCCGAGCGGGGGCCGGTCGGCCCGGCCGAATTCATTCCGGCCGCGGAGCGTACGGGCCTGATCGTGCCGCTGGGCGCGTGGATCCTGGAGGAGGCGTGCCGGCAGGCGGTGCGCTGGCGCGCCGAGCTCGGGGACGCCGCCCCGCGCACCGTCACCGTCAACGTGTCGGCCCGCCAGCTGCGCGAGGTCGGCTTCGCCGCCGACGTGGCCGTCGTGCTGCGCCGCACCGGCCTGCCACCGGATCAGCTCACGGTCGAGGTGACCGAGACGGCGGTGTTCGACGGCGGCACCGCCATGACGGAGCTGCGGGCGATCGCGGCCCAGGGCGTCAAGATCGCCCTCGACGACTTCGGCACCGGCCACTCCTCACTGGGCCTGCTGCGCACCTGTCCCGCCGACATCCTCAAGGTCGACAAGTCGTTCGTCGACGACATCGCGACCGGCGGCCACGAGTCGGTGGTGGCCGCGGCCCTGATCGGCATCTGCGACGGCATGCGGCTGCGCGCGGTCGCCGAGGGCGTCGAGACGGCGGAACAGGCGGCCGAGCTCTACCGGCTGGGCTATCGCTACGCCCAGGGCTACTACTACGGCCGCCCGATGACCGCCGCCGCGATCGCCGCCTTCCGGCCCGCCGCCGAGCACCGCACCGCCGCCTAGCTCGGGATGGGCGGTCAGGCCCACGGCACCCCGTCGTCGTGGTCGAGTCGCGGCGTGGAACCGGGTGTCCATGGCCAGCACGGCCACCGCCGGGGGCGGCCGCAGTCTTGGCGTCGGGCACCGGTGCCGGGGCGAAGGTGTTGGCCGTGCGGGCCTCGGTGAGGAGAACCTGCCGGGCAGCCGCGTCGGAGGCGGCCGAGCGGGTGTTCGGTGGCGCTTGCCGTGGGCGCCTGGGAACGCGGCCGGCGCGCGCCGGGCCGGAGCGACCGGGTCAGGCCAGCGCCCGCAAGTACACCGAGGCCCACGTCCGGTAAGGGCGCCAAGCCGCGGAGAGTTCTTCGAGGCTCGCGTCGCTGCCGTAGCTCTCCAGGATGGCGGCGGCGAGACGGGGCTCGTGGCGGGGCAGGCCGTCCGGGTGGTTGGCGCCGCGGAGGGCGACCAGTTCGGAGGCGAACAGGCCCAGCCCTTTGACCTGTTTGACCTCGGCGACGGCGGCCTCGGCGCTCAGTTTGCGCAGCCGGGCGCCGTCCAGCAGGCCGTCGAGGGCGGCCTCGGCCACCGCGTGCAGATATTCGGTCTGGCGGCCGAACAGGTCGAGGTCGAGGGAGCGGAGCCGGGCCGGGTCGGGGAACGCGCCGTCGTGGCCGTGCCGGGCGATCAGGTCGGCTCGGGTCTTGCGCGCCTGGGACATGCGGACGCGCTGGGTCAGCACGGCCCACACCGCCGCCTCGTACGGTGAGTGGAAGCCGCACGGCCGGAAGCCCGGCAGTTGCCGCTGGGCCTCGCCGATCACCGGGTCGCGTTCGCCCACCGCGGGCCAGCCGCGGCCGTCGACGTCCAGGGACAGGAAGCGGGCGACCTGGTCGGCGGCCGCCTCGAGGTCGCCGGGACCGTCGACGGTCAGGTGCGCGGTCGGGCCGTCCTGGCGGACCGTCGCGGTGACCCGGGTCCAGTCCGGTTCGGCCAGGAAGACGGTGCGCAGTTCGCCGCCGGCCGGCTGGTCACGCAGCGCGGCCGGGGCGAAGCCTGCCCAGAACGCCCGGGAGGTGGCCAGCGACCAGGGGCCGGCCACCGCACGCTCGGTCTTCACGCGCTCCGCTTGGGCAGGACCCAGTCCGGCCGGGGGAAGTGGCAGGTGTAGCCGTTCGGGAGGCGTTCGAGGTAGTCCTGGTGCTCGGGTTCGGCCTCCCAGAACGGACCGGCCGGCTCGACCGTCGTGACGACCTTGCCGGGCCACAGGCCGGACGCCTCGACGTCGGCGATGGTGTCCTCGGCCACCCGCTTCTGCTCGTCGCTGGTGTAGAAGATCGCCGAGCGGTAGCTCAGGCCGATGTCGTTGCCCTGCCGGTTCAGCGTGGTCGGGTCGTGGATCTGGAAGAAGAACTCCAGGATCTTCCGGTACGACGTGACCGCCGGGTCGAAGATGATCTCGATCGCCTCGGCGTGGGTGCCGTGGTTGTAGTAGGTGGCGTTCGGCACGTCGCCGCCGGAGTAACCGACGCGCGTGTCGAGGACGCCGGGCTGGCGGCGGACGAGCTGCTGGACACCCCAGAAGCACCCACCCGCCAGGATGGCGGTCTCGGTTTCACTCATGCCTTCCACCGTACTGCTGTGGGGACGGCTCAGTGGGTGCGGACCGGGCCGGGGTGGCTGCCCGCCGGTCACGGGTCAGCGCGGTCGGCGCCACCCGGCTAACCTCCTTCAGGAATGGGTAATGCTCGATTTGTGAAGGAGTGAGAAGTTCTGAAGACGTCAAAACTGGTCGTAGTCGCACTGTTCGGGCTGGCGGTGTCCGGTTGCGGAGGGTCGGACAAGCCAACTGCCTCACCCGCCTCGGCCCCCGCGGTCGCGGCCTCGCAGGCGGGCGTGGCCGGTGGGAGATACCGGGCGCCCGACGACCTCTGCAAGATCATTGACGATCAGGCCCTGACCGCCAAGTTCGGGCCGCTGATCGACGCCGAGAAGGGGCCGGGCCGCACCGGCTCGGGGCTGAGCATCACGCGGTGTGAACGGGAGTACGGCAAGACCGGCGCCCGGGTCGGCGTCCTGGTCGAGGCCAACGTGTCCGACACCAGCTCGATGCAGTCGCAGTTCGACGGTCTCAAGAAGGCCGGCGACTCCGGCGGCGACAAGCAGACCGACGTGCCCGGCCTGGGTCAGGGGGCCTACTCCTACGACGACCCGCTGACCGGTCCCCACCTGGCCGTCTACGACGGCAACCTGTACCTGACCATCGCGGTCCTGTCCAAGAGCGGACCCGCTGTCGACGACGCTCTGATCAGTACGGCGAAGGGGACCATGGCCCGGCTCAAGGGCTAGCTCCGCTCGGCCGTCGGGAGGCGGGCGCCCGCGCCGGACAGCCGCCGGCGCGGGCGCCGCCGATCTTGTTTGCAAAGGTTTGCATAAAACCGGCATTTGCCCATGTCAATGGCTATTTGCAGTATTCCTAGCCTTGAAAAAAGCATCGATTAAATTTCTCTTAAGACATCCATCGATATCGAACCGTTCTCGAGCCGGTTACCGAGGCATATGTTCCTCCCGTGCGTCACGCCTTGACCGGGTACTCGACGAAAGGTCCGAAAATGAAACGACCACGCTTGCTCATCGGCGCCGCCGTGCTGGCCGCCGCCCTGGCCGGTTCGGTCTCGCTGGTGAGCCTGGCGTCCGCCGCCACCGACGTGAAGGTCACCAAGACGATCCAGGTGACCGGCACCTTCGACGGCGGCGGCAAGCGCTACATCGGCTCCGGTGACCTCGGCTCCGGCGGCCAGGCCGAGGGCCAGGACCCGCTGTTCAACCTGGCGTCCGGCGCGACCATCCAGAACGTCGTGCTGGGCTCCCCGGCGGCCGACGGCGTGCACTGCGCCGGCAGCTGCACCATCCGCAACGTCACCTGGCAGGACGTCGGCGAGGACGCCGCCACCTTCCGCGGCAACAACGCCACCGTCGTGATCGACGGCGGCAGCGCCGCCAGCGCGTCGGACAAGGTGTTCCAGGACAACCGCGGTGCCGGCGGCTCGGTGACCATCAAGAACTTCAAGGTCTCCAACTTCGGCAAGCTCTACCGCTCCTGCGGCAACTGCTCCACCCAGGCCGCCCGCAAGGTGACCATCCAGAACGTCACCGCCACCAGTGGCAAGGTGATCGCCGGCGTCAACACCAACTTCGGCGACGTCGCCACCCTCAAGGGCAACAACATCGGCAGCATCCCCACCTGCTGGCTCTACACCGGCAACAACACCGGCGCCGAGCCGGTCAAGACCGGAAGCGGCGCGAACGGCAGGAACTGCATCGTCTCCTAGCGGTCCCGCGGCAACGGCCCTCGGCGTACGTCCGGGGGCCGTTGCCGGCCGCCATGATGCTCAGCGCGCGGCTTGTGCCGCCTCCTCCAGGCGGGCGTGGTAGGCGCTCCACCACTCCCGGTCAGCCGCGGGCAGATTGACGCCGTTCGCGCGGGTGCCGGCCACGCCGTCGATCAATTCGCGGACTATGTCGGCGTGGCCGGCGTGCCGATTCGTCTCCGCCGTCACGTGGATCAGGATCTGGTGCAGGGTCACCTCGCTGTCGGCGCCCCACCACGGAACCTGACCGATCGCGTCCAGCGCAAGGGCCGCGATCGTGGCGTTCGAATGCTCCCAGACCCGGTGGTACAGGGCGATCAGGTCCGCCCGGGACTCGTCGGTCGTCGCCCACATGTCGGCGTTCGTCTCGGCGGTCTCCGACATCCAGGGCATCGGTTCGGGGAACGGGCGGCCGAACACCTCGCCGAAGTAACCCGCGTCCACCCCGGCCGAGTGCTTCACCAGGCCCAGCAGGTTGGTGCCGGTCGGGGTCAGCGGACGGCGGACGTCGTACTCGGAAAGGCCGTCCAGTTTCCACAACAGAACCTTCCGGGCCTCGTCGAGGTAGTGGCGGAGGTGATCCTTGGCGTCCATGCCGTGGAGTTTGCCACCGATCAAGACGGGTCGTCGGCCCTCAGACGGTCCGCAGGTCGAGGGAGTGGCGGACGAACTGGTCCTGACTTCCGGTCGACCACCACAGCACACCCGCGCGATAGCTGACGTCGGTCGCCTCGGGGCTGATCTCGACGGTGCTGCGGCGGTTGATGTCGTACGCCAGGACCTGGTAATAGCCGGTCAGATCGGAGTTGTCGGTCTGCATCGAGTAGATCTCGAAGCGATCCAGCACAGCGTTGTCAGCGATCGCCGTGGCCGCCGTGCCGCCCGCTATCCGGCGGCGGTCCGAGCCGTCCGGGCGCATCACGTCGATCTGCGGATAGCCCTTCTTGTCGAACGCGACCACCCGGCACCACAGCGGGCCGCACGCGGTCACGCCACGGCCGGGCGACACCACTCGGCGGTCCTGGCCGGTCGTCATGTCACGCAGCACGGTCGTTCCGCCGGCCGCGGTCACGCCGTTGATCAGCCAGGGCCAGGCGGACAACGACCAGGCGCCGGACTCCGACCGTACGCTCACCGCCCCGCCGCCCAGCGCGACCGACCGGATCTCGGTGGTGTCGTCCGCGCCCGCCGCCACCCAATGCACCCGGCCCTGCGCGAACACCAGGTCGTACTGCGACTCGTAGAACCGCGCGTCCCCCACGTCGGCGGTCAGCAGCCGCGCCGGCCGGTTCGAGGCGAGGTCGATCGTCCAGAGCTGTTCCCGGTTCCGCGAGCTCTCCGCCCACACCAGGTCCGTCCCGGACAGCGTCGGGCTCTCGATCGACGGATTGACATTCAACGGCAAGGTCCGGAGGGTACGCACGGAGCCGTTGCCGTCCCGCAGCACCAACCGCAGCGCACGGCGGTCGGGCGTCGGCGCCGTCCCGACCGACCGGTCGGCGTCGAGGAAGACGGCCGGTTCGTAGGCGGCCCCGTCCGCGAGCGTGGCCGGCAGGTTGGCCCGTTGCGCCTGCGGCCAGGCGACCCGGGCGTTGACCGGCGGCGCCGGCTTCTGCTTGCCGCCCGGCTGGCCGCCCACCATCGCCGCGGCGGCCACCAGCGCGACCCCGAGGCTCACCAGCTGCCGTCCGCTGATCATGTCGCCCTCGTCTCCTAGCACCGCCCGGTCGCCGGGCCCGATGCTAACCGAGCCCGAGCCTGACGCCGACCGGTCGGCGTCAGGCTCGGGTCCCGCCGCCGGCTCGCCGGCCGCTGATCAGCCGCTCCGGGTGTAGCGCAGCACCTCCGGGCCGAGGTCCTTGGTCGCCTCACCGGTCAGGGCGTAGAACGCCGGGGGGCGCCGGATGCCGCCGATCAGCCGGGACAGGATCAGGGAGGCGGCCAGCAGGGCCGTCGCGGTCAGGGTGATGCTGGCGCCGGCCGCGATGTTCCAGCGCAGCGAGAGGTAGAGGCCGCCGAGGCCGCTCGCCGCGCCGAACACCACGGCCAGGGCGGTGAGCACGCCGAGGCGGGTCGACCAGGCGCGGGCCGCGGCGGCGGGGGCCACGATCAGGGCCAGGGCCAGGATCGTGCCGACCGCGGGGACGATCGTGACCACCACGATCTCGATGGTCAGCAGCAGGACCACGTCCCACACGCCGGTGGCGAAACCCGCCGACCGGGCGCCCGTCCGGTCGAAGCCGGTGAACGTCAGCGGCCGGCGGCAGACGAGCAGCACGGTCGCCACCACGATCAGCACCGCGAGGGTGCCGACCAGGTCGGCCGGGCCGACCGTGAGGATCGAGCCGACCAGGAACGACGACAGGTCCCGGCTGAACCCGCTCTGCGTCGCGACCAGGCCGGTGCCGAGCGCGAAACCGGCCGACAGCAGCACCCCGGTCGCGGCGGCGGCGTTCTGACCCCGGCGGCGGCTCAGCGCGGCCACGCCGAGCGCGATGATCCCGCCCGCCGCGATGCCACCGATCATGATGTTCACCCCGATGATCGAGGCGGCGACCACGCCGGGAAAGGTCGCGTGGGTGAGCGCCATCGTGAAGAACGACAGCCGGCGCAGTACCACCTGTACGCCGACGAGCCCGGCCAGCGCACCCGCGAGCAGAACCTCGACGGTGGCCCGGTGCAGCGCGTCATCCCACCAGTTCATGAGGTGACCTCCCGCCGGTGGGGGAGGGCGCCGAGCGCAGCGCGCCCAGCGGCAGGAGCAGCAGGTAGATCAGGACCAGTGCCAGGACCACGGCGGAGGCCGAGGTCAGCGCGAAACCGTAGGTGACCGAGGCGGTCCAGCTCGCCAGCAGGCCGGCGTAGGAGGCGAGCAGGATCAGGCCGGTGCCGATCGCTGCCATCGCGACCAGCCGGGACGTGATCATGCGGGCGGCCGCGGCCGGGACGATGAGCAGCGCCACCACCAGGATGGTGCCGACCGCGCGGACCGCGGCGACGACGACGAGCGCGACGATCAGGTTGAGCCACAGGTCGAGCCAGAAGACGCGATAACCGGCGGCGGCCGCGCCGGTCGGGTCGAAGGTCCGGAAGATGATGGCGCGCGCGCCGATCAGCAGCAGCGTGAGGATCACGGCGGCCAGGGCCGCCGTCTCGGCCAGCTGGCTCGGGGTCACGGTCAGGATGCGGCCGAAGAGGAAGGTCGTCAGATCCGAGGTGTACGAGGACCGCCGGGACACCAGCGCGACACCGATCGAGAACATCGCGGTCAGCACGACGGCCGTGGACGCGTCGTCGGAGAGGGCGCCGGCCCGGGTCAGCAGGGTGAGCGCGACAGCCGTCACGACCGCGGCGACCAGCGCGCCGGCGAAGATGCCCTCGACGCCGCCGGCCAGGAAGCCGATCACCACGCCGGGGAAGACCGTGTGGGTCAGGGCGTCGGAGACGAACGACAGGCGGCGGGCGAAGACGAACACGCTCACCGGGCCGCAGATCAGGGCGAGCAGGGCCAGCTCGGCGAGGGCCCGGGCCATGAACGGTACGGCGAACGGTTCGATCACGGCTCCACCAGAACCGTACGGTCGTGGCCGACCTCGATCGCGTGTCCGCCGTACGCCGCACGCAGGTTTTCCGCGGTGAGCACCGCCTCGGGTGACCCGGCCGCCCATTGCCGCCCGTTGAGCAGGCAGACGATGTCGGCGAGCTCGGCGGCGACGGCCAGGTCGTGGGTGCTGAGCACGACCGCGGTGCCGTCGGCCGACAGCGTCCGCAGGACGCCGAGGATGGCTTCCTGGCTGACCGCGTCGACGCCGTTGAAGGGTTCGTCCAGCAGGAGCAGGCGTGGTTCGGCGGCGAGGGCGCGGGCGAGCAGCACCCGCTGGCGCTGCCCGCCGGAGAGCGTGCCGAAGTGCTTGCCCGCCCGGTCGGCCAGTCCGACCTGCTCCAGTGCCGCCCGGACGGCGCGCCGGTCGGCCGCGCGGGTGGGCCGCCACCAGCCGATCCGCCGGTAGCGGCCCATCATCACCACCTGCGCGGCGGTGACCGGGAAGTCGGCGTCGAGCGAGTCGGTCTGCGGCACGTAGCCGATCAGCGGGCGGGCCTGGGCGGGCGGTCGCCCGAGGACGGTCGCCGCCCCGCCGAGGACCGGGATCAGGCCGAGGATCGACTTGATCAGCGTGGACTTGCCGGCCCCGTTCGGGCCGACCAGGGCGAGGCGCTGCCCACCGGCCAGGGTGAGGTCGACGTGGGTGAGCACGGGCGTGCCGTGATAGCCGGCGCTGACCGCGGAGTAGCTGAGGGCCGCGCTCATCTCAGCCGGCCAGCGCCGAGGTGATCACCTGCGTGTTGTGCTGCTCCGCCTCGAGGTAGGACCCGTCCGGGCCGAGGCTGTCGCCGAAGAGCGCGTCCTCGCCGCCGATCACCTTGACGCCGGCCTGCTTGGCGATCGCCTCGGCGGTCTTCGGCGGCAGCGAGCTCTCGGTGAAGATCGCCTTCGTGCCGGTCGCCTTGATCTTCGCGACCAGTTCGGTGAGCTGCTGCCCGGAGAGCTCGGCGGAGGTGTCCATGCTCGGGATGACCGAGCCGACGAAGGTGAGCTTGTAGCGGTCGACGTAGTAGCCGAACGCGTCGTGGTTGGTGACGAGCTTGCGCTGCTCGGCCGGGATCTTCGCGTAGGCGGCCTCGTTGTCGGCGTCGAGCTGGTCGAGCTTCGCCGAATAGCTCGTGAGGTTGGCCGCGTAGGCCGACGCGTGCGCCGGGTCGGCGGCGGCGAGCCCTTTCTCGATGTTCGTGACCATGATCTTGGCGTTCAGCGGGTTGTGCCAGATGTGCGGGTCGCCGTCCTTCATCTCCTCGTCGCCCGGGTCGCCCTTGCGCAGTTCGACGCCCTGGCTGGAGTCCACGACGGAGCCCTTGAAACCGGCCGACCGGATCGTCTGGTCGAGCCACGCCTCCAGACCGACACCGTTCTTGACGACCAGCTGGGCCTGGCCGATGGCCTGGATGTCGGCCGGGGTGGGCTCGTACTCGTGCGGGTCCACATTGGGCTTGATGACCTGGGTGACGCGCACGTCGCCGCCGGCGATGTGCCGGACGAAGTCGGCCACCTCGGGGGTGGTCGCGACGACCGAGATCGAGGTGCCGCCCGGCGAGCCGGCGGCCGCGTCGGTGCCGCCGGAACCGCACCCGGCCAGCAGAGCGAGGGCCGCCGCGGCGACCAGATATTGCTTCACAGAACCACTCCGTTTCTCGGGATGAGAAAACGGTAATGGTTTTCATTTCGTATCGTCTAATGGCGAGATGACGATGAGTCGACGGCCGCGACCGCCGCGTAGCGCCCGCACCGCCGGACGAGGCGGCCTCCGCGAAGCCGGCCGTCCGGGCCGCCGCGGCGTGCCCGGAGGCGAGGACGGCGAACTCGGCGGGCGGCCGCCGAGGGTGACAATTCCGAAGAACGACATAGTCGATTGCGCACGTATCAATTGTTTGACGGTTGGGTGGCGAAAGGCCGGAGTTGGTGGGCCGAGGTGCCGCTGTGCTCCGCCCGGCCGGGGGATGCGCCGGGGCGGCCGTGACCATGGAGGCTGCCGTCGACTCGCTTCCTGCCCGGTGATGCCAGTTCGCCGGGTTCAGGGTTTGACATCCCCTTTTACTACCCAAATACGAAATATCGTTTCTTGTCGGGAAAGCCAGCAACTTTGCGTGGCTAGGCTCTTAAATCCCTCCGAGAAACTGGGACGTCAATGCGCAGAACTGTGGCAGTAGGCATGGCAGCCGCCATGCTGTGCGGCACCCTCTCCGGCTGCGGCAGCCTCAAAGAGCTCACGAGCAGCAGCAAACCGTTGATCGGTAGCAGCCCCTCGCCCTCAGCCTCTGCAACCGCATCACGCGACGCGACCGGCGACTCGGTCGTGGCCAAGCTGCCGGCCCGCGCCAGCGGCCCGCTGGACACCGGCACGGTCGTCCACCGGCTCAAGCAAGGCAACTTCACGGTCCAGGTCACCTACTGGACCGGCGACAACGCGAAGCTGTACACCGCCGAAACGGTGAAGACCATAAACGTCGCCGCCCACATCGAGGACGCCGACAGCACCCACCGGGTCACCGTGACCACCTTCCAGGTGATCCAGGACGACGGTGCGAAACGGTCAGTGGTCAGCACCGACAGCGGCAAGTTCGACGTCACCCCGCCCTACCCGTACAACACGGTGGTGACCCTCCCGGCAGCGACGGCGGGAGCAACGCAGCTGGCCCTCACGATCCGGTTCGACCTCCTGGTGGAGACCGCGCCGAATTCGAACAGCTACTACCGCTCCACGGCTCTCGACTCCCTGACCCTGCCGTTGCTCACGAATGGTGCCAAGTGATGACCGACCTCAGCCCGGGTCTCCGCCGCGCGACCGACCGGCAGATCCTGCTGCCGCGCAGCTCCAAGGCCGGGCCGCTGGCCCTGCCGCCGGCCACCCCGCAACTGGCCCCGCTGGAATCCATCGAGGCGGTGGCCGGTGAGCTCGCGATCGCGAGCCACACCCCCCGGCACGCCACGATCAGCTGCATCATCCCCTGCTACAACGAGCAGGACACGATCGCCGACGTCATCAAGAGCCTGCTCGCCCAGACGCGACTGCCCGACGTCATCCACGTCATCATCAACAACACCGACGACGACACCCCCGAGATCGCGCGTTCCTTCGAGGGCCGGCACACCCGTACCGTCAAGGGCGAAGACTTTCACACCGTCGTCCATGTGCATGACATGGGAGTGAACCCCGACAAGAAGGTCGGCGCCCTCAACTACGGCTACTTCCTGTCCCGCGGTTACGACTACGTCCTCGGCGTCGACGGTGACACCACGCTCGCCCGCGACACGGTCGAACGCCTCGAACTCGAGATGACCGACGACCCGCGCATCGGCGGACTCAGCGCCATCTACAGCATCGACAAGAACCGCTTCAAGGGCGCCATGGCGCGCTTCCTGATCGCCGGCCAGCGGGCCCAGTTCGCCGCGTTCAACATGGACAACCTGCTGCGCGGGCGCAACATGGCCGTACTCGGCGGGCAGTGCAGTTTGTTCAACATGCGCGCCCTCGAGTCCGTCATGATCCGGCACCACCAGCAGGCCCCGTGGGTGCGCGACAGCGAGGTCGAGGACAGCAAGCTGTCCCTGCAGATCAAGGACGCCGGCTACAGCACCAAGATCAGCGCCAGCGCCCGCGCCTACGTCGGCCCGATGACCAACCTGCGCGCCCTGCACGGCCAGCAGGTCAAATGGAACTTCGGCGCGATCGACCTGTTCTGGCCCGGCCAGCGCGGCGACAACAAGGGCCAGCCGATGCACCCCAACCTGCGGCTGCGGTGGTACGAGAACATCGCGATGTGCTTCAACATCGCCTCGCGCCTCGGCTTCATCCTGCTGCTGGTCGCGGCGCTGTCGATCCACGCGTTCATCTTCAACCCGATCTGGCTGATCCCGCCGGTCATCGCGATGCTGCTCAACCTGCGCCTGGCTCTGGCGATGAAAGACAAGAGCGCGTCCGACCTCCTGTACGCGGCCCTGGCCCTCCCGGCGGAGCTGTACATGTGGATCCGGATGGGGCACTTCGTCTCCGCCTGGACCCAGTTCCTCGCCCAGTCCGACAAGGACAACTGGGCCGCCCAGGCCAACGCGGAGAAGGGCAAGGGCTCGGCCTACGTCATGCCGCTGGTCGTGCTCGTCGCGATCATCGGGGCCGGCATCTTCGCCTGGACCCAGCAGAGCATCGGGGTGCAGTCGGCCATCCTGTCCCTCGGCTGGCCCATTCTCTACATCGCCACGATCGCCCAGACCGTCTTCATGATGCGCAAGATGTTCCGCCGCCACCGCGGCTTCCAGGTCTGACCTGCCCCGCGACCGAACGCCCGCGGCCCCCGTCCGGCCGCGGGCGTTCCACCCTGCCGGATCATGGTGGAATGACGACACGGATCGCGATGTGGTCGGGCCCGCGCAACATCTCCACCGCGATGATGCGCAGCTTCGGTGCCCGCCCCGACACACTGGTGGTCGACGAGCCGCTCTACGCGCACTACCTGGCCACCACCGGCATCGACCATCCCGGCCGGGCGCAGATCCTGGCGAGCCAGCCCCAGCGGTGGCCGGACGTGGCCGCCGCGCTCACCGGCCCGCTGCCCGGCCACCCGGCAGTCCACTACCAGAAACACATGACCCACCACCTGCTGCCGACGATCGGCCGCGACTGGCTGAGCCGGCTGACCCACGCGTTCCTGATCCGCGACCCGGCCCACGTGGTCGCCTCGTACGCCCGGGTGCGCGGCGAACCCACCCTCGAAGACCTCGGCTACCCCCAGCAGTCCGAGATCTTCCGCACCCACGGCGGCCCGGTCATCGACGCCGCCGACGTGCTCCGCGCCCCCCGGACCACCTTGACCCTCCTCTGCGACGCCCTCGGCATCGCCTTCACCCCCGCGATGCTGACCTGGGCCCCGGGCCGCCGCGACACCGACGGCGTGTGGGCGCCACACTGGTACTCCGCCGTCGAGGCCTCCACCGGCTTCGCCCCGTACCACCCCGCACCCGCGCTCGTGCCCGAGCGGTTGCGCCCGTTGGTCGAGGCCGCCCAGCCCTACTACGACGAACTGGCCGCCCACCGCCTGCGCCCCACCACACCCTGACCCCCCTTTTCCAGGGAAGATGCGCGGATCTTGGCAAGCGGAAGCGGAGCGGCGGCGGGAGCGGGAGTGGCGGTGGAAGGGGTCAAGGGGTGGGGCGGTCCAGGTTGAGGGGGACGCCGTTGGCTGCGGCGTGGCTCTGATAGAGCTTGGCCAGGCGGGCTGTCAACGGGCCCACGGAGCCGCCGCCGATCGTGCGGCCGTCGATGGTCGTGACGGCGGCCAGTTCGCCCATGGTGCCGGTGCAGAAGACCTCGTCGGCGTTGTACATCTCGGTCAAGGAGATGTCGCGGACCACGGCGGGGATGTCGGCGGTGGCGGCCAGGGAGAGGACTGTCTCGCGGGTGATGCCTTCGGGGCAGGCGGCCGTTGTCGGGGTGGCCAGCGTGCCGTGGAGTACGGCGAACAGGTGGGTGGCGTTGGTCTCGGCGACGAAACCGCGCTGGTCGAGCATGAGGGCGTCGTCGGCGCCGGCGGCGTTCGCCTCGATCTTGGCGAGGATGGAGTTGAGCAGGTTGGCATGGTGGATCTTGGGGTCGAGCACGTCCGGGGCGGGGCGGCGGATGCCGGCGGTGGCGAGGCGCAGGCCCGTGGTGTCGTAGACCGGGGGCTTGTGTTCGGCCAGGACGATCAGGGTGGATCCGGCGGTGTTCAGGCGCGGGTCCATGCCACTGGTCAGTTTCACGCCTCGGGTCAGGGTCAGGCGTACGTGCACACCGTCGTACATCCGATTGGCCCGCAGGGTGGCCGTGACCGCCTCGATGATCTCGTCGTCGGCGGGGATGTGGGCGAAGTTGAGTGCCGTCGCCGACCGGCGTAGCCGGGCCAGATGTTCGTGCAGGCCGAAGACGGCGCCCCGGTAGAGCCGCAGCCCCTCCCAGACGGCGTCGCCGCCCTGCACGACGGAGTCGAACGGGGAGAGGCCGGGCTGGTCACGGTGGAGCAGCTCGCCGTTGACCCAGTAGCGGAGGGTGGCGTTTCGTTCGTCGTACTTCTGCAGCATCGCTAGGGATCATAGGGGTGGCGGGGGAACCGTCGACAGGTCCGGTGGCTCGTCCGGCCAGATCAGCAGCACCCGGCAGGGCGCGTGGTCGATGACGAAGCGGGCGTGGTGGCCGAGGCTGTGCGGGCCGAGCCGGGTGTGGTCGCCGTCGCGGGCGAGGATCAGCATGCCGGCGTCCTCGCAGGCGGCGATGACCTCCCGTTCGATGCGGCCCTGGCGGGCGACGCGCTGGGAGGCGCGCCCGAGTCGTTGCTGGGCCGCGTCGAGCAGGTCGGTCTGGCCGTCGGTGAGGGCCTGTTCGGCGGCGTTGGTCTTCTGCCGGCCGCGGCCGAGCAGGCCGGCGTGTGATCCGGCGACGGCGTTGACGGCGTTGCCGTCGATCACGTGCAGCAGGGTGATCTCGGCGTCGGGCAGGGCGCGGGCCGCGTCCACCACGGAGTGCCAGGTGCCTTCGGTGATCCAGGCGACGACCTTCACCCGGACTACTTTAGAGCCGGCTGCCGAGCCCGGCACCCGCGCCCCGGCGCGGCTACCGGGCCAAGGTGCGCACCGTCTGCCGGCTCCACGCCGCGACGGCCTCGGTCTGTTCGGGGGTGAGCTGGTCGAAGAAGTGCCGGCGGATGTTGTCGGCGTGGTCGAGGAGGGCGCTCGCCACGGTGGCGCGGCCCTTGGCGGTCAGTTCGATCCCGATCCGGCGGCCGCTGGATCCGCTGTCGGTCCGTGCCACCAGCTCGCGGCTCTCCATGCGGGTGAGCAGGTGCGCGACCCGGCTCTTCTCCCAGTCGAGGGATTCGGCGAGTTCCCCGACCCGCAGCCGGCCGCCGGGCGTCCGGTGCAGCGTCACCAGCACGCTGAACTCCGCTTTCGAGATGCCGTGGGCGCGCTGCAGGTCCCGGTCGAGTTCCCGGACGAGCAGGCGGTGCGCCTGCATCCAGTCGTTCCAGAGCTCCCACTGCTCGGCTTGGAGGGTGCGCGGCTCGGACATGGCGGCATCCTATAGGAGTTGACGCGTCAACTCTTCCGCTCCTAGAGTTGACGCGTCAACTCCAAGGGACAGGAAAAGCCATGACGGTGGTGATCGTGGGCGGCGGCTACGGCGGGACGCTCGTGGCCGAGGCGTTGGACGCCGAGACGGACGTCGTGCTCGTCGACCCCCGGGAAGCGTTCGTCAACGCGGCCGCCTCGCTGCGGGCGCTCACCCGGCCGGAGTGGGCGCACCACGCGTTCTTCCCGTTCGCGTCGCTGCTCCACCGGGGGCGGGTGCTTCGCGATCGGGCCGTCTCGGTCGATCCGGCAGGCGTGACGCTCGCCTCGGGCGGCCGGATCGAGGCCGACTACCTGGTGCTGGCCACCGGTTCCGGCTATCCCTTTCCGGCCAAGCCGCTGGACGCGTCGACGAGCGTGGCCCAGCAACTCGACGATCTCCGCACCAGCCACCGGGAACTGGCCGGCAGCGACCGGGTGCTGATCCTCGGGGCCGGCCCGGTCGGGCTGGAGCTCGCGGGGGAGATCAAGGACGTCTGGCCGGACAAGCGCGTGGTCATCGTCGACCGGTCCGATCGGCTGCTGCCCGGCTTCCTGCCGGAGGTGGGCGACGAACTGCGCCGCCGGTTGACCGAGCTCGGCGTCGACCTGCTGCTGGGACGCGGTCTGGGCACGTTGCCTCCGACCGGGCCCGGCCCGTTCACCGTCACCACCGACCGGGACGACGAGATCACCGCCGACCTCTGGTTCCGCGCCTTCGGGGTCCGGGTCAACACCGATTACCTGGCCGACGGGCGGCTGACCCCGCTCACCGGCTCGGCCCTGGTCCCGGTCACCGAGCGCCTCAACGTCCGGGGCTACGACCACGTCTACGCGATCGGCGACATCATCGACTTCCCCGATCCGCGGATGGCGTCCTACGCGATGGCGCAGGCCGAGGTGGTGGTGGCCAATGTGCGGGCGCAGCTCGCCGGCGACCGGCCGCAGGCCGTGCACACCGCGGCGCCCGAGCGGCGGATTCTGCTGCCGCTCGGCACGCGCGGTGGGGTCGGCCAGCTCGGTGGCGCCCCGCTCGCGCCCGAGGTGGTGCACGAGCGCAAGGGCGCTGACCTGTTCACCGCCCGATTCGCCGGCCGGTTCCGGCGCTGACCCGGCGGCCGGTCGGCGGCGGGCGGCAAAAGCGGCTGGGGCGACAAGGTCGGCGAGGCGGCAAAAGCGGCTGGGTGGAAGGCGGCGCTAGGAGTCGAAGGAGAAGCCGAGCTTGTCGGCGGTGCGCAGGAGCAGGCCGGCGCGGCCGCCCTTGCGGTCGGAGCGGGCGATCGCGCGCCGGATCACCTGCACCGCCGGGTAGAGGATCGGCTCCGGCGGGATCGGCAGCGGGCGCCGGGTGGCCATCCGCAGCCGGGCGCGGGGCGTGGCGGCGCCGGCCAGCAGGTCGAGCATCACCGAGCCGGCGAACCGGGTCGCGGCGACGCCCAGGCCGGTGAAACCACTGGCGTACGCGACCTTGCCGCCCATCGCCATCCCCTGGAAGGCGGCCAGCTGCGTCGACATGTCGATCATGCCGCCCCACTTGTGGGTGAACCGGATGTCGCCCAGTTGGGGGAAGGTGCGCAGGAAGTGGTCGGCGAGCCGGGCGAACGTCTCCGGCCGCTGGTCGTAGTCGGGGCGGATGTCGCGGCCCCGGTGATAGACGGCGTCGTAGCCGCCCCACAGGATCCGGTGGTCCGCCGTCATGCGGTAGTAGTGGAACTGTCGCGACGTGTCCGAGATGCCGAACGGGCGGTCCCAGCCGATCTCGTCCCGCTGGGCACGGGTCAGCGGCTCGGTCATCAGCACGTAGTCGTACACCGGTAGGGTGAAATGTCGGTTCCGCTTGAGCAGCGAGGGGAAGCCGTTGGTGGCGAGCGCGACCCGGCGGGCCCGGATGATGCCGTTGTCGGTGCGGGCCCGGACGTGTGAGCCGCTGTCCGTGATCGCGTTGACCGGCGTGTGCTCGAAAATCCGTACGCCGAGTTCGAGGCACGCCGCGCGCAAGCCCCACGCCAGCTTGGCCGGGTGCACCAGCGCGATGCCGTCCTTCTTGAGCACGCCGGCCCGGTAGAGCGGGGAACGGACGAGTTCGCGCAGCTCGGCGCGATCGTAGAAGACGCCGTCGGCCTCGCGCAGCGCCTCGACCTGGTGCGGCTCGGTGGCCACCGACAGGCCGCCGCCGGGCTGATATTCGGCGTCGATGCCGTGCCGCACGAGGGTGTCGTGGAAGTCGCGGAAATTCTCCTCGGCGAGCGTGTCGAGCACCCCGAGTTCGCCGGCGAAGTGGCGGCGCCCGTTCTCCCGGCCGTGGGTGAGGCTCGCCTCGACGAAACCGCCGTTGCGCCCGCTCGCCGCCCAGCCGATCTCGGCGCTCTCCACCAGCACGACGTCGCGTTCCGGGTGGGTTTCCTTGGCCTGCAGCGCGGTCCAGAGCCCGCAGTAGCCGCCGCCGATCACCAGCAGGTCGGTCTCGGTGCTGCCGGTGAACCAGGGCTGCGGCGCGGGGCGACCGGGATCCTCGAGCCAGAACGGGGTGCCGGCCGCGTCGGCGAGGGCCGCGCGGATCCGCTTCTCGTCGGTCCGGATGTCAAGGTCGTAGGCCGGGGTGTCCGCCCGCATGCTGATCCTCCCTGGTCAGGCCCCTAGTCGATCCCGTTGGTATCGTTAAGTCAATGCGTTGACATAAGAATCGAGGCACATGCCAAGATCAAGAGCGACGACTACCCGGGTACGCCGTAAGCCCACCCGGACCGGCGTGGTCCTCGAGCCGAGCATGATCATCGACGCCGCCCTGCGACTGATCGAGGCACCCGGCGGCAACGCCCTCACGGTGCGAAGACTCGGTGTCGAGCTGGGCGCCGACCCGTCCGCGATCTACCGCTACTTCCGCAACGTCGACGCGTTGCTGATCGCCGTCTCGGACCGCCTGCTGGCCGAGACCCTGGACAGTTTCGTGGCCGCCCCGAAGTGGTCGGACTCACTACGCGAGCTCGCCGAGGGCATCTACCGCTCGGCGCTGCGCCACCCCCGGCTGTCGCTGCTGTCCGCGGTCCGGTTCACCGCCGGACCGTACGAGCTGCGCGCCGCCGACCTCGGCATCGGCCTGCTGATGAGCGCCGGTTTCGCCGGCCCGGCCGCGGTCCGTCACTACCGCGACCTGATCGAGACGGTGTGGGCTCTGGCCGCGATCGACTCCAGCGAGATGACCCCCGAACAGGAAAGTGCCGAAGAACAAGCCCTGGCCCTGGCGTACGCGACCTTGCCCGCCGACGAGTACCCGCACCTGGCCGCCGTCCGCGCCGACCTGCCGGCGATGTCCGAGCCGGCCTTCCCGGGCGTCCTCGATCGCCTGATCGACTCCCTGGAACACGCCGCGCGGCAAACGGATTAGCCCGGTCGGACGGCCGCCTACGGGCGACTGACCTGGGCCTTCCCGGTCGGCATGATCACCCGCATGCGTTTGCACAGTGGTGGCGCCCCTTGACCGGGATGGCCTGGGTGCTGCTCGCCGCGTTGGGTGCGGCGGCCGCCTGGGGCTTCTCCGACTTCCTGGCCGGTGTGCTCGGCCGCCGCCTGCCGGTGCTGACGATCCTGCTCGGCTCCGAGGTCGCGGCCATGGTCCTGGCCCTGCTGGTGGTCGCCGCCCGAGGCACCCCACCGGTGTGGGACGAGCGGCTGTGGCTGAGCGTCGCCGCCGGTGTCGTCGGCCTGCCCGCGATGGGCCTGCTCTACCGCGCCATGCGGGACGGCTCGCCGGCCGTGGTCGCCCCGGTGGCCGCCGTCGCCGCCCTGGTGCCGGTCGCCTGGGGCCTGCTCAACGGCGAGAGCCTCAGCCTGTTCACCGCCCTGGGCGTGGCCGCCGGGCTGCTCGGCGCCACCATGGCGAGCTGGCCCGTCCCGGACCGCGAACGCCCCCGCCTGAGTCGCTCGGCCCACCTCTGCGCGCTGGGTGCGGCCCTGGGCTTCGGCGCCTTCTTCGTGCTCCTGCACGAGTCCGGCGAGGCCGACCAGTTCTGGGCGCTGACCTCGGCCCGGGTCACCGGAGGCGTGATCGCCCTGGTCCTGGCCGTGGCCTTCCGCCGCCGCCTGGACTTCCGCTTCGCCTTCTCCGCCCCGGTGATCCTGGTCGGCGTGGCCGACGTGACCGCCGACGCCGCTTTCCTGGCATCCGCGGCCGCCGCCCTGACCCCCGCCGCCGTGGTGGCGTCCCTCTACCCGGCGGTGACGCTTCTGCTGAACCGCTCGGTCCTGCGCGAAAAACTACACACCGTGCATCTGTACGGGGTTCTGGCCGCCGTTCTCGCCGTCGTCTGCCTGGCCCGCTGACCCTCGGCCGAACGGCGGGGTGCCGCCCTCAGGTCTCCGATCGCCCGGTGTCGGCCGAACCGAGCGGGACGATGCGGCGCAGGGCGGTGATGTCGGTGGTGGGGTCGCCTTCGACCAGCAGCAGGTCGGCGTCGTGGCCGGGGCGGATGCGGCCCTTGCGGTGGGCCAGGCCCAGTGCCTCGGCGGCTCGGGCGGTGGCGGCGGTCAGGGCTTCGGTGGGCGGGAGGCCGCTCAGGACGTACTCCGCCAAGGTTCTCGGCAGGATGCCGTGGTGCTTCGCCGGGCCGAGACCGGCGTCCGAGCCGGCGATGATTTTGACGCCGGCTCGCCGCAGGCGGGCGACGCCGGCCTGAAGGGTGGCCTGGGTGAGGCCGGCGCGGGCGATGCGGGCGACGATCTCGGGCGGTACCGGGATGGCCGGGTCCGTGCCCAGCGTCGGGCAGACGGTCAGGCCGGCGGCGGCGAGTGCGTCGGCCAGTTCGTCGTCGACGAAGGTGGCGTGCTCGACGCCGTCCAGGCCGGCCGTGATCGCCTGCCGGATGGCCGCGGGGGCGTGGGCGTGAGCGGTGATCGGGAGGCCGTGGGTGTGGGCCTCGTCGGCGGCCGCCCGCATCTCCTCGTCGGTGAACTGGGTGGCGGACACGTCGGTGCCGGGGGTGAAGAAGCCGCCGCCGGCCATGATCTTGATGACCCGGGCGCCGTCGGTGACCCGCCGGCGCACCGCGCGGCGGATCTCCTCGACGCCGCGGACCTCGCCGCCCAGGAACCAGCAGTGGCCACCGGGGGAGGTGAGCGGCGGGCCGGAGCCGTAGGGCGCGGGCGCACCACCCAGGTCACGCACGGTCGTCACGCCGGCCTCCCGGTGCCGGCGCAGCGAGTCCTCGATCACCGCTTCGCTCGACCGGCGCGGCGAGTCGTCGTCGGCGGCGGTCTCGGTGGCCGGCTGGAGGTTGCTCAGGTGCACATGGCAGTCGATCAGGCCGGGCAGGAGGGTGCCGTCGACCGCCTCGCCGCCGTCGGGCGGGCGGATCTCGATGATCTTGCCACCCTCGGTACGGACCACGCCGCCCTCGGGGTGCAGCCGTTCCCCGTCGAAGATCCGGGCCACTCGCAGGAGAGTCATTCCTCCAAAGTAGACGTCAGACCTCCGAAGCGGACGCCGGGCTTCCGGCCGGGTCGAGCGGCAGCGCGAGCCGGAAGCAGGCGCCGTCGCCGGGGGTGGTCGCCAGTTCGACGTCGCCGCCGTGGGCCCGGGCGAGTGAGCGGACGATCGACAGGCCCAGTCCGGAATTGGCGCCGTCGGCGCGGCTGCGGGATCGGTCGGCGCGGTAGAAGCGGTCGAAGACCCGGGCCGCCTGCTCGGCCGTCATCCCCGGCCCCCGGTCGGCCACCTCCAGCACGGCGCGGCCGTCGGCGGTGCCGACCCCGATGCGTACGGCGGTGCCCGGCGGGGTGTGCGCGACCGCGTTGCCGACCAGGTTGGTGACAACTTGCCGCAGGCGGGCCTCGTCGGCGTCGACCGGGGCCGGGCCGGGCGGGCCGGCGCCACCGGGCCCGGTCAGTTCGACCGGCCGGGCCGGGTCGAGGGCGTGCAGGTCGTGCCGGGCGTCGGTGGCCAGGGTGCGCAGGTCCATCGGGGTGCGCTCGAGCCGGCCCGCCGGTGCGTCGTCCAACTCGGCGAGCAGCAGCAGGTCCTCGGTGAGGGCGGTGAGCCGGGTCGCCTCGGTCTCGATCCGGCGCATCGCCTGGTCGAGGTCGGCCGTGCCGGTCAGCGCGCCCATCCGGTGCAGGTCGGTCGAGCCCTTGATGACGAAGAGCGGGGTACGCAACTCGTGGCTGACGTCGGAGACGAACGTACGCATCCGGGCCTCCGCCGCGGCCCGGTCGGCGAAGGCCCGTTCGAGCTGGCCGAGCATCGTGTTGAGCGACGTGGCGAGGTGCCCGATCTCGGTGGTCGGCGCGGCCAGGCCGGGCACCCGGCTGGTCAGGTCGCCGGCCGCGATCGCGGCCGCGGTGTGCTCGATGCGGCGCAGCGGGCGCAGGCCCCGGCCGAGCGCGAACCACCCCGCCCCGGTCAGCGCGACCAGCAGCACCAGCCCGCTGACCAGGATGGTCAGGCGCATCCGGGCGACGGTGGCGTCGGCCGCGCCCATCGGTGCCGCGGCGATCACCGTGTGGTCCCCGTCGGTCGTGCGCCGACCGGCCGCCCGCCACCGTCCCGAGCCGTCCGCCGCGCGCAGGAAGACCGCCGACCCGTCGGTCGGCACCGTCCGCAGCTCGGCCGGGGACGGTGAGCTCGCGGTGTCGTGGCCGGCGGAGAGCACACTCACCGCGACCGTGCCGTTCGCGTCCAGATAGACCAGGTAGGGGGCGCCGATCACGTCGAGGGCGGGGAAGAGTAGGTCCGGCCGGACCGACCCGAGGCCGGTGGTGCGCCGGCCGCCCGGCGCGCGGGAGATCAGCTCGGTGAGGGAGCTGAGCCGGCTGTCCGTCCGGTCGAGCTGGTAGTGCTCCAGACGATCGGAGACCACCGCGCCGACCAGCGCGAGCCCGGTCAGCAGCAGCGCCGCGGTGATCAGCAACAGGCGTACGCGAAGGCTCATGTCCGTGGCTCCCGCAGCACGTAACCCACGCCGTGCACGGTGTGGATCAGCTTCGGCTCCGCCACGTCGACCTTGCGCCGCAGATAGGAGATGTACGTGTCGACGATGCTGGCGTCGCCGCCGAAGTCGTAGCGCCACACCTTCTCGAGGATCTGCGCCTTGGTCACCACCCGGCCGGCGTTCTCCATGAGGTGGCGCAACAGCCGGAACTCGGTGGCCGAGACGCGTACCGGCCGGCCGTGCCGGGTGACCTGGTGCCCGTCCACGTCGAGGGCGAGGGTGCCGACGGTGAGCACCCCGGTGTGCTGCCCGGCGGTGCGGCGCAGGATCGCCCGGATCCGGGCGATCAGCTCGGCCAGGTCGAACGGCTTGGTCACGTAGTCGTCGGCGCCCAGCGACAACCCGGTGATCTTGTCGGCCGGCCGGTCCCGGGCGGTCAGGAACAGCACCGGCATGCGCTGCTCGCGCAGCTGCCGGACCACCTCGAAGCCGTCCGTGTCGGGCAGCATCACGTCGAGCAGCACCAGGTCGGGCGGGTCCTCGGTGGCCGAGGCGATGGCCTCGCCGGCGGTGGCCGCCGAGGTCACCCGGAAACCGGCGAACCGCAGCGTCGCGGCCAGCAGTTCCCGCACCGTCGCCTCGTCGTCCACCACCAGCAGCCGCTGCGCGTCCTCGCCCGCATCCATGGTCGTCCGCCTCCCGTCACACGTCACGCTGCCGCAGGACCGCGAAAGCGGCGGCCAGCACCCCGAGCACCCCGGCACACAGGCCGGCTAAATTCCACCACGGGTGCGGGAAATCGGGGTCGGGCACGGTCGCCAGCGCGGCCGACCCGCCGAGGGTCGGCCAGAAATCGAACAGCCCGCGCATCCAGGACGGGAAGAGGCCGGCCAGCGCGGGCATCAGGAAGACGATCCCGACCAGGGTGGCGAGCGCCCCCGCGGTGGCCCGCACGAGCACCCCGAGCCCGACCGCCAGCAGCGCGATCAACGCCAGGTAGAGACCGCCGGCGCAGACCGCCCGCAGCACCCCGGGGTCGCCGAGCGCCGCGTTGGGCACGCCCTGCCGGCCGAGCAGCGGCTGTCCGATGAGGAACGCGGCGAACATCAGCACCTGCCCGGCCACCACCGCGACCGCCGCGGCGACAAGCACCTTGGCGGCCAGCACGCGATGCCGCCGGGGCGTGGCGGTCAGCGTGGTGCGCATCAGGCCGGTGGCGAACTCCGAGGTCACGATCAAGATCCCGAGCACCCCCAGGATCAACTGCGCGACGATGTACGCGGTGAGGCTGTGTCGCGTCGGGTCCCAGTCGGCCCCCGCCTGCGCGTACGCGTCCGAGGAACGGTTCGACGACAGCGCCGTGATGCCGAGCCCGACGAAGAACAGACAGCCGAGGGTGTACCAGGTGGAACGCAGGCTACGAAGTTTGATCCACTCGGACCGGATGGCGTGGCTCATGCGACGACCCCCTGGTATTCGACGCTGTCCCGGGTCAGTTCCATGAAGGCGTCCTCCAGCGAGGCCCGCTGCGGGGTCAGTTCGCTGAGCACCACCCCGTGGCGGGCGGCGAGCTGCCCGACGTCCGCGGCCGTCAGGCCGGAGACGAGCAGGGACGACTCGACCCCCTCGCGTACCGTGGCGCCGGCCTCGGCAAGCCGCCGCGTGAGCGTGCCCGGATCGCTCGCCCGGACCAGCACCGTGCCGCCGCCGGCGGCGCGCATGAGCTCGCTCACCGAGGTGTCCGCGACGAGCCGGCCGCGACCGACGACGACCAGGTGATCGGCGGTCTGCGCCATCTCGCTCATCAGGTGGCTGGAGACCAGCACGGCGCGGCCCTCGGCGGCCAGCGAGCGCATGAGCTCCCGAGCCCAGCGGATGCCCTCGGGGTCCAGCCCGTTCACCGGTTCGTCGAAGATCAGGATTCGCGGCTCGCCGAGCAGGGCCGCCGCGATGCCGAGCCGCTGCCGCATGCCGAGCGAGAAGCCGCCGGCCCGCTTGCCGGCCACCGCCGCCAGCCCGGTCCGGGCGAGCACCGCGTCGACCCGCCGGCGGGGCAGGCCGTTGCTCGCCGCGAGGGCCCAGAGATGCTGGTACGCGGTTCGGCCGCCGTGCACCGCGCCCGCGTCGAGCAGCGCGCCCACCTCGGTCAGCGGCACCGGCAGATCGGCGTAGCGGCGCCCGTGCACGCTTATCGAGCCCCGGTCGGGCGCGGCCAGCCCGACGATCATGCGCATGGTGGTCGTCTTCCCGGCACCGTTGGGGCCGAGGAAACCGGTCACCTGGCCGCCCTCGGCGGTGAACGACAGGTCGTCGACCACCACGCTCGAGCCGTACCGCTTGGTCACTCCGCGAATGTCAATCATCGGCATGCCGGCGATGCTGCCCGACCACCCTTACCGCTTTCGCAGAGCTTCTGGGAGAACTCTGAGAGGTTCCCCGACCCGCTCGGACTCAGCCGAACCTCTTCCACTTGCCCTCGGAGATCACCTCGGCCGAGCCGTCGACGACCTTGATGGCCGTCTGCTCGTCGATGGCGTAGGCCGGGTTGCCCAGCTCGCCGGCCCACCGCTCGGCCTCGGCCAGGGTGTTCGACGGGAAGGCGTCCAGGTGCGGGAAGATCGAGAAGTCGACGACGCCCAGCGTGCGGTCGTCCGGCGCGGACTTCCACTCGACGAAGTCCGCGCCGATCCGCGGCGTCATCACCATGCTGCCGGCGCTCACCCCCACCCAGACCGTCTCCGGCAGCGCCGGCAGCAGCTCGGCCAGGCCCGACTCCCGCATCCAGTGGTGCAGATAGGTCGCGTCGCCGCCGTCCACCAACAGCACGTCGGCCTCGCGAACCCACGGCACCCACCGCTCGGCGCCGATGGTCGGCAGCGCGGTCAGCTCCAGAACACCGAGCGACGCCCAGCCCAGCCCGGACAGGGCGGCCCAGCGCTGCTCGCCGGCGATCAGGCCGCGCACGTTGCCCGGCCCGCACATCGGATGCCCCCACTGCGCGGTCGGGACCACCAGGGCGTGACTCTCGGCGATCGGCTTGCCGAGCATCTCCACGAGCGCCGCGTCGATGCTCGGGTTCGTCACGCCACCGGATGTGAGCAGGAGCTTCACTGTTCCTCCAAGTCAGCGGGTAAGGGGGGTAGTGCTGGCACCACCCCCGAACGGTGGGTCAGCACCATCGCGCCGCACGGCCGTGCTTCCTAGAGTCGAAAGCATGTTCGAACACCTTATGCCGCTGCTCGACTCGCCGTGGGTCTACCTGATCGTCCTCGCGGCGGTGGCGGTTGACGGGTTCATCCCGATAGTGCCGTCCGAGGTCCTGGTCATCGGGCTCGGCGCCATGTCCGCGACCGGCCGGCCCAACGTGATCGCCCTGGCCGCGGCAGTCATCGCGGGCGGCATGGCGGGCGACCGCATCTCCTACGCACTGGGCCGCCGGACCGGCCGGTGGATCAAGAGCGGCAAGCTGGCGCATGCCAAGACCCGGGCCGAGCAAGCACTCGCACGACACGGCGGGGCGGCGATCCTTCTCGGCCGCTTCCTGCCGTACGGGCGGCTGGCCACCGCCCTGACCGCCGGCTCAGTGGCGTTCCCCGCCAGGAGCTTCCGCCTTCACACCGCCCTGGCCGGCGCCGCCTGGGCCGCCTACGCCATCGGGCTCGGCCGACTGGGCGGCGCCACCTTCGAACACGCGCCCTTCCTGGGTGCGGCCCTCGGCATCGGGCTGGGCCTGCTCCTGGGTGCCGTCCACACCCTCGTGTCCCGCCGCCGCCCCACCCGCTCCGCCGCCCCGGCCGCCGTCCCCGCCGCTGCCCCGGCGCCTGAGCGGGAGTTGATGTCGGTCGGCCCGCGCTGAGCACAATCCGCACTACCTGGTCCCATCCGGGCACCTCACGCTCTCCGCCCCACATGGGACCGACGTGGTGCGCCGGTGGCCGCGCTCACTTCGGCGACCCGAGGCTGGCGAATTTCCGGCAGGAATTGGTAGGCCAGGGCTGAGCTTTTGAGGCCCGCCTCCTGTCAAGTGGACCGCGGGCGGGGCCGACGGGGTGGCGTCAGGAAAGGGCGTGAGCGGCGGGGCGCCGGGAGCGGTTGCAGGATTGCGCAATCTGGGGCGGGAGGGTTCCGCCGGCCGTCGATGGGTGGTGTTCTGGTCGGGCCGGTCAGCACGGGGGCGACCGGCCTGGTGGGTGGGGGAGAGATATGCCGGCGGATCCGGAGGCGATTCCGGCGCTCACGCGCTGGGGTCTGTCGGCGGATGCCGATCTTGTCTATCGGGCGCTGGCGCTGCTCGGCCCGGCCGACGGGCGCCGGTTGTCGCGTGAGCTCGGCCTCTCGCGGGCCAGGACGAAGTCCGCGCTGGACGAGCTGGCGGCAGCCGGTGCCACGGTGGCCGCCGGAAGCGGATGGGGGGCACGAGCTCCGGCGGAGGTCGTGCGGCGCTTCCGGCGACGCCCGGCTCCGCCACCGCCGGCGTCGGAACGGTGGCGGCAGCACTTCGCCGCCATCGAGGGCTGCCGGCCCGACCTTGCCGGCCGACTGTGGCCGAGCCGGGCGGCCGCCCGTAAACGGGTGGCGCAGCTGGCCACTCTGGAACGTCACGAGCATCTGGCGGTCAACAACGAGCCGGTGATCAGCGCCGAGTCGATGTCGGCGGCCCAGCCGGTCGACCGGCGGCTGGCCGCCCGGGGGGTCCGGCTGCGCATCGTCGACCGGGACCGGGGCAGCGCCACGCCGCTGGTGCCGGTCCGGCACGTCGAGTCGCCGCCGATGAAGCTGCTCGTCTTCGACCGCAAGGTCGCCCTGTTCCCGGCCGACCCCCTCGACCTGGAGCGGGGTTATGTCGAGGTCGCCGACGACGGGTTCGTCGCGGCCATGTGCACACTTTTCGAGCGGCTCTGGGCATCGGGCCGCGATCCACACAGCCAAGAGGTGATTCCGATCGAGCTTTCGCCTCGAGAGAGCGCGCTGGTCGGTCTTCTCGCCCTGGGCCACACCGATCAGACGGCGGCCGAGGAGCTCGGGCTGAGCCCGCGCACGGTCGCCTACACGATGCGCGCCCTGATGGACCGGGTCGGCGTGCAGAACCGTTTCCAGCTCGCGTTGGCGCTCGGCGCGGCCGGTTCCGTGCGGCCGGAGACCTGGCAGTCCACTGAGGAGAGCAACCCGAGATGATCAGAAAAGCTGTCGCCTGGATCGCCGCAGTGACCGCCGCCCTGCTGGTGGGGCTGCCGGGGCTGGCACAGGCGACCGTCGTGTGGACCCCGGCGAGCTGTGCGGTCGGCTCGTTCGGGCCGGTCACCGTCGACGTGCGGGGCCATTACCTGCTGCCGGTGCACATGACGCTCTGCGAGCCCTACCAGCCGAGGTTCAACTACGGGATCGCGCTGTTCCGGCCCGGCGGCTATGTTCCGCTGGTCACGGGGGACAAATTGGTCTCGTACGCGACTTCCGCCGTGCTCGCCGACGTCCTGCCGAAGACGCCGGTGCCGGTGTTCGGGCTGTGCCTGATGCGCGACGTCGACACCCGGACCGCGTGCGTGCGAGTGGACACCTCGGCCGAGGGGGTCGCCACCAGCACCCCGATTCCGGCGGATGACGCGCTGGTGGCCGATCCGGTTCTGTTCCTGACGCACCCGCCGGTGATCGTGCCGAACTACTGCGCGACGTGCGTGACGGTCAACTTGTGATCTTGCAGCCGGACCCGGCCGGGCCGCCCCTGGTCAGTTGGGCCGCCCGAACCGGGGGCATCCGGCCGCCATGTCTACTTCCTCGACTGCCGGTAGTACGGCAGCCGTGCGGTCCCCGGTCCGCACCGCCGCGACCGCCGTCGCGATCGTTTTCCTGCTCGTCGGCGTGCTCGGCTTCGTCCCCGGCGTGACCACCGACCAGCGCCGGCCCGTACCGTGTCGGGGGCGCGTGCCCACCTGGTCAGCGGCGGCGCCGTCTACCTGGTGCTCTGGCTCCACGGCCTGGTCGTCGGCGAGGACAGCGCGGCCGACTTCGTGCCGCTCGACAACGCCGACGACTGGCTGCACCTGGCCCTCGGCATCGGCCTGATCGCCCTCGGCCTGCTCCTGAACGGTCCGGTCTGATCCGCGCTCAGATCAGGGCCAGTGCCTCCGCGTAGTGGCAGGCGGTCTGGTGGCCCTCGCCGTGATCGGTGAGGGCCGGCACCTCCTCGGCGCACTTCGTGCGCTCGTCCTCGCTCAGCTGCCCGGCGAACTTGGGGCACCGGGTGCGGAACCGGCACCCGCTCGGCGGGTCGACCGGGCTGGGCACGTCACCGGCCAGGATGATGCGGCGGCGGCTTCGTTCCTTGCGGGGGTCGGGCACCGGGATCGCCGAGATCAGAGCCTGGGTGTACGGGTGGGCGGCCCGCTGGAACAGTTCCTCGACCGGGGCGATCTCGACGATCCGGCCCAGGTACATGACCGCCACCCGGTCGGCGATGTGCCGCACCACCGACAGGTCGTGCGAGATGAACAGGTAGGACAGGCCCAGCTCGTCCTGCAGGTCCTCGAGCAGGTTGACGACGCCGGCCTGGATGGAGACGTCGAGGGCGGACACCGGTTCGTCGAGCACCAACACCTTGGGCCGCAACGCCAGCGCCCGGGCCACCCCGATGCGCTGCCGCTGGCCGCCGGAGAACTCATGGGCGTACCGGTTGCCGTGCGAGGCGTCCAGCCCGACCGTCGTCAGCAGGTCGCGTACGGTCTCCCGGCGGTACAGGCCGTGGATCCGCAGGGGTTCGGCGATCACCTCGTGCACGGTCATCCGCGGGTCGAGGGACGCGTACGGATCCTGGAAGACGATCTGCATCTCGCGCCGCAGCGGCCGCATCTGGGCCCGGGACAGCGGCACGATGTCGCGTCCCTGGAAGTTGATCGTCCCGGCGGTGGCCGGGACCAGGTTGAGCAGCAGCCGGCCGGTGGTGGTCTTGCCGCAGCCGGATTCGCCGACCAGGCCGAGCGTCTCGTGCGGGTAGATGTCGAAGTCGACGTCGCAGACGGCGTGCACGTCGCCGATCTGCCGTCGGAGGATGCCGCGTGACCGCACCGGGAAGTGCTTGACCAGGCCGCGCACCGAGATGATCGGATTCACGAGAACACCTCTTCGGCGGTGGCCGAGGCCAGCTCGGAGTGGAAGTGGCAGGCGGCGAGATGACGCCGGTCGGCCGTCGGGGTCAGTTCTGGTTCGACCTCGGCGCACAGGTCCCGGGCCTTGGGGCAGCGCGGCCGGAACGGGCAGCCGGCCGGCAGGTTGAGCAGCGACGGCGGGGAGCCGGTGATCGGGGTGAGCCGTGGCCGGCCCGACTCGTCGATGCGCGGCAGGCTGCCGAGCAGGCCGAGTGTGTACGGCATGCGGGGGCCGTAGAAGATCTCGTCGACGGTGCCGGTCTCGACGAGCTTGCCGGCGTACATGACGTTGACCCGGTCGGTGTGCCCGGCGATGACCCCGAGGTCGTGGGTGATCAGCATCAGCGCGGCACCGGTCTCCTTGCGGGCCGCTTCCAGGGCTTCGAGCACCTGCGCCTGCACCGTCACGTCGAGGGCGGTGGTCGGCTCGTCGGCGATGATCAGTTCCGGGTCGTTGGCCATCGCGATGGCGATCACCACCCGCTGCCGCATGCCGCCGGACATCTCGTGCGGATAGCTGTTGACCCGCAGCGACGGGTTGGGGATGCCGACCACGTCGAGCAGGTCCACCGCGCGTTTCATGGCCTGCTGCCGGGTCACGTCCTTGTGCGCGCGCACCGCCTCGGCGATCTGGCTGCCCACCGTGTAGACGGGGTTGAGCGAGGTCAGCGGATCCTGGAAGATCATCGCGATCTTGCTGCCGCGGACCTTCGACATCTGTTCGTCGGAACGGCCCAGCAACTCCTCGCCCAGGAAGCGGACCGATCCGGAGACGCGGGCGTTGCGGGGGAGCAGTCCCATCACGGCCAGCGAGGTGACCGATTTGCCGGAGCCGGACTCGCCCACGATGCCGACCGAGTCACCCCGGCTGACCTGATAGGACACCCCTCGTACGGCCTGCACCAGGCCGTCCTCGGTGGGGAAGCCCACGGTGAGGTCGTCGACCTCGAGGAGCACTGTCATTGGCGTACCCTCGTCTGCTTGGGGTCGAAAGCGTCGCGCAACCCGTCGCCGACGAAGTTGATCGTCAGGGCGATGAGGATGATGAACAGGCCCGGGAAGTAGAAGAGCCAGGGCCGGGTGTTCACCGCGTCGCGGTTGATCGAGACGAGCAGGCCGAGCGACGTGTCGGGGGCCTGCACGCCGACGCCGAGGAACGACAGCGCCGCCTCGCCGAGGATGCCGGTGGCGATGGTGAGCGTGGCGACCACGATGATCGCGCCGAGGGCGTTGGGCAGCAGGTGCCGCAGGATGATGCGCGGGTTGCCGGCCCCGAGCGCCCGCGCCGCCTCGATGAACTCCTGCTCCCGCAGGGACAGGACCACACCCCGGACCACCCGGCTGACGTACGGCCAGGTGAGCGCGCCGAGGATGACGGCGATCGACCACCACTGGCTGCCCCCGACACCCTGGGCGGCGACCGCGGCGGCGACCGCGATCGTCGGCAGGGTCAGCACGATGTCGACGATGCGCATCATCAGGAAGTCGAGCCGGCCGCGGTAGAGACCGGCGATCGCCCCCCACAGCGCGCCGAGCACCGTGCCGATCAGCGCGATCGCGAGGGCGATCTTGAGGGACTGCTGGGTCCCGCGCATCACCTGGGCCATCGTGTCGTGACCGATCAGGTCGGTGCCGAACGGGTGGGTCAGCGACGGTGACCGGGACAGGTCGTCGGTGATGTCGGTGTAGCTGTACTTCCAGAGCAGCGGGCCGACGTAGGCGAACAGCACGACCAGCACGAACAGCAGCAGGCTGGTCACCGCCGCCCGGTGTCGCAGGAAGCGGCGGAACACCAGCTCGGACTGTTTGCGCTCGCGGACGGCGAAGGTCTCGGTCACCGGCCGGGCGGCGGTGTCACTCATGGCGGATCCTCGGGTCGAGCACGGCGTAGAGCACGTCGGCGATGACGTTGAAGATGATCACGACGAGCCCGGCGAGCAGCAGCCAGCCGGCCACCGCGTTGGTGTCGGCGCGGCCGACCCCGGTCAGCAGCATCCGGCCCAGGCCGTTCCAGTTGAAGACGGTCTCGGTGATCACCGCGCCGCCGAGGATCGCCGCGATGTCCAGCGCGGTCACGGTGACCAGCGGGATCAACGCGGTACGCAGCACATGGCGGGTGAGCACCTGGCGCCAGGCGAGGCCCTTGGCGCGGGCCAGGCGGACGTAGTCGGAGTTGAGCACCTCGAGCATGGCCGCCCGCTGGTAACGGCTCCAGGCCGCGTACGAGATCAGGGCCAGCGCGATGGTCGGCAGGATCAGGTGCCCGGCCAGGTCGCCGAACTTACCGAACGGGGAGAGGCTGTCGTAGTTCTGCGACTTCTCGCCGATCGTGTAGAAGACCGTGGTGCCGGTGGCCTTGTTGTAGCGGACCGCCAGATCCTTGAGCACGATGGCGATCCAGAACGACGGCATGGCCAGGAAGACGAAGCCGAGGAACGTCGTGGCGTAGTCGAACTTGGAGTACTGCCGGACCGCGCTCAGCACGCCGGTGATCACCGCGAGGATCAGCGCCAGCAGCATCGCGACCACGACCAGGCGCAGCGTGACGACCGTGGAGCGGGCCAGATTCTCGCCGATGTCGTAGTTGCTCTGCACCGACTCGCCGAAGTTGCCTTGCAGCACCCCGGTCAGCCAGTGCCAGTAGCGGACGAAGATGTTCTCGTCGAGGCCGAGGCGGGCGGTCTCCAGGTCGATCGTGCGCTGCGGTGCGG
Source organism: Paractinoplanes ferrugineus (assembly GCF_016862195.1). GTDB lineage: Bacteria > Actinomycetota > Actinomycetes > Mycobacteriales > Micromonosporaceae > Actinoplanes > Actinoplanes ferrugineus. Next base: position 29,091 of record NZ_BOMM01000016.1, on the reverse strand, counting down.
GCGGGTTACGGATCTTGAGCGGCTCGAGCGGGTCACCCGAGAGCGCCACCAGGGCGTACGCGATGAACGACGCCACGATCAGGACAGGTATCGCGGCGAGCAGGCGCCGCACGACGTACGCGAACATGGTTTTTCTCCATCGAGCCGGTCACCCGGCGCGGCCGGACCGCGCCGGGTGACCCACGGGCTAGTTGGCGGTTGCCTTGAGGCCCCACTGCTCGGTGTTGAAGGTCGGGCCGGTCGAGGTGGAGTTCGGCCGGATGTTCACGTAGTCGCTCTTGGCCACCATGAAGTTGGGCCGCTGGAACAGCGGCAGGACGTAGTAGTCCTTGGACATCATCGCGTCGGCCTGGTTGAGCAGGTCGGCGCCCTTGGCCTCGTCGAGGCCGGCCTGGATGCCCTGGTTGAGCACCGCGTCCGCCTCCGGGTTGACCCAGTGGCCGTAGTTGCTGTCGCTCTTGGAGCCCCACAGCTGCTGCGCGCCCTGGAAGAAGAACGGGGTGTTCACCCAGGCGTAGACGATCAGGTCGAAGTCGCCGGAGTCGAGCGTGGTGCTCAGCGTGTTGGTGGTCTGGATCGTCATGTTGATGCCGAGCTGCTTGAGCGTCGCCTGCACCAGTTCCGCGGTGGCGGCCCGGTTGACGTTGCCCTCGGTGTGCCGGAACCGCAGCGTGACCGGCTCGCCGGCGGGCGTCTTGAGGGCGGTGCCGACGCCGGTGTAGCCGGCCGCGGTGAGCACCTTCTTGGCGCCCTCGATGTCGGCCGAACCCGCCCCGGTGTCGCTGACGACGTCCTTGTAGTGCTGGCTCTCCGGGGTGAAGTTGTGGTTCTTCAGCGGCTTGGCGTCTTTCCAGAACGTGCCGACCGTGCGGTTGATGATGCCCGGCACGTCGATCGCCTTGAAGACGGCCTCCCGCAGCGGCTTGTCCTTGAGGAACTTGTTCTGCAGGTTGAGGTCGATGTGCTCCCAGGACAGTCCGCCGGCGACCCGGTAGTTGACGCCCTGCTGGTTCTGCACCTGGGTGACCATGTCGAGGTTGGGCTGCGGGTCACCGGCGTTGATCTCGCCGTTCTGCAGCGCCGGTACGAACGACGACTGGTCGGTCACGATCTTGAAGATCAGCTTCTCCAGCGGCGGCTTCGCGCCCCACCACTTCGGGTTGGGAACCTGCACCAGCTGCTGGCCCTGGGCGTAGCTCTCGATCATGAACGGGCCGCCGGACCACTTCGGCTGGGTCTTGCCGAGCGCGTCCCACGACTTCTTCAGGCCCGCCGGCGTGTTGTCGTCGCCGGCCTGCTTCGCGATGTGAGCCGGGTAGATCTCGCCGAACAGCGATTTCCAGTCGGGGAAGACCTTGCCGGCCTGGAACGTCGCGGTCACGGTCTTGCCGCCGTCCGAGCCGACGACACTCTGCAGGATGTCGTAGCCGGAACTGCTCGAGGTGCCGCAGTCGGGGCAGTCCCGGGTGTTGCGGGCGCGGAACGCGTACGCGAAGTCGTCGGCGCTGATCGGGGTGCCGTCGCTCCAGACCGCCTCGGGCTTGATCTTGTAGACCACGGTCTGCGGGCTGGTGCTCGTGACCTTCGGCTCCTCGACCACCAGGTTGGTGTCGAGCATCGGTTTGGTGTCGGGCCCGCCCTGGTAGACGGCCGGGATGAGTCCGCCCAGCATCACCGAGGTGGCGTAGTGGCCGCCCTCGGCGCTCACCGTGTTCCAGGTGGCGATGTCCTGCTCTTCGTAGTAGACAAGCGTCCCGCCGGGCTTGGTCTCGCCGGTGTTGCAGGTGAGCGGTTTGTCGCCGCAGGAGTCGAAGCCGAGAAGCTCCTCCTTGGGCGGGGTCTCGCTGCCGCCGCAAGCGGTGATGGTGAGCATCGAAGCGGCCGCGATTGCGACCAGTCCGGCCGCTCGCCGTGAACGGATGAGCATATTTCCCTCCGGGCATGCCGGGGCGCCGTCGATCAGAAGGTCGCCGAAGCGGGACTGCGGTGTGAGCACATCTGAATGCACAGCGTGCATGACTGCCTAGGCTGCCGGATCCACTTGTGACTATCTCGTTATTTGATCTATATCAATAGACACGGGCGCTATGATCCACAAAGGATTTACATGTGACAACGGGCTTGACCGTGCCGTCCGGCCCGAATCCCGGCCTGAGTCTCGGGCATGCCGGAGCTGTTCGGCGGGACCGCCTCGCGGGGCTTGCCGCTGGTCACCCGCGCGAGGGACAGGGCCGCGCGCGGGTGACCGGACCGGCTACGGTGGACCCACCAGGGTGAGCACCGTCTCCATCGGATCGAAGCCGGCCGGGAGACCGGGAGTGCGCCAGGAACCGGCCGGTTCCTTCGGCGGCAGCCACTCCGCCCGGAAGATCCCCAGGGCCAGGTCGAGGTTGGCCAGGTGCGGGCGGAGCTCATCGGAAAGAGGCGTGCGCAGGTGCTCCGCCCACAGCCGCACCCGCAGGTCCCGCACCGTGTCGCCGGTGGTCACGACGGCCGTGGTCAGCTCGGTGTCCACGCCCACCATCGACCGGCTGAACAGGTTGGCCGACCCGACCGCCGCGAAGCGGTCGTCCACGATGACGATCTTGGCGTGCACGGTCAGATGCTCCACCCGCCACAGCCCGATGTTGCGGCGAAGCGGCTGCGGCAGCATGTCGATCACCTTGCGCTGCAGGTCGGCGTTGATCGTCCCGTTGATCAGCGGCGCTCCGTCGGCGGGGTCGCGGGTGCCCGAGCCGACCAGGATCACCTTCACCCCGCGGGCCGCCGCCGCCCGCAGGTAGGGGTACATCTCGAAGCGCCGGTCCCCGCCCGGGTACTCCCGGAAGTACTGGTCCTCGATGTAGACGTAGCGCCGGGCGGCACCGATCGCCTGCACCAGGGTCAGGAAGATCTCGTGTACGCCGTCCGGCGCCACGTCGCTGTAGTGCCGCCGCTCCCACGGCAGCAGCGAGTCGATGTACCACGGCCCGACCGACCGCAGCACCTGCACGGCGGTGCCGGGCACCGGCCGGGCGGGCTGCCCCGGCGCCGGCTCGATCTCCGGCGGCACCCCGGCCGGGTTGAGCACCTGCAGGCCCTTCACGGCCGGCCAGATGTACCGCCGGCGCGGCAGATTGACCGCCCCGATCCAGCGCATCCGCATCACCCGCCACACGTCGGTGGTGGCCGGCCCCTGGATGATCGCCCCGGCGTCGTGCCAGCCCCAGCGCCCGCCCCGGACGGCCAGCCGGCGATGCGGTTGCTCGTCGACCCGGCTGGCGACGTAATCGATGCCGCCCACGCAGGCGGTCAGCTCGTTGCCGCGGCGGATCAGCGTGACCTTCTGGTGGTTGGAGCCGACCCCCGAGCCCGACCAGTCGAGCAGCACCCGGCCGGCGAGCGGCTTCTCGCCCCGGACGGGCCAGCGCCGGAGCCGGTGGGCGGAGCTGACGTTCTGGTGGAACGGCCCGATCGTGGGGCGGGTGATGCTGCTGCTCACCACCGCTCCGGCGAGGATGACCCGCACGTCGACACCGGCGCCGGCGAGCCGGGCCAGCAGCTCGCCCAGGGCCTGGAAACCCGCTTCGCCCGGCCGCTTGCCGGTGAGGTCCATGTCGGGATCGAGTTGCAGACCGCAGATGTACGCGGCATCGCCCGGCCCGAGCGAGCCGAACAGTTCCCGCATGCGCGCCAGCCAGGCCCGCCCGTCGACGACGAACTCGACTGTCGAGTCGTCGACGTGCGGTGGCACCGCGGGTGACAGGTAGCGAGTCACAAGATCGTCGAGCGACGCCATGGCAAGACCCTAACGCCTGACCGGCCGGTGCAAGGATGGACGGGTGGTGACAGATCAGGCGGAGCTGCGGCTCGACCCGGAGCGTTTCCGCCGCACAGGCATCGCCGAGGCGGTCTACGCCCCCGGCAAGTCGCCGGAGCAGTGCGCGGCGGCGGTGGCCGGCCTGCTGGCCGGCGGCCCGGCCGGCCCGGTGCTGCTGACCCGCGCCGCCCCGGAGCAGGTCGAGGCGGCGCGCGAGCGCAACCCCGGCGCCACCGAGACGGCCGCGGGTCTGGTCTGGCACGCGCTGCCGCCGGCCCCGGGAACGGTCCTGGTGCTGACCGCCGGCACCGGCGATCTCCCGGTGGCCCGCGAGGCGGTGGCCGTCCTCGCGGCGTACGGCCATGACTCGACACTTGTCGCCGACGTGGGGGTGGCCGGGTTGCACCGCGTCCTCGCCCAGCGCCGGCGGCTCGCCGAGGCCGACGTCGTGATCGTCGTGGCCGGCATGGAGGGCGCCCTGGCGAGCGTCGCCGCCGGCCTGACCGGCGCCCCGGTGATCGCGGTGCCGACCAGCACCGGCTACGGTTCCGGCCTCGAGGGCGTCACCGCCCTGCTGGCCATGACCGCGTCGTGCAGCCCCGGCGTGACCGTCGTGGGCATCGACAACGGCTTCGGCGCCGGCTGCGCCGCGGTCCGCACCCTGCGCCCGCTGACCGGCGGCCCGCGATGACCGGCGACGAAGCCGTGACCGGGGCCGGGCTCGACCTTCCCGGGCGGCTCCACGACCTCGACGAGCGGCTGCGGGACCTCGGCTCGGTGCTGATCGCCTTCTCCGGCGGCGCCGACTCGGCGTTCCTGCTGGCCGCGGCGGTCCGGGCGCTCGGTCCCGAGCGGGTGGCCGCGGCGACCGCGGTCAGCCCGTCGCTGCCGCCCGAGGAGTTGGCGCGCGCCGGCGAGTTCGCCGCCGGTCTCGGCGTCGCCCACCACACGCCGCGCACCGACGAGATGAGCCGCCCCGGCTACGTCGCCAACGGGACCGACCGTTGCTTGCACTGCAAGACCGAGCTGCTCAGTGTTCTGCTGCCGCTGGCCGGCGAGCTGGGCCTGGCCGCGGTGGCGACCGGCACCAACGCCGACGACGTCCTCGACCGCTTCCGGCCGGGCATCCGCGCCGCCGCCCGGCTCGGCGCGGTCACCCCGCTCAGCGCGGCCGGCCTGACGAAATCGCAGATCCGGGCCGTGTCGCGGACGTGGGGACTGGTCACCGCCGACAAACCGGCCGCTGCCTGCCTGTCCAGCCGGGTCGCCTACGGCATCCCGATCTCGGTGGAGCGCCTGACCCGGGTCGGCCGGGCCGAGACGGCGCTGCGGGCCGCGCTGGCCGAGGCCGGCCTGCCGGTCGGCAACGTGCGGGTCCGCGATCTGGGCGACACCGCCCGCGTGGAGGTCGACCAGGAACTCGTCGGCGAGCTCACCCGGCGGCCCGGCCCGCTCGCGGCGGTCACCGGCTTCGACCGGGTCACGCTCGACCCGCGCGGCTTCCGGTCCGGCTCGATGAACGAGGCGCTCCGCCCGCGACCGGCCGGTTCGGCGGACGAGGCGCGGTGACCGGCTCGAGGATCGGCTGGATCGACGCGTCCGGCGGGGTCAGCGGGGACATGCTGCTCGGGGCGTGCTTCGACGCCGGGGTCGACCCGGCGGTCGCCCAGCGGGCGGTGGACGCGCTCGGCCTGCCGGAACCGGTGCGGATCAGCGCCGAGCCGGCCCGGCGGCGAGGGCTGGGCGCGACCCGGGCGGTCGTGTCGGTGGCGGCCAGTTCGGTCCATCGCACCCTCGGCGACGTGCTCGCCCTGCTCGAACCGCTGGGTGAGCCGCTTCGCGGGCGGGCCGCGGCGGTGTTCCGGGCGCTGGCCGAGGCCGAGGGCCGGGTGCACCGGATCGCGCCGGCGGAGGTGCACTTCCACGAGGTCGGCGCCCTCGACGCGATCGCCGACGTGGTCGGCGGCCTGGCCGCGTTCGGTCACCTCGGGCTCGATCGGGTGGTCTGCGGGCCGATCGCGCTCGGCAACGGCCAGGCCCGCAGCGCGCACGGCCCGATCCCGGTTCCCGGGCCCGCCGTGCTCGAACTGCTCCGGCAGCGAGACGCCCCGGCCTTCTCGGGTACGTCCATGATGGAGCTCGCCACGCCCACCGGGGTCGCCCTGCTCACCGTGCTGGCCGACGAGTTCGGGCCGATGCCGCCGATGCGTCCCGCGGCGATCGGGACGGGCGCGGGCGGCAAGGACCCGGCGACCCACGCGAACGTCACCCGGCTCGTCGTCGGCGCGGCGACAGCCGGCACACCGGTGGAAGCGGCCGTCGTCCTGGAGGCCAACATCGACGACATGGATCCGCGACTGTGGCCCGGCGTACTCGACAAGCTCTTGAATTCGGGGGCTTCGGACGCCTGGCTGGTGCCGATCCTGATGAAGAAGGGGCGGCCCGCCCACACCCTGCGTGTGCTGGCCGAGCCGGGCCGGAGCGCGGCGCTGGAGCGGGTGATCCTGACCCACACGACAACCATCGGCCTGCGGCGTGTCCCGGTCGAGAAGGTCGTCCTCGACCGGGAGTGGCAGACCGTGACCGTCCCGTGGGGCGAGGTCCGGGTGAAGGTGGCCCGCCTCGACGGCGTGGTGGTGAACGCCGAACCGGAGTACGAGGACGTGGCCGCACTCGCCGACCGGGCCGGGGTGCCGGCGAAGGTCGTCCTGGCGGCCGCGCGGGGCGCCCTCCGGTAGCCACCCGCCGCTGGCCTGTCGCCATGTCCCTGGGGTGGGTGGCTGGGCGGTGGGTGGCTGGGCGGTGGTTGGCTGGGCGGTGGGTGGCTGGGCGGTGGTCAGCCGATCTTGGTGACGAACAGGTCGGTCTGCTCGTTGGTGTCGCCGGCGGTCAGGTTCGTCGCCGATGAGCCGTACGCGATGATCTTGCCGTTCGGGGTCGTGGTGGGGTTGCTGCTGGATTCGTTGCCTTGCACACCGCCGGTGCGGCGGCTGACCAGGATGGTCGCGCCGGTCCGCAGGTCCTTGCGGAAGACGTCGTCGGTGCCGTTGGTGTCACCCGTGACGAGGTCGGTCGCGACGCTGCTGAAGACGACGTGACGACCGTCCGGGGTGAGCTCGGTCCCGGTGCTGTAGCCGTTGGCCGGCGTCCCGTCGGCGGCCGCGCTGACCACCCGGGTCGTCCCGGCCACCAGGTCTCGCACGAAGACGTCGGCAGCGTCGTTGTCGTCGCCGGCGACCACGTTGTCGTCGTACGACCAGAAGGTGACGTAGCGGCCGTCGTTGCTCACCTGACCGCCGCGGCTGTCGTCGATCTGCTGGTCGTGGTCGCCGACGCTGGCCCGGACGGTGGTGCCGGCCACCAGGTCACGGACGTAGATGTCGCCGACCCCGTTGGTGTCCCCGGGGGCCAGGTCGGCGGAGTAGGACACGAAGGCGACGTACCGGCCGTTGGCGCTGATGAACGGGCCGAAGCCGCCGGACGGGGCGACCGTGCCGTCGGCGTTGACGCTGACCGGGCTGAGCTGGCCGGTGGTCCGGTCGTACAGCAGGACGTTGCCGCCGGGTACGCCGGGGATCAGGTTGCCGGCGTAGGTCTGGAAGGCGACGTAACGCCCGTCGGCGCTGATCGACGGCCCCAGGCTGTCGCCATCGGCGGGCCGGCCGTCGGCGGTCTCGCTGACCCGGTCGAGCGCTCCGGTCTGCCGGTCGAGCAGGTAGATGTCGTAGCCGATCTCCGGTCGCGGATCGGATGCGAGGTTCGTCGCGAACGAGAGGAACGTGACGTAGCGGCCGTCCGCGCTGATCTGCGGCTCGGAGCTGGCCCCGTCGGCCTGCGCGCCCGTCGGGGAGACGCTGAGCCGCGTCGTGACGTTCGTCTGCCGGTCGCGCAGGAAGACGTCGCCGGTCCCGTTGGTGTCGCCGGGCACCAGAGTGGACGCGTACGACTCGAAGACCACGTAGCGGCCGTCGGCGCTCAGGTCACCGGTCAGGGTCGAGTCGTCGCTCTGCACGCCGGCGCTCGAGACGCTGACCCGCTCGGTGCGAAAGGCCGGCGCGGCGGCCGCCGGCGTGGCGATCGGCACCACCGTGGCCAGGCCCGCGGCGACGGCGGTGGCCGCGGATCCGGCCCGGCGCAGTGAAGATTTGGAATACATCAATTCCCCCATGTGGCTGTTTCGATGACGATCATCGTTTCATGGGGGACCCGTTCGCGCTGCCCCGTGAAGATCAGGCGGTAAGGACCGGCAGGCCCCGCAGGCCTCTCATCAGCAGGCCCGGCCGCCAGCCCGGCTCCTCGTCGGAGGCCAGCCGCAGATCCGGGAAACGGGCGAGCAACCGGCCGAACGCGACGCTCGCCTCCAGCCGGGCCAGCGGCGCCCCGAGGCAGTAGTGGATGCCGTGACCGAACGCCATGTGCGGGTTCTGCGGGCGGTCGAGCCGCAACTCGGCCGGGTCCGGGAAGCGCTGCTCGTCGCGGTTGGCGGAGAGCAGGCCGACGACGACGATCTCGCCGGCCGGCACGAGGGTGCCGCCGATCTGCACGGCCTCGGTGGTGATCCGGTACGAGGCGGTCTCGACCGGGCTCTCGTAGCGGAGGAACTCCTCGATGGCGGTCGGCAGCAGAGCCGGGTCGGCGCGCAGCCGCTCCCATCGCTCGCGCTGCGACAGGAGCAGGTAGGAACCGTTGCCGATCAGGTTGACGGTGGTCTCGTGACCGGCGATGAGCAGCAGGAACACCATCGACGACAACTCGTCCTCGGACAGCCGGTCGGCCTCGTCGCGCACCGCGATCAGGCCCGACAGCAGGTCGGCGCCCGGCTGCCGGCGGCGGTCGGCGATCAGCGCGCGCACATAGGACACCAGCGCCGTCATCGCGGCCGGCAGCTGAGCCCGCGTCGCCTCGCCGCCGACCAGCGTGTTGGACCAGGCCCGGAAGCTGTCCTGATCGTCGGCCGGGATGCCGAGCAGTTCGCAGATCACCCGGATCGGCAGCGGGAACGCGAGCGCGTCGATCAGGTCGACCTCGTCCCGGCCGGCCATGGCGTCGAGCAGTTCGTCGGTGATCTGCTCGATGCGCGGGCGCAGCCCTTCGATCCGCCGGGCCGTGAAGGCGGCGGTGACCAGGCGGCGCAGCCGGGTGTGGTCGGGCGGGTCGGCGGCGAGCATGTGGTGCCCGATGGCGGCGCCGATGTCGGGCGGCAGCGGATCGTTGCTCCGCTGCACCGTGTGGAAGTCCTTGGACAGGCGCGGATCGGTCAGGGCCTGGCGGGCGTCCTCGTAGCGGGTGACGAGCCAGCCGCCGTAGCCGCCGGGAAGAACCACCGGACGCACCGGGCCGGTCTGCCGCCACCGTGCGTAGGACGGGTGCGGGTCGTTGTGGAAATCCGGATCAGCAAGGTCATCTCGGATGTCTTGGGTCATCACGCCACCTCCCGGTCATCGCCTTACATCGGTGACCATACTTCAGGATTCGGATGGGCCGCGGCGCCCGCGGCCGGTCAGCCGGTCGCGATCGAGTCGCCGGACCAGGCCGACAGATGGACGCGGATCTGGTCGGCCTCGGGAAGTCCCAGGTCGGTGTAGAGGGTCAGCGCCTGCTCGTAGTGCGACCGTGCCTCGTCCCGGTCGCCGAGGGCCGCCCGGGTGTGTCCCAGACCGGCGTGCGCGTTGGCCTGCTGACTCCGCACGCCGATCTCGGTGGCGACGGTCAGGGCCGTGGTGTGGTGCTCGAGCGCGCGGGCGGGGTGCCCGGCCGCCAGGGTGGCCTCGCCGAGCCCGTTGAGCACCCAGGTCTCCACGTGCCGGTCGCCGACCTCGCGGAAGAGGGTCAGCGCCTGCTGGTAGCACTCGATGGCCCGGTCGAACTCGCCCCGCCGGGTGTGCAGCGTGCCGAGCCCGTCGAGCACGTTGGCCTCACCGGTCCGATTGCCGAAATGCCGGTACAGCTCCAGCGCCTCGGCGAAGTGGACGGCGGCCTGCTCGTAACGGCCCGAGCGCACCTCGGTCTCGCCCAGCCCGTTCAGCGAGTACGCCACGACCGTCTGGTGGTCGATCTCCCGGGCCAGGGCCAGGCCCCGCCCCAGGTAGTCGATGGCCTCCGGGTAGCGGCCCGACTGCTGCATGGTCACGCCCAGGCTGTTCAGCGAGGTGGCCACCCCGTGTTTGTCGCTGGCCTCCTGATAGGTGACCAGGGCCTGCTCCAGATAGTCGACCGAGGCCTGGTAGCGGCCGACCTGCTTGGCCGCCATGCTCAGGTTGATCAGCGCGCGGCCCTGCGCGACCGGGTCGGCGATCTGCCGGGCGAGCACCAGCGACCGCTCGAAGTGGTCGACGGCGGTGGCCGGGTGGCCCTGCAGCAGGTGGGCGACACCCAGGGCGCGCAGCGCCTCGGACTGTTCGCCGGGTTCCTGGTTGAGCAGGGCGGCCCGGTAGGCGTGGCCGTAGATGACCAGGGCGTCGGCGTGGTGGCCGGAGCTCAGGTGCCGGGTCAGGGTCAGGGCCAGCCGGGTGGTCTGCCGGGGCCAGCCGTGCATCGCGGTGTGCACGGCCACCGCGACCAGGGTCGGGTGCTCGGTGTCCCAGCCAGAGACGGGCCCGGTCGGGATCGGTCAGGTCGGGCGCGGGGGTGCCGGCGGGCGGGATGAACGGCCGGCGGCGGTTGGCCTCGGCCGGGTGCAGCGCGTCCATCGCAGCCGCGGCGGTGGCCACGTAGTAGTCGAAAAGACGGGTCAGCGCGGCCTTGCGCTCGGCCGGCCGGTCCTGGTCGTGGGCGCGGCCGAGGGCGTACGCGCGGACCAGGTCGTGGAACGTGTAACGACCGGGGCCGGCCGGCTGGAGCAGGTGGTCGGCGGCCAGGTCGGCGAGCGTGGAGTCCACCTCGGAATCGGCCAGCGCGGCCACGGCGTACCCATCGAAGTCCTGCCCCGGATGGAGCGCCGCAAGGCGCAGCAGACGCTGATGAGCGGGGGAGAGGCGCCGGTAGGAGAGGCTGAGCGCGACCTCGAGCTCGGAGTCGAGGCGGCGCTGCCGGTGCCGCTCGTCGAGCCGGTCGGCATGATCGGAAAGGGTCCAGCCGGGCGTGCCGCGGATGTGCGCCACGATCAGGTCGAGGGCCAGCGGAAGGTAGCCGGCCCGGCGGGCGATGCGCGCGACGACGTCCGGCTCGCCGCCGACCGCCGCGGTGAGGAACGCCGCCGCCTCGGCCGGGGTGAAGACGTCCACGGTGAGCCGGGTCGCCGGCCGGAGCCCGGCCAGGTGGCGCCGGCTCGTGATCAGTGTGCGGCTGCCCGGCACCCCGGCCAGCAGCGGCCGCACCTGCTCCGCGGTGGCGGCGTTGTCCAGCAGCACCAGCGTCGGCACCGCGCCGACCCGGTCGCGGAACGCGGCGGCGAGATCGGCCGGCTCATGCGGGATCTGCTGGCCGGGCATTCCCAGAAGGCGAAGAAACCCGTCGAGTACGGCGATGGGGTCGGCCGGTGGCTGCGCCGGATCCGGGTGGAAACCGCGCAGGTTGACGAAGAGGACCCGCTGCACAGTCTTCTCGCGCAGCAGCTGGTGTCCGACGTGGACGGCCAGCCGGGTCTTGCCGACCCCGCCCATGCCCTCGATCGCCGACAGCACCACCGCCTCGCCGTCGCGCATGGCGTCGCGGAGCCGGTCGAGCTCGCTCGCCCGCCCGGTGAACCCGGCCAGGTCGGGTGGCAACGTGTCCTGCACGCGCACCTGCGAGACGGCCTCGATCTCACCGCCCACGGCCCGCAACGCCTGCCGCCACGAGGCCACGTAGCCGGCGTCCGGGTGCAGCGCCTCGACGACCGCGACCAGGAGCTCGGTGTTGAAGCGCCGCCGTCCGGTCCGGAAACAGTTCGCCACCGTGGACCGCCGGGCGAGCCCGCCGGCCGGCCGGCCCGCCGCCGCCCAGGCCGCGTTGACCCGCTCGGTGATCGCGTCGTACGACGGGTCCCCGGCCCAGACCTTCAGCAGCCGGAGCTTCTCGACCAGGTCGTCGAGAGTCGAGGCCTGCGTCGGGTCGGGCTCCTGGGACAACGGCACCGTCCGAGGTTAGCGCTCAGTCCTCGACGCGGAATCCGATCTTCAGGCGGACCTGGAAATGGGCCACCTCGCCGTCCACGACCTGGCCGCGGATCTCCTGGGTCTCGAACCACTCGATGTTGCGCACGGTCTGCGCGGCCTTCTGGACGGCGGTGCGGATGGCGTCGTCGACGCTGGTGGGGCTGCTGCCGACGATCTCGCTGAGCCGGTACACGTGGTTGGTCATGCTCCCACCCAACCAGACGGCGCCGGTTCCGGGGGACTTCTGTCAGTCACGGCGCGGCCCGCCGCCCAGCAGGCTCCACCCGCAGGCGGTCGCACCGGTACCAGCCGGCCGGGGCCGTTGCGGCGCGAGGTCAAACTGTACGGGTGAGCGGAAGCAGGTTCGGGGCGGCGGGCAACGGCGCCCTTGTCGGGTTGGGGATCATCGGGGTGTGGGGCGGTGCCCACGTGGTGGCGACGGTGCTGGCGCCACCCGGGTTCGAGGGCGAGCATCTCGAGAGGTCGATCGCGGTGACGATGACCCTCGCGGTGGTCGGCAGTCTGATCGGCGGGGCGCTGCTGGCCCGGCGGCTGCGGCTGGAGCACCCTTGGCCGTACGCGGCATCGGGCCTGGTCCTCACCCTCGCCGCCGCCCTCTGCGGGTACGGGATCGCCCGGCAGGCGTTCGGCGCGGCCGGTGTGCTGTTCTTCGTGGCCTGCGTCGCCGGGATCTACGCGGCCCTGGCCGCCGGCGTCGGCCCGGCCCCCGCCGAGGACTAGCGCGCTCCGTCGACCGGTTCGGCGGGCCGGAGCCGAGCCGCCCGGACACGCTCGCGCCAGGGCCGGGCCTTGTCGAGGGCGATGTCGAGAGCGGGGTCGGTGCGATCGAGGCCGACACACCGGGCCGCTCCTCGACGGTGAAGAACTGGTCGCCCGACGTGGTCCAAGGGGCGATCTCCCCGTTCCGGAAAGCCGCGCGCAGGGCGGGCCGAGGCAACTGAACCACGACGAAGACACCCCGGCCCGTACCGGACAGGACCGCACCGCCGAAAGCGCGACCCGACCACCGTACGTCTCCGACAGTGACCGGCAAGCCGCCGCGTTCTCCCACCCAGGCCCGTTCGACACGGGTTTCGCCCTTTCGGGTCAAGCCCTGCCATGGCCAGTCCCGGCCGGCGACCTCGGCGCCACGAGGAGCAGCCGGGCGCCGCCTCGTCGAAGTCGATATCCCCCGCGCATCGGCTCCGAGCGGAGTAGGAACGGTCCACCTGCCGGGACCTCACCAGGCCCAGGCTTCCGGGCCGGGGCCCCCGTTGCCGATCGGCGGGAAGATGGTCTCGAGGGCCGCGCGGGTCTCTTCGGTGAGGGGATGGTGCAGAGCGGCGATCGGCAGGTCCAGCTGGGCCGGGGTGCGCGGTCCGAGGATCGGCGCGGTCACCTCGGGGCGGGCCAGCAGCCAGGCGATGGCCACGGTGGTCGGTTCCTGGCCGAGGTCGGCGCAGAGCTGCTCGTAGCGTTCCAGGGCCGCCCGGTGCGGTTCCACGCGTTGCGGTGCGTGCAGAACCGAGCGTCCCGGCACGCCGTCGCGTTGTTTGCGCAGTGCACCGGAGAGTGCGCCGAAGTGCAGCGGCGAATAGGGCAGGACGCCGATGCCCAGTTCGGCCGCGGCGGGCAGGACCTCCAGTTCGACGTGTCGGGTGAGCAGGTTGTACTTGCACTGCTCGGAGACGACGCCGAGGAAGTGGCGACGGTCGGCGGCGGCCTGGGCACGGCTGAGGTGCCAGCCGGCGAAGTTCGACGATCCGACATAGCGGATCTTGCCCTGCGCCACCAGGGTCTCCATCGCCTGCCAGATCTCCTCCCACGGGGTACCTCGTTCGATGTGGTGCATCTGGAACAGGTCGATCCAGTCGGTCCGCAGGCGGCGCAGCGACGCCTCGCAGGACGCGATGATGTGCCGGGCGGACAGGCCGCGGTCATTGGGCCGGTCGGACATCCGGGAGTACACCTTGGTGGCCAGGACGACGGTGTCGCGGTGGCCGGACTTGTCGAACCAGCTGCCGATGAAGCGTTCGCTGAGCCCGTCGCCGGTCTCGCTGCCGTACATGTTCGCGGTGTCCACGAAGGTGAGACCGGCCTCCATGGCCCGGTCGAGAATCGCATGGCTCTGCTGCTCGTCGATCTGCCAGCCGAAGTTCATGGTGCCGACGCACAGTCTGCTCACGGTCAGGCCGGTCCGGCCCAGGCGGGTGTATTCCATGCCGCGACGGTAGGAGCCGTCGGCGCCGTGGTGTGAACCGTTCGACTGTGCTCGAATGGCCCGGTGATCGAGTGGGAGTTCGGGACCGCGGATCTGGCCGGGCTGCGGTTCGCGCACTCGCCGATGGCCGAGGTCGTGGCCAGCACCTTCGCCCTGCGCGGTGGATCCGACGCCTGGCTGCAGGCGTCGTGGCGGGCCCGGACGGCGCCGATGCTGCCGAGCTGGCCGACCTTCGCCGCGGTGCTGGGCGGCCCGCGCGGGGCTGCACCGGACTTCCTCACCCCGCCACCGCGTACCGGCCGGCCGACTCTTGCCGAGGAACTCGCCGACGTGGCCGCGACACCGCTCGACCAGGTCGCCGGGCAGGTGCACGCCGGTTGGGCCGGGCACGACGCCCCCGCGGAGATCGACCGGTTCGCCCGCGACCCCCGGTCCGCCCTCACCGCGCTCCTCGCGGAGACCCGCGCCTATTACGCTGCCGCGATCCGGCCGCTCTGGTCGCGGCTGCGCGGGGCCGCCGATGCGGAGATCGCCACCCGCGCCCGGGCGGCCGCCGAGCACGGCGCCCGGATGCTCGTCGACGAGCTGCATCCCAAGCTGGGTTGGAACGGTTCCGCGCTGCTGCTGCGCTACCCGCACAAACATGGGCACTGGAGCCTCGACGGACACCACCTGACCCTGCTGCCCACCGGCTTCGCCGGCACCGAGGTGTACGCGATGGCGAAGTCACCGACCGGCCGCACCCTCTGGTACGCGGCGCGCGGCCACGGGAACCTCTGGTCGCCCGCTCCGCCGCCCGGCCCGACGGAGCGGCTGGCCGCGCTGCTGGGGCCGACGCGGGCGGCGGTGCTGACCCTGCTGGCCGCCCCGCACAGCACCGGTGATGTCGCGGCCCGGCTCGCCTTGGCCACGGGCACGGCGTCGTACCACTTGACGACACTGCGCGATGCCGGACTGGCCGCCGCGGTACGCGCCGACCGGCGGCTGCTCTATCAGCGCACCCGGCTCGGCGACCAACTCGCCGCCGGCTGAGCCGAACCGGCGCGCGGTCACGCGCCCCGGTCACGACGCCCCGGTCACGACGCCCCGGTGGCGGCGGGCCGGCCGGATGCGCGGATCGGTTAGCCTGCCGTCATGGCGAGCGCGGAGCTTGACGAGTTGATCGTGGTCGACGCCGAGGCGCTGCGCACGTGGCTGACGGCGAACAGCGCCACGTCGCCCGGCGTCTGGCTGGCTCTGACCCGCAAGGGCGGCACCGTCACCACGCTGACCTGGCAGCAGGCGGTCGACGAGGGACTGTGCTTCGGCTGGATCGACGGGCAGGCCCGGAAACGGGACGAGGAGAGCTCGTGGATCCGGTTCACCCCGCGCCGACCCACCAGCCCCTGGTCGCAACGCAACGTCGCCCACGTGGCCCGACTGGAGGAAGCGGGACGCATGCTGCCCTCGGGCCGCGCCG
Source organism: Paractinoplanes ferrugineus (assembly GCF_016862195.1). Lineage (GTDB taxonomy): Bacteria > Actinomycetota > Actinomycetes > Mycobacteriales > Micromonosporaceae > Actinoplanes > Actinoplanes ferrugineus. Next base: position 13,537 of record NZ_BOMM01000016.1, on the reverse strand, counting down.
CGGTGGACGCCGCCAAAGCGGACGGGCGCTGGGCCGCGGCGTACGCCCCGCCGTCGGAAGCCCAGACGCCGCCGGACCTGCTCGCCGCCATCGCCGCCGTCCCGGCCGCGCAGGCCATGTACGACGTCCTCACCAAGACCAACCGGTTCGCCCTCATCTACCGCGTCAACTCCGTCAAGCGCGCGGAGACCCGCGCGCGCAAGATCGTCGAGTTCGTCGCCATGCTGGCCCGCCACGAGACGTTCTACCCGCAGAAGGCCAAGCCCGCGAACCTGCCGTGATCGGCTTGAGCCGCAGAACAGAAACGGGGGAGCGGCCCTGGGGAGGCGGCTCCCCGGCTTTAGACGTCGAGCGTCTTGCTCTGGCGGAAGCCCAGCACCCGGTGCCGACGCCCCAATCCGGTTGAATGCCTGGTTATCGGCGCTGATCCGTGGAGCACCACCAGGTTGTGCGGCCGCCGACGGTGCCGCGGGTCATCGGGGCGCCGTCGCGGGGGCAGCGGCCGCCGGGGCGGCGGTGTTCGACGATGGTCAGGGTGTGCACGCCGCCGTCGCGCAGGGCGTCGGCGACTGCCTGCTGGGTGGCGGCGTAGAGGCGTTTCGCCAGGGGACGGGTCAGTTCGCGGCGGCCGGGGTTGATTTTGGCCTGCCACAGGATCTCGTCGGCCAGCAGGTTGCCGATGCCGGCGATCAGGTGCTGGTCCATCAGGTGGGCCTTGATCGGCGCGGTTCCGCCGGTGACGGCCCGCAGGAAGGTCGGCTCGTCGATGTCGGCGGCGTCCGGGCCCAGTGCCTCGACCGGCGGGTCGAGGCGCACCCGGCCCAGCCGGCGGGGGTCGACGAGCAGCAGCCGGCCACCGTCGGCGAACGTCAGGGCGAAGCGTGACCAGCGGTAGTCGCCGGGGGCGCGCCGGCCCTCCCAGTAGTCGCCGCCGTCGATCTCGTCCCCGGCCGGCGAGGCGACCACGATCTTGCCCGACATGCCCAGATGGAAGCCGAGCACCGGTCCGGCCTCGCCGGACGTGTCGCACCACATGCTCTTGCCGCGCCGGTGGACCGCGGTCAGCTCCCGGCCGACGAGCGCGGCGCGGATGTCGCCGGGGCGGTGCGGGCGGCAGACGTACGTGTCGGTGTCGTCGACCTCGGTGATGGGTCGGCCGAGCGCGGCGCGTTCGATGACCGAGCGGGCGGACTCGACTTCCGGCAACTCTGGCATGGTCCGTCGAGCCTAGCCGCCGCCGGACCTCAGGTGTGCAGGTGGACCTGGGCCTCGATTTCGACCGGGGTGCCGAACGGCAGTGCGGCCTGGCCGACCGCGCTGCGGGCGTGCGCGCCCACCTCGGGACCGAACACGTCGAGGATCAGGTCGGAGAAGCCGTTGATCACCTCGGGCATCCGGTCGAAGCCGGGGGCGACCGCGACCATCCCGAAGACCCGGCCCCAGGCGGCGATCCGGTCCAGGTCGCCGAGCGTACGGGTGAGACCGGCCAGGATCGACAGGCCGGTCAGCCGGGCCGCCCGGATCGCCTCGTCGAGCGTGACCTCCGCGCCGACCCGGCCGAACGGACCGGCCAGCGGGCCCTGCTCGGACTGCGGCCCGTGCCCGGCCACGTAGGCGACCGTGCCCACCACGTGCACCTCCCGGAAGGGCAGGCGCACCCCGCCCGGCGGGGTGACCGGCGGGGGGAGGACGAGGCCGAGCTCCGCGATGCGACTGCCGATCAGGCTCATGATCCCGAAGCTTAGTGCGGGCGCCACCGGTCGACGGCATCCACGGCTGTTCGCACACCACCGGCGGGTGCGACGGCGGCCAGGCCGAGTACGTCCGGGTGCCGTTCGCCGACGTCGGTCCCAGCCCGATCCCGGACGGGCTCGACGAGGACGACCCCGCGCCGCCCACTGGCTTCTGTTGCTGGCCGGTGACCGGGTCGACGGCCTGGAGAGCCGGTTCTCCTCGCCGCGGGAGGCCCGCCCCGACCGGCTGATCGCCGAGACCGGGGTGGGCAGCGAACTGTCCCACCACGGCATCTCGTCGCGTACCGCCGGGCACCGGGCCGACCGCTCGTCGTCGCGGCCCCCTGGGTGATCGGCGCGGGCAGCGCCTATGCGGTGCTCCGCCGCCGGGCCCGGTAGGGCGGCTAGCTACTCCCCGGGCTTCTTGAACTGCTCGTTCGGTTTGCCGTCCATGTAGTCGCCGACCGTGTTCCAGACCGCCGGGTTGATCACGTCGTGCTTCATCTGGTCGGAGTGCGCCTGCCAGTCGGGGTTGACCATGTAACCGGCGACGACGATCGACGTGGTGCCGACGACGAGCGAGGCGGTCTTCTCGGCGTCGGTGGTGCCGGTCTTGCCGAAGATCGGGTGACCGACCGCGCCGCGGGCGCCCTTCGCCGTGCCGGTGCCGGCGCAGCTGCCGAGCTGGGCCGAGTCGCCGACCGGGCAGCGGGCCGCGTCGATCGTCTTGCGGGCCACGTCGGGCTTGGTCACCTGCTTGCAGTTGGGCTTGCCGACAGTGAGCTTCTTGCCCTCGTGCGTGGTGATCTCCTGGACCGGGGTGGGCACGCAGTACTTGCCGTCGGCGGCCAGCGTGGCGTACGCGTTGGCGATGTCCAGCGGGGTCGACGCCGAGACGCCGAGGGTGAACGAGCCCCAGTCGTGCGCCGACTTGGTGGCCAGGTCGTCCTCGGTCTTCTCCCGGAACTGCACACCGAACCGCCGGGCCACGTCGACCACCTTCTCGGCGCCCACCTGCTCCTGCAGCGGCACGAAGTAGGTGTTCACCGACGCCCCGAAGCCCGTCCACATGTTGTACGGCCCGAGCTCCTTGGCACTGGAGTTGCTCGGGCAGTAGTGGCCGTTGCAGGCGGCCGGGGCGGCCGAGTCCCGGTAGAGCGGCGAGATGTAGCGGGCCGTGGTGTTGATGGTGAAGTCCAGGTCGAGACCGTTCTCCAGGGCCGCGACCATGGTGAACATCTTGAACACCGAGCCCGCCTGATAGCCCTTGATGTCCCCGCCACCGGTGATGATCGGGTTGGTGGTGTTCGGGTAGGTGGCCCGTACCCCCGCCTTCTTCTTCTTGGGGTCGGACGACAGCGGGTTGGGGCTGGCCGCGGTGGGCAGCTTGAACTTGCGGTTGGCGGCCAGCGCCAGCACCTTGCCGGTGCCCGGCTGCACGGCCGCGAGCAGCACCGCGTTCACCGAGTTGTCGCTGCGCTGCTCCAGGACGCGCTTGCGGGCCGACTTCTGCGCGTTGATGTCGAGCGTGGTGACGATCTTGTAGCCGCCGCTCTTGAGACGCCGCTCCCGGTCGTACTCGTTGTCGCCGAACGCCGGCTGCGACAGCCACCACCGCTGGAAGTAGTCGCAGAAGAAGCCCCAGTCGTTGCGGGACACGCTGGTGCAGCCGTTGCCGATCGACCGGGTCTTGTTCGGGACCTTCTCGGCCTTGGCCTTGGCGGCCTGGTCGGCGGTGATGAACTTGAGCGACAGCAGGTCGTTGACCACGTAGTTGCGGCGCTCGGTCGCGCGCGGATAGCCGTCGGCGGTGGTCGGGTCGTAGTACGTCGTGCCGCGCACCATCCCGGCCAGCAGCGCCGCCTCGGCGACGTCGAGGTCCTTGGGCTTCTTGCCGAAGTAGACCTGGCTGGCGGCGTAGATGCCGTAGGCCCGGTTGCCGAACGGGGCGATGTTGAGGTAGCGCTCGAGGATCTGCTCCTTGGAGAGCTGCTTCTCGAGTTCGAGCGCGTACTTCATCTCGGCGACCTTGCGCTCGCTGGTCTTCGCCGTGGCGGCCACCACCTCGGCCGGGCTCGACGCCGAGTAGGACAGCGACATGCGCACGACCTGCATGGTCAGCGTCGACGCGCCCTGCTGCGAGCCGCCGCTCTGGTTGTTGACGAACGCCCGCGCCAGGCCCTTGAAGTCGACCCCGTGGTGCTCGTAGAACTTGTGGTCCTCGGCCGCCACGATGGCGTGCTGCATGTTGGGCGAGATCTCTTTCAGCGGTACGTCGCTGCGGTACTCGTCGTACATGACGGCGAGCTGCGTCTTGCCGTCGGACGCGTAGATCCGGCTCATCTGTGGCGACGTCTGCTGCTTGATCTCGCTGGGCAGCTGCGCGAACTCCTGGGCGCTGGCCTTCGCCACCAGCCCGGAGAGCGCCGCGCCCGGCAATGCGGCGGCCGCGACCACCACCCCGGCGAGCAGCCCGCACAGGACGAGCGAACTCATGTTGGTCAGCGGATGGCGGTCACGTCGACGGAGGGGGAAGCGCACGGCGGCCAGGTTAACGGAGGAGATCAACCTTTGCCCGTTCCGCCGGAGCGCGACCATCCGATCACCAATCGTGGCCGGACCGTGCTGAACTGGCCCTTTCCGCTGTCTGAACGATGGTCACACAATGCTGTCTCGAGGTAGATGCGGTTGGATGGCAAGCGGTTGGTGGCGATTGTCACGGGACCGGATGGCGCTGTTTGCCCCTTTTCCGAAGTCGCTGGTGGACCGGCATCCATTTCACCTGTGCGCACCATTGCATTCTTTCCGGCGGCCTCGCCGCGAAACGTTGCACACCCGGCTTCGCGGGATCTGCTGAATATGGCGTCCTCGACCGCTTACTACGCTTCTTTCCGGGGCAGGACAACAGCTTCATGACACGGATCGGGTTGTTCAATTGTTGTCATCGACATGGCACGGGCCCTCCTCGACGTTGGTGCTCAGGTCGCTGATCGTCATCCGGAACGCGGCGAACGGACCCTCGCGATCGGGCCCGGGTTCGGGGCGGGGCCCGGGTTCGGGTGAACGACCAGGTCATTGTGGCAACGGTCCTGCGCGGGGGCTCTAGACCGTGACCGCAATCTGCGCGGGACGAAAGCCGCAAAAGGTCGCTTCGGCGTGCAGCGGCCGACCCGCATCCGGGCTGAGCCCGACGCTGGGCACGGTGGTTCGGCGCCGGCTGACGCCGAGCCGCAACCGGCACCCGCGCCCCGCCCCGTCCTGCGTCGCGCCCCGCGCGCCGGCACCCGCGCGCCGGGCGCCCGCAGGCCGGCGCCCGCAGGCCGGAGCGCGGGGCGGGGTGGGGTGGGGGCGCGCAGGCCGGGCGGTGTGCCGGCGGGTGGCTATTCGCGGATGTCGGCGGGGTCCTGCGTGGTGGGCAGGCCGGCGGCCAGCCAGGCTTCGGCGCCGCCGGTGAGGTCGGTGGCCCGGGGCAGGCCGATGGCGCGCAGGCTGGCGGCGGCGAGGCTGGAGCTGTAGCCCTGGCGGCAGACCACGATGATCTGGCGGTCGGGGTCGGTGGCTTCCGGGATGCGGTGGGGGGAGCGGGGGTCGAGCCGCCATTCGAGGACGGTGCGGTCGATGACGATGGCGCCGGGCAGGTCACCCTGCCGGGCCCGCTGCCGGTCGGTGCGGGTGTCGATCAGCAGGGCACCGGTCGCGACCGCCGCGCGGGTCTCGTGCGGGTCGAGCCGGCGCACGCCCTCGCGCGCTCGTTCCAGCAGGGCGTCCACACCGTCGAGGGTTGTCGTCATCCGCCGATCATGACACCGGTGCCGTGGCTGCCCTCCGGCAGATGAGCACTGATGACCGTAGGTGATACTCCTCGCAACTTTACCGAGGGAAGTGCTGATGAGTCGTCTGCGTGCGGGCTCGTGGACGTTGCGCAGCCGGGTGACCGCGCTGTTCACCGTGGCCGGGATCGTGCTCGCCGGGATCGGGGTGTTCGCGGTGGTCACGGCCTCGGCGGTGAACGGGCACCTCGACACGATCCTCGACAAGACCGGCCCGATGCGGGTCGCCGGGCAGGAGCTGTACTCGGCGTACCTCGATCAGGAAACCGGCATCCGCGGGTACGTGCTGAGCCGCTCGGACAAGAACCTCGAGCCGTACCAGCGCGGGGTGGCGGCCGAGGCACTGCTGGTCGCCGAGATCGAACGGCTGAACGGCTCCGGCGGACGCGCGTCGATCGCGGCCGACCTGGCGAACGTGCGACTGCGCTCGCGGGAGTGGCGCAGCACGGTCGCCGAACCGGTGATCGGCGACCCGGCCGGCACCCGGCAGCCCGACGAGGCCGCCGCCACCGCCCGGTTCGACGCGGTACGGGCGGCCGTCGACCGGTTGCAGGCCGACATCCTGGCGTTGCGCAACGAGGCCGCCGGCGCCGCCCGGCGGACCGGGTCGGTGCTGCTCACCCTGGTGATCGCGGCGGCGGTCATCGTGGCCCTGGTGGGGGCGCTGCTGCTGCTCCTGCTCGACCGGCTGATCACCCGGCCGGTGACCGAGCTGGCGTCGCACGTGCGGGAGGTGGCCGACGGCGACTTCGATCGGCGGATCACCAGCTCCGGTTCGCCGGAGATGGTGAGCCTCGCCGCCGACGTCGACGGGATGCGCCGGCGGATCGCGGCCGAGCTGACCGTGGTCCGCGACGCCCGCGCCGAGGTCGAGGCCAAAGCGGAGGAGCTGACCCGGTCCAACCGCGACCTCGAACAGTTCGCCTACGTGGCGTCGCACGACCTGCAGGAGCCGCTGCGCAAGGTGGCCAGCTTCTGCCAGCTCCTGCAACGGCGTTACGCGGGGCAGCTCGACGAGCGGGCCGACCAGTACATCGGGTTCGCGGTCGACGGGGCGTCCCGGATGCAGCGCCTGATCAACGACCTGCTGGCGTTCTCCCGGATCGGCCGGATGACGACCGGCTTCAAACGGGTCGAGCTCGATCGGGTGGTCGAGGACGCCGTCTCGCAGCTCGAGCACCGCACCGACGACGCCCAGGTCGTCTGGTCCGGCCTGCCCGCCGTCGAAGGCGAGGAGCCGCTGCTCACCACGCTTTTCGTCAACCTGGTCGGCAACTCCCTGAAGTTCCGCCGCCCGGACGTGCCGCCGGTGGTCCGGGTCACCGCGCAACGCGACGGCGACGACTGGGCGGTGAACGTCCGGGACAACGGCATCGGCATCGAGGCCGAGTTCGCCGACAAGGTGTTCGTCATCTTCCAGCGGCTGCATCCGCGGGACGCGTACGAGGGCACCGGTATCGGTCTGGCGATCGTGAAGAAGATCGTCGAGTACCACGGCGGGCGCATCTGGCTCGACCTCGAGGTCGCCGAGGGTTCCTCGATCTGGTTCACGCTGAGCGCGTCACGAACCGCCGAGGAGCCGGCCGATGTGGTCGGGGGCGAAGAACTCGGGCGGTGACGTCACCCCCGAGTTGAGCCGGGCGAACGCGTCCATCGCCGGCTGGTTGCCGGCGATCGCGCCGACCAGCTGGATCATCTGCTCGTCGGGCGGCTGGAGCGAGGCGATCCCGAGCGTCATCTGGTAGTGCGGCATCGCGCGGGCGTCCCGGCGGGCCTGGTAGCCGGCCAGCGCGCCGGGCTCGCCCCGCAGGGTGCGGTCGAGAGCGTGGGCCAGTTCCCCGGCGTCCAGGAACGCGTCGGTGATGCCCTGCGCGGTGATGAAGTCGCGGCTGTAGCCGGCGTCGCCGACCAGCGCCCAGCCGTCCCCGAACGGCACCCGGAAGTAGTTGGGCACCGTGGCGCCGACGATCCGCTCCTCCCGCTTGGCGTCCCGGATGCGCTCGGTGAACTCCGGCGACAGCGCGAACGTCTCGGTGAGCGTCGCCTCGACGTCGTCGCGGTGCGCGGCCAGCTCGGCGTGCGGCCAGCCCCCGACCACCATGGTCAAGCCGTCGTTGGTCGGGCACACGGCCCAGCCACGACCGGGCCGGCTGTAGGCCTCGAAGGTGTCCGTCGGCAGGTTGCTCCAGTACGAGTAGTAACCGACGGTGAGCGGCGGATGATCCTCGTACGACTTCGCCCCGACCGCCCTGGCAACCACCGAGTTGCGCCCGTCCGCGCCGACCACCACGCGCGCCCGCTCGCTCACCCCGCCACCACCACGTACGCCGGTCACCCGCCCGTCGTCGTCGAAGATCAGCTCCTCGACCACGAAACCGGCACGCACCTCGGCACCCGCCGCCGCAGCGGCATCGAGCAGGATCTGGTCGAGCAGCGTACGGCGGGGGGCGTACGCGTACGGCGACTCGGCCGTGCCCGGCGCCCCGGCCAGGGTGACCGGCCCGAAGTCGAACGAGTAACGCCCCACCGGCGGGCACCCGGTAGCCGCCACCCGGTCGAGCAGCCCCCAGCGGCGCAGCGCGTCGGCGCCCGGCGGGTGGATCACGTGGGTGGACACCGTGTCACTGGGAAACGTCGCCCGGTCCACCAGCAGCGTGCGATGGCCCTGGCGGGCGAGCAACATGGCCAGCGGCGACCCGGCGCACCGGGCTCCCACCACGATGACGTCGTACGGTTCGGTCATCGAGCCATAGTGGACGACCCGCCACGGGGTGTCCACCACCCGAGAGCCGGCCGGCCGCTATGTCCAGGAGGTGCGGGCGAAGCCGGCCGCCGCGTAGATCGCGTCGATCGCCGCCATGTTGGCGACCGGGTCGTCGCCCTCGGTGGGCAGCGGGGAGCCGGTGCGCAGGGCCGCCAGGACGGCCTCGAGCTGATGGTCGTAGGTGGTGCGGCCGGCGACGGTGGACACGTGCGGGACGCCGTCGACCTCGAGACGGATGCTGTGGCCGTTGGACGGGAAGACGACGTTGTCGACGGTGAGGGTGCCGCGTTCGCCGGTGAGGGTCAGGGCCGACTTCAGGGTCACGTCGTCGGCCATGCTCGCCGTCATGGTGGCGGCCACGTCGCCGGGGAAGGTCAGTTCGGCTCGCATGGACATGTCGGCGCCGGCGGGGTTCCTCGTGGCGGTGGCGGTGCGGACGGTGGGCGTACCCGGAAAGATCGAACGCAGCCAGTGGACCGGATAGCAGCCGAGGTCCATCAGGGCGCCGCCGCCCAGCTCCGGCTCGTGGCGCAGGGTGCCGGGGGCGTAGGGGTTGGCGCCGGTGAACACGGCTTCGGCGTGGTGGACGCGGCCGAGGATGCCCTCGGTGACCGCCTGCCGGACCCAGGCGCTCAGCGGGTGGTAGTGGTCGTGGAACGCCTCGATGACGCGGCGGCCGGTCTCGGTGGCGGCGGCGACGACGCGGCGGGCCTGGGCGGCGTTCATCGTGAACGGCTTCTCGCAGAGCACGTCCTTGCCGGCCCGCAGCGCCGCGACGGTCCAGTCGGCGTGCATCGACGGCGGCAACGCGTTGTAGACCAGGTCCACCTCGGGGTCGGCGAGCAACGCCGCGTAGTCGGCGTAGGCCCGCTCGATGCCGTGCTCCGACGCGTACACCTCGGAATGGGATCTGGAGGCGACCGCCGTGACCACGACGTCGTCGCGGCGGCGCACCGGCCGCAGGATGGCGGCGCCGGCGATGCCGGCGCCGCCGAGAAGACCGATTCTCGTGATCATGGCGGGTCCTACCAGGGTGCGTCGACGAACGGTATGAGCAGGGAGAACACTAGTGGGTGCCGGAGCCGGCGGCGAACACCTCCCGGGCGGCGTGGTAGGCCGCGACGATCCGGTCGAGCACCGCGTCGGTGTCGTCCGCGGCCGGCCGGGCGGGATTGTCCCGGCGCCATGCGGCCATCCGGGCGGCAGCGCGGTGGAAGGTCAGCCGCGGGGCGAAACCGGGCACGAAGGTACGGATCTTGGTGGTGTCGAAGACGGCGCTGTGCCCCAGGTCGCCGACCATCTCGCCGGACCAGAACCACTCGGGTGCCACCAGCGGGAACATCTCCGACGCGACGTGCACCAGGTTCGCCTCGACCCCCAGCGCCTCGGCGACGATCGTGTAGATCTGGTCCCAGGTGTAGACGTCGGAGCCGGTGATGTTGAAGGTCTCGCCGATCGCGCGCGGGTTGCCGAGCAGCCCGACCAGGCCCGGCGCGAAGTCCTCGGCGTGGGTCAGCGTCCACAGCGAGGTGCCGTCGCCGTGCACCGGGATGGTCTCGCCGCGGGCGATCCGGTCGACGGTCGCCCACCCGCCCGGCAGCGGGGGATTGGCGTCGTCGTAGGTGTGCGACGGCCGCACGATCGTCACCGGCAGGCCCAGCAGCGCCTGCTCGGCCTCCCATTTCGCGGTGGCGTAGGGCAGCGGTGGGTTCGGGCCGGTCGGGGTCGACTCGGTGATCGGCACCTGACGGACCGGCTTGGCGTAGATCGAGGCGGAGCTGATGTGCACGTACTGCCGGGCGCGGTGGGCGAACAGGGCGGCCTTGCGGCGGGCGTCGCCGGCGTCGAAGGAGAGGAAGTTGACCACGGCGTCGAACGTGCGGTCGCCGAGCGCGGCCGCCAGCGCGGCCTCGTCCGCGACGTCGGCGATCAGGGTCTCGGTTCCGGCGGGCGGTTCCCGGCGGCCTCGATTGAGTACGGTCACACGCATGCCGGACTCGACCGAGAGGCGTACGCAGGAGGTGCTGATCGTGCCGGTTCCGCCGAGGTAGAGCACGCTCAGCGGCGCGGAGTCGGTGTGCAGCATGGACAGGTTCCTCTCGAAGCGTCGACAACGGTCGCTGGAAGTCTCGTTCAGGAGGGCGTCGAATGAAGCACCGCATCGGGGAGACCGCACTGACCGTGCTCGGACCGGACGGCCGCCCGCACGCCGACCGGGCGGTCACGGTGGCGCAGCAGCGGCACGACTTCGCGTTCGGCAACATCGGGTTCGATTTCGTCGAGCTGGTCGGCGGTCCGGCCGGCCCGGCCCGGTCCGGCGGCAGCGAGCGGCTCGGGCTCGACGTGCTCGGCGATGCCTGGCTGGGTCTGTTCAACACCGCGACGCTGCCGTTCTACTGGGGCGGCTACGAACCTCGGCGCGGGGAACCGGACACCCGGCGACTGACCGCGACCGCGAGCTGGCTGGCCGAGCGGGGGGTCACGGTCAAGGGGCATCCGCTCGTCTGGCACACGGTGCAACCCGACTGGCTGCTCGGGCTCGGGCTCGACGAGGTGTCGACCCTGCTCAAGGCCCGGATCCGGGACCTGGTCAGCGGCTTCGCCGGTCTGATCGACGTGTGGGACGCGGTGAACGAGGCGGTGATCATGCCGGTGTTCGCCAACGGGCCCAACGCGATCACGCCGCTGGCCTGGGACCGGGGCCGGATCGCGATGGTGCGGATGGCGTTCGAACAGGCGCGGGCGGCCAACCCGGGCGCCACCCTGGTGCTCAACGACTTCGACCTGACCTCGGCGTACGAGTGCCTGATCGAGGGTGTGCTGGAGGCCGGCATCCGGATCGATGCGATCGGTTTGCAGACCCACATGCACCAGGGCTACCACGGCGAGGAGCGGATGCGGCACACGCTCGACCGGTTCGCCCGCTTCGGCCTGCCGCTGCACCTGACCGAGACCACACTGGTCTCCGGGCACCTGATGCCGCCCGAGATCGAGGACCTCAACGACTATCGGATCCCGTCCTGGCCGAGCACGCCCGAGGGCGAGCAGCGGCAGGCCGAGGAGATCGTCCGGCACTACCGCTCGCTGGTCGCGCACCCGGCGGTCCAGTCGATCAACTACTGGGGTCTCACCGACGACGGGGCCTGGCTGGGCGCACCGGTCGGGTTGCTGCGCGCCGACGGCAGCCGCAAACCCTCCTACGACGCCCTGGCCGGGTTGATCAAGGGGGAGTGGTGGCTGCCGCCGACCGAGATGCGGACGTCCGCCGACGGTGTGGTCACCGTGCGGGGCTTCTTCGGCGATTACACCGCCGGCGGCGCGGCCTTCTCGATCCGTCCCGGCGTCACCGCGGCATCGGTCACCCTGGGCGACCAGGGTACGGCGCGGATCGGTGCCGAAGACGTCGGCGCGGGGGAGAGTGAACTGACGCCCGCTCGGGTAAATCGGCCCGTATGACTGCGGAGGCGGTCCACGATCGCTACCGCCTGGGCCGGATTCTCGGTGCGGGCGGCATGGGGCGTGTCTATCAGGCCCGGGACGAGGTCCTCGGGCGCGACGTGGCGCTCAAGGAGATTCTGCTTCCCCCGGAACTGATCGAGGCCGACCAGGAGGCCCTGCGGAACCACATGCTGCGGGAAGGCCGGGCCGCGGCCCGGCTCGCCCACCCGTCGGTCGCCCGGGTCTACGACACGTTCGAGTCCGAGGGCCGGGCGTGGATCGTCATGGAGTACATCCCGTCCCGCTCGCTGCAGGAGGTCATCGACACCGATGGGCCGCTGCCGCCGAAACGGGTCGCCGAGATCGGGATCGCCGTGCTCGCGGCGCTGCGGTCGGCGCACGCGGCGGGGGTGCGGCACCGCGACGTCAAGCCGGCGAACGTGCTGCTCGCCGATGACGGGCGGGTGGTGCTGACCGACTTCGGGGTGGCCGCGGTCGACGACGACAGCATCGCCACCCGTTCCGGCCTGGTGCTGGGCTCACCGCAGTACATGGCCCCGGAACGAGTGGTCGACGGCGACACCAGCGAGGCCGGTGACCTGTGGTCGCTGGGCGCGACGCTCTACTCGGCGGTGGAGGGACACGCGCCCTACACCGGGCACAACGTGATGGAGACGATCACCGCGATCGTCTCCGAGGAGCCGCAGTCGGCGCCGCACGCCGGGGAGCTCGGGCCGGTGATCGGGGGGCTGCTGCGCAAGTCTCCCGGTGCGCGCCTTCAGGCCGAGGAGGCCCAGCGGCTGCTCGAAGTGGCCCTGACCTCGGTGCCACGCCAGCGCAAGCCGGCCCGAACCGCACGACTGAAGGCGTCCCCGCCGGCCACCTCGGCGCAGGCCCGGCCCGAGGCGCCGGCGTCGGCGCTCCCGGATGCCCCGTCACTACCGGATGCCCCGTCACTCCCGGATGCCCCGTCACTACCGGGCGCCCCCTCGCTCCCGGAAGTGCCGCGCGAAGCACCACCGGCGGGGCCGCGGGACGAGCGGTCGACGAAGTCGCGGAAACCGGCCCCGCTGATCGCGGCCGGGCTGGTGGTGCTCCTTCTCGTCGCCGGTGTGTTCGCGTGGACGACCATGCGGTCCGACAAGGACGAGCCGGGCACGGCGGCGCCGGCTGCACCGCGTACGCAAGCCTCGTCGGCCCCGGCCACCGCCTCGCCGTCACCCTCCGCTGTCAGCTCCGCCCCCTCCTCCGGCACCCCCTCTTCCGGCGCCCCGTCGCCCGCCGCCTCGTCCCCGGCCCCCGCGGGCGAGGCGGCCGGCCGGCCGGCGCTTCCGGCGGGCTGGACCGATTACCGCGACCCGACAGGCTTCCAGGTCTACGTTCCGACCGGCTGGACCCGGTCCAAAGAGGGCAGCATGGTCTACTTCCGGGCGCCGGGGCGGGTCTTCGGCGTCGACCAGACCAAGAGTCCGCAGTGGGATCCGGTCGGTGACTGGCGCGGCAAGGCCGATTACCGGGTGGCGCGCGGCGACTTCCCGAACTACCACGAGATCCACATCAAAGAGGTGAAGTACTTCCTCAAGGCGGCCGACTGGGAGTTCACCTTCGACCGTGGCGGCACCCGCCAGCACGTCAACAATCGGGGCGTGGTGACGTCGAAGAAGCAGGCCTACGGTTTCTACTGGCAGACCACCGACGCCGCCTGGTCGGGCGCCCGCGACGATCTTCAACTGGTCTTCGACAGCTTCCGCCCGGCATAACGGCGGGCGCCC